>CAYPHY010000082.1:0-5166 GCA_964410625.1 uncultured Ardenticatenaceae bacterium | reverse complement strand
TCCCTATCCATTCGCTGGTCAACGGAATCGCCAGGGATTCCTCGCTCCGCTCGGAGTGACGTTGCAATCACTATTTAAACACTGTAATTAGCATGAGGTTGAATTGGAAAACTTACCTCCAACCTATGTTTGTTTTGGATGAAATTTCGCCCTTACGCCAGTAGGACGCCAGGTAAATTCGTGGTATAGTTAGCGTCCAGTGGTAAACACCGTAGTGGAGGTATTCAAATGGTGAGCTGGCGGTTTCGTCCCTTTGCGCTAATTGTCTTAATTGTGCTATTCGTATTGGTGGCCTGCGATCGGCCGCTGCCCAGCAGCATGGATGCTCTGCCGACCGGTGTGCCAACCATTGCCGTTGGTGGGGCGGAGGGCGATCCGGAAGTAGGTGGCGGGCAGGGGGAAGTTGAAGCCCCAACGGCCGTCGTTGATATGGCTGAACCAACGGCCGTTGCTGAAACATCCGAAACATCCCCCCGCGAGACGGCCGAACCGCCAGATGAAGGCACGCCAGAGCCGTCGGCTACCTCCTTGCCTGTGATGTCACCGACTCCGTCGGCCGAGGAAGAAGCGGCCGAGATGGATGAAGCAGAGCCGCCACAACCAACGGAGGAGGATGAGGAAGAGGCGGTTGCCGAAGCGGGGGCCGATGAGGGAGGAGATGAGGCCGATTCGGAGACGGCCGCTGAAGCACCGGAAGCACCGACCCTTCCGGCAACTCAGGAAGAGAGTGCCTCTGCAGAGGCGGCCGCGCCTGCTACACCGCGGACCCACACGGTTGCCCCTGGTGAGAATTTGTATCGCATTGGTTTGCAATATGGGCTTTCTTGGGTGGTAATCGCCCAGGCCAATGGGCTGACCAACGCCAATCGCATTACCGTCGGACAGGTATTGACCATTCCGACAGAAGGCACGGAAGGAACGCCGGGCACAGGCGGGCAACCAGAACAACCCACGCCATCCCCACAGACGGAGACAACCCATACTGTCCGGCCGGGCGAAAACCTGTTTCGCATTGGGCTGGCCTATGGCATTGGCTGGGTGCAAATCGCCGAGGCCAATGGACTGGTTAGCCCCAGCCAGATTTACGTGGGACAGGTGTTGAAGATTCCCGTCAACCGACCCGGCCCCACGCCAGAATTTACCCACGAGGTGCGGCCGGGCGAGAGCCTGCTGCGCATCGCCCTGCTCTACGGCATCCCCTGGACTACCATTGCCCAGGCCAACAACCTGACTTCCCCCTATGTCATTTACCCCGGACAAATGCTGCTCATCCCAGGGCAGTAGCTACTAGTGGGGAGTGGAGAGTGAGGAGTGAAGAGTAACAGTCCAATCTCCCCACTCTCCACTCTTCACTCTTTACTCTTTACTATGAACTGGCCCGGAGTTATTCACGCATATCGTTCTTATTTACCTTTTGGTGATGATGTACAGGTGGTGACCCTCAATGAGGGCAACACCCCTCTGGTTGCCGCGCCGCGTTTGGCGGAAAAATTGGCCCCCAAAGCGGGGCTGCGGCTCTTCCTTAAATATGAAGGGTTAAACCCGACCGGCTCCTTTAAGGATCGCGGGATGACGGCCGCCATCACTCAGGCCGTCCACGAAGGGGCGCAAAGCGTGATCTGTGCCAGCACGGGCAACACGGCCGCCAGCGCGGCCGCCTATGCCGCCCGTGCCGGGTTACGTTGTCTGGTGTTGGTCCCCGAAGGGAAGATCGCGCTGGGTAAATTGGCCGCCTGTCTGACTTATGGTGCGGAGGTGTTGAGCATCGAAGGGTCGTTTGACGATGGTTTGCGCATGGTGCGTGAGATTGTCGAGCGACAGCCGATTGTGTTGGTCAATTCGATCAACCCCTGGCGTTTGGAAGGGCAAAAGACGGGAAGCTTTGAGATTTGTGATCAGCTAGACGGCCGTGCACCGGATTGGCACTGTTTGCCGGTGGGCAACGCCGGAAACATCACCGCCTATTGGCTAGGTTACCAGCAGTACGGCAAAGGATTGCCGCGCTTGCTGGGTGGACAGGCCGCCGGGTCTGCGCCGATTGTCCTCGGCCGTCCCGTGGAGCAACCCGAAACGGTGGCGACGGCCATTCGCATCGGCAATCCGGCCCGTTGGCGGCAAGCGCTGGAGGCATTGGATAAGTCCGATGGGATTATCACCGCCGTCACCGATGAAGAAATCCTGGCAAGCTGGCGGTTGTTGGCGGCGGTGGAAGGGGTGTTTGTCGAACCCGCTTCGGCGACCGGTTTGGCCGCCCTCAAGCAGCAGATCGAGCGAGGGGAAGTAGACCCAGTAGGCAAGACGGCAGTCTGTGTGTTGACCGGACACGGTCTGAAGGACCCGGAGACGGCCGTATCCCAGGCGACCACCCCGCGAACGCTCCCGGCCGATATTAACGCCCTGGAAGATTATCTGTTACGAAAATAGCCCGGCGATAAATCGGCTTTTCAACGTAATCACTATACTTGGCGTGTGCCTGTGTGCTATTGGGTTGCCTGTACCGTTTCGTTAATGTCTAAGTAGGCGGTTTGCACCCAGCCCACGACCCCATCCAGCGTGCTCACCTGCCGCCAGAGCAACCCATTGTAATTGGCGTGGCCGCTCAGCAAGAGCACGGTGTCCCCGCTACGCAGCAGGCTCAGATTTTGGCCGCCGGGCGTACGGCGGACCCAGAGTGTGCTGGTCCCCACGCCGATGGTGGCCGTTGGCTGGTCGGGAGGCATTGGTGAAGGAGTGGCCGTTGGCACTTCCGTTGGTTCTTCGGTGGGGGAGGGTACGGGGGTAGCCGTTGAGGTGGGCTCAGGTGTCTCGGTTGGCGTGGGTGGCTCATCCGTCGCGCTTGCTTCCAGAGGCACGTCGGTCGCGGCGATGCCATTGGTCGCTGTCACCGTTGTCGTTGTGGTTAGCAGTGACGTTGAAGATAGGGAGCCATCAGCCACCTCTGTCCCCAGCAGTTCGGCCGGAATGGTCGGCTCAGCGGCCTCTTCTGTTGTAGTCTCCTGATTTGGCAAGCCCCCAAAAGCCCCAGTGCTAGAAGTCGTGGCACTGCCGGATGCCTCTTCCTCAACTGTGTCTGCCGGGGTAGCCGCGTCGAGTGTGGACAGCGGGTTTTGTGCTTCAGACGGTATTTCTGTGGCCGCTGTAGTTCCGTTCAAAGACGACCCACCCTCCGCCAGCTCTAAGGGTGATTCAGCAACGGGTGTGTCACCTAACGGCACACCAGCCAAAAAGAAGCCGATTCCCAGTAGTAGTAAGGCAAAGCCATAAACAGTAAAAGACCTGGCACGCAGGTCAAAGCGAAATTTTGTCAGACCAAAGCGGGCCAGCAGGCGTGGCGTTTGTGCCACGAGCGCCAGCCCAATGGCGATCAATGCCCCGGCGGCCGATAGCCCCATGCCCCACAAGGTCCATGTTGGAAAACCCATAATAGAGCGCATTATAGCGCGTTTGGCACAAAAAACGATTGGACAAGGGGAATATTAAGGAGATTCAAAATTCGGCCGTCAAACCGAGATTGGATGTGCTATAATATTTTAAGGAAGCATGGAAGGTATGTGGCGGTACACAGTATCGGATAGTACTGAATAAGTATTTATGCTTAATTTCATTGTGCTTAGCCTCTTGACTTTTATTTAAGCAATATGCTAGACTGCACCTTTGATCTTAGGGAAGAGTGCGAGCGCCGTGGACTTTTGCCGGTCACCGAGGCTGCGCATAAGCACAAAAATATCATCGGGAAAGAGAAGGAATTTTTAGCGAATAATGGGCGATCTAAATGATCCGTTGTCGGACGAGATGGAGGTCCTCAATGCGCTGATCAATGATGGAATTGATCAGCGTTATTTGACATACGACCAAATCTTAGAGGCATTACCGGAATTAGAAAACAACATTGCATTGCTGGAAACTCTGTTGGAAGAGGTTCAATCCTTAGGTATTGCCATTTATGAGAATGAGGACGAGGTAGCTGCGATGGCCAATGGCGCCAGCAGCGATGATGATCTCGTCCTCGATGATGATTTGTATGCCGACGCTTCTTCGGTGCGGGCGCATGACGCGCCCCTGTTTGACCTGAGCAACGTGCCGATTGATGATTCGGTTGGGCTTTATTTCCGCGAAATGGGGCAGCAGGGTCTGCTGTCGGCCGAAGAAGAAGTGAATCTGGCGAAAGAGATCGAAGCCGGACGGGAAGCGGAAGAGCTATTGGCGGCCGGAGACCTGGAAGACCCGGAAGAGTGGGCACAACTGGAACATGCCCGCGAGGTCGGTGATGCCGCCCGCGCCCACTTGATTCGCGCCAATACCCGTCTGGTGGTCAGCATTGCCAAGAAGTATCGCGGCCGTGGCCTGCAATTCCTGGACCTGATTCAGGAAGGGAATGTGGGCTTAATGAAGGCGGTGGAGAAGTATGATTACCGGCGCGGGAACCGCTTCAGCACCTATGCCACCTGGTGGATTCGCCAGGCCGTGACCCGCGCTCTGGCTAACCACGGCCGCACCATCCGTATTCCAGCCCATCTTGGCGGCCGCATCAGCAAGCTGTACCAGGTAGCCCAGGAGCTGGAGCAGGAGTATGGCCGCCAGCCGACGGCCGAAGAGATTGCCGAGAACATGGAGCTGCCGGCCGACCGCGTGCGTTGGATGTTACGCACCAGCCGCCAGCCAGTCCATTTGGAACGGCCGGTGGGGGACGAGTCGGATGCTGAGCTAGGCGACTTTATTGAGGACATCGAAGCGCCACCTCCGGCCGAGTCAGTCGCCCAAAAGATGTTGACCGAGGAGATCGGCGAGATTCTTGACCAACTGACCCCACGTGAAGCGCGAATCCTGCGCCTGCGTTATGGCTTGCAAGACGGCGAATCGCGCACCTTGAAAGAAGTGGGTGAGATGTTTGGCCTCTCTCGCGAGCGTATCCGCCAGCTTGAAAAGGAAGCGTTGCGCAAGCTGCGCCATCCCAACTTCGCCGGTCATTTGCGCCAATACTTAAATTGATTGACGCCATTCTGATTATCATATAAGTCGAAGACCTCCTGAGGATTGCAGCGATCACAGGAGGTCTTTTTGATCCTGTGTCCAGATGGTTGCTGCAAACAAGAAGAGAGGACGTAGATTAACTACAGTGTTTCAATAGTGATTGCAACGTCATTCCGAGCGGAGCGAGGAATCCCT
>CAYPHY010000081.1:0-6849 GCA_964410625.1 uncultured Ardenticatenaceae bacterium | reverse complement strand
ACAATGAGACAATGAAGCAATGAACAATGGGATTAGCGACTCGTCACTCGCCACTCACCACTCACCACTTTCTTACCGCAACGGCCGTCTCCACTGCGAAGACGTGGATTTGGCTGACATTGCAGCGGCCGTTGGCACGCCCGTCTACGTCTATAGCCGCGCCGAATTGACCCGCCGGGCGATGGCCTATCGCTCGACGGTGGCGGCCGAACACGAACAGCAGACACTGATCTGTTACGCCCTCAAAGCCAATAGCAATCCAACATTGATTAAACTACTGCACGAATTAGGTTTGGGGGCCGACATCACCAGCGGCGGCGAACTGTTCCTCGCCCGCCACGCCGGAATCTCCGGCGAGCAGATCATCTACTCCGGCGTCGGTAAAACCAAGGACGAAATCGCCGAAGCATTAGCCGCCGGTGTCCGTGCCCTGCATATCGAATCGGAGATGGAACTGGCGGCCGTCGCCGAAGTCGCCGCCTCCTGCGGGCAAATCGCGCCCGTCGGCGTGCGCGTCAACCCCAATATCAACGCCGAAACCCACCCCTACATCAGTACTGGGCTGCACGGCCACAAATTTGGTGTCCCCCGCGACCGGGCGGCGGCGATGCTGCATGAAGCGGCCGTCCACCCCTGGTTGCGCCCCGTCGGCCTCGCTGCCCACATCGGCTCGCAAATCACCGACCTCAATCCCTACGTCGAGGCGGTCCACTTCCTGGTCAGCTTCGCTCAAGAGCTGGCGGCCGAAGGGGTCCAACTACAATACATTGACGTTGGTGGCGGCCTGGGCATCCCCTACCAGGCAGGACAATCCACACCGGATATTGAGGAATGGGTAACGGCCGTCTCTCGCCCCGTCTGGCAAGCGGGCTTTGATTTGGTGATGGAACCCGGCCGTTCTATTGTCGGCCCGGCCGGAGTCTTACTTACCTCCGTTCTCTATACAAAGGAGCAAGGAGACAAACGCTTCGTCATCGCCGATGCCGGGATGAGCGACTTGATCCGCCCGACGCTCTACAACGCCTACCATCCCATCCTCTCGGCAACGGAAAGCAATGGAACGCTAGAGACGGTAGATGTCGTCGGTCCGATTTGCGAAACGGGTGATTGGCTGGCGCGGGAACGGCCGTTGCCCCCCCTCCACCCCGGCAACCTGCTTGCCATCCTCCAGGCCGGGGGGTACGGCTTTGCGATGAGTTCCAACTACAACGGGCATTTGAAAGCGGCCGAACTCCTCGTCGAAGGCGACACCTTCCGCCTCATCCGCCAACGCCAGAGCTATGAGCAGTTGCTAGAGAACTGCTTGTAGATACTCCATCATGTAACGGTGTGAATTTCTTAAGCGTCAGGTGCCAATCATAAACCATCGCATCAATATCACCATGCGACATTAAAGCATACCATAAGCGATTGTCGAATGACTTGGCAATTATTAGACCTTTTACCGTTTGCCCATCACTGGCGAGACTCTCTTTGACCCAATTTATATAGCGTGTAACTTGTGTAACGACTTTGTCGGGAGCTTTTCCACGCTTTAGTTCGATAACGACAAAATTCCCATCTTCGTCAACGCATAGAATATCAATCTCGCCTGCTGGTGAGCGTAGACGTACTCCCTTGGGCTTATCAGCATCAGATAAGTCTTCGGATCGATAAATATGTAAGGTCGGAAAGTACCGAGAAAAGTTGGAAACAATATTTTTTTCGATATGAATCTCTAAGATTCTTTCATTATTGGAACCCGCATTTGCCTGTGTTGATGTATCTGGATTGTTCGACTTGTTACGCTGCTCAATCTTATCCCAAATTACTATCACCCCAATTAGCAACAGCACAATTATAGTTGTGCTTGCCAAACTACCTAGAAACGCAGACCAAAACATTTTATTGCCCCCTTTAAATGAAATCTTTTCATACTGGGCTGGCAAGCCCAAGCGAAACCATCAATTCCCGAACCGATACCCCTCTTAGAGCAGCTAACTTATCTAAAGCTTCCAATCGTTGTGCATTGGCAAGCTCAATTTCATCATTGATAGCCAAAAGTTCTTCATATCCAGCTTCCGTAAGTGTTCCCGCTACCTTTCGGATTCTTAGCAGTCTATATCGCTTCCACTTCGCCGAGGGAAGTCCCTTATAAATCTGCATCATTGAGCTAGAGAACTACGACAGAGACACGAGATTTTGCCCGTTCTTGTTGTTCTCTATCCAGGGCAGCTAGAGGAATGTTGAGTCGCTCGGCCGTCGCCACGTAGATAGCATCAGCACCACGAAGCCTTAACTCAATAGCCAATTCGGTAGCCAAAACCCCTAACGAATGGTCTACCGGCAACAGTCTCAAGCCGGGTAGCTGCTGTAACTGGCTAACCGCCCGTCGCCCCAAATTGCTGCTTGCACGGCGGGCAATTGCCCCGCCAACTTCGGTCAACAAGATGATTGGAGCAACAAAGTAGGCTCCTTCGGACAACTGTTGCCTCATCCAATCACGGCAACGGGTATGATGATCGTCTCGTGGCAACAAATAGCTGACAAAGATACCGGCGTCAACAACCATTATAGATCGCGCCTTACTTCTTCAATTGCCTCTAAAGCAGATGGGCTTCCCTGCCATGCCTGCCCAATTTCAGCCGCAAGGCTATCAAAGTCGGTTAAAATCGCGTCAATTGATTGCTTTGAAGGAGCATCGTTGACCACCGGAACCAATTGCGCCACTGCCTGCCCGTAATAGGTGATTTCGACGATTTCCCCCTTGGTACGTACTCGCCTCAACACACTATTGATTTGATCCTTAAACTCACGTACACCAATGGATAACATCCTTATGCTCCTTTTGCGGCCACAATTGTACCCACATATTTATCGTTATTGAACCTGCTTACATCCCTAGAATCAAGGTGGGCTGCCCTTCCAATCCACCTCCAGACGCCCTAATGCCGATACCCTGGAAGCGATGAAAGAATTGGAGAACGGCGGCGGGCAGGTATTTCAATCAGTAGATGAGCTATTCCCTTAGCTACACGCCTCATAAAGATACTGCCAGGTGTAGATACCCGTCGAATGTCCATCGCCCCAGGTGAACTGCAGTGCGTAGCTGCCAACCGGGTCAATCCGCTCTAACGTCAACGTATCATCCTGCGCCGTGCGGAGTAGCTCCTTATCGGCCGGATACCCCATGTTGGCATGACCACCGCGACACTCCACACAAGGGCAAATCGCCCGCAACCCAGCAAAGGAATACTCACACTCTCGGCCGTCACTCCAGCCAATCGTTACCACCCGATTCTGCCGGTCGGCCGTCACGCCTGTTGGTCTCACATTGTTTGTCATGGTTCCCTAAACTATGTCCAAATATTTAACGCAGAGACTCAGAGGCGCAAAGAGTTATCCAGTCTTCTCTGCGTCTCTGCATCTCTGTGCCTCTGAGTTAAAAAGAATACGCCAATATACCCCTAGCCTAACCGCCGAGCGCACTCAGTCGTTCGCGCACTTCCTCCCGCGCCGCTTCCAATTGCGCCAGCTTCTCCCGTTCCTTCTGCACTACGGCCGCCGGCGCCTTCTCCGCAAAAGGCCCAGCCAGCAACGCCGTCAGACGGCCGATCTGCCCTTCCGTTTCCGCCAATTCCTTCTCCAACCGCTCACGCTCGGCCGCTAGGTCCACCATATCGGCCAGCGGCAGATAACAGGTCACCGCACCGAGGGCAATCGTCACCGCATCGGCCGTTGGTTCCAGCCGTTCCTCAATTCGCAGTTGTTCCTCGTCCAACCGCGCCAGGAAAGCGAGGATGGCGCGATGCTCATTGTAAAAGTCTGTCTTGTTGCCCGCCGACAGATGGGCGACAATCGCGCGACCCGGTTCCACCCCACGCTCGGCGCGGACGGCACGAATCCGGCGCACCAATTCCCGCAGTTGCTCAAAGTCGGCCGCTGCCTGCGGATATGGTTGTCCCGCCTGTGGCCAATCAGCGATGATCAACGCCTCGCTCCACCCTTCCGGCGGCGCAATGCCCACATCAGCGGCCACAAACGCCCGCTTGAGCTGCTGCCACGTCTCCTCGGTCACGTAAGGGATGTAGGGATGAAGCAGCCGCAACGCCTCATCCAGCACGCGACGCAACACGCTCAGGGTACGCCAGGCGGCCGCGCCCCCTTCGCGCAACTGCACCTTCGCCAGCTCCACATACCAATCGGCGAACTCATTCCACAGAAACTCATACACCTGTCGCCCCGCTTCGCCAAACTGGTAGCTGTCCATCAGCCGATCTACCGTCGCCACCGTCTCGCTGAGGCGGGTGAGAATCCAGCGGTCGGCCGCGCTGTAGCCTGCTTCCAACGCCGTCTCATCCAGCGCATCAGCGGCCGTCACCCGTTCCAAACTGCGCGTCACAAAGCGGGTGGCATTCCAAATTTTATTGGCGAAGTTGCGGTTGTTGGCAACTCGATCCAACGATAGATTGAGATCATTCCCCGGCGTGCCGCCGGTCAGCAAGGTGAAACGGAGCGCATCCGTGCCATAGTCGGCGATCACATCCAGCGGATCGGTAACGTTGTTCAGCGTCTTGCTCATCTTGCGGCCGTTCTCATCCCGCACCAGCCCATGCAGGTAGACGGTGTGGAAGGGGATGTCGTTGGTAAACAATGCCCCGGCCATCACCATCCGCGCCACCCAGAAAAAGAGGATGTCATACCCCGTCTCCATCACGTCCGTCGGATAGAAGCGTTGCAAGTCGGCCGTCTGCTTCGGCCAACCCAATGTCGAAAACGGCCACAAGCCGCTGCTGAACCAGGTATCCAACACATCGGGGTCTTGCTCCAGCCGTTGGCTGCCGCATACGTCGCACGCCGTTGGGTCAATTGTCTCCACCATCTGGTTGCCGCAGTCGGTGCATGTCCACACGGGGATACGGTGTCCCCACCACAGTTGGCGGCTGATGCACCACGGCCGAATGTTGGTCAGCCAGTTGTCCCAAATCTTCACAAAGTGGTCGGGGATGATACGGATACGGCCGCTATGCACCGCCTGCAAAGCCATCTTCGCCATCGGCTCCACATCCACAAACCATTGCTTGCTGACCAGCGGCTCGACAATCTCGCCGCCGCGCTGGCTACGCGGCACATTGAGTGTGTACGGCTCCTTCTTGATCGTTAACCCAGCCGCTTCCATATCCGCCCACAGCCGTTCCCGCGCCACGAAGCGGTCCAGCCCCGCATACGGCCCGGCGGCCGCGCTCATCGTCGCATCTTTGTTCAGCACATTCAAAATCGGCAACCCATGACGGCGGCCGATCTCAAAATCATTGGGGTCATGCCCCGGCGTCACCTTCAGCACCCCGTCGGCAAAGTCGGGGTCAACATACTCATCGGCGATGATCGGAACCGGTCGGTCCACAATCGGAACCAACGCCATCCGGCCGATATACGCTTGATACCGTTCATCCTCCGGGTGGACGGCAATCGCCGTATCGCCGAGGATCGTCTCCGGCCGCGTCGTCGCCACCGGCAGGAAGTCACCCCCTTCAAGGCGGTACTTGAAGTGATAGAGGAAGCCCTGCTCTTGGCTATACTCCACTTCCAGGTCGCTGACGGCCGTTTGCAGCCCTGGCGACCAGTTCACCAGATATTCGTCCTGGTAGATCAACCCCATGCGGTAGAGGCGCACAAAGGCTTCGCGCACGGCGGCCGACAACCCCTCATCGAGCGTGAAGCGTTCGCGCTCCCAATCACACGACGCCCCCAGGCGGCGCAACTGGCGGGTGATGTGGCTGCCATACTTCTCTTTCCAAGCCCAGGCGCGTTCGAGAAAGGCTTCGCGGCCGATCTCCTGCGGCGAGGTCCCTTCCCGCTCCAGCAGCTTCGTCACCTGCAATTGCGTCGCAATCCCGGCGTGGTCAGTCCCCGGAACCCACAACGCCGCCCGTCCCTGCATCCGCGCCCGGCGGATCATCAAATCCTCCAGCGCGACAAACATCGCATGGCCCATATGTAGTTCGCCGGTCACATTGGGCGGGGGAATGGAAATCACAAACGGCTCCGCATCCGGCGGCCGTGCCTCCGGTTTAAACCAGCCATTCTCCTCCCACCATTGGTAGAGCCGTTCCTCGGTGCTTTTAAAATCATATGCTTTCGGCATTTCACTCATTGAATCTCTCCAAATAGAGACAACAACGGATGGAGAAATAAGCGGATACGTATAGAGTTAATATCCGTTTGTTTCCTTATCCGCTGTAGTCTCCCTGTAGTCTCTCAATCCCTAAAACAACAACGGATAGAGAAACAAACGGATGTGCATAAACCTAATATCCGATTATTTCCCCATCCGCTGTAGTCTGTCCGTCTTCCAGTCTCTCAATCTCTAATCTCCACTCTCCAATCTCTCTCTTCTAAACCAAAAACGCCCTCATCCCTCCAAGGACGAGAGCGTCAATCTCACGTGGTACCACCTTGATTCCGGTCAAGCCCCAGGCCAAACCGGCACTCATTGCAGCGTTAACGGGCTGAACCGCTTCTGCTTACCCGTGGAATGAATTCCACGTCTGGTACAGGAAACACGTTTAAACGTGTTAACCAATTAATTCAGCAGAAGGACTCCTGGGCGACTTGGGCGGGATCAAACCTTGTAGAAGCTTCCAGCCAATGGCTTCTACTCTCTATCGGCCGAACGGCCGCCTACTACTCCCATTCATCGTCTTTGTCTATGAAAAAATTTTAGCAACGAATTACGCGAATTAAAAATCAGTTTAAAATTCGCAGGCGAAACTCGCTCCATTCGCGAAAATTCGATGCAAAAAAACAAGTCCAGATTTAGCACACTGTTTCAAAAGTTTGAACAACTGTCATTCCGAGCGGAGTCTTCGG
>CAYPHY010000080.1:0-7116 GCA_964410625.1 uncultured Ardenticatenaceae bacterium | reverse complement strand
CACTCTCCACTAAAATCATGGAAGCACAGTTTGCAGTCGCGAAAGTTAGTAAGTATGCCACCAGCGAGAGTGGGGATACGCTGGAGATGGTGGAACGGCCGCATGGCGGGCTGTCGATGGTGTTGGTGGATGGGCAGCGCAGCGGCCGTTCGGCGAAGAACATCAGCAATGTGGTGGCGCGGAAGGCGATCCAGTTGTTGGCAGAAGGCGTGCGCGATGGTGCGGCCGCACGTGCAGCGCACGATTACCTCTTTGCCTATCGCGGTGGCAAGGTGTCGGCGACGCTGAATATTTTGTCGCTGGATACGCTGACGCGGACGATTGTCATTTCACGCAATAATGAATCGCCAGTGATGGTGCATACGGCAGCGGCGGGGTTTTATTTGCTGGATGAACCGTCACAAAGTGTTGGTGTTCATCGTCACACAAAGCCGGTAATCACAGAGATACCGATTGAGGTAGGCACAATTGTTGTGGTCTTTACCGATGGATTGCGACATGCCGGGACGCTGGCGGGAAAAGGGGCGTATGATCCTTATGCGGCGTTCCAGCGGTTGGTCAGTAGTGGCGCGTGCGAGCCGTCGCGACTGGTGGATGTGTTATTGCAGGAGGCGGTGGCATTGGATGACGGACGGCCGCGTGATGACATTAGCGTGATGGCGATCTCCGTTTTGCCACGGGTGGGGGATGATGCGCGACGGCTGAGCGGCCGTGTGCCTTTGGGATATAACTATGGAGTCTGAATCATCTGCATCACCTGAATCTGAGCCTCCCCCTAAGTCTCCGTTGCGCGTGGCGGTGGTGGGGCCATGTGCGTCTGGCAAGAGTACGTTGGTTAATGCGCTACGCGCGGCCGGGTATGAAGCGCGACACACTGCGCAAGAGCATTCCTATGTGCCGGAAATGTGGCAGTTGATCAGCAAGCCGGATGTGTTGGTCTATCTGGACGTAGACTATGAGGCGGCGAAGCGGAGACGGCCGACGCTGGATGGTGGCCCGGAACGTTTGGCTATCCAACACCAACGTCTGGCACATGCTCGCAAGCATTGTCACTTCTATTTGGATACCAGCCAGATGACGGAGGAGCAAGTGCAGAGTGACGTATTAGCTTTCCTAAAAACAGGGAATCACTCGCAGTCTCGCTATCCGCTGCCAGTTATCCGAACGCTTGGATAAAGCGATAGGTGTTCTTGAATGATTCAGCAGAGTGATGTTGAACGATGTTTCTTAGAGCGCGGGCAAACAATGACTTGTTAGTTTGCCCTGGTAGGATCACAATCCCCCAATGTTCAAGACCGTCAAAGAACCACTTTTCCGCTAATGGTCCAAAATCTTCAGCGTTACTGGTGAGTAATATTCGCGCTTGACTTGCAGCGAATGCTAAAACCTCTTCATCTCCTGTTCCCTCAGGGAGAACAGACTGCACAGGAAGTGCGTCTGTGCCTGCTTCCAAAGCGATTCGCACTAAGCCATGCCAAACGTGCTCGTCGAGCAGAAACCGGGGTGAAGTCACACTTGTTGTCCAGTTAATTGGGCGTATTGGTCAGGTGACAATCGTCGTCGAAGCTCTGCCTGGATAGCTTCGGGTTGATTTGCAGACAGTTCGGCTTCAATTTCTGCCTTATGGTCGTAGTAGTAGGCAATGGCTTCATGGATCGCGGCCGGAGGTAAGTGTGGTAAGCCTTCATCAATAATTTCTTCCACCGTATGCCCGGCCTGTAAGAAGGCTGCAATGTGCCGCACGGCTACCCGTGTGTTGCGGATGTAGGTTTGGAGGCCGAAGCGGGTCGGCCGCTGCTCAAGGTGGGTTCCATAATCTAACCGTCCATGAATCGCGGCTTCCGCAACTTCATCTGGAGATGAATTTGCGTCTTTGGCCCAGCGTTGTAGCAGTTGATATGTCTCCGGCGAAATTTGAATGGTGACGCTCATAATGTTGCTAATTATACTAGAAAAGCATGGGCTTTGTGTAGATGTAAGTTGTTTGGCCGAGAGATCAAAAAGACCTCTCAGAACGAGAGGTCTTTTTGTATGGTACACAGAAACCGGGTTTCTTTGGAGAAACGCGGTTTCTAGCGACTCGCTAGGATGCTCTTAGAAGTCCATCCCGCCCATGCCGCCTCCGGGAGGACCCATCGGGGCTTTGTCGGGTTCGGGGAGATCGGTGATCAGCGCGTCGGTGGTCAGCACCATCGCGGCGATGCTGGCCGCGTTCTCCAACGCACCACGTGTTACCTTCGCCGGGTCAATGATACCGGCCTTGACCATGTTCAAATATTCGCCGGTCATCACATTGAAGCCCATCTTCGGATCGCCCTTTTCTTCTTGCAGGCGACGTACGTTTTGAATGATGACATCACCATTCATACCGGCGTTCTCGGCGATCTTGCGCATGGGGCCTTCGAGGGCCAGACGCAGAATGTGCAGACCAGTCGTTGGATCGCCATCGCCAACCTTTACTTCGTCGAGAGCGGGGAGGGCATTGAGCAAGGCCACGCCGCCACCGGGGACAATGCCTTCTTCGACGGCCGCGCGGGTCGCGCTCAGTGCGTCCTCAACACGGTGCTTCTTTTCCTTCAATTCCACTTCCGTTGCCGCGCCAACGCGAATGACGGCCACACCACCTGCCAACTTCGCCAGACGCTCTTGCAGCTTTTCGCGATCATAGTCGGAGGTGCTGCGCTCGATTTCGACCTTGATCTGCTCGACGCGACCTTTGATCGCGCTTTCATCACCCTGGCCGTCCACAATCGTGGTGTCGTCCTTGGTGGAGACAACTTTCTTGGCGCGGCCGAGGTCGCTGATCTGGGTGCTTTCTAGCTTGCGGCCCATCTCCTCGGTGATGACCTGGCCGCCGGTTAGAACGGCAAGGTCTTGGAGCATCGCCTTACGGCGGTCGCCGAAGCCGGGGGCTTTGACGGCCAACGCATTGATCATGCCGCGCAACTTGTTCAACACCAGGGTGGCTAACGCTTCACCGTCTACGTCTTCGGCGATGATGACCAGGTTCTTGCGGCCGATCTGCACCAGCTTCTCCAGGATGGGAACGATGTCCTGGGCGGAGCTGATCTTCTTGTCGTGAATCAGGATGTAGGCGTCTTCGATCACCGCTTCCATATTCTCAGTGTCGGTGACGAAATAGGCGCTGATGTAGCCGCGATCAAATTGCATACCCTCGACGTACTCGGTCTCGAATTGCAGACCCTTGGACTCTTCAACGGTGATCACGCCGTCCTTACCAACCTTGTCCATGACGGTGGCAATGAGCTGACCGATTTCTTCATCTTGGGCGGAAATGGAGGCAACCTGAGCGATTTCATCGAAGCTATCAATGGGGATAGCCATCTCGCGGATGCGCTGTGCCAGGGCGGCCGTGCCGGCTTCGATGCCTTGCTTGAGCAGCATCGGGTTTGCGCCAGCGGCGACGTTCTTTAAGCCTTCGTGGACCATCATTTGTGCCAGAACGGTGGCTGTGGTCGTGCCGTCACCAGCGATTTCATTGGTCTTGACGGCCGCTTCTTTGAAGAGCTGGGCGCCCATGTTCTCATAGGGATCTTCGAGTTCAATTTCTTTGGCAACGGTTACGCCGTCATGGGTGACGGTGGGCGCACCAAACTTCTTGTCCAGGGCCACGTTGCGACCTTTTGGCCCCAGGGTGGTCGCCACAGCGGTAGCGACGGTATCAATACCACGCTTTAATTTGCGTCGTGCATCTTCGGAAAAAATGAGTTGCTTTGCCATGCTTTAATTCTCCAGCAGTGATAATTTCTCAGCAACGAATTGCGCGAATTTTCATCAAGCAGCTACGCTTGTGCTGATTCGCGTTTATTGGTTGCAGCTACTATTTTTCGACAATCGCCAAAACGTCAGTTTCTTTGAGGATCAACAGCTTTTTGCCATCAATTTTTACTTCTGTGCCACCATACTTGGCATAGAGGACAAGATCGCCAACGGACACATCCATAGCAATACGCTTGCCATCGTCATCGCGGCGGCCAGGACCGACGGCGAGGACTTCCCCTTCTTGGGGCTTTTCCTTGGCGGTTTCCGGCAGAACGAGGCCGGAGGCCGTTGTTTGCTCTTGTTCTTTTGGTTCAACAACCAAACGATCACCAAGCGGCCGTAAGTTTATCGACATAACCACTATCTCCTTTTCAGTCACACTATTTTGTTTGATCAGGTGCGATTGGTAAGTTAGGTTTGGGGTGTTTAGCACTCTCATGTTGAGAGTGCTAACCTAAACTAGCTGCATTTTAGCATAGTTTACGTCGCTGTCAAGAGTATTTTAGCAATCGAGGGAGGCGAGTGCCAAATTGATTTTCAGCCTGTGTGAGAGGCGGCCGCTCAGGGATAGGTTTCGCCATCTTGGGGAACTTCAGGGATAGCGGGCGTTGTTGGGGTGGCTGGCAGTTCCCCTTCGTTGGTTGGCTCCAGGGGTAGTGTGTCCCCGCTATTTGTGTCCACACTATTAGTGTCAACGTCATTATCACTGTTTGGATCGGGCGCGATCTCAGGTACGGTTCCGAGCGTAGCGCGACGACATTCGAGCAGCCCTTCCTGTGCGCTGGCGATGAGCAGTTCGTTAAAAGTTACGTCCAGGACCTGCTCAAAAAGCGGTACAGCAAGCGGGCAATCGTTGAGGTCGCGGCGCACATAGGCGGTGGCTAACATTTCAAAGAAGCGAGCGTTCAGATCAGTTGGTGTTTCATAGAGGGCAACCGCTTTTTCTAAGGCGCCGATTGCTTCCTGGTAGTTGTTTTGCCGGAAATAGGCTTCGCCGAGCCGCCCCTGGGCGCGGGCCATGTTGGGGTTGAGGCGCACCGCTTCCAGGGCGTTTTCCTGGGCCAGCGGGGCGTCGCCCAGTTGGAGATACATATAGGCACGGCCGTCGTAGGCAATGGCGTTGTCGGGATCAACGTTGATCGCATCATCAAAAGAGAGCAAGGCTTCGGGGATACTGCCTGTTCCAAAGTAGTTGTAGGCCAGGCCAATGTGTAGAGCAGGATTGGAAGGATCGATTTCTACACCGAGTTGGTACTGTTCCAACGCCTGGGGATAACGCCCCTGATAGGTAAACACAGTTGCCATATAGTAGCGGGCGATGGCGTTATTGGGATCAATGACGATGGCATCATCGGCAAAGATTTCGGCTTGCTCATACTGTTCGGGGTCTTCCTGGAGTACCGTTCCTCCGGCAGCGTAAGCATAAGCCGTGGCGTTTTCCGGGTTGAGGGAGATCGCTCGCCGGGCGGCCTGGGCGGCGCTGGCATACGCCAGATTGGAATCGTTAATGTCACCCATGTCACCGAGGCGGTCGCCTTCGGCGATATAGGCGGCCGCTGCGGCCGTCCACACCGCATCATTCTCTGGGGCCAAGACAGTGGCTAACTCCGCCTTCTCTACCGCACGCTCAGCATACCCTTCTTGAACCAGGAGGTTGATCAGACGGATGTAGACCTCGGGGTTGGTTCCATCGAGTAGAATCGCCTGTTCGTAATAGCCAATCGCTTCTTCAATTTCGCCGTCGCCGCTGCTCAACTCCGCCAGCACCGCCAGTTCAGTGGCCGAACGAGTGGGTTCCGGCGTGGCGGTAGGGATGATCGCGCTGCGCACTTCCTCGGCGTTCTGGATGACATAGAGGCTGACGGCAATGCCAAAGATGACAAACAGGACTAATAAGCAGGAAGGGCCACGGCGTGGGTAGCGGGGCGGCCGACGATTAATTACCATAATGACGAGAACACCGCTTCTTCTGCGAAGCTGTGTACAAACCTATCTAATCCTCCATACTATCATTGGCTGATGGTAAAGACAATGATGCTCATTTTGAGTTAAACCATGAAGAACATGACATCCATATAGAAACGGGGGTTCTGACAGAACCCCCGTTTCTAATAGTTAACGCCAGCTAACTCTGCGATTCCAAAATACGGCCGCGATTTTGCCAGCGCCACCACAGTCCAATGGGATAGCCGATCATCTTAGCCAGGTCGCCCATAAAACGGATGATGGGGATGAGGGAGAGTGCCCATAGGCGGGCGGGGAAGCGCCAGCCCCAGGTATTTTCCCAAAGGCGTTGGGCGGGGCGTTTGGTATAGACTCCCGTGCCGAGCAGTAGCAGCACCCATCCCGGCCAGCGCTCGCGCCAGAGCAGGCGCAGGATGAAGGGTAGGCCGACCAGGTAGGTCAGATAGCGAACGGCGTGGCGTTTGGGCCACAGGTTGGCTTTGCCATCCCCGCGAGCGTAGTAGAAGTATTGGCGAAAGAAAGAACGGAGGTTGCTGCGCGGCCGAAAGTAGGCGACAGCGCGGGGGGCGAAAGGAAATGGGCCATACCGTTCGCGCAGTGCCAGGTCAAAGACGAGGTCCTCGCCGTAATCGAGCCATTCCGGATAGCCGCCAACCGCTTCCCAGGCACTTTTTTGGAAGGCGACGGAGCGGCTGGAGGGTAAGAATTTCTGTGGGTTTACGTCGTTGATTGCGGGCAGAACGGTCGCGCCCATGACGACCTCAAAGTCGGTATAGGGGTCGGGTTCAAACCAACCGCTGACCACGGGCGCGTTTTCGGCCGACATTTGTGCCACCAACGACTCTAGCCAGCGTGGGGAGAGGACAACCCCTGCATCGGTGACGGCGATCAGCGGACCGGCGGCGACGGCAATGGCGCGATTCCGACCCTGGCTGATATTGCTGCCAGGGGCGTGGATCACGGTTAGCGGCAACCATTGCTGGTACTGTTCCAGAATTTGCAGCGTATCGTCGCTGGAACCGCCATCACAGATGATCACTTCATCGGGCGGCCGTGTCTGGTTTAGTACTGAATCGAGCAGCGTTATGAGCGCTGCCCCTTCGTTTTTAATCGTAGCAATTAAGGATACATTCATGGTTTCGGTCCTGAGTTACAGGAGATTAAGTACACTGTTTCAAAAGTTCGAACAACTGTCATTCCGAGCGGAGTCCTCGGAGCGAGGAATCCCTGTCAATTCGCTGGTCAACGGAATCGCAAGGGATTCCTCGCTCCGCTCGGAATGACGTTGCGATCACTATTGAAACACTGTATTAAGGCTTACGTAATTGCATCGAATTTAGGCAAATGAACGCGAGTTTAGCATTTTCT
>CAYPHY010000079.1:0-8005 GCA_964410625.1 uncultured Ardenticatenaceae bacterium | reverse complement strand
TATTGTCCCACTGTTCATTTCTCAAACGGTTACGCGGATGACGCAGATAAAACGCAGATGACGCGGATTCTTTCATTGTTCATTGTCTCATTGTTCATTGTCCATTTCCCCTCATTGTCTTACCCCTGCAACTGACTATATGATAATCTTGCCGATCTCGAACAATCGGTATATCTTACCGATCTAATTCGTTTGGCGACGTTCTCGATTCTAGGAGGTAGTTGAATGGACAGGTTTTTATCACGCAGGTCTGTTGTTCGTTGGTGGCTTGTTCTCGCCGTTGTCCTGCTCACCGCTGGCTGCCAGGCGGGGGGTGGTGACTCGCTGAAGATCGGGCTGAACCTTGAGCTGACGGGTGGTATCCCCAAGGTGGGCGAACATTCGCGGGTAGCGGCCGAAATGTTTGTCGAAGAAGTGAACGAGGCCGGCGGTCTGGAGATCGGCGGCGAGCAGTATACACTGGAGTTAGTGACGGAGGACAACAACGGCGCGGCCGAAGGGGCAGCGGCCGTTGCTAATAAGCTGATTACGCAGGATGAGGTGTTGGTATTGGTTGGGCCGAACGCCAGTGTGGCTGCCGTTCCCGCTGGCGAGGTGGCTAACAATTTGGAAACGCCGATGATCAGCCCCTGGTCAACCAACCCAAATACGACGCTCAATCGGCCGTGGGTCTTCCGCGCACCCTTCCTCGACCCCTTCCAGGGGCCGGTGGTGGCGAACTTTGCCACCGAGGAGTTTGGGGCGGAGCGGGCTTGTGTGCTCTATGACATCGGCAGTGACTATTCCAATGGTCTGGCCGAAAACTTCCGCAGCGCGTGGGAAGAGATTCATGGGGCCGGTTCCGTCGTCGCCTATGAGACTTTTTCGACCGGCGACCAGGATTTCAGCGCACAGTTGACCAACATCGGCGCGGCCGATTGCGACATCTTTTTCACCCCACAATACTATAATGAAGTGCCGTTGATTGTGGAGCAGGCGCAGGGATTGGGGCTGACGATGCCCATCGTCGGCAGCGACTCCTGGGGCGACCCGCAACTGTTGGAGCTTTGTGGTGCATCGTGCGACGGCTATTTCTTCAGCACCCACTATGTGGCCTCCGGCGCGACTGGCGCGACGAAGGAGTTCATTGACGCCTTTAACGAGCGTCATAGCGAGATTCCCAGCGATGTGGGTGCGTTGACCTGGGATGCAATGCGGCTGATGGCCCAGGCGATGCAGAATTGTGGCAACATCACGGGTGATCTGGCGGCCGATCGTCTCTGCGTGCGCGAGGGGCTGGCGGCGATCAGCAATTTCGACGGCATCACCGGCGAAATGACCTTCAACGAACAGGGCGACCCAATCAAGTGCGCAGTCATCGTCCAGATTCAAGGCGGGGAAGTGAGTTTCTACGACTCCGTTTGCCCGTAAAGAAGAGACTACTGGGAGACTAAGAGACTGAGAGACTGGAGATTATGAGAACGCTCTCAGTCTTTTAGTCTCTCAGTCTCCTAATCTCTCAGTCTCCGATTTATGTCCCTCGACACCTTTCTCCAACACTTCCTTAATGCCATGCAATGGGGGAGTTTTTTGGCGCTGATCGCCGTCGGCTATACGATGGTCTATGGCGTGTTGCTGCTGATCAACTTCGCCCATGGCGACATCTTTATGGTCGGGGCGTATTCCGGTTATTTCATCGGCACGCTGCTGCTCAACCGCTTTGAGATTCAACTCCCCTTTTCGTTGCCTTCCTGGATCATCCTGCCGGTGACGATTTTGCTGGCGATGGTGGTGACGGCCGTGGTGGGGGTGACGATTGAACGGGTGGCGTATCGGCCGTTGCGCAAGCGGGGGGCGAACCGCCTCTATCTGGTCATCACCGCGCTGATGTGTGGCTTGCTGTTGGAGTATGGCAATCTGGCCCTGCTCGGCGCACGCGACCGCCAATTTCCCGCCCTGATTCCCAACACCGTCTATAACATCGGTGGACTGAGTATTACCAGCGTGAAGCTGTTGGTGATAGTCCTTTCCTTCGTGACGATGGGCGGGCTGTGGTTATTGGTGCAACGCAGCCGCTGGGGCATGGCGATGCGGGCTATCTCCTATGACCGGCTGGCTGTGCCGCTGATGGGTATCTCGGTGGATGCGATCATTGTGATGACCTTTGTGGTCGGTTCGGCGTTGGCGGCGTTGGCCGGGGTGATGTATGGCACGGCCTTTCCCATTCTCAGTTATGACATGGGGCTGTTGGTCGGCTGGCAGGCGTTTATCGCCGCCGTCGTGGGCGGCATCGGCTCCATTCGCGGGGCGATGGTTGGCGGCTATATCCTCGGCTTCACCCAAATTTATGTGGCCGCCTTTTTGCCTTCCACTTATCGCGACCTGATCGCCTTCTCGTTGTTGTTGCTGATTTTGGCGATTCGGCCGACCGGCCTCTTCGGTGTCCCGCGCCGTACAAAGGTATAATTTGAGAAGCCGGGTTTCTTGGAGAAACCCGGTTTCTGCTCGTTTATCTGATGCTTGAACGAACCCTATGAGACGATATGGCCTGGTGATTCTCGCCGGTATTGTTTTTTTGCTGACGGTTGTCCCCTCCTGGTTGGGGCTGTTCAATAGCTATACCGAGTTTCTGCTGACGATTATCGGGATCAATATCATCCTGACCGTCAGCCTGAACCTGATCAACGGCTATATGGGCGAGTTCTCGGTGGGCCATGCCGCCTTCATGGGCGTGGGGGCGTATAGCGCGTCGCTGCTGACGGTGTGGTTATTGGCGCAGGACAATGTGTTTGGCGCACCACTCCTGCCGGCGGGGGCGTCGGTGCTTGTCTTTCCGTTGGCTTTGCTGGCGGGGGGGATTGCGGCCGCGCTCTTCAGCCTGCTCGTTGCCATCCCCTCTTTTCGCACACGGGGCGACTATCTGGCGATCATCACGCTGGCGGCGAACTTCATCTTTAAGAGCATCATCGAAAACCTGAATGCCATCGGCGGGGCGCGGGGTTTCATGGGCATGGGCGGTGTGTTGCGAGTGATGAATGGGGTGTTCGAAGTGCCCTGGCTGCTGGTCTGGACGTTTGTTGCGGCCGTGCTCACCATTGTGGTCGTGCGTAATTTTGTCACCTCGACCGTCGGCAAGGGGGTGGTTGCCATTCGCGAGGATGAGATCGCCGCCGAACTGATGACGGTCAATACCCGGCGGCTGAAGCTGGTGGCCTTCATGCTCGGCTGTGGACTGGCGGGGATTGCCGGGGGGCTGCACGCCCATCTATTGGGCTTTGTCAACCCGTCAAGCTACTTTATCTTGCAGTCCACACAAATTCTGGTGATGGTCTATTTGGGCGGGATGGGTTCGATCAGCGGCTCGATTCTCAGCGCGATTGGCTTTACTTTGTTGTTGGAGGCGTTACGGCCGCTTGACATTTACCGTTGGGTGATCACACCGTTGTTGTTGATCTTGCTGATGCTCTTTCGTCCCAGCGGTCTCTTTGGCGACCGTGAGTTAGGAGACATATTCCCGCGGTTGCGGCGGTATTTTCCGTCGGCAGAAGAAGCACTAGTAAGCAATGAACAATGAGACAATGAACAATGAGACAATGAACAATGAACAATGAAAGAATCCGCGTTATCTGCGTTTTATCCGCGTCATCTGCGTAACCATATGAACAATGAGACAATGAGACAATGAACAATGAACAATGAAGAAATCCGCGTTATCTGCGTTTTATCCGCGTCATCCGCGTAAACATATGAGCAATGGGCGGCGGAGGGCGCGATAGTGATTTATGGATGTGGGTGTGGATGTGGATGTAACACCTTTATTGCAGATTAGTGGGCTGACCCATGCCTTTGGGGGATTGACGGCCGTTTCTGAGTTCAACACCGCGCTCTATCCAGGTGAGACGGTGGGGCTGATTGGGCCGAATGGGGCGGGCAAGACGACGGTCTTTAATCTGCTCTGTGGCCTTTATCGCCCGACGGCGGGAGAGCTGCTCTTTGCTGGGACGCGGTTGAACGGCCGTCGCCCGCACCAGATCACCTCGTTGGGCATCGGCCGAACCTTCCAAAATATCCGCCTGTGGCATGAACTATCCGTCCTCGACAATTTGCGGATCGCCTATTTTTCGCAGGTGGAGTATGGGATTGTGGACACCTTTTTTCTGACCTCGCGGCTGAAGCAGGAGGAGCGACAGGTGACGGCCGCGGCGCTGGAACTGTTGCGCCTTTTCCGGTTGGAACCATTTGCCCAGGAACGGCCGCGCAACCTGCCCTATGGCGTCCAGCGGCGGGTGGAGATTTGCCGTGCGTTGGTGATGCGGCCGAAGCTGTTGCTGTTGGATGAACCGGCGGCGGGGATGAACCAGGGGGAAATCAGCGAATTGATGGAGTTGATCCAATGGGTACGCGAGCAGTTTGGGGTGACGATCTGGATTATTGAGCACCAGATGCGGGTGATTATGGGGATTTGCGACCGGATTCAGGTGTTGGACTTTGGCAAAACGATTGCCGAAGGGCTGCCGGAGGAGATTCGCAACAACCCACGTGTGGTTGAAGCCTATCTGGGCGAGGAGGTCGCTTGACGCTCTTATCGGTCAGAGAGCTGGTGGTGCATTACGGGGCGATTCAGGCGCTGCATGGCATCTCCTTCGACGTGGAGGAGGGGGAGATGGTGACGCTGATCGGGGCCAACGGGGCAGGCAAGTCCACCACGCTGTGGACGATCATCGGCCAAATCGCGGAGTTGGGCGGCCGTGTCACCTCCGGCAGCATCTCCTATCGCGGGGAAAATCTCTTGGGTTATAGCGCGGGGCAGATCGTCCGCAATTTTGGGATCACACTGGTCCCGGAGGGGCGGCGTATCTTTGGCAATCTCACCGTTTTGGAGAATTTGAGGCTGGCGGCGTTCGGCCGTCGCGATACGGCCGAGGTGGCCGAAGATCTGGAGCGCGTATTTGCCATCTTCCCCCGTTTGGAGGAGCGCAAAGACCAGCTTTCCGATTTGATGAGTGGCGGCGAACAGCAAATGTTGGCCGTCGGCCGTGCCTTGATGCGGCGGGGCCTGCTGATGTTGCTCGATGAACCTTCGATGGGGCTGTCGCCGTTGTTGGTGCAATCTTTGTTCAAGACATTGCACGAGATCAACCAGGCGGGGACGACGATATTGCTGGTGGAGCAAAACGCGCATTTGGCCTTGCGCTATGCCTCTCGCGCTTATGTGTTGGAGACGGGCAACGTGGTTCTCTCCGGCGCACCGCAGGATATCGCGAATGACCCGGTGGTGAAGCGGGCGTATTTAGGGGGGTAATTGGCAATTGTTAGGGTATGTTTCATGTAAGTTGCGGCCCCGTAGCGACAAACCTCCTGGTTTGTCGTGACAATCCAGAGGATTGTCGCTACAGTTTCAACTGAGATGAAACACATCCATTGTCAGTTGTTAATTTGTTTTGCCTGCTTAATGGCTTCTACAAGCGGTTAGTGTGTTGAGGGAGAAGAACTGGACGGATAACAGTATTATTCATAGTGTGTCCACATACGGATCACTTTCACAGTTCGTTCTGCTTCTAATACCTGATACACCAGACGGTGTTGGATGTTGATTCGTCGTGAGTACGCGCCGGTTAGGTCACCAACAAGCTTCTCATATGGTGGTGGGGTTTGGTAGGGGTCCTGACGCAAAATCGCTAACAGTGCCTCCGCTTTAGGGCGTAGATTGGAAGCCGATAACTTTTTCGCATCTTTTTGTGCTTGTTTCGTGAAAACGAGTCGCCATGTCACCATTCAACCTCATCATCGCATTCTTCAATTGGCGTCTGAAGACCCTCAACAATGGACTCACGCATACCGGGGATGCCGAGAAGATAGATCGTCTCTTCAATGGAGCGCCAGTCTTCTTCGGAAATTAATACGGCGTTTGCCTGCTTGCCAGTAATCAATACTGGCTCGTGCGTTAAGGCGACTTGCTCTAGTAAACGGTACAGCTTCATTCTTGCTTCTGTTGCCGTAAGTGTGGGCATGGTTTTCCTCATTTATTTAATAAATAAGCTGAAGCGATGGTACGGAATGCCGTACGTTTTGTCAAGATGAATTGCATTTTAGTTCCTAATTTATCATTGACACAAAGAAACATTTGTTCTATGATGTAGTCACTTAGGAGTGGGAACCCTTCGGGTAATCACACAAATAACATCGGTGCGGGCTGATGAAAACCCCTGCTAGTGATAGCGCCTGCGAACTTTAAGATAAATTGAATTAATTTTATCGCACGTCGCAGGGTGAGAGGTGTTTCGCCTGGTTCGGCGTGCCTCTCAAGGAGAAGCCATGACCGACAAAAGACGATCCCTGACGTTTGAACAAAATGTAAATGCACCGGCGGCCGATGTCTATCGCGCCTTCACCAATAGCTCGGCATTGCGCGAGTGGCTGGCGGATGTGGCGACGACGAATCCGAAACCCAACGGCCGTTTCTATATCGCCTGGAATGATGGCTATTATGCTGGCGGTAACTTTACCACGCTGGAAAAGGACCGGGCGGTGGGCTTCACCTGGAACGGCCGCGGTGATCCGGCAACAACAGAGGTGGAAGTAACGTTCAGACCGGCCGAAGACGGAACACACGTCACGGTTGAGCATTGTGGGCTAGGCGATGGTGAGGCGTGGGAGACATTGTCGGCCGCCTTTTCCCGCGCATGGCCGATGAGTTTAGAGAATTTAGCCTCGGTGCTGGAGACGGGCGAGGATTTGCGCTTTACTAAGCGGCCAATGCTGGGCGTGTTTGTCAGCGATTTCAGCGCTGAGATTGCGGCGCGGCTTGGTGTGCCGGTGAGTGAGGGCGTGCGGCTGGATGGTGTGGTCGAGGGCATGGGTGCGGCCGCAGCCGGGTTGCAGGCTGGGGATGTCGTCGTGAGCGTTGCCGGACTGCCGGTGCGGGATTTTCCTAGCCTGCAAAATGCGCTGGCTGCTTTCCGCGCTGGAGACACGGTGGAAGTCGTCTTTTATCGCGGGGCGGAGCAGCAGACGACGCAGATGCCGCTGACGGGACGGCCGATCCCCGAGATTCCACCAACCCCAGCCGGACTGGCCGATGTCTTGCGACGACGGTATGACAAGAACAACCTCGATTTGGACGCCTTCTTGCAGGATGTGACGGAGGAGCAAGCTGATTTTCGTCCGGCGGAGACGGAGTGGTCGGTGAAGGAAAATCTGGCGCACTTGATCCACTCGGAGCGCAGTTACCAGACCTTTATTAGTGACTTGCTTGGTGGTGAAGAGGCGTGGTACGATGATTTTGGCGGAAATGTGGCCGCGCGGAATGCGGCGACGGTGGCGGCGTTTCCGACGGTCAGCGCGTTGGTGGATGAGCTAAAAAATGCCAGGACGGAGACGGTGGCATTGATCGCCGCTTTGCCGGAAGCTTTTCTGGCGCGGAAGGGGAGCTATTGGCGGTTGGGCTTTAGCGCGGCCGACCAGTCGGGCGACCATCAAGACACCCATCTGGCGCAGATGCGGGCGGCCGTGGAAGGCGCGAGAGAAAGAGGATAGCGTATACTGGTGTATTAGTGTATTGGTATATTGGCAAATACACCGATACACCAATACATCAATATACCAGCTTACCAAACAAGAACATGACAAATCAATTAACGGCTGAAAATTTTGAATGGGCGCGGAATTATATAATGAGCAATGGACGGCCGTTGGAGCGGGCCTTGTTTGCCTATCACTTTGAGAATGGCACGGGGCAACCGGTGCTGGAGGCGTTGGCCGCTTATCAAAATGAGGATGGGGGCTTCGGTCATGGGCTGGAGGCGGACTTACGGACTGAGGCCTCTTCGGCGATTGCCACGTCTACCGCGTTCTATGTTTTTCGCGAGGTGGGGACGACGGCCGAGGAGCCAATGGTGCAGCGTGGAGTAGACTATTTGCTCTCTACCTATGATGCGGAAAGGCAGGTGTGGCCGATTGTGCCGCCGGAGGTCAATGATGCGCCGCGTGCCTGGTGGTGGGACTATGAAAATTCGGAGGAGGGCTT
>CAYPHY010000078.1:0-9110 GCA_964410625.1 uncultured Ardenticatenaceae bacterium | reverse complement strand
GTAGACTTAGCGATCAGTTACCGGCAGCAGCAGGAAGCGATAGACGCGGCCGTTTCTCGCGTTCTTTCCGGCGGCTGGTACATTCTTGGCGAGGAAGTACGTCGCTGTGAAGAAGAATTTGCCGCCTATCTGGGCGCGGATCATGCCCTGGGAGTTGCGTCGGGGACGGATGCGCTGTTGCTGGCTTTGCGGGCGCTGGAGATTGGGCCAGGGGATGAGGTGATTACCGTCTCTCATACGGCTGTTGCCACCGCCGCCGCCATCGAACTCAGCGGGGCAAAACCCGTCTTTGTGGACGTTGACCCGGCCACCTACACCCTCGACCCGGCGCTGCTCGACGACGCCCTGACCCCGCAAACCCGCGCCATCATCCCTGTCCACCTCTATGGGCAAGCAGCCGCTCTGCAACCCATTCTCAATTTTGCCCACAACCACAACCTCGCCCTGATCGAAGACTGCGCCCAAGCCCACGGCGCAGCTTACCAGGGACAAAAAGTAGGAACCTGGGGCGACGCGGCCGCTTTCAGCTTCTACCCCACCAAAAACCTGGGGGCGATTGGCGACGGGGGGGCGGTTGTCACCAACCGCGCCGATGTCGCCGAACGACTGCATTTGTTGCGGCAGTATGGCTGGCGCGAACGTTATATCAGCGACATCACCGGATACAACAGCCGCCTGGACGAGCTACAAGCGGCCGTCCTCCGCGTGCGCCTACGCCACCTCGACGCCGACAACCAGCAGCGACAGACGGCCGCGCAACAATACCACGCCTTACTCGATGGACTGCCACTTGTGCTGCCCAAAACCGGTGCGGCCGAGAGCCATGTTTATCACTTGTTCGTTATCCAGGTGGAAGAGAGGGATGCGCTGCGGGCGTATCTACAGGCCAAGGGGATCGGGACGGCGATCCATTATCCAATGCCAGTGCATCTCCAACCAGCTTACCGGCGACTTGGCTATCTGCCGGGGAGTCTGCCGGTGACGGAACGACTGGCGGGTCGAATCCTGTCGTTGCCAATGTTTCCGGGGGTGACGGAGGAGCAGGTGGCGGCCGTATGCGGGGCGATTCGTAACTTTTATAACCGGTAAGGCGGGTTTAAAATCCTCCCCCACCTGATCTATTATGCACACCGCAAACTGGCAACAATCGAACGCAATCCCGCACTGATCCGTTCCAGCGAAAAACCACGCGTCTGGCGCTGGAACGCAAAGACCTCCGACCGCAACGGCGAGAGAATTGCCTCCGCCACATAGTCAATGTCTAGCTGCTCCGGCAACTCTTCAGCCTGAACCGCCCGTTGCAGCAGCCCTCGGATGGTCATATAGAGCCAGTAATGCGGCCGATTTACATTCGGTCCGTCTGTCGCCAGATCGCTACGTTGCACCTCACAGAGCAACGGCGAATGGATTTCGGTGAAGTAGACCAGGCTGTCAATAAACTGTCCCAGTTGTTCCCGATAACTCACTTGTTCGGCCGTCTGTACCCGCATTCGCGCCAGCATCGTCTCTTGAAATTCCTGTAGCTGTGTATCGAGCAAGGCCAGGCACAACTCCGCTTTGTTGGCAAAGCGGCGATAGAGCGTGCCTTTGCCCACCCCTGCCGCTTCGGCAATGTCGGCCATATTGACCTCCCCGACGCCACGCTCGGCAAAGAGGCGTTCGGCCGTTTCCAGGATCAGAGCGCGGTTGGCGGCCGCGTCTGCCCGTTCCGGCCGTTGGTACAGTCGCGGCTCATTAATGGGAACCAACTCTATTATGTTCATGTCCATGTCCACGTCCACATTTACGTCGTTCATATCGGGTTACCGAGTCTACTTTACATGCTTCCTGTCCAAAAGTACAGGTTTTATTGAACCACTTGACAAGCGGACTCAAGTCCGGTAATATTATAGCAGACAAACGGACTAAAGTCCACTTAATAACGACAAAATAAACTGGGAATTTGATTCCGAAAATAAAGTAACCTAAGGAGATTATAACACAATGGCCTGGCAAATTGACCACGCACACAGCCACATATCTTTCACCGCCCGTCACATGATGATCAGCAAAGTACGCGGATCATTCGATAAATTCAGTGGCGAAATTAACTTCGATGAGGACAATCCAACGAACACGACCGTCTACGCGGAGATTGACCTCTCCAGTATCAACACCCGCGAAGAAAAGCGCGATGAGCATCTGCGCTCGGCCGATTTTTTCAACGTGGATGAACACCCAACAATGACCTTCAAAAGCACGCGTGTCGAGCAAACCAGCAGTGACAGCGGAAAACTCTACGGCGAATTGACCATTCGCGGCATCACCAAGCCGGTAGTTCTCGATGTGGAATATCATGGCGTGCAAAAGTCCCCCTGGGGCCAGGAGCAAGCGGGCTTCTCCGCCACCACTACCATCAATCGCAAAGATTGGGAGCTGAATTGGAACGTCGCTCTGGAGACCGGCGGCTGGCTTGTCGGCGACAAGATTCAAATTGAGATCGATCTTGAACTCATCAAAGTCGCGGAGACTGTACCGGCCGAAGTCGAGCCTGTCGTAGCCTAATTTGATACACGACTATACCGATACACAAATACACCAATATACCGGAGCAGTTATCAGTATATTGGTGTATTCGTGTATTAGCGTCGTGGTTCTTCTGCTATAATTGCTCTATATAGGACAACCCATTCACCATTAAACAGAAACATCCGTGAAAATCTGTTGAATCCGCATCAATCCGTGGTTTATTTGATAACTCCGATCTGAGATTATAAAGGAAGATGAGTATGGAACCGCCAATGATCGGCCGCGTCGCTCTCAGCGTCAGCGATCTGGATCGCTCGCTTGATTACTATCAAAACCATATCGGCCTGCACTTACTGAGCCGGGAAAATAACACTATCACCCTGGGGGCGGGGGGTCGGCCGTTGCTCATCCTCCATGAACAACCAGGGGCGCGACCCGTTCGCGGCCGCAGCGGACTCTATCATTTCGCCATCCTCCTCCCTTCGCGCCGCGACCTCGGCCGCACCCTGCACCATCTGGTGGCAACCAACACCCTCATCGGCGGCTACTCCGACCATGCCGTCAGCGAAGCGATCTATCTGACCGACCCCGATGGACATGGGATTGAGATTTACCGCGATCGGCCGCGTTCCGAATGGCAGTTTCCCGGCGGTAATCTAAAAATGACGGTAGACCCTTTCGATTTTGAAGGGGTTCTGGGCGAAGTTGGCCCGAACCCGCCGCCCTGGGAAGGGATGCCGGACGAGACGATCATCGGCCATATCCATCTCCACGTCGCCCACATCCCGCCAACCGAGCAATATTATGTCAATGGGATTGGCTTTGATGTGATGGCCCGCTATGGTTCGGCCGCGTCCTTCCTCGCTGCCAACGGCTACCACCACCATCTGGGGGCTAACACCTGGGCAGGTGTGGGCGCACCTCCCCCACCGGAAGATGGCGCACGGCTGTTGTGGTATGAAATTGTGTTGCCATCGGCCGAGGCGCTGGAAGCTACCGGCCGCCGCTTGCAGGAGCAGGGCTATCGCATGGAACGTACGAACGGCCAGATCATCACCCAAGACCCCTCTGCCAACCAAATCCACCTCACTTTGTAGCGCGATTTGGTAAATCGCGCCTTCTCAGTAGTAGCAATCGAGAAGCGATTTAGGAAAATCGCTGTACGAACTGTAGCTGCTGCCAACCCGCGCTACAATTGCCAACACCCGGCGGGCAGTGTTACAATTTGGCCTATGACAACGGCCGAATCCCCTCGACAAGTCCTATACGCCGACCAGGAACACAGCGGGCTACGCACGGCCGTGTTTATCTCCCTTTTTGCTGGTCTGGCCGTGGCCTTTCTCCTCCTGCGCAACCTCCTGCCTGCGCTTTTGCCCACTAATTTGTATGACTATACGCCCTTTCTTTCCTGCATCGGGGCCATCCCGCTGGCGCTGGCCATTGTTTGGGGTGTCGAACTAACGTTGAAGCGTTATTGGCATAGTGGTCTCACTCTGGTGCTGGACGATGTGGGCGTCTATGTCGAAGACAAACGTTCTGGGCAACTGCCGTTGGAAGCGGAAGCAAAAGGGGAAACGGACGAACCCGCCTTTTATTGGGCGCGGCCGATGCGCTATACCAACTGGTATTTTCGGCTCAGCGGCTATTCACGTGGCGGCCGCGAACGGCGCGTGCCACCCAAGTGGTTCTGCCTGGCTTGTGAATTTCAACAAGACGATAATCGCCTGAATCTTTTCGCCTTTATGCCGCCCGAACAGGCCGAGGCTCTCATCAAACAGAAGAAAGGGGCCTTAGCCTTTCACCAGATTCATCCCGCCGAGCTACATACCAGCACCATTCGCAGCCGCTTTGGCCCCCCTACGCGGCCGTCCATTCCCAACCAGCTACTGCATTCTAAAGAAGGCCGCTATTGGCTGGCCGAACGGCGTCGCTGGGAGCAGGGGATTGAGCTGACGGCCGATGACTTTGAGACCCTTCTCCACCATGCCGAAGTACATCAGGTGGTGTTGCCGGAGGAGGAGATTGGAGATTAGAGATTAAGAGACTGAGAGACTGGGAGACTCAGAATCTTGGTAGTTGGTAAAAAGTAATCAGCCCTCAGATTACCGCTCACCGATTACTGCCTACTGACAACCACCCACTGACTACTGAAAAGAGGAATTATGTTTAACTTCATTACGGACGAACACCGCATGATCCAGCAAGCCGCGCAGGACTTTGCCCGGCGGGCCGTTGCCCCAATCGCTGCCGAGCATGATGAAACGGCCGAGTTCCCCCTCAATACGGTGCGCGAAATGGGCCAACTTGGCTTCATGGGCATCGAAGTACCGGAGGAGTATGGCGGGGCGGGGATGGACACGCTGGCCTATGTGCTCGCACTGACCGAAATCTGCAAAGCCGACGCCAGCCACGGCACGATCATGTCGGTCAACAATTCGCTCTACTGTCATGGCTTGATGAAATTTGGCACAGAAGCGCAAAAGGCAAAGTACCTTGTCCCCGTTGCCAGCGGAGAGAAGATCGCCGCCTATAGCCTGACCGAGCCGATGAGTGGCAGCGACGCGGGGACGATGCGCAGCCGTGCCGTGCTGAACGAGGCAGGAACGCATTATGTGATCAACGGCCGTAAATCCTGGGTCACCTCTGCCCCCTATGCCGACTTCATCGTCCTCTTCACCATGACCCAACCAGAAAAGAAGCACAGCGGCATCAGCGCCTTTCTGATCGAAACGGACAAACCGGGCTTCAGCCGCGGCAAGACGGAGCCGAAGCTGGGCATCCGCGCCAGCGCGACCAGCGAAATCCTCTTCGACAACTATGAGTGTCCAGTGGAAAACCGGCTGGGGGAAGAAGGGGAAGGGTTCAAGATCGCCATGACCGTCCTCGACGCCGGACGTATTGGCATTGCCGCGCAAGCGTTGGGCATTGCCGAGGCTGCCTTAGAAGCCAGTATCCAATATGCCCAGGAGCGCGAAGCGTTTGGGCAAAAGATCGGCGGCTTCCAGATGATCCAGCAAAAGCTGGCCGATATGAAGTGCCGCGTCGAAGCCAGCCGCTTGCTGATCTACCAGGCGGCGTTGGCGAAGATGGACGCAGCGCAGAGCGGCCGTCGCTACACCCTGGAAGCGAGCATGGCCAAGCTCTATGCCAGCGAAACGGCGATGTATGTAACCACCGAGGCGATCCAGATTCACGGCGGCATGGGCTATAGCAAGGAAATGCCGCTCGAACGCTACTTCCGCGACGCCAAGATCACCGAAATTTACGAAGGAACCAGCGAAATCCAGCGCATGGTCATCGCCCGCCAACTCACCGGCCTGCGCTAAAGATCCACTAATTTACACGAATTTTCACCAATTAAGCTTAGTTACAGTCCGCAGGCATTCTACAAATCCTCACCTGTGGTTTAAGTGACCAATTCTGAGGCGAGGATAAAATTGATTCGTGTAGATTCGTGAAAATTCGTGGATCGTCAGGAGAGATCAGGATGGATTCAACGCCATTTGAAGAGATGGAAGCACTGTTTTTGGAACGTGTTCACAAGATGGTGTGGTGCAATGTTGCTACGCTCGACCGGCAAAACCGGATTCGCTCACGCATCCTGCACCCCATCTGGGAAGGCAAGACGGGCTGGATCGCCACCCGCCGCACCTCGCACAAGGCCAAACACATCACCCATCACCCTTATGTGTCGCTGGCTTATATTGCCGACATTGCCAAGCCGGTTTATGTGGAGTGCTCGGCCGAATGGGCCGACGATCTGGAAAGCAAACAACATGTCTGGGAGTTGTTCAGCAACGCACCGGAACCATTAGGTTATGATCCCACGCCGATGTTTATCGCCCCTGATCATCCCGATTACGGCGTGCTAAAGCTCACCCCCTGGCGAATCGAGCTGTATCAATTTCCGGCCAAGTCCCTCATTTGGCGTTCTGGGTAGTAGCAGTTGTAATTGAGAAAACAAAAAACGCAGAGGCGCAGAGAGGCAAAGACACAGAGAGGTAATTCTTTTCTCTGCGTCTCTATCCCTCTGCGCCTCTGCGTTAATCACTCGCCTTGTCAAACAACAAGGTTAATGACCACACCTTGTAACAAACGCAACAACAGAAAAACAATCAACGGACTAAAATCAAGGCCGCCCATCGGCGGCAGCAGGCGACGAATGGGGCCTAGGATCGGTTCGGTCACATCATACACACCGCGCACAATCGGCCCCCAGGTGGGATGATAAGGATCAGGGCGGATAAAGGAGAGGATAATCCGCGCCCATAGTAAGGCATAAATAAGCCAAAATATTGCATTAATAACTGGAATCAGTGCCATATTATTATTCTCTCAGTCGTTAATTTCTTTCACCAAAGATGGCGCGGCCGACCCGCACATGGGTCGCGCCTTCTTCAATCGCTATTTCAAAATCATCGGTCATGCCCATAGACAGATAGGGCAGCTTGCTTTCCGGCACGGCCGTTTGTAGCCATTGCGCCAATTCGCGCGTCCGCCGGAAAACCGCGCGAATGATCTCCGGCTCTACGTCCCAGGGGGCCATGGTCATCAAGCCAACCACAGCCAACCCCGGCCAAGCCAGCGTTTCTATTAAATAAGTACGCAAATTCTCGCGCTGTGTTGCATCACTTTCCCAATTAAAACCCGCGAACCCTGATTTGGTTGTTTCACCCGACAGATTGACTTCTAAGAAGACGGGCAGAGGCGGCCGACTTAATTCCTCTCGTTCCCCGGAGAGACGACGAGCAATTTTTTGCCGGTCAAGGGCATGGAAGAGATCGGCATGTTCGGCCGCCAATCCCGTTTTGCGGCTTTGCAGCGTGCCGATCAGATGCCAGGTGATGTCATCCGGGTTGCCGAGCGCGGCCGTTACCAACGGCCGTTTTTCCGCCAACTCTTCTGCGCGGTTCTCGCCAAAGTGGCGCATCCCTGCCTGGTAAGCGGCCACCACCACCTCTGCCGGCCACGTCTTTGTCACCGCCACCAGCGTAAGCTCATCGGCCGATCTTCCCGCACGTCGCGCAGCAGCCGCGATTCGCTCTTGTACGGCCGCATATCGCTCCGCAATTTTCGACACAACTACATGACTCTGCACGATCACACCTAATCTTTGATTGACAATTGTCAACTGTTAATTGTCAATTGACATTTGATATTCTATCCGAAAAATAATCCCCGTCGCCCAATCCGCCACGTAAAGGCTGCCCTCCGGCCCGACGGTGACATCAATCGGCGCGGCAAAGCCGGTGGCGAAATCGGTGGCATCACGGCCGCCCGGCGCAAACCAGACCACCTTCTGTGCTCCCGGAAAAGCGCTCCACAAGGTGACGAAGAGGCTGTTGTAATAACCGGGGAATTGACTGCTCAAGTAGGCGGTCACGCCCGTCGGCGAACTGTGGGGGGGGAAGTTATGGATGGGCGGCACCAGTTCGACACCGGCCGGAGCCGGAAAGCAGGCATCACAATCATACCAGGGGTAGCCATGCTCTCCGCCGGGGACGACCTTGTAGAAGTCCTCTGGCGGCCCGAAGTCAGGGCCGTTGTTGGTTGCATACAGTTGGCCGTCAGCGTCCCAGGCAATGTCATAGGCATTGCGGAAGCCGCGTGCGTAGGGTTCCACTTCGCGGCCGTCTGGGCTGAAACGCAAAATGCTCGCTTCCAACGGATGGAGTTCATCTTGCTCCCCCTTGTTTGGCCCTTCCAATATTTCACCGTGATCCGCACGGCCGCCGGCCGCGACATAACCATAGCCATCCGGCCCAAAGGCGATGCCATTGGCGGCGTGGTAGGAGGTATAGCAGCAAGGCAAGCCGGTGATTAGCGACCGTACTCGCCCATTTTCCACCACCGACACCTGCGACTCACCATCCACATTTTGGTCAAGAACACGATTGGAGACAAAGAGCTTCTCCGTCCATGGCTGGAAGGCCAACCCCGTCGGCACGCGGAACCCATCCACATAGACAACCGCTTCTCCACTTTCATCCATGCGATAAATTGTCCCATCCATCGCCGCGATATAGAGGTCACCCTCCGGCCCGAAGGTAATCGCCGTCGGCTGGCCGTCAATACGGCCGAAATAACTCGCCACAAAACCCTCTGGCACGCGAATCCGCGCCTCCCATCCCGCTACATCTTCGTTGCAGGGATACTTGTCGCTACACTCGCTGGCCTGGTATGGGGGTTGCTCAATCACGCCAATTGGCAGCGGCGCGGAGAGGGTCGCGGTCGCGTTGGGATCAACAGTGGCTGAAGGAGGAGGGGTAAAGGTAGCATCGGCCGTTGGCGTCTCCGCCGGGCCGGTCGGCAGCGGGGTCAGCGTTGGCGGAACAATCTCAGCCGTCGGCGAAGCCGGAAGGGTTGGCGTTTGTTCCGGGGTGGGAGAGGAAACGGACGCGGGATCGGCCGTTGGATCAGCCGTTGATTGAGGAATCTCTATGGTTGGGGCCGGGCTGCTACAAGCGGCCGTGAGCAGAACAACAAGTAAGACAAAACGAAACCAAAAGACCATACCATAACTATACTTTGTTTCCGCGCAAAGTCAGCTATTGTCACGCCCCTAGCTGATAGATAACCGGCCGATAGCGCGGCTGAGGAAC
>CAYPHY010000077.1:0-9526 GCA_964410625.1 uncultured Ardenticatenaceae bacterium | reverse complement strand
AAGTTGTGGGCAACACAAAAGTTGTGGGCAACACAAAAGTTGTGGGCAACCACAAGGGTTGTGGGCAACCACAAGGGTTGTGGGCAACCACAAGGGTTGTGGCAACCACAAGGGTTGTGGCAACCACAAGGGTTGTGGCAACCACAAGAGTTGTGGGCAACCACAAGAGTTGTGGGCAACCACAAGAGTTGCCCCTACAAACAAAAAATGTCCTTTTAATTCTCAATCTCCAGCAAGGTCACATAATGATTCAGGAGTTTGAAATGAATGCTGTTAAGCTTTTCCCTAAAATGGTGATTATTGTTGGAATCGTGTTTGCAATTGCAGGTTTGGTCACGGCCGGAACCGGCGTCTATATCAATACATTCGTTGGGCAACAGTTAGCGTCCCAGAACATTACCACCCCCGAAGACGCTTCCATTCCCAATGCGCCCGTTAACAACATCCCCACCGCGCTCAGCATGGCCAACATCATTCAGCACCATGCAGCGGGCAGTTCCAATGGCCTGACCTATGCCCAGATGGGCCGCTTCGCCGTCGAGAGCGGCGACCCGGCCGGCACAAACAGCGCAGATGAGGCGTTGAAGGACACCAACGGCAACCCCGTCCCTAACCAGGCACGGAATACGCAGTTGACGGCCGCCGGACTGGTCACCTCCCTCAGCCTCTCGGCTATGGCCATCGGCACTTCCTACGCGGCCATCCTGCTCGGCATCGCCTTTACCCTGCTCGGACTCGTGGTCGCCGGTCTTGGCTACGCGCTCCTGGGTCTTATCACCCCCGCCGTTGCCGAACGCTTTGGCCTCCAACCCATCGCCAGGTAATCGGATAATCATGCTCTTATGAGGGGCGGCTCGCAAGTCAAGCGAGCCGCCCCTTTTTTTCTCACCTTACCTAAACTATAACACCCCCTTTTTATCCCCCTCTTTGCCCTAACCTCCTCAATATCACAGTAGACCAGGAGCTTCTCAGCATAGATTTAGCCTGGCGGCCGATCTATTCTCTTACTAGAAGCAGTGAACGGTAAGCAGCAAGCGGTAAGCAGTCATGAGCAATTATCCGCGCCATCTGCGTGGAATCCGCATCATCTGCGTAACCATCCAAACAAAACCGGAAAACGGCCGCTTCACCCGTTTATATGGTTGTGGATGGTAACAGAGACAACCCGTACCGGAATAGTGTAATTAGTCAGACAGGTAGAGATGACCATGAGAAGCTCCATTCGATTATTGGGAACTGTAGTTGTAGAAGTAGATGGTGAGCGTATTAATGGCTTCCGGTCGTTAAAGACCATCGCCCTGCTCGCCTATCTCGTCGCGGAGCAACGCGCCGTCTCCCGCGACTATCTGGCCGCCCTCTTCTGGCCGGATGCGCCACAAACGGCCGCCCGCGGCCATCTGCGCCGCGCCCTGCATGATCTGAGCAGCAAAATCCCCGGCTGTTTGGAAAGCGATTACCACACCGTCCAAGTCGTCACTGGCGAGAAGTGCGAAACAGACATCGCCCTCCTCGACACCTTTCGCTCCAAAAGACAACTGCCCACCCTTGAACAGGCGACCGAAATGGCGCGGGGCGAGTTTCTGGAAGGGCTTTATCTCGATGATTGTTCCGAATTTGAGATGTGGCTGTTGGCCCGCCGCGAGACCTATCGCAACCAGGTAGTGGCCCTCTTGCAAACGCTGTTTCACCATTTCAGCCAACTCGGCCGCAACAACGCCGCCATGGAAGTGGCCTGGCAACTGCTACGCCTGGAACCCTGGTGCGAAGCCACTCACCGCCAGCTGATGATCTTGCTCTCCGGCAACGGCCGCTACGAAGCCGCCCTGCGCCAATACCGCCTCTGTCGCAAAATCCTGGCCGAGGAGCTAGACATTGAACCTTCCGCGGAGACGGCCGCCCTCTACCAACGCATACGCCGCACGGCCGAATCAGCCACCCGGCGGCCGTCCCGCCCGACCACGCTCATCTTTCCCGGCTATGAGTCACCGGTACTTGCCCTCGCCGGGTAATAACCAACGTCTATTGTATTGGTTCATTCAATTGAAGTAGTTGTATTGGTAAATCGTCGGGAGTAGCGACCTGGCGGCGGCAACGGATAGGAGCGGAAAAGCGGATAACACTCGACCAGCTATCCGTTTATCCGCTTCTAATCCGCTGCCCCTATCCCAACAGTACGATTATGCGGTTAATCCGCGCCTAAGTACGTTGTTTCAAAAGTAACCCAACTGTCATTCCGAGCGGAGTCTTCGGAGCGAGGAATCCCTGGTACATTTCTGGTACAGGAGGTTGCAAGGGATTCTTCACTCCGTTCAGAATGACAATTGTTAAAACCTTTGAAACAGTGTACTAAGGTGATGGAGGAGGAAATTGCTCCGGCCGAATGGGGGCCAGTTGCGGAGATGGTGGGGCCGCGAAGTAGTGGGTCAGGCTATATTCCATTAGTGGATCGACCAAAAACTCCACTTCATTGTTTAGCTCGATGATGTTCTCCCCCAGACGGCCGAGGTTCCAAATCGCCGCTCCCAACACCTGGGGATAAGGGGCATAGAGCCGCGCAGCCCAATCAATATCCTGCATCGCCTGGGGGATGTCGGGGATGTTGTTGTATTCCCAACCCCACTCGGTGATCAACACCGTCGGCCGCGGGATGTTGTGTTGGTCGGCAATGCGAAAGAGGGACTGGAAGCGGCCGAGCTTGAAGGGGTATTGGTGGCCGATGTCATCCGCCAGATAGCTATACTCATGCAGCGCAATCGCCAGCCGGTCGGGATGCTGCCCCACCAGCCGCAAAAACTCCAGCATGTGCGGGGCTTGCCAATCATCCGGCTCCGGCTCGCCCGACGACCAGCCAAAGGCCGCCCAGCGAAAGCCATCAGCCAGTGCCAACTGCGCCGTGTACAGCGAAAACTCCGCCAGCCACTCCGAGCGCTCCTTGTCCGGCTCGTTCATCGTCTCCAGCCAGACCAGCGACGGGTCCAGCTCCGGCGGGAAGGCGTCGCGATTGAGCTGCCAATAGCGTTCGGCCGCTTGCTGTGGCGGCAACGAGTAGTCCGGCACATCATAGGCCGTCGCTCGATAGACCAACACATGCGGCACGCCGCTGGCCTTCATCAACTCCTGCGCCTCATAAATCGGCTCGGCATTGTCCACGCTCTTCAGGAAGAACGGCACGCCCGCTTCGTCCAACCGCCGCATATACTCATCCAGATGGGACTTGTCTTGCAAGAAGGTGACATGGAAACCAACCTTGTTATAGGCGATCTCCTGCCCGCTGGCTTGAAGTTCAGTCCGCGCGGCCGCAAAATCCACAGTTGGAAAAGGCGTCGGCGGCATGGTTGGTGCCGGTGTAGGCGTGATTGACGGCGTTGGCGTCAGCGAAGGGGTGGGAGTGGCGGTTGGAACCGTCGGCGTCGGTGGCGGCCCCTCGCCCACCATCGGCAAAAAGACATCACCCGCAGGGGTTAAGTCGCCCGGTTGCACGGCCGTCCCTCCCGGTTGTGTGGCCGCCGGATAAGGTCCGGTCGTGGCAGTGTTAGCCAGTGGCGGGTAGGGGGAACCATTACCAGCCGGAGAAGAGGTGGCCGCCGCCGGATAAGCTTCCCCTGTTGTCGCCGGGGCGATGACAGGGGCGGTATCCGGGGTGGTGGGCGTGGTGTGTGCGGTTGGCGGGGGCGGAAAGGTAGCCGTCCCAGCGGACAACGCCTCGGCTACGGCCGTTCCCTCTGATGATTGTGGATCGGCCGTTTCGTTGCAAGCCACGGCCGAGCTGATGACGACACTCACCCCCAACCAAAAAAGCACTATTGGATGCAAAACTAATCTAAACACAATTCCCATAACCCATACTACCTGTTGCCACTCACCTTGCCAACCACGCCTCATCTACGGCTTATTGATGGAATGCCGGTGTATTGGTGTATTCGTATATTGGTATACTGAACAATACACCAATACACCAGTACACCAGTACACCAATCTCCAATCTCAATCTCTAACCCCCAATCCCTCTCAATAAAAAACGAACTGGGACCTCAAATCGTTCCCGCCACGCTATCTCATTGTGGGGATGGCCGGGGAAATGGATCATGACTTACCATCTGTAACTTCCTTGCAACCTCCATCTGTATCCTATCCCTACAACTATATCAATATACCAATAAACCACTACACCAACCCCAATCTCCAAATCTCTAATCTCCAATCTCTGTTACAGCCCATGACTCAACCCCCTTCCCCCACCCACGAAACGGCCGTCAACTCCTTCATTCTGCGCTTTGTCCAGGAAGGTGCGGGCAGTGGTGAAGGGGAAACGGCCGTCTGGCATGGCACCATCCGCCACGTGCAAAGCAACAGCGAAATCCGCTTCACACAGTTGGCAGAAGCCCTGGCCTTCCTCGGCCGTTATGTTTCTCTCAACACGAACGACACGAATTTCACGAATGAAACCTAAATATTCGCGTCATTTGTGCCATTCGTATCGAAAAAGACAGATTTGTAACTTTCCTGTCACTCCCCTGTGCTATAAAAATTCCACAAGGTCGGTAATCGGTATTCGGTATTCCGTAATCGGTAATCGGTTAGATATACCGTTAACTGATAACTGCTTACCGCTTACCGCTTACCATCTCGGAGGCACACTTGTCCGTAGACAACACAGTCGGAATCGTCAGCGTCGGAACCTATTCACCCCCTGGCTATATGACGGCCGCCGACATCGCCGCAGCCAGCGGTTATCCCGAATGGGTCATCCGCGACAAATTCGGCATCACCGGCAAACATATCGCTGGGCCGGACGACCATGCCAACGAGATGGGCATCCAGGCCGCCCTCGATTGCCTTTCCCAAAGCGACATTGACCCCAAAGAGATCGACGTTGTGCTTTGCACCACCGAAGAGTGGCGCGAATATATACTCTGGACATCCGGCATCCACCTCGCCCACGAGATCGGCGCGACCAACGCCTGGGCGATTGACCTGCACACCCGCTGTGCCACCACCGTCGGCGCGATCAAGATGGCTCGCGATATGATGATCGCCGACCCCGATGTGAATACCGTTTTGATTGCCGGGGGGTATCGCGTCAGTGACTTCATCAATTTCAAGAATCCGCGCACAACCTTCCTATGGAATATCGGCTCCGGCGGTGGGGCGATGTTGCTGCGTAAGGGCTGGTCGCGCAACCGCGTTCTCGGCTCACATCTGATGGCCGACGGCTCAATGAGCAAGCATGTCATCGTCCCGGCCAGCGGTACAGTGCAGTTTCCGACGGACCAGGCAGTGGCCGAAGGGCTTTTTTACTTCGACCTCGTTGAGCCGGAAGCGATGAAGAACCGGCTGAACGAAGTTTCAATGGACAACTGGCTCCATTGCGTGGATGAGGCATTGCGGAAAAGCGGCCGTCAACCCGACGGCTCCCCCTATACCCGCGAGGACATTGACTTTCTCAACATGGTGCTGATCAAACCCTCCGGTCATCAGGAGATGCTCGACCGCCTCGGCTTGCGCGAGGAGCAATCCGTCTACCTGGGCGACATCGGCCACACCGGCGAACAAGACGCGATGTTTGGCATCAAGGAAGGATTGCGACAAGGCAGACTAAAGGACGGCGACTTGATGGCAATAGTCGCCGCTGGTATTGGCTACGTCTGGGCAGCATCCATTGTGAAATGGGGAGTATAATTGTGGGCTGTTCTGTGGAGCGATTTGCCAAATCGCTCTACATCATCATCCGCAATTAGGAGGTTTTGATGCGCTTACAAGATAGAGTAACCATTGTCACTGGCGGTGCGGCCGGAATTGGCAAGGCCACGGCCGAACGCTTCGCCGAAGAAGGGGCGAAAGTCGTCATTTGCGACGTGAACGAAGCGGCCGGGCAAGCAGTCGCCGCCACCCTCGGTCCCGAAGCCGCCTTTTACCACGTAGACATTACCGACCGCGCGGCCGTCCAGACCTGGATTGATGCGGTCATTGAACGGTACGGCCGTATTGATGTCCTGGTCAACAACGCCGGGGTACTGCGCGACGGCACGCTGGTCAAGGTCAAAGAGGGCGTGCTGGAAAAACAGATGCCCGAAGCGGACTTTGATCTGGTGATTGCCGTCAATTTGAAGGGGGTCTTTAACTGCACCCAGGCCGTCGCTCCGGTGATGATCCGCCAAAACAGCGGCGTCATCCTCAACGCCAGCTCCATCGTCGGCCTCGACGGCAACTTCGGCCAGACCAACTATGTGGCTACCAAGTCGGCCGTTGTCGGCATGACCAAAGTGTGGGCGCGGGAACTCGGCCGCTACAACATCCGCGTCAACGCCCTCGCCCCCGGCTTCATCCTCACCGAGATGGTACAGCAAATGCCACAAAAGATTTTGGATGGCATGGTATCGCGCACACCCATCGGCCGCATGGGCCAGCCACGCGACGTTGCCAACGCCTACCTCTTCCTCGCCTCCGACGAAGCGGCGTTCATCTCTGGTGCAGTCTTGCGGGTGGATGGAGGCATCGTTGTTGGAACTTGAGAAGAAGAGATTGGGAGACTAAGAGACTACAACGGATGGAGAAATAAACGGATAAGAGCGGATTGCTTACTAGACGATAAATTGGAAGACCAAGGGGTTTTATTATTGGTTCCCATCCGTTTTTTTCCTTATCCGTTGTAGTTTTTGTGAGCTATTTATGCATTCAGCCGATCTACTAACCAGCCGCGCCCGGCTAACACCGGAACGAGAGGCACTCCTGGAACTGCATACCGGGGCGCGCTATAGTTACGCTGATCTCAACGGCCGCGCCAACCGTGCCGCCAACTTCCTGCTCACGCTCGGCGTCCGCAAAGGGGACCGCGTCTCCATCCTCGCCCACAACAGCGTCGCATTCATCGATCTGCTCTACGGCGTCGCCAAGATCGGGGCGATCTTCGCTCCGCTCAACTGGCGGCTGGTCGCCCGCGAACTGAGCTACATTGTCAACGATTGCCAGCCGAAAGTGCTGATTTGCGGGCCGGAGTTTGCCGGGTTGCTGGCGGAGATGCGGCCGTCGCTCAACGTCCCCTGCCTGCTCTCTATTGAAGGCGCGACCATTCCCGATAGCCTCTCCTATGAAGCTGGCGTTGCCGCCGCCTCGGCCGCCGAACCACCTCGGCCGCCGCTTGATGGCGAGACCCCTCATTGCATTCTCTACACTTCTGGTACAACCGGTCGGCCGAAAGGCGCAGTCATCCCCCAACGGCAGGTGCTATGGAACTGCATCAACACTGTCATCAGTTGGGGGCTGACCGAACAGGATGTCTCCCCCATTCTGACGCCGATGTTCCACGCTGGCGGGTTGTTCGCCTTTCTGACCCCCATTTTCTACGCTGGCGGCCGAATGGTCCTCGCTCGTGGTTTTGATGCCGAAGCGTCGCTGCAGGTGATTTGCGACGAAAAGTGTACCGTCATCCTCGGCGTCCCCACGCTGTTTCAAATGTGGCTCAACGCGCCGGGCTTTGCGTCGGCCGACTTCAGCCACGTCCATTTTTTCATCAGCGGCGGCGCACCCTGTCCCCCGTCGCTGATCAAAAGCTGGCGGGAGCGCAAAGGGGTCGTCTTTCGCCAGGGGTATGGCCTGACCGAAGTTGGCACGAATTGCTTTTCGATGACCGATGAGGAATCAGTCGCCAAGACCGGCTCCGTCGGCAAGCCCATCTTCCATAGCCAGATGCGACTGGTAGATGCCGATGGCAACGATGTGGGCATTGACGAAACGGGCGAACTGCTTATCGCCGGGCCGCATGTGTGCAGCGGCTATTGGAACAACCCTGAAGCAACGGCCGCTGCCCTGCGTGATGGCTGGTTCTACACCGGCGATATGGCCCGTCGTGACGCTGATGGCTTCTACTCCATTGTCGGCCGCTTCAAAGATATGATCATCAGTGGTGGCGAGAACGTCTATGCCGCCGAGGTGGAAGCGGTTTTCTGCGAACATCCGGCCGTTGCCGAAGCCGCGCTGATCGGCCGTCCTGACGAGCAATGGGGTGAGGTAGGGGTGATGGTTGTTGTCTTGCAAAATGGGCAGACGGCCGATGCTGAGGCGCTGCAAGCCTTCTGCCTCTCCCGCCTCGCTCGCTACAAAGTACCCAAACAAATCATCTTCGCCGACAGCCTGCCTTACTCACCCTATGGCAAAGTCATCAAGGAAGAATTGAAAGACAGGTATATTGGTTATTAGTGTATTGGTGTATTCGTATATTGGTCTACTATCTCTTCTCAATACACTACTATACCAATATACCAGTACACCATTACACCATTACACATAAAAATAGATGAACACCATTTCCACCCAAACCATCACCACCCCCCGCCTGACCACCCGCGTGCTGTTTGCCGGAGCGGAAGATGGCGTCCCGGTGCTGTTCCTGCACGGCAACCTTTCCTCCGCCACCTGGTGGGAGCCGGTGATGGGCACATTGCCCGCCAGCTATCGCGCGATTGCCCCCGACCAACGCGGCTACGGCGCGGCCGATCCCGCCAAGAAGATCGACGCTACACGCGGCATTGGTGATCTGGCCGATGACGCCATTGCCCTGCTCGACCATCTGGGTGTGGAGAAAGCGCATCTCGTTGGCATCTCCCTCGGTGGCGTGGTGGTTTGGCGTTTGCTGATGGACGCGCCGCAGCGATTTTTAACCGTCACCCAGGTCGCCCCCGGTTCTCCCTACGGCTTCGGCGGGACAAAGGACGTAGACGGCATACCCTGTCATCCCGACTTTGCCGGTTCTGGCGGCGGACTGATCAACCCGGAGTTTGTTCGCCTGCTGGCGGCCGGTGATGACAGCCTTGACTCTCCTTTCACCGTCCGTTCAGCCTTGCGGGCCTTGGTCTTTAAGCCACCCTTTGTCCCTGAACAAGAAGATGACATCGTTGCGGCCGCCCTCTCAATTCATCTGGGCGACCAGGATTATCCGGGCGATAAGAGCGCATCGCCCAACTGGCCCTTCATCGCGCCCGGCGTCTGGGGCGCAAACAACGCCCTTTCGCCTAAATATGTAGGGGACGTCAACCGGCTGATCGCGGCCGATCCCAAGCCACCCATCCTCTGGATTCGCGGCAGTCACGATTTGACCGTCTCCGACACGGCCGCCGCCGATCCCGGCACGCTAGGGGCACGCGGCGTCCTCCCCGGCTGGCCCGGCAACGAAGTCTACCCGCCCCAACCGATGCTGGCGCAGACCCGCGCCGTCCTCGATCAATACGCGGCAAAGGGCGGCCGTTACCAGGAAATCGTCATCCAAGACGCCGGCCACGCCCCCTACCTGGAGCAACCAGAGGTGTTTAACCGGTATTTGCATGGGCATTTGGAGAGTAGAGAGTAGAGATTAGAGATTGGAGACTGGGAGACGACAGCGGATGGAGAAATAAACGGATAAATAGCAACTGTTTGCCGGAGAAGCACCAAAAAGATCGTCCATTCCTTCTCATCCGTTTCTTTCCCTATTCGTAGTAGTTTCCAAGCGACCAAACATTGTTCATTGTCTCATTGTTCATTGTCTCATTGT
>CAYPHY010000076.1:0-12841 GCA_964410625.1 uncultured Ardenticatenaceae bacterium | reverse complement strand
CTCGCTCCGAAGACTCCGCTCGGAATGACAGTTGGATTACTTTTGAAACAATGTATTTAATTAGGGAAAGATTTCACAAAATCCAGTGGATTTGTTTGGTTTTGTTTAATTTATTTCCTTAATGAATGATTAGAATCCTTTGAAGCAAGTAGGAAAATAGGGCTACTCCAACGTGGATTTTGGCTTTGCCAGGGCGGCAATCTGTTGGTATTCACGCTGGCTTAGATGGGCTTGAAACTCGGCCGCGCCCAAAAACTCATAGACCGATTGGTCAACGTCTATCGCTCCGGCGAGGATGCGCTGGCGGTAGAGGCTCGACCAGCGCGTCTTGGCGTCGTTGGCCGAACGCAGTTCGACCAGCGTCATCCAGGCCGCCGACCCCACCTGTTCCAGAAAGCCGGAGGTGTAAAAGATGCGTTCGGTGGTCTGGCGGTCATAGGCGACACGGACGATTTCGGTTTGCCAGCCGGTGCGCGGCCGCCAGCTGAAACGGCCGTAAGCGGCACGGCTATCCCCATCCCCCGGCAAGCCGACCGCGCCGATGTTGACCACCAGGGTTCCGTTCACACAACGCTGGTGCGGGATGTGGGTATGGGCGGTGACGAAGAGATCAGCCCCAGCAACGATCTTCGCCTGCACCTCCGCATCCGGCGTCCAGGGGTAGATGCCAGCGCGGTTGCCGAGCAAGGTCCCGTGCATCGCCAGCAATAAGGAGCCATCGGCCGCTTGCCAGCTCCAACGGTCGGGCAGCGCAGCCAATTCGGCCACGTCCCCTCCTAACTGTTGGTAAGCCCAATGGCTGAGGCGGCTCAGCTCGTATTGGATGCCGCTTTGCGGCGCGGCGGGATTGCTCCATTCGACCACATAATCCTCGTGGTTGCCGCGCAGCACCAGCCAGCCGTCGTTTCGCACCCTTTCTTGCACCAATCGCCAGCACGCGCTATTTTGTGGCCCGCCGCCAACAATATCGCCGTTTACCAACACCAGATCGGGCTGCCAGGCGTCAATGTCGGCGGCCGTTGCTTCCAGCGCGGCGAGGTTGCCGTGAATGTCCGAAAGAATCGCTAATTTCATAATCGAGTCGTGGATCGTAGATAGGTATATTGGTGTATTGGTTATTGGTATAGTAAGCTTAGATGGTAATATAGCTTACTTTGAATGGTGGTAAATTTCTAGCGGATAATCAACCGATGACCAAGTTACTGATTGTGGGTTTTGATGGGGCGACGTTTGACCTGATCCGGCCGTGGGCGGAAGCGGGGTATTTGCCCACGCTGCGGCGGTTGATGGCCGGGGGGACACAGGCGGAGTTGGCCTCGACGTTGCCGCCGGTCACCAGCCCGGCCTGGCCGACCTTTATGACCGGCTGTAATCCCGGCAAGCATGGCGTTTTTGACTTTATCCAGCCGCACGGCAACAACTTCACGCTGGTCAACTCGACGCGCATCCGCCAACCGACGATCTGGCAGCGGCTATCGGAGGCGGGCTACCGTGTGGGTGTGCTGAATGTCCCCGTCACCTATCCGCCGCAGCCGGTGAATGGCTATATGGTCACTGACATCCTCAGCCCGAAGGGGGCGGAAATCAGCTACCCGGCCGATCTTATCGGCCGTTACGAGGCGGAACTCGGCCCCTATCGCATTGCGCCGGAGATTCAATATAAGCCAGGGTTGGAGGAAGCATTTATCGCCGACATCTATGATTTGGTCCACGCCCAGGGCCGGTGGGCGCTGCGGCTGATGACGGCCGAGCCGGTGGATGTGCTGATGGTGCATTTTATCGCCCTGGACATTATGAAGCACGCCCTCTGGCGCTTTATGGACCACCATCATCCTCGCTATGAAGCTTCGCCCTTTGAAGATGCTATCCGCGACGGCTATGCGCTGGTGGATGAGTATATCGGCCGTTTGCTGGCGCAACTCCCTCCCGACGCAACCACGATTGTCATGTCTGACCACGGCTTTGGGCCGCTGAAGAACATGGTCAATCTCAATGTCTTTTTTATGCAAAAGGGGTTGATGAAGCTGAAGCGCGATCCCTGGACACAGCTTAAGGCGTTGGCCTTCCGGCTGGGGGTCACACCCGCCAACGCTTACCAGTGGATCGCCCGCGTCGGCCTGCAAAACAGCGTGGCGCAAGTCTCGAAGAAGCGGCGCAACGACATCATCGGCAAATTCCTCAGCTTCGACAGCGTGGATTGGCAGCGCACCATCGCCTATAGCATGGGGCATGTGGGGCAGGTCTATTTGAATATGGTCGGCCGCGAGGAGCATGGGGCTATCCCGACGGAAGAGTATGAACAGCGGTTAGCGCAGGTGACGGCCGCCTTGCAAGGGTTGCATGATGAGGATGGACGGCCGATCCTCACCCGCGTCATCCCCGGCCGCGAGGTCTACCATGGCCCCTACGCCCACAAAGGCCCCGATTTGCATCTGGTGTTGGATAATTACAACATGATCGCCTGCCCACTGTTTGCCACCGAGGGGCGGGTGATCACCCACCAAATTCGCGGCGATTCCGGCTGTCACCGCCGCGAAGGGATTTTCATCGCCCAGGGGCCAGACATTCAAGCAGGCGTCACCCTACCGGAGGCCGACATCCTCGATCTCGCCCCAACCATCCTCCATCTGTTGGGCGAAGCGGTTCCGCAGGTGATGGACGGCCGGGTGCTGGCGGAGCTATTCACCAAGCAACGGCCGGTGGTCTATCAAGGGGATGATGCAGAAAGCGGGACACAAAGCGAAGTGTCATTCAGCGATGAGGAAGCGGAGCAGGTTGAGGAGCGTCTACGTAGTCTGGGGTATTTGTGAGCAAGGACACGGATGCACACAGATTTAAGCAAATCCGCGTACATCCGTTTGATCCGTAACGCTTCGTGGTTTTCTTAAAAACGCCGAACTCAGGCTCTAGAGGCTGTATTCGGCCGCCAGTGCCGGTTGGCGCACGCGGACCCAGACATAGCCCGCGACCAGCAAGGCGACCGCATAACAAGCCACGCCCACCAGCGAGACAGCGCGAAAGCCATAGGCCAGACCAATCAATGTCGCCAGCGTGGAGCCGATCACCGAGGCCACGCCGTTGATCGCCCACAGCCAGGGGAGAATCGCTTCGCGGCGACGGCCGATCCACTTCATCCCCAACGGAAATGGCTGCCCCATAAAGAATCCGGCGGGGAAGATGACGACAATCACCAGCGCGACGCGCAGCAAAAAGGGCCAGGGCTGCGTCCAGCGCAGCAGGTAGGGTAAGAGCAGCAATTGGAAGCCAACGACGGCCATCAGCGACAGGATCGCTATTCGCTGGCGGGCGGCAACCCCTTCGTCGGCGACGCGGCCGGTGGTCAGGCTGCCGATACCGCTGCCGACGAGAACGGTGAAGAGGACAATCGCCAATGAGTAGGTGGGCGATCCCAGATAGACCGCCAGCCGTTGGATGGAGGGGACGAGGACGAGCATAAAGCCGACGCCGATGGCGGCATAGTAGAGCAGGAAGGGCCAGTTATCGCCTAGCGACAGTTGACGGCCGCGCCGCAAAGCCAGCGGCAACACAATAAAGAGCAAGGCCAGCACCGTCGAAATACCGAGGACGGCCAGCAAGGCATAGTTACCCTCTGCGCTGGAGCGATAGGCGGGGTTAAAGAGCAGTTCTTCGCTGCCGAGATCGCCGAAGCGGGTGAAGTTAAAGAAAAACGGCCGGTCATCCGTGGTTATGGTGATGTCCAGCGGATAGGTGGCGATGAGTCCGACCAGGTCAGCGTCGGCCACCATCTGCGCCACCGGATTGGGCGCGGCCGAATAGCCCGGTGCATGGAGAACGACAAAGTCCATTGTCTCGCTCACCTCGACCAGCGTCTGTACCTCCTGGGGGGTAAAAGGCGTCTTTTTCAGCAGCATCGTCGCCAGCCCTTTGTCGGCCGAGCGATTTTGGGCGAAGTTGGCGATCACCACAAGATGATCGGCCGGGTTCTCCACCCCTAGCCGCTGCCAGCTATCCAGCCCCAAGGCGACCATGCGCAGCGTTTCCGTCGGGTCAGCGATGAAGTACCAGCGTGAATAGCTGACCATGCCGCGTGGGGTGAGGCGGCCGTAATACAACTCAAACGCTTCACGAGTGTAGAGGCCGTTTTCTGAGAGCGAAAACGCGCCGGAGGCGCCAGCCGCCCAGGTATCAATCAGCGAGGCTTGAATGAGATCAAACTGTTCTGTGGTGCGGGCCAGATAGGTGCGAGCGTCTTCAATCGTCACGTTGACATTGGGTTGCTGGTAAACATGACCGGCATACTCGGCAAACTCTCGCCCGGCGGCATCCACAATGGCCGGGTTTAGCTCGGCCCCGCTAATTTGCCGCGCGTCGAAGAGCAACGCGGTGAGTAGGTCACGGCCGCCGCCCGTGCCGATGATGAAGGGATGGGCATCGGGCAGGATGTTGTAGGCGATGGCCGGGAGGTCATAGCGCAAAAAGTCCACCATCTCCTTCGAGCCATCCCAACGCTGGATCGGCGTCCCGGCGTTGGCGTCAATCAACAACATCAGGTGGCCGGGGTCTGGCCCCTGATAGGTGGTGCTGAGGCCCCAACCAAAGGGTTGCAGCCAGTAGGGGTCTTCGTAGACGGTGATCCGCGAAAGCGCGTTCCATTGCTCATAGACGATTGGATTGCGGGCGTCATAGCCGCCGCGATTGCGCACCTGGAGCCAGCCCAGCGAGAGATTGCTGAGCAGAACGGCCGCGCAAAGGAGCAGGCCAACGCCGCTGACGGCCACCCAGCGCCGCGTTGTCCCCTCCAGCGTGAAGAGGAAGGAGGCGACGGCCGCCAGCAGGCCAACAAACAACACCGCGCTCGCGGCTCCCAGACGGGTCAGCAGGAGGATGCTCAACAAACAACCTAGCCCTGCGCCAACGAGATCATAGGCATAGACGCGGCCGGCGAGCTGGTTAAAGCGGCTGACCGCCAGGGCAATGGTCGCGCCACCCAATAGAAAGGGGATGGACAAAACGAGATAAATCAAGGTCAGCCACCCTACCGTACCTAATGTGAGGCCATCCCTGGTGATAACCTTAAACTCAAAGGGGATTTGCAGATAAAGGTAGAAGGAGGCGATTGTTCCCAGGGCAAACAGGAGGGAGAGTAGCCCGAGTTGCTGGTTGATCTGTTTGCGCGGAAACCGGCGATCACCGAGATAGAGCCAGACCCCCGCCGCGCCGCTGCCGAGCATCGCCAGGGAGATGACCATAAAGGCAAAGTGGTACCACATTAGCACAGAGAAGATGCGCGTAAACACAATCTCCAGCGTAAGCACAGCCATACTGGTTAGCGAGACCGCCAGGAGTGTAATTCGTTTTGGTTCGTTCAAGACCCAACCTCAAAAAATGGTTAATGGTCAATGGTGAATTGTTAACAGTCAACCATTAACCGTTGACAATTCACCATTAACCATTCTGATGGGTCTATTGAACCAGGATTAGTGTAATTTGTAAATGATTATCCCCACATCCATCCGGTAAAGGCTCTCTTCCTTGGCTGCTTCCCAGCTTTCCGGCGCTAAGGGGGCATGGTCGAGCCAATCGGCCGCGTCATACATATGCAGTGTGAAATCGCGGTCGGCCACTAGCTCTAGCCTGTCGGCCAGGGCCTCGGTATAGTCCGGCCAAAATGGCGTTCCCCAGGGGCCGCCTTCGAGCAGGACCAGGTGTGTGGCCCCCTCCGTTGCCAATACCTGCTGCAACTCGGCAATCGTTTGCGGCGTTGCCGGTTCCATCAACATCCCTTCCACCTCGATTGGCGAAACTTTCCGCTGCGATTTCGCCTCCAAATGCCAGGCTAGGGTTTGGGGGCTGAATTGGTCCCAATAATTGACCAGCAGCACGGCCGCATCGTTCGGCACATGCTCATCAATCCAATCGGCGAGCGTATTATTTTCGGGCGTTGTTTCAAAGCGGGCTTCCAGCACCGAGGAATAGGCGGTGAAACGGCCGAGTGTCACCGGGAAGCCGACCACGAGGGCAAATAAGAGCAATGTGACGCCCAGTAACCGCAACTGGACTTGCCGCCGTCGTGTGTGGTCCCAGCGCGTGGGCTGCCAGCGGCGCAGCAGCCAGGCGACCATGCCGCCGGTAAGCAAGTGCGCCGCCGGTACAAAGGTGGCAATAAAGCGGGGATTAGGTGGGTGGTTGACGAGCATAATGGCCGCCATGCCAGTCAGGAAGTAAATCAGGAGCAACCGCAGGCGGGGGTCGCGCCAGCGTATTCCGGCCCAAACGAGGCTGGCCAATGTCACCAGGCTGAAGACCGGCCCCGGCCCATAGTGGATCGCCACGCTACGGAGATAGAAGAAAACATTGCTTAGCGAAAACCAGGCTTGCTCTTCAGAAAGGGGGCGGGTGTAGGTGAAGAAGGTGGCGATTTTGTCGGGACGGCCGAACCAGATGACCACCCCAACCACAAACGGCCCCACCAACCACGGCCAGCGCCGACGTGCCAGCCGCGCCAAACAGCGGCCGAAGGACTCGTTTTGGCCGCGAGTAAAGAGCAGCGTCATCTCCACCAACAACAACGTCGCCACGACAACCACGCCATAGGTGTACTTGGTCAGGAAGGTGAGTAGCAACAGCAGGCTGGTAGCAAGCAGGTTGCGGCGTGTCGGCCGCCGCAGGACGCGCAAATAGGCATAGAGGAAGGTCATGCTAACCAGCAATCCTGGGGCTTCCAACATGTTCAGCGTGCTGTAGATCAGCAACGGCTGTCCGGTCAGGGTTAGCGCAACGGCCGCCAGCCCCGCCAGCCAGCCTCGCTTCTCATCCAGCATCAGGCCAATGGCAAAGATGACCAGGCAGGCCAGGAAGAGGCAGACTACCCCGACCATTCGCGCTGTTGTCGGCGTCGCCCCAAAGATGAGAAAGACGGGCGCGTGCAGCCAATCTACCGCCGGTGGATAAAAGTCCCTGTTGTAGCTCTCGCGAATAGCCAACCGCCAATCACCCACCATGAGGGCATCCGCTATCGCCAATCCCCCCAGGGCATGGTTGGCTTCGTCGGTGTCAAATGGATAGTGGCCGTAGTTGATTACTTGCCGGCCGAGAAAAAGGGAAACGCTCAGTGCCAATAGCAGGACGAAGGCAAACGCAATGCGGCCGACGCGCTTTGTCTCGAGCAACTGTTCGCTCATATGGTGATTTATTGTATGTGCTTTTCCAAATAGTATGCGGTTAATCATCGCTTTGGCAAGGTACAAAGGTACAATTAGATTAGTTCTGGAGTTATCCAAATAACCTACGTAGACCACAGATTGACACAGATTGAACGGATAAGCACGGATTTTAACCGAGCAATCGGTGAAAATCTATTAAATCCCTGTTATCTGTGGTTGATTGGTTGGATGATTAAAGTCGAACTGAACTTAGTCATAGTCTCAGAGAAAGCACGTTTATGATCTTAGTCACCGGAGCAGGTGGGTTTATCGGCCGTTCACTGACGCAGGCGTTGACCGAGGCAGGGCAGACGTGGCGGCCGTATACGGGGCGGATCAACGCTCCGCTGGCCTTGCGCGAACAACTGGACGGCGTGGATATGGTGATCCATCTCGCCGGTTCCGAGGCACGCGGCCGCGACCGGCTGTTGCTGCATGTGGATGTGGAGGGGACGGAACGGCTGGTGGAAGAGTGTCGCCGTGCCGCTGTCGGGCGGCTGATCATCCCCAGCCGCCTGGGGGCAAACCCCCACTCTTCCCATATCTTGCTGCGCACCAAAGGGGAGGTGGAGCGCATCGTCCAGCGTAGTGGGATTCCTTATACCATCGTGCGCACGGCGGCGTTGTTCGGCCGCGACGACCGTTTCACCGAGTTGATTTTAGGGCTGGCCTTGTGGACATGGCCCTTTGTCTGGATTCCCGGCGGGGGACATCTCGCCACGCAGCCTCTCTGGGTGGAGGATTATGCGCGTTGTCTGGTGGCAACGCTCGGCCGTCCCGATCTGCTCAATCGCACGATTGAACTGGCAGGAGCCGAGCGTTTCTCCTATCGTGAGATTGTGCGCCAGGTGTTGCAGACGGCGGGCGTCGGCCGAATACCATTTCCCATCCCGTTGCTCTTTGCGCGGGGACTGGCCTGGGTGCTGATGCGCTGGTGGTATTGGCCGGCCGTCAGCCGTTACTTCATTGACCGCTTCATCGTTCCTGAAGTCGCACCGGTAGACTCGGTCTACCGTCACTTTGGCTTCCACCCTGCCCGGATGGAAGAGATGATCACCTATCTGCGGCGGCCGGGGTTGAGGTGGCGGGTGTTTCGGCATTGAGAAGATACTAGGAGATTGGAGATTGGAGATTGGTATGTATGACAACAGTGGATGGGGAAATAAACGGATGGGTGGTTGGTTTAATATCCGTTTGTTTCTCCATCCGCTGTAGCCTTCCACCAACCCAGAAATAAAAATCCGCATAAATCTGCGTTTAATCCGCGTCATCCGCATAACTGTTTTCGGCTCTAGCAATCGTTGCAGCGAATAGAGGGAACGTCGTTGCCGTTAGCCAGGTCGGCAACCCAATCGCGGAAGCGGACGCTGTTGGTCTCGCGCTGGTAGAAGTCGGGACGGGGCAAAATGCAATGCTGCGTCCCTTCGCCAATATAGGAACGGAAGTTGGGCGCGTTGGCGTGGATCGCGTCCATCGCACGGGCAATCGCCCCCTCAAAATCGGCCGCTTCCTCTCCTCCGGCAACATGAAATTGAAACTGCACCTGGTCGGCGGCCGTATTAAATTGCGAGAATAGATAGCCGGGGTAATGGTTGGCGACGGCCGTATAATAGCGGGCCATCGTAAAATCGGCCGAGGCCAGTTCGTTCAGCGCCGGAATCCAATCGGGAAAGCCAGCATAGGCGCCATAGTAGGCGTCTACATCCTCCGGTTCATCAAACAAAAAGCCGAGCGAATCCCCCAACTGCACCACCTGTGTCTGCGGATAGTGGTTGATCAGATGCGGCGCAAACAGAGCCGAGCCGATGCTGCCCGCGCTGCAACCGGTGACAAAGATTGATTCCGGCACACTGAAATTGGCGAAAGCCCATTCAACGGCCGCCTGCCCATTCAGTGCCCCTTTATGGTGGATCAGCAGTTCACCGCCATCGGCCGCTGTATAGGTCACTTCCTTGGTCCCCATATAGATGTCGCCGGTACAAGAAGGGGCAAAGACCCAGTAATAATCACGAAACGGGTTCTCCGGGTTTTCCAGATCAAAGATACCGGCTCGGCCGGTAGGATTATCCTGCTCAGTCACTGAAGCGTCATAGAGCTGGCTACCGCGGGCACACGTCCTCCCACTCCAACAGCCTCCGCCGCCCTGGAAGAAAACTATCAGCTTATTGACCGTTCCCGGCCGTACCCAGAAGGCATAATCCGTGTTGTGGGCGCAGCGCGTTTCCCCGCCCGGCTCAATCTTCGTCCAGCCCTCCGGCAAATCGGGCAGCAGGATTTCGACGATTTCCGGCGTGGTTACAGGTGTGGTCACGAGTGTGGTCACGGACGTGGTTACGGACGTGGTTACGGACGTGGTCACAGACGTAGGCATAGTCGCAGGCACGGCCGTTTCTGTGAGGGTTGGCCCTGGTGTGGTGGTGGCAAGGTCAGGGGCAGCTGTTGGGGGGTGGGTCGGTGGTTGTTGGCAGGCGGCCGTGATCACCATAACCGAGATGTAGAAGGCCCAAATCACCCATTTTTTCATTGCCACCAATCTACCCCTTGTGTTCTGCAACAGTTCGTCATTCATCTACGTAATAGATTATATTGGCAAGCAAGACAATATCTGGATTCAAACCGTACCAATCCATACCAATCCATATCAAACGACACCCAATAGTACAGAATCGGGATTGTTTTTGTATCAAATTCTATTATCTATAGGACTTATGCATTTTTGACACGAATTCCACGAATAACACGAATGTTGTCTTCTATTTCGTGAAATTTGTGTCATTCGTGTCGGAAAAATGGTGGCTTCTCCGGCGTAGCGTTTGTGGTGGTCGCGGGTTCTTTTCATTGACGTAACTCCATCGAACCCAGCCAACGCTCGCCGAATCAATTCATGGAAGGAGGAAAATATGTACTTGATTGTCCGTTTACTGATCAACGCCGTTGCCCTGTGGATTGCCGTCCTGGTTGTCCCTGGCCTGGAACATACCGGTAGTTCGTGGAGCTTGCTGGCCGTCGCGCTGATTTTTGGGCTGGTGAATGCGCTGGTGCGGCCGATTGTCCTCTTCCTGACCTGTCCACTGATACTACTCACCCTCGGCCTGTTTGTAGTCGTCGTCAATGCCCTGATGTTGTCGCTGACCATCTGGCTTTCCGATTTGTTCAATCTCGGCTTCACCTCTGATGGCTTCTTCTGGTCAACCGTTCTGGGGGCAGTGGTGATCAGCCTCGTCAGTTGGGCGGCCAATCTGCTGGTGCGTGATCCCGACGAGCATCGGCGCGAGCGGTATACTTGATATTTTTTGCATCGAATTTTCGAGAATTAGCGCGAATGGGAGGACCACACTTAATCGTGCTCTCTTTGGACACCACGATTAAATGCGATGCTACCACGCGAATTCCTGGCCCCTATGTCGCGCTAATTAGCGTTTGGCGTTTATTCGATGCAATAGTATTAGCGGGCCAGGACGAATACGGCCGTCTTCGCCAGCAAATTAGGCAGTGATGAAATCCGTTGAGCATCCACCAGGTAGAGTTGCTGTTGGATCGTTACCCCCTGCTCACGGCAAAAATCGGCGAAGTCGTGGATGGTCAATGCTTGCCAGCGGGGTGCGCTGTGCCAGGGTTCGGGGTAGTCGGGGGCTTCGGGAATACGGCCGCTCAACAAAAAGCTCAGGCGGCTGCGCCAGTAACCCCAATTAGGAAAGCTGACAATCGCCTGGCGGCCGACGCGCAACATCTCGCCCAGGATCATCAGTGGGTCATCCAGAAAAGGCAGCGTCTGACTGAGAATGACGTAATCAAAGCTGCAATCGGGATAATCGGCAAGTCCCTCTTCCAAATTGCCCTGGCGCACACTTAACCCGCGCCGCACGCAGGCCAGCATCTCCTCTTCACCGATCTCAATCCCCCGGCCGCGCACTCCGCGACGGCCGATCAAATGCGCCAGCAACGCCCCATCGCCACAACCTAAATCGAGAACGCTGCTCCCACCAGGGACCAGTTCCGCGACCGCCTGTAAGTCTGGTCGTAGTTCATTCAGGTGAATGTTGTTGATCGTGGTCATTTGAATATGGGACGCAGATTTTCGCAGATTAAACGCGGATGGACGCTGATTTCTTACGGATTGATTCTGTCTGCGAAGATCAGCGTTTAATCTGCGTCAATCAGCGTTCTATCTTCTCTTCGCGAACCAGACGTTCTAAGAAGCTGGAGAGCAGCCGCGTCATCGTGTCTACTTCGAGCAAGAAGGCATCATGGCCCCAGGTGCTTTGGATGTCGAGGTAGGTGGCATCCGCCCCCACCGCGTGCAGGGCGCTGACCAGCTCCTTGCTGTGATAGCTGGGATAGAGCCAATCGCTGGTGAAGCTGACCACCAGGAATTTGACAGCGGCCGACTTCGCAAAAGCGGCGGCCAATGACCCCGACGGCTGGCTCAAATCAAAGTAATCCATCGCCTTGGTCACATACAAATAGCTGTTGGCGTCAAAGCGGCGGGTGAAGTTGTGGCCGTTGTATTTGAGGTAGCTTTCAATTGCGAACTCGGTCTGAAACTCATAGCCGAACTGTTCGCGGGCTTGCAGGCGGCGGCCGAACTTCTGCTGCATACTGGCTTCGCTGAGATAGGTGATGTGACCAACCATCCGCGCCACCGCCAGCCCGGCGTCGGGCTTGCGGCCGTTGTCGTAATAGTCGCCATTGTTCCAGGCAGGGTCGGCGTAGATGGCCTGACGGCCGACTTCGCTAAAGGCGATCAGCATCGGGCTGTGGCGGGCAGTGGTTGCCAGCGGGATGGCGGCCGCGATCCGCTCAGGATAATGCGCCGCCCACTCCAGCACCTGCATCCCCCCCATTGAACCACCAGCCACACAGAGCAGCTTTTCGATGCCCAGATGGTCAATCAAATGCGTCTGGGCGCGGACCATATCGCCAATGGTGACGACGGGAAAGTTTAATCCATACGGCTTATCCGTCGCTGGATCAATGCTCTGCGGGCCGCTGGAACCATAGCAACTGCCCAACACATTGCTACAGATGACAAAAAAGCGATTGGTGTCAAAGGCTTTGCCGGGGCCGATACACGCATCCCACCAGCCGGGCTTTGGATCATCCGCATGATGATAACCGGCGGCGTGGGCGCTGCCGCTGAGGGCGTGGAGGATGAGGATGGCATTGCTGCGGTCGCGGTTGAGACGGCCGTAAGTCTCATAAGCCAACGTCACCGGACTAAGCGTTGCCCCACTTTCCAGGCGGAAGGGTTCATCTTCGGCAAACGTAAAGTATTGTGGTGTTACGAGGCCAATAGAGTTATTTGGGAACATAGCTCAGTAAGCAGTAGACAGTTGGCAGTAAGCAGCAGGCAATTGCTAATCTCTGCCTGCTGCTTACTACCAACTGCTTACTATTTATCTGTGATTCTCTAGGGGCGAAAAATTGCATCATTGTCGCCTCTCATCTTCCAGAATGCTCTGCCGGAATTGGCACCCTGCACATGAACGGCCATTTGCCGCTACACCGGGTTGCCGAGGCTTCATCGGGCCGGTCCCTCCACCTCTCTGGATAAAAGTGACATCTATGTGGTTGTCGGTGAGGATTATCTAATGGGTTGGTTTGGTTGTCAAGAATCAGACTTACGCATTTTGACACAAATGACACGAATTTCACGA
>CAYPHY010000075.1:0-13048 GCA_964410625.1 uncultured Ardenticatenaceae bacterium | reverse complement strand
TTGTGGATTTCCACTTCCATATGTGCTCCAAAGACGCCGGTGGCGACGGTGAAGCCTTGGTCACGTAGTAGGGCGACAAAGTAATCTACCAACGGTTCGGCGTGTTCGGGAACGGCCGCTTCGATAAACGACGGCCGCCGACCCTTTCGCGTATCTCCATAGAGCGTAAATTGGGAGATAACCAGCAACGCTCCCCCTACATCTTCCAGGCTGCGGTTCATCTTCCCCTGCTCATCCTCAAACAGCCGCAGCCCGCCGATCTTTCGCGCTAGCCACTCCGCCTCCTCGCGGCCGTCGCTGTGGGTCACGCCCAACAACACCACAAAACCCGGCCCAATCTCCCCCACAACCTGCCCCTCTACCGTGACACGGGCTTGAGAAACCCTCTGCAATAATGCTCGCATCTTGAAATCCAAGATTAAGAGATTAGGAGACTGGGAGAGGACAAGACTCCAATCTCTTAGTCTCCTAATCTCCAATTCTCTAATTCTCTAATCCCTACAAAATCCCTACCTCACTATAATCGGCCAGCGTCAATTTCAACGCCTTCGGCCGAATCGGGGAGCGACGAATGACCACGTGACGGCCGATCAAACTGTCCTGAATCCGCGACTCGATATTGCGGATCTGACTATGCTCCAGCACAATCGAGTGCTCGATCTCGCTATTTTCAAGCGTTACATGATGGTCAATGCTGGTGAAGGGGCCGACATAGCTATTGATGATCCGCGCGTTTTCGCCGATGATCGCCGGACCACGTACCACGCTGTTGATCACCTCCGCTCCACGCTGGACGGTGACGCGACGGCCGATGTTACTATCGCGATCCACATACCCTTCAATCGTATACTCCATCTCCTCCAAAACGAGATCGTTGGCTTCCAGCATATCACCCGGCCGGCCGGTATCAATCCACCAACCTTTGTGGATGTAGGGGTGGACGCTACGGCCGTTGTTCACCAACCACTGTATCGCCTCGGTAATCTCATACTCCCCGCGCCACGAGGGGCCAATGGCCTTCACCGCTTCAAAAATGGTGTGGTCAAACATATAGATGCCGACCAACGCCAGATCACTCGGTGGCTTCTTCGGCTTTTCCACCAGGCGGATGATGCGATTGTCCTCTCCTAACTCCACTACCCCATACGCTTCCGGATGTTCAATCCGCGTCAGCACAATCTGGCTGTTCCAATCACTCTCCGCAAACTGGCGGATCAATGGACTGATGCCACCCTGGATCACATTATCGCCCAGGAAAAAGACAAAGCGGTCGTTGCCAATAAACGGCTCGGCGATCTTCACCACATGGGCCAGCCCCAACGGCTGTTCTTGGGGAATGTAAGTGATTTCCACGCCCCAACGGTCGCCACGGCCGACGGCTTCGCGGATTTGGTCGGCCGTGTTGCCGACCACAATCCCAATTTCACAAATCCCGGCGTCGCGAATAGACTCAATCACCCGAAATAACACCGGCTTATTGGCCACCGGAATCAACTGTTTGGCATTGGTATACGTCAGCGGCGCCAACCGCGACCCCGTTCCCCCACTTGCAATAAGTCCCTTCATGATTTCCTCTCACCGGGTAATCGGTATTCAGTGATCAGTAATCGGTTATCAGTCCGTTTACCGATTACTGATCACCGCTTACCCATAATATCCTCCCACCCCACTATCCTGCGGCGCGTTAGTCAACGTCACGCCGACGATGCGTACTCGCGCTTTTTCCAGCAGCTCCTTCGCCCGTTCAGAATGTTCGCGACGGGTCTTGCCTGCCTCAACCACCAATAACACCCCATCCACCTTCGCCCCCAAAATCGCCGCATCGCTGACGGCCAGCACCGGCGGGGCATCAAAGAGCAGAAAGTCGGCTCGCTCTAGCAAGTCAGCGATCACCTGATCCATCCGCCGCGCACCCAGCAAATCGGCCGGGTTCGGCGGCTGCGTGCCACTGGAGAGCAGCCAGAGATTGGCAACGGCCGTCTTTTGCAACGGTGGTTCTGTCACCTCACCCAGAGCCAGGTTGGTCAATCCAGGCGATTCGTCCAGCCCAAAGATGGTATGCAATGATGGCCGTCGCAAGTCACAATCCACGAGGATCGTCCGGCGGCCGCTCTGCGCCATCGTCACCGCCAGGTTGGCAATCGTTGTGCTCTTGCCTTCACCAGCGGCCGGGGAAGTGACAACCAGGCTGCGGAGCGGGTTATCCAGGTTGTAGAATGATAAATTCGTACGTAAAGTGCGGTACGCCTCACTAGCAGGAGCGCGTGGGTCGGTTAGGGTGATTAAGTCCATTTGTCTTTTGGTGTGTTGGTATACTGGTGTATTGGTATATTACTGTATTGGTGAATTGGTCTAATAAACCAATATACCAATAACTAATACACGTATACACCTCCTTAACTGCGCGGAATTGTGCCGATCACCGGGACGTCTAGCGTCCGTTCGACATCCTCTGAACGACGGACAACGCCTGATTCAATAAATTCAAGGCCAAAGACGATCATCATGCCTAGAAGCAAGCCGAAAACCGCGCCGGCGGCCGTGTTGATTGTCGTTTGCGGCCGTTCCAGTCCCGCCTGGGGATCATCCAAAAATTCAATCCCAATCCGGTCCTCCAGGCGCAACCGGTCGTTGTTTTGTGTTTGCCATTGAATCAACAAATTTCCCCAGGTGCGGGCGATGTCGTTCGCCAAGTTGGGGTCAGTGTTCTCAACCGTGATCTGGATCACATAGCTGGCATTGTCAGAGGCGGCATTAAAGTCGGCGAGTAGTTCATCGGCCGTCATATCCAACTGTAGCTCGTTGATCACGCCTTGCGCCCGGTAGGTGCTGCGTAGCCATTGCACATAGCTGGCGAGTAGCTCCTTCGCCGCCTGTGCCTGCCCAAAATCCGTCCGCGAGGGCAGCACCAACAGCCGCAAGCTCGATTCATACACCGGCGTCTGAATCTTGCTAAAGCCAAAGGCGGCCGCGGCCGTCAGCATCATCATCAGCGGAATCACCCACCAACGATGGCGCAATATACGAATGTAATCTGCTAATTCCATGACTTCTCCTTGAAAAGAGACTGGGAGACTAGGAGATTATGAGATTGTAATCTCCCACTCTCTCAGTCTCCTAGTCTCTCAATCTCTTAGTCTCTCAATCTCTTAGACTCCTTCGGTATCTCCCCCAACACCGCCAACCCCATCTGCTCTAGTTCGCGGCGTTCGCGGATGGTGGGGTCGAGGTAATGGGCTAATAGGGCCAGGCCAATCCCGGCGGCCAAGGCCAACACGACGCGCAACGGCAAATCAAGCTGGCTGCGAATCCCGCCTGGAATCTGGTTGACGATTGGTTGATCTAGTTGTACCAGAACGGCCGTTTCGCCACCCAATTGTGGCAACGCCTGGGCATTTTGTTCGGTCAAAACAGCGATAGCGCTATTCATGGTTTGTTCGAGAATGGCCGGGTCATTGCCATTGAGCGAAAAGGTGAGCATACTGCGGGCGTTGTCGGCCGCCACGCCGCCCTGGATCGCCCCTGGTGGCACGCTAAACCCCTCTGCTGCTAAATGATCGCTGACCGCCTGGGCGAAGTTACCGCCACGCACCCAATCATTAAGACCGTTGACGATGTACTCCGAGGTGAGCCAGTTATAGTAACGTCCTTCGTCGGTCGCTCCAGGAGCCGGTGGCTGGCCGACGATAAAGCGCACTCCGGCATTGTATGCGGGTGGAGCCGGTCGATAGGTTGCCAGCCCAACCAGCAAGACAATCAACGCCGGAATCAGCGCCAACACCCAACGGCGGCGAATCGCCTGCCAATACTCACGTAGTTCCATAGTAGTTGCTTAGAAACCGGGTTTTTTGAAAAAACCCGGTTTCTCTGATAGCTTTTTTTCCACGAAGGTTTGAATCTGCTGCTTAAAGACGGCCGTATCAAACCGCTCAGCATGGTGGCGCAGGGCGGCCACGCTGACCGCCGACGGATCAAACGCCTCCACTGCTTCGATGATAGCAGCAACCGACTGCTCGGCAAACAAGACCCCATTTTCGCCAGGAATCACCGTTTCTAATGCTCCACCAGCCGCATAGGCGATCACCGGCCGTCCCGCAGCCATCGCATTCAGCGGCGCAATGCCAAAGTCCTCTTCACCCGGCCAAACAAAGGCGCGGCAGCGGGCCAACAAATCGGGCAAATCCGCATCAGGGACAAAGCCGCGAAACTCTATCGTCGGTCCGGCCAATGCTTCCAGCCTTTCCCGGTCGCGGCCGCTTCCGGCAATAATCAACGGCCGTCCCATGCGGTTAAACGCCTCAATCAAAATGTCCAGGCGACGATAGGGAACGAGGCGGCCGACAAATAAATAGTAATCATCCACGCGGTTCGACGGCTGAAAACGGTTGGTATCCACAGGTGGGTAAATGATAACCGAGTCGCGGCGGTAAATTTTGGCGATTCGACGACGGACTTCATCCGAAATGGCGATGAAATGGTCTACGCGGTCGGCCGCCAGCCGGTCATAGAGGCGCAGCGTGCTCAGGAAGGGGACAAGGATGGTCCGTGTCAGACGGCCGAGATTCTCCTGCTCCGCATATTGGTGATAACGCCAGACATAGCGCGTTGGGGTCAGGCAGTAGCAAATGTGCACTGTCTCCGGGCCGGTGATTACCCCATGGCAAAAACCACTCTTGTTGCTGAGAACCACATCATAGCCGCGCAAATCAAATTGCTCAAAAGCCAGCGGGTAGAGCGGGAAATACAACTGCTGCTTGCGCCGTGCAAAGGGCAGGCGGTCAACGAAGGCGGTACGGATGTCCCACTGTCTCCAATGGGCAGGCATCCTTTGACGATCATAGAGCGATGTATACAGGGGGGCATCAGGGTAAAGGGCGACAAACGCCTCCAATACGTCCTCTGCACCACCAAGCTGGTTCAGCCAGTCATGGACAAGGGCGATTTTCATAACGAAGTGGAATTGTAGCCACATCCAGGAGTTGTGCCATGTCTATAAGCTGTATGGTATACTCTTGCTCCAAAAGCATGATTTTGCGTACGGAGTGAAACCAATGGTCGAGTTGAAGGTGCAGGTAAGTGAGGATGTGGCGATGCAGCTAGAGCCTTATTCTCAACAGTTGCCTAATTTATTACAGCAGATTGCTCAATCGTTACCTAATTTGACACAGACAAGTGATCGAGTAAAGCGTGTAGATGTCACTAAAACTTCCATCTATACGGAGATCCTTGACTTCCTTGTTACCCAACCATCTCCGCAGGAAATCATTGATTTCAAAGTATCGGCCGCTACTCAGGAAAGGCTTGGCTACTTGCTTGAAAAGAACCGTGAAGAGACGCTTAGTAGCGATGAAATGGCTGAACTAGATGCCTTTGAACAGATTGACCATCTAATGGCATTGCTCAAGGCCAGGGCGCACAACCAATTAAGAATGCAAGCGAATCTCAATTGAATGAGCAAGACGATTCCGGCCAGGCTAAGACAATTGGTTCACGAACGGGCAGGCGGCCGTTGTGAATATTACCTGCTTCACGAAAACCACTCCCCTGTTGCCCATGAGATTGATCATTTGACCGCACGCAAGCATGGTGGAACCTCCACCGAGGGCAATCTAGGGCTTGCCTGTCTGACCTGTAACCGCCGTAAAGGTTCAGATCTCACTGCTATCGATCCGCTTACAAGCGTGATTGTACCGCTTTTTAACCCACGAGTTCACATTTGGCAAGAACATTTTATGCTGCAAGAAAACTTCATCGTGGGGTTAACACCAATTGGAAGGGCCACAGCCTCCCTATTAACCTTCAACGCTCCAGACCGCATTGCTCGTCGCAAAGCGTTGGTAGATGAAGGCTTATACCCATAACCTATAGCAGATGGATGAAATATTTTCGATAGAAAAGAACGACCTAAACACCGCCGCTCGCACCGGTTGGTTGGATACCCCACACGGCCGCATCGAAACGCCCATCTTCGCCCCCGTTGGCACGCAGGCGACGGTGAAGGCGATGCGGCCGACTGACCTGCGCGACCTCGGCGCAACGCTGATCCTTAGCAACACCTACCATCTTTACCTGCGCCCCGGCGATGAGTTAATTCGCGACCTCGGCGGGCTGCATCGCTTCATGGGTTGGGACGGGCCAATCCTCACCGATAGCGGCGGCTTCCAGGTCTTTAGCCTCGGTGACACGCGCAAAATTGACCAGGATGGTGTGACCTTCCAATCTCACCTCGACGGCTCCTACCATCGCTTTACACCGGAAAAGAGTATTGCCATCCAGGAGAATTTGGGAGCCGACATCATCATGGCCTTCGATGAGTGTCCGCCACCGACTGATTATGATTATGTCAAGAACTCACTCGGCCGCACCCATGCCTGGGCGGAGCGGTGTCTGGCAGCCAAAAAGCGCAACGACCAACTGCTATTTGGCATTGTTCAGGGGGGCGTCTTTCGCGACCTGCGTGAAGAAAGTGCGCGCTTTCTGACCGGCCTCGACTTCCCCGGCTATGCCATCGGTGGGTTGGCGGTGGGCGAGACGAAAGCGGAGATGTATACCGCCCTCGATTGGATGGAGCCGCTTTTGCCACGCGACAAGCCACGCTATTTGATGGGCGTCGGCGCGCCGGAGGATATTGTTCATGCCGTCCTGCGGGGCGTTGACCTCTTTGATTCGGTGCTACCCACGCGCATTGCCCGCAATGGCGCGGCATTGGTCAAGGGGGAGCGGCTCAACCTGCGCAACGCTCGCTTCCGCAATGACCCCGCCCCGCTTGATGAGACGTGCGGCTGCTACGCTTGCCAAAACTTTAGTCGCGCCTATCTACGCCATCTCGTCCAGGCCAACGAGATTCTCGGCCACATCCTGCTGACCACCCACAATCTTCACTTCTTGCTCACGCTGATGAGCGACATCCGAAAGGCAATTCGCAAGGGAACGCTGTCAGAATTTGCCAGTGAGTTCTTGAGCCATTATCCGGCAGTGGACAGTAGGCAGTAAGCGGTGGGTGAGCAGTTTGCACACCATTCAGCCAAACTGTTCACTGCCAACTGCTTATTGTTCACTGCTCACCGATTACCGAATACTGATCACCATGATCACCAATTTTCAAAACTATGAGCATTTGGGAAGCGATTATCTTAGGCATTGTACAGGGGGCAACGGAGTTTTTGCCCATTTCTAGCGACGGACATCTTGTTTTAGTTCCCGACATCTTTAACCTGACCCAGCCCGATCTGGTCTTTATCGGGCTGGTACATCTGGCGACGTTGATCGCCATTCTGGTCTATTTTCGTAAGGAGTTGTGGGATATTATTCGCGCGGTATTGGCCGGGTTGGCGGAACGACGGCCGCTAGCCACGCCAAACGCCCGCCTCGGCTGGTACATCGTCGCCGGTTCGGTTCTCGTCGGCGTTGTCGGCCTGGCGTTTAAGGATTTCTTCGAGGAGGTCTTTGCCTCCCCCCTCCTCGCCGGAATCTTTCTGGTCATCAACGGCGGCATACTGTTGCTTGGTGAACGGCTGAAAAGCGGCACAAAGACGTTGGACAAAATAACTTTGCCCGACGCGATTGTGATTGGTGCGGTGCAGATATTGGCGTTGCTCCCCGGCATCTCGCGCAGTGGGACGACGATCACCGCCGGGCTGATTCGCGGCCTCGACCGGCCAACGGCCGCCCGCTTCTCCTTCCTGATCGGCGTCCCGCCGATTCTCGCCGCCGGGCTGCTTTCGGTCTATGAACTATTGACGGCCGATCTGCTCTATAGCTGGGGCGTCTACCTGGCCGCCTTCATCGCCGCCACCCTCTCCGGCTACTTCTGCATCTCCTTCCTGCTCTCCTGGGTGCGCCAACACAGCCTCTATATCTTTGCCATCTACTGTGTTGTGGTCGGGGCCATCTACTTACTGTTTACACTCTTAAACTGATTCGGCGAACCTTCTAACCACGGATGAAACGGATTTTACGGATTCACACGGACCGTCTTTTGGCCTTTGTCCCGTGTCAATCCGTCTTATCCGTTTCATCCGGGTTTCGATTGCTCAACCTCGGCCGTCTTGCCTCAAACTCGCGCCAGTCCGCTTCCTGTTCGACAATCGCCCGGAAGGTTTCGGCCTGATAACCGGCTGCATTCCATTCCCCTTTCTGCACCAGGTCGGCCGCCAAACGGCCGATCGTATCCGCACACTTCGCCGACGAGCCATTGCCCCCCGTTGCTACAAACAGCCGCTCGCCCAGACGGTCAATAAATGGCTTGCCATGAGGGGTATAGGTGATCAGGCAGCGTTTCGTCTGGTAAGCCTCCGCCTGTAGGCCAGGGATGATCGCTTCCAACGCCTCGCGCATCGCTGCCAGCATCCCGTCGCTCTTCCCGCTGATCATCCAGTTTCGCATCGCCGCCAAATCAGGCAGCCATTGGTCGGCCGCCGTGTCGCAGCCCATCTTGATGTAATAGCGGCCGTCGGGATAGCGAATGGGCGGCAGCAAGTAAATCCCCTCTAACAGTGGTGATTGAATCTCATTAATGACGCAGGGCATCGCCGCCAGCCGCCGCGCTTCCTCCTCAGTGACACGGGCTAGAATGATCGTCTCGCTCTTCACCCGTAAGGCTAATGGCTTTGGCAGGAGCGAATGGCAATTTGTAAAGGCTCCGGCCGCTACCAGCACCCGCGCGGCCGTATAGCGCTCTCCTACCAGTGTGGTGACTGTGACATGATCGGCCGTCTCGCTGACATCTTTGACCAATTCGGGGATGACCCTTGTCCCGTGCTGTTTGGCGGCCGTCAGTTGCGCCCGAATGACATCACGCGGATTGATATAACCCGCCGGAGCCGGTTCATAGAGGCCATGACTGGAAGCAGGAAAACGGAGGAAAGGGAACCGCGCCGCCAACGCTGCCTCATCAGGCAAGGACTTATAATCCACCCCTAGCGAACCCGCTATTTGCCGCGCAACGGCCAAATAATCCTGTCCTACCCCGTGCGGAGCGACAAAAAGGACGCCCACCGGCACGTGGAAGTCAACACCGGCGGCCGTCTCCAAATCCTGATACCCGGCAATCGCATCGGCCGCCAACTGTGACCAGACAGGATCATAACTCAGTTGGCGGGTGATCCGCCCCTGATCATAATGGCTGGCAAAGACGCCCGGATGGGTTTGCCAGTCGGCCGGTTCGTCGGGGCCAATGACCAACACCCGTTGCCCCCGCTGGCTGAGATAGCGAGTAGCGGCCACACCAAACAAACCTTTGCCGACGACAATGGTATCGGTGTCCAACGAGGTAACTGCCTTTTTTTAACCCGGACGGTCACTGCTTATACGGATGAACACGGATTTTCAGAAGCACATAGCACAGATAGTTAGTGATACATCCTCCACCACTCGCATCGAAAAAGAAAATCCGTGAAAATCCTTTTCATCCATTTCCATCCGTGGTTAACTGTAGTGGATTAACGATCCTTCACCGACGGCCGCGCAATACCCTTAAACAAAATCCAGATTCCGACCAGGATCAACAACACCGGCCAATAGCGTAAAATCTCTGGGCTTAACCCAAAAGCCCCGCCAAAGATAGCCAGGCCGATCAAGCTGGCGACGAGCATCCCTATCGCTACGCCCCGCGCTTCCCGCAAGCCACGATCAAACAAGCCGCCCACCAACATGCCAACTGCTACAGAAGCAGGCAACAGTGTCCAGATATAGGCCCAACTCTCCCAATTATCGGTGCTAGTTTGATAGATAAAAATTCCGCCGAGCGTGGTAAACAAGGCGGCCGGGATGAATAAGCCTCCGGTGCGCGTCAGAATTGCCGCCAACAGAAAGATCAACCCGATACCGATAAAGATCCATGTCCAACTGAAGTTCGCCATCATCTCTGGAAACAGTTGGAAGGCTAAGAACAGTAATCCTGCCAAAACCAGAATGATGCCCCACACAAAACCTTCTCTATTTTTCATCATTAACTCCTACAAACAAACTGTCACCCCGTTGTCGCGTGGATCGTTTACCCTCACGGATTGTGTGGGTGAACATCTCGCACTATGGGGTTCTTTTTTCAATCACTGTTCCAATTGGCGACTGGCGCGGCGCATCCGGCTGAGCATAAAGATCATGCTGCCAAGCATGGTGATAAAGGCCAGTGCCACCTTTGTCACATCCACGATTGGCTCCACACGCACACCATCGCGGTTAATCACAATGGCAGCAACGGGACGGCCGATTCCAACCCCACCACCGCCGCCACCCCCACCGCTGCCATACCCAACAGCGGCCGATGGCGATTCCTTATGTTCCACACCATTTTCCGTTCCATTCGCCGCTGTCGTTGACGGCGCAATGCCCTCACCGCTGCCCGCACCATAGCCCATACCAATACCCACATAGGCTTCTGTGGCAGTGATCACGGTTTGGCCTTCGGCCGTCAGTGGCTCCGCAAAGACCGCTTCTGGCCGGGCAACGGTGTAGAGTCGCGTCAACAACTCCACCCCCTCTTGCCAGCCGTTCAGCGCCTTCGTCCATAGCGTTTCTCTGGTTAACTGGTCGGTCATGCGCTTTCTCTCCTCACTCTCTTCACTATTTACGCCGGCCAGCTTTCCAGCCCAGCAGCGTAAAGCCGATCGTCAATACATAAAAGATAAGTTGAAATAGACGGGTTAGATCATAAATTGGCCTGTATGCTGTAACCTGGCCTGAAGGAGCCGAGACACGCACTCCCAACGGCCGATTCCAAACCATAGCAAACTTCCCCATCGTCCCTTCCTTTGGCCAAAGAATAATGACCGCCTGCGCCTCTGGGGTGACGCGCATCTGTCCTACTTGAATTTCATTCCCTGCTGTCCGCCGAACTTCCCAAAACTTGTTCATCAGACTCCCTTGAATGAGATCGGTGAATTAGTGATTAGCCTTTGCTCAAAGCGGTCTCTTCTTTCTAATCCCATACTCATACTCTACTCTATACGGAACCAGAGCAACAGGGTTGCGACTTATTACAACCAGATTGAACAATATCTTCACCACTCTCCATTATGAGTGATTATCAGGAAAAACACATCCACCAAATGGTACATTTTTGTTAAGCAAAGCATGTGTTAGACACATTAGCAACGTGGCGGGTCAGTGACCTGACAGACAGCCGAGCTTTGCGCTTGCGACGGCCGTTTCCTTCCTGCTACTATCCTCCCTGTAGCGCGATCTGTTTACCCGCGCCTTTACCTGTAGCGCGGGTAGACAACCCGCGCCCTACCCTCTAGTAGCAATGAACAATAAACGCACTTGCTCCTTTTTGACCCGCCGTGGCAAGCCATGTCGAAATGCGGCCGTCACCGGCAGTGACCCCGCCGCTTGCCACGTCCACCGGCAAATGGTTGTCTCACCTACGCCGACGGCCGCTGCCCACCAATACCCCAAGTTATCAAGTTTACTATACGAATCAAATGAGAGTCGTTCGCTACTTCCAGAGCTAACCCTGGTCCGCCACACGCTCTATCTGCTCAACACCTACCTCGATGACAAAGATTGTGCCCTGGAGCCACGCGAATTGCGGCAACTGGCCCAGGTTATCTTCAGCGGTGCGCGCACAGCAGCCGCCCTGCTGCTCCAGGAAGGGCGCAAAGGCAACGGCCTGGAAACCTGGTTCACCCAGGCACTCAACCAACTGGCACGAGAATATGATCTAGAGCAATAAACCCTGTAGCGCGATTATGCAACCTGCCGATCTGATCCTCCATACCTTACGCCACATGGACGCATTCTCGGCCGTCGTCCTGCAACGGCCGCTATACCCTTACCAACTGGCCCCACTGCAAGCGATCATCGAAAGTGTCCTCGGCAATCACGGCCGCGAATTCCTGCTCGTCTTTCCGCGACAGTCGGGCAAGAACGAGGCCGTCGCCCAGTTGCTCGTCTACCTGCTCAACCGCTTCCAACGGCAAGAGGGGCAAATCGTCTATGCCGCCGTTGGTGACGCGCTCGGCCGTGGGTTGCGCCGGCTGGAAGAACGGCTGGACAATCCACTCAACCAGGGGCGCTGGCAACGACAGGCCCGCCCGTTGCGGCGCGGCCTGGGCAAAGCGGCCGTCAGCTTCATCAGCTCCCACCCACGCGCCGCCGCCCGTGGCGAAACGGCCCATTGGCTGCTGGTCATTGACGAAGCCCAAGACCAACACGGCCCGCACATCGAAAGCGTCTTTACCCCCATGCGGGCCGCCCACAACGCCACGGCCGTCTATCTTGGCACGGTGCGCCAGACGAGCGACTTTTTGTGGAGCAAGAAGCAGGAGTTGGAACAGGAAACGGCCGCCGATGGCCTGCAGCGCGTCTTTCTGGTCACGCCGGACCAGGTTACGGCGGCCAACCCCGCCTACGGTCGCTTTCTCGCCGCCCAGGAGCAACGGTACGGCCGCCACCACCCGATCATCGCCGCTGAATATTACCTGGAGCCGATCAATGGTACGGGCCAGCTCTTTCCTCCTGAACGGCAGGCGTTGATGCGCGGCCGCCACCCTCGCCAAAGCCAACCTGACCCCAACGCCACCTATGTCGCCACCATTGATGTCGCCGGGCAAGACGAAGCCGCCACCGATCCCCTGGCCTCCCTCTCCAACCCCGCCCGCGACCACACGGCTGCCACTATCTTTCAAATGGTTAACGGTCAATGGTCAATGGTTAATGATCAATTGACCGTTCACCATTCACCAGCGATGTACGCATCGCCCACCATTGACCGTTCAAATTTCTCCCCTGCTCCCCTGCCCCTCCGCTCCTCTGCTCCTTTCTACCATGCTGTTGACGTCTTCACCGACCACGGCTCGCGCCACTTTCAGGACAGCCCCGGACGGCCGAACCTCGCCACACGCCTGCTGGCCTTCCTGCAACAGTGGAACGTCAGCCATGTGGTGATTGACGCGTCCGGCGTGGGACAGGGGTTGGCCGATTGGCTGGCAGCCGCGCTTGGCCCCCAGCACGTCACGGCGGTCAACTTCGGCGGACGCAGCCAAAAAGCCGCGCTCGGTTCCGCCTTTCTGGCGTTGGTCGAAACGGGCCGCTTCCACTATTGGAC
>CAYPHY010000074.1:0-13343 GCA_964410625.1 uncultured Ardenticatenaceae bacterium | reverse complement strand
AATGAGACAATGAACAATGAGACAATGAACAATGAGACAATGAACAATGAGACAACAAAAAAAATCCGCGCCATCCGCGCTACATCCGCGTCATCCGCGTAACCATTAACCATTAACCATTAACCATTCACAATCAACCATTCACTATGACTGCTTACAACCTTTCCTCCCTCCACCTGCCCACCCTCTCCGGCCGCGCCCTACGCCTCTTCACCACCGCCCTCGAAAACCCCATCACCCGCGCCGCCCTCCTCCCCCGCCTGCTCAACGACGGCGGCATCGCCTCCCTGCGCGAACAAACCTTCCCCGAACTCCCCACCCTCTACCCCGTCGGGGGGGAAGAAGAAGCGACTGGCGAACGCGACCAACGGCCGCTTGACCCCCATGCACTCGAACAAGCCGCCCTCTCCCAGCCGCAAGCCCTCTTCCACACCATCGCCGACTACGCCCGCGCTTACCGCGACGGCCGAACCACCCCCACCGAAGTCGCCGAGCGCGTCCTCTCCGCCATCGCCGAAAGCGACGGCGGCCCTCGGCCGCTCCACGCCTTCCGCGCCACCCACCGCGCCGACCTGCTTGCCCAGGCAGAAGCCTCGGCCGAACGCCACCGCCAGGGCCAACCCCTCAGCCTGCTCGATGGCGTGCCGGTGGCTGTCAAGGACGAAGTAGACCAGCTCCCCTACCCCACCACCGTCGGCACCCCCTTCCTCGGTGACAACCCCTGCATAACCGACGCCACCATTGTCGGCCGCCTCCGCGCCGCCGGCGCCTTGCTCATCGGCAAGACCAACATGAACGAACTCGGCCTCAACCCCGACGGCTTCAACTGCCACTACGGCATCACCCGCAACCCCTATAACCTCGCCCATCACCCCGGCGGCAGCTCCAGCGGTTCGGCCGCTGCCGTCGCCGCCGGACTCTGCCCCGTCGCCATCGGCGCCGACGGCGGTGGCTCCATCCGCATCCCTGCCAGCCTCTGCGGGATGGTTGGCCTCAAAGCCACCTTCAGCCGCATCAGCGAACACGGCGCCGCCCCCCTAACCCAAACCATGGGCCATCTGGGGCCAATCGGCGCGACAACCGCCGACGTCGCCCTCGTCTACGCCACCATCGCCGGCCCCGACCCCCAAGACCCGCTGACCCACCACCGGCCGCCCGTCACCCTTGAAGGCTGGGACGCGGCCGATCTAAACGGCCTCACCCTCGGCATCTTCCCCGACTGGTTCGACCACGCCGACCCCGAAATCGTCGCCGCCAACCGGCAAGCGGCCGAACAACTCCAGGCCGCCGGGGCCACCCTCAAGGAGATTGAAATCCCCTACCTCGACGAAATGCGCGTCGCCCACGCCATCACCATCCTCGTCGAAATCGCCACCAACATGGAAGCCCACGCCGAACGCTGGCAAGCCTGCGGCCTCCCCACCCGCATCAACCTCCTCCTCGGCAAAGCCGCCACCGCCCACGACTATCTCCAGGCACAGCGCATCCGCACCCGCGGCCTGAACATCTTCCGCGAACTCTTCCAGCAGGTAGACGCCATCATCACCCCCGCCACCGCCCTCACCGCCCCGGCCATTCCCGCCAGCGGCAACAACGGCGGCTGGTCCGACCTCAACACCACCACCGAACTGATGCGCTACGCCTTCCCCGGCAACCTGCTCGGCCTCCCCGCCATCGCCTTCCCCGTCGGCTATGATCGCAACGGCCTGCCCATCGGGATGCAAGCCATGGGGCCACACTGGTCCGAACACCACCTCCTGCGCATCGCCCACGTCGCCGAAGGATTTGTGCAGCGCCAGCGGCCGTTGCTTTACTACGATATTCTGAAAGAAGGAGACTAAGAGATTAAGAGACTGGGAGATTTAGTCTCCCAATCTCCCAGTCTCTCAGTCTCTCTTATAGAAATGGACATCACCCTCCGCCAATGCCAGGAAGAAGTAGACCAATGGGTACACACCATCGGCGTGCGCTACTTCTCCGAACTAACCAACCTCGCCGTCCTCGTCGAAGAGGTCGGCGAAGTCGCCCGCATCCTCTCCCGCCAATATGGCGACCAGAGCTTCAAGCAATCAGACAAAGCCTACGACCTCTCCGACGAATTTGCCGACGTTCTCTTTGTCCTCCTCTGTCTGGCCAATCAAACGGGGGTGGACTTAACGGCCGCCTTCCAAAAAAACCTGGACAAGAAAACCCACCGCGACCGCCACCGCCACGCCAACAACCCAAAACTACAGGATTAATGATTGACAATTAACGATTAACCATTAACAATTGACCATTAACCATTTTCAAGGGGTTATACAATATGGAAATAACAATTGAACAACGACAAGCCAAAGTCCCCGTAACCATCATGCGCCTCTCCGGCCAACTCGACGCCTCCAATTATCAGGAAGTCATTGACCGCGTGCGCCACCTTTCGATGACCGGAGCGCGTAACCTCCTGCTCGACCTCGGCGATCTATCCTTCATGTCCAGTTCTGGCCTGGTGGCCCTACACAGTATCGCCCTGCTGATGCGCGGCGAAGAACCGCCCAGCCCAGAAGAAGGTTGGCAAGCGTTTCATGCCATCGCCGAAGACGTGGAGCGCGGGTTTGAGCCAAGCTGCAAGCTGCTCAATCCCCAGCCGCGCATCCAAAAGACGCTGGAACTAACTGGTTTTAGCGACTTTCTAGAAGTTTATACCGATGAGGAGGAGGCGTTAGCCTCCTTTGGGGAAGATTGAGTGAACGGTAATCCGTAATCGGTAATCGGTGATTAGTAAGCGGTTATCAGTCTCCTAATCTCCCGCTCTCTTAATCTCCAATTACTGATTACCGATTACCGTTCACCATTTACCGCCGCCCCCGTCAACCCCCTAAACAACCCCAACATCAACGGGTCGTTGTCAATTAGATTCTCCGGGTGCCACTGCACGCCAATCGCATAAGGATGGCCCGGAACCTCAATCCCTTCGATGACGCCGTCCGGGGCAAGGGCAACGGCCGTCAACTCCGGCGCCACATCCCGCACCCCCTGATGATGAAGGCTATTGACCTGCACTTCGGCCGCGCCATTCAACTGCGCCGCCAACCGGCTCCCCGCCGTCACCGCCACCGGATGGGCCAGATGGTCACGCGGAAAGAGGTTGAAGTTGTCATGGCGCAATGCATCTGGAAATTGTGATGGAATATCCTCATACAACGTCCCCCCCAACGCCACATTCAACACCTGATGGCCGCGACAAATCGCCAACAACGGCTTCTGCCGCTGCACCGCCAGCCGCGCCAGAAAAATCTCCACCTCGTCGCGCACCTCATCCACTTCGCTGATCAAATCAGGATGTTGGCTATTATAATGGTGGGCAGCCACATCCCCTCCACCGGGCAACAATAACCCGTCCACCCGCTCAAAAATTTCGCACAAATCATCCTCACTCAGCCCCAACGGAATGAGCAGCGGAATCCCCCCTGCCGCCTGGATCGCCTCAATATAACTCGGCATCAAGGCCATAATCGGGATCGGCGGCGTTTGGGCGGCCGTCTTGCGATACGTCGTGCAGCCAATAATCGGTTTACGGATCAAAGTAGACATAGGCAAATCTTTTAAGGTATAGAATCAGAACTTACGTAATCAAATTTTTTTGACACGAATAACACGAATTTCACGAATAAAAGCGTTTTCTATTCGTGCCATTCGTGAAATTCGTGTCAAAAAAGACCTTGAGAATCTAACTATAAACGCAAAAGAGGCGAAAGCCTATGGCTTTCACCCCTTTTTGAGTGGATAGTGATTAGTGGCTAGTGAATAGAATAATAGCCAGTAGTCTACCTTATCCCCTATTCACTAACCACTATCCACTAACCACTATTCACTCATTAGTCGCTTTTCGCGCAAACGAGCCGACTTGCCGGTGCGGTCGCGCAGATAATAAAGCTGCGCCCGGCGCACATGGGCATGGCGGTGGACTTCAATCTTCTCAATACGCGGCGAACGCAACAGAAAAGTGCGCTCAACCCCAATCCCATTCGAGGCAATACGACGGACAGTGAAATTGGCATTGTTGCCGCTATTCCGCAGCCGGATGATCGTCCCGCGCACCATCTGCACACGCTCATTCCGGTCGCCCACGTTAATCCGCACGTAGACCGTCACACTATCCCCCACACGCAGTTCAGGCAGCTCTGGGCTGTCTTCCTTATCAAATGCTTTCAGCAATAAATCGGACATGGCTAAATACTCCGCAAATCAACAAAAATCACAAAAACCAACAACGTTCCATCTACGGAACGTTGCTGCAAAACGTCATTTTATATTCTTATAAATGCAAGCAAAAAGATAGCCCGTCTAGCGGGCTAGAAATTTTACTATAACACGCTTTACCTTGATTAGCAAGCATTTATATGCGATTAATGGCTAAAATCAAACCACCTGTTGCTAACCTGTTCAGCCACCAACAACGTCACCCCCGGTTCGGCCATCACCCCGATGTGTAATGCAAAATTGCCGTTTTCTCCGCTGCGATAAAGAGCATGTTCACTATCAATCCAGGCCACGCTAACAATATCTAAATCCGTCAGAAATAATGGTTCCCTGCTGCCCACTTGCCCCAGGAAAAGATCACGCTGCTCGCCTTGCCAATATAAGAAACGATTCGAGTCAGGATGCCAGCTTTCAAAGCCCCCTACTCCCTTATAGAACAGTTCGCGGTCTGTGCCATCTATCTGGCTGGTGTAAAAGTCGGCCGGTTGTCCGTCGTTGGCGGCCGTCTGTGCAAAGGCCAGCCGCGTCAGATCAGGAGAGATATACACCCCATGAAAGAAAGGAGAGGCATCTACTTCCGCCACCAGCGTCGCCTCACCCTCTTGAAGGGGCAAATACCATATTTCCACCGGCTCTCCGGCATCCTCTCCCAAAGGGTCTTGCGGCCGTATGTCAACCATCAGTGCATCGCTGTTTGGCGACCAAACCGGGTCGGCATAGAGGCTGCCGCCACTGTAAGTGTACATCTGCTCATAGGTCAATAAGGTTCGCCTGTTAGTTCCATCAAGATTAGCCACGCTAATTTGCTCTGGGGTCATCAGGGCAACGTACTTTCCGTCGGGAGAAAACTTGAATCCCCAGCCTCCTTCGCCCGCTGGCAATAATAATCGCCATTGACTCGTATCTACATTAACGCTGTACAGATCATCTGTCGGGCGATAGACTTCTTGGGTAATCAGGGCGGTGTTAAACAGCAAATGGTGGCTATCGGGAACCCAATCAAATTCATCTACAGCAAGCTCAGAGTTCTCAGTTCCTAGTGCTTCAAGGTCACTCACGCCCAGCAGTAAACGTTCATCGCTGCCATCGGCCGAAATCGCCCATAATTCACGCTGTCGAGAGAAAGCAACCATCTCGCCATCATCCGAAAGTCGCGCTTTGGTATCTTCATCGGCGGCCGTCAACGCTACCGCCGTTCCTCCTTGCCACAACCACAACTGCTGCTCACGAACAAAGACCACACGCAAAGCCGCCAGTTCGGGGGATAGGGTCGGTGTTGCTTGAACCAGAGTGGGCGAAGCGGTCGGTGTGAGCGTGGGCTGGATTGTAGAGGTCAGTTCTGCTGTCGGCGTGGATGTCGGGTCTGGTGGGTGAGTGGGGCTTGCTGTTGGCAGGCTGGTTGGTGTAGGTGAAATGGTCTGCGGTGGTGGGGTTGCCGGCTGCGTCGAAACCAGCTCCCCGACAGCATTGTTTTCGTTGATACGACAGGCGACTAAGGCAAGCAGCACAGCCGTGACCAAGAATAATCGAACCAGTCTATAATGATGTATACGCCATAAAGACATGAACCCATGGAACTCCTTTAGAAACCGAGTTTCTATATCAGCACGTTGCCTCCTCTAGTAACAACTAAGAAACCCGATTTCTATATTCTTATTGTGCGGCTGAAAAGACCAAGCCGCCATCAGGATAGTTAATGGTCAACTGATCCCCTGCGATGGAATAGCGCTCGGCCGTTCCCAAAGCATTCAGATACATCGTTTCCTGCTCGCCAACTCCCTCAGGTTCGCAATCCATCACCGTTCGGTTGAGTTCGCCAATGGTTAGATTTTCGCCATCAAGCTGATAGTTGCCGCCGTAGCTATTGCAGCCACCATGGCCGCCCACCGTACCATCTTCATTGAAAATCAGCTTGATCGTCGAATCACCGATCAGCGAGCTGGCGGTGCTATCGGCCGTTTCCCCGCTGAGGAACGTATGAAGCTGCCACTCCGTCCCCACCAGCGCCGCATCCGGCGTTGGCTCCTGCAGCGTATAACGCAACTCGCCACCCTCATAGCCAATCACCAGCGAATTCCCATCCCTGGCGATAGTCTGCGCCGAGGATAAGGCGTTGTAATATGCGCTCTCCTGCTCCATCACGCCCGTGTCAAGGCAAGCCATCTCTGTGCCACCCACGCCACTTATTGTAACATTAGCCCCATCTATCACAATTTCACTGAAATAATGGTTGCAACTGCTGAAACCATTAATCGAACCCATATTCTCAAAATGCAGGGTCGGTATCGCATTCGGCAACGGTTCAATTGGGCTATCGGCCGGGCCATAGCTGTCCAGGTTCCAGGTCGTTCCTTCCAAATCCTCCAGCGTAACCGCCCCATCGCCCGTCGCTTCCGGCTCTCCGCCAGCAGGCGTACAGGCCACGATAGCTAACAGGAGTAGGGCGGCCGTTACCATCAACATAATCATTCGTCCCATTTGTCTTCTCCTTCGTTTAGAAAGCTCTATATCTTCAAAACGCCAGGATAATACAAATAGTTCCCATCATTGCTGAATTTATGTATCTTACGAACTACGTAGTATAATAACGATGAGGTGAGTTGAGATGATTCCAGCACACGTAATGCTTCCTAAGCTTGAGCAAATGCCCAAAAGAACATCGGCCGAGGGCGCTGTTAGCATTGAGTTCATTCAAGGCGTGCCGATACTACGGGCGTCCAAAGGCGTGCAGGAGCGTATTGAGGCACTGTTAGACAAAAGATCTGAAAAACGGTTAACCAAAGCGGAAGAGGAAGAGCTAAACTACTATGCCGAAATAGATGACTATTTAAGTTACCTCAACCGCGTTGTCCGCAATATGTTCCAATCAGCCAGCTAGCACATGGGAACTCGCCGCCGCAAGCTTACTGCAGCAACTAAAGAACGTGTGCGAAAGCGTGCCGGGTATATGTGTGAATATTGCCATGCTATTGAGACGTGGCAACACATTCCATTTACGATTGACCATATAGAACCTCTTGACCTTGGCGGCAGTGACGATCCGGAAAATCTTGCTCTGGCCTGTCTAAAATGCAATCTTCTCAAGAGCAATCGAACTACTGCTATAGACCCGACAACTGGCGAATCCGTCCCACTATTTAATCCTCGCCGAGAGAGTTGGGCAGAGCATTTCGTTTGGTCGGCCGACGGATTGCACCTTGTAGCCCTGTCTCCTATTGGTCGTGTGACTATAGTCTTGCTGGATTTGAATCGAGAACGGCTCATTCGGATTCGAGAAGCCGATATTTCGGTAGGTCGTCACCCGCCAAGTGGCGATCCAATTCTATAAGCAAACAGATTCACGCTCGTTGCCAGTGCGGTTCGGTCAGGTTTGCCAGAAAGGGGGAAGGCAACTGCCGGTCGTAGGTGACAAACAGATAGCGCATCGCCCGCGTGCAGCCGACATAGAATAATCGCCGTTGGGCACACTCAAAGCTGCTGATTTCCTCCCGGTCTGTCGCGGCCGTTTCGCGCGGCAAACGACCCGCCTCCACATGGGCAATAACAACAATCGGAAACTCCAGCCCTTTAGCGGCGTGTAACGTCGTTACTTTAATGCACGGCCGACGAAGATCAAACGCGTTGCTTTTCATAAACTGCGCGGGCAATCCTTGCTTGCTAATCGCCTCAGCCAGCGGCTCACCCACGCTGCTAGAGGCTACGAGGACAACCGCCGCATTCACCGGTAAACGCAACTGCCGCGCAGCCTGATAAACCTGCCGGGCGATCCATTGCGCTTGATCTTCGCTGCCCGCAGCCGCATACAGCACCGGCTGCGGCCCAACATGAACATACTCCTGGGCAATCGCTTCTTCGTCAAAGTCTGGCGTCGGCCGCAATATTTGACTGGCGGCCGCCGCAATTTGCTGGGTGCTACGATAATTACGCCGCAAGATGCGGCCGCGTCCCTTCACCTGCAAATCCTTATGCACATGTTGCCAGCGAAAGCCGCGATTATAAAGGGACTGGTTGGCATCCGCCGTCAGGAAAACACCCGCAGGCGATTGGCATAACTCAACACATAGTGAGAGAGCGGCCGGAGGCAAATCTTGTGCCTCGTCCACAATCACATAATCCCACCGCCGGTCAAAGCGGCCGGAGCGTACCTCCTCCAGCGCTATTTGCGTCAGATGTCCCCATGTATATTTGTTCTGGCCCAGCAAGTACGCTTTATAAGCTTCATATAAAGCCCAAACTGCCTGGCGCGTTTGCCGGTTAAAGCGTTGCCCACGACCGGTACGCTCGGCCGCCAGGTAATCCGCTTCGGTCTGGCAATTCTGCCCTTCGATGATCCAATCAAACTCATCCAGTAAGTACTCATCACGTAATGGGGTTAGGGCGTCGGCAATCGCAAGTTTGGCGGCATCACCTAACCCGCGCGGTTGCAGCATAGCCCGCGCGGTGCGAAGTGCTTCCTCGCGGTCTCCTACTTGAGCCATGTCGAATGTCTGCCCGCTGCGCTTGGCAATCCACTGCGCGGTGCGATGAAAGGTGGTCACCCGAACTTCCTTTGGCAGCTTCTGCTCCGGTTTTAAGCCGAGGATGTCACGCAATAACTGCTGCAATAAGGATTGGCTGGAATTGATCAGCGCATTGGTATAGGTCGTAAATAGGATAGACGGTACTTTCCCATTCGTCGCCAGTGTATGTTCGATGTTGGCACGGATTCGATAGAGGGCAACTGTAGATTTGCCGGAACCAGGCCCGCCCTTGACCAGCGTTGGCCCGCTTAAAGCCCAATTGGTCAACGGCCGTTGCTGCTCATCCAGATGCAACAGAAAGCTGGTTAGAGTCCCTTCAGCATAACGCGCCAGGTCCTCGGGATCGAGCAACACCTGATCGGGTTGGGCAGCGATGCGCTCCACGGTTGCCGGATAAAGCAAATCCAATACCTGACTGACGATCTCCCCTGGAACTTTTTCTTCGGTCAAATTGAGCAAATCATCATCATACCGGCAACGAAGGAACGCCTGGTGATATTCGGCTGGTATGTGCCACTTTGACAGCGATTCGGGCGTTATTTTGCGTGGCAACGGCTGTTTCTTGGGTTCATCGGGAGTAAACCACTCCGGCCGGTTCATCCATTCTGGAGTAGCAGCTAATTCTGGCCCAAATGTCACCGCCGCGTTGGGCGCATCCCACCCCTGGTAGTTGAAGCGTTTATAAACACTACCGCGTGGCCCAATTGCCAACAATTGGATCAGCCGCGCATTTGACTCAATGGCATAGATCAGGCGAAAATCACCCAAACGATAGCGATAGACATTTTCATATCCTGTCAGTTTTTTGATAGTGTTACCGCGTGGTGTTGTTGGATCACTTTCCAACTCTTGGATGGCGCGAATAACGGCACGCTGCAGGTCTTTATTGAGTTCAATAAAGTCGGAGAGATATGCACTTTTTTGTAAGGTTTGCCACGCTTTCACGGCGACCCCCGCAATCGATTAGATTACGTTCATTATATGGTGCTTTCAGATTAGGGGCAAAACCGACGAGGCACTGGCTGTTGCTCCCCATCCTCCTTCTGGCTATGGGTTGCCAACCACTTCCCTATGTACAACCTGGCACAACCATTGAGCCGATAACCCCCGCTCCAACTGTGCCACCCGGCCAACCAGCGGCCGTCACCTTTGTCACCGATGGCGACACCATCGAAGTTGAGATAGACGGCCGCCTCTACGATGTGCGCTATATCGGCATTGATACACCAGAGCGCGACGAGCCGTTTTATGAGGAAGCACGCCGGGCCAACCGGCAGTTGGTTGAGGAGCAAACGGTTATTTTGGTTAAAGATGTCTCGGAGACGGATGAGTTCGGCCGTTTACTGCGCTACATCTACTTAGAGGATGGCACCTTTGTCAACGCCGAGTTGATTCGCCAGGGCATGGCACGGGTTGTCACCTTTCCGCCGGATGTGGCGATGGTAGATTATCTGGCGGCCGTGCAGCAGGAAGCGCGAGAAGCAGATCGCGGCCTGTGGGCGGAAACCGAGCTGACCGGCCCTTGCAGTTGCGACTTCAACCGCTACAACTGTAGCGACTTCGCCACCCAAACCGAGGCACAAGCTTGCTTTAATTTCTGCCAGGAAGAGACGGGAGAAGATATTCACCATCTTGATGGTGGCGGGGACGGGGTGGTCTGTGAATCGTTGCCCTAACCGGCTAATTGTAACGCGCGAAGGGCTTGCAAGGTGGTTTGGACGGTAAAGAGAGGGCCGTCATCGGCCGTCCAACTCCCATCTTCCTCCTGTAACCCGGCCAACCGCGCGGCCGCATCCGCGATCAGTGGTTCAACAGCCGGAATCCCGGCGTCACAAAGGGCGCTAATCATCCACGCCAGATTACCGGCCGAAAGTTCGCCACTATCCAGGCGGGTCTGCAAATAAGCCATTGCCCGTTCGGCCGCCTTTGTCCGGCCGCTACGTTGCCACAAGCCGGCTGCCAGCCAATGGGTGTGCAAGAAAGAAGGCAGACGGCCGTGTAATTCTTGATAACCTTCCAGAAAATGGGCGGCCTGTAAGGCGTCGTCCAAATCATAGAGTGCCAACCAGTAACCGGCGTTGGCCGTCAGGTAGAGTTGTGCGGCCGTGTCTCCTGGCATCGCCCAGGGCGGCGCAACGTCAGCGACTCCTGCTTCCTCTTCCCACGACCCATTCCCCTGCTGTCGCCCCATCAGAAAGCGCAAGGCGTCGGAGACCGCCAGTTCTTCAATCCCTAATCCCAATTCCCATGCCTGGGACAGGCGAAAGCAAGTGGCGTCAACCGAACTATACTCCGGCGACCAAAAAGGCGCCCAACCGCCGTCCGGCCGTTGGGCATTATAAAGATGGCGCAAGGCCTCCGTTGTCGGCGGCCGTTCTTCAAGCAAATAATGTAACCGTGCCTGCTCGACGACATCACCATTTGCTGCCACATAAGCGATTGCTTTCGATTGATCTATTTCACGCATCATCTACACACCCACATCCTTCCCTTTCACCCTTCCCCTCTCGTCCAAAACCCTTCGGGGTCATAGCGGCGGATGATCGCCAGTTCAGCGGCCGTCGGCGCGGGTGTGGTGGTCACATCATCGGCAACCAGGAGCGGCCAGCCGGTGTTGGCTAATACATCCTCAACATCCACGCCAGGATGGACGGCCGCCAATCCCATCTCCTTTGTTTCGGGATGGAAGCGCAGGACGCCGAGGGTGGTGATCACGGCCGCCGGTCCGCCGCGTGGCAACCCCACCCGCTGCCGCCAATCGTCCCCCTCACCATAGCCAGGAGAGGTGATATAGTCTACCCGTGGCACAAAGCGGCGTTTCTGGTGGGTCATAATGATGATGTGGCGTTGGGCCAGACTCGCTAAATCGCACGCGCCGCCGCTGCCGGGTAGGCGGGTCTCCAGCTTATCGAGCGGGCCGATGTAGGTGGTGTTGAGGTTGCCGAAGCGGTCTACCTGCGCCCCGCCGATGAAGCTGACGTCAACATGTCCTTGTTGCAGTAGTCCCATCAGATCGGCCGTGTCCGCCAGCCACTGTGCTTGATAGAGTGTGGGCAGATCGCCCATCGTCAGAATTGGTTCAGGAACGGCCGTGTCGCGGACAATGCCCAGTTCATAGACACCCACTGCGTCCGGGGCATGGGTACTTTTTGCCAGTTGAAAGCCCAATAATGGCAAGCGCATCCCGACAAAGACAACGTCGCCATTGTTGATTTCGCGAGCAGCGGCTGTGACCATTAGCTCAGATAAAGTGTATTGTGGTGTGTCCATTTCTGTTTGTCTTGTGGAGCGATTTGCCAAATCGCTCTACGGGTATCAATAGCCAAAGTCGGCCGCGACCGAGGGGGCTGGATGCTTTATGGTCAAAGATGCCATGCGTTCCGTGCCTAGCATTGCTTGATATTCCTCGCTATTGCCCACGCCATCAATCCATTGTGCTTGCCAGGCGGCAAAGCGTTCTGGTGTGCGGCTGTGGGTTTGGTAGTCGAGAAAAAATTGGTGGTCGCGATTGTAGTAGCCGGGGACGGGCGAGGGGTGCGCTCCCCAAGGGGCATGGACAACGGCGCTGACGCGAAAGCCGGGGGTGATGACGCGGTTGGGATCGCTGCTGATCACCTCCGGCGGGACGATTTCTTCGGCCGTGATGATGATCCGGCGAGCCGCCAGACAAGCCTCGCGGGTGATGCCCATATTGCCCCAGGCGTGGGCATTGCCAAACTCATCCGCCCGCTGGACGTGGATGATCGTTACGTCGGGGTTGATGGCGGCAACGGCCGTGAGCGTCTCGCCGGTAAAGGGGCAGGTCATCCGCTTCAAGCTGCCATTGGTGCGATACAGGTCGCTGCCCAGCGCGGTGCGGGCCGGCATAAATGGCACGCCCATTGCCCCTGCTCGCAAGGCCATCGCAATGGTCAGGTTGGAATGGTCCTCCATTGCCAACGTTCCACGCTCCACCGCGCGGCGAAAATTATAGCCGGAGCCGGTGATCACATTGCCTACCCACGCCGCGCGAATCCGTGCCACGCAGCCCGCGCCAATCATCTGGTCGTAGAGGATGTCGGAGATGGGGCCAATGAGCGTCACTCCTCGCTTGCGTTGGCGGATGATCTCATGTCCGGCAGCAAAGGGGATCACCGTCTCTTGCGCTGTTCCCAGGGCAATGGAACAACCATCAGTCACAAAGCGGTCAATCGCTTCAGGTAATGAAAGGAGCTTTGATGCAGTCATTCATCCATCTAGGCGGTAATAGAAGTCCTCGGCAACCCATGAACCCATGATCCATGGCCCATGATACCCTAAGTGGGTAGATTTAGAAAAGGAATGTGAACCAGGTATATTCCTTGAGCAACCTTGCCTGGCTCGTCTCTGTTCTGACTGTTTTGCGGACGTTCTCAGGACGTATAGAGGACGCTTAAACTCTATATTGCAATCCGGTGTTGAACACCACTATAATACCCTTGACAATGATCGCTACGGCGATCATTGTTATTGAACAGGTTGTAAGCGAGCATACCCTCCAGCGCTCCCGTGACGGCCGCGTGTCGCTGGCATATCCCCTGACCGTCGAAACAGAATAGATTG
>CAYPHY010000073.1:0-15165 GCA_964410625.1 uncultured Ardenticatenaceae bacterium | reverse complement strand
CCGAAGACTCCGCTCGGAATGACAGTTGGGTTACTTTTGAAACAATGTACTTAGTCTCCAATTACTGCCAACTGACTACTACCTACTGACTACTGTTTTGCACACTCATTCTTCAACCCGTCCACATACGCATGGACGCCTTCGTGCAGCGGGCAACCGATCTCGTCAACGGTCGTGGCTACCCGCGCCGGATTGCCATAGACAACGGCGCGAGGGGGGACATCGCGAGTGACTACACTCCCTGCACCGACCAGGGCATATTCGCCTACAACTACGCCGGGCAAAATGGTCACATTCACGCCAATTCGCGCGCCGCGCTTGATGGTCGGCCCATGGGCGCGAGTACACTCGCCACACAACGGCCGAGGGTCGTTGGCAATGCTCACGCCCGGCGCAAGAAAAGCGTCATCCTCAATCGTCGTGAACTGCGCCACATAGACATTGGTGTGGATTTTGACGTTGTTACCAATGCGGCAACCATAGTCAATAACCGAATTGCTCCAGATGCCCACATGGTCGCCAATGGTTGTTTCCTCGCGGATGACAACATTATGCCCTGTTTGAAAGTCGCGGCCGATGGTCACACCGGCATAGACAATGGAGCCGCTGCGAATGTTGGCCCCCGCGCCGATGCGTAAGGTTGTGTCGGGGATCGGCCGTCCGGTCATATAACCGAGGACCACATTGGCGTCAATGTTGCCCGGTTCTTCCAGGACTAGCGGGGCCGTTGCGGCTTCAACAACACCATTTACATTAGACATGGAGTAGCTCCTGGCTGCCGTTTAATTCTGCCAGGCTGACCTGTCCATTCGCTGGAACCTCGACCGCGTGGCCACCATTCTTCAGCGACAGTTGGGCTGCCTCGATCACCTGGACAACCTTCATTCCATCATGCCCGTCGGAGATGGGTTGCTTCCCATCCACAATACACTCCAAGAAGTGGGCGCATTGGACGCGCAACGGCTCTTCAAAGCGCACATAGGGAATGACGACGTCGCCATAGTGATAGGCAAAGCTGAACTCACCAAAGGTGTCGGTGCGGCGGATCGCCTTGACACCCTTATCATAGACCTTCAGCTTTTCCAGGCTTTCCACATCGTCATAGATGACCATCTTCTTGCTGCCGACGACCGTGATGCGGCGCGTCTTGGAAGGATCAAGCCAGCTCATGCGGATATGGGCCAGGACATTGTTCGGAAAGGTCAGCGTCGCATAGGCTACATCTTCGATCCCTTCCTGGACACAGGCCGATCCCCGCGCACTAACGCTGATCGGGTCTGATCCCATCAGGTAACGCAAGATGGAAACATCGTGGGGCGCGAGGTCCCACACAACGTTGGCTTTCGTTTGAAACAGGCCGAGGCTGGCACGAACGGCATCAATGTAATAGATGTTGCCAATTTCGCCGTCGTCAATCATCTGCTTCAGCGCACGCACGGCCGGGTTATATTCAAAGGTGTGGCCGACCATCACAACGCGGTTGCATTCCTGACCGATGCGAATCAGTTCGGCCGCGTCATCGCTATTCAGCGTGATCGGCTTTTCCACCAACACATGCAAACCATTTTGCAGACATTCACGAGCAATGGCAAAGTGAGTTGCCGGTGGCGTGGCAATCACCACCGCATCCAAATCCATCTCAAAGAAATCACGATAATTCTGGGTGGCAGTTTGAATCTGCGGAAAACGAGCCAGCATCCGGTTCATTGCCTCCTGGCTCAGGTCCGAAATTGCGACCACTTCTGCACCGGGGATTTCCACAAAATTGCGAATTAGATTCGGCCCCCAGTATCCACATCCAATGGCTCCTACTCTCACGACTTTCATTTAATGAATACCTCTGTGTCTTTAACGCAGAATCGCAGGACAGAGTCTTTTGTTCAGCCAACTCTGCGCCCTGCGACTCTACATTGTTTGGGATAGTTTTTTTAGCGAGCGCCCTTGGCGGCCAGCACGGCCGTCACCGTTCCGAGGATAATCTGCAAATCTAACAACAAGGATTGCTTCTGAATGTACTCCACATCCATGCTCACCATCTCTTCAAAGCTGGTGGCGCTGCGTCCTTTCACTTGCCACAAGCCCGTCATCCCTGGCACAGTCTTCAAACGCTCGCGATGATGATAAAGGTATAGCTCGACTTCATAAGGGATGGGCGGCCGTGGCCCCACCAGACTCATCTCGCCCAGCAACACATTCCAAAGCTGGGGCAACTCGTCCAGGCTGGTCTTACGGAGAAACTTGCCCACTCGGGTCACGCGGGGGTCGTCCATCAGCTTATACTTCGCTTCGGCCGCTTTCTGTGCCGACTGCAATTCAGCCATCCGCTTCTCATCCCCGGCAATGTACGCTTCGATAAACTGCCGGTGGAGCGTAGACTTGGCATCCACCTTCATCGTCCGAAATTTGTAGATGGTGAAGGGCATTTCTTCCCAGACAACGACCCCGTTCCGAACGCGCCGCTTAGCCGTCACACGCTCCTGACGATAAATCGCCGCCCCTGGTGAATCGAGCTTGATCAAAATAGCGATGACCAGCATCAGTGGCAACAGGAAGAGCAAAGAGAGCGAGACAACAACCAGATCAAATACTCGTTTAAGCGCAAAGTACAATACCCGCGTGTCCTGTTTATCCGCAACCCGGAGCGGTTTTGTTGTTACCAGTTGTAGTACCTTTGGTTCTTCCATTTCAGCTTCCTAATTACCTATACGATACAAAATCACACATCAAACAAATTTAGCTGTTCTATTCGGGCTGGATGCTAAAGGCCAATGCCTTAGCGGGACACTCCATTTCTTATACTATGTTTTTACTCTCCTAAACTTACAAACCAACTTAACAGCACCAACCCCCCAACGCGCCGCAGGCATATTAGTACTATTCTCCTAAAGGCCCAATTCAGCTTATCCCTCCCTTTCCTTTTTGGGAAATCAGGATTTTTTATCAGGCCCAGCATCAGTTGGTCAGTCTGGAAGCATCACATTTTAATCCCACTCTTTTCATGTAATTTTCTCTATCAGGGTCACATTGGGTGATGGAAAATCGCATACAGTTCGTGGTTATCGTTTCTTTATTTTGCATACTTGCTAAACATAAATACTTAGGTTATAATTGTTGTCTAACCTCAACAGTAGTACGTATTGGTTCATACATTTAGTTTGTAAGCGGCAGATTTGTACCTGTGCTTCGTTACAGATGTTGTATTCGTGTCGGTTGAGGGAGCCAAAAAACAAAGTTGTTGAAAGTCCGCTAAAGTACAGCAGGGTATATGGTATGTTGTGTTACATTCATTCGTGAATTGTAGGACACAGCAACCGAATGTAGGAGACAAGATGGGTAAGACATACTATGTCGCTACAAACGGCAACGATAAGAACTCGGGTGTTGAGGAGTCCAAGCCATTTCGTACAATCCAAAGAGGAATAGATGCCATTAGAGCGGGTGATACGCTTCTGGTGCGCGACGGTGTCTATCGAGAATCGCTCAACATCAAGAAGAGCGGTACGGCCGCCAACCCCATCACCATTGCCCCTCATGGGAATGGAAGCCCCGTTATTGATGGGAAAGAGGAAAGGATTGGGAAGGCAGGCGCGTTAATCACCGTTAGCAAAAGTGATTATCTGACATTCAAAGGGTTTGAGCTGAGAAATTCGGGCGGCCGTGGAATCCGCGTGCAAGGCTCGTCTCACGTGACCATCGAGGATTGTCAAGTCCATGAATGCCAATCGGGTGGCGTGTTTGCCAATGGAAACCAACATTTGAAAGTGGTTGGTTGCAATGTCCACCATTGCGCCAGTCAGTTCCTTAGCGTAGGCGGCCGCGCCTTCACAGTAGCGGTATTCATCCGTCGCTGCCAGGATACAACGATTGAAAATAATCGGGTCTATGAGAACTCCGGTGAAGGTATCTCGATTGACCGAGGCTGCCAGCGGGCAACGGTGCGTCGCAACATTTGTTACGACAATCGTGATGTACAGATCAACGTTGTGTCGGCCAAAGAGGTAGCCGTAGACAGCAATCTTTGCTATCACACCGGCCGCCAGGAGTACATCAATCTGGACGGGAAGCGGGCCTATGGCATTGCCAAGAGCGATAAGAAGCAGTATCAGGAAAAAGGTGTCTGGCATACGCAAAGCCTGACCGTCACCAACAACATTGTGGTTGGCTGTGGGGCCGGATTTGGCGCGGATAACACGGCCGGATCGCTAACCAATTTTGTTCTCGCCCATAATACCTTCGTCAATTGCATCGGGGCCGGTATTGAGATCAATTCCAAGTTCAAACACAACAACACAATCGTCGAGAACAATCTGATCGCTGCCACAAATGGGAATAAGTTGGTTGATGCGCCTAGTGAAAGCATTGTCTGGCGGCACAATCTCTGGAGCAATCGTCCGTCGAATGGGGTGTTTAACCCTAACACGGATGTGGTTGCGCCCAATCCGGGTCTGGCTAACATGGACGCCCCTGTCGTCGCCGGCCAACTGTCGGCCGAGCTGTTCAAACTGGTGCAAGCATCACCGGCGATTAACAAGGGAACGCAGGGGATCATTAACATGGACTTTTTCGGGGTTGCCCGCGACACAGTCCCCGATATTGGCGCCCATGAGTTTGCAGGCGCGCCTATCCCTGATGAGGATGAGGTACTGTTGCCGCCTCCCGATGTGCGCGTGACGACCGGTTTACTGACACTATACGACTTTGCAGCCACCAGCGGCAATGTTGTTTACGATGTGAGCGGCAATGGGACGCCGCTAAACTTGACCATTACCGAGCCGTCGGCCGTCGAATGGAACGACCGCTACCTTTCCGTCAATACTCCCACGCAGATCGCCTCTGCAACCTCAGCCGACAAAATCATCACGGCCTGCAAACAGTCGAATGCCATCACGCTTGAGGCCTGGGTTAAGCCAGCCAAAACCGACCAAAGTGGCCCCGCTCGCATCGTCTCCATTTCCAGCACGCTACACAATCGCAACATCACGCTGGGACAGGGAGACAACCGGGGAAATGTAACTGATTTCTATGATGTTCGGCTGAGAACCACCGATACAAACCTGAACGGTGTCCCTTCGCTGGCGTCAAATCCTGGTTCGTTAACCACCGATCTCACCCATGTTGTTTATACACGGAACGCCTCTGGGACGGCCGTCCTTTATCTTAATGGGAAAGAAGTCGGTCGTGAGACGATAAGTGGCGAGCTAAAGGCCTGGAGCCGTGACTATAAACTGTATCTATCTAACGAGAAAAGCGGTGACCGGCCCTGGCTTGGCGAGTTTCATCTGGTTGCTCTCTATGATCGCGCTCTCACGGCCGCTGAAGTAAACCATAACTTCAGCGCTAGTTTGCCTCCGGCTGGGCCATCGGCCGATTTCTATGTTTCTACCACACAAATGTTGGGAACAGCCCCACACACAGTCGAGTTCAATTCGTCGGACAGCACAGCCCCGGCGGGCATTGCCGCTTATCTGTGGGACTTCGGTGATGGCACCACCTCTACCGAGGCCAACCCGACCCACATCTATGAGGAGCTTGGCACCTTTGACGTCTCATTGACCATTACCGACCACCTGGGGCTGACCGATACCGCGACCAAGCTGGAATTCATCAGGGTAGTGGATGGAACACTCCCGCCTATGCCCACCACCTATGCCCGCTTTGTGTTGGCCGATGTGCCATTCCTGCAAATCATGGCCTTTGGCGTGCAGTTCCCCGATCTGCGGTGTGTTCTGTTTTGGAACGATGATCCAAACCACATGTTGATCTATGAGACAATTGAAGATGTTGAAGAGACGTTTGTCGAACCAGGCGGCGCACAAATTGTCTGGATAGATGCCTCAGACGAGGAAGAAAGCGACGAGGAAGAGGATGATGAGCAGAATCTGCAAACAATTCTTGCTCTAAAGGAGATCAAAAATGGCCACCCTGTACGTAGACGGAGATAAAGGCAACGACAACAGTGGTAATGGCAGCAGCAGCAAGCCCTGGAAAACATTGGCGAAGGCGAACAGCAATGTAAAAAGTGGCGATACGGTTTTAGTCCGTAGTGCGGTCTACCATGAAACTGTGAATATCAGGACTGCTAACACGACGTGGAAGGCTGATGAGGGTCATGCGCCGGTATTGGACGGCCGCTATTCGCCCAGTGAACGTCTCCCTAACGGGAACATGCCCTCTTTTGACGCCAAAAAGAGCTACATCCCCGGAAGCATGTATGGCAAAATGATCAACATACAGGCCGACAATGTAACGGTTGAAGGGTTTACAGTCCGCAATGTGGCCGGACAGCCGGTTGGCATCCTGGGCAACAAGGCCGTCCTGCGTGACTGTACGCTTGACTTTGCCTATGGCGGCGGGATCAACGTTGACAAGGTTAAAGACATGTTGATTGAAAATGTCAAAATGTTTCGTTGTAACCAGAAACGGTATGATCCCACCAATACGCAAGGCGGCCCAGCCAATGTCCAGGTGAACCTGCTCCTCAAAAATGTGCGCAACGGGATCATCCGTGGTTGCCAGATCGCTTATAACCATGGGGAAGGAATCGGGCTGGCAATTGAAAGCCAAAACTGCATTGTGGAAAATTGTCTGGTCCACACCAATCTCCACATGCACATTGTGATCAACCACGCCCAGAACAACATCATTCGCAACAACTTCGTCTTCCACAGTAATGATCCCGAGTTCGTCCAGCGCAAATCCGGGGACCCGCCAACGGGCATTGTCATCTCCGACGAACACAAACGCGGCGAGAAGCTCGGACTGAAGCGCAGTGAAGGCAATTTGATCTATAACAACATTGTTGTGGGCATGGGACAAAACTTTGTGGCGCGGTTTAGCAAGAACGCTTCCGGCGCATTGCGGAAAACGTATGTGGGCTATAACACCTTTGTTAACGCTTACAAGAATAACGGCACGGCCGTCAACGTCCGCATTCCTCCAGCCCCAGACCACAATAACAGCGTCTTTGAAAACAACATCATCATTCAGGAAAGTGGCAATATCGCCCAGGTCCCCGGCGGCAACCAGATCCTCTTTCGCAACAACATCTGGTCTCGCAGTCCCGGCGCGGCCGCCAGCGGGGCGGGAGATGGTGTCGGCAATCCCCATCTATTTGACCATCGTGGCCCGCTTGATGATGGCTTCGGCCGCACGCTGAGAGCCAACGCCGATAATTACCAGCTAACGGATCGTTCGACATTGGCCATTGGCAGAGCCGTGAATGGTGGAAAGGCCAACGGGCTGTCAATCCCTGATATCGTTAGCGACTTTTTCAATCGCGATCGCGACAACAAACCGGACATCGGCGCCCACGAGTTTAACGGGACGACCCCTCCGCCGCGTACCATAACGGCCGCCTTCAGCATTGGTAACGGCCAGCAAGAAGGAACTGCCCCGCATATCGTTAACTTTACCGATACAACCGAAGGATCTGTTCAGAGCTGGCTATGGGACTTTGGCGACGGTACAACATCCGAAGAGCAACACCCTATCCACACCTATATCGAGGCTGGAGAGTTCGATGTTTCTCTTGAGGTAACTTCTACCACAGGAGAGAAGGACGTCGAGATCAAAAAGCAGTTGATTAAGGTTGTCAAAGAGAAAATTGATCCACCAATCATCACCGGTTTCAGACGATTTCATCTGATCAACGAAGATACCGGCCTGGCTGTTGCTTGCGGAACCCAGTATCCCGACCAACGTTGCATCATTGTCTGGAATGAAGACCCATTCCATATGCTCAACTATGACACCATCAAAGACGCGGTTGACGTCCATGTTCAAGAAGGAATAATCTCTCTCACCTGGCTGGATGAAGAAGATTAACCGGACGAACTCACTCTGCTTGGCGTAAGCAAAAGGCGTTGCTGGTAACAATCAGCAACGCCTTTATTCTTTACCAATACCATCCAATACAATTCAATGCCATCCAATCCATCTAACACCGTGCAAACGCCTCAACGCAACGGTTTAGATCCTGGTCCAAATAATACTGTCTGGTTTTGAAGATACGATCTACAATAGGGTTATGGCTCGTATTACGATGATTGCCTTTGGCACACGCGGCGACGTCCAGCCTTTTATTGCCCTGGGAAAAGGATTGCAGGCTGTAGGCTATCAGGTGCGGATTGTCGCCGGCTCTAACTTTAGAACGTGGATTGAACAGCATGGGCTGGAGGCGGCCGTTTCTGGTGTAGATATCCAGGCAATGATGGCTGGCGGGGAAGGATTGCGCTGGGTCGAGCAAGGCAACAGTCCTATCCGCCAGTTGCAGATTATGAAACGCCTCTTTAATGAGATCGGTTGGGAGATGATGCAGGATGTGTGGCAGGCGGCACAAGATAGTGACGCGCTCATCACCAGCTTCACTTCCGATGTCTATGGGGTGTCAATTGCCGAAAAGTTGGGCATCAAACAAATCAGCGCTATCTTCCAACCGGCTCTGGTCGCCACCCGCGACGGCCGCGCCATCTCCGCCGGTGCACCCAACCCCAACGGCCTCAGTCTGGCTAACTATCTGATCGGCAAGCTGATCGTTGAACCGCTGCCCTGGCGTCTGGTCAATAAAAATATCAACCGCTTTCGCCAGGATATATTAGGTCTGCCATCGCAAACAGTGGCCGAAAACACGGCCGCCCGCCTGCGTTTGTTAGCCCTACATGGCTACAGCGCACACGTTGCCCCGCCCGCGGCCGATTGGCCTCCCACCTATCACGTCACCGGCTACTGGTTCCTCGACGAACAAGCACATTGGCAGCCGCCACCCGACTTGCAAGCGTTTTTGGATGATGGGTCACCCCCTGTCTACATTGGCTTCGGCTCAATGACCGGCCGCGACCCGGAAGCATTGACCCGTTTGGTGATCGAAGCGGTCGCTCTCAGCGAGCAACGAGCCATCTTACTTTCCGGTTGGGCCGGGCTAGGAAGGCTCCCGCTACCTGACTCTATCTTCTGTCTGGAAGCCGCCCCCCACCATCTGCTCTTCCCCCACATGGCGGCCGTTGTCCACCATGGCGGCAGCGGGACAACCGGGGCGGGTCTACGGGCTGGTGTTCCCACGATTATTGTCCCTCATCTCGGCGATCAGATTTTCTGGGGGCAACGTGTGGCCGCGCTGGGGGTTGGGCCAAAACCCGTTCCTCGGCCGAAGCTAACTGCCAAACGACTGGCCGACGCTATCCGCTCTATCGTCAAGGACAATATGATGTGTTACCGCGCCGCCAACCTGGGGGAGATGATCCGCGCCGAGAATGGTGTGGAGAACGCCATCGAATTAATCAACCGGTATTTGGATAGCTAAGCTGCTATTTGCCTGACGGCGGCCACAATGTCCTCGGGCATCAGGCCATACTTTGCGAGTAAGGCTTGGGGTGGCCCCGACTCGGCATAGGTGTTGCGGACGCCGACAAAGCGCATAGGGACTGGATGGTTTTCGGCCACCACGCGGGCAACGGCCGACCCCAATCCGCCATCCAACAAATGTTCTTCCGCCGTAACAATCCCTTTTGTCTCGCGAGCAGCACGGAGGACGGCCGCCTCATCCAGCGGCTTGATGGTGTGCATATCCAGCACACGCGCTTCAACTCCCTCCTGGCTCAACATCTCGGCCGCGTCAAGCGCAGCAGCGACCATTAAGCCGCAAGCGATGATGGTCACGTCACTCCCATCGCGTAACTGGTTGGCGCGGCCGATCGCAAAATCCGGATCATCAGCATAAATCTGCGGCACTTTCGAGCGGCCGGTACGCAAATAGACTGGCCCAGCTTGTTGGAAGAGAGCCAACGTAGCTGCATGGGTGCTGGGGCCATCGGCCGGGACGATCACCGTAAAGTGCGGAAACGATGTCGCCAGCGCAATATCCTCAATCGCCATCTGGCTGGGGCCGTCCTCGCCAATGCTGATACCACCATGCGAGCCAATCAGCTTGACGTTCATTTGTGGAAAAGCAACCCCCATGCGAATCTGATCGTAAGCATTACAAAGCAGGAAACAGGCAAAGCTGGCCGCGACCACATCCTTGCCAGCGGCTGCCAATCCACCGGCAACGCCCACCAGGTTGCTCTCGGCGATTCCAACATTAAAAAAGCGGTGCGGAAAGGCTTTGCCAAATGCTTCGGTGCGTGTGGAATTGGCGACATCGCCATCAACGACCACTATATTATCGTTTAATGCGCCCAATTCGCTTAAGGCGTTGCCAAAGGCGTCGCGTGTGGCCGGGCCTTCAGGAAGCCCGCTGATTTCGCCAATGTTCATCATCCTATCTCTCCGTAAACGTCTTCGGCCGTCAATTCCGGCTCTTCGTCGCTATACTCATCCGTAATCCGCCACTCCTCCAATTCGGCCAGGGCTGTTTCCAACTCCTCCTCCGTCAGCGGTTCACCATGCTTGCGATTGACGTTGTTGCCCTCAAAGATGGAAAGCCCGCGCCCTTTGCGGGTGTGGGCGATGATCATTTGCGGCCGCCCCACTACCCGTCGCGCGTCCTGCAAAGCTTCCAGAATCTGCTCAATGTCATGGCCGTCAATCTCGCTGACCGCCCAGCCAAAAGCTTCCCACTTGTCTACCACCGGCTCCAGCGAGGGCATCACCTGGTTAACCGAGCCGGTCTGCTGGTACTTGTTGTAATCGAGGATGGCCGTTAGATTGTCTACCTGATATTTGGCGGCCGTCATCGCCGCTTCCCAAATCTGCCCTTCGTTTGCCTCGCCATCCCCGATCAGGACGTAAACGCGGTAATCGAGGTCTGTGTTGTCCACACGCATAGCCAGGGCATGTCCCAAACCAATGGACAACCCCTGTCCCAGCGAGCCGGTTGATGCTTCAACACCGGGCAAAAGCTGCATGTTAGGATGACCTTCCAACGGACTGCCCAGCTCACGCAGCGACGAAAGTTGTTCCACAGGGAAAAAACCGGCCTCGGCCAGGGCAGCATAGAGGGCTGGCGCGGCGTGGCCTTTGCTTAAGATAAAGCGGTCGCGCAATACCCAATCTGGTTCCTGTGGGTTATAGCGCATAATCGCCCCAAAATAGAGGACGGTCAAAATATCAACGGCCGAAAGCGAGCTGGATGGATGGCCTGAACCGGCGTCGGTCGTCATCTGTAATATCCAGCGGCTAAGACGTTCGGCCGTTTCCTGCATTTCATCTACCGAACGATGGTGCGGCATTCGATCATCTTCCAATATTTCATTTTCCAGTGGTTTTGCGCTCGCCATCACTCTCATCCTTTTGCTGCGCATACAACAGCAAACACAAACATTACATCAGTAGCTGATTTAGCAAACAGCCAACCTGTTTGAACTGTTACCAAAACCCCAAAACCTCAAGGAACTATCTTCATAGATAGCCAATCCCCCTGGATTTCGTATGTATCAAGATACAGTTTAGAGGCATGAAAGTGGTATAATTGGTGGAACAAATCAATCAAGCGTTGAAAATCTCTAACGTCTAAATCTTAGGTCCGGTCTGAAATCATCATAAGCGCACAGAAATTTGTTTCGCTGTGAACAGGTATATTTACAAAGCCAATGCACTCCCCTACAGTGAAGAAGACAGGTTATGATCGCTGAGAAAAGGAAGGAGTTGTCTAATGCAGGGTGGAATAAGTCTCGGCCGTATCTTCGGTATCCGTATTCAGCTTGATTGGAGCTGGCTGCTTATCTTCTTACTCATCATCTGGAATCTGGGTTCGCTGTTTGGCGCAATACATCCAGAGTGGTCCAGCGGCACGAGATGGTTGGTTGCGCTTGTCGCTTCGCTGCTCTTTTTTGCCTCCGTGCTGGCCCACGAACTGGCACACTCAGTAATGGCACAGGCACAGGGTATCCCGGTGAGGAACATTACCCTGTTCTTATTCGGTGGGGTTGCCAACATTCAACGAGAACCCCACTCCCCCCGCGCCGAGTTTTTAATCACCGTCGTTGGCCCCATCACCAGCATTGTGCTTGGAGGGCTGTTTACCTGGTTGGGGCTGAGCCTGGCCGGGCGGGGCCTCAATCTTGCGATGGCGGACCCGACGGCCGTGATGGAGCAGCTATCCCCGCTATCCACGCTCCTGCTCTGGTTAGGTCCAATTAATATTGCCCTCGGCGTTTTTAATTTAATCCCCGGCTTTCCGCTGGATGGCGGCCGTATTCTGCGCTCCGTCCTCTGGGCCATCACCGATAACCTGCGTCGCGCCACTCGTTGGTCTTCCTATGTCGGTCAGGCGATTGGCTGGCTGATGATTCTGGGCGGAGTTGCGATGATTTTCGGTGTACAGATACCCTTCTTTGGCACAGGGTTCATCAGTGGGTTGTGGCTGATTTTCATCGGCTGGTTCCTCAGCAATGCGGCCGTCCAAAGCTACCGGCAGGTGGTCATCAATGACCTTTTGGAAGATGTGCCGGTGACGGCCGTCATGCGCCGCGATCCCCCTGTCGTCCCCTCTACCAGTTCCATTGCCAGCCTCGTCCACGAGCATGTGATGCAAACTGATGAGCACGCCTTTCCGGTGGTAGACAGCGGCCGCCTGGCCGGGCTTGTAACCCTGGAGGACATTCGCGCCATTCCGCGTTCCCAATGGGAAACCACGCAAGTCGGGGATATTATGACCACTCATGACCATCTGACGACACTGACCACGCGAAATGACGCCAGTGACGCCCTGAACAAGCTGCGAGAGCGTGATGTGCGCCAGTTACCAGTTGTCGAAAACGGCCAATTGGTCGGTCTGCTCCGCCGCCGGGATATTGTGCGCTGGCTGCAACTTCAACAAGATTAGTGGTTAGTGGCGAGTGGAGAGTGAGGAGTGAAGAGTGACGAGTGCCAGTCAATACTAACCACTCACCACTAATCACTAGCCAATAGCTCTCTAGCTAAAGTTGGTAGGCTCTCTGCGTAGGTGGGATGGATGGGTTGGGCTTGCTCTAATGTTTGCCAAGGGGCCTCGGCTTCGATCAAGGCCAAGAAGATATGGACTAACTCGGCCGCTTGCTGCCCGACCAGCGTTGCCCCCAAGATGCGGTCCGTCTCCTCATCAACTACCATCTGGTAAAAGCCCAGCGAATCGCCACTCATTCTCGCCCGGGCCACTCGCTTCATCGGTAGCGTCACCTGTCGTGGCTGGAACCCCTTCTCTCGCGCCTGCGCCTCCGTCAGGCCCACGCGGCCGACTTGCGGTTCGGTAAAGAAGGCATACCCCAACGTCCGGTCGCCCTGCTCTCTTTCCTCACCATTCAGGATGCCATAGAGCCGCCGGTAATCTTCCCAGGAGACATGAGTAAAGGCGGGTTGCCCGGTTACGTCACCAATGGCATAAACGCCCTCGGCCGTTGTGCGGAAGTGGCTATCTACTTTGATATACCCCTTTTCCGTCTGTTCAATCCCGGCCTTATCGAGTGCCAACGCCTTTACATTCGGCCGTCGCCCCACCGCCACCAACAGACTGTCGCCCACCAGGGGCTGTTCCTGGCCTGCCACATAGAGATGGAACTGCCCATCCTGATGCTCCACGCAGTCGGCCGTCGTATTGCAACTAAATTCCACGCCATCCGCCTCTAGCGACTCTTGTAAAACCTGGCTTACCGCTTCCTCCTCACTACTAACAGGCCGTTCCCCCTTCTCGATAATCGTCACCTGGCTGCCCAAACGCTGCATTGCCTGTCCCAACTCTAACCCAATATACCCCGCACCCATAATCAGCAAGCGCGACGGCAACTCGGTTTGTTCCCAAAAGTTGAGATCGGTCAAATAAGGGGCCTCAGACAACCCCTCTATCTCCGGTATAGCTGGCGAATTGCCAGTGTTGATGATGATCAGCGGCGATTGAACAACTGTATCACCACCCTGAACCGTTTGGGTGGCAACAAACGAGGCTTCGGCGCGAATTAGACGCACGCCTGCCCGCTCCAGCCGCTTGCGAATGCCCGACGGCCGAATGGATTCGCGGACTCGTTTCATCACGGCCGCAAAATCCACCTCAACCTGGGCATGAATACCAAAGCGGCTTGCGTTTCGCGCGGCCGCTGCTGCATGGGCGGCAACCAGAAGATTCTTCGACGGGATGCAGCCATAGTTAACACAGCTTCCACCCCACGCCGAACGCTCAAACATGACCACTTGACGGCCGTCCCTGGCTAACGCCTCCGCCAACGGCACGCCACCCTGCCCACTTCCAATCACCACCACATCAACCTGTTCCATCTCTGTCGCTCTCCTCGTGCTCATTGCTAACATCCTTGTTTTTCCCAGTAAGTGAAGCAAGCGACTATATATCAAGATATACAAGCTGGACAAGACAACGATATATGAGACCTGCGAGATCGTAGCCCAGTTTGCCAAACCGGCAGCTGTGGGTTTAGCTTAAACATCCCAACCCGCGCTACATACCACTCCTCTAGCCACTATTTCAGTTGCCCCGCTAGTTAGTGAGGTTACAATGTAGAGGAGAGTTTACCGGCTGGTCGCCGACCACCACGAATGAAAATCCGCGTGATCCGCGTTTGTCCACGTTGGCATTCGCGAATGCACACGCGTAACCATTTATTCGAGTTAATTCGCGCAGCAATCTTTGCGCTAATTCGTTGCTATTAAACGCCGATAAACAATCTGGAGGCCATGGCGATGACCGTTTCGCTGAACAACTCAAAAGCAGTCTACCAGGGGATCAAAGATAGCGGCATTCGCTTCATCACTGCCCTGCCCGAAACCTGGCTGGTCTACTTGCTGCAACTGGCCGATGAAGACCCGGAGATGTGTTTAATCGAAGTAGCCAAAGAGGAAGAAGCCATCGGCATTGCCGCCGGAGCCTACTTTGCCGGGACGCCCAACTTGGTGCTGGCACAAAACCACGGCTTTCTGGCGGCGATCAACGGCATTGTCTCGCTGGCACAACTCTATCGTATACCGGTATGTATGCTGATCGCCCTGCGCGGTCACATGGGTGAACCCTACCCCTGGCACACACAAGGCGGGCTAGTAACCGAACCGGTATTGCGGGCGTTGGGGATCCCTTTTGAGTATGCGCGCGATCCGGCGCAGGTCGGCCGTCAAATCCGCGAAGCCCACACCTACTCCCTCAGCTTGTCTATGCCCGTCGCGCTTTTGCTCACCCGTGATTTAATGGAGGATTGAGTGGCAGGTGGCAGGTGGCAGGTGGCAGGTGGCAGGTGGCAGGTGGCAGGTGGC
>CAYPHY010000072.1:0-15292 GCA_964410625.1 uncultured Ardenticatenaceae bacterium | reverse complement strand
CTAAGCTAAACTGTAGCTTTTGGTTGTTGTTGGTTGATGATGCTCATTAGGAGCGGGAGCGACGGCTACGGCTTTTGCTTTTGCTACGGCTCTTCTTTTTCTTCTTCTTTTTCTTCTTCTTTTTCTTCTTTTTCTTGCCGCCAGCAACCAGTGCTAACTCTTCGTCCGTCAGTTCAAGCAGTCCGGCCGGATGTTCCGGCAACAGAGCGCGTGCTTCCTCGTCCAAGTTTACCCGATACTCGCTGTCTTTCCAGGCTTTGATTATCGTTGAAAAACTCATGATTTTCTCCTTACTTATCTCCCCATCAGGGAGCTACTCGAATTCTAATGCTGATACGTTTCTCGTTGTGAACTGGTCGAGGATAAGTTGGTTGTTAGCTGATTGCTCTTGCAGTTCATTTCCTTGTTATGACAGTATCATACCCCCCGCCCATTGCGGTTCGCTGAAACCAACATTAGAAATGTTCCAATCTTTATTTCATTTGGGACACGTCATTCTGAACGGAATGAAGAATCCCTGTCCATTGCGTTGGTCAGCAAACTGCCAGGGATTTCTTGCTCCGCTCGGAAGGACGGTTAAATTGCTTGCCTAGCGCTGTTCAATAGATATTGTTGTCAACAATTACAATATCTTCGTATGGTTCAGCGTTGATATTCGTGTGGTTGTTTTGTAGTTGATTGTGGGTGATGGTGTGGCGGCCGAGGGGGGCGGCCGTTACGCCGGTTGGCATCGGACGTATGCCGTGATCCTGGTCGGCGGCAATGCGCACGGCCGTGCGATTGCTCCGAAAGCGATTATGGGTGATCAGCCAGTCGCGGCTGGTGTCGTTTTCCGGTACGGATTGGGCAAACGCGGCCACATATTTTGACCAGAGCAAGACGCCATACTCATTGTGGCGAAAGTCGTTGTCGCGAACGGTCATCGTATGTCCATTTTCCACAGCAACTCCAGCACGGCGGTTGCCTGCGATCGCATTTCCTGCTAACAGACAATTGGCGGAAAAACCGAGCCAGAAGCCATAGTTGCAGTTGGATGCTTTATTTCGGCGATAGATGTTGCCGCTGCTAAATGTCCCTTCAAAGGCTATGTTGGGGCTATAAGAACCATCATTACCCTCAAAAAGGTTGTTGTCGCAGCCCACGTGTTTTCCAGAGGGATGCAATCCAGCAAGGAAGAAACCATCACCGGACAGACGAGCCATGTTGTAGCGAAAGGTGTTGCCACAGGAGCGATTGACAATGACAAAACCGGCCGCATCCGCCCCCATGTGACCCGTTCCCGCTCCACGTGGTTCATAGCGGCAGCAGTAGTCGGCAAAGTTACCGCTGAAGGTGCTATCGCTGGTCTCGTGCAGGTAGAAGCCAAAGCCGCTGCAATAGTTTACCAGGTTGCTTTCAACGGATAAGCCAGTGCAGCTATAGGCCAACAGGCCGTTCATCTGGTGTTGCAGGTCGTTATCATGGATGTGGGCGGCCGTTACCTTGTGCAAGAATATGCCGCCACCGTAGGCTTCCTCGGCCGTTTTCCAGATGTCGAGGAAGATGGTATTGGCCGGGAGTTCGGCCGTAGCCGTACAGCGACAGTTGTGGATGGTCAATCCCTGACAATCGGTAGCATGAATGGCGTGGTAGTAATTCAGAAGATGGAGGTTCTTGATGGTCACGTTCTTCGCGCCGCGCACAGTGATCCCCTGACCTGATTGGTTAGCCCCAACCAGCGTTGCACCACGGCCGTCGAGAGTGATGTTGTCGGCCGTGGTCATGATCCCGTCTGGCAAGACGTAGACACCTGGTTCCAATTCTGTATCTCTTGTGATTTCCATTCGATCTGTTGGTTTCATTCCACCATTATCAACTGTGTTTATGACTATGCAACTACCACGCAGCTCTATAAAGACACTTCTACAAGTCCTTAAGTCTTTACGACACTAAATACAGTGCTATAATGATGTCATGGATGATGAGTACTTCCGGGTTGTAGTTGATACAAATATTCTGTTTGAAGGACTCATCAAACAAAACGGGACCTGTGGCCTGATAGTTGACGCCTGGCTCGCCGGGCTAATAGATGTTTTCATATCTGATGCGCTGGCTTATGAGTATGTAGATGTACTTTCGCGCAAACTATCCGCAAATAAGTGGGAAAAGGCACAAGTTGCCCTTAGTACATTACTGAGCCTCGCTACCTTTGTCTCAATTTACTACTCTTGGCGACCTGCTTCACCCGATCCTGGTGACGATATGGTGATTGATTGTGCAATGAACGCAAACGCTATGGTTGTTACCCTGAACAAGAAAGACTATCGGAGGGCTGAAAGACAGCTAGGCTTGCGTGTATTCACTCCATTGGAGTTATTGGCACTGTTAGCCGAATTAGGAAAAAGATGATGGGAAGATTTACACTAAGGCTGCCCGATTCGCTACACCTCGAACTTGAACGATTGGCGCAACAAGAAGGGGTGTCGCTCAATCAATATCTAGTCTATGCCCTGGCTCGTCAGGCGGCCACTCGTTTCACAGTCCAGGTATTACCTTCAGAAATAGTCGAACAACAGCGTGTACGATACGAACAACTGCTGGAACGTCTTGGTAAGCCATCCCTGCCAGATACAGAAGCGTTTTTGGCAGAGAGGGAGTTTGTTGAGCAGGAAGAGGGGTTGACAGATGAGGTAGTCAGGCGCGTGAAAGCTAAAATAGCGCAAAAGAAGGGTGGAGTTTAAGCTATGGTAACCCCTTATCTTATGGTTGACCAAACGCTTTCTGCCACTGGTGTTCTAACCATTACCCTCAACCGGCCGGAGCAACATAATGCGATGAATCCGGAGATGGTGGGGGCATTGACCGAGGTGTTTAGCCAACTGCCGGGGCGTGATGATGTGCGGGTGGTGGTGCTGACGGGCAACGGCCGTAGCTTTTGTGCCGGGGCCGACCTCTCCTTCATGCGGGCAGCGGCCGATTACACCTTTGAACAAAACGTCGCCGACGGACAGGCGATCTTTGACTTGATGTGGGCGGTGGACAATTGTCCTAAACCGGTGGTCGGCCGGGTGAATGGCGCGGCGATTGGCGGCGGCGCGGGACTGATTAGCTGTTGTGATATTGTCGTTGCCGTCGAGAACGCACAATTTGGTTTTAGCGAGTCGCGATTGGGCATCGTTCCAGCGGTTATCTCCCCGTTTGTCGTCGCTAAGATCGGCCCCACCTACGCCCGCGAACTGTTCCTGACCGGCGAACGCTTCTTCGCCCGTCGCGCACAGGAAATTGGGTTGATCCAGCATGTGGCTTCAGAAGAGCAATTGGATAAGAAGGTCAACCAGCGGGTAACAGAGTTGCTTCAGGCTGCACCGGGGGCGCAGGCGGCGGTTAAGGAGTTGCTGCGTAATGTGGCGTTTCGGCCGAAAGAGGAAATGCGCGACTACACCGCCAATCTCATCGCCCAACGCCGTGCCAGCGAGGAAGGGCGCGAAGGGATGACCGCCTTCCTCGAAAAGCGCAAACCCTGGTGGCAACTGCCGACTTGAACCTGTTTCATTTGACATATTTTGACACGAATTGCACGAATGACACGAATTTATCTTCTATTTTCGTGTCATTCGTGTCATTCGTGTCGAAAAATGGAACATGATGTTTGAACGAATTTTAATCGCAAACCGAGGTGAGATTGCTAGGCGGATTATCGTCGCTTGCCGGGAGTTGGGGATTCGAGCGATAGCTATCTACTCTGAAGCGGACGCGCAGGCTCCTTATGTCCTGGAAGCGGATGAGAGCTATCCCTTGCCGGGGGTGGCGGCGGCCGATACCTATCTCAACCAGGAGGCAATCCTGAGGATTGCCGCTACGGCTGGGGCGGAGGGGATTCATCCCGGCTATGGCTTTCTCAGCGAGAACGCGGAATTTGTCGAGGCGTGCGTTGAACGTGGGATTGTCTTTATTGGCCCTAGCGCGGAGGCGATGCGCCGTCTGGGGAGCAAGGCAGCCGCCCGCGAACTGGCCGAGGCGGCCGGTGTGCCGGTTGTGCCAGGGGTGGATGGTGCGGGGTTGGACGATGGGCAATTAGCAATGGCGGCCGAATCCATCGGCTTTCCGCTGCTTATCAAGGCCAGTGCTGGCGGTGGTGGTAAGGGAATGCGTGTGGTCGAGTCGGCGGCCGACTTGCCCGGCGCATTACAAGCTGCCCGTAAAGAGTCGCTTTCGGCGTTTGGCAGCGACCATTTGCTGCTGGAGAGATATTTCACTGCGATCCACCATGTCGAAATCCAGATATTAGGCGACCAGCATGGCAACTTGGTCCACCTCTTTGAGCGTGAATGTTCGATCCAGCGCCGTCACCAGAAGATCATCGAGGAAAGCCCGGCGCCGGTGATTCGGGACGCGGCCGTGCGCCAGGCGATGGCCGAGGCAGCGGTGAAGTTAGCACGGGCGGCCGATTACACCAATGCCGGGACGGTGGAGTTTATCGTGGACGAGCAGGGCGACTTTTACTTCCTGGAGATGAACACTCGTCTGCAAGTGGAACATCCGGTGACAGAGTTAGTGACCGGCCTCGACCTCGCCACCTGGCAAATCCGCATCGCCGCCGGAGAGCCTCTACCCTTCCAACAAGAAATAAATCCGCGTTTATCTGCGAAAGATCCGCGTGATCCGCGTAACCATCCTCAAATCACTCAACGCGGCCATGCCATAGAGTGCCGCATCTATGCTGAGGACCCGGCACGCGACTTTCTGCCTTCGATTGGTGAGATTGGCTTTTACCAACGGCCGTCTGGCCCCGGCGTGCGTGTGGATGATGGGATTGTGACGGGATCGGCCGTCACACCCTACTATGATCCGATGCTGGCGAAGATCATCACCTGGGGCCACGACCGGCCGGAGGCGATCCGTAAAATGGTACGCGCCTTGCGCGAAACCATTGTGCTGGGTGTGACCACCAACATCCCCTACTTGCTGGCGATTCTCGAAGAACGGGCATTTCTCGCCGGAGAGACACCGACCAGCTATCTGGAAACACATTTCAGCGACTGGCAACCAGAACAAGCCGCCAGCGAAGCGGAGTGGCTGGCCCTGGCGGTATTTGAATCATTGCAAAACGGCGGCCGTCCAGCACGACAAGGAGCAACCGCCTCTATCCCCTCAATAGACCCCTGGGAAACAGTCGGCCGTTGGCGCAATGTCTAAGCCCGTAGCGTCGGTTGTTTACCCGTGCCTACCTCCTGGTCGAGTAAACAACTCGACCTACAAAAAAGCTTCATAGAGCCGCTGCCATTCGTGGAGGGAGAGGGTTTCGGCGCGGCGGCGGCCGTCTATTCCCGCTCGCTCCAATGCCTCGGCCACCAACGCATCACCACCCAGGCTCCGCAGGTTGTTCTTTAATTGCTTTCGTTTCTGGCTGAACCCGGCACGGACAAGGCGGAAGAATCGTTTTTCATCAAAAGCCGGCTGCTCACCGAGGTGTTGGGGGTCTATGGTGATGGCGACAACGGCCGAGTCTACATCCGGCCGCGGCCAAAAAGCCCCGGCCTTCACCGTCATCACCCGTTCTACCTGCCCATAGACCTGGACACTGACCGCCAGCAGACTCATATTAGGTGGCGCGGCGGTTAGCCGTTCCGCCACTTCCTTCTGCACCGTTAAAACCATCCGCGCCGGTTTGAGCGTTGCGCCCAGCAAATGGCGCAGAATTGCCCCTGTAATGTAATAAGGCACATTCCCCACAACCTTGTAGCGACTCCCTGCCTCCGTCTGCCCACTAAAATAATCGGCCGGATCAACCTCCAAAATATCAGCGTGGATCAGCTCCACATTGGAGAAGCCAGACAGTTCTTGTTCAAGGATGGGCAAGAAGCGTTGGTCGAGTTCGATGGCGACAACCCGGCGAGCGGCCGTTGCCAGATGACGGGTCAGCGCACCAATCCCCGGCCCGACCTCTAGCACTTCGTCGGTTGCGGAGAGATCGGCCGCGGCGACGATGTTGGTGAGGATGTTGTCGTCAAAGAGAAAATTTTGCCCCAGGCTCTGCTTCGGTTCAATGCCATATTGGGTGAGGCGTTCTTTCGGATGCATCAGTTTATTTTGACACGAATTTCACGAATGGCACGAACTGTTTTGCTAAATCGGGCTGTCAGTTTTTAGAACACGGATTGACAAAGATGAACACGAATTTTTGTGAATATCCATGTGTATCTGCGTCCCCATAAATTACAGCCATTTCGTGGCATTCGTGCAATTCGTGTCGAAAAATATCTTAGGGCAAGATATAGGTGATGTTCTCTGGTACGGGGGTCAGATAATAGACATCTTCGGCATGTGACCAGTGGACATAGCCGTTATCGGGATAGCCAAGATCGATCATCCGGCCGCGCACCCCGCCACCCGTATCTCCGGCCACCGCAATACCATAACCAGGGACATAGACGCGCGAACGGAAGGGGACGATGCGGGGATCAACGGCCACGACCCCTTTCCCCGCCGGTAAGCCACTGGCAGTGATGCCATAGCCGGGTTCTCCCGGTTTCTTTCCGGCGCTAGAAGGAGTATAAGAGATGACGTGCATCCGCACCACCCGCCAATATTCAATTGGCCCTTCCGGCGTATCCAGGGTACGAATATTGATCGCTGTGCCATAGGAGATAACCTGGTTCACCGGCTCGCGTGCCACCCATTCGCTCTCCACCTCACGGCCGACTTCCTGCCCGTTTTCAATGCGGACACGGATGCGGCGATGCAACAACCCTGGTGATCCGCTGCTGGTGACGGCCTGGGTGTCAAGTTCCATTTCTGCATTCGCCTGATAGAGCGTTTCGTAAGGGATAATCTCCTCCTCCAGAATGATGCGCTCGCTAACGCGCACGACTTCGATGGTGTCGCCAGCCTGGAGCGATTCCGGGGCGGTACGCAGATAGTCGAAGCCAACCAGTCCCACACCGGCGGCCGCCAACGCTTCGAGTGGTCTATCGGCAACGGTCAGCACATCAAGCTGGCGACCGTCTACGGCTATCGTCACCGGTATGGCGCGTTCAATCTCAATCCGCAGGCCATCGGTTAGGGGGGCGTCGGCCGTTGGGCTAATGACATCGGCTTCATCCAGGATGACGGCCGCTTCGTCCAATGCCTCGCTAACGGTGGCGGCCGTGGATATTACCGTTTGTTCTTCGTTCTCATCTTGGATTGTGACGGTTTTGGAGGCAGCAGTAGGGGTGAGCAGAGACTCAGAGACCGAAAGATTAGGAGATTGGGAGATTGGCGATTGGCGATCGGGTGATCCGGTTGGGTGGGTGGTAGCTACAGGCGTAGAGGAAAAGTCGTTGGCCGGATTGGGTTGACGAAGAAGGAGAACGGCCGCGATCAGGCTGAGAACGCCTGCGCCAAACAAAAGGGGGATAATAAAGCGGGTGCGGTTTGGGTTTGATATGTCCATGAGACCGATGACTACCAGGTGATCCTGGGCACCCAGAAGAAACGCCTTAGTGCTGCTTCCTTCCGGACCTGACACGGTTCGGCGGCTTCTGCCGCCAGGGACCCAGTCGCCACCGGTCGCATGGACACATCCACAATAAGAATGTTAGCAAAGCGAGTGTTAGCAGTCAAACACACTCACGTAGTGGTAAGCTTACAACGTGTAACACAAATGGTTATATTTTTCGACACGAATGACACGTATTTCACGAAAGCAGGCGTTTCACTTCGTGTCATTTGTGTAATTCGTGTCAACTCCTTTCTTAGTTCCACACGCCGAGCATCTCTGGGCCGCGGTCGCGTTCCCAGGGGTAGATGATGTAGGAATCGGTGACGGCCGCGTAATAGGTGGGCGCAAAGCCGGGATAGAGCGATGAGGCCGGTTTGTAGTGCAGCACACAAATCTCCGGCATCCCTCCGGCGGCGTCAATGTGGTTGGCGACGGTGACGCTATTGCGGCCGGTCGTCCAGACATCATCCACGACGAGGATGCGACGGCCGGACAGCAGATCATCATCGGGGAACTGGATAAATTCCGGGATAGCATACTTAATCTGCTGCGGCGTTGGTTGCAGGCCGGGGAAATCGGCCGGGAAGCGCACCGAGGCAGTCAAGATATAGGTGATATTCAGCGCCTCGGCCAACAAACCGCCAGGGACAATCCCTCCGCGAGTGATAATCAACATCGAGTCAAAGCGCCCCTGAATTTGCGGCACCAGATAATCAATTAACTTGTCTACGTCGGACCAGGTCAGGACTTCGCGACGCATCGGCTTCTCCTAAAAACTGCGTATTGTGACCCTTGATCGTACCTGTTACTGGGCAGCGTGTCAACTTACGCCAATGACGTAAATTCTCAGATTATGTTTACGTTCGGGCTGACAAGTTCTGGATTGAGAAAGATTGGAGAGAGTGTGTGTTGCTGCCGCTTTGTAGGAGCCGGGATTCAAGCTATTGGAGATGCGGCCGTATACTGAATTGACCGTGACATGGCTTAGGTAATGTAATCCTCCCGGAGGCACTCATGGAGCAAGGCAGCCTCCGGGAGGATTTTTACGAACTCAGTGAGAGGGCTCATTAAGGTTGCGGTGGCACGGGTGGTGTTATTGATGGAGCGCCCGGAGGTATTGAAATTTCTTCAAAGAGAATGGGTTGCAAATAGACGTGCTGGTCAAGTTGCGGGGTTGGCGTCGTCACGACATCTTGCGGGGTCTCAGGCAACAGGTGTAGTGGTTTTGCCAGTGTGCCGACAGCCATTGGTAGTGGCAATGATATAGGTATTTGTTGATTTTGGCTGTCAGAATTGTTGCCGAGTGCAATACCGAAAAGTGGCAAGGTGATGAGCAGGAGGGTAATTATAAATACTTTTCTCAACATTGCTTACCTCATTTATGGTGCAAGATAGCAAATGTATGTATAGACGAGATATGTTCTCGCCAATATATTGGCAAAGCTTAGCTTATGCAGGCAAATTGGGACTACTCCTGTGACGTAGGCTCTTCTTCTGGATCAGGCGGAGGAGCAGGTGGTGTTGGTTGCACATAATAGGGAGATTCTTCAGTCACCCAAGGGGCCAATTCTAAGCGTGTTGTTTCATACCCTACCCGTTTGGCAACAATTCGGTAGGAAAATTCAATATCGCCAATAGTCTCGCCGCTTCTCGCAGTGACTTCAAAAGAGGTAGCAGAACGCTTGCTGACATAAATTTCGGTATCACCGTAGGCTTGAAGGAAAACGTGATAAGGTTCCCTCAAATTCACTGTTTCCGCAAAAATTTGGTCAATGGAAACAACGGCAACACCGTCTTTCAAGACACCAAAGCCATAGTCTGTAAACCATATCTCTGTAGATTCTTCGTTGTACAGAAGTCGATCGCCACTAGATGTTGATACGGCTGCGCTTTTAGACCCTCCATATACAATTAATCCATCTGATCCACTAGGCGAATCGATTAAAACACCATTTCCGTCCGCAGAACTGAAGCTGCCTGCCCACCCGTTATTAGTAGCGTTAAAGCCACGAACTCCTATTCCCATGCCTGTGAGTGCGGCATTTTGGCCGTACACGCCAACTGCGTTATCTCCATCGTTGCCAGTGACATAGCCATAGACGCCCAAGCCATTTACAGATCTTACGCCACCTTGTACCCCTCTCGTATCGCCAGAGGTTCGACTATTGTATCCCCACACGCCGGAAGATTGATTTGCACCGTTAGTGGTACCGTACACCCCATGACTCGTTCCCGACGAACTATTGGCGAAACCGGCTACTGCCCGTCCGCCTGACGAAGATGTTTCACCATAAACTCCAAAGTTCAGACCGCTCAATGCAGAGGTACGACCATATATACCTCTACCTGAACTCGACGCACTTTCGCCCCAAAGGCCATACATGGTTCCACTTGTGTCCGTGTGTATCCACTTGGAACCAAAGGTACCAATACCGCTTGAAGCTGTTTGACCAAAGTGATCTACCAGCGGATGCGCGCACCTGCTATGAACCCGACTGTAAGTATCGCGAGAGCTATCAGAGCTAAAACAGTTGACCTTTTCATGTTTCCTCCTTGATACACTTCAGCATATAACAGAACCTACTGCTGTAACGCCAACGGTAGGTCAAACCCTTGCCGGTTTCCTTGCTGTAACCGAGGAATTTGCTCTCACCTAGATTTCTTGGTTACGGTGAAACGGTGAAACGGTGAAACGGTGAAACGGTGAAACGGTGAAACGGTGAAACGCTTTTTCCCTTGAATCTAAGTATATATACATGTATGGCTTTGTCAAGCTTTCGATGATTAATAATGTGAATTTTTCGATTACGTTCGCGTTAAGTATGGATTCGGACACAATATTATTCGAATTTACCTGAAAAAGGTTTGGTATATTAGACCATTTGTGCTAGACTTGCGTGTTGCTGGCAAGCAATATTTCTATAAAACGCTAATGGAAGGGACGCAACGGCCGTGCTAGAATAATAGATTGGCTATGAAAGGGACAGTCTCTGAGACGAAGAGATTAGAGACTGGGAGAGTAGAGATTTATAGGAAGCAAACTATGTCCCTGGACAAAATCGTGGTGCGCGGGGCGCGCGAACACAATCTCAAAAATATCAATGTCGAAATTCCCAGAGACAAGCTGGTGGTGCTGACTGGCCTGTCTGGTTCGGGAAAGTCGTCGCTGGCGTTTGACACCATCTTCGCCGAAGGGCAACGCCGCTATGTGGAGTCCTTGTCGGCCTATGCCCGGCAGTTCCTGGGGCAGATGGAAAAGCCGGATGTGGATCAGATCGAGGGACTTAGCCCGGCCGTTTCCATTGACCAGCGCGGCGTCAGCCACAACCCCCGTTCAACCGTCGGCACGGTGACGGAGATTTACGATTATTTGCGTCTGCTCTTTGCCCGCGCAGGGACGCCCCATTGCCCGGAGTGCGGCCGTCCAGTCATGCCGCAATCGGCCGAGCAGATCGTCTCCAACGTATTAGAGATGCCGCAGGGCAGCCGCATCCAGGTTCTTGCGCCGTTGATCAAGGATCGAAAGGGACAACATCAGGGCGTATTTGAGGACATCCGCAAAGCCGGGTTTGTTCGCGTGCGCGTCAATGGCGAGATCCGCCAGGTAGATGAGCAGATCGAACTGGATCGGTATAAGAACCACAGTATTGAAGCGGTGGTTGATCGGCTGGTAATCCGTTATGCGCCGGACGATAATAGCGAAGAGGCAACGGCCGATCGCAGCCGCCTGACTGATTCAGTGGAAACAGCACTGCGTTTGGGCCAGGGGTTGATCATCATCAACGACGTGACCGATCCCGACAACCCCCGCGACCAGCTCTTCTCCGAGCATCTCTATTGCCCCTATGACGGCACGAGCATCCCGCCGATTGAGCCGCGCAGCTTCAGCTTTAACAGTCCGCATGGGGCCTGTCCTGAATGCCAGGGCCTGGGTATAACGCGGGTGATTGACCCCGATCTCGTGGTGCCGAACAAAACGTTGAGCCTGGAAGAGGGGGCGATCAGCGGATGGCCAACGGAGGACAAGGCTGGCTATTATTGGCAACTGCTGAAAGCGACGGCGAAGCATTTTGGCATCCCCACTGATGTTCCAGTCTCACAGCTCAACTCGGCGCAGATGCATATTCTTTTGTATGGCAGCGGCAAGGATTCGGTGACGGTGAAGTATGTCAACCGTGAGGGACACACGCGCAACTACTCGACCAAGTATGAAGGGGTGATCCCCAACCTGCAACGCCGCTATAGCGAGTCCACGTCGGATTGGACGCGGCAGAAAGTGGAAGAGTATATGGTCGATCGGCCGTGTCCCGTTTGCGAAGGCACGCGGTTGAACCCGGTCGCCCGCGCGGTAGACATCGCCGGCACAACGATTGTGGATGTCACCCGCCAGCCGGTGATTCAAAGCTTGGAGTGGGCGGAGTGCTTGCGTAATGAGCAGAGTACCCCCTTAACACCGCGCCAGCAGATGATCGCCCGGCCGATCCTGAAGGAGATTTGGGAACGGCTGTCGTTTATGATCAATGTCGGCCTCGATTATCTGACGCTCGACCGCACGGCGGGAACGCTCAGTGGTGGCGAAGCGCAACGCATCCGCCTGGCGACGCAGATCGGCAGCCAGTTGATGGGCGTACTCTACGTTCTGGATGAACCGAGCATTGGCCTGCACCAGCGGGACAACGCGCGGCTGATTCGCACGTTGCAAGGGATGCGCGATCTGGGCAATACCGTGCTGGTGGTGGAACATGATGAGGAGACGATGCGAGCGGCCGATTGGCTGATCGACCTGGGGCCAGGGGCAGGCAAGCATGGCGGTGAGCTGATTGCCGAAGGGCCACCGGACGCGGTAGCCGATAATCCTGATTCGTTGACTGGCGCATATCTGAGCGGCCGGATGACAATCGCCACCCCCAAAAAACGGCGCAAGGGGACAGGTGAGTATCTGGAAATATTGGGGGCGGCCGAGAACAACCTGAAAGATATTGATATTCGCATTCCGCTGGGTAAGTTCGTCTGCATCACCGGCGTCAGCGGCAGCGGCAAGAGTTCCTTCTTGGTTGAGATTCTCAGCAAGCGGCTCAGTCAACATTTCTATAATTCACGGGTACTCCCTGGCAAACATCGCGAGATGCGCGGGCTGGAACATTTGGACAAGGTGATTGAGATTGACCAGAGTCCCATCGGCCGCACGCCACGCTCCAATCCCGCCACCTATACTAATCTCTTCAACCCGATCCGCGACCTCTTCGCCAGCCTGCCGGAGAGCAAGCTGCGTGGCTATAAGTCGGGGCGGTTTAGCTTTAATGTCAAGGGCGGCCGTTGCGAGGCGTGCGAAGGACAGGGGCAGAACCGGATCGAGATGCAGTTCTTGCCCGACATCTATGTGCCGTGCGACATTTGCAAGGGGGCGCGATATAACCGCGAGACGTTACAGGTGCAGTATAAGGGGTTGAATATCGCTGAAGTGCTGGACTTAACGATTGATGAGGCGTTGGAGTTCTTTGCCAACGTGCCGCCGATCCAGCGCAAGCTAAAGACGATGGCCGATGTCGGCCTGGGTTATATCCATCTTGGACAGCCCGCGCCAACACTGAGTGGTGGCGAGGCGCAGCGGGTGAAGCTGAGCCGCGAACTGTCGAAGATCGCTACCGGCCGCACGATGTATATCCTCGATGAGCCATCAGTCGGGCTACACTCCCATGATGTCGCCAAGCTGATCATCGCCCTCAACAAGCTGGTGGACAAGGGCAATTCGGTGGTGATCATCGAACACAACCTGGACATCATCAAGGTGGCTGACCACATCATTGACATGGGGCCGGAGGGCGGCCATCGTGGTGGCGAGATCATCGCCGAGGGGACGCCGGAAGCAGTCGCCAAAGTGGAAGGCTCTTATACCGGACAGTTTTTGCAGCCGTATGTGAATGGGCGTGCGTGAGGAAGGCTACAACGGATAAAGAAATAAACGGATAGCGATAGCCGACCACTATCCGTTTATTTCTTTATCCGTTGTAGTTTTGTGGTTTTCGCTGTTACTGTCGCGGATCAATTCGGCCGACGGCCAACGTATAGACAATCAGAATTCCGGCCGCTACCTGAGGATTGTAAAAGCCATCTGGTAATAATTGATCGAAGGGACGGCCGAGCGCAAACGCCCACACCAAAAAGGCAATCGTCGAAACAACAATTTGTGTCCGTGCCGGACCGGCTTTGAAATCCATCGTCTGGCGATAGGTCCACCACGCTGTCAGGGCAACGAAAGCGATCAGCAAGAGAGCAAAAACGGCTGGGGCAATACCGCCGATGCTTGTGTCGCTGGCGGCCGAGCTTACACCACCGGTCAGACCCAACAGCGTTGTCCAGCCAGCCACAATGTCGGCCGGGATATACTTGATCACCTTGTCAAAATAGCCATCCGCCTGTACCTGTATGGCTTGTGTGGTTCCAACAGACTCTAATTGCGATTGCGTAATAATTCGACGACCCATGATAATTCCTCTCCTGTATTAGTGATGAGTGGCGAGTGACGAGTGACTAGTGAGGCGATTACTCGCCACTCATCACTCGTCACTCGCCACTAAATTAGGAGCGCGGTAAATAGCGCTCGATTTCGGGCATGATCGCCCGGATGGGGATGCCTTCGTTAAAGCGATAGTGACCGCGCAGGACGCTTTGCAGCGAATCGGCCAATTTCAACGGTGGGTGGGGGCCGCCGCTGTGATGCAGGGCGACCACTTCCCAACGCCGGTTAAACACGGGCGAACCTGATGACCCCGGCATCGTATCAGCCAGATAATGGACACGTGTGTCGCGCATATCCTGGATGACGTAGTTTTGGGTCAAAACCGCCTTTTGCGGATCGCCGTTGGGGTGCTGAATGATATTCAGCCGTTCCTTGTTGACGATCATCGCCGGAGAAAGCAGCAGGTAGCCCCGATGACGGCCGAGACGCATCTGCTCCAGAACGGGCAAATCCTCAATGCGTTTGCCGTCTTGCTCTTCCCCCGGCTTCGGCCGCATGGCTCCCAATGGCTCTTCCTTCAACTTGACGAGCGCAAAATCTAGCTCTGTGTCCGGGCTAGAAATGTAGAAGTCGCGGTCGAACTCGATCACACGCCCTGGCGAGGCTACCCCTTCGGCGTCAAGCTGGTAATCAAAGCGGATCACGGAATCAGAGAGATAGCTTTTTGTCTTTAGCACGTGTTGGTTGGTCAGCAGCATATTGGGGGCAATCAGGAAGCCGGTTCCCAACGCTGTGCCGCGCGGCCGTTCGATGCGGCCGACGGCCATCGCACAATAAATCGCCCCGGCAAGTGTGTTGATGTCTAGAAAATTATCCTCGGAGTTGACGATCAGCTCCAGGCTGGACTCATCCTCGACCTCGGCCGAGAAGGAAGGCTGTTCGGGGAGTTCGCTGCTGGGGGTTGGTGGCGGCGGAGCCGCGCCGTCCGGTTCGCGTACCGGCGTTACATCAAGGTTGTATTGACTGCGTAGCTCGCTGAGCTTGCTTTGGTCGGCAATCAGCGCATATTTGACCAGGAAACTTGCCAACAAGCGGCTATCTTCCTGGGGCAAGCCAGGATCGCTCAGCGCCTGGCTGATGAATGCGCCTAGCGCGTGATAAGTCGGCCGTTCCGGCAACATGCCGAAGGGTTCGAGGCGGCCGATCAACACCCCGGCCAAAATGTTTGGCGGTGCGGCGAGATCAATCGTTGGCGCGAAGCGTTTTAACCCGGCGTTGTTGAGAAACTGCAAACGCGCTGCCGGGCCAAGCTGGAAATCGTAGATGTTGGCGGCCGTCGCGGCCAACCTTTGCCTATCTTCTACGGTCAG
>CAYPHY010000071.1:7398-16646 GCA_964410625.1 uncultured Ardenticatenaceae bacterium | reverse complement strand
GCGCGATTTGGTAAATCGCGTGCTTGAGTAAGCGATTTACCAAATCGCGCTACATTAATTTAGGCAGTCCGCATCATTCCACGCGCCCCGCGCAGGCGGAAGCCGAGGATGACCAGCATGATACCGAAAAGGATCGAATAGGCGGCGATGACCCACAACAGACCGAGCGCACCGGAGCCGGGGAAGATGATCAGCAACAAGCCGAAGATGATCGAGAGCACGCCACCGAGGACCAGCCACCATTCGTTGTCAATTTCCTTACGCAAGCGAATGGCGGCGACGACTTCCATAATACCGGTGAGGATCGCCCAGACGGCGATGAAGTAGAGCAAGGCGAGGGCAGTCATGCCTGGATAGACAAAGGCTAGAATACCGGCGACAACGCCGATGATGCCTTCGAGCAACAGTACCCACCACTGGCTGTTACTCTTGCGACGGCTGATGCCGGTGATGATACTGGAGATGCCGTCCACCAGCGCATAGGCGCCAAAGAGAATAATCAACGCGCCGATGGTTATTCCCGGCCAGACGAAGGCCAGAACGCCAAAGATGATAGCAAATACGCCGCGCAAAACGACCAGCCACCAATAGCGGGATAGAGCCTCTAACATATGCCTTGTACCTCCTTCCTTTCGGTTTAGTGCGGACTGATGATTGCAGAGTGCGGAGTGCGGATTGTGGAATCTTCCACTATTCACTATTCACTAACCACTATCCACTCGCCCACACTGCTGATAAATATAGACATAAGTATACTCTTTTCTGCCTGACAGCGAAAGGGGAAGTAGGCAGTTGACAGCCGCTAGTAGTCAGATTAACATCCCCACTCCCCACTCCCCACTCCCCACTCCCCACTGCTCACCAACTACCCCTTCTCATCAGGCTGCGCTACAATCAGCCGCATGAACAAACTCCCCTGGCTTTCAACGGTGCGGCGGCTGGTGGCGGTAGCCAGCGGCAAGGGCGGCGTGGGCAAGACGACGGTGACGGTCAATCTGGCGTTGGCTTTGCAGCGGGCGGGCTGGCGCGTGGGTATCTTCGACGCCGATATTTATGGCCCCAATATCCCGCTGTTGTTGGGCATCCACCAGCGACGGCCGAGCGAAGCCTACATCCCCGTCGTTCGCCGCAAAAGTGCGCCAGCTTATATTCGGCCGCTCGAACGTCACGGCTTGAAGCTGATGTCGGTCGGCTTATTGCTGTCGGAAGAACAGGTGATCAACCCACCCGCCTCCACAGTTGGGCAGTTGGTGATCCAGACGATGCGCGATGTGGTGTGGGGGACGGCCGCTGAACCGTTGGATGTGCTGTTGATCGACCTGCCGCCCTCGGCCGGGCAGCCGCAGGAGGATTTGCTGAAGGTGGCGCGGCTGGATGGGGTGGTGATTGTCACCACGCCACAGGACATGAGCCTGCTTGATGCCGGACGCTCCTTGCAGATGTTTAAGAATGCCGGTGTGCCAATCCTCGGCGTCGTGGAGAATATGAGCTACTTCATCTGCCCCTCTTGCGGCGAGCGGCATGAGATTTTTCGCGGGTCGGGTCGCTGGCGGCCGCCGACGTTGGAGGGCGTGCCGGTGATCGGGCGCGTGCCGTTGACGGCCGAAGTGGCGAGTGGGGAGTGGCGAGTGGAGAGAAGAGACTGGGAGACTAGGAGAGTGGAAGATTCCACAATCCGCAATCCGCAAACGGGTATCCCCAATCCACAATTGACAAATGGGCATGGGGAACAGACGGCCGAACACGAGGCAGAACAGGTGTTTGATAGGGTTGCGGCCGTGTTGCAGGAACAGCTAGGGTGATTGCTTTATCACCCTGTCACCCCCTCACCTTGTCGCCTTGTCACCCTGTCATCCCAACCCGCTCCACCACGCTGCCAGGTCGCGCGACCCCTGGGCGTTGAGCTTGTGGCCGGTGTCATATTCCTGATAAGTTAGATCGGCATTGGCCTCGCGGAGGACGGCGGCCGATTCTCTGGCCTTTTCCAGCGGAATGGTCGGGTCTTTTTGGCCGACGGCCATAAATACGGGGAGATTAGAGAGTGGAGATTGGGAGGTTGAGAGATTGGCGGCCCCTTCGGGCATGAAGCCGACGAGGGAGGCGATGGCTTTGACCAGTTGGGGGTGTTTGAGGGCGAGGGCGAAGCTGACGGCCGCGCCCTGGCTGAAGCCCATCAGGACGACGCGATCTAAATCAGCGTTGTAGAGCGCAGGAAGCGCTCGGATAAATCGTTCCAGTGCGGCAACCCCTTCATCAAACATAGCTAGCGTAGGCCATTGCGTCGGGGTGTGGGAGCGGGAAAGATCGGGGTGTTGGTAGGAGGGAGATTGGAGATTAGAGGATGAAGGCTGAAGGATGAAGGATGAGGGATGCTCCTCTGCTCCTCCGCTCCCCTGCTCCTCTGCACCCCCACTTGCTTCTTGCGTCCAGGAATAACCACCCTCATTCGGGTCGGGATAGATGGCGCGAGGGGTGACGATGAGCCAGCCGTGGGGGATGGCGCGGCGAAAGACCCACAGCACATCCTCAGTCCCGGCGCGGCCGTGGATGAGAACGGCCGTTGGGTAGGGGCCGGGCGTTGATGGTTGGGCGACGCGGTGGATTAGGCCAGCGGCCGATAGTTCCGGGCCGGAGTTTATTAGTTGAGGGGAGGAGGGAGCGTTCATAGATGGGTCCGTGTATCGGTATATTCGTATATTCGTGTATTGGTGTGTTGGTTATTATACCGTCTTCTGTGGGATTCGGCTTGTGTTCAGGAGTGAGGCAAAAAAAATGAGGTGGCTGTAAGACGGGCGTCTTGCAGTCCACCTCTGGGGGGGGAGCCAATTAGAAGTATAGCAAACTTTGCCTAAATGTCAATGAGGAAAGTGCCGATTTTGCCAAAATTGGATACAGAAATAAGCAAAAAAGCGCAGAGTCGCTCAAATCGGTGCAGAGTTTTGCTAAAAAGTCCAGACCGCCGAAGAAATGCTGCTACCAATTAGCACAAAGTTTGTAACCCATTTTCATGTAATTTCTGTCATATAGCGAAATTTAGGGTTCAAGCACTACATGTGAGGTAGGTATTTATGCTCGTAAAATAGCACTTTGCAGAAGCAGAATAGCGCAGAGTAATACGAATTATGCACAGCTTGCGCAAATAGGCGCGATAGTGGCCTGTTGAGCGGCGTTCTACGTGCCAGGCGGCCGTTCTACAGCCCCATAATTTAGGATTATATGAGTCCATGTTCATCATTTTTCCGACACGAATTTACCGGAAATAGAGGGCGAAATTCGTGTTATTCGGACGCGAATCTTGCGCCCGCAATCCTGTGCCCATTGGTGTCGAAATACAGCAGTCCTATTTTTTGGACATAAGAGAGATCTAAATCCGCTGCTGCTGCGTACTATTAGTGTAGCTGGTTGATGTAGCCTGGTTTGAGGAGGGGAGAGGGGCGGCCGATTGTCGGCGAGGGACACCGGCATAGGCTAGGCTGGCAAATTGGTTTGGCAAAGATGCATCTTGAAGGAGCCGTCAAAGGAGGTTTATACCGACTGAGAATCACTATCACTAGCTATCCAAGCTATCACAAGCGATTTTGTCAACCCGTATGGTCAATTTGGACAATTACCTTAGAGCAATAGGAGAAAAAAGATGAAGACTTTACATCCATTTGTAACCAAACGTCGCGTACTGGCTTTGTTGTTGATGACCGCGCTACTGTTGGTAATTGCGCTGCCTGTTTTTGCTGGTGAGCTGATGCTAACCACGACCCTGACCGGCGCGGCCGAAAGGCCCGGTCCTGGCGATCCCGATGGAAGTGGTTCGGCAACCATTTTTATCAACCGGGTACCGCGTGCGGTCTGTTTTGAGATCCATGTGGAAGATATCGAACCGGCAACTCTGGCTCACATCCATGTCGGAGGCCCAGATGTTCCTGGGCCGATTGTGGTTCATTTGACTCCACCAGATGAGAATGGCGATTCGAGTGGCTGTGTGGAAGATGTGCCTGCGTCTATCATTAAGAACCTTCGCTCCAATGCAAGGCAATACTACGTCAACGTCCACAACGCCGAATACCCGGCCGGGGCGGTGCGCGGCCAGCTCTTCAAGGAACGATAAGCGTGTTTTATAGTTTAAGGTTGCGGTAGCTCAATTGTATGAGGCCGCGCAGACAGTCATTGTCTGCGCGGCCTTTTGTTTAGCGAGTTCATCCTTCGCAGTAAAGCGTGCACTCTCGTTTTAGTATGGCAAGGTCGTCGAGGGTGAGTGACGAGCGGGCAACGGCCGCTGTGCCATATGAATAGGATTTGTCAAGCGATTGCGCTTACTTGACAATCAATAACCAATATACTAATATACCACTATACCCCCCCCCAGGGGGGTAGGGATAAACCAAAATGGACGACAAAACACGCGAAACGGTTACCCGGCGACTGGCAAGCGCGGCGGGACATATTAAAGGGATTGAGCGCATGGTACGCGAAGATGCTTATTGCATTGACGTGATCCAGCAGATTCAGGCGGTGCAGGCGGCATTGAGCAAGGCCAGCACGCTAATCCTCGACAACCATTTGCATACGTGCGTGACAACCGCCATTCGTGGCGATGATCCCGACGAGCGCGAGCGGGTGCTGCGGGAGATTTCGAGTGTGTTTGAAGTCACTGGGAAGAAATAGTTTATTGGTTTATTGGTGTATTAGTGTATTGGTATAGTCGTTTACTTCAGAAGCACCTTAAGTTATCAGTAGACCAATATACCAATACACCTTTAAGGAAAGGAGAATTGATGGAAACCAAAACATTCACCGTCCCGGCGATTCACTGTGGGCATTGCACGCATACGATTGAGATGGAACTGGGCGAGATGGAGGGCGTAACGGCCGTCCATGCCGACCAGGGCAGCAAGCAGGTCACGGTGTCGTGGCAGGAACCGGCGACATGGGAGAAGATTCGGGCGCTGCTGGCAGAGATTAACTATCCGGCCGAAGGCTTGATTCAACTCAATTGATTGTGGAATTGGGAGTGCGGATTGCGGAGTAGACCCAATCCGCATTCATAAGTAGCAAATGGCAGAGACGAAACAACTAACGTTCCCCGTCACGGGCATGACCTGTGCCAACTGTGTGGCGACGGTGGAGCGCAATGCGAAGAAGGTGGAGGGAGTCACGGACGCGGCCGTTAACTTCGCCAGCGAGAAGGTAACGGTCAGCTATGATCCGGCTGTGGCCGATGATCGGCGGGTGACGGCCGATCTCCTCGCGCGGGTCGAGCGGGCGGGTTATCACATTCCGACCGTTTCGTTGGAACTACCCTTGCTCGGAATGACCTGCGCCAATTGTGCCAATACCATCGAACGGCGCTTGAACAAGGTCGAAGGGGTGGTGGAGGCGAACGTCAATCTGGCGGCCGAACGAGCCACGGTGAGCTACATCCCCGGTGCGGTGACGCGGGCGGAGATGGTGGCGGCCGTGCGCAAAGCAGGGTACGACGTGGTGGAAGCGGCCGAGGGGGAGGAAACGGAGGATGCGGAAGCGGCCGCGCGTGAGGCGGAAATTCGCCATCAGGAGCGTCGTTTCCTGGATGGGGTGCTTTTTGCGCTGCCCTTGTTCTTGCTCAGCATGGGCCGGGACTTTAACTTGATCGGCATGTGGGCACATGAGACATGGGTAGATTGGCTTTTCCTCCTTCTGGCGACGCCGGTACAGTTCTATGTCGGTTGGGATTATTACGTCGGCGCATTCAAATCGCTGCGCAATGGTAGCGCCAATATGGATGTGCTGGTCGCCCTCGGCTCCTCGGTAGCCTACTTCTACAGCGTGGCGGTGTTGCTGGCGACAACGGCCGGTTCGATGTTGCTCGGCCACCATCTCTATTTTGAGACCTCGGCGGTGATCATCACGCTGATCGTTCTCGGCAAACTGCTGGAAGCGCGGGCGAAGGGGCGTACAAGCGAGGCGATTAAGAAGCTGATCGGTCTGCAACCAAAGACAGCGCGTGTCCTACGCAACGGCGTGGAGTTGGATATCCCCGTGGCCGAAGTGGTCGTTGGTGACCGGCTGATTGTGCGGCCGGGGGAGAAGATTCCAGTGGATGGCGCGGTGGTGGACGGCCGTTCGGCGGTGGACGAGAGCATGGTCACGGGCGAGAGCCTGCCGGTAGATAAGGGGCCGGGGGATACCGTGACCGGGGCGACGATCAACAAGCAGGGGTTGCTCACCTTTGAAGCGACGCGCGTGGGTAAAGACACCGCGCTGGCACAAATCATCCGCCTGGTCGAACAGGCACAGGGCAGCAAAGCGCCGATCCAGCGGTTGGTGGATCGGGTGGCGGCCGTCTTTGTGCCGGCGGTCATCGGCATTGCCCTGTTGACCTTTGCCCTCTGGCTGCTCAGCGGCGCGGGCTTTGTCCCGGCGTTGCTGCGGCTAATTGCTGTGTTGGTTATTGCCTGTCCCTGCGCCATGGGGCTGGCGACGCCGACCTCGATCATGGTTGGCGTGGGCAAGGGGGCAGAGAACGGCATCCTCTTTAAGGACAGCGCAGCACTCGAACAGGCGCAGCGACTGACGGCCGTCGTCCTCGATAAGACCGGCACGATCACCTGCGGTGAACCGGCGGTGACTGACGTAGTGGCGAGTGGCGAGTGGGGAGTGGCGAGTAGGCAGAGGAGCAGAGGAGCAGAGGAGCAGAGGAGCACCCCTCATCCTTCATCCTTCATCCTTCATCCTTCATCCTCTAATCTCCAATCTCCAATCCTCTATTACGCTGCCTCGGCCGAACGCGGCTCCGAGCATCCGTTGGGGGCGGCGATTGTGCGGGAGGCGGAGGAACGGGGCGTGGCGTTAGGGCATCCGGAGGCGTTTGAGGCGATAGCAGGACATGGCATTGTGGCGACGGTGGACGGCCGTCGCGTGCTCGTCGGCAACAAACGGCTGATGGAACGGGAGCAGGTCTATCTCAATGGGTTGGGGGAAGCGGCCGATGAACTGCAAAGCCAGGCACGAACGGCGATGTGGGTGGCGGTAGATGGACAGGCGGCGGCCGTCATCGGCGTGGCCGACACGATCAAGGATGGCTCAAAAGAGGCAGTGGCCGCCTTGCATGAGATGGGGCTGACCGTCGTGATGATGACCGGCGACAACGAAGCGACGGCCGCGGCGATTGCCGCCGAAGCGGGAATTGACCGCGTCTTTGCCAATGTCTTACCCGGTGACAAGGCGGCTTATGTGGCGCAGTTGCAGCAAGAGGGGTATGTCGTCGGCATGGTTGGCGATGGGATTAACGATGCGCCCGCGTTGGCCCAGGCGGACGTGGGCATTGCTATTGGCACGGGGACGGATGTGGCGATGGAAGCGGCCGATGTGACGCTGATGCGCGGCGACTTACGCAGCGTCCCCCAGGCGATTCGACTATCACAGGCGACGATGCGTAATATCCGCCAAAACCTGATCTGGGCGTTTGGCTATAACGTCGCTCTGATTCCGATTGCGGCCGGGATTTTGGCCCCATTTGATTGGGCGCCGGAGTTCTTGCGCCAGTTGCATCCGATTTTAGCGGCCGGGGCGATGGCCTTTTCCAGCATCAGCGTGGTGGGCAATAGCCTCCGCTTAAGACGGGCAAAGCTGTAAGAGCGTATAAACGGCCTCAGTAGCTATTCAATAGGTGGATCCCAACCAGCACGCACCCAATTACGGCGCACAGTGACACTTGTTAGATTGTTTAGTTTAAGAGCAATGACGGTAGCTCGGCCGCAAGGTGTGCGGCCGAGAATGAGGGTGCCGTCTGAGTTCCACTCGAAATGCTCTGACCACTTTTCATAGCGCAGGTTAAATAAGGCGATCTGACGTCCGGTAAGGGGGTCGCGAGCTTGGGTCTGAACGTTTTTATAGAGATTGCAAGCGTGACAGGCTAACCACAAATTTTCTTCGGCATAGGTTCCACCTTTCGCCCTGGGGATAATGTGTTCAATCTCCAGCGTCCAGAGAAGGTAGGCTTGGTGAGCGCGGCAATAGCCACAGCGGTCGCCGGCCTGGGAGCGAACGCGGGCTTATATGGCTTTTGGGACATCGCCAGTACTCATGAACTCAGCGGCGGCCGTAGCCCGCGTTCAACCGCTTCTGCCAGTGCTTCTGACTGGCGTACCCATAGCCACTGGTAGTGTTGCATCAAAGCCATTAGCTCCCCTTGTTCTTCTGCTGTCAGGGTTACTTCGGCCTGTTTGTACAGTAGCGTACTCAAGCGTTCCCCTGTAGCCTTATCCAATTTGGTTTCTGCCAGTGCCAGCAACTCCTTGTTGTCTAAAGCAGCTATAGCGGTTTCTTCTGTTACATCTGTTGGCAAGGGTGTCAGTACGAGCGATAGGGCGTCGGCTAATGTCTCGCCAACTTCCCGGCTGGTTATAACCGCCCACTGTTCAGCCTGCTCATATAGATCATCAGGTAACTCAACGAGGATTTGTCTGCTCATGTGACGACTCCTGACATGCTATTTATCATATGCTACATTATAACACGGATGTGCATACTTTTCTGTCGTTTGACAGCTTGTCGGGTACAATTGGCGACATGGATGACGTGCCAATGGATTATGATTCCCCCTGGAATGTGATCATCGAACGATACTTTCCTGAGTTTATGGCTTTCTTCTTCCCCCGTGCTTATACAGCAATTGATTGGACAAAAGGGTATACTTTTCTCGACAAAGAGTTGCAACAGATTGTCCGTGACGCCGAAAGCGGAACGCGCTATGTGGATAAGCTGGTGTCCGTTACGCGCAAAGAGACGGCCGAAACCGACTGGGTCTTAATCCACATTGAAGTACAGGCACAACGGGACAACGACTTTGCCCGGCGGATGTTCGTTTACCATTATCGCCTGTATGACCGCTACGAACGGTTGGTGGCCAGCATGGCGGTTCTGAGCGATGCCAACCAAGGCTGGCGGCCGCAGCAATTCAGCCACGAACTATTCGACTGCCGGGTATCACTAGACTTTCCGGTGGTAAAACTGCTAGACTATGAGCAGGATTGGGCTGCCTTAGAAGCTGATCCTAGCCCGTTTGCGTTGGTCGTGATGGCGCAGTTGCAGTCCATTCGGACCAGGCGCAACCCTGAAGAACGGTATGCAGCCAAAGGGCAATTGACGCGGCTCTTGTATCAAAAGGGGTATAAGCGGCAGGATATTCTGGAGCTATATCGCTTTTTAGATTGGCTAATGACTTTACCGGTAGAATTGGAGCAGCGGTTTCGGCTAGATCTGGAGCAGATCGA
>CAYPHY010000071.1:0-7298 GCA_964410625.1 uncultured Ardenticatenaceae bacterium | reverse complement strand
TGACTTTACCGGTAGAATTGGAGCAGCGGTTTCGGCTAGATCTGGAGCAGATCGAGACGGAGGTAAAGATGAGATACGTAACAAGTATTGAGCGGTTGGCAATGCAGGAGGGAAGAGAAGAAGGGAGAGAAGAGGGCTTGGAGGAAGGCCGGCAAGCGGGAATGCGCGAAATGGTGGCGGAGACCTTGCGGACAAGATTTGGCGAAGTTCCAGAAGAAGTCATCGGCCGAATAAACCAGATTCAAGATATTGAGGTACTCAAAATGTTACAGCGCCAGGCGGTGTTGGCCGACACGTTGGCCGAGTTTGAGGAGGCGCTGACGCTGTAAGGAAGCGGCCTGGAAAGCGTATGATTGTTACAGGTAGTTTGGAATGAAGATAGTAATCCCCGATGATTACCAGCAGGCGGTTGAGCAATTGGACTGTTTTGCTTTGCTGGCCGGGCAAGATGTGGTTGTTTATACCGACATTGTTGATGATATAGATACGCTGGCCGAACGGTTTGAGCCGGCCGACGCGTTGGTGTTGATCCGTGAACGGACGAAGATCAGCGAGGAGTTATTGGCACGGCTGCCGAATTTGAAGTTGATCAGCCAGACGGGGCGGGGCGTGGCGCATATTGATGTGGAAGCCTGTACGCGGCATGGGGTGACGGTGGCGGTAGGGGGTGGTGAACCGTATGCTCCGGCCGAATTGACCTGGGCGTTGGTGCTGGCGGCCGCTCGCCGTTTACCGCAGGAGGTCGCGCAGATGAAGGCCGGGAAGTGGCAAATCCGGCAGCCAGAGTTAGGTCATGTGTTGCGCGGCCGCACCCTGGGCATCTGGGGCTATGGCAAGATCGGTCGCGTCGTTGCCGGATATGGCCGGGCGTTTGGGATGAATATCCTCGTTTGGGGGCGCGAAGGATCGTTGGAACGGGCGCGGGCGGATGGGTACGAGACGGCCGCCGACCGTCAACAGTTACTGCAAACGTCAGATGTGTTGAGCCTGCATATCACGCTGAATGCGCAGACGCGAGGGATGGTGACGGCCGATGATCTGGCGCAGATGAAGCCGTCGGCGGTGTTGGTCAATACCAGCCGGGCAGGGCTGATCGCGCCAGGGGCGTTGGTGGCGGCGTTGCGGAACGGCCGTCCGGGGTATGCGGCCGTGGATGTCTATGAGGAGGAGCCGGTGGTAGAGCATCCGCTGTTACAGATGGATAATGTAATCTGCACGCCCCACATTGGCTATGTAGAGAAGGACACTTACGAGCTTTACTTCCGCCAGGCGTTCGACAACCTGCTGGCGTTCTTTGCCGGAAAACCGGCGAATGTGATCAATCCAAGATAGATCACCCTCTTGACTTCTGCCCCCTTCGCAGTAAGCTAAAAATATGCGTAAGCAAGTGGAGCTGTATGACATCGCTCGCCAACGGGTCAGACGCCGCCACCGTCGCCTAATCATCTGGGCTGTGCATCTGGCCGGGTTTTTGGCGCTGATCGGGTTGCTTTCTCTGCTTGAGGGGACGGTGCTCGGCCAGTATTCCACCTTCATTTTATTAACGGCGGTGGGCCTCTTTGTGCTGCATACCCTGCTGATGGGGTTGGCCTTTGCTCAGGATGAAGAAGTGGAGGAGGAGGTCGGCCGCTTGCGTGAATCCGCGGAGAAAGCAATCGAACGAGTTGGAGCGGGCGAGGGTGGCGAACGGCCGCAACTCGCGCCGCCGACCAATGACAAGCTGCTCCAACCCCCCTCATCCACGCTGCCACTGGCCGAGCCATTAAGCCCGCGCGAGCGGGAAGTGTTGGCTTTGTTGGTTAGTGGCGCATCCAACCAGGAAATAGCCGAACAATTGGTCATTGCGCCAAACACAGTCAAACGTCATGTGAAGCACATTCTCGCCAAGTTGCAGGTTTCTAACCGCACCGAGGCTGTCATCCGCGCTTACGAATTGAATCTGTTCTAACTTTCTGACTCAATACTCCCTGGAATGCTCCCTGAAAATACTCCCCTGGGAGTATGACATCACTTCCCCTTTCGACTACGCTGTCAATGGTATAAGGTCTAACGGCCGAGCGGCAACCAGCACGGACGATGCTGATTGTATGCCAGGTATTGGTATATTGGATGTTGATGGGCTGCGAACGGCCGTAACAAAGATAGGAGGTAACATTACAATGACAGTTATTGGAGTGAAACAACTGTATAAAGCGTATCATAACCATATAGCAGTGCATGATGTCTCGTTTACGGTCGAACGGGGTGAGATTTTCGGCCTGGTTGGGCCAAATGGGGCAGGCAAGACCACCACTGTAGAGTGTGTTTCTGGTCTGCGCCGGGCCGACCGTGGCCAAATTTCGGTGCTGGGACGCGATCCGCTGCAAGATCGCGATGAGTTGCGCCAACGGATAGGGGTTCAACTCCAGGCCAGCTCATTGCCGGACAAGATGAAGGTTTGGGAAGCGCTCGACCTGTTCAGCTCCTTGTATGACGATCCGGCCGACTGGCGGATGTTGCTCGATTATCTGGGGTTGACGGAAAAGCGGAACAGCACCGTAGACCACCTTTCTGGTGGGCAACGGCAGCGGTTGTCCCTGGCGCTGGCGCTTGTGGGTAAGCCGGAAGTGGCGATCCTCGATGAGCTAACCACCGGTCTCGACCCGCAAGCACGCCGCGATGTTTGGCAATTGATCGAACAAATCCGCGATGATGGTGTGACGGTGTTGTTGGTGACCCATTTCATGGAAGAAGCTGAACGGCTATGCGACCGCGTAGCGGTGATTGACCGCGGGCGAGCGGTGGCGATAGACACACCGGCCGGATTGATCGCATCCCTTTCCGGCCAACAGCGCGTCCGTTTTCGTCCTTCAATGCCACTGGCCGACTCATTGCTGAGCGGACTGCCAGAAGTGGAGCAGGTATCGCGAATGGGTGAACAGATTTTGGTCACAGGCCAGGGGAATTTACTCCATGCGGTCAGTTCCGTATTGGCACAGAACGCGATTGTGGCCGAGGGATTGCGGGTTGAGCAAGGAACGCTGGACGATGTCTTTGTTGCGTTGACGGGGCACACGCTGGAGGCGGCCAATGGCCGCTAAGGAGAAGATGAAATGATGATTGGCTTGAAGAAACTGGTTCTTGTGGAAACGAAGTTGCTGGTACGCAACCCGGCGTGGATTTTTACGATTGGCATCCCGCTGTTTTCGATCCTCGTTTTTGGTTTGCCGGTGCGCGCCAACGACCCAACGGCCGATTTGCGCGGGCTGGCGGCGACCACGATCACCATTTCGGCCGCTCTGGTTGCGGTCTATATGGTTCCGGTGACGCTGGCTACCTACCGGGAAAGAGGGATATTGCGCCGCTTTGCCACCACGCCGCTGAATCCATTGACGCTGCTGATTGTGCAATTGCTGCTACATCTAGGCTTGTTGATACTGGCGGCCGTTTTGCTGATGGGAATTGCCAACCTGGTGTTAGCGATTGCCTGGCCGGAGCGGGTGATCGATTATGTGGCTATTCTGCTGCTGGGTGGAATATCGCTGTTCTCGATTGGCTTGATTATCGCGGCGATTGCGCCGGGTGGCGCGGCGGCGAACGGTATTGGGGTGCTGCTGTTCTTCCCCATGGCGTTCCTAGCCGGGCTGATGTTGCCAAAGGAGATGATGCCGGAACGGATTGCTCGCCTGGGCGAGTTCACTCCCTTGGGGGCCTTCCGCCAGACTTTACAAGATGCATGGATGGGCAGTTCACCAGAGTGGTTGTTGCTGCTGGTGATGATTCTGTTTGCTGCCGTTGTCGTTGCGGTGGCGGCGAGGTTGTTTCGTTGGGAGTGAGCGGCCGAATGTAGTTTAGGGTTTGTCTGAACACATTTAACGCGAAGACGCAGAGAGGCAGAGGCGCAGAGGTTTTAATTCCCTCTGTGCCTCTGCCTCTCTGCGTTAAGAGCTTTCACAGCGTATAATGACGTGGATGAACATATTTTAAGATACAGTGGGCACATATGGGACATAAATGAGGTATAAATGCGGTAAGGTTCGGGCTTTTTCAGTTAGAATAAACAGAGTAGTGCTTTGTTTTTACTTTTAGGGACACAGACAAGCGCCGATGCACACAAATTTTTCTCTTTACTGCATTGTTTTAAAAGTGCCCGCAGTGTCATTCCGAGCGGAGCGAGGAATCCCTTGCGATTCCGTTGACCAGCGAATTGATAGGGATTCCTCGCTCCGAAGACTCCGCTCGGAATGACGGTCAAATTACTTTTGTTACAGTGTGTTACGCGCGAAATCTGCGGGCAATCTCGATTGCACAGCTGTGTTCTATTAACAAAGCAGTAGTAAAGTAGATTCATGAAGGTGAATCTGTAATCCGAGGAGTGAGAAGCATGGCAAAGCGAACAGTAAGGACACAACGGCGGCGGCGGTCGGAGACCCCATCCGGCGGCCGACAGCGGGCAGAGGCCCCACGACGACAACGGCCGAGTAGTAGCTCGTCCAGTAGCTCATCAGGCGGCCCGTCGTTTGGCGGCGGCCAGTCGAGCGGTGGCAGCAGTGGCGGTGGCTATATCCCCGCTTCGGGTGGGGGTTTCCCGCTAGGCGGGGGCGGGGGCGGGATGAGCGGCTCGACAATGCTGATCATCGGCGTGATTATCGCCCTGGTCATTTGCGGCTTTTTTGCGCTGAATCTGTTCAACGGCGGAGGGGATGGCGGCGGTATATTTGAAGAACCGGCGCAATCGTCAGGGCAGACGGGCGGCCTGGATGACTCGCCATTATTGGGAGGCGACGATGGCGGGCTGTTGGATGGCGGCGCGGCCGAAGAGGAAGAACCGGCCGTGGTCGAACCCTTCACCCCGCCGCCGGTGTCGGCCGATGGCGATACCTGGCTGGTCATGCTTTATCAGGATGCCGACGACAAGATATTGGAACAGGACATCTATCTCGACTTGAACGAGGCGGAGCGCATTGGCTCTAGCGACCGCGTGCATATTGTGGCGCAGGTAGACCGCTACCAGGGTGGCTATCAGGGGGATGGCAACTGGTCGGGGACGCGACGTTACTATGTCACCCCTGATCCGGCATTGGGCCAACTTGGTTCGCAACTGCTCGAAGACCTGGGCGAAGTGAATATGGCCGACGGGCAGACGTTGGTGGATTTTGTCACCTGGGCATTGGATACCTTTGAGGCGGATAAGCATGTGCTGATCATGTCTGATCATGGGATGGGCTGGCCGGGGGGCTGGACTGACCCGACGGCCCCCAATCGTGGGGCGCACAATGTCGCGCTGGCGCAAAACGGCGATATGTTGTTCCTGATGGAACTGGATGAGGCGTTGACGGCGATCCGCGAACAGACCGGGCTGGAGAAGTTTGAGTTGATCGGCCTGGACGCCTGCCTGATGGCCCATGCGGAGGTGAATAGCGCGTTGGCCCCTCATGCCCGCTATGCGGTCGCCTCGCAGGAGGTGGAACCGGCGTTGGGGTGGGCGTATGCTGGTTTTCTCAACGAGCTGGCAGCTAACCCGAATATGAGTGGGGCGGAACTCGGCCGTCTGATCGTAGACAGCTACATCCGCGAAGACCAGCGCATTGTGGACAACCAGGCGCGGGCGGAGTTTGCCGGAGCGGGGGCGTCGTTGGGCAGCCTCTTTGGTTTGGGCGGCGGTGTGCCGTCGGCCGCGCAACTGACCCAGCAGCTAGAACGCAACATCACCCTCTCGGTGGTTGATTTGGAAGCCAACGATCTGCTCACTGAAAGCCTGAACAACTTCGCCTTTGCCTTGCAAGACGATAACCAGCGGCTGATCGCTGAGGCACGCACGTATGCCCAGCCGTTTACCAGCATCTTTGGCAGCAATGTCCCCGCTTCCTATATTGATCTGGCGCACTTCGCCCAACTCATTGCCAACAATAGCCAAAATCAGGCGGTGGTGCAGGCGGCCAATGAGTTGATCGGCGTGATCGATCAGGTGGTGGTGGCGGAAAAGCATGGCCCCAACAAAGCGGGGGCCAACGGTATTTCGGTCTACTTCCCCAATTCCCAACTGTATGGCACGGCCGTCGCCGGGTCGGACTCTTATACGACGATTGCCAATCGCTTTGCCTCGGAATCATTGTGGGATGATTTTCTGACCTTCCATTATACGGGGCGGCTTTTTGCGCGGGGGGATACGGCCGTTGCCGTCCCGGACCGTGGCGTGGAGCTAGCAGGGCCGGGGTCGGGCGACATCAGCATCTCGCCGATCACCATCTCTGACAATTCGGTTGCCCTGGGAGAAACCGTCCTACTCAGCTCCGACCTGGAAGGGGAGAGTATTGGTTATGTCTACTTTTTCGCCGGGTTCCTGGATGAGGCAGCGAACTCCATCTACATCGCTGATACCGACTATTTGGATAGTGGCGACACCCGCGAGATTCAGGGGGTCTACTATCCTGAATGGGGCGAAGGGGAGTTTACGCTGGAGTTTGAGTGGGAGCCGTTTATCTTCGGCATCAACGACGGCACAACGGTCGTCCCCGCGCTCTTCCAGCCGGAGACCTATGGCGCAGCGGCCGAAGATGCGATCTACACGGTGGAAGGTATCTATACCTATGCTGATGGAGAGTCGCGGCGCGGCCGTCTTTACTTCAACAACGAGGATGGGATGCTGGTGCAGGTCTATGGCTATACCGGTGAGACCGAGGAAGCGTTGGGCGCACCGTGGGAGATCGTTCCTTCCCCCGGCGATTCCTTTACCGTGCTGGAGCAGTGGATGGACCTGGACGAAAGCGGCGCGGTGGCCTCAATTGAGATGCAGCAAGGGGGGACGGTGACCTTTGGCGATGTGCCGTTTACCTGGGAGGAGTTGGACGCGGCCGCCGGGACCTACATCGTCGGCTTCATCGTCGAGGACCTGGATGGGAAGCGGTTCCCGGTGTATGAGCAGGTGGTGGTGGAGTAAGTAGAGACTGGAGATTAGAGATTGGGAGACTGGGAGATTGGAGATTAGGAGCGTGGCCGAAGATTGGGTTGAGCATAATTCTTAAAAAACGCAGAGGCGCAGAGGAGCAAAGATGCAGAGAGATTAAATCCTCTGCGTCTCTGTCTCTCTGCGCCTCTGCGTTAAATATTCTGCTTCATCCGTTTCTTTCCCTATCCGCTGTCGTATTTGCGAGATTAAACATGCCGTCATTGTTCGTTGCTTATATGGTTACGCGGATGACGCAGATAAAACGCAGATGACGCGGATTCTTTCATTGTTCATTGTTCATTGCCTCATTGTATTGTCCCACTGTTCATTTCTCAAACGGTTACGCGGATGACGCAGATAAAACGCGGAT
>CAYPHY010000070.1:0-16939 GCA_964410625.1 uncultured Ardenticatenaceae bacterium | reverse complement strand
TTAATTATACTGCGCTTCTGGTAGATGGTTTGCTTTAAGCGCTCCGTTGGCTTAACGTCTATTTAACGTTTGTAGAGCGCATAGCGGCCGAACCACAGTTGCACTACACTATACCAATACACCAATAGACCAATACACGCCATCCCATGTGGTGTAGTCGTATATTGGTATAGCAGGTAAGTATGATGCAACAGCAACCAGGCCAATCAACGCCACCCGTCCAATATATTCCGGCGGCACAACCCCAACCACAGGCGGAGCGACAGGGGTGTGGGGGGTGCGGCTGCTTCGGCCGTTTACTGCTGGTTAGCCTGTTGCTGCTGGCTGTTGTCGTCTTTGTTGGGGCAGCGGCCGTGGGTGGGTTGGTCTATGCCAATTGGTCGAGCGAGATCGAGGAGGGTGTTGTCCAACTGGAGAGTGCCCGCGAACGGGAGACGTTTGAGACGACGCAAATCCTCGACCGCAATGGCAATGTGCTATGGGAGATTTTTGGCGAGGGAAAGCGGACAACCATCCCCCTGGCCGAAGTGCCACCACATTTGATCCAGGCGACGGTGGCGGTTGAGGACGATACCTATTATGAGAACATCGGCCTGGATGCCCCTTCGCTGGTCGCCGCGTTGATCGCCAATTTGCGTAATCCCGATGCTCGGCCGGTGGGTGGCAGCACGATCACCCAGCAGGTGGTGCGCCATCTCGCTTTTGACTATGAGGAGCGCACGGCCGTTTCCTATGACCGCAAGATCAAGGAGATCGTCCTGGCCTGGATCATGGCTCATGATTTCAGCAAGGATGAGGTAATGGAGATTTACCTCAACGAGATTTACTATGGCAATCTCGCCTATGGGATTGAAGCGGCGTCGCAGAGTTATTTCCGCAAGTCGGCGGCCGATCTCACATTGGGTGAGGCCAGCCTCCTGGCCGGTCTGCCGCAAAGCCCGGTTGACCTCGATCCCCTGATCAATTTGGAAGGGGCCAAACAACGGCAGTGGCTGGTGCTGAATCTGATGGTCAGCGAGGCGTATATTGACCAGTCCCAGGCGGAAGCAGCCTATTTGGAACCGCTAAACTTTGCCCCGCAAGAGGTCAGTTTGGCCGCGCCCCATTTCTCCGTTAGTGTGCGCCAGCAGCTAGAAGAACAGTTTGGGGCGGATGTGGTTGCCAATGGCGGTTTGCGGATCACCACCACGCTGGATATGGAGTTCCAGCAGTTGGCCGAGCAACTGGCCCGCCAGCATGTGGACGCGATTGCGCCGGAGCATAACCTGACCAACGCCTCATTGGTCGCCCTCAAGCCGGGGACAGGGGAAATCCTGGCGATGTTGGGCAGCGTGGATTACCGCGACGAAAGCATTGACGGGCATGTGAACGTTGCCCTTTCTTTGCAACAACCAGGGAGCGCGATTAAGCCGCTAACCTATGCACTGGCGCTCTCGCCGCGCCTGGATGGGCCGCCGGCATGGACGGCGGCCGACATCCTCTGGGATGTGCCGGTGGAGTATGAGCAGTTTAACGGCGAAACCTATAGCCCGGTGAACTATGACGGCCGCTTCCATGGCCCGGTACGCCTGCGCGATGCGCTGGCAAATAGCTATAACGTTCCGGCGGTGTTGGCCTTGCAAGATGTAGGCGTTCCGGGGTTGCTCGATTTCGGCCGTCAACTGGGCATCAACAGTTGGAACCAGGATTCCAGCACCTACGGCCTCTCCCTCACCTTGGGTGGTGGCGAAGTCACGCCGCTGGAACTAACGACCGCCTATGCTGTCTTTGCCAACAACGGCAACCAGGTCGCACCCATCTCCATTTTGCGCGTGGAAAACACGGCCGGAGAAGTGTTGTATGAGTACCAGCCCCAACCGGCAACCCAGGTCGTTGATCCGCGCGTGGCCTTTCTGATCAGTGATATTCTCGACGACAACGAGGCGCGTACGCCGGCGATGGGGGCGACGAGTCCACTGGAAGTGCCTTTCCCAGCGGCCGTCAAAACCGGCACCACCAACGACTTCCGCGACAACTGGACGGTTGGCTATACACCGGGGTTGGTCGTCGGTGTCTGGACGGGCAATACCGATAACAGCGAGATGATTGACATCAGCGGCCTGGATGGGGCGGCCCCGCTGTGGGCGGCCTATATGCAAGGTGTTTACAGCAATGCGGAAATGGTGACGCGGCTGGCGGTGAATGGACAACCACCGGCCAACAGCTTCACCCCGCCCGCCGGATTGGAAGAGAAGTCACTGTGTGCTATTTCCTCGGCGACGATTGGCAGCATAGAGTGTACGCCCGCCGGTTCGGAGTGGATTTTGACGGGAACGGGAGCGGCCGCGCCGACACCTACACCGGCCCTTGATCCCAATCTCCCTACTTTAACCTGGGAGGAGCTTGATCCGGCCGTCTGGCGTATCCCCGCCCTGGCGCTGCCACCAATCCCAGACTTGGGAGCGGTGGCCGGGGTTCCCAGCCTAGCACCCACCGGTCTGGTGGATGAAGATGCTCCGCCATCCCAACTGTTCTGCCACTTCCCGCAAGGCGCGGCGTTAGATTTGATGCCGCCGGAAGCGTTGCCGCAGATATTCCTCACCCCGCCACGAAACCCGGAGAGCCTGAAAGCGGCGCATGAATGGGCGCAGGAGAACAACATCGCTATTTTACCCACGGAGGCGTGTAATGAGGAGTTGTTGGCCCTGGCGGGGGGACAGGGGAGGGCGGCCGTGTGGCGCATCACTTCGCCGAAAGAGGGGGATACCGTTTCCGGCCAGACCCTGATCATCGGCACGGCCAGCTTCGACCCCAATGATGTGGAGTTCTATAAGCTGGAGTTAGGCATTCCCCAAAGCGGCGGCGAGGTACAGTGGTTGACGCTAGGCGACACACACAACACGCCGGTGGTCAATGGGCATCTTGAGACGCTATTCGCCGAAGGTCTGCCACCGGGCAATTACTTCCTGCGTCTGATCGTCGTCAAAGACAGCAACTACGTCGGCGAACCCCATACGATACAGATTACGGTAGAGTAAGATGTTAACCATTGGTGAATTAGCGCGGCAAGTTGGGGTGCGAACTTCGGCGTTGCGCTATTATGAGGCAGAGGGGTTGTTGCAGCCAGACGGCCGATCCGACGCCGGTTATCGTCTCTACGCCCCAGAAGCGATCCAAACGCTACGCCTGATCCAACGCGCCCAACGACTCGGCTTTTCGCTGACCGACATCAAGACGCTGCTCGACGGTTGGCATTCGGGCGACTTGAGCAACGAGACGCTATTGGCAACGGCCGAAAACCGCTATCTCGCCCTGGAAAAAGAGATCACCGAACTGCGCGTCGAGCAGCACGAGCTACAACTCTTCCTCCAAGACCTGCGCGACCGCCAAACGCATGGCGAAGACAGCATCCAATCAGCCTTTGATCGCCTGGTGGAGCGGGTTTGTGCCAACCCAGCGGCCGAACCCCCCAGTGATACCGTCCTTGACTGGTTTTCGGATGTCACCGGCTGCACCTTGACTGGCCCAACGGCACAGACGGCACTGGCGCAATTGCGCGGCCGACATGTCCACATCTGGCGTGAGGATGGGGCTTATCATATCTTGGTGGTAAGTGACGACCCGGCCGTTGCCGAAGCGATCAAAGAGGTGGCCCGCATTGAAGCCGATTGCCATGCCCATGATCACCCGACTCCCGAATTGATCTACGATGACGAAGGCTACCTCCTCATCGCCCGAGGGGACAACGCCTTCATTTTCGCCCGTCTCTTCCTTGCCCTTGCTGGTGAACCAGCCCCCCTGTAGCGCGATTTGCTAAATCGCGGCTTTGAGCGTGCGATTTAGCAAATCGCGCTACAGTTTCTCTTGACCTTCAACCATACTTGAAGGTGTAAAATATTGGTATGGTTAATGAAGGAATCCATATCAATCAGACGAATAGCGAGAAGCGCGAACAGCGCTTTCAAATCTTGGGGATGGACTGCGCCGGTTGTGCGCGGACGGTAGAGACGGGCATCGGCCGTCTCCCTGGCGTCACCGCTTCGCTCCTCAATTTCACCACCGGTACGTTGACGGTGCAGGGCAATATCGCGCCGGAGACGATCACGGCGCGGGTGCAGGAATTGGGTTATGAAGCAGAGCCGCTTGCTGTGGCGGCTTCCACAGCGGCCGAACCGCCAGCCCCAGAAGCAAAAGGATCACTCCTCCGCTACTTACTCAGCCGCCGTGATACGCAGTTGGCGTTGCTGGGTGTGTTGTTGATCTTGCCCGGTCTGATTTTTGAAGAACTCCTACCAGGGTTGGGTATCCATAGCCCCTGGTTTGATGCAACGGCCGTGGGCGCGTTGCTGCTGGCCGGTATGCCCGTCGCTCGCAGCGCATGGCGTTCTTTGCGCCTCAACCGCGAAATCACGATCAACTTCCTGATGACCATTGCCGCCATTGGGGCAGTGGTCATCGGTGCGTACACCGAGGCCGGGTTGGTGATGGTGCTGTTTGCCATCGGCGAGGCGTTGGAAGGGTACACGGCCGCCCGTGCGCGGGATGCCATTCGTAGTTTGTCGGCCGTTGCGCCAGCGGAGGCGAGTTTGTTAAGGCCGCGCTTTTCGCTGGACAGTTCAAATAGTAGCCAGTTGGCAGTAGGCAGTGGGCAGTCAGACCATTTGCCGCTTACCGCTCACGGATTACCTGCTTCCTCTGATTGGGCGGAGAAGCGCGTATCAATTGCTGAACTAAAGGTCGGAGACCGGATTTTGGTGCGGCCGGGGGAGCGAATTGCAATGGACGGCCGTATCCTGTCTGGTTACTCCAGCGTCAACCAGGCGCCGATTACCGGCGAGAGCCAGCCAGTGGAGAAGCAGCCAGGCGATGAAGTGTTGGCGAGTACGATCAATGGACAGGGTGCGCTCCAGGTGGAGGTGACCCATCTGGCGGCCGACAACACCATCAGCCGCCTGATTCAAATGGTCGCCGACGCCCAGGAACGACGCGCCAATGCCCAACGCTTTGTGGATCGCTTTGCTCGTATTTATACACCGGCCGTTGTCGTAGTCGCCTTTCTGGTGGCGGTGCTTCCGCCGCTGTTATGGGGTGCGCCGTTCTGGGGCGAGGGGGCGTGGCTCTATCGCGGATTGGCACTATTGGTCGTCGCTTGTCCTTGCGCCCTGGTGATCAGCACGCCGGTCTCGATCATCAGCGCGATCAGCAACGGTACGCGCCACGGCATTCTCTTTAAAGGGGGCGCATTCCTGGAGGAACTTAGCCGGGTGCGAGCGATTATTTTTGATAAGACCGGGACGCTGACCCGTGGTGAACCGGCGGTGGTGGCGGTGAATGCCGCCGATTGTGCCAATCCACCGGATGGGGTTTGCGCGGCTTGTGATGATTTGGTGGCACTGGCCAGCGCGGTGGAACAACAGAGCGAACACCCTTTGGCGCAGGCGATCCTCAATGAGGCGGCCGTGCGGGGTGTGGGCGGCCGTTATCCGGCGGGGCAAAACGTGATGGCATTGGCCGGTAAGGGCGTGACCGGAGCGGTAAACGGCCATAGGGTGACAGTTGCCAGCCATGCCTATTTCGATGAGGGATATGCCGCCCATGATTGTGCAGCGGTGGATGCGGCCGCCAGTCAGGGGCATACAACGATGCTCGTTGCTGCCGGTGAGCAGTATCGCGGTTATATCACCGTTGCCGATACGCTGCGGGAAGGCGGCCGTGAGGCGGTGGCTGCATTACGGGAGCAGGGCATAACGCCGCTGGTGATGCTGACGGGGGACAACCAAGCGACCGCCCAACGGATTGCCGGACAGGTGGGTTTGGATGAGGTGCAGGCTAACTGCTTGCCGGGAGATAAGATGGCAGCCGTTCACGCTTACCGCGACCTGTATGAGAATGTGGCGATGGTCGGCGATGGCATCAACGACGCACCGGCACTGGCGACCGCCTCGGTGGGCGTAGCTATCGGGCGGACGGCACAGGCAATGGAGACGGCCGATGTTGTGCTCTTGGGCAATGATTTGCGCCAACTGCCCTTTGCACTGAAGCTCAGCCGGGCGGCGATGGCGACGGTGCGGGCGAATGTGGTGCTGAGCATTGGTATCAAACTCATCTTTTTGGTCCTGGTATTACTCGGTATGGGGACGATGTGGATGGCAGTGCTGGCCGATGTGGGGACGTCGTTGCTGGTGACGGCGAATGGGATGCGGCTGTTGCGACGGCCGATGTGGGATGTGGAGCGAGAGCGTCTGAGAGCCTGAAAAATATTTAACGCAGAGGCGCGGAGAAGCAGAGACGCAGAGCATTCAAATGTTTCTCTGCATCTCTGCTCCTCTGTGCCTGTGCGTTTTTAAGAGATTAGCTTTTAGTAGTGTCCTTGCTGTCCTGCTCCTGAAGCCAGGCGAGCAAAGCGTCGCGGTGTTCTTCGTGGTGTCCATAGGTGCCTTGCAGAACGTCAACAAGGGCGTAGCCGTTCAACCAGGGATACTTTTGGGTGTCGAACAGCGATTGTTCAGGAGTTGCCTCCGCCAGTTCGAGGAGCCGCTGAAAGCCAGCGTGCCATACCTGATAGACGCTAGGCCAGGGCTGTTCGCGGTCCGTACAATCCGTGCTTTGCTTTACTTTTCCTGACAATTCGGGCAAAGACCATACAACTCGACCAGATGGCCTTGCATTTGGAAGTTGAAACGGCCGCCAATCGTCTCCTCTAGCCGTTCCAATAAACAGTCATCAAATTCCACTACACGAGCGCAGCGGGAGCAAATCAGATGGTGATGGTGGCCGTTTTGCATCAACACATAGTGGGCGGCTCCCGTTCCCTGGTAGATCGGCCGCACCAACCCCAATTCAGAGAGGAGATCGAGGGTACGGTAGACGGTCATCCGGCCAACCTTGGGATTTTGCTCGCGCACCAGTTCGACCAGTTCATCGGCCGTCACATGCCCGTCGCTGGAGACAAGCACATTGAGGATGGACTGGCGGGCGGCCGTCAGCCGGTGGCCGTTTTGTTCCAGGGCGTGGCGGATGGCGGATAAGTGGGTATTGGTTTTATGGCTTGTCACAATGACATTATAAGACGTTGAAGATGGGTAAGACAACAATAGAGCTAAACACGGAGCCATCCCTGTTTCGTGTTGAGAAGTCTGTAGGCTGTGTTGGTCGCTACCCTACCTTACATTGAGACACCTCACCTGGCTCTCGTCTCCCAACGATAAAACAAACCATCAATTCCCGTTGGCATCCACTTGTGCCAAGCCTCAACGTGAATAGGTTCGATTGTTACTGACTGGTTCGTCTTGAGTTCAACCAGACGAAGCATGAGCGGTATGGTGGGGTTCCTACTACGGAATTCCATCGAGCTAGTTGGTTCAAGGATGCTAGAATGCCACTCAGCTTCTCTTGCTTCAGAAGCGACCAACTCATAATTTTCGCTAAGGACAGAGATCGTATAGCTTCGATCCTGCTCAGACTGATCATAAAGCGTTACCCGATCATTGTAATAGACTGTCCGCAAGTAAGGTCCCATCTTCTCAATTACCTGATGGTAGTAGCTACTTGGATGCAAATCAGGGTGCCTTCTGTTTACTATCTGTATGTTCTGAATAATCACAAGTGCTAATAGCACACCAATCAGGCTCAAGAGAAGCAGTTTAGGCCCTTTGGAAAACAGTAGTACATAGATGCCATGTGCAGAAAAGATAGTGAGCAAGGCAATCACCGGTAGGACCGTTCGGGCGTTGGGAATACCAATTAGAGTAAATAAGAAGAGGAGCGCGATGGCAGAAATCAAAAAGCCACGATTGGTCGAAAACCACCGTAGTGGGCGAAAGAAAATGTTTGTAGAGGGGAACGGATGCCCCATTCTTTCAAACAAAGCAGCAATAATGCCAACTACGGAAGTTGCTAACAGTAGTGTGAAACAGACGTAAACGACGACTATCACCCATAATGCTATAGTTGGTGAGAATGGAGGATAAATCACTTGAAAGAGATGACGGAAGATGAATAGATCTCCAGCCCACGGCCTACGGAGCTTATCGGCGGTCGCCGCCCTGAAAAGTCCTGGATTTTCACGGATATACTTGATGCCTAATTCACGCGCGGCCGCATCTCGGTGAAGTCCTGTTGCTTCAGAAAACTCACGAATTCGTGCTTCGGCCTCTTCCCTTGTGATAAAAGTAGGACTTGTTCCTACATAGAAATTGTATCCACCTGAAGTTGACAGGGGAGCTAGATGTCCCTCTTTAAGGTAAAGTACCATTTCCCAGGGTGAAATAACAATAACTGCTATCAGTATGACAACAATAGGGCTGATTAAATGCACAATAACATTCTTCTGACGTCCTGTTAGTGTTGTTTCTGGTAATTCCTTCTTGAAAGGAGCCTGGGTGCGGTGAAAAATTTGTGCCAGGAAAAGCCAAAGCGGAACGAGAAAGAAAAAAGGCAACGTAGTCGTTCTTGTTAGCGCGCTAAGCCCTAAAAAGAGACCTGTCAGGCCTGCTGTCTGTAGTTTTTTATGATGGCTTGTCGCATGTACTAAAGAGAATGCGAAATAGATCGTGCTAAACAGGAGAAAGATAAAAAGCGTCTCAGACCATAGATAGTGGGAAAATGCAATAAAACTGGGGTAAGTGGCAAACAAAAAGCTCGCCACGTAACTGCTCCTCCTTCCGAACGCTGTTGATGAGACAAGATATACCAATGGCACCGTCAAGGTTGAGAGAAGCAGAGTCAGTAGTCGTGCCTTTACGACCAAGTCGCTGTTGAACGGGAGTAAACGGGATATACTGATCAACACCATTTGCAGTGGCGGCCACCAGCCGCCCGTAAATGGATCCGGGCCGTAAAACAAGTTGATATCTGACTCTTGAACTGACTGTCCCCCTATAAAATTACCAACGATATTTGACAGGCCTATTGAGCGCTCAAAATACGTCCTTTCATCGAAAACTGGCTTGCTGGAGATTGCCGGTATAAAGAAGCCAATTCTTAGCAATAAGGCAAAGAGGGTGATGGTAAAAATTACTTTCTTACCAGTCATTTTTCGACGATATGAACACTCCAAATGGCTTAAAGAGGTTACGTATCCCAGATAACAAAGTAGAAACTACCAACGACTGCGAAACCGCGAATGATCCTATCTTAACCCATTTGGGTTAGCCAGGCAATTGGTAGTGCTTTAGAGTGCCCTACGGCCGGGGGCAAAGAGGAAAATGAGGATGAAAACGAGGGTGGCGACGAGAACTACGGCTGGGCCGGAGGCGATGTTGAGCTGGTAGGAGGCGTAGAGGCCGGTGATGGCGGAGAAGATACCGATGGCGGCCGAGGCCAGCATCATCGTTGGCAGGCGACGCGTCAGGAAGGAGGCGGCCGCCGCCGGGGTGACGAGCATCGCCAGCATCAGCGCGATGCCGACGACTTGCAGCGCAACCACAATCGTCACGGCGATGAGGGATAGCAACAAGTAGCGCAAAAAGGTGGTTGGCAGGCGCAAGGTTCGCGCCAACATCGGGTCGAAGGCGACAACGAGAAACTCTTTGTAGAACAGGAAAATGAGTAGCAGAACGACTGCCCCTAGCGCGGCGATGATCCACAGATCGGCCGTCGTCACCCCCAATAGATTGCCGAAAAGAAAGTGGGCCAGATCAACCGTATAGTTGTTGCGTAGGGAGAGCAGGGCAACGCCGAGGGCGAAGAATCCGGCGAAGATGACGCCGATGGCTGTATCCTCCTTCAGTGCGCTGCGCTCGGTGAGGAAGCCGATGGCAACGGCCGTGATCAGGCCCAACACCAATGCCCCAACCGCCAGCGGCCAGCCGAGCAAAAAGGCGATGACCACGCCGGGTAAGATGGTGTGTGACATCGCATCACCGAGGAACGCCATCCCTTGCAGGACAACATAGGTGCCTAAGACCGGGCAAACGATGCCGACGATCAACGAAGCGATCAGGGCGCGGGTGAAGAAGGCGTAGCCGAGCGGTTCAAAGAGCCAGTCCATCAGTTTTCGTCACAGCAGGTATCAGTTAGCAAAACGGTTTCGTCGCCGCTGGTGACAACGTGAACGTGGCCGCCATAAGCCCGCAGCAAATGATCGGGCTGTAACACCTCTTCCGGCCGTCCGGCGGCGATCAGGCGGCCGTTTAACAGCAAGACGCGATCAAAGTGTTCGGCCGCTAAATTGAGATCGTGGGTAGCCATTAAAACGGTGACTTTATCCTGTTTCAGCCCATCCAGAATTTGAAAAATTGCTTCCTGGCTGGGGATGTCCAGACCGGTCATTGGCTCGTCGAGCAAGAGCAGTTCCGCCTCTTGGGCTAGAGCGCGGGCGATAAAGACGCGCTGTTGTTGGCCGCCGGAGAGTTCGCCGATTTGTTTCTTAGCCAGCGCAGTCGCCCCCACTCGCTCCAGACTGGCACGCACCAGTTCGCGGTCGCGGCGTTGCGGCTGGCGAAAAAGACCGATTTGCCCCACCCGCCCCATCATCACCACGTCCTCCACCGTCACCGGAAAAGACCAATCAATCTGGCTGCGTTGCGGCACATAGGCGATGCAGATATGGGTGTCAGGGTCATGCCCGGCAACGGTGATTTCCCCTTTGCTGGGCTTGAGCGTGCCGACGATGAGGCGAAAGAGCGTGCTTTTCCCCGCCCCGTTCGGCCCGACGACCGCCACCCGTTCACCGGCGTTGACCTGGAAGGAGATGTCCTCCAGCGCCGCGCCGCGGCCGTTTGTACGGCCGCTGGAACCGGCATAACTGGCGTAGACATGGCTTAGATAGAGCGTGGGCGCGGCCGTTTCATGCCTGACGCCCGCGCTCTTGATCATTCGTGTCAAGTTTTCCATAGGTTGGTCACGCGAGTGAGCTACTGGTGGTAAGAAATGGCATCGCTGACCTCATCTTTTTTTACCTCGCCTTCCATCTCCAACTTCTTCAAGCGATATAGCACTTCCTGGGTCAGTTGGCGATGCTTGCCGGTGATGTCGGCCTGGATGCCAAAGAGGAGGATGATCACGCCCACCAAACACAGCCCGGTCCCCACCGTCACCGATTGAATGTGTCCCTGGCCTTGCTGGTTGAGAAAGAAGTAGGCGAAACGAAGCAATAAAAGCAGCCCCGTCACCAGGAAGGGGGAGGCCAGATAGGTGAAGGTGCGTAACGGTTCATAGAAGGCGTAGAGACGGAGGATGGTCCCCGCCTGTGCCTTGATAAATTGCCACATATTGCGTTGCAGACGCGACGGCCGTGTGGGGGCATTGGTCTCAATGTCAACCGTCTCAATCGCCAATCCCAACTTCCCCGCCTGGATGATTGTTTCCAGCGTATAGCTATAGCGCGTGAGAATGTTGAAGCGCAAGGCCGCCTCGCGCGAGAAGGCGCGGAAGCCGCTTGGCGCGTCCGGCACATCGGTGCCGCTGACCGTGCGAACCATCCAGCTTCCCAGCCCTTGCAATAGCTTCTTCAGCGGCGAAAAGTGTTCCACATCCTGAACTTGCCGGTTGCCAATGACCATATCAGCCCGTTTGTCCAGAATCGGGGCGACTAGATCGGAGATAAAGTGGCCGGGATACTGGTTGTCGGCGTCGGTGTGGACGATAATATCCGCCCCCAAACGCAGGCAACTGTCCAGGCCAGTCTGGAACGCTTTTGCCAGCCCCAGGTTGTGTGGATGGCGAACGATGTGGTGGACGCCGCAAGCGCGAGCGGCCGCTACCGTCTCATCACTGCTACCGTCATCAATGATCAACGTCTCGATGCAATCAATGCCGGGAATCTTACGCGGCAAATCGGCCAGCGTTTGCGGTAAGACATCTGCTTCGTTGTAGCAGGGGATTTGGATGATCAGCTTCACAATGGTTAATTGTTAATGGTGAATGGTGAATTGTCAACTGTTGGCAACTGAGCCGCCCACAGTGACCTCCACCATTCGGCATACGGGGTTGACAGGCTTACATCAGGGCGATCATCTCTTGGAACAACTCTAAATCTTGGCGGAAATCGGCCGTCGACGTTTTCGGTGTTCGCTGCTGGAGGATGTTGTCGTAAAAGGCTTCCCATTCGCTAACGAAGGCGTCACCCCATGCGGGATGCTCCACCCGCTCAACGACGCCACTCTTGCCGCTGGCCTCGGTGAGCAGCAGGCGGATGGGTAAATTGCGCACATAAGGGGTGTCGTATTGCACTCGTAAGACGCGCTCTGCCCCATAGACCTCCAGGTGGGCGTCAAAGCGGGGGATAGCGTCCACGCCGGTCTCAAAGTGGCATATGTAATCGCCGTAGTCGAAGGCGGCCGTCAGATAGGAACCACCCTGGCGTTGGGTAGCGTAAAGCACCTGTTGCGGCATCCCCAGCAGTTCGCGCATCGCCGAAATGTCGTGACTGCTGAGGCCGAGCAGTAGCCCGTAGGCGCGGCCGAGTTCCGGGGTAGCCGTCCCGACGACTTCGGTGATGGCCTCTTTTTCTAACGCCCTTCCCTGAGCAAGGGTGTCGGCCGGGATGTCGTTGCCGCGAATGACGCGCGAGGTGGGGTTGATGATCAGCGCGTTCATGCCGATCACATCGTGGACGCGAGCGAGGCGGATATCGCCAAGTTCGGGGAGCAAACGACAGGCCGACTCGAAGGCCGGGGCATAGCGGCGCATGTAGGCTACCTGGACGATGACATCAGGTTGTTTGCTAGAAGCGGCGATGATCTCGTCCGCTTCGCGCAGGTTCATGCACATCGGCTTTTCCACCAGGACATGCTTACCCGCTTCAATCGCAGCCAGGGTGACGTCCGCGTGATAGGCGTTCGGATTGGCAACCAGGACAACATCCACATCCGCCTGGTCAATTAACTCGCGATAATCAGCAAAGCGGTTGCGCATTCGCCAGGTGTCGCCAACCCCTTCCAGCACCGATGGACTGACATCACATAGTGCTGTGACGTGGAATTTGTCGTTTAGCTGATAGAGACTGGGCAGATGAATAATTTGAGTGACTTCCCCACAACCGACAATACCAACTCGTAGAGCGCTCATCAACTCCTCTTTATGCCTTAGGACTTACGCAGTGAAGAATTTTTAGCGACGAATCACGCGAATTTTCACAAAATCCAAATCAAAATTCGCGTTCATTCGATGCAAATTAAATCCTATGCCTATTAGCCAGTTTTCAAAATATCATCAATCTCGGTCCAGTGCAGGCCGCCCCAGAGGTATGTGTCGAGGTTGATGCGTAGATCGTCGTTAACCACAACGCCTTCCTCGCGCAGCAACTCGGCCTGGCGTTCGGGGTTGAGTAGGCTGATGCGGCCGAAACTGTTGATCACCCGCTGCCAGGGAATATCGTCATAAGCCGGATCGCTTTCATCCTTCAGCGCGTGGAGGGCGTAACCGACGGCTCTGGCCCCATTCGGCCGACCGAGCATCTGGGCGATACGGCCGTAGCTGGTGACACGGCCGCGCGGAATACGCCGCACAACCGCATAGACTTGCTCATAGAAGTTTCGTGCCGGTCTGGACATGGTGTGCCTTCTTTTGAATGATCTCGGGAATTGCCACAGAATTTCTCCAGCTTGAATACCTTCACAGAACTATTATAACACGGCGTGTTACTTATAGTCATTGCCTTGCTAATTGCGACGACTTGCGGATATAGCTATGCTTACAGTGTAAGTACACAGCAAAGACAAGGATAAAGTGAATGGTTCGCAAAATTTTTCGAATAGGTGACGGTTTAGTCGTGTCACTACCTGCTGATATGATTAAAGTTATTGAATTGCGAGAAGGTACAGAGGTAACGGTTGAGGTTGACACCACGCAGCGTCAGATCGTTATTAGGTCTATGCCGCTAGATATTGCGGGTGTTGATGAGGTTTTTGCCAAACAATCAGCCGATTTTATTGAACAATACCGGCCTGCTCTTGAGTCGCTTGCTAATCAATGATCGTATCTGAGTTGTGCCTGTCGGAGGCCTGTGGTACTATCCCCCGCTGCTGATGGTGCTAAGACGTTCGACAACTGGTTTAGAGGAGTTATGGATGGGGCTACGGCCGAACAACCGCCTTCTATGGGCGGCCGTTGCTATGACGATTGCCGCCCTCCTCTATTTCTCCACCTTCCAAACCCACATCAACGGTAGCGGCCATCCTTATGCCACCGACGTGGGCGAAATTCAAAACGCCCTGCCCCGTTGGGGGCTGATCCACCACAGCGGCTACCCTCAATATACGGCACTTGGCTCGTTGTTTGTCACCCTCTTGCGCTGGGTGGGCGTGCCACCGGCGGCCGGGGCGTCGCTCTTTTCATTGTTGTGGGGCGTCATCACCGTGGGGTTGCTGGTTACCCTGATAATGGATTTAGACGTGCCAGGGCCGTTCGCCGCGCTAGGGACGCTGGCCTTTGCTATCTCCACCTCGGCTTGGATTGATGCTTCATTAGCCGAAGTGCATACGATGACGCTGGCGCTGACAGTGGCAACGTTGATCTTTGCCTTGCGCTTCGGCCGCGACGGCCGCCGCAGCGACCTTCTCTGGCTAACCTTTGTCTTTAGCCAGGGCGTTTTCCACCAACGCTCAGTGGCCCTGCTGGTACCGGCGGTAGTGATTCTGATTCGGCCCCATTTACTGACCATCTTTCGCCTCGGTTGGCGCACGCTGGCGGCCGTTATCGCTATAGCCCTGCTCGCTCCATTGACCTATCTCTATTTACCGATTCGGGTCTGGACGGGAGCCGATTGGGTCTTTGGCTCGCCGGGGACGTGGGATGGTTTTTGGACGCTCTTTTTTGACAACCGCGCCGACCGCATCTTTGCCTGGCAACAGTCGGCCGCCGAATGGCTGGCCCGCGTGCGCATCACCTGGGAAATTCTGGCCGATGATATGCCGATCTGGTTGTTGCTCCTCGGTTTGGCCGGGCTGTTGTTGCCGCTGGTGGAGCGGCGGCGCTGGCGTGAAAGTCTGGGACTGACGCTGGCCTGGTTGCCCAATCTGGTCATCACCGTGTTGATCTGGCGCAACCGAGTCGTGGATGCACAGTTGGCCGCCAAGCTGCCACTATTGCTGCTGGCTGGGGTGGGGCTGGCGCTGGTCCTCGATTGGCTCTGGCGACGTTCCCGACCGGCGGCGGCCGTTGCCACTATCGCGCTCATCGTTGTCTTGCTCTTTCACGGCTGGCGGACGCGCCCCTTTGTCCTTTCCATCACCCGCGACCGGTCGGTAGAGGGAATTGTGGAGACGGTTGATCGCGTGCAGCCAGCGACCGACGGCCGGCGCACGACGGTCAGCGTCCCCTGGGGTGGCGACTACTGGGCGTTGACCTATGCCCAGGCGTATGAGGGACGGTTGCAGGGGCTACGGCTGGTTGACCACAACGCCAATCCGCGCACCATCATCGAGCAGGGCGACCGGCTGTTCCTCCCCGACCAGACTTTGCGCATCTTCCCGCTATCTTATTGGGAGGAATTGCTAGGGCCGTTGTATTTGGGAACGGCCGCTCCTGGCGTGATCGAAATCAGCCCCAACCCCATTGTAGTCCCTGACGATATTCCCGCCGATCTCAACTTCGACCTTGAAAACGGCCTTCTTATTCGCCATGCGACCGTCGAGCAATCACCCGCCACTTGCCACTTGCCACCTGCTACCTGCTTATTAGTTACTGTCTATTGGGAAGCTACCCAATCGATCACCGACGATTACAGCGTAGCCGTCCATCTGGTGGCCCAAGACCCGCCACAAGGGGAAGCCGATATTTTAGCGCAGGCAGATAAAGCCAATCCCGTCGAAGGTTGGTATCCCACTTCGCGCTGGCGGCCGAATGAGATTGTGGTCGATCGTTACCTGGTGGCGTTTCCGCCGGATAGTCATCCGGTCGCCCTGCGAATCGGTCTCTATCGCAGTGATCCGGCAATGGGGTTTATCAACACGCCCTGGTTGTCTTTGGCGCTGGCAGATTAAGGAGCGTCTTCAACGCGGAGACGCAGAGGCGCAGAGCTTACCAGAGGAGCAAACCGGTGGCGACAACACCACCGACGATGGAAGATAGGAAGTTGACGATATCGTTGTTCATCCACGACCAGCCGCGCAACGGCCGCGTCGGATGACTCCCACGATGAACCTTTCGCTCCGTTTCCTTCCCACAGACATCACAGTAATAGATTTGCTGCACCGTCGCTCCCAGCAAGCTATCGAACAACGAGCCGCTCAGCCCAGCCAACGCCCCGCCGAGGGTGAATATCCAGAGTGAACCATTTGACAGCCACCCGGCTAATAGCCCAATCACCAACCCTCCTAGCAATGAAACGGCCGTTCCCAACGAAGAAACACCGCCCGACGTTCCCACTTCTACAATACTCCCGTTGGTGATCAGGCGCGGCGGCCGTTTGCTCAATGTGCCTAGTTCCGTCGCCCAGGTATCGGCCGTCACCGTTGCCATGATGCCGACAAAAAGCGCGAACCACACTTCGTTGGGGATGAGCGTGTGGAGCAAAGCCAGCAATGCGCCTAGTCCCCCATTTGCCAACACCTGACCGGCATCGCGGCGGTGGCCTTTGGCGAACTTCTCTTCGGCCGTCGCCTGTTTCTGCGCTTCTTTGAAGTGCGAGAGGAGGCTGGAGGTCACGAAGAAGAAAACGAGCAGGGCACCCCATGCCAACCCGCCGAGGCCAAAGGTCAGTGTGCCGACGATCAGGGCAGCGGCCGCGCCGGAAGGGGACAACGACCCGCGCCAATAGGCCAGCCCGGCAACGAGAACGCTGAGAACCGATCCAATGAGCAACTGTTGTATCATAGGTGAGAAGTTTAACAGGGCGAAGGAGAGGCGACTAGGAGATCGGGAGATTGGAAGATTGTAATTTCCCAGGAGTTTTCACGGGCGGCTGCACACTAAATACACTGTTTCAAAAGTTATCGCTCATTTGTCATTCCGAGCGGAGCGAGGAATCCCTTGCGATTTCGTTGACCAGCGAATTGCTAGGGATTCCTCGCTCCGA
>CAYPHY010000069.1:0-18400 GCA_964410625.1 uncultured Ardenticatenaceae bacterium | reverse complement strand
TGGCAGGTGGCAGGTGGCAGGTGGCAGGTGGCAGGTGGCAGGTGGCAGGTGGCAGTCAAGATGATAAACTGCCCACTGCCCACTGTCAACTGACCACTTTTTACTACCCGCCAATTGTCTCTATCATCAACGCCTTAATCGTATGCATCCGGTTTTCGGCCTGGTCAAAGACAACAGAGTGTTCCGACTCAAACACCTCCTCAGTCACTTCTATCCCATCCAGGCCAAAGGTTTGGTAAATCTGTTCGCCAATCTTGGTCTCGCGGTTGTGAAAAGCGGGTAAGCAGTGGAGAAACTTCACCGCCGGATTGCCGGTACGTTGAATCATCTCCCTATTCACCTGGTAAGGCTTTAACAGCGTAATGCGTTCCTCCCAGACCGACTCCGGCTCGCCCATCGAGACCCAGATGTCCGTGTGCAGGAAATCAATCCCCTGCACCCCTTCATCCACATCTTCGGTGAGCGTCAGTCGCGCACCCGTTTCGGCCGCAATCGCCCGGCACGTTTCCACCAGCCCTTCCTCCGGCCACAAACTGCGCGGCGCGCAAATCCGTACATCCATGCCCATCTTGCAACCGCCAACCATCAGCGAATTGCCCATATTGAACCGCGCATCACCCACATAACAAAAGGCGCTCTGCTCCAGTGGCTTGTCGCTATGCTCTTGCATCGTCAGCAGGTCGGCCAATATCTGTGTCGGATGAAACTCATTGGTCAACCCATTATAAACCGGCACACCGGCATAAGCGGCCAGTTCCTCGACAACCGTCTGCCCAAAGCCACGGTACTCAATGGCGTCATAGATGCGGCCGAGCACTCGTGCCGTGTCCTTCATTGACTCTTTGTTGCCAATTTGCGTACCGGTCGGCCCCAGATAGGTCACGTGCGCCCCCTGGTCATGAGCCGCCACCTCAAACGCTGTGCGCGTCCGCGTCGAGTCCTTCTCGAAAATCAGGGCGATATTTTTGCCAACCAGCCGTTTTTCCTCGCGGCCGTTCTTCTTTGCCGCTTTCACTTCGGCCGAACGCTGCAATAAGTAGCGAATCTCATCCGACGTAAAGTCCAGTAGCTTGACCAGGCTCCGGTTGCGTAGGTTAATTGCCATCAGTTAATCTCCTTTCTTTTGCTCGCTTGGAAGGTTTAATCGTGGGGTAAGCTGGTAGTGGGTTAAATTAGCGGACAATTGTAACCTAAAGACGGCCGACAAAAAAGAAATTTACAGTGGATTATGGTATCATTATGGACGATGAAGATGAAGCTCGATAAAGAACTCTATCGCCAGGCATACGAGTTACACCGCCAATATAATGAGGCAGAATTGCGGGAACGGGTTCGGAATACAGGCCATCTAATCCCTGAAGAGGCATGGCGTCAATATGTTGCCTTGTGGGACTTTTTAATGAAACTCGCCCCTCCGCCGAGCAAACTTCAGGAACAACAAAGAATGGCTGACCTCGAACGCTATTATGCTCGGATGCAAAAATTCGAGGAACGGAGGTAAAAGGTTGGAAAAGCAGCTTGAAGTCTCGCTTCGCATTGCAGTTGACTTTCTCGAACAAAACGGCAATCGTTATGCTATCATCGGTGGGGTAGCACTTGCCCAATGGGGTGTTATTCGTGCCACACAAGATGTTGACCTGAAAGTCCTTGTACCAGATACAAATTATGAGGTAATGCGGGACAAGCTACGTACTACCTTCCCTCAAAGGGCAAGAAGCCATATCCCCGAAAATCCTTTAATCGTGGCTGTCTATATCAATGAAGTCATTGTAGATTTCTTGTTAGCTTTACCGGGTTACGAGGAGCTTATTATCGAACGCGCCGTGAGACATGATCTCGGTGGATGGGAGGCATGGATATGTTCGGCTGAAGACTTAATCATCCAAAAAGCAGTTGCCGGACGGGACAAGGATTGGCTTGACATTGAAGCATTACTGATCGAGCGGCACAGCCACTTAGATCAAGGATATATCAAAGAGTGGTTGTCTCAGTTTGTCGAGGTCTTGGAAAATCCAGAGATGTTATCAAGATACGAGCAACTGGTAGAAAAAATCAATCGGTTGCAATAACTCAGCTTTGCTACTGCTAAATGATTGATAAACAATGTGATTTAACTGGTTTTCTGGCTTTGCAAGTACCGCTAAGCAGAGAAACGGCCGTTTGGAACACCATCCATCTGGAAGTAATAACCTATCTGAGTAACGAGCTACCACCCACTCAATACATCACTTCTGTCCGTGCTATTGTCTTGCAGGGGAACCAAGTTCTTGTTGTGTGCGACCGGGATGACCACTATCACGTTGTGCCGGGCGGCCGACGTGAAGCGAATGAACGTTTAGAAGAAACCCTCCAACGGGAAATCCTTGAAGAAACGGGATGGCTGGTTAAAGATGTTCACCCTTTCGGCTTCATCCACTTTCACCACCTTACCCCTTGCCCACCTGACTATGCCTATCCTTACCCCGACTTTATTCACCTGCTATACATTGCTGCGGCCGATCAGTGGGTTAGTCATGCCCAAATCGTAGACGAATATGTACTCGGATCACAGTTTATTGCCCTGGATGACATTGGGAAACTGAATCTCGATCCGTCGCAACACCTGCTATTGAAAGCAGCTCAAAGCGTACAGCGGATGGAGCAATGAACGAGTATGTCAACGGCCGACATCCCCCTCCGCCACTGGCCGACCATCCTCGCACAGCACAAACCGCGCTAAGCCTTCCGTGTGATAGGTGTAGGGTTCCCCCGCCGCTTCCAGCGTAATCAGCCACCCATCAACAGCCACTTCGCTATAGGCAGTATCCGGCGCGGGACAGCCTAAGGCGGTGCTACCCCAGCTCATTTGCTCGATGCCCACAAACTCAATATCGCGCCGGGGGACGTCTGTGTAGCGAGCGAGATGGTTGGTCAGGGTGAAGATGGTACGGGTGACGGCCGCCGGGCGTGGCCGGTTGGGTCGTCCGGGCTGTGGCATCTCCTCCAGAAGCTCCTCATCCGGCGGTTCCTCCTCCAGCAATTCATCCAGATCAACCGCACCCGGTGGGGCAGCAACCAGCGTCCCGTCCGCTGTTTCCACCGGCCCTTGCGGATCGGCCGTATCCTCCGTTGTCTCCGCCGGAGAAGGCTCTTCAATCGGTGTAGTACTATTTTCGCTCTGCTGTTCGGCCGCTGGTGAACAGGCGGCCGCCAATCCAAGAATCAGCAGTCCCACCATCAACCAGCGGGATATAAATCTAAAACTCATAACGAATCTCCCTCTTTGGTCAGCACAGTAAGCAGTTGGCAGTAGACAGTGGACAGTCAACAGCCGTCATTGGCAACCGCTTCTATGCAACTTCATGTCATCTGTATGACGGTTATTATAGAGTGAAAGTTCCCCGTTTGGCTCTCGACAACGCCCTCTACTCATGGTATCATATAGAACATACGTTCTTATTCCAGAGTAAAGATGCGCCTGCGGATTGATCCTTTTACGATTGCCATTGCGGTAATTGTCGCCATTATCGCCGTGAATGCGATTGTAAACCAGTCGCCACGGACAATTGAGGTTGCCTCGCCGCTGCCCGCTCCGGCGCTGACGCCAACCGTCCCCGCTCCGGCCCCTGGGGAAGAGCCAGCCATCCAACCGCTGCCAACCCCCATCTATGATGTTGCCCAAGAAGCGATCATCCCGCCCTACGACAATTATATCCTGACGCAAGGGGTGCATGGGCAAAGCTATGGACATAACGCCATTGACATTGCCGCCGGGAAAGGGGCAACCATCCTCTCACCGATCAATGGCATGGTCACGCAACATTATACGGACCAATGGGGCAATCCAACGCTGGTGATCGAGAATGACTACTACCAAATCACCATGCTCCATGGCAACTATTCGGCTCAGGTAGGGACAGCGGTGCGTCTGGGTCAGGCGGTAGGCACAGAGAGCAATATGGGTTATACGATGGATATGCTCGGCCGTCTCTGCACCAACCGCGACTGTGGCTACCACACCCACCTCAATGTTTTCGACAAACGAATTGCGGGAAATGTCAATCCACTGGAAGTGATCAACATCACTGGCGTAGGAGGGCAGTAGGGTAACTAGCGGCTGAATCGCTGCCGGACACGCGCGAAGAGGCGTGATATTAGCTGGCCGAGTGCTACTTGTGCGGCGAGCGTTCGTTTTACCTCGGCCGCCAGATGGTCGTTCCAATAATGGGTGGTCTTGGCAACGGCCGTGATCACATTCTTGATCTCCCCCTTCACTGTAAAAGCTTCGCCAACGGGCAGAATGAGGTAGCGGCCGTCGTGGTGGGCGGCGACGTTTTCGCCCCGGATCGCTTCCGCCAGCCAGGCAGCTTCGGCCGTCGAGCCACAAGCCACACGCAGCCAACCGGGATCGGCCGTTTCCGCCCGCAATCCCGAGACCTCGGCAATCCCCCGGCTGATTTCGGCCGCCACATATTGATAAGCCACACTATCCACATTGGGTTTCAATGGCGCATCCAGCATCGTGCCGCGATGGGGAGGGCCACCATCCAAAGCCAACGCGCAAAACGTATCCCACATATTGCCCCAATCCACCTCGCCATCACTACGATAGCGAAAAGGGGCCGGGGCCATTGGCGCTGAGGATACAGCGGGCGCTGAGGACACATCGGGCGCGGCCGATACCGCATGTGGTGATGAACCAGGGCGGAGAGAGAGCTGTTTCTCCGGTGCTCTCCCCACTGTTTCTAAATCTTCCTTTCTTATCTCTAGTTGCATCAATACTCCTGTGAAAACAGTTACGCGGATGGTGCTGATCAAACGCGGATCACGCGGATTTCCTTTTATGATTATGATAGTTTGTTCTGGTGCATTTGGACTCACCAGTAGCACGGGTTGTTTACCCTTGCGAGTATGGGCGGGTAAACAACCCGCACGACACGCTCTATCACGCTCAACAATAGATACGGCTGAGAGCGAGACTTACATTCATGCTTGTCGCAAATGATTGAGGTTTTGGCGTTTTACTGTAAGATACGGAATGCGAGAAGGTGCGGGATGCGTAATACTAGTAAAGAACACGTCGGCTATGCTTCGGCTTTGTGGGGCAGTAAAAGGCTGAGACGTAACTTAAGGCAACAACCTCCAGACATTGTTAGTCGTATTCGCTTGTGGCAGGTCAGCGGATAATGACAATTTTGACCAGCCAACAAGATGAAGCGTTGATGGCCTCGGTGGTGGCTGGCGATTCGGCCGCGTTTGAGGAACTCTATGATCGCTATGCGCCGGCGGTGTTGGGAATGCTGGTCAAGATGCTACAAGATCGGCCGCTGGCCGAAGAAGTATTACAAGAGTCATTCTGGCGCGTCTGGGAAAAAGCACACTCCTTTAGCGAAGAGCGCGGCTCTTTTCGCACCTGGATTTTTAGCATCGCCAAACGCCAGGCCATTGACACCATAAGACGACAAAAGGTTCGGCCGCAGGCTGTGCGCGATGAGGCGGAAGAATTAAAATTAGCTACGCAGCCAAATCCCGGCCCTGCGGTGGACGAAGCGGCCTGGATTGCCATTGAAAGCCAGAAGGTCCGGGCAGCGTTGGAAAAGCTATCCCCTGAGCAAGTTCAGGTCATTGAGCTGGCCTATTTTGAAGGGCTAACCCGCCAAGAAATTTCCCAGATGACGGGCGATCCATTGGGGACTGTGCATACACGCGCCCGTCTTGGTTTGCAAAAACTGCGCTCCCTATTAAAAGGGGAGCGCGAGTAAGTATCATCAAATGAAGCGTAATAGCCGGATTGAAGAAGAACTGTTTCCGTTTTATGCTCTGGACGCATTAACCGCGGAAGAACGCGCCGAAGTGGAAGCCTATGTGGCGGCCGACCCGGAGGCGCAAGCGCGGTTGGCGGAACTGATCGAGGGCGCAGCCCTTCTCGGTGTCGGCACCGAACCGATTGCCCCACCCCCGGCGATCAAGCAACACCTGATGCAACGAATCCAGGAAGCAGCGGCCGAACAGCCGACCGCTACGACTGAAGCAGCCACCCACCTGCCTCCTGTGCGCGTCCCATCTCGGCCGTCCACCCGTTCGGCCGCGCAAGCAGAACGGCCGCGCAACCGCCCGTTCCTTTTCTTTGCAACTGCCTTAAGTGCGGCGGTGGCAGTGGCCGCCATTGCCCTTGCCCTCTTTTTCCGCAGCCAGGTAAACGTTCTCCAGGCTGAGTTGCAGGCGCTGCAAGTTGAAGCAGCGGCCATCGAAACCCAACTCAATGGATTAGAGGTCGAGAACGCTAATCTGCGCCAACAGATCAACGAACAGACAGAGTTGCTGGCAATCTATCAACAACCGGGGACCATCACAACCACCTTTGGCGATGCCACCGGTAACAACCCGGCGGCCGTTGGCACACTAACTTATGAACCGGAGACACAGCAAGCCATGTTGCGCACCAGCAATCTAGAACCACTCGACCAACAAGCGGTCTACCAACTGTGGCTGATCCATGAAGATGTGCCGGTCAGCGCGGGGACGTTCGAGGTAGATGAGAGCGGAAGCGGTTCGCTTGTCGTTTCCTCTGCCGAGCCAGGATTTACGGCCGTTGGCGTTTCCATCGAACCAGAAGGCGGCAGCGAACAACCCACCCCCGGTAACATCATCCTCCTCGGCCCCACCTCCTAGCGACTTTATCCTCTGTGAAAAAACTCACGCAAAGGCGCAAAGGTCGCCAAGTATTTCTTTGCGTCTTTGCGTGAGACTTTGTTCATGATAGGTAACCGCCCACATCATCTCGCTTGAAAAATCCCCTGATCAGGGGATTTTTTGTTCCCCAATTTTTCCGCCACAAATTCAATGAATGCAACTTCTAACTCCGTGCGTAATTACCGGTAGCGGGAAACGTTCCTAGACAACACGGACAAGAGGGCAGACCAGGGCGTTTCACAAACCACTCTATCGGAGGTCGAATGGATTAGGATAAATCACGGCAACACAAACATCCCCACGCTGTGGCGAAATCGCGCTGTAGTGATATTCAGAGCGGTCGCGCTTTTGCCAACTGTCCCTTCAACAACGTAAATAAGAGTAAACAAAGGAGTCATAATCATGACCAAAGTACGCACGATAGCTGTCTTTTTGGTTGTCATTGTCGCGCTTGTTGTCGGCATGGCGGCCGTATCCTCTCGCGCCGCCGACCACCTCGAAGCGCCTCTGGTTCAGACCGACGGCCGCCTGGACATCAACGACATCTACGCCTTCCAAAGCCCCAGCAATCCCGACAACACGGTGTTGATCATGACGGTCAACCCCGTTGCCGGAGTTCTCAACCCAACAACGTTGCGCCCCACCCCTGGTGATCGCTATATCTTCCACATTGATAATGATGGCGACTATATTGAGGACATTGACTACATTCTCCGTGCCAATCCAGCGCGGAAAAACGGCACCCAGCGGATGAACCTCTATCGCCTGGACGTGGACAGCGGCCAACAACGCCGGGTAGCCGCCGGAAACAACAACACGGTCAACCAGTTCTTACGCAAAGATGGCATGTTCTTCGCCGGACTGACGGATGATCCATTCTTCTTTGACCTGCAAGCGTTCCTCGATCAGGTGAAGGGCGCGGGCGGCAGCCGCACTTTCTGTGACGCCAACGCGGTCAATTTCTTCGCCGGGCTAAATGTCACCTCCATCGCCATCGAAGTGCCATCCGCTCGCCTGACGGGCAACAGCAGCAGGATCAACGTCTGGGCGGAAACCAGGAACACGCGCATTGGCACCTTCGACCGCATGGGCAAGCCGGCCATCGCCACTGTTCTGATCAAAGACGGGAACGAGGATGCCTTCAACATGACCCACCCATCTGATGATCTGGCTACCTGGGGGCCGGAGGTCAATGCCTCGTTGCAATCGCTGAACAACGACGCGGCCACGGCCGATGTCATCACCGGCCTTTTGCTGCCCGATGTCTTGACGCTGGACACCAGTTCCACAGCCGGTTTCGTTAGCGGCCCGCTGAACGGCCGTCAACTGGCCGATGATGTGATTGACTTTGAGTTGTTTGTCGTCACCGGGGGTTTGTCACCGAATGGCGCGTTACTTGACAGCGATTGTATTGACAACGACAGCCCCTTCTCCGCTACCTTCCCCTATCTGGCCCCGCCAAACTAGGCCAACCACCTGGCTACAGCGAGCAGATAGACTGGTTCCGAAACGGCCCTTCCCGCCACAGCCAATGAGTCCCTGTCCTTTTCAATGGCAGGGATTCATTGGCGAAAGTCTGAACGATAAGCAGAGCAAGCAGATGAGTACACGCAAACTAAACCTCTTCCTTCTTTTTACCGCTATGTTGATCGCCGCTTCCTATATGGTCACAGACGTGGCCGGAAATCTTGTCGGGCCATTCAGCGATCTATTCTCCCGCCTGAGTGGGGCCGAAGGGTATTCTCTGGTCGCGGAAATGATGGCCCCTCAGGAGCAAATCAGCTTTTGGAGCGGCCGTGTCAATCCCAATGGGGGTGATTACTTAAACCTGACCAATCTGGGACAGGCTTATATGCTCCAGGCACGGGAGACGGGCGACGCGGCCGCCTATGCTCGCGCGGAAGAGGCATTGAGCCAGGCGTTGGCGGCCAACCCAAACTATCGGCCAGCTCAAGCCTATATGAGTTCTGTGCTTATCTCCCTCCACCGCTTTGCCGAGGCGTTGGCGCTGGCCCAACAAGCCTACGCGGCCGATCCCGACGAACTGCAAGCGCTGGCGACGATGGGCGACGCCCAACTGGAACTGGGCGATTATGCCGCCGCTGCCGCTACTTACGCGGAACTACACCAACGCGCACCCAGCGCACCGGTCTTCGGCCGCCTCTCCCGTCTGGCCTGGATTCAGGGGGATGTTGCGGGAGCGATTGAGTGGATGGAACAAGCGGCCGAGGCGGCCGAATCCAGCGGCACATTTGGCGAACAACTGGCCTGGTACCACTTCCAACTAGGCGAACTACACTTTCATCGCGGCGACTTGCGCCACGCCCGCCAGTCTTATCAGCAAGCGGCCGCTTTCTTTGACAACTACTACCTCGCTCAGGCTGGGCTGGCAAAAGTCACCGCCGCCGAGGGGGATATTGACGCAGCGATTACCCAATATCAGGCATTGGTCGCCAGACGGCCGCAACCCGACTACATCGCCGCGCTGGGCGATCTCTACACGTTGCAAGGCGACACGGCAGCAGCCGAGGAACAGTACGAGACAGTGCTGTTCATCATTCAACTGGAAGAAACACAGCAAATTCTCTATAACCGCGCAGTCGCGCTCTTCCTGGCAAACCACGACCGGCAGTTGGACAAGGCATTGGCCGATGCTCAACTGGAATTGGAAGCACGGCAAGACATCTATGCCTACGACACATTGGCCTGGGCACTTTATAAAAATGGAAGGTATGGGGAAGCGGCCGACGCCATGCAACAGGCGCTCAGCCAGGGAACACAAGACGCCCTGCTCTTCTACCATCATGGCATGATTGAGGCCGCACTCGGCCGCACGGAAAACGCCCAGGCAACTCTACAACAAGCCCTGATGCTCAATCCACATTTCGACTTGCTACAGGCTCAACAAGCGAGGGCTACATTGGCGGTAATAAAATGACCGCACAACACAGGTAGGGGCAACCCTTGTGGTTGTCCGTCTTTGGGCAACCACAAGGGTTGCCCCTACAAATTAGAAACCCGCCCTAGAACAGGTTGTCATAAGAGATTAACGATGATGAAAAAGTATAAACGCCTTATCATCCTGCTGCTACTACTCGCCTTATTCGGTGTGGTCGGCTCGGCCGCTGCCCACCCGCTGGGCAACTTCACCGTCAGCCGCTATAGCGCATTAACGCTGGAGCAGGAGGCCATCCATATTCTCTATATTGTGGACATGGCCGAGATTCCAACCTTCCAGGAGCAGCAACAGATAGATAGCGATGGGGATGGGGAGATTAGCGCGGCCGAAGAAGAAGCCTATCTGAACACTCAAATTCCGGCATTGGTTGGTAACCTACAACTGGCGATCAACAACCAGCCGCTGTCCTTGCAACTGCAAGACCACACACTCTCCTTTCCTCCCGGTCAGGGGGATTTGCCGACGATGCGCCTGGAATTATCATTGCTTGCCTCGCTTCCGGCCGCAACCGGCGTTGTCTGGGAAGCACAATACAGCGACAACAACTACCCTGACCGTCTGGGCTGGCGGGAAGTGGTCGTCCAGGCGGCCGACGGCGTCAGCTTGCAAGGTTCATCAGTTCCGGCGGCCGACATCAGCGACCAGCTACGCAACTATCCTGACGACCTGCTCCAGGCCCCCTTGCAAATCAGCCAGGCCGGTTTCCGCTTTGCGCCATTGGGCATTTCGAGCACCAACGAAGCAGACAGCAGCGCCGGGACCACATCAACGGCCGCCGCACACTCCAACCAACAAAACCGCTTTGGAGAGGATGAGTTCGCCAATCTGCTTTCGCGCACACTGGATACGCCGGGAGCGGTAGCGGCCGTTCTTGTTCTGGCCTTCATGTTAGGCGCAGCCCACGCCCTGACCCCCGGACATGGCAAAACCATCGTCGGCGCATACCTCGTCGGTTCGCGCGGCACGGCCAAACACGCCCTTTTCCTCGGCCTGACGACGACGATCACCCATACGGCCGGTGTATTTGCGCTGGGCATCCTCGTATTATTTGCCTCGCGCAACATCCTGCCCGAACGCCTCTACCCCTGGTTGGGCGTTCTTTCCGGTTTGCTGGTGGTGGTCATTGGCGCTTCCATTTTGCGCGGCCATCTGAGCCATTGGTGGAGAAATCGAGGGGTGACAACCGCGGCCGATAACGGAGGCGTACACTACCACTTTGGCATCGCCCACACCCACCAACCGGGGGAAAAGAGTCATAACCACCGTCACAGTGACAGCCATAGCGACCACAGCCACGCCAACCATCCTAAAACGATGAACATGCGTAACCTGCTCGCCCTCGGCATCTCCGGCGGCTTGCTTCCCTGCCCTTCGGCGCTCATTCTACTGCTCAGCGCGATTGCCCTGCAGCAAGTGGGAGTTGGGTTGGTGCTAATTGTGGTTTTCAGTATTGGTTTGGCGAGTGTGCTGACTGGAATCGGTCTGGTGTTGGTCTATGCCGGACGTTTCCTGGAACGACTACCCCTACGCCACAACGCCATTACCAGCCGCCTGCTCCCCGCCGCCAGCGCCGCCTTCATCACCATCGCCGGGGTCGTGATCACCGTCCGCGCCCTGATCGAAACGGGCACAATTTAATATTGAAACGGGTGCAATTTAATATTGGCAGTGTAAGGCTACATTCATCTATGGTTGCTGGCTCAACTCCTCACGAACAATCTCCCGAACAAGCCTCCGCAAATTTGTACTGTTGGAAATAGTATCTCGCGTCGCATAATCGCGTAGTACTGCGTTAATAAGGCTAGTATAGTTTGTTTCAATAGCTTCTGCACGGGTAACATAGTACTCGGCAACATCTCGGTCGAGCATTATCTTAACCGGTAATCGTCCAGGCTTTTGCAACCCAGGGATAAGTTCCCCAGTTGGCTTCATGGAGTTAAGTTGTTCCTTCGTTAATCTTGGAATATCGGAGAAATCAATTTCGTCGTCACTTATGTCTTCCAAGCGATCCCAATCAGTTAGAGAAGTCTGCAAAATATCTTTGTCGCTCATATTTTTCTGCTTTTCGGGCGGAGATGACACGTATCACATCTTCTTCGGCCGTGTGTACCATTAAAATGACGATCAAGTTATTCATCATACCTAATGTCAGATATCACGTTTCCCCGTAATCAAACCGCACATCTTCCGAAGTCAATGTATAACCATCAAAAATTTGAACAGCATCAAAGAAATCAATTCCATGCTTGTGAATATTCAAGTGGCGTTTTTCTTCGTCCCATTCAAACCTCATTTATTCATTGTAGGTTGTTTTCTAATCAGCAGCAAGTAGGAACGTTATACCGTCCGTAGGTATTGATGTACCAGGGCAATTGCGTTGGCTCCCTGGCCGACGGCGTAGGCGACGCGCTTGACTGAGCCGTGACGAATGTCTCCGGCGGCAAAGATGCCGGGGACGCTGGTCTCCAGCAGATAGGGGTCGCGCTTCAGCTTCCAGCCCTGTGGAGGACGGCCGTCGCGCATCAAATCCGGCCCGGTAATGACGAAACCGGCGCTGTCGCGTTCCACCAATCCGGCTACCAGATCGCTATGGGCCACCGCGCCAATAAACACAAACAGCGCAGGTGTTTCGGCCGTATAGCACTCCTCGGTGTCAAGATTTTGAATGGTGATCGCCTGTAATTGTCGTTCGCCATGCACCTCGACCACAGAGTGGCGCACCAGCACCTCGATATTGGGCGTCGCTTCAATCTGATCAACCAGATATTGCGACATCCCCTTCGCCAGTGAACTGCCACGCACCAACATCGTCACCTTGCTGGCATAGCGTGAAAAGAACATCGCCCCTTGCCCGGCCGAATTAGCCCCGCCAACGACATAGACATGCTCGCCGCGATAGTAGGCCGCCTCGGTCAGCGCTGCCCCATAGTAGACCCCCGCGCCTTCCACCTGCTGAATCCCCGGCACTTCCAGGCGACGCACCGTCACGCCAGTGGCAATGACTAAAGCCTTGCAACCCAATTCGACGCCATCTTTCAACATCACATAGCGGAACGGGTCTTCGACGCGCACCTTGACCACTTCCCGCGCGGTCAGAATCTCCGCGCCAAAACGCAGCGCCTGGGCAGTGGCGCGGGTCGCCAACTCCGCCCCGCTCAGCCCGCGTGGAAAGCCAAGATAGTTTTCAATGCGCGAACTCGTCCCCGCCTGTCCTCCCGTCGCCTCACGTTCGATCAACGCCGTGTGCAACCCTTCCGATGCGCCATAGACGGCCGCGCCCAACCCCGCTGGCCCCGCGCCAACGATGATCACATCATAAAAGGGCTGTGTCGCCTCCGTCCGCAAGCCAACCTTACCCGCCAAAGCTCGAAAGTCCGGTTCGACCAGGTAAGAGCCATCGGGGAAAAAGACCACCGGCACGCGATGAGAACCCTCCGAGACCGACTCGACCAGGGTCAACGCCTCCTTGTCCTTTTCAATATCTTGCCACTTATACGGGATACGATTGCGCGACAGAAAATCTTTGACCGCATGGGAGGCCGGCGACCACAATGTCCCCGCCACGCGGATGCTTTCATAATCTTCAGGCGGGGGAACGGTCGCCCACCAGCTATCCAGCAAATCATCCAGGATGGGGTAAAGACGCTCTTCCGGCGGGTCCCAGGGCTTTAGCAGATAGTAATCCAGCTCCACCTCGTTGATGCTGGCAATGGCCGCTTCCGTGTCGGCATAGGCCGTCAACAACACCTTGCGGGCGTCTGGATAGAGCTTGCGAGCTTCGGCCAGGAATTGCGTCCCGCTCACCTCCGGCATTCGTTGGTCGGCCAGAAAGAGGGCAACAGGGGCGTTGCGTTGTTTCAGCTGGCGCACAGCATCCAACGCCTCGTTGCCGGAACGAGCGCTAATAATTCGATAGTCGTTGCGGTACTGCTGTCGAAGGTCGCGGCTTACAGCATTTAAGACTTGCGGCTCGTCATCAACGGCAATGATAACCGGCTTGATCATTCGTATTCTCCAAAGAGGCCCATCGAAGATGTCCATTGCGACTGGCGTCTCAATGGGCATCTCTTTCTATTGCGTTTTTATGGTAGGAACAGTTGAGAACCTGCCAATACATTTACCAGGCAAGTTTACTAGCAACTACCAAATACGCAATACAGAAGAATACATTTTTTTATTGCCCTTCGAGCGTCGCCAATCCTTGCCGTAAGGCGTAGAGTGCTGCCTGGGTGCGATTTGCCAGATGCAGCTTGCGTAAGATACTACCAATATGGTTGCCTACCGTGCGCTCGCTGATGACCAATGAGTGCGCAATTTCCTGATTTGTCAGGCCACGCGCCACCAATTGCAACACCTCCACCTCGCGTTCGGTCAGCGGGTCTTTCCCCGCGGTATGACCATTGCCGTTCTGCTCCGACTTGGGTGTGCTCAATTCAGAAGGGGCCTCAATCTCACGCAAAACCATCCGAGCAATCGAGGGATGCAAATGGGGTTCGCCCTGGCACACACTTTGAATCGCGTGGAGCAACTCCTCTGGTGAGGTGTCCTTGAGCAGATAACCAAGCGCACCGGCGCGGATCGCCGGTAGTACTTTATCCGGTTCGGCAAAGCTGGTTAAAACCAATACCCGCGCCTTGGGGTCTTCATTACGAATATCAATCAATGCTTGCAAGCCATTTTGGCGCGGCATTACCAGGTCAAGTAGGATTACATCAGGGTGTAGCTTGCGAGCTTGCTCCACTGCTTCCAACCCATCGGCCGCCTCACCAGCGACCTGCATCCCCGGCTCGCTGGCAATAAGCGTTCGTAACCCCTTACGGACTATGGCGTGATCATCAGCAATCAACACGTTAATCATATTAATGTTCCTCATGTGCGAACCGCTTTCCGCCGCCATCACATCTGGAGAACTGTTCATATAAAACTTCTCAATTTCGCCGCTTATCCCGACCATTATCTGGTTGGGAAATTGGCACATCCAACACCTTTACACTGGTAAGTTTACCCGGAATGGAGCTAACCTGGAGTTTACTGCCTAGCTTTTCGGCACGTTGGCGCATACTTTCTAAGCCGAAACCGCCGTTAATGGACTGCCATTCGTGACTGCGTTCCTGAAAATCAAAGCCAACACCGTTGTCTTCGATCTCCAAGCCGATGTCGTTTGGCCCCAGATATAGATAGACGTTGACCGCCGTTGCTTCGGAATGCTTAAGCGCGTTGTTCAATGCTTCCTGAGCGATGCGATAGAGGCCCTCTTCCACCTCGGCCGCCAACTCGATACTGGCGGTAGGGAGTGTGGACGAAGCAACGTCCGGCTTTTGACCTTTTGGTACAACGTGCAGCGCAGTTTTTACGCCAGCCCGCCTTTCGACTGCCTCCAGGCGTTGTTGTAATGCTTCCAAAAGGCCCGCCTGCCCCAGCGCGGTCGGCCGCAGCTCAAAGAGCAACAACCGCAACTCCTTTAATGCCTGCCGCGCCAGATAGCCCAACTCTTCGATATGTTCCACCTGGAGCGTCATCTGTCCGGTGCGCATTTGCCGCTGCCACCCTGCTGCCAAAAGCGTCAGGCTATAGAGCGATTGCACGACCGCATCATGAAGATCGCGGGCCAGTCGGGAGCGTTCTTCCATCAGCGTCCGCAGCTCTCGTTCCTCCTGCGCCTGGCGGTGGAGTTGGGCATTGCCGATTGCAATGGCCGCCCAACTGGCGGCCGCTTCCAAGGCCTGCTGGTCGGATAACGTAAACGCATCCGGGCGGCTGTGCGCTGCTTCTAAGACGCCAATCGTCTGGCCCTTCAGATTCAGCGGCGCCGCCAGCAAAGCCTGGGTGTGAAATCGGCCGACTTCCTCAACCGCGCGGTAAATGTCCACATCGGACGGCTCTGGGGCGTTGCTACCCTTCCAAACACTCTTGCCGGTACTCAACACATACCCGGCAACGCCCTTGGTCTTTGGCATTCGATGCCCCTTCAGGCGTTCCGCGCCAGAACCACTGCTGGCTACAAAAACTAATTCCTCTCCTTCAGGAAGCAGAATGGCGACGCCTTCCGCCCGCAGCAGGCTAGACACCTGGAGCAACACCCGTTCCAACACTTCATCTAAAACCAGGCTAGAGGTGACAGCCTGGCCCATTTGGGCCAATGCTTCTACCGTTTGCCAGCCTAGTTTCGCAGCCTGACCCACTCCCGCGTTTAATGAGGGATCAGATTGCTGTTCTGATGTTGCCATACCAGGCGCGGCTGTACCGTCTACTTCGACATAAGGAATATGCGCCATGCACCCACTCGTAACCCAGATAACCCCAGTCGGGTTTTTCGACTTCCAACGGCCACCCCACATTGAGGCCATTGGTCATCGAACCAGATGTGTAGAATTATAGAGGAAATGTGAATAATACACAACCAACAAAATTGAAAATCGCCGCAGAAAAGCGCAAACGGCCGCAAACTCATTTTTAACACAGGTTGACAAACCGTGCTACAAGATGTCCCACTCGGCCGTTAGCATCTCCAATTGCTCCTGTGCGGCCGTTTGCTCCGCTTCCAGCTCTGCAATTCGCTCTTGATCGTCGGCCGCGCGAGCATTTTCTAATTCAATTTTAACTTGTTCTAACCAAAATTCACTGTCCTCTATCTCTGTTATCAACTCCCTGCGCCGTCGCCCCTGGTCGCGCCGTTCGCGGCGGGTGGTGGGGGGTGGGGATTGGGAGACAGGGAGATTAGGAGACTGGGAGATTGGGAGACTCTCCACTACTCTCTCGCTTTCCACTCGCCACTCGTCACTCTCCACTCCCCACTCGTCACTCGCCACTCGCCCCTGCAGGTACTCCTGATAGTTTCCCGCAAAGACGCGCAAAAAGCCATCCTCCAGCGACCATATCTGGGTCGCCAGGCGATCCACCAGATAGCGGTCGTGGGAGACCAGCAAGATCGTGCCATCGAAGCTCTCTAAGACCTCCTGCAACACCTCCTGTGAGGGGATGTCGAGGTGGTTGGTCGGCTCGTCGAGGAGGAGGAAGTTAGCGCCGCTGAGCGCAAGCAAGGCCAACGCCAAACGGCCGCGCTCCCCACCACTCAACTCCCCCACCCGCCGGAACACATCTTCACCGCGAAAGAGATACTGAGCTAGATAGCGGCGGGCTTCATTCTCAGAAAGAGACTGTGAGACTGAGAGACTAGGAGATTGGTTAATCCGTCGCCCAGTCTCCCAGTCTCCTAATCTCTTAGTCTCTACTCTCCCACTTCCTATTACTTCATCTATCACTCTTTTTTGCGGATCAAGCTGCTCATGGGCCTGGGCGAAGTAGCCAATTTGTACTCCATGACCGAGATTGAGCTTCCCCTCTAACGGCCGAATTTCCCCCAACAACGTCCGCAGGAAGGTCGTCTTGCCGCTGCCGTTTGGCCCCAGCAAGGCCACGCGGTCCTCGCGCTCCAACTCCAATTTGCCGGTGGTAAAGAGGGGGGTGCCGGGATAGCCAATGGTCAGCCCTTTGCTGCGTAAGACCATACGGCCGCTACGCTGCTGCGCCTCCAGGCGGATGTTCAGGCGTGGGGGGCGGTTGTCGGGCGGCCGCAAGGCACGGATATGCTCAATCGCTTCGTTGATACTCAACGGCCGCACCCGGCTGCCCACTTCCAGCCAACGCTTGCCACGCCGCAATTCACCCATCTCCGCCACGCCATACTGTTCTATGAGCATGATGTCGCGCGACAGACGGCGCAGCTTGCCTTTGGCGATGTCGGTCTTGCCCCCGGCAATGTGGCGCTGGATAAAGTCCGCTTCCTCCTCTAGTCGTTCCTTTTCTTCCGCAAACAGCTTCTCTGCCCGCTCATAGGCGTCCTGCCGCTGCTGGGTATACGCGCTATAGTTGCCGCGATAAACATCCAAACCGGCAACGGCCGCGTCGCTGCGCAACCATTGATTACCGGCCGCCGGTGAAAGCTCCCACACTCGATTGATCACCCGGTCGAGAAAGTAACGGTCGTGGCTGACGATGATCAACGCCCCCTCCCAACGGCGCAACGTCCCTTCCAGCCACTCAATCGCCGCCACATCGAGGTGGTTGGTTGGCTCGTCGAGGACCAGCAGCGCGGGTTTTTCCAGCAGCAAACGGCCGAGCAGTAGCCGCGTCTTTTGCCCGCCGCTGAGATGGGCCAGAGGCGTTTCCCATTGCCCTTGCTCAAAGCCCAGACCGAGCAAGACGCGCTTGATCTCGTTTTGATATTGGTAGCCGCCGGACAGTTCGAACTGTTCTTGCAGGCGGCCGTAGCGATCAAACAACGCTTCCGATAAATCACCGGCCGCCATCGCCGCTTCCATCTGCTGCAAATCCGCTTCCTGCTGGCGCAAGGCGGCAAAGACAGCCAGCATCTCCTCATAGATGGTGTTATCTTGCCCGGCAAAGGTGAGCATCGCCTCCTGGCGCAGATAACCGAGGGTCAGCTCTTGTTGGCGGCCGACGACTCCCTCCGTCGGCTCCAACAGCCCAGCCAGGATCAGCAGCAGTGTTGTTTTCCCCACCCCATTTGGCCCAACCAACCCCACACGATCATTGGCCTCCAACGCCAAATTTACGTCGCTGAACAATTCATCAGCGCCATAAGAATGACCAAGATCGGTTGCGGTTAAGATCGGCATCTTAAAACTCACGGCTCTGATGAATACGGATGCGTCCTAGCTCCACAATCCAGAGCCGATTCTCAAGCGGCATTTCCTCCAATGCACGCAAGAAATACCGTACTAATTGCTCTAACAAACTTAAACTGGG
>CAYPHY010000068.1:0-18763 GCA_964410625.1 uncultured Ardenticatenaceae bacterium | reverse complement strand
CGCAGATAACGCAGATCAAACGCGGATGACGCCGATTTTGCTCATTGTCTCATTGCTCATTGTCTCATTGTTCATTGTCTCATTGTTTCATTGTTCATTGTTTCATTATTCATTGTTTCATTGTTCATTGTTTCATTGTTCATTTTGAAATACACCAATACACGAATACACCAATCTAACCTCATGATTATCGGAATGGATTTTGGCACAACCAATTCGGGTATGGCGTTATATGACGGCCGCAACGTCAACGTCTTACCGCTCGACCCGTCCAACGCCAACCCACGTGTGGCGCGGACGGCGTTGTATATCACCAACGACCAATCTATCTCCATCGGCCGCGGTGCAGTAGACCAATATTTCGCCCAAAACGTCGGCCGCCCGGTGAAAATGCAAAAGGTGTGGGTGGGCGAGATCGAAGTCATTGCTGACCTGGTATATTACATCACCGATGTCTATGTTTGGGTAGATGCCCTCTCACCAGGCCGGTTATTCTTGTCCATCAAGACCGGCCTGCGCGATGAGAACTATACCGGCACGGTCGTCGGCCGTCTCTTTTACTCACTAGAAACCCTCGTCGCCCTCTACATGAGCGTGACCAAGGCGCGGGCGGAGCAGCTATTGGATCGGGAACTGACGCATCTCGTACTCGGCCGCCCCGTCCACTTTGCCGCTGATGCCGCACACGACAAAATCGCCGAAGCGCGGTTATTGCGTTCGGCCTTTATGGCTGGTTATCAGACGGTCTACCTGCAGCAGGAGCCGATTGCCGCTGCCTACAGCTACGAGTTGACGCTGGATCGGCCGCAAAACGTCCTTGTCTTTGACTTTGGCGGCGGCACGCTGGACATCACGGTGATGCGCCTGGGAGAGAAGCGGCCGCGCGTCCTCTCTACTGGCGGTATCCCCATCGCCGGTGATGTGTTTGACCAAAAGCTGGTGCGGGCCAAGCTGCCACGCCACTTTGGTGAAGGCAGCCTGTATGGGCAGCGGCAAAAGGCAATGACCACTCCTTCCTGGATTTACGACGCCTTCTCCGATTGGCAAAAACTGCTGGAGTTGCAATCGGCCGAGAACCGGCAGGTGTTGCGCGAGATCGCCCAGACCGCCCAACGCCGTTACCAGATTGAAGCCCTGCTCAGCCTGGTCAGCAACAACTATGGCCTGACGATGTTTGATGTGGTCGAACGAGCCAAGCGTACCCTCTCCGAGAAGCGCGGCGCCGAGATTCGTCTACAAGGGCCAGGGTTTGATGTACGCGAGTTTGTCACCCGCTCGGAGTTTGAAACATTGATCCGCTCGGAGATCCGCGCCATTGACCACCATCTACAAGAAACAGTGCAGGCATCGGGGTTGAAACCGGAACAAATTGATGCGGTGATTCGCACCGGTGGCTCGGCGCAAATCCCCGCTTTTTATGAGTTGCTCGGCCGTCACTTTGGCCCAGAAAAGGTGCGTAGCATCGATCCCTTCAGCAGCGTGACGGCCGGATTAGGGATTATCGGCCACCGTCTGGAAGCGGGCGAGATTGACCTTCCGGCACACACGGCCGAGCAACTCACACCTGTGGACTCCAATGCTAAACAACCACAAGTCAAGCCGGTCAACCTGGAAATGCTGCAACGGCGGATCATCCTCGATGAAAAGAAGGCGCATGGCGCGGGCGACGTGGATCAGCAGGCTTTAGTACTCATTGGTGAAACGTTGGCGATAGATGTGCGGCCGTTGCCTGCTGATGGGCTGGCTGAAGCGGCAAACACTGTTTCCGGGCCGGTTGTCCAGGCGTTGGTGGCCGGGATGGAAACGCAGCTATTGCTGGTGACAAGCGACTACCGTTTCCTACTGGTCACACCGCGCCAACTGGCCGACTTGCAGGCACTTGACTTGACGCTGGCGAATCTCTTCCAGCTAAAGCCGCGCGAAACGGTCTGTGCCGCCGGAAAATGGGAACACATCCGCCACCAGGATCGCCTCTTGCTCGTCACCTCCACCGGCTTTGCCCGCGCCTATCCCCTGGATGTGATGCGCGAGAACATTGAAGCGCCGGTCCCGCTGATGTTCGACACGCCACTGTCTGGCGTGCCGGTGGCGGTCGCCGGTATCCAGCGCAGCGCGGAATTGGTGCTGCTGACGGCCGAAGGGCGAGGCTTGCGCTGGCCGTTACAGAAGCTGCCGCTGATTGGCCTGCAAGCGATCAATCTCGGCCGTGAAGATCGTCTCAATTGCGCCCTGGTCGGGTCATTGGAAACGGAAGCGGTGTTGTTGACGGCCGATGGCTACGGAAGAAAGATGAGAGTGGGAGACTGGGAGCTTGCGCCGAAGGCGAATGCCACCGGGAAGGTGCTGATTGCGCGGCGTAGTCCGGCAGTGGCGCTGGCGGCCGTGCCAGAAGATGAGCAAGTGTGGGTGGTTACGTCGCGGGAGGTAACGGCCGTGGATGTCAGCGCATTGTCGGTTAGCACATCCACCAGCACCGACCGCCTGTTGCGATTGGATGAGGATGAGACAGTGGAAACGGTCATCCAACTGTAGGTTATTGAGCAGAAGCAGTCAGGGCTTGTTCAAATGCTGCTGAGATAGTGCGTTTTTAACGCAGCTTTCCATATCAGACGCGGATTTCAATCCGTGTCAATAGGTTCACAGCAACAAACAAGCCTCGGCCGCCAGCCAGAATAATTTCTCGCGGGTCGAAGCCTCTTTCTGCCATTCACGGCCGTCCCACGTCTCGCCTGTCAAATCATCCCCACCATAGAGTACCTGCCCAAATTCAACGCCTCGGAACTGGGCGACGGCAAAGAAAGCGGCCGCTTCCATCTCCACCGTCAAGCAACCCTCAGCGCGACGGCGGGCCATCCGTGAGTGGGTTTCACGGTAGATGCCATCAGTTGTCCACGTCTTACCCAGCAGATAGGGGGCATTGTGGCGCTCCAGTACGGTCTGGAGTGCCGCAATCGCTGCCGGTGAAGCTTCGACTTCACGCGACGGCGGCAAGTAATGATAAGACGTGCCTTCGTCGCGCACGGCCGACGTGGGAACGACCACATGACCAACGGCAATTGTCCCATCCAGCACCCCACAACCACCACAAGCGATGAACTTCCGACAGCCCAGCGCAATTAACTCTTCTAAAAAGGCGGCGGCAAGGGACGCACCCACACCAGGGTGGAAAAGTGCCAGCCGCCTCCCCTCTACAGATAGCTCATAAACTGGATTTGGCCCCATTTCGGAGCCAAGCTTATAGACGACGCGCAGGCGGCCGTCCGCTCGTAATCCGCTAATGACATCCTGGAAGAAGCAAAGGACACAGCATTCAGGGATGTCAATGGGTTTTAGAACACGAGAAGGCTCAATAATCGCGGCCGTTGTTGGATCAAATTCGAGGATTGGAAAGGGGTGGTTACGGTTTTCCATTTGGCAGGCTAAATAATCACGCTTCGTCGGCCGACCTCTTTTCCATCGTCACGATCTCGCGCTCCGTCTCACAGAGAAAGACCTCTTCCTCCCCGGCCACCCCCGCTACCTCAGCAGGCAAGGTAAAGTTGCCATCTGCGCCGGGCGGAAAGTCCACGACGGCGGCAACCGCGTTGAGATTTAGCGGGCCATAGATGTGGGGGAACAGTTGGCCGGTCTCGTAGCAATCTTCATAAATGAGCGCAGCATCAAGATGAGCAGGAGCAATGCACAGGAGGACGAGACCAGTGCGGCCGTGAAAGCGTTCATTCGCCACACCAATCACCTGCTCGGCCGTCGAGCAATGGATAAACCCCTCCATCTCCAGACTGTCAGCCCGGTAAGAACCGGCATCCAACGCTGTTTTCCACTCTTCTTGTGTAGTAATGTGTAAGATCATTTATACTCCAGGAAAAATCAACAACTTTTTGTTCGCATCAGTATAACAAATGTCTTCTATGGTCGCATTGCAGTATAATCTCGCCTGATGAAATTTGACACCACCATTCTCCACCCGAAATTAGAAGAAATGGCTGCCTATGCCCAGGCGGCCGAAGACCTCGGCTTTGATGGCATTTGGGCGGCCGAAACCAACAGCGACCCTTTCCTCAATCTCCTGCTGGCGGCCGAACACAGCAGCCGCCTGACGCTCGGCACAGCGATTGCCGTCGCCTTCCCGCGCAGCCCGGCGATCCTGGCCTATACCGCCTGGGATTTGGCGCGGTATTCCGGTGGCCGTTTTGTATTGGGGCTGGGGACACAGGTGAAAGCCCACAACCTCCTCCGCTTTGGGGCGAGATGGGAAAAGCCGGTGAAGCAAATGCGCGAGACGATTGAAGCAATTCGCGCCTTTTGGGATTGTTGGCAAACGGGACGGCCGCTTCGCTACAACGGCGAGTTCTTTAATCTACGGCTGATGACGCCCTTCTTTTCCCCTGCACCGCTGGAGGTCCCCCCACCGCCGATCTACATCGCTGCTGTCAACCCACAAATGCTGCGCCTGGCGGGGTCCCATGCCGATGGTGTCCACATCCACGCCTTGCACACCGTGCGTTATCTGCAAGAGGTGGCAATGCCGGAGATAGAGAAGGGATTAGCGCGTAGCGGCCGCAGCCGGGAAGATTTCACACTGGCTACGGCCGTCTTTGTCATCCCCACCGATGATGCGGAACAGGCACAGGCGGCCGACGCCTTTGTCCGCCAACAACTCGCCTTTTACATGAGTACCCCCGCCTATCGCACCGTCTTGGCCTTGCACGGCTGGGAGGAAACCTCTGCCCAGCTAAGCGAACTGGCACGACAGGGACAGTGGGAAGCGATGCCGAAATTGATCAGCGATGAGATAGTAGAGGCCTTTTCCGTCAGCGGGACGTGGGCAGAATTGCCGGTGCGGATCAAGCAAAGGTACGGCCGTCTAATCGATCGGATCAGCTACTATCTCCCCTTCATCCCCGGCGAAAACGAGGGGAATTGGCGTGCTTCTATTATTGGTTTCAAATCCTAGCCATTCCAAACTTACCCCGGTTTAGTTCAATGCTATTCTAGTTACGGTATAATGGTACTGGAGTTTGAGAATAGGAGTCCAAGAGTATGGAAACCCTAGAACTTCCGCAAAGAGAAGTAACGATTAAGATTCCGGAAATACTATATGAGCGAGCAAGAGAGACGGCCGAAGCCACATCTCTATCACTCGATCAGGTTTTTACTCAGTCTATTGCTCTCTCGCTCCCCCCGCTAGAGGATGAGCTGTCAGGCGAGACTCGTGGTATGCTTGCTTCGCTGGCCCTACTCAGTGACGATGAGCTAGAGAACATCGCCCAGGGGCAAATGTATAATTCAGAGCAAGAACGTCTGGAGGAGTTGGCAGAAACACAAAAGCAGCGGCCGTTAACACCAGAAGAGCAAAAAGAATTAGCAGGTTTGCTTACAGAGGCACAATTATTCATGCTTCGCAAAGCTGAAGCTTATCGGTTACTGGCCCGTCGAGGGTATTCCGTCTACTAAGTTTCTGGCGAAATGGCGATACCAACAACGCTACGTCGTTTACTTGCTGACAGAGACGGAAATAGATGTTCATACTGCCTGACCACAGAAGAAAACTGTGGCTTAAAGATGCACATTGACCACATCGTCCCAGAGTCGGCCGGGGGTACAACCACTATTGACAATCTGTGCCAGGCGTGCTTTTCCTGCAACACTTATAAAGGCTCTCAATACCTAATACTAGACCCTCTGACAGGGGAATCCGTGGCTATATTCCATCCCTTAGAAGCAAAATGGAACGACCACTTTGCCTGGAATGACACAAAAACGCACATTGTTGGGCTAACTGCCTGCGGCCGAGCGACCGTAGCAGCATTACAAATGAACAACCCAACGATTGTTCTCGCAAGGCGCAGGTGGGTTAGTGCCGGTTGGCATCCGCCAAAGAGTTGATAGTTTGCGGTTGCGTAGCCACTATTTAGGAGCATATCGAATGTCGCTATATTTTAATGAAGAACATGAGCAATTCCGCCAGATGGTGCGGCGGTTTGTAGAACATGAAATTAATCCCTATGTGGAAGAGTGGGAGGCAGCGCGTTGTTTCCCGGCTCACCAACTATTTAAGAAGATGGGGGATTTGGGGTTGTTGGGGCTGTGCTACCCGGAGGCGTATGGCGGGAGTGGCGTGGATTACTGGTACAATGTGGTGATGCTGGAGGAGATCGGCCGTGCCGATTGCGCGGCCGTGCCGATGGGCATTGCCGTCCACACCGACATGGCTACCCCGGCGCTGGCCGAGTTTGGCTCCGAGGATCTGAAGCAGCGTTTTCTGGCCCCAGCCATTGCTGGCGATGTGGTGGCGGCGATTGCCGTCAGCGAACCCGACGCCGGTTCCGATGTAGCTGCCATTCGCACCAATGCCAAAGCAGAAGGTGACGACTATGTAATCAACGGGACAAAGATGTGGATCACCAACGGCACACAGGCCGACTTTCTAACCCTGCTGGCCCGCACCAGCAATGAAAGCGGCTTTCGCGGCATGTCGCTGATCATCGTCCCTACCGATACGCCAGGGTTCAGCGTCAGCCGCAAGCTGGAAAAGCTGGGCAACCACGCCAGCGATACAGCCATTCTCTCCTTCGACAATGTGCGCGTGCCACAGGCTAACCGCATCGGCCCAGAAGGGATGGGCTTCATGCTGCAAATGAAGCAGTTCCAGCGCGAACGGTTGGCCGGGGTGTTGATGAGCGTCGCGGGGATGGAGAAGATGATTCGCATGACGATCAATTATTGCCGCGAGCGTCACACCTTCGGCCGTCCGCTGATCGACAATCAATGGATTCACTTCCGCATCAGCGAGCTATTAACCGAAGTGGAGGCCTTGCGCCAGCTTGCCTACCACTGCGTGCGGGTGCTGGTCGCCGGTGGAGATATGACAAAAGAGGTCTCAATGGCTAAACTGAAGGCCGGACGATTGGCGCGAGAAGTAGCCGATACCTGCCTGCAATTTCATGGCGGGATGGGCTATGTGGAAGAGTATCCAATGGCCCGTTACTTCCGCGACGCCCGCCTGCTTTCCATCGGCGGCGGGGCAGACGAAATTATGTTGGGCATTATTGCCAAGTATGAGAATATTTTACCGGGACGGTAAGAAACGTATATTAGTTTATTAGTCTATTGGTATATTAGGGATTGGTACACCAATATACCAATACATCAGTACACTATTATCACCAATACACACCCGGTCAGGAGAGGAATCATGAAACCCATACGCATTGCGCGATCATTTGTAGCGGCCGATTCGCTGGCCGAGGTCATTGCCGAAGAGTATGACTTTGCTGCACCCATTTCCTGCAAGCTGTTTAGCAAGCTGCTACGCACGCAGGACAATGATCATTATCTAGTGTCAACTGGTGATGGTCAGCAGGTCGTCGCCCGCGTCTACCAGCAGGGCGACCGCCTCAAACGTCAAGAGTCAGACTATCTCTATGAGCTAGACTGGTTAACCTTCTTAAAGTCTCGCGATCTCCCGGTCTCTTATCCCATTGAACGGCGCGATGGGGAGTATCTTGGCCGTTTGCTGGCCCCCGAAGGATTACGCTACTATGCGCTGTTCAGTCTGGCTAAGGGAGAGCCGATGTCGCTGAAGGACGTTGATCAGCTTTACGCCTGTGGTGAGAGCATGGCACGGATTCACGTCGCGTCCAATGATTATAAGTCACCTTATTCACGCCGGGCGATTGACCTCACTTACTTATTGGATGAACCATTAGAACGTTTGCAGCGCAATTGGAACGATGAACAGGCTGAGAATCTTGATCTCATATTGGCCTCGGCCGATGAAGCCCGCGACGAACTGGAGACGCTATTTCGCAACACCCAACGTACCCCCGACGGCTGGGGGCCGATTGGCGGCGACTTCCACAATGCCAGCGTCTTCTTTGACAAAAACAATCGGCCGACCTTCTTCAACTTCGACCTCTGTGGCCCCGGCTGGCGGGCCTACGACATCGCTTCCTTTCTGCTCAACACCAACCTGATGCACACCAGCGAGGAACGCTCCGAAGCCTTCTTCGCCGGTTACTACTCCGTTCGCCAGCTATCGGAAAATGAACACGCTGCCATCTCCCCGTTCCTGACCATCCGCCGCATCTGGCTGATGGGCGCGTTCGCCCGCGCCGATGGACTGGTTGGGCATACCTTCGTCGGCTCGATCTGAATCAGAAGGAACGCAGATTTTCGCAGATTGTAACGCAGATATGCGCTGATCTCTCTCAAAAAATCCGCGAGAATCTGCGTGCAATTCTTATTGCCCATCAGCGAACATCTGCGTCCTATTTTATGGAATCGCTCCTAATTGCCAATCGTGGCGAGATTGCTTGTCGCATCATCCGTACCTGCCGGCGATTGGGCATCCGGCCGGTGACGGTTTATTCCGATGCCGACGCGAATGCCTTGCACGTGCGCGAAGCAGCCGCAGCCATCCACCTTAACGCTGCTTCCCCCACCGAGTCCTATCTTAATATAAACGCCATTCTGGCCGCGGCCGAACAAGCCGGTGTAGAAGCCATCCATCCCGGTGTCGGCTTTCTGGCGGAAAACGCCGATTTTGCCCGTGCTTGTGCGGATGCCGGACTCATCTTCATTGGCCCCTCGGCCGCTGCTATTGCGCTGATGGCCGACAAACGTGCCGGACGCGCCCATGCTGTGGCCGCCGGTGTGCCGGTCATCCCTGGTTATGACGGCCGCGACCAATCCGCTGAGGCGTTAGAACAAGCGGCCGCACAGCTCGGCTTCCCGTTGCTGATCAAAGCGGCCGCTGGTGGCGGTGGCAAAGGGATGCGCCTAGTGACGCATCCAGACAAACTTCACGAAGCATTAGCCACCACCCGGCGCGAAGCACAACAGGCGTTTGGTTCTGGCGATTTGCTGCTGGAACGAGCCTTGCAACGGCCGCGCCACATCGAAGTACAACTCCTCGCTGATCAGCATGGCAATGTCATCCACCTGGGAGAGCGCGACTGTTCGCTGCAACGCCGCCACCAAAAGGTGATTGAAGAGACTCCAGCTCCTGGGCTGGATGATAAGCAGCGACAGGCGATTTGTGAAGCGGCCGTCGCCATCGCCCGCGCAGCCCAGTATGACAATGCCGGGACGGTCGAGTTTTTGTTGGACAGCGACGGCCGTTTCTACTTCCTGGAAATGAACACCCGCCTCCAGGTCGAACATCCAGTGACGGAGTTAGTGACCGGGCTTGATCTGGTGGAATGGCAGATTCGGGTTGCCGCTGGCGAGCCGTTGCCCTGGACACAGGAGGAAATTCGGCCGCAAGGCCACGCCATCGAAGCCCGCCTCTATGCCGAAGACCCGGCCAACGACTATTTACCGGTGAGCGGGCGGGTTGCGTTATGGCGGCCGCCATCTGGTGAAGGTATTCGAGTAGACAGCGGCATCGCCAGTGGGGATAAAGCAACAATCCATTACGATCCGCTGCTGGCGAAGATCATTGCACACGGGGCGGACCGGCGGGCGGCCGTCCAACGCCTGCACCAAGCCCTTCAACAAACGGTGCTGCTGGGTCTGACCAGCAACCTGCCGTTTTTAACCGCTGTCGTTGAACATCCGGCTTTTGCTGGCGGAGCGGTACACACCGGGTTTTTAGCAGCGCATTTTGCCGAGTGGCGGCCGTCGTCCAAAGCTCTGCCCCCTGCCTTAATCGCCGCCACACTCGCCCAGTGGCACCGCCACCCGCAGCATCCCACCAATTGCGGCTATTGGCGCAACAACCCCAATGGGCCAGCCATCTACCGCTTTTGCTGGCGACCAACGGCCGACATCATCGAAGTCAAGCTACAGCCATTACCGCGAACGGCCGATCAATTTGAGATAACACTCTCAACTGACCCCGATATGATTTACCCGGTCACTGTCCACGAACAGACAAACAACCACATCGTGCTGACGATTGGCAACGACCGGCAGCAGATGCGCGTTGTTCAGCAATTCACTCAATGGTGGGTGCAAACGGCCGACGGCCCCATTGCTGTTGAAGCGTTGCCGCGCTTCCCGGAGCCGCAACGAACGGCCGCGGCCGCCGACTCCCTCCGCGCACCAATGCCCGGCTCAGTGTCGGCCGTTTTGGTAGAGGTCGGCCAACCCGTCGAGCCAGGGCAACCACTGGTCAAACTGGAAGCGATGAAGATGGAATATACCATCCGCGCGGCCGTGGCCGGGGTGATTGAGGCCATTCATTACGCGCCAGGCGAACAGGTCGAAGCCGAGGCGTTGCTAATTTCTATAACAGATAGGTCTTAGGCAGCCAAGATTTTTTAGCAACGAATTAGCACGAATTTTCGCAAATAATGCTAAATTCGCGTTCATTCGCGTAAATTCGATGCAAAATATATAAGTCCTAACAGATACTTATGGATGAACTAATTCTCGCCCTTGACTTTGGTGGCACGAAGCTAACGGCCGCCACCACCACCCTATCGGCCGCAAGCCAAGATGCTCCTTCGCCCTGGTTAGGACTGCGGCGTGTCTTATCTCCGCACGATGGTGACGCAGAATATGACCGGCAAACGATGATCGCCCTGGGGCAGGAGTTGCTAGAGGGAACGCGGCCGTCGGCCGTTGGCATCAGCTTCGGCGGCCCGGTGGACTTTCCCACCGGCACGGTGCGCCTCTCCCACCATGTCCCCGGCTGGGAAAATATTCCGTTGGCCGAACAGTTTGCCGCCGCCTTTGGTGCGCCAGTCGCCGTAGACAACGACGCTAACATCGCCGCCTTGGGCGAATACCGCTATGGCGCGGGGCGCGGCGCGGCCGATATGCTCTACATCACCGTCAGCACCGGCGTGGGTGGCGGTTGGGTCTTGGGCGGCCGTCCCTGGCGCGGGCATGAGACGATGGCCGGGGAGTTCGGGCATATGGTGGTGGATTGGAACGGGCCGCTGTGCCTTTGTGGCAAGCGCGGCTGCGTCGAACGGCTCGCTTCCGGCCCCTATATGGCCCAGGATGCGGAAGGGTTGCTGCAAGAGTGGCCGGAGCGCGGGCAAGTGTTGCGTACGTTGTGGGATGGGGAGGCAGGGACGCTGACCGGCAAGATGTTGGCGGAAGCGGCCGCAGCGGGTGACGACATTGCCCAAGACGTTTTGCTGCGTGGGGCGCGGGCGTTGGGTGTGGGCATTGGCAACGCCGCCAACCTGATCAACCCGCAACTGGTTGTCCTCGGTGGCGGCGTCACTAAGTCCGGCGATGGGTGGTGGTCGGCCGTGCGCCAGGCCGCCCGCGAAACGATGTTGCCCGAAATCCATTGCCAGATCGCGGCCGCTGCGCTCGGCGATGACGCCCCCCTGTGGGGTGCAGTTGCTTTGGCATTAGCAACAGGACTGACGGGCAACTAGATTACGGGTGCAATCGAGTGAGGAAATTCTAGCAACGAGTTAGTGCAGATTTTGCGGCCGTTCGCATTAATTCGTGCTAATTCGTCGCAAAAAATTCCTAACGACGTAACGCCCGCTAATATTCAATTGCCCGCGGTAAATTCTTTGCTTGGTCTACCCAATCGCGCACTTGTTCAAGCGTCGGCATCCGTCGTACCAGGGACTTCGCGGCATTGGTCTCAACCAATTTTTGGTACAAATTGTCGGCGTTGCGCTGCGCCAATTCCATCACCGTGTCCACACCGGCCGCTTCCAACAGATCGGAAAATTCGGAGCCAACGCCTTTGATACGGTATAGATCAGCATGATTCACCCATTCCAGGATCAGCTTTTTGCTAATGCCGGTCGCCGTCGCTAACGCTTCACGGCCCTGTGGGCTCCCGCCCTGCTTCAGCAGCGATTCCACTGTTCTTACCCCTGCGTCAATCAATTTAGTCGCATGAGCAGTGCCAATGCCTTCAATATCTATGATCTTTGCCATCAGTAACCTCCTGTATGGTTGATATGCTTGTGTTCATAAGAGGGCAGACCACCTGACCCTACGCCTTTACAGAGAATATAGCATGAATGGATGTAGGACAAGCAATAAATAACCGCGCCACCGCACCCCCACCCCTTACCTGGACCGGCGCGGTTCCCCAAACCTTGCCGCTCCGCCCCAACTAATTTATACCCCTGGGGGAATTGCGCCAATTGTCACCCGTGCTATAATGCCTTGCGCATTTTTGCGAAGAGTCGAGAACAATGGCAACCAACCCAGCCAATTCGCCCAGGCGCCAACGCAATTCAGGTATAAGACTACCATTATGGGCCTTGGGAGTCCTTTTTCTGGTCGCGGCCGCTTTTTTGGTCGCTAGTTCCATATGGCTCTACCGCACGGTGCAGGGGCTTGTCCCTGCCGTCCCGGTAGCAGGCCCACAGTTTAGCCCTGTCGTAGAGGAAAATACCACCACAGGCACAACTGAAGATGTGGTGGCTGATCCGGCGGCCGAAGAGATAGCCGCGATTGAACCGCCATCCATCCAACCCTGGTCGGGAGAGGGGCGGGTCAATTTTCTGCTGATGGGCGTTGACCAGCGTTGCGACGAAGAAGGGCCAACCCACACGGATAGCATGATGGTGGCAACCATTGATCCGCTGAGCAAGACGGCGGCCATGCTCTCCTTGCCGCGCGATTTATGGGTCGAAATCCCCGATTTTGGTGTTGATCGCATTAATCAGGCCTATTACTTCGGACAAATATACGAAGTCCCTGGCGGTGGCCCCGCGCTGGCGGTGGAGACTGTCGAGGCCTTTCTGGGCATCCCCATCCACTACTATGTGACCGTTGACTTTAACGCTTTTGTGGAAGTAGTTGATCTCATTGGTGGGATCGTCATCAACGTCCCTGAAGCGATTGATGACACCTCCTATCCCGACAATTGTTATGGCTACGATCCGTTTCACATTGAAGCGGGACAACACCGCCTGGACGGGGCGACTGCGCTGAAATATGCCCGTACTCGTGCCACCTTTGGCGGCGATGTAGATCGCGCCGCGCGGCAGCAACAAGTGTTGATGGCCGCACGCGACCAGGTGGCGCAAGTGGACATGATTCCCCAACTTCTGGTGCGCGCGCCGCAGTTGTGGCAAACGCTGCAAGACAATGTGCGTACAAATCTGACGCTGGAAGAGTCGCTCCAGTTAGCCCTATTAGCCCAAGATATTGATCCGCAAAATATCCGCACGGCCGTCCTCGATTTCGACTATGTGTATAACGAGACCACGCCCGACGGCCGCCAGGTGTTAGTTCCGGTGCGAGATAAAATCCGCGTCTTGCGCGATGAAATCTTTGCCCCGGCTGCCATCCCCACCCCGGCCGTCGAAGCCTTGCCCGAATTGATGCTCGAAGAAAACGCGCGAGTGGCGGTTTATAACGGGACCGACCGCATCGGCTTTGCGGCCGAAACCCAACTCTATTTGCAACAACTCGATGTCAATGTGGTCGAAGTGGGTAATGCCGACTCATCCACATACAACACGACACAAATCATTGACTATGGCTCTCATCCCAATACTGTGCAATTCCTAGTCCAGTCCATGCAAGTTCCTCCACTGAACGTAAGCAATGGCAGCAATCCTGATGGCGACTATGATATTCTGGTCATTCTCGGCAACGATTGGCAAATTCCCTAAATATGACAGTCGCTCATCCGAGGCGACCGGAATAGCTCCCACAATCAACTGTTCCCGGCCTACGTGGGTTACTTCGTGGGTTACTTCGTGGGTCACTTCGTGGGCCAGTTCGTTACTGATCCGTTTGTTACCAGCCGGTCTGCGCCGTGGTTGGCGTCTGGTCGGCCGGGGAAGCAAATGCGTGGGCAGCCAATCGCAGAAAGCCGACTAAATGATGCAAAAGCGGCGTCTGCGGGTCATCGTCTTTGGTTTTCTTATTACAGCAGTTACTGCTTGCCGCCCTCTCGTTGACCCCAACAACCAGCTTACCCAGGAAGCGGAACCAGGCGTAACGCCCTCGGTTGCCATTGCCCGCCAGGAGAATGAACCCTCGATCACGCCTCCCGCAACCATCGAGCCAACAACCATCCCACAGGTCGCCCCCACCTCTGTGCCGGCCGGAGATAGCTGGAAAAGCATTGGTGGTGAAGCAGCCGGTGTACAGTTGAATATTCCGGGCGATTGGGTTGATCTCTCCGCGCAACTGGACACGCCAACGGCCGTTAACCAGCTCGGCGTCGGCATCTTGTTGGCAAGTGATACGGACCGCACGGGGCGCAGCTTGTTAGCCGGAAAGGGGATTGAAACAGGGGCGTATGTGCAAGTGGTCCGCGTGGCGGCCGATCCCGCAGCCTCCACCGGCAGCGCGGCCGACACACTGGCCGTGTTATTAGGGCAATTACAACCGGCTATTCAACCGCTCGGCCCGGCAGCCCCTATCACTTCCAGCAATGGGATCGGTGGGGCGATGGTTGAAGTCACCGGCTCGCCTGTTGGGGCGGCGGGGCAGAATGTCCAAACGCGGATTTTGCTGTTTCTTCCCCCCTCTGCCCAGCCGGAAACACCGGCCGCTCCGCTGGTCGTGTTGCTGGGCGCGGCCGTCAATGAATGGGAGCGGTTCGCCAACACGTTCATGCAAATGATAGCCGCTATCGTTGTCTATCCCGTCGGCGGTGCCGACAGCGCGACGGAGGCGACGACGGTGCTGGGACAACTGCCCGAAGAAGGACGTATTGCCGGGACTTTGCGCCAGGGGTTGAACGATTTATGGTCATTCCCCACATCCGGTAATCGCTATGTCACGCTTGGCTTACGGCCGGACGATCCCCACCTCGATCTGACGCTGACCATCTTCGGCCCAGGTGGAGAAACGATTGCGCGAATAGACAACGGTTTTGCCGGAGATACGGAGGTGGCGGCCGATCTCTTCTTACCACAAGCGGGTATCTATGTGGCCGAAGTCAGCGACTTTTTCCAGGAGACCGGCCGCTATACGCTCTCTATCGCCCAGGTGGAACAGCCACGTTATAGCGACGGCGGCCGTATCGAGTTGGGCCAGGCGATCCAGGGCGAATTGCCCCCCGATAACCAACACATCTGGACGTATGACGGTGCGGCCGGGCAGCAAGTGAGCATTGTCGTCGAACCAACCAGCAGCGCGTTTGATGTTATCCTCAATGTCTATGGGCCAGACGGACAACGTCTGGTCGCGTTGGATGAAGGCTTCAGCGGCGATCCGGAAGTGGTGGTCGGCTTTGAATTACCATTAAGTGGCACCTATTCGATCATCGTCAGCAGTTTCTCCGGCCAGGGTGGCGGCTATACCGTCTCGCTTGACGAAGCGGATATGGGTGTCGCCAATTTCTACGATGCCGGCGATCTTATCTTGGGTGATCGCAAGCAAGAATCGCTGATGGCCCAGGAAGCACAGGCGTGGTTCTTCCAGGCGCGGACCGGGGATCAGATTGTCATTGAGGCCAACCCACTCGCCGGTTATCTCGATCTGGATGTGTGGTTGCTTGACCCGACGATTGAGCGCATTGCGGCGGCCGATAAATTTATGGCCGGCCAACCAGAGCGCATTGAATATGCTATCACCCAGGACGGCCAATATATCATCCTGGTGCAAGACTATAATGGGCAGGCGGGTGACTATGAGATTTCGCTCCAGACCATTCCCCCGGCCACGCCGGAAAGCGCCGGTGCGTTGGCCTATGGGGATAGCGTGGTGGGAGTTGTCCACCCCGACGCCGCTTCCGGCTGGGTGTTTAATGCTCAACAAGGGGATGTGGTAAATGTCACTGTCCAGCCAATGGATGTACGCAGTGATTTAATCGTCGCGTTGCAAGGGCCGGATGGCGTGATAGCGTTAGAAGTAGACGAGAGCGCGGCGGGCAGTGCGGAGTCAATCACTACGTTTACCATTCCAACAAGCGGCCGTTGGCAAGTGGTGATCCGCGAGTTTTTTGACGAAGGGGGCGGTTATCATTTAAGCTTGCAGCGGACACCTTGAGAGTGGAGAGTGGTCAGTGGTGAGTGGTGAGTGGAAAGTTAGTGATAATCGAACTCCAATTCACGGCATTGCTAAGGAAAGCGTAACGGCCGTTATCCTGACGCTGAACGAGGCAGCGCATATTGGGGAGTGTATTCGCAGTTTGGGGTGGGCGGATCAGGTGGTCGTTTTTGATTCATTTAGCACGGATGAGACGGCCGCGCTTGCCACCGCCGCTGGAGCCAAAGTCAACCAGCATCGCTTTGAGAACTATGCCCAACAGCGCAATGCAGCACTCGATAGCCTGGTCAACGAGGAAAGCTTCCGCACGGATTGGGTCTTTTTTGTGGATGCCGACGAGCGTGGAACGCCGGAACTGGGGCAGGAGATACGCCGAGTGATTGCCGAGCGGCCAGAAAGTGCCTGGTTTGTGCCACGTCACAACTATATTTTTGGTAAGCTGACACGCGGCGCAGGCTGGTTTCCCGACTATCAGTTACGCTTGCTGAAGCTCGGCCGCGCTCGCTATACCCGCCCTGTCCACGAAATTGCGGAAGTGGACGGTGACATCGGCTATCTGCAAACTTCGCTGATCCACCTCAACTACCGCGATCCGGCCCACTTCCATGCCAAACAACGAGCCTATACCGACCACGACGCCGGGCTGATGAAGGGGGATGGGATTCGGCCGCGGCCGCACAACTTCATCCTCCAGCCACTGCGACAATTCTGGTGGCGTTTTGTGACGCTAAAAGGATTCATGGATGGGCTGCATGGCTTGCGCCTCAGCCTCTATCTCGCTTATTATGAGTGGGTGAAGTATTGGAAGTTGAGGCGCTTGTGGCAACAGGGGACGGTAAGCAGTAAACAGTGATCGGAAAGGTAATAAAAGGTAAAAGATTATTTATGAAGGTCGCGGTAGATTGTAGGTTCCTGGCGGATGGGGCAGTTCAGGTACGGCAAGTACAGATTGACGGCCGCTGGCAATCCGTTGGGCAGGGGCGGCAGTGGTTGGATGAGGACGGCCGTCATGTGTTGATCATGCTCCCCAACGACCAGATTCAGCAATTGACCTTGCGCTATGATATACTTGCCTGGGAGATAACACCGCTCACTTCAACAGGCTCGACAATTGTATAGGCAAGTGGAGAATCACGTATGGCATCGCCGTTTCCACTTGCCCCACAAAGTAAAATCTAGCTTTCGCCTTTACTTGTTTTCTCGCGATACCAGTTCAAAAAATCACTGGCTGTTCCAACAGGAAATGGGAGTAGATGGGCTTTTGGACTATCTATAAGATGTTTCCGATCAAAGGTTATTAGATAATCTGTGTCGGCCGCTAATGCTTCAGCGACAACTTGCATATCTGGTTCATAGTCAGTAATTTCTGATGCTTCCCTAAAATGTTTTGCGATTGGCCGCGGAGCCGTTTGTACGCTCGCTTGATCTAGAAGAAATGCAAATAGCGGCCTACCTTCTGGAAACTTGCGCATTAATACCGCATCTACTTCACTAAGAACTTTATTCCCCACCCATATAGATATGACTGCCGCCTCCCCCATTTTCAGTACGAGGCGAGCACCTCCTGACGATGAGTAAATGGCTGAGAATAGAGCGCTTGTATCCAGGAAGATACGCAACCTATTCTTCACGTTTTTCCCGTTCCTCACGTAAGGCTTCAAGCATTGATTCTAATGTTTCACCTTTATCTATCAATTGAGCAGCGATTCGATCAGCAATAGCATCAATCTGTGAGCGTTGTGGGCTAAGAATAAAAACACCACCTAAGTCAAGCAGGGTAAATGAGTCTCCTGGTTTGAGTCCATAGGACTCGCGCAGGGACTTTGGGAGCGTGATCACCCCTCTTTGCGCAAGTTGCAATGTGAGACTTGACATTACCTCTCCTATTGAACTGATTTACTGTTAATCAGTTTATCAGATAAACAGGTAAAATCAAAGGGGAAAATGAAGTTATCCTTAATCGCTATAATAATTGTAAGCAGGAAACTTTGATGTGCTGCCTAAAGCCCAGGAACGACAATGCGAAATAACGAGTACCAAGCTAAAGGGACTAGGATAAAAGCTAATCCAATTGGCAACAAATAGCCAGCGGCCGTCCACCGCCTGGTCAACGGCCGCAACCAAAACGCCAAGCCCCACGCCATCCCCGCCGCAATCGGAATCAGCGCCGGAAACAAATATCGCCCCTGATGCTGCACAAAGGTCAGGTTGTAACCAATATGTAACCCAAACGCGAACAAGATCAGCAAAGACAATATAACAAATGACCCATCTCCCCTACTCCTCTGCTCCCCTGCCCCTCTGCTCCCCTGCTCCTCCCCTCCTCCACCAAGCAACAAACCAAGTAAGGCCAACAGCGTCACCCCTGCTGCCACATACAACGTCCAACCCTGAAAAGGCAAGGCCATCCAGCCAAATTGCCCCCAAAAGCTGGTGAAGGTCGTTCGTAGGAAGCGGCCGACAGTCCCCATCAAACCGTATTGGGCGATCCATTCGGCCGTGCGTGGCTGGCCGACGACCACTGCATCGTGGGCGGCCTTACCCATCACATCGAACCCGCCATAGACCAGCAGATTGCGCCCCCACCACAACGCGCCGAGCAGGAAAGCGGGAACAAAAACCAGCAAAATAGCGCGAACCAATCTATCCCACGCTCTCCAATAGCGAATCAGCAGCGTTATCCCAATGACCGGAGCCATCAAATAGACTGTCCCTTTGGTGAGAAAACCTAACCCTAGTAGAAAGCCAAGGAGGAGAAGTTGGCTTTGTTCATTGCCTGTAGCGCGATTTGGCAAATCGCGACGATTTGGCAAATCGCGACGATTTGGCAAATCGCGCCGCGATTTAGCAAATCGCGCTACAGGGGTTACGAGTA
>CAYPHY010000067.1:0-19713 GCA_964410625.1 uncultured Ardenticatenaceae bacterium | reverse complement strand
GGAATCCAACTGACGAGGCGGATGTTGGTGGCTTCATAGGTCCCGCTGCGGCGGGTGGAGTCGGTTAGCTCAAATTCAAAGACGTAGTTATAGCTGGGTAAATTCGACGGGTCTACCTGATCGGGCAGGTTGGAGTCGTGGAAGTAGGCAGTGCGATAGGGGGAGTCGGGGTGCTGTGTGTCGGTCAGCCAGATGTTGGGGCCAATGGTGTCTAGGAAGCGCATAAAGCCGTAGTTTTGCTTGTGGAAATAGCAAGTGCCGCGCACGGTTGATTGATTATCACCCCAGTTAATGGGGACTTCTGGAGAGTAGCCCGTATTCCCATTCGTCCCACTCGTCGGAATCAGGTGGGGGATCAGATAGCCGTTGACAAACATATCCGCCTCGCGCCGTAATTCGGACGAGGCGTTGTCTAAGGCGACCACTTCGACCCGGCAACCCCGATTCTGTACCGCGCTGACGACACGGGTGAAGTCCCCATCCCCCGTCACCAGCACCACGCGATCTAAATTGGCCGATTGCAGCAACATATCCACCGCCAGATCGAGGTCAGCATTGGCTTTTCCATACCGCTTGCCGTTTTCATCCTCATACCACTTCACTTCTTTGATAATCACTTTGTAGCCAAAGTCGCGCAGGACGGAGTAGAAACGGTTGGTGTTCTTTTCGTAAATACTATCGAGGTCAGCCCGGTCGGCGTCAAAGCTGACATAGGCATTGAGGCGAACCAGTTCCGCCCCATCACGGCAGGCGAACTCACGCAGGACGTCGTAGCGCATCCGGTAGCCGCCATTGCGATACATATAAGCTGTGTCTACATAAACTCCTACTTTTGCTCCACTATTTTTAATTCGCATAGGTTCCTTTTAATGATAGTTTATTGGTTTGTTGGTGTATTAGTTTATTGGTGTATTGGTATATTCGTATATTGGTCATAGATCGATCATAGTTCAAACTATATTTATTCAGCCTTCATCCCTCATCCCTCATCCTTCACCCTTTCCTTTTGGCTAGCGATGAAGTCGCGATACCAGTAGCCGCTGTCTTTGATCGTTCGCTGCTGAGTCTGGTGGTTGACATAAACAAGACCAAAGCGTTTATCATAGCCGTGCGCCCACTCAAAATTATCAATGAGCGACCAAACAAAGTACCCTTTGACGTTGACGCCAACCTTCACGGCCGCATCAATCACCGCCAGATGTTGCTGTAGATACTCTTGTCGCTGGGGGTCATGGACACGGCCGTCATCCTCTACTCGATCATAATAAGCCGCCCCATTCTCCGTAATATAGACCGGGGGATTGCCATACTCCTTTTGCAATCTGAATAGCAGTTCATAAAGTCCGGCGGGATACACTTCCCAGCCCATCGCCGTATATTTTACCTCATTTTTCGCAAACATCGCTGACCTTTTCGCGCGGCGCGTGACATTGGCCCGCAGCAACGGGACATACCAGGCATACTCAACAAGCTGGCGTGTGTAATAGTTGACGCCGATAAAATCAAGCGGTGCGGAGATGGTTTGCAGATCGTCGGCTTCGATACGCGGGTGAAAGCGGCGCAACTTTCGCCAGAGATCTGGCGGGTACTGCCCTTTCAAAAGCGCATCCAAAAAGAGGCGGTTGATGAATTGGTCTACATTGGCAACGGCCGCCTTATCCCGCTCATCATCGCGCCGGGGGTAAACGGGCGAGAGGTTAAGGCTGATACCGACATTGGCTTCTGGAAAGAGCGACTTGAGACGGCCGACCGCCATCCCATGCCCCAACAACTGATGATGCACCACACGGACAAAAGCCCAGGGATTCCGCCTCCCCGGCGCGTGGGTCCCAAACAAATAGCCTGAGGTGGCGTGAACGTAAGGCTCGTTAACGGTGATCCAATTTTGCACCCGGTCGCCTAATCGCCTGGCGACCACCTCGGCATAGTCGGCAAAGAGCGCAGCACACTCACGCCCGGCAAAGCCGCCCATCTCTCGTTGCAACGCCTGGGGCAAATCCCAATGGAAGAGGGTGACGAAGGGGGCGATCCCTGCACCTAAGAGCGCATCTACCAGCCGGTCGTAATAGTCGAGGCCCGCTTCGTTGACCGGGCTGCGGCCGCTGGGCAACACACGCGGCCACGACACCGAAAAACGATAGGCATCCAGGCCGAGTTGGCTCATCAACTCTATATCGGTCGTAAAATCCTCATAGGTATTGCTGGCGATATTGCCATGATGGCCGCGAAGAATTGTGCCAGGTGTGCGGGTGAAAGCATCCCAAATCGAAAGTCCTTTGCCACCCGCGTCCCACCCACCTTCAATCTGATAAGCCGAAGTCGCCGCCCCAAACACAAAATCAGCAGGCAAACTCACATTGTTCATTATCTCATTGTTCATTGTCTCATTGTTCATTGTCTCATTCTTCATTGTCTCATTATTTCATTGTTCATTTTTTCCCAATACCTCTATACTAGCAAACCAACGATTCCTTGCCAGCCCAACAGTGGCTGGTTAATAGGCTGATCATCCAACGCGGCGGAGAGGCACAATGAAGATTGGGTGGGAAAGGGTTGTTACACAATTGGTGTTTGCAGTGCTGATTTTTAGCGTGGGCTATGGCGCAGCGACATTGCGCCAGCGGAGCCGGCCGGTCCCGATTGAGATCATCCTGCCGCAACCGACAGCGACGCCGCTGCCTGAACCAACGGCCGCGCCTATCCGTGTCTATATGAGTGGCGCAGTCGTCCAACCCGGCGTCTACACTCTGCCACCGGAGAGCATCGTGGAGCAGGGGATTGGCGCGGCCGGAGGCTTCACCCGCGAGGCAGACACGGCCGCTATCAACCTCGCCCAGCCCTTACAAGATGGCGTGCAGGTCTATGTCCCGGCAGTGAATGAAATTCAGGTTGGCGAAGCAGCGCCTGCACCTGTTCGCAGCGGGAGTGGTTTAACCATCGGCGTCGGCGGGCTTGGCGAGAGCGAGCCAGGCGCCCAATCATTGGTCAACATCAACACGGCAAGCGCGGCCGAATTAGAAGCGCTACCAGGCATCGGCCCGGTAACTGCACAGGACATTATTGATTACCGCACAACCAACGGCCCTTTTGCTTCCATTGAAGCGATCATGGATGTGCCAGGCATCGGCGAAGGCAAATTTGCCCAAATTCAAGCGTTGATTACTATAGGTCCATAATTATTTTTGACACGAATTTCACGAACGGACACGAAATGCTTCTTTCACTAAATTCTAGAAACTCGGTTTCTGGCTTAAAAAAGATTGCTCATGGGAGAAAGAAACCGAGTTTCTTGAGGACTACGAAAGCAAATTCGTGAAATTCGTGCCATTCGTGTCAAGAAGAATTTTATGCTAAAGTCGGCCGTTCTGCGCCTGGCGCGTCTACCCTTCTGGTTAAGCTCACGCCGCCCCTTTGTCCCGCCGCGTAAGGCACTGATCCTCCAGCCATGCTGCTTGCGCCAAGTGATGCTGACCACGCCACTGCTGGCAGCGCTGGACACCGCCTTTCCCGACGCCCAGTTTGATTGGGCGATCAGCGATTGGGCGCGTCCGGCGATTGTCGGCAACCCGCGCCTGACGGAGTTAATTGCCGCCGGAGAGGCCAATCTGAGCAAGGCCGGTCCCCTGGAAATCGAACGCTTTGTCTTGCGTCTGCGCCGCGAGCGATATGACACCTGCTTTATCCCTGCCCAATCCAGCCGGTTGGGGGCCATTGCCTGGCGGGCAGGCATCCGCCAGCGCGTCGGCCTGAATATACGCGGCCGAGGCTATGCCCACTCCATCGCCGTTTCCCCCCCTGCCGGAGAACGACAAACGGCCGCTCACTACCTTGCTCTCGCCGCGGCCGTTGGCGTTCGTAACCATATCATCGCCGGGGCGGAGATGGAATTTCATGCCGCTGATGGGGAACGCACGGCCGTCACCCATTGGCTGATCGAGGAGCTGGATTGGTTGGGGGATAAGCCGTTGGTCGTCATCCATCCCGGTGGCGGCCGCAGCCCGCTGCAAACCAACTTCAAACGGCGGTGGCCGGCGGAGCGTTTCGCCCGGCTGGCCGGTTATCTGGCCCATCACCATCAGGCTATTATTGTCCTCGTCGGCGCGGCCGAGGAACGCCAATTGGCAAATGAAGTAGCAGGGATGATCCCCGCCCCGGTGATCAACCAGGCGGGCAATCTGAGCCTGGGCGAGGTTGGTGCGCTGTGTGAGTTGGCCGGGCTGTATATTGGAAATGATGTCGGGCCGACCTATATTGCCGCAGCCACTGGCTGCCCGACACTGGCGATCTTTGGCCCGGCCGATCCTGGCGTCTCCGCGCCCTATATGGTCAATAGCCCGGTGATTTCGCTGTGGCGGCCGTATGAAGGGACGTTTTCTTGGGATAAGGGGGTGATGGTTGAAGAGGCAATAGAAGCGGCCGAAACTTTACTCCTCAAAAAATAGCTCACAAATAGCTCACGCAAAGAACGCAACGGCGCAAAGGCTTGTGGCACAATGGCTTGTGGCACAAAGGTTTGTGGCACAAAGATTTGTGAAAAACTTGGCGGCTCTTTGCGTGAGACGCTTTCACCCTTCCAACCAGACCATGCCATTACATGCCCCATACTCATGCTCAACAAACCGCACGCTCCCCGTTTCGGGTGCGACCAACGCCAATGAGTTCTCACCGGGGGCAAAAGCGAGCCACTTGCCATCCGGTGACCAGCCATAGGCCTGGGCGGGTGTGGAGACATTTCCGGCGATCAAAAATGGCGTTGTCTGATTGTTCTCAATATCGTGCAAGAACAGAGTGATCGGCAAAGGGGATGATCCTGCACCGCGTTCATTAAAATCGGTGACAACTAGATAACGGCCGTTCGGCGACATTGCTAAAGATTGCAAATTAAATGCGGTGCGGAAACGAAACTGCACTTGTCGAGTAAGGCGATCTATCGAGAAAAGATACCCCTGCTCTGTCGTCCGATCCAGGACCACAAGGAACAACAGTAGCGGGTCAGCGGGATTTGGCACCACCTGGATGATTTCTAAGCTGGTCGCCTCGCTGCCCTTCGTGAGGAACGGCCGCAGATCGGCCGCCCTGATTAATGTCCGTTGCTCATCCTCCCCTATTGCACCAACTACCACTTCCTGTTCGCCCGGTGCAGTAACCCGTAAAAAGCCATAGCTTTGTTCATCAATCCAAAACGGGCTATACCCTTCCCCTATACGTTCAGCATCTGCCATATTATCCACCCCCTCTCCTGATCCCAGGTAGAGGGGGTGTCTGGCAATGATCTGCAGGTTCGGGACATAGTGCCAACGGCCGCGCCCCCAGGCCGTTATCATCGGGTATGAGCGGTGCTTATCTACCATTAAAATAGCGCGGGTCCCTTCCGGCGACCAGCGCACCGGCCCGGCAATAGGCGTTGTCGGACATACGCCATCCTGGCAGCGGCTGAAATCCAACAAATAAGTCAGGAAACGCAACTGGTTGCTATTCAGATTTTCATTTGAGTAAATGATGCTCCGTTGTCCTGTGGGATCATGTTCATCGAAGAAAGGGAATTGGAGCTGTCCAGTGCTAAGCGATATGTTTTCTAACTCCCCACTCCGCCAACGCTTTAACTGCCCACCGGGCGCTGAGCCAAACTCTTGGAGTCGCAATTCATCTACGCCAGGTGTGGGCAGCATCAGTAAGTACCCTTCCGCCTGGTACATCGGCTCCACTATATCGCTCCCTGGCTGCAGACGCGACAATGTTACTTGCCACTGGAAAATCAATTGATCGGAGATACAACTCATATAGAGTGCATCGGTCAATGGTTCCGGCACGGCGTCCCCGCCACCTTTGGTAATCTGGTAAGCGGCCGTCCACCAATGGCGGTCAAAGTCCGGCAGCAAGCGGCGCGTCACGGCTCCCCGATTCCCTCCCGGTTGGCGCATCAGAACATTTTGCAGCCAATCCTCAAGATTATCGGTGCGGCCGAGCCAGCCGATCATCTCGGTCGCCGACAGGTCGGGCGACGTTTGCAGCAGGTAATCAACCAGCGTATAGACCCGCCATAGCTGCTCTGTCTCCTCGCCATTCGCTGCCGCGTCCGCCACGTGCCAGTCCGCTTCCAAATCTTGCAGACGTACCTGCTCATCGAGCAAGCGGGCGTATTCATCTGGCGCCACCGGCCAGGCTTGCACGCCCAACTCGCTCAACAGTCGCTCTACCAACACGCGATAAAAGAGCATCTGGCGACAACAGTTAAAGCCGGTCAGTTCGCCCAACACCACACGCAACAGCCGCGAGCCATACATCCGCAACAACGCCTGATAGCCCGCCTCGGCCGCTGCCTCATCCCCTTCCACCGGCAGTCCCACCAGCGTCGGTGTTGGCAACTCGACCATGCCATCCGTTCCACGCCGCAACCAGCGGTCATTCAGTTCCACCAAAATATCCGGGTCGTTTTCCAGGCGCAGCGTCACGCCCCAATCCGCCGGGCAGGTGAGATCCGCCACTTGTGTGCAGGCGCGGTTCAAGAGTGTATCGAGATCGGCCGCCAGCCGCTCCGCCAGCGCCGCGTCGCGCTCCGGGTAAATAACATCCAGCCGCTCCCCTTCGAAAGTTTGCCAATCCCCCCAAAACGGCCGCAACGGCGGCGAAAGCAGCCAGCCTTGCTCACCACGCCGGTAAATGGCTGTTTGCCGCAACCATACCGTTTCCATTCCCCCAACCGATGCCGCTTTTGCGACCACATAGGGCTGAATCCCCACCACTTCCGCCTCTACCAAATCGGGGGAGAGCGTGATGTCAACCGTTGAGGCAGCGGCCGAGGCTTCAAATTGTCCGGCCGGATTCTCGTCGCGGAAGGTCAAGGGCAATTCCAGCGATCCGGCCACCATGCCCAACTGCCGCCGGTCGAAAACGAGGTCGCGCTCAAAAAGGTCAAGCGCCGTTTCCGTCCATCCCAGATTACGGCCGGAGAGCAACGAGCGGAACAACTCCTCATCCCTATTTTCTACGGCGCGATGGACCAGGTTGACGCTGCCGATCACCTCTGCCTGGGTTGTCCGTGTGGCTTCGGCTACTCGCTGCCTGACCTGCCACCAAAGCACCAACCCGGTGATAAGGGCCAATAGGCCAATCGCTGCGATCAGCCGCCAACGCGGCCGCCAGCCAGACGGCCGCACCACTTCCGATAGCGGCTCATCCCAACCCACCGGCTCCTTAATCGTCTCTTCCGTTTGCCAGTCGAACATTGTCTGAATAGTGGCGAGTGATGAGTGACGAGTGGCGAGTGAAGATATTTACTCGCCACTCATCACTCGCCACTCGTCACTCATTTAGCCAGGTGACGCTGGTACAGGCACCGTGGCTGTGGACTAGCGGCCGTATATCGTGGGCATCGGGCGCAACGGCGGCGACCATATTATCGGTCATGACAAAGGTCAACCATTGACTATCGGCCGACCAATTATAGGAAGTGGAGACGAGAAACGCTGGCTGGCGAGTCAAAAATGGCGTTGTCTCGTTGTTTTCAATGTGGTGGAGCAGCAAGATAGCTGTCGAATCTGAGCTGCGGTTGGTCCTCTCGTCGCGTCCCGTCATGACCAGGTAGCGGCCGTCGGGCGAAAAGCCTAATGAATGATAAATATCCATATCCGCCTGCAATCGCAGCTCTGGCTGGCCGCCATCCCGTTCGAGAGAGAAAATGAACAGTTGATTACGGGGCGTCTGTCGGCCGAGCGCCGCAACAAACAGCAAATTCGAATCGCTGGGGTGAGGGGCAACATAGGCCAGACGCAAATCAACAGGCTGATTGGTTTCTGGGATTCGTTGTATCAGGTCGGCCGTTGAAAGGATCGTTTGCTGGCTTCCTGTGCTAATCTGTTGCGTTCCAGCCTCAACCTCGCCCAATACAACTTCTTGATTGTCCATCTGATCCGGGTCCTGCCGGATGAACCCATACTCATGCTCACTCACCCAGAAAGGCGAATACCCTTCTCCAACCAGCTCTAGCTGGTCCATGTCCATAGCCGGATCTGTGCCCGCGCCCAAAAACAGGGGAGCGGCAGCCAAAACGGCAAACTCATTGGTCAAACTCCAACGCCTGTTGTTGATTGAGATAACCGTAGGAAATGTATCCCCATTCGTATTGGCATAAATAGCAAACGTACCCTCTGGCGACCAGCGCACAAAGCCAGGCAACTCAACTGGCGAACAATCCCCATCCGGGCATTCGTCTATTGGATACAACATCGCTGAGATTCGCTGCTGCACATCGTTAAAAAAGTAGACTACCAGCCAACGCCCGTTGGGATCGGTCTCCCCAAAGGTTAACCGCGCCTGGGGTGTCCGTTCTGCCAGGGTTCGTGGTGTCCCCTTGCTCAACAAGGTCAGGCCCCATTGCTGTTCGATCGGAGCAAACTCTTGCAGCAGCAATTGGTTACTCCCCGGTAAGAACACCGGCCAGGCATAGCCTCTCATCTCGTACACCTCTTCCCAAACGTTGCGCTCCGCCACATAACGCAGCACCGAGGAAAGCTCCTCTCCCTCCGGATCATCGAGCGAAGTACAGGTCATATATAAATCTTGTGCGGGCAATTCGGCCGTCTCCGTCTCCGCCCCTGCCTGGTAAGCGGCCAACCACCAGGCGCGATCGAGATCGGTACGCAACAAGGCCACCTCGGCCTGATCCGGCTGGTCGGCCAACAAGCGATCAAACCAGAAAGAAAATCCTTCCCCTTTCCGCAGATATTCAATCATCCTTGCCGGAGATGAATCGGGCAGGGTCTGCAACAAGTAGTCGAGGAAGGCATAAAGCGCATCCGGCCGGTTATCCTCCTCATAAAAATGGGATGTATCTTCATTCACGCGAAAGAGACGCTCGATATCCTGCCCGCGCGCCCGTTCCGTTAGCACCTGTTGGTACATCGCTGCATCCACCGGCCAGGGTTGCAGGCCCAACTCTCCTAGCTGATAGTCCACCAGCGCATTATAGACCAACACCGCCTGACAACAGGCATAGCCAAGCAGGTCGGCCACGCTCGCCCGGAACAATTGACTGGTATAACCATTGAGCAAAGCGGCGTAGCCCGCCTCCGCCTGCGCCTCATTATCTTCGACGGGCAAGCCCACCAGTGTGGGCGTTGGCAATTCAATGAAACTATTGGGCGACGGCCGCACGCTCACCTCTGCCATCTCGCGCAATATCTGTGGATCACCTTCCAGCCGCAGCGTGATCTGCCAATCGGCCGGACAATCGAGGTCGGCCAGTTCGTCGCAAGCGCGGAGCAGGAGTTGGTCAAGATCGGCCGCCAATCGCTCCCCTATCGTCAAATCCCGTTCCGGGACCAACACCGTCAGTCGTTCCCCTTCGATAGTCTGCCACTCCCCCCAAAACTCATTCAACGGCGGCGAAAGCAACCAGTGTTGGCTACCCCGCCGGTAGAGCGAGGTTTGCCGCAACAAGACGGGTTCGGCCGCTGTGGGCTGCCCCGTAGTCAGCACGGTAAACGGCCGCACCGCCACCACTTCCGCTTGCACCAGGTCTGGGGACAGCTCAATTTCTACGGTGGATTGATCGGCCGCTTGCTCGTCTGGCTCCGTTTGCAACGTGAATGGTAAACTGGCCGGTTCCGCCCGCAAGCCCATTTGTGGATGGTCAAAGAGTTGCTTTTGCTGAAAGAGGAAGAGGTTTGCCTGGGTCCAGCCACTGTCCCGGCCGGAGAGCAACGAGCGGAACAGCTCTTCGTCGCCACTTTCGGCGGCCGTGTGCGTCAAGTTATAGCTGGAGACTACATCGGCACGAATGGCCTGCATCGTCGCCTCCGCCCGCCGCGAAACCTGCCGCCAGACAACGAGGCCGACAGCAATGCCTAAAACGCCAACAACGGCGATCACGCGCCAATAGCGACGCAACGATTGAAAATTAGGCCCTTTGTTTATTGGGGATGAAGGTGGTGGCGGATCGTCCCATCCGGCCCAGGCTTTTTCTGCCTCTTCTTCCGTTTGCCAGTCGAAACCATTAGACATCGGCCGTCACTCGCTTTAGCTTTTTGCAACGAATTTCAGGAATTAACACAAATGGCGTTGCGTTCGCGGGCGTTCCCGTTCATTCGATGCAAATTTCACTATTTCTTTCAGGACTTACGCAGCTTAGAATTTTTCGACACGAATAACACGAATTTCACGAAAAGAACCGAGTAAAATTCGATGTATTCGTGCCATTCGTGTCAAAATGCGTAAGTCCTATCTTTTAAATCGTTCACGGCAAGAATGTTCCCAACGGGGACGGCGTACACATTCCCAATGTGCCATTCTTAATGACCATTCCTGGTCTAAGGTTGTTTCGGCTTCTTCTCCACCTGCGTTTGTACATCCGTTTGTAGCCGCAAGCAACGGCCGCTAACGAACAATAATCAACTGCTCACCTACCATATAATATACAGTACGGTAGCGACAATCCTCCGGATTGTCTGAATACCGAGACAATCCGGAGGATTGTCGCTACGGGGAGTCTGATACCCATGCGGCCGAATGGCAATTCAATCCCTCCAAGACGACCGGCCACTCTGGCAACGGCTCGTCGTCTAAGGGGATAAGCCGCAGATAACCATTCGACACCAGCGACAACCATTGTCCATCGGCCGACCAATCAATCACCCAGTGGGCCGGCCATTCCCCAGGGACAATCATCTCCAGTTCGCGCGTGCGGTTGTTGGGAATATCATGCAGATAGATGCGCCAGGTTGGTTCATACACCCCGCTCACCTCTGGTTGCACCAGCGAGGCGATCAACAGCCAGCGGCCGTTGGGCGAAAGTTGGTAACCTCGTCGATAAGTCAGCGGCTCTGTCGCCAACTGGTAGCGAACTGTCAGTTCATCTTGGGTGAAATCATAAGCCAGCAGATAGCTGGTTCTGGCCGTGCCAAGCGTATCGGCCGTGACCACCATCATCTGTTCAGCATAAGTGGGGCTGACCACCAGATGATCGATGTGCAGTCCGCCGCTGTTGGGGGCTTCGGTGGCGACCAAAAGCCGTAATGTATCAAATAAAACACGGTCGACCGATAGTTCACCGTCTGCCTCTGGGCGGCGCAAGACCACTGCCTGCCCTCCTGGCCCCAGATAAGGTAAGGTATAGCCCACGCTGCCATCATTGAGCCAAAAGGGAGATTTGCCTAACTCCAACGAAGTCGCCTGCCGTCCAATGGCGTCGGCGAGTAAGATCAAGGCAGTGCGCTGGCCGCCAGTGACGGCCGCCCCCACCGGCCGAGGTTCTTCCACGCTCAAAATGCTCTGCGTTCCATCCGGCGACCACAGCGGCTGACCGAGCAACGTTTGAGCCGGACAAGCCTCCTCTAACTGGCATTGATCGAGAGCAAGACGGGCGTAAGGGGGAGCGGCCATGTCCCAGACGAGCAAAGGAACGCTCTCCTCCGGCGAATTGATCGGCAAAGGGATCAGCGACGTTGAACGACTGTTTAGCACAGGGTAGACAAGCTGTGTACTTTCGCCATCCTGCCAGATAAAGGTACTACCATCCGTTTGGGTGGTCGGCAACATCGCCACCACCACACCCTGATCATCCGGTAGCCCGCCTAAGATGGATGTACCGCTCAACCCACGCTCCCGCTCCAACACGCCGGTTGCCGGATCATAGCGATAGAGGGCCGCTTGTTGATTCGGAGCTGTCGGCCGACAGGCCAACTGTAGATCATCGTTGGGTGGCCCAAGAGGGGCATTCACCGGCACGCGCTCCAGCGCATAGGCGAGCAAGTCGCGCTGGAAGTCGTTTAAGGAACGGTAACGGCCGCCGGTCGCATCCTGTATCCAGGCCCAAAAGGGCAACCCTGGATTGCGTACCAACATCCGTTGCAGCTCAAAAAGCGAGAGCGGTGAACCTTCCTCAATCAAAAATTCAACCAGCGCATAGGCAGGCATGACATTTTGCGGCGCGGGATCAATCCCCCCACTACGCCAAAACGCCTGCATCTCCTGGCTGGCGAATGGTGGGTCTTGGATCACGGCCTGAAAAGATTCGCTTGTGTCCGGCCATTCACGCAATCCCAGCGCCTCCAGTTGCGCTGTCATAAACGTGCCGTAGTAGAGGCTGTGGGCGCAGCAGGTCCAACCGGTCAATTCGGTGATGGCTGAACTTACCAGGCGCGAGGCATAGTCGCGATAGAGCATCTGGTAGCCGGTCTCGTCCAGCGGGCGGCCGAGCAACGTCACCGACGGCAGCGTCATCTCCGCCCCGGCCGTCCAGCGCTGCAACGGATTATCAAGTGTCAACAGGCTCGCCGGGTCTGTACTCAAGGTAAGATGGGGGGCGAACGTCTCAGGGCAATCACTCCCAAGATTAGCACATAAGTCGGTCATCACCCGGCTCAGGTCGGGGAGCAGTCGCTGTACCACGTCATTATCACGCGCCGGGAAAGTCATCACCAGCCGGGAGGCATGGACCGTCATTGCCTCTCCCCAAAATTCTGGCTCCGGTGGGGTGTATAGCCAGCGGTCCGGCCCGCGTCGGTAAACGGCCGTCTGTTGCAGCGTCACCGTCTCCGTTATCTGTGGCTCTGGATGGACAATGTACTGCTCGTTGACCACCACTTCTGCCTGTTGTAATTGGGGATCCAGCGTCATCGAAGCAACCTCGGCCGCTCCCCCTTCGGCCACCCAGCTAAAACCGGCTCCGGAACGGTCGAAGAACTGTCCCTCATCAATTAATTGCTCTTGGGTTTCCCCCCATTCCAAATCGCGCCCCGACAGCAAAAAACGGAATAACTCCAAATCCTCGCCTGTCGCCGCCTGGATGATGGTCTCATGGGTGGCCTGCACTTCCGCTTCAACGGCCGCTACCCCCTCGGCCGCCTGCCGGTTGACCTGGCGGATGATCACCGCCACCAGCCCCCCGGCCAGCAGCAAGACCACGCCGACCACCAACCAGAGTCGCCGGTCAGCCAGCCGTCGCCAGCGAGAGGCGGCCGTGGCTGCTGTTGGCGGCCGTTGCCTCTCGGCAAGCTCCGCTTGTTCCGTCTCCCACTCTTTTTCGCCCGTCTGCCAATCGAAGGACATGGTTCGCCCATCCGTTAAACGGTGATCAGTTAACAGTTATCGGTTATCAGTATATCACTGCTTCTCACCCCTGCTTACCAGTCACCGATTACCGTTTACTGCTCACTATATAGATAGGCATAGGCTCGAAAGCCCTCGTAGATACGCATAATATACAGGCGCGTTTCGGCAAAGTCTACCGTATCCAAATAAAGATCCAGGTTATCCCCCGCCTGGGCATACCAGCGGGCGGCGTTGCCCGGCCCACCATTATAGGCCGACAGTGCCACATGGGGGTGGTTGTCAAATGTATCTAGTTGCAAATCCAGATAGTACGCGCCAAAGATCAGGCCGACAATCGGCCGGTATAAGTCCTCGTTTTCATAATCCGGCCAGGCCAGCCGCCCGGCGATATAGGCCCCGGTATCAGGGATGACCTGGCTCAATCCCTGGGCCACCGCGCTGGAAGTGGCGAAACTCTCAAACAGGCTCTCTTGCCGGATCAGCGCAAACTGCAGACGGGGATCATAGCCGTAATGTTCGGCCAACGGTATGACCAGATCGGCATAGTAGACGGGAAAGGATAGCCGCCCCAGGAATGGCGGCACATCATAAATCGAGGCCCCGGCCGCACTCAACACAGTGGCAGCGGCGATGATCGAGGAGCGATAGAGGCCTAAATCGCGAAAGTAGAGCGACAGTTGATAACTCGCCAGCATATCTCCGGCATAGCTTTCGCGCAATGCCTCCAATTCGCGCTTGGCTTGCTCATACTGCCCTAGCTGCCAGAGCTTCTCGCCCACCACCCGGCGTGGATCAGCGGCTATTTCCGGCGACAACTCAGCCAACGATTGGCTGTCAGGGGGTGTCTGCCCCTCGGCCGCCAACCGCTCGCGCAACCATCGCTCCGCCTCGGCCTGCGCTGCGGCCTCATTTTCAGGAATGATCATCTCTCCCTCGGCCGCATAGGGTAACGTCTCGGAAAGGATGTCCTGCGCCCGCAGCGCGAAGTAGTTGGTCGGGGTCAACTCCTCGACCAGCGCGGAGTAGTCGGCCGGTGTTGAATCCTCTTGCGGCAAGCGCAGCAAGGCCACGGCCGACCGCGCCCCATACTCGTTCTGAGGATAGGTCTCGGCCGCCCGCTGCCAAATCTCAATCGCTTGTGCCGTATCACCGTTATCCCGCGCCAGCGAACCGGCCAAGAACAAGCCGCGTGGCGTATTCTCGGTAAAGGGGTAGTTGTCGGCCAGGAGCAGATAGCGTTCGATGGCCGCGGCCGTATCGCCGCTGTCGGCCGCCAGGACGGCCGCCTGCCATGTGGCCGCCGCTGCCTGCTCTCCTTCAGGGTACATTTCTACATAGCGTAGGTAATGCTCAGCCGCTTCGGCCGCCTGCCCCGCGCGGTTGAGCATCTCCGACTGCTCCCACAAGGCGCGTTCGGCATCCAGCATGGCAAACTGCTCTAACTCGGCCAACGCCGCTTCCAGATTGCCCAGGCCTTCGTAAGACCAGGCCAGGAAAAGGCGGGCGTCGGCTTTCGTTTCGGCCGAGTCCTCGCTTAGATAGCGCAGCAATGCCTCAACCGCGGGTTGGTAAGCTCCCACATAATAGTCCACCACGCCGCGCTGGTATTCGTCCACCGGCACACCGGCTTCGACCAGTTCCACCAACCCCAGATAGCTCTCGTAAGCGCGAGGATAGCTGGTAATCCCCTCCTGGAAGCGTTCATAGGCGGCTTCCTCATTGCCCGCCATCTGTTCCGCCCATCCGGCCAAGTAGGTCATCTGCCCTTTGGTGGCTTCGGTGACGGCCGCGTCGCGAATGGCGTCATAGTGGCGGATAGCGGCGGCATACTCCCGATCCCCCAAATAAAGGTCGGCCAGCACCCGTCGGATGTCGATCAATGTCAAGCGGTGAGCCTGTCCCTCTAGCGCCGCTTCAAAGGCAGCAATGGCCTCGGCCGGACTGCCAAGTGCTAAATAAGCCTCGCCAATTAACGAATTGACATAAGTAGTGAGTGTTGGTTCGGCCGCCAGATAAGTCGTATAAGCATCAATCGCGCTTTGGTAATCGCCCAGCAACTCATGCGCCTGCCCGGTGAAAAAATGGCGCTCAGGATACTGCTCGGCGGCTTCCCCATTTTCGGCCGCCTGATTGAGCGCGGCCAACGCCTCGGCCGCCAGTCCTTCACGCAAATAAGCAATCCCCAAACCCAGTTGCCCCTGCGCTTTTTGCTCGGCGGTCAGCGTTTCATCCTCCAGCAAGAGGGTAAAATGTTCAACGGCCGTCGCATAATCCCCATTGGCAATGTCCTGGTTGCCCATTCGCAACAGTTCATCTGGGCTGCCACTGGGCGATGGTCGCTCCAAAATCGTCAATACCGCCAACTCATCGGCCGGGTCGCCGGACTGAATCTCGGCCGATTCCCCAGGCGCAAGGGTTGGCGGCGCAGGAGGCGAGACACCGGGCGGGAGCGTCGGCGTCGGTTGGACGGGGGGTGTTGGTGGGCGAATGACGGCCGCTTCTGGAGCGAGTGTGGGGGTGGGGAGCAGTTGTGTGTTGTCTGTACCGGCGGCCGTTGGCGATTCAGTTACCGTAGCCGGATCGCTAACTAAAGAACCGCCCCGGTTTTCCGCCCCTTCCTGGCACGCCACCAGTCCAACTAGCAAGAAAGTGAGAGCCAAAAGGGGCAGAAGGTAATTGTTGAGCGGAAGAAACGCGGGTACGCGGAGGCGCAGAGGATGAAGTCGCTCAATCTCTGCGCCTCGGCGCCTCGGCGTTAAACAGGTAGATACATCTTTCGCGCGAAAGATCAGCTTGAATCGAATGGGTACACTCCAAATGACTAATCGGATGATTCAGTCTCAATGACCGTTGGGGAATCGCCGGTTATCACCGTAGCGGACTCGGCGGCGACGACAGGGCGGGACTGATAAGCGGTATCGGCCGCTTTCTCCACCTCTTCGGCCACTTCCGCTTCAATACGATCTTCCCAACGATCGGGATCGCGTTGGCCGGTTAGCAGTTCAAAACCGAGATAAATCGGAGCCAGTTGGGTCAGGCCCAGGAACAAAAAGAGCGCAGCCAACGCCAGCCCAATTGTGCCTAGTTGCGCTTGTAGCTGGCCCAGCGTCAACGTCAGCGAACTATTAATTTGATCAACAATCGCGATATATTGATCGAGTATGGGATTGATTAAGGCGATATTCTGGTTAATCCCTTCCAGGCTATCGGCGACCAAAAAGAGATCGGTGCTCAGCACTTCCATGTTTTGATTCGCCGTATCGAGATCGGTCTGCAAAGCACGGAGGCTCTCCGGCACATCGGCAATGCTGGTCTCCAGACTGCCCAACGCCTCATCGAAGGCGACCTCCGGTTCATACTCAATGCCCAGGTCAAAACTCAGCGGAATCGGGATTTCCGCACCCAAAACCGGGACCGCCAACTCTTGCTCGAATCCAAAGCCGCTCAAGCCAATCAAGGTGCTATCAATGACACCTGCAACCTCGATCACGGCTGGCAGGGTGTCCTCAATCGCTTGCAGACTATCCGGCACTTGCTCGGTGGCAACCGTGCTGATGTTATCCAACATCGGCCCGGTATCGGCCACCGTCTGCGCCACATCGTCGGTGGTGGCGATCGCGCTATCCATCGCCACATTCACGCTATCAATGGTATCTTGTGCCAGCAACAACGTGTCTTTGGCCGCCACCAGCCCCTGTTCCGTCGTTCCCAACGCACTTTCCACACCAACCAGGACATTATCTAATACGCTCGGAATAATGAACGCGGCCGCCAGGCACACGACAAGCAAAATGACACCCGTCAACAACATAATCAAGCCGATAATCCGTCGAATGAGTTTCATCCCTTTCCTCCTTGGTGATGACTAAAAATGTACCAACTCACCGGTCTGCCTCTATTTTCCACAATTTAGCCATCTTGCATAGGGGCAATCTGATAGTAAACCGGGATGTAACGGAGATTGCCAAACACGCCTATAAACTCACGGCCGGTATACTCGTCCCCCAAATCCCTGATGTTCGGCCGTCGCCAACGCCTGAGCGACGGCCGCGCGGTCAATTCTCCCTGTAGCCCGCTCCGCCTCGGCCAGCGCGAGCCATAAAAGTTGGAAAGCGTCATAGGTCGCGGCCGCATACTCCCCCGCCACCTCATCAAACGGCGTCACCGCCTCATACGCCCGGCGAAACTCATCCGGCAACGCCTGCGGATCGTAGGGGAGAAACGGCGGCTGTCCCAACTGAAGAAAGGGCAATTCGGCATTACTATACACCGCTCCGGCGGCGGCCGATGTCTCCGGCAGCCAATGCCCGGCAACGGCGACGACAGCGGGATCAACGACCAGAGAAGCGGCCGTTTCCCGCGCCAATTCAGGCTCATTACTATCATCCAACGCTACCAACGCCACCCGGTAGCCACCAATCCCCCCCGCCGCATTGATTTCGCGCACCGCCAACCGCGCACTATAAATCGCATCGTAGCCCACGTCGCGGTATCGCCCCTCAAACGGCGCAACCAATCCCACCTTGACGACAGGAGCGGTTGAGCCACAGCCGGTGAGCAGGAGTGTTAGCAACAGAAGCAGAGAAGCAGCGGGAATGGTTAATGGTGAATGGTCAATTGTTAATTGGGAAGGGGAGGAGTCTCGTCTTTTCATACTGCCCACTGCCTACTGTCCACTAACCACTGACTATTAACCACTGCCTACTGACAACGCGCCACATTGACCAAATGTTCCTCATAGGTTACGGCGAACAAGTGACGGCCGTCACCGGCTACGCAATCAACCACAAAATAGAGGAAATCTGACTCGGCCGGTGTGGCAACGGCTTGCAAGGAGTCGAGAGCAGGGTTGGCAATCGGGCCAGGGGGGAGGCCGTTGGCTTGATAGGTGTTATAGGGGGAGTTGGTTTGCAGATCGGCTGCGCTCAACGGTACTTTCCACCATGCTCCTGGTCGGCCGATGACATATTGCACCGTCGCATCCGCCTGCAGCGGCATCCCGGCGCGTAGGCGGTTGAGGAATACGCTGGCGATCAGCGGCTTTTCCCCATCCACCACCGCCTCTCGTTCGACAACCGATGCCAAAATGACCGCCTCGCGTATTGACAATCCTTGAGTGCCAAAGCCCTGGCGCATGGCCGGTGTCACCTGGTTGTCGAATTGGTCGAGCATCATCGTCACCAATGACTCAGCATCGGCCGTCGGACTTATCCGGTACGTCCCTGGAAAAAGATACCCCTCCAACGAAGCGTCCGCTGATAAGCTGGCTAAAAATTCATAGCGAGCCAGGTCAGTCTCGCGCTGCCGTTGGACAACGGCTAGAAAGTCATCGGCCGACATCTGTCCTGGCGTGACCACCGCCAGATAGTTCGCCATCTCCTCGGCCCGCCAGCCAGGCAGAAAGCTTAACTCCATCACCTGCGAGCCGGAACGACTGAGCGTATCGGCCAATTCCATCACCGTGGCTTGCGGATCGAGCATATATTGTCCGGCGACCAGTCCGCCATCCAGGCCATAATAGAGCAGATAGTTGAGGAATAGCTCCGTATCAACCAACAAGCCCAGCACCGCCAATTTTTGCGCCACCTGGTTGGCCGACTCGCCCGCTTCAATGACAAACAAGAGCGGCTCGGCCGCCGTCCCCGCCGGTTGGCGCAACTGCTCCGTCCTTTGTACCAGATACTGTTCCAGCCATAGTCGCCGTGCCGGGTCCAAGGTCGGGTTGGATAGCTCTCTATCCAGCCCACTGGCGGCAAAATCTTGTTGCCACTGATTATAGAGAACGTAAATCGCCCCCGCCGTACCAACCGCCAACACCAGGAGAATCAACAGACAACCCAATCCAATCCTGGATCGTCTGCGCTGCTCACCTCGTTCCCCCCGCGCCAGCTCATGTTGCATCGTTAAGAAATCCTTTCATCCTTCAGCCTTCATCCCTCATCCTTCTTCAGCCTTTCTGCATTCAGAAACGATTCGAGAATAAACGCTGCCGCCACGGCGTCCACTCGCTCCTTGAGCTTCCTTCCCCGCTTCCCTTGCGCTCGCAAGCTGGCTTCCGCTTCCTTCGTCGTCAGGCTCTCATCCCAAAAGACAACCGGAATGTCGAGATGTTGTTGTAGTTCGGCGGTATAATCCCGCACCCATGCTGCCCGCTGTCCTTCCTCCCCCGCCAAGGTGATCGGCAGTCCCATCACCACCAGCGTCACCCCTTGTTCGGCGATGATATTGGCATATCGCTCAAAATCTTCGCGCCGCGATTTACGCGCCAGCACGCCATACGCCTTAGCCAGCGTGCGCGTCGGGTCGCTCAGCGCAATGCCGATACGTTTTTCACCGAGATCGATTGCCATGATACGGCCGTGCAGTTTCATGCTCTCTTTAGTATCCCGAAATTTGTGCCGGAGGCTAGATGATTGGCCTACGAAACGGCGACGGAAGACAACAACGGATGGTGAAATTAGCGGATAACATGAGATAACCACGGTTTGACACGGATTAAACGAATAAGCACGGATTTTACCCGTAAAAATATTTGCGATCCGTCCAATCTGTGGTTCGTATCAAACGCTGGCTACTCAAGACCATCCGTTTATTTCCTTAATCCATTGTAGTACACTGTTTCAAAAGTTATCTACTTAGCTGTCATTCCGAGCGGAGCGAGGA
>CAYPHY010000066.1:0-20593 GCA_964410625.1 uncultured Ardenticatenaceae bacterium | reverse complement strand
CGTGACGGCCGCGTGTCGCTGGCATATCCCCTGACCGTCGAAACAGAATAGATTGGTCTACTGGTCTATTAGTCTATTGGTGTATTCCTAATATCAAGCAGAAACCCAATACACGAATACACCAATATACCAATACACCAACACAATCTGGCAGATTTTCATGACTCACCGGTAAATCCCCCTTAATTCATTCAATGGAGGTTGGCAATGCGACGTATTCGATTGGCTTCGTGGATAGTGTTGTCTCTGGTCTCTGTTCTTCTGATTGTCGCCACTGTTTCAGCGCAGGCGACTCCCTCTTCAACGGCCGTCCAGCTTCCTATTTTGATTGATCGCGCTGGTGGCGCGTACAATGGCGTTGAAGTCACGCTGACGGCCGACCGGCCGCCAACGCCCGGCAGCATAGTAAGCCTCACCTTGACCGCGCGGCCGCTCCGCCCCGCCCCTGACCTGATGGTGATGTGGGAACTGCCCGATGGTGGTACGCTCCTCGGCGACCCAGCCTTCGACGCCATCGGCCGCGTCAACGCCGGAGAGACCGCTACCATTACGCGGCAGGTGCGCTTCGACGATTCTGGCGTTTTCGGCGTCCGCGCCAAAGCCTTCTACTTCCCCAACGACGCCACCTCCCTCGCGGCGACCGGCGTTCTCTTCTTTGACGTTAACGACAGCAACCCCAGCGCCTCTGACCTCGACCCGCGAACACCCGCTTATCAACCACCACGAGTGCGCCGTACGGTAGATAAGTCCCATCTCGCCGGAGCGACCGGCCGCGCCGCCGACGGCTGCTTCAACGTCACCGGCACGCTCACCCGCGAGAACCGGATGCCCATCGCCACCCTTGTGCCGGAAACCCCTGCCCCAGCCGTCCCGCGCTACATCGGCCAATACCAGACCCAAACCGGTTCGGCCGTTCCTGTCCACCATATCCTCGTCGAGATGCGCGAAGAAGATACCTTCTCTGATGATTCCTATGGACATACGGTGACGGACGCTAACGGCCGCTTCACCTTCAACTTCTGTGACGACGACGGCGTCTTCAATGACGAACTGGAACTCTATTTCCGCGTCTGCGCCGAAGTGCGCGATGGTGGCAACTTGATCGCCCGCATTGAGCAGACCAGTGAACAAGAACTCTACTGCTGGGATTCAGGGACGATAGACTCCGAAGGGGGCAACGTAGACTTTGATGTCAGCGTCTATCGCCTCAACCAGGCACAATCGCAAATATTCAACATCGCCGACTCGCTCTACTATGGTTGGAGATTTTGGAACAACAACAACGCTGATTCACCGGTAATGGATCGTTCAGTCACCGTGTATTGGGAAGGCGGCCGTCGCCAGCAAGGCTCCTTCTACTCCAGCAATCGCACTACCATCGTCATCGGCGACGACCCCTCCGCCACCGACGAATGGGATGACTCGGTGATCATTCACGAATATGGACACTTTGCCGATCATCAATTCAGTTGCTACCGGAATCCTGCCGGAGCACATTCGCTACCCGGTGTTAACAATGGCGTCAACGGTACTCGTCTTGCCTGGGGTGAAGGGTATCCCGATTACTACCAGAGCGCCGCGCGTACGATTATGCCCGGTTCGGCCGGTGTCAACTTCTACATTGACCCCGATGGCCCAACGGTTGACCTGGAAAACATGCGTGCCGTTACCGCCAGTGACCGTGACGAAGGTGCGGTCGCCGCCTTACTCTGGGACCTCTTCGACATCCAGAACGACGGTAGCGACACCGTCAACAACCGCCATGCGCGCATCCAACAAGCTTATACAGCGGCCGACTTCCAGGGCAACGCCCAATGTGATATGCGCCGCTTTTTGCAAGTATGGCGCAAGCTAGGTCTGCCGTCGGATGCGGCAACGGCCGCCACCATTGTGCAAAACGTCAATATCACCCTTGCCTCGCTGCCCGTGCTTCCTCTGGCAGCGACGGCGAATACGGCCGAAGTCGCCGCTCCGACAGCGATCAATGCCGCACCCCCGTTCGATTTCCGTTGGTGGGACCAGACGACGATGGTCGTGGACACCAGCAGCAGCATGGCCGGACCACCGGCCGCGCCGAAGATCAACAGCGTCAAGACCATCCTTGGCGATCAGGTGACGGAGATGGCCGCCAATCCAAATGGCACCGACTTCAACATCTACACCTTCGACGCCGGCAGCCCGGCTGTCAAAACGCTGCTCGAAGGCAAGTTTTTTGCCCCACAGGTATTGCCAGTGGTCAACGGTCTGGTTGCCAACGGCCCAGATGCGGGCTGTCCCGTCCCTGGATTGGGCGCACTTTCACAAGCGATCCAGACCAAGTTCGACGGCGAAGCGTGGCTCTATACTGATGGCGACAGCGCCGACAGCCTGACGCCCGAACAACTACGCCTGATGCTGAACGAAAGACGCTTGCGCGGCTCCATCGTCCTACTCGGTGGTTGTGGTTCCCCGGCCAGAGAACAACCGGACGTGAGCGGCAGCGAACGCACTTATCTGGGGCTGGCGGCCGATGGCGCCCAACCCACCGGCATCGTTCCTTACCTGCTGACCTCGATCATGAGTGGTGGGCAGTTCATCTACGTCGCCCCCGACCAATTGGCGAACGCGGCCGATGTGGTACGCGCCCAACTGAGCCACACCGCCGGGGCCGGCCGCTGGAGCGACTACGTCAGCACCGGCTTCACCTATCGCTGGGATCGCCTCGAACCCTGGGAATACCAATGGTTCCCGGCCGAATCACTCGGTCAGGACGCTGGCATATTAACCACCAACGGTTTGGTGCTTAATCTACCAAACAGCTTCGATTTCTATGGGGACGACACAACGGTGGTTGAGGTTAGTCAGGATGGGTATATTGAGATGGACCCCTGTCTCAACCCCAACCCCGACTTTTGTCCGAATCTCTCCAGACAATATCTGAGCTTGTTGGATACCGATCTCGTGTGGCAATTTATTCAGCCTCCTCCTGCGCGACAATCGGGTGCTAACTCCCACCTCGCTGCTTGCGGAATACCGAATCACTATGGCACTCAAGTGCATGTCTTTACCGGCAATTTGGGGATTGATGAATGGCACATCATCTCGACGCAAGGCGTAGCTGATTATGGCAATGGCGACACAGCCTGTCGGGCTTATCAGGCGTGGCTGAATTTCCAGACGGGCGAAATCCGTTTCCAATATCTACAACTGCGCCAGGAAGCGGCAACGGCCGAAATCGGCCTGATTGACTCGTTGCTGTTCACCGGCAACAACGTCATTGTCAGCAAAAACAAATTAAGTGGCGCCTCCGGCGGTATGGGATACAAGTTCACCCCGGCTCCACCACAGCCCAGCAAGTCATATGAGGTGGAAGTGGACCCATTGATTGAGGGCGTGGTCTTTATGCAGACTGGCTACAGCGGCGACTTTGCGCCGATGACCGTAACTGACCCCGATGGCAATCTGGTGAATTGCAACGACACGGCCAATGTGCGCTGCATCACGATGAACAACAAGCCCGGCGACCGGATGGTACAATTCATCCAGGTCAATACCGACGGCCGCGGCGGGGTCTACACCGCCACCATCTCCGTTGGTCCCAGCGGGAACGCCACCTTCTCCTTCAACGCCCTGGCCGCCAGCGACCTCCGCGCCAGCAGCCCCGGCCTCCACACCTTATCCACGAAGAGCCACAATTTCCTCCTTGACCTGGGACGCACCACCGACAACCGGCAGTTGCGAGGCTGGCTGCAAACGGTGTCCGGCGCGTCGTTTGGCAGTCCGTTTATCCTCTATGACGACGGGTTGCACAACGATGGCGAGGCGGGCGACGGCCGCTTCGGTTCCGACGCCTTCACCCCACCATCGGCCGGAGCCGCTTACTTGTGGGTGCAAGGAACGATTAACGGCACCGAGTTTAAACGTTCCGACCCGGCTCCGTTCAACTTCCAGCCTCTACACATCTACCCGCCGCTTTACCAGGAAGGGTACTATGGCACAGCGGCCGTCGAAGTGGTCTTTTGGGCAGAGAATCTCCATTCGGTCGAGCATTGCTATGCGGTTAACTTCAGTGTGCCGGATGGCTGGACTTACTTCTCGCCGGAGAATCTTGGCGTTTGTATTCCGGCAAACACAACAGTCCCGGTCTATGCCTACGTCAGCCGGCCGATGAGCGATGAGACGTTGGGAGAAGTGGGCGACATCGTATTGACGTTGACCGAAATAGACGACGGCGCGATCACCGCTTCCGAGAGTGCTCAGGTGGCCCTGTTCCGGCCGCCCGTCGCGCTGGAGTTCGACAACCCGCTGGAGAGTTTGGGATTGACGCTGCGCCCAAATGGCAGCGATACGACGGAATTAACGCTGAACTTGATTGACGATCTGGGCCAGATTGTGGGTATCTCCAAGCCCTTTGCCGGAGAGTTCACGGTGACCCCTCCAGCGTTGGGGACGGTCACGCTGCCAACCAGTATGTATGACAACGGCCGTTTGCCGGTCATCTTTACCGCCGGAACCTCAACTGGCGCGGCCGAGATCAGCGTTATGGCCGAAGGGGGGCTGGAGGCGAGTACGACGGTGAGAATGGCCCAGCCGGTGGCTCGCTCGTTGCAGTTGACCGCTACACCGACCCATTTAGGGGGTGTGGATAGCTCGACGCTGGTGGCGACGGTGCTGGATCAGTATGGCGAGCCGGTGGCGGGACGCGCCGTACGCCTCAGCGTCGGCGACGACAACGGCGACAAGGGGACGATTGGCGGTGGCGAGACCCATACCGGTGTGACCAACAACCAGGGGCGGGTGACGGCAACCTTTAGCAAAGCGGCCGGGGCCACCGGCGATGTGGTCGTCCGCGCCGAACTGCTTGGCCCCGGTGATGTCGTCGAGCGCGAGGAGATTGTCCTGCTGCGCCTCGATCAAGTGGCGGCGGGGTTGCAGTTGTACTTGCCCGCCGTGCTGAGATAAGGGCGAATGTGGAGAAATGTGGAGAAATGTTGGCTTTTTAGCGGCAGTTCTTCCGCATTAAGCGTTGTGGCGCAGTTGATTGGATGGGGTGTCTGATCGGCCGCGCCACAATTATGTCCGTATGCTATGAAGTTCCTATGGCTTCTTCCAGGGTTTTACTGATCCAACTATTGAGGCTTTTGTTAGATGTCCTTGCTTTAATCGTGATTTGACGATGTAATTCTGGATCAATGCGGATGCTAAACTTTCCGGAAAATGGTTTTTCTGGGTCTTCCCCTCTTTCTGCACAAAACGCGAGATAATCCTCGACTGAATCCTGGAAGGCCTGTTTCAGTTCGGCAACGGACTCGCCTTCAAAGGTGATGACATCACGTGTATTAATTACTTCGCCGTGAAAGACGTCGGCTTCATCGTCAAATTCTACTTTTGCTATGTAACCTTTATACTCCATCATGGTTCTATACCTGCTTCTTGGAGAAATCTGCGAACAGATTTGACAGCCCCTTTATTTGTGTTTGACGGCCGCTTCCCGCTTCTCCAATTCTGCCTGATCTAACTCTGCCCCAATCGAGGATAGTTTATTGAAGACTGCTTCAATGTCATCAAGCGTGGTGCGGTGGGAACAGATAGACAACCGGAGTACAGTACGGCTGTGTTTGGACTTGGTTGAAGAGATCTAGATCGCGAAGTGGGCCGAATATCGGGCCGGACAGAATAGGGAGAAAATCAATTACCCGTTGACTGCCATCATTAAAATAAAGCCGGATAGTATAATCCCCGATTATCTCAAATCTTGTCACGCGATAGATTCTATCACTGGTTAGATAATAACTGTTTTCTATGGTTATCCTTGTAGTCCGCTTAGCTTCCTTGGCGGCTGGCCCTGGGTGGCAAGTTGCCAGTTAACCATCAATGCATCTTGATTGAGTTCTGCCTAGGCAAGAATCAGATGTAACTGTTTTCTTGGCATAGTTCCTGCCAGTAATGCAGGCGGATCGATTGTAAAGCTTGCCTCATGCTCTCCATACACGGGATGAAAATGTGGCTGGTGATGACGACCAGCTTCATAGTATATTCGGATCACGATCCCAAAAAATCTTGCAATCTCAGGCATTCTGCATCACATTGTACAATAAAATGAGACAAGCTCTCTAGCTATTATATTGTTATTTATTCAAGTACTTCCAGCACGGCCGCCATATGTTCCTGGTAAGTAGTAGAAACGGGTGGAGCCGTTTTCCCACGCAACACGGCCGCCACCGATCGCACAAACACCGCCACCTCCAACCAGGGAGAGCCTTCCTCTTGGTTGGCCGTAGCCTCCTCGGCCACACGCTCCATTTGTGACGCTATAACGCCCCGGTCGGCTTCGCCGCGCAATGCTTTGATCGCCGCCTCGCGGGTCTGGTCGGCGAGGGACTGGATTTGGATGCGTTGGGCGGCCGCTTGCAACTTCGCTCGTTCTTCGTCGCTCATCCGGTTGAGCACGGCCGATGTTTGCTGTACCTGACTTAGAAGCTGCTGCTGGTCAGCGGGGGAAAGGGCGGCCATCTTCCGCGCTCCGTCGAGGGCGCGGGGCGCAAGTTGGGAGAGTTCAGCGTGGCCGGTGCGTTCAGTCAGCTCGACCACTTCCTCCAATACGGGAACCGCATCGCTGTGGCGACCAGCATCACTGTAATAGCCAGCCAGTTGATAGAGTGCAATACTACGAGCGACAAGCGTAGATGGCTCCTCTTTTGATTCGCGTAGTCGTTGGACAGCCTTTTCCTGCGTGGCAATCGCTTCGGCCGTGTTCCCTTGGGCGGCCGCCTGTCGCGCCCGTTGCAAAAGCTGTGTCACCGACTCCGTTCCCCCAGATGAACTCTGTGCAGCCTGCCTCTGCTCCTCTGCTAAACCGGCGATCATCTGCCGCACCTGCGCCACTTCATCTGCCGCGCCCAGACGCTCAAAGATCGCCAATCCCTCTTGATATTGCTCCAAAGCGGTGTCATGCTCCCCACGCATTTGCGCCAGTTGGCCGAGCTTGACGATTTGATATGCGCCCCCTTGCAAATCTTGCAGATGCTGGTAGAGGAAGAGGGATTGGTGGAGCAGTTGTTCGGCTGTATCCGCATCACCCTGGTCCAGGCAGATATTAGCCAGATTGGAGAGCGAGACGGCCGAGCCACGCATATCGCCCGCTTCTTGCTTCAGTTGCAGGCTTTGTTCAAATAGCGTTCGCGCCTGTTCCAGTTCGCCACGTTGGAGATGGATGTGGGCCATTTGGTCGAGCGAAAGCGTTTGCCCTGGCAAAGGGTTGGTAGCTGATTGGGGATCGGTGGACATAGTTAGAATCCTCGTTCGTTGGCAACGATAGTCAGGTGGTGATAACCATTGAATAAGCTCGCTAGATTGTACCAATAATTAACGGAGAGGCGCAGAGGTACAGAGAAGAAATCTGTACTAATCTACGTGAATCGGTGTCCTACAGATACTCTCAGTCTACAATCGCTTTCCAGAGCAGGCGGCTGTGGCGGAGGGGGAGACCATCGGCCGTACCATGCTCGGCGAAGATGTCTGCGAGCAACGGCCGTACTTCAGCAAAAGAAGGCACTTCCTCCGGTGCATAGCCCCAACTGAGGAACCGGTAGAGTTGCTCAATGTCCGGGAAATATTCCGGTACTTCAAAGGTCCAGCAGCTATGGATAGTGAGTCGGCCGTTTGCCAGCCGCCGTTCCACCGCATCGCGCATCGTTGAAGGGCCGGGGATGGGGCGGCGTAATGGCACGGGTAGCCGGTCATTCCAGATGGGCGGTGGCGGGTACATCGGGTTTAGTTGGATGATGACCGCACCAGGGCGAGCGACGCGGCGAGCGTCTTCCAGCCAGTGTAGCGGGCCACGACGGGAGAGCAGTAGATCGAAGCTGTTGTCATCGGCCGGTATGTGGGGTGTTGCGTGTACATCGGCCGAGGAGTCATTGACCGACGAGTCGTAGCAGAGGAAGGTGGCGTTGGTGAGGGCGCGTTCGGTGGCGGCCGATTGTGCCATTTCGATATAGGATGGCACGCGATCGTAAGCAAAGACAGTGCGGACGAAAGGGGCAAGGGCCAATGGCACTTCCCCATGACCACAGCCGACATCCAGCACATCAATATCAGGTCGAAGCTGTTCGTGAACCAGACGCAGATAGGTGTCTTCGCCATTATCCGGGGCGAGTTTCGACTGCCAGGGGTAGGAGTATCCAGCTTGCATCGTCGCCAGGCGGTCATACCAGGCGGGGGAGTGGGGTTGAAGGGGCATGGGGTTGGAAATTGTAGGCCGGGTTGTTTACCCTACCCGGTCGCTATGCGCGGATAAACAATCCGCGTTACAGGGGTTGCCAGATGGGGGACAGATCGAGCGTGAAGCCGGGGAGGTCGGGATCGCCGGAGATAGTGGTGACGTCTTGCAGGTGTTGCGGTTTGCGGCCGGGGCGATAGACATAGACGCTGCGTGTCTCTGGAACAAGCAGCCAACCGAGTCGTGCGCCATTGGCTATATATTCTGCCATTTTCTTTTGCAGGTCAACTACCCGGTCGCTTGGGGAGCGCAGTTCAAGCACAAAGTCTGGACATAAGGGCAAGAAGCCTTGCTTCTCTTCTGACGTGAGCGGCGTCAGTTGCTCGCGACGTACCCATGCCACATCTGGGGAGCGTGTTCCTCCCTTAGGGAGATTAAAGCCGGTTGATGATTCAAAGATGACTCCTTCGCCATTGCGTTCGGCCCATAGCCCAAAGGCAATCGTTAGAAGGGCATTACGATGTCCGGTTGCTCCTCCCGCCGGTGACATAATGATTACTTCCCCTTTGGCTGTGCGCTCCAGGCGCAGTTCTGGATTTAGCTGGCAAAACTCGTAGAACTCTTCATCCGTCATTTGAATGATAGGTTCAAGTTTCATGACTATCGGTGGTATTTCAGTCAATATAGGCGTGTCAATCATGGTCAACCTCTTCGTAGCACGATTCACCGAATCGCAAAGCGAACCTCTGAGTCGCGTTACCTATTCGCTAGTGCCAGCAGGCGGCCGTGTTCCTCATAGAAATGTTCGATGATCGCTTCTGGGTCGGGGACGAGGGCGGCGTCGGTGGCCAGACCGAGATAGACGTTTCCGGCGTAGCTGAGAATGCTGATGCCCATGCCCAAACGGCCGGATTGAGGAACCCAGAACATGATCGTTTCGATGGGTTGCCCGGCCAGGTAGAGGGGGATCGGCGGGCCGGGGACGTTGGTGAGCACGGCCGTTGCCCGCGAACCGATGATGCCGACAAATATCTCTTGCACCGTCTGTGGGGACATGCCGAGGATACTCAGCACATCGAGGGCGACACTGGCCTCTGGCGAATCCTTGATGGCGTCCATTCGCCTGCGGACTTCGGTCAGCCGGTCGCGGGGACTTTCGACACCGACGGGCAAGGAGAGAAAGACGAGGCCAAATTTATTGCCCAACTCCGTCATCTCTTCCGGTCTGCGCAGGTTGACGGGGACAACCGCCGTCACGTCCATGCCTTCGACATCTTCCCCTTTTTCTTCCAGATAGCGACGCAAGCCGCCGGTTACGGAAGCGATGAGCACATCATTGACCGTGCCGCCTAGTGCCTTGCGGATCGCTTTCACTTCGTTTAGCGGCACAGGGCAGGACCAGGCGACGCGTTTGGCAACGCCCAGTTGCCCCTTAAAGGGGGTTTGCGGGTCGGTGGCGCGAAGGAGGATTTTGCTGAGGCGATAGCTATAGTCAATGCTGTTGTTTGCCAACTGGCGCGGCCGATCATGGTCAAGAAATGTTTCAATCCCCTCTAGCAACAGACGGCGGCCGATGCGACGGCCGAATTTCAACGCCGTGCGCGTGCGCTGGTTCATCGCTTGCAAACTGGCCTGGAAACCATCGCTCGACAGTGACCTATCATCAACGCTCTCTTCGTCTACAGTGATTTCCGGCGGTTCGGGACGGGTCGCACCCTCAGAAAGATCGGTCAATGCCAACAGAACGCCTACCAGGGCGATGCCATCGGCGATGCAATGGTGTAGACGTACCATTAAGGCACCCCCCTTGCCAAAGCCGTCAATCACGTGGATCTGCCAGAGCGGTTTGGAGAAGTCGAGCGGGGTAGACATCAGATCGCTGGCGACTTCCTGCAAGGCAGCCTGATCGCCGGGGGCGGGCAAGGCGATGCGGTGAATGTGGGAATCAAGATTGAAGTTCGGATCGTCTTCCCAATAAGATGGGGCGAGCGGCAGCGACGGCCGCACCACCCGCTGGCGAAAACGCCGGAATTGCAGCAGCCGATATTGGATGAGGTCGCGCAAATAGTCTATATCCACCGGTTGGGCAAAGGTCATAATTCCCGAAACCATCATTAAATTGGTCGGGTCTTCCATCTTCAACCACGCCGCGTCAACATTGGAGAGGGGTGTTACTTGTAGGGCCATAGTTTATAGGTGTGATTTATCTTTCAAATTGGATCGAAACCGGGATGTTCGGGCTGGTAACAGGGCCATCAACTTTAGCCCTGAACGGTGTGGTCAGTATACGCCTTCAAGGGTGATTGTCAAGCAGTTTTCGAGACGGCCGTTGTTCCCTGTACGACCATTGATAGCTTCATCAAATCTTCATGGGTGATTGTTTATAATGCGGGCGGATGAGTACTCATAGCAAAACTGATTTGCGGGTAAAACAACCCGCGCTACAAAAGTGATTGGAGTGTGATCAATGGACGAACAAGTGCAAAAAGAGATGGAAATGGTTGATGTGGTTGATGTGGTTGATGAGGGTAGCCATAAAAAGCCGCGAAGAGGGCGAATGCTGCTCTTGTTGATTGGTGGTTTGATGGTCTTGGCTGGGGCCTTGCTGAGTTTGGGCCTGGCCGCCTATAGCTTTGCCCAGGAAGCAGAAACGCCGGAAGAACCAACTGCGCCGGAGGAGCCATCCGCGCCTGGGGAGGCAGAGGTGTCTGCAGAACCGGAAGCGGTTTGGCACCGATTCCCGCACGCTATCGTTGCCGAGGCCGGCCCACTTTACTCCCGAAAATCGGTAGAGACAGCGTTGGAAACGGCCGTTGCCAATGGCGTGCTGACCGAGGAAGAATCAGCCTACATCCTCGCTGATATAGAAGAGAACGCCGCCAGCGCAGCCGAGGGGAGGGCCTTTTCGATGGCAATGCCCGCGCTTGAAGGGGCAGAACCCATCTTTGTTGCCGGACCACTGGGCTTCATCCGCGCTCTGGAAGCTGCCAAGGAGGAAGGGACATTAACTGAAGCGGATGTGGAAGCGATCCTGGCCGACTTTCAAGCGATTGTGGGTGATGCGATTACGATTGAGCGTTCACCCGATGAGCGAACCGTCGGGGAGGATGAAACAAGCTACTTCTTTAATGAATTGCGAGTGGAGATTCGCGGTCTCGACTCGGAAACGATGGAGGAGGCGGTTGGACAGGTGTTGGATAATGCGGTAGCGGCTGGTCGGCTGACGGCCGAAGAAGCGGAGGCGATCCGCAAACAGGCGGAAGAGTTTAATACCAGTCCCTGGTCTGCATTACACTTAAGATCGGATGGAGCAATAGGCGAAGGGTTTCCAGTTGAGGGAATGATAGGGGTACCCGGACTACACTTTGAAGCATTAGAGGAGTTGCCTGAACTGGATGCTGGTATCTTTGCTGGGGGACGGATAGAGCATCTGAGAGATGCCCATCTCCTGGAGCGACTGGAGTTACAGCTGAGCAAAGCGGTTGAGGAAGGGCGACTGACGCAGGCGGAAGCTGACCAGATGTTGGAATCGTTGCGCGGGGCATTGTTGGAATCGGCCGAGTAGAACGCGTTACGCAGATGGCGCGGATACTTCGCAGATTAACGCGGATTTTTTTAGAAAGGAATCCGCGTTATCTGCGTGCAATGCTTATTGCCTATCCGCGTCATCTGCGTAACCACTGTTATAATCTAAAGATGGGCAGAGCGAAAATTCTTGTTGTCGAAGATGATCGGAAAACGGCCGAGTTGCTGCGCCTCTATTTAGAACGCGCTGGATTTGTGGTGACGGCCGCCTATGACGGCCGAGAAGGGCTGGAACTGGCGCGAAAGCAACTCCCCGATCTGTTATTGCTGGACTTGATGTTGCCGGAGATGGATGGGCTGACGGTTTGCCGCATTTTGCGCCACGAACTGCCGCCACCAGGGATCCCGGTGATTATGCTCACTGCCCGTTCAACTGAAGACGACCGGCTGCAGGGGTTGGATATTGGCGCCGATGATTATGTGACCAAGCCCTTTAGCCCGCGGGAAGTGGTGGCCCGTGTGCGGGCGGTCTTACGCCGAGCCGGTTTCAATGGCTCCGCAACGCCCGATGAAGTTCAGGCCGGAGAGTTGCATATCAACCTTGCCAGCCACGAAGTGCAGTTAGCTGGGAAACCCATCTACTTAACACCGAAGGAGTTCGATCTGCTGTCAACCATGGCGCAGGAGATGGGGCGCGCCTTTTCACGTGAGGAGTTGGTGGAAAAGGCGTTTGGCTATGATTATGATGGCCTTGACCGGACAGTGGATGTCCATGTGATGAAACTACGGAAGAAGATCGAACCGGATTTATCGAATCCACGTTATATCCAAACGGTCTATGGCATCGGGTACAAGTTTGCCGCACAAGGGCAGAAGGATGAAGGGCAGAAGGATGAAGGATGAAGGCGGTGCTAAAATAGAAGACAGCATACGGCCGAAGGCAGACGGTAGATGGCGCATCGTTCACCCCTCATCCCTCAGCTCTCAGCCTTCATCCTTCAGCCTTCGCCACAGCTTACGCTGGCGGCTGTTTTTCACCTTGATGACCGTGGCCGTGGTGGCCGTGGTGTTTGTGTCCCTATTTGCCAATCGCTCCACGACCAATGCATTCGGCCGCTATGTATTGGGTGATCTTGAGCGCGATCAGTGGGCAATCGCCCATCTATTAGAATCGCAGCTTCAAGGGAGTAGGCCGGAAGAGGCACAGCTTCTGGTTGATGCCATTGGCGAAGCTTACGGCCGCCCGATTACAGTAACCGATGCGGAGGGGCAGGTATTTGTTGGGGCGGCGCCCTTTGCCGAGCTTCCGCCGGAAGCGTTTCTTCTACCCGAACGCTCGCCCGCCTCGGCGGTTTTGAATTTTCGAGCTGTGCCTTTGGAAAGTACCGGAGAGATCAAAGCCCCCTCTTGGCGAGTTGTGCCTGTTCCCTTAACCACAGACGAAGCAGAACTGATTGCTCGCTTCAACGGAGATTGGCAGGAACTGGATGCGGCCCTGGCCGCGGCGTGGTCTTTAACGGAACGGCCGTTTACTGGCTCCCTTTCTGTAGGTCCAGAATCTGGCGTTCCAGAATCTGGCATTCCAGCACCAGAGGCTCCAGAACCACCTTATATCTTGACCCGGACACTAATTACCCCTGGCTATGGTGTTGGGCAGGGGCGTGTGGAGGGGGTGGAAACTTTTATCGGCTCAGTCAATCTCTTTTTCTGGCTGGCGGCCGTTGGCGCGGTTGTTATGGCCGGGGTGTTGAGTCTGGGGTTGTCGCAGCGGATTTTGCGACCGGTGCAACGGCTGACGGAAGCGGCGCGGCGAATGGAAACAGGAGACCTGTACCAGCGTGTGGAAGTGGTGGGGAAGGATGAGATCAGCCAACTGGGCCACGCCTTTAATGCCATGGCCGGTGGCTTGCAGCGACAAGAGGAGTTGCGGCGCAATATGGTCACCGACATCGCCCATGAACTTCGCACACCGCTGTCGAACATTCGCGGCTATTTGGAGGCGGTGCAGGATGGGGTATTGGCGGCCGACGGGGGAACGCTGCACACCATGCATGAGGAAGTCGTCCTGCTGTCAAGACTGGTGGACGATCTACAGGAGTTGTCGTTGGCCGAGGCAGGACAGTTGCGGCTTGATCTGCGGCCGTTAAATGTCGCCGACATCATTGAACCGGCGGTCCAGAGCGTGCGGCCGTTGGCCCAGGCAAAGGGCATTACGCTGGAAGTGGAGTTGGCGGAGGATTTGCGGCTGGTGACGGCCGATGCCAAGCGTACCGGTCAGGTGTTACGCAACTTGTTGCAAAATGCGCTGGCGCATACGCTGTCGAATGGGCGGGTGGTGGTGCGGGTCGCGGAGGAGCAGAGGAGCGGAGGGGCAGGGGAGAAGGGGCAGGTGGCAGGTGGCAAGTGGCAAGTAGCCGGTTGGCATCAATCTCCAATCTCCCAATCTCCCAATCTCCCAATCTCTCAGTCTCCAATCTCCAATCTCCAATCTCTAACGATTTCAGTAAGCGACAACGGGCCGGGGATCGCGGCCGAACATCTGCCGTTTATCTTTGATCGCTTTTACCGGGTGGATACATCGCGGGCGCGGGCGACGGGGGGAAGTGGTTTGGGCCTGGCGATTGCCAAGGCGTTGGTGGAGATGCAGGGCGGCCGAATTTGGGCGGAGAGCGAAATTGGTGTAGAGACGACCTTCTTTTTTACCCTGCCTGATACGCGCTCAGAGAGTGTATAAGAGTACGACAACCAACAGTATAATAAGTATTAAAACTCCTGCTGTCTTAGGCGTTCTCTTCACCATTCGCACCACCGAAATCTTCGTCTGTTTCTTCGTATTGATGGTGTTTCATTGTCAACCCTGCTATGCCAATGAAAAGACCCCTACAGCTTAACTGTAGGGGTCTTGGGGTATTCGTGGTGATTGCGAGCAAAGCCCCGTCACCACGAACGCTTGCTATTCCTAACCCGTTTCAACGAGTTTCCTGTGCCAGCGGTAGAAATCATTCTACCCTGTCATGCCATAGCCATACGGCCATACCCTATTACACCTATTCCCAATTTTCTGGGATACGGATCGGGTCAACCTGGCGAGGCACGTTGGGGTTGGGGGCCATACGGAACATGGCTTCGGCCGCGGCTGTCGGCACACCTAGCTGCTCGGCCGCTGTCGCTACCAGTTCATAGCTCTGGCGAGCGCTGGTGGCGGCGGTCAGATAGTTCCACCTCCTGAAGTTGCGCATCGCTTCACGTGATTTCATGTTCGCTTCGTTGAGTAACGGCCGAACACTCCCCGCGTCAGGATGAGCCAACACATCAGCCAGAATGTCATTGGCCGAGTTGAGATAACCGGCAAATTCGTAGCGATACATGTTGTCCTGGTCAAATCGGCCGAAGCTGTTGCTGATGCCGAGATAAGACATGACACTGTCACTTTCGTCCCCAACCCAGGCAAAGAATAAATCGCCACCCGGCCCATAGTCAAAGCCTAACTCAGCGTCGTAACCATCGTGTGGATGGGACATGCCGATGTGGTGGCCGAACTCATGGATTGTCGTTGTGGTGAAGCCAAAGCCAAAGTCGCGGTAGGTTGGAGTATCAAATTGGAAGACAAAGCTTTGCGTGCCATCCGTCCAGTTATCATCGGCATAGCCAAGCAAGCCAAAATTGTCTCCCATCTGTGCGTCGGTGGTGTTGAAGGAAAAGACCGCACCGACGTAGTCATCCGGCCCATAGGCAGGCACGTAGTCGTCGTAGTTGGCATCAAAGTAGCAGAAAAGCTGGGCAAAAGGATCCCCAAGTGGTGTCCAACAATCTTCCCTATCGTTTAACCCATTAAAGATACGCAGAGAGCGCCGCGCACCGCGATCGATGGGGTCATTGTCCTCCAGATGGACTTGCCAATCATAATAGGGTTGGAAGGCGGAGAGATATTGATGGGTGGCATCAGTATCGATCCAGTCCAACCCGCTGCTGTTGGGTTCGTCCTCAAACATCTCGATATGCACCACACGATCACCGCCCGGACCGGGGGAAGCAACGAGAGGATCATAGAGGGGTGAACTGGTGAAGATCAGATTGATGGCGACAAAACGGGCGACCAGCGCCAAATCGCCGGAGAGTTCATCCGCGTCGCGGTAACCACCATCCGTATATTCCCAAACGGGCGGCATTCGATAATCTTCTACTCCATCACCATCCAGATCAGGAAAATCAACTAGCCAATTGGTCGTGTTCCACTCCGGTCCGGCGGACAGATCGTAGAACCAGGTGCGGCTGTGGGTTCCACCCCAGGCAATCAACGCCCGCGATGGGTCTTCGCCAAAGTTAAAGCCGGTATCGAGGTCTACTTCATCCGTTTTGGTGTAGACGTGGAATTGGAAGTCGTCGCGGCCGTGCCAGTTGATGAAGAAGATGGTGTAGCCAATGTTGGCATTAATGCCCAGTCGCCGGGCGTTGGTCGCCAACCACTGTTCGGCCGAGGGGGCATCAATATAGAGAACAGGGCCGGTCACGTCCAATACATTGGTTTCTTGCTCGTTATACAAGAGTTGGAAGAAGGTCGGGTCGCCGGTCGTGCCGGTTTCCGCGAGGTAGTTGAAGAAGTCCTCTTCAAAGGGGGCGGTGGCAAAGCGCGTGCGATAGCGGAAGTTGAAGTGCAGGCCCATATCGCGCCCTTCCACGCCATAAAACGGGGGAACACGAACGATGGGTGTGTAGCTCGACGGGAGCTGGCTGACAATGGCCTCAGCATCAACATCCTCTTTTTCATACCCCACAAAGACGATGTTGATCGGAACATTTTGGCGATAAGTGGTGTGGACACCTGGCTCCAGGTTGCTAGCGGCACTGGTTACACCCTGGGCGGAGACGGCCGAAGCCAGAAGCAGGGTCAGCACAGTAACGACAAGCAACAAGAGCGATCGCCTTACTCTAGTAGAGTTTTGGGAAACGTGACTCATTGCAATCTCCTTTTCTATTCGGTTGACAATCTTATTGCTCTTACTCTTCCCGCAAGCAGGCCCACTCTGCCAGGGAACTGACATTGAAGCGCTACCCCACCCACAATACCCACAATATCCTGCATCATATCTTTTTTAGCTAACTAAAGTCAAGTGATCTGGCGGTTCAATTTTATATCAAATACCCTCGTCAGGGCGCGGCCGTTGTAACGCGATTTTCCTAAATCGCGGTTTCTCGATGAGCATCGTTAGCAGCGATTTAGGAAAATCGCTGTACTAGGGCGGGCGTCTTCTCGCAGGATAGGAGAGGAGGTGTTAAAATATGGGGCTATGTTGAATAGTATAGATAGTAAGAATAATTTATTACATCATCAGTTAGCGGTATCCGTCAAGCAGGCAATTGCCCAGGCACAAGCGGCCGCCGAACTGGCTGCTTTTGATATTCCTGATGTCGTCGTTGAACGGCCGCGTGACCCTTCGCATGGCGATTATGCCTCGGCGATTGCGCTGCAACTGGCGCGTCCGGCACGGCAAGCCCCGCTGAAGATCGCCCAGACGATTGCCGATCACCTGGTCTATCCCGATTTTCTGGCCGAAGTGACGGTCGCGCCGCCGGGGTTCATCAACTTTCGCCTGTCGGCCGCCTGGCTACAGGAGTTGGTTGAGCGCATCATTCGCGAAGGCGACCAGTACGCCACTTTTAATTTGGGGCAGGGCAAGAAGGCACAGGTGGAGTGTGTCAGCGCCAACCCGACCGGCCCGATTACTATCGGCCGCACGCGAGGGGGCGTGATCGGCGATACGCTGGCGCGGGTGCTGCGGGCGGCCGGTTATGATGTCACGCTCGAATATTACTACAACGACGCCGGGCGGCAGGTGACGTTGCTTGGCGAATCGTTGCGCATCCGTTACCTGCAACAGTTGGGACAGGATGTTGAGTTGGGTGACGAGCATTACCAGGGTGACTACCTCATTGATCTGGCGAAGGAGTTGCTGGCGGTTTATGGGGATACGCTTGCGGAACGGCCGGTGGAGTTCTTCGGTCAATACGCCCAAGACCGTATTTCACGCCAGCAAAAAGAGACGCTGGCGGCGATCAATATCATCTTCGATGTCTATTACCGCGAACAAAGTCTTTACGAGACGGGCAAGGTATGGGCGGCGCTGAAGGATTTGCAAGAAAAAGGGTATGTCTATGAAAAAGAGGGGGCGCAATGGTTCAGGACAACGGCCTTTGGTGACGACAAGGATCGCGTCCTGGTCAAATCCTCTGGTGAACCGACCTATCGCCTGCCCGATATGGCCTATCATTGGGACAAGGGGCAGCGGGGGTTTGATCTGGTCGTGGATGTCTTCGGCCCCGATCACCATGCGACTGCCACCCAGGTACTCATGGGCGTCAAGGCGTTGGGTTATGAGCCAGACTTTGTCCACACGCTGCTGCACCAGATCGTTTCGCTGACGCGCAGCGGTGAGCAGGTGAAGATGAGCACACGGCGCGGCCATTATGTGACGCTAGATGAATTGCTGGCCGAAGTTGGCCCTGATCCCATTCGCTACTTCATGATCTCCCGCTCGGCCAACAGCCCGGTGGATTTCGACCTTGATCTGGCGGTGGAACATTCGGATAAGAACCCGGTCTACTATATTCAAAATGCCCATGTGCGTTGCGCCGGCATCTTCCGCCGCTGGGTGGAGGCAGGGTATGACGCCGATGCCGATCAGGACGCTGATTTGAGCTTGCTAACGCATGAACGGGAGATCGCTTTTTTGCGCAAGGCGTTGGAACTGAGTGAGGTGTTGGAGTTGATCGCCACCACCTATGAGCCACACCGCCTGGCCTTCTATGCCTACGATCTGGCGGCACTGTTTCATCCGACCTACGAGGAGTGCCGCGTGCTGCATAGCGAGGTGCCAGAGCCGTTGCGGCTGGCGCGGTTGCGCTTTTACCGCGCGGCGAAGCAGCTTTTTGCGCGGGTGCTGGATTTGATGGGCATGAGTGCGCCAGAGGTTATGTAGGGGATGAGTGGTTAGTGGCTAGTGGTTAGGGACTGGTGTTTAACAGATGTTACCGGGCAAAGATTTCTTGGGGACATTGTGGGCGGTGCTGGGCGGGTTGCTGCGGCTCGATCCGGCGGCCTATGAGGCGGCGTTGGCTTCGGCCGACAGCACCCAACTGGGATTGACCACCCTCTTTCTCGGCGGGCTGTCCATCACGTTGGGGCAAAGCGTGGTCTTGTTTGCCAACCGCGTCAGCCGCTCGCGCTTTATCATCAGCCTGATCGCCTCGGCCGTCTTGTTCGTCGTCAGCGTGATCTTTTGGGCGTTGTCCATCTGGGCGATTGCCACCTTTGTGTTGGATGAGCAACAGCCGTTTACCGCAGTCCTGACCGTCGTTGGCCTCAGCTATGCCCCCTTCCTCTTTGGCTTCCTCGTGTTGCTGCCCTATGTGGGTAATATTCTTGATAACGTTCTCCACATCTGGGTTTTCCTCGGCACATTGGTCGGCGTCTCGCGCTTATTTGGTTTCACCTTGTGGCAGGCGTTGCTTTGCTGTTTGTTGGGTTGGGTGTTGCTGGAGGTTGTGTCTCGTTTCGGGGCGCAGGCGATTGAAGCGGCCGAAGATTGGGTCTGGCGCATCTCCACCGGCACAGCGGCCGAGCAGGAGACAGACACGCTGATCGAAGCGTTCGTTCGTCAGGCGCGGGAGCAGGAGAGAATGGGGACTAAGAGACTAGGAGACTGAGAGATTGGGCAACTGAGAGATTTTGTCCATCTACGCTACTGCCAACTGCCGACTGTCCACTGCTTACCGATCACCATGAATCTTCTATTCGAGTCACTCATCCTCCTCTGCGGCGTGGGGGTGTTGCTGCTGATCTTTTTGGCCTTGCTCTCCCCGTTCGAGACGCTTGGCTGGTGGGCGGGATGGTCGCAGCGACGGCTGACGCCCACAGGCCGAGCGAACCCGGAAATGATACCCTCGGCGAGCGGTGTTGGTGCAGACGCTGAAGGGCAGGCGGCTATTGGAAGCCCTCCTTCCGCACCGGTCTATATCGTCTATCTGACGGCCATTGGCGGTATTTCGGCCGAAGCCCTTTCCGGCCGCGAGCGTGGCTTTCTCGAACGGCTGGGCGAACGGTTGCCGGATGGGGTCGTCGTCCACGATGTTTTCCCTTTTTCAGTGACCAATAACCCGCTGAATGGCGAGCGGCAATTTGCCTGGTTGTGGGATTGGATTCACCGAAGCCGTTTGCAGGGGCGGCCGGGCGTTCTCAGCGCCTTTATCTTTGTGCGGAATCTATTCCAGGTGGGCGTATCGGCCGATCCACGCTATGGCCCCATCTATAACGTCGGGGTTGGGTATGAGATCGCCCGCAGCCTCTTTCGCCATGGTTACCCACCAGAAGGGGGTTGTCCGATTGTGGTGATGGGTTGGAGCGGTGGCGGGCAGATCGCGCTGGGCGTCGGCCGTTATCTGGCCGAAGGGTTGGCTGCGCCGGTCTATGTCATCTCCATCGGTGGCGTATTGAGCGATGATCCGGCTATCGCTTACATCCGTCACCTTTACCACCTGGAAGGTTCCAGAGATAAATTCCCGCGCATTGGGGATGTGCTGTTCCCCGGCCGTTGGCCCATCGTCACCTATTCCGCCTGGAACCAGGCCAAACGAGCCGGTAAGATCACAACAATCGATCCTGGCCCGATGCGCCACACCGGACAGGGTGATTATTTTGATTCACGCAACCGCCTACCCGACGGTCAAACCTATGTGGAAAAGACGGTGGAGGTTATCGGGGCAATTATAGACGGCATCATGTAGGGGCAGGTCTTGTGCCTGCCCTTGGTTGGGCAACCATAAGGGTTGGGCAACCATAAGGGTTGGGCAACCATAAGGGTTGGGCAACCA
>CAYPHY010000065.1:0-21245 GCA_964410625.1 uncultured Ardenticatenaceae bacterium | reverse complement strand
CAATTCACTGCTCAACGCACTCGCCAGGGATTCCTCGCTCCGCTCGGAATGACGGATGAGCAAATAACTTTTGAAACGGTGTAATTTGTGCATTGGTTCAAAAGTGAGCGCCACGTCATTCCGAGCGGAGTCTTCGGAGCGAGGAATCCCTAGCAATTCACTGCTCAACGCACTCGCCAGGGATTCCTCGCTCCGCTCGGAATGACGGTTGAATTTTTTTAAACAGGGTATTAGCCGTCCAACTGTCTCATAATCATCCCAGAGCAATTATTGGATATTCGGTTGACACACCCCGTGTGCTTGCTATAATTCTTCTTTGATTCTTAAACTACTACAAAGAAGCCCTATCACTTTTTGCCCCCCTTTCACAGTGTGAAGAATAGGCTGCCAAGCACCCTATGTGCAGCGCAAAGGATAGGAATTCCTGTCTCAGGAGCGTTCTATCAATGAATGGAGAAATGATTAATACCGTCATGGAAGAAACCGAAGCACCCACCCCAACTAGCCTGGAAGAGTTGCAGCGGAAAACAAAACTCACAGGCACGGTGAAGAAGCTGGAACTCTATGGCGCTTTTATTGATATTGGTCTGGATGTTAACGCGCTGGTCCATATCTCAAAATTGGGCGCGGGTCAGGTCAATCGCGTCTCCGATGTATTGCAGGAAGGTGACGAAGTTACAGTTTGGGTTGAAAAAGTAGACCCCGATCGGCAACAGGTGATGGTGACGATGCTGGAGCCGTTGGCCGTTGATTGGGGCGACCTAAAGGTAGGCCAGGTGTTCACCGGCAAGGTCACCCGTCTGGAGAATTTCGGCGCGTTTGTAGACATCGGTGCGGAGCGCGAAGGGTTGGTCCATATCAGCGAACTGAGCCACGATTATGTAAAGCATCCCAGCGAAGTGATCAAGGTTGGTGATGAGGTCGAGGTGCAGGTGCTTAACTTTAGTAAGCGCAAGCGCCGCATTGACCTGAGCATGAAAGCGCTGATGGAGAAGCCGGAAGAGGTGATGCAGCAGCAGTCATCTTATTCCCGCGCAAGCAACACCGATTGGAGCCACCCTGATCGTGATCGCGGCCGTCAAGAGCGCGGCCGTTCCGACCGCGGCCGCCAGGAACGTGATCGCTACGAGCCAGCGATGAGTGACATGGACGAAGAAGATTTGAACAATCTGCCCACCGCCATGGAAATCGCTCTACGGGAAGCGATGGGTGATGATGTGATCAGTTCGGTCAAGGCCAAGGAGCGCGGCTCGAAGAAGAAGCGTCGCAAGGGGCGCGGCCACCGCGAGGAACAAGAGGAGTTGCTCAGCCGGACGCTGCAATTACAGGGGAGCGAGTAGGGGCAGGTTTGAAACCTGCCCGTACAAGGCCAGCCTACAAAGCCGCCCATACAAACAAAGCCGACGCTACGGCCGATCCAGCAACAACGCCGTCAACCGCATACCTGGTTCAACCAACGTCACGCCCTCTGGCACAACCAGGAGGGCGTTTGCTTTCACCAGCGAACTCATCATGTGCGAACCCTGCCCGCCGGTCGTGACTGCGCGATACCCCTCCCCATCCCGGCTGACAATCGCTCGCAGGTAGCTCTCGCGGCCGTCGGAGTGGACCGTCTCGCCCATCGTGACGGTGACGGTCGGCCGTTCCAGTTCGCTATGCCCTGCCATTTTGAGGATAGCGGGACGAGCAAACCGATCAAACGAGACCATCGCCGAGACGGGATTGCCAGGCAGCCCCAGGTAAGGGACATCTTGATAGCGGCCGAAGGCCAATGGTTTGCCCGGTCGCATCCGCACCCGCCAAAAACCGATATTACCCTCCCGCTCCAAAACGCTCTTCACCACATCATAGACGCCAACGGACACACCGGCCGAACTAATGAACAAGTCCACACCAGCGGCGGTCCCCTCTTGCAGGCGGCGGCGAACATCATCCTCTGTGTCGCGGGCAACGGGCAGCATCACTGGAATCGCGCCCAATGAGGCCACCTGTGCGGCCTGAGCATAACTATTGCTATTGCGAATCTTACCCGGCCGCAGCGGTTCATCCACAGCGATTAACTCATCGCCAGTAGCGAGAACGGCCACACGCGGCCGTCGCACCACGCTGACCTCGGCCACGCCCAACGAAGCCATCACCCCGATCTCTTGCGGCCGAATCAGATGGCCTGTGGGCAATACCTCTTCACCCGCGCCGATGTCCTCCCCTGGATAGCGCACATAGTCGCCAGAGTGGATGCGCCGCCGGACTTCAATGACCTGCGGCAACGGCCGGTCGGCATCGCGCCAGGGTTCGCTGGTGTCTTCGACGGGAATCACCGCATCGGCCCCCGCAGGCAGCGGCGCGCCGGTCATAATCCGCACCGCCGTGCCAGGGACGACCTCCTGCTCCAACACGCTACCGGCGGCCACTTCGCCAATGACGCGCAACTGGGCAGGGTTTTCGGCCGTTGCTGCCGCCAGATCGGCCGCGCGGAGTGCATAGCCGTCCATCGCCGAATTGGCAAAAGGGGGCAAACTGTCGCGGGCGACCACCGGCTCGGCCAGCACGCGAGCCAGGGAGTCGAGCAGTGGCACGCGCTCAGCCGGTAAAACGGAGACCGTCCCCAACACCCGCTGCAACGCTTCGACTACGCTTAAATCACTTGTCTCTAACATATGACTGTTCGCCCACCTTTACTAACCACAACCACAAAGACACCAGGACACAAAGCCTGAGTTAAACGCTTCGTGTCCTGGTGTCTTCATCATTTTCTAAATTTATAGGAGTTACTACACCGTTTCAAAAATTATCTGCTCACCCGTCATTCCGGGCGGAGCGAGGAATCTCTGGCGATTTCGTTGACCTGCGAATTGGTAGGGATTCCTCGCTCCGAAGACTCCGCTCGGAATGACAGTTGTTCAAACTTTTGAAACAGCGTACTTACGCGAATAGGCGAACCTCGCCCGCGAACTTTAGGTCATAATTTGCGAAAATTCGCGCTAATTCGTTGCTAAAAATTCTTAGCTGTGTAATTTCAGGCATTATGAGGCTAAACGGCCGTCCAAATCCAGTTCGGCAGCATGGTTTTGCATGGCGGTCAGAACATTGCCGACATGTTCCCACAATTCTAGCTGCCCAGCGAAGCACACACGGCTGAAATCGGCCGTCACCTCGGTTACGTGGTCACGATCCACCCCGGCGGCAAAGCGTTTGTCCTTCCACTTCTTGCGCACCGAAGAAACGGTCACGTCGGCGATGTTTTTGTTCGGCCGCACCAACGTCGTGGCGATGATCAAGCCGGTGATTTCATCACAGGCCAGCAACGCAAAATCCACCGGCTTTTCCCGCTCAACCCCGGTCCCGGCGGTATAGTGGGACAGGATGATGCGGATCGTCTCCTCGTCCCAACCCCGCTGGCGCAGAATATCCGCCCCTTTGATGGGATGGCGGTCGAGATCAGGGTGGATTTCCCAATCAAAATCATGGAGCAGGCCAACGGCTTGCCAATAGTCGGGATCGGCCGCTAATCGTTCGGCATAAAAGCGCATCGCCGCGCCCACCGCCAGCATGTGCCGCCGCAACCCGACATCCTGCACATACTCGCAAACCAACTCCCAAGCCCTGTTCACCAATTGTGAATTGTGAACGATGAATTGTGAATGGTTAACGATACTTGCCACCTGTTACCTGCCACTTGCTACTTTCCGCCTTCGGCCGGCTTCTTCGCCCCACAGTCACAGCCACCACCCTCATGCTTAGAGCAGCCCGCTTCCGCCTTTTTCTTCAAGGCTTCCAGCTCTTCGATTGGCTCAATCTCATGGCGGAACACTTCAATTTGCTCGTCGCCCACCTGAACCAAAACGGAGTCGCGCAGAACGCGCACATCAACCACGCGCCCTTCGCCATGTGGCGTGCCAATCACCTTGCCATACTTGGGCAAACTTTTCTTGGCCTCCACATACTGCTCATACTCATAGACCAGGCAGCAGCGCAAACGGCCGCACATCCCCGTAATTTCCTGCGGGCTGAGCGAAATGCCTTGCTCCTTCGCCATGCGAATGGAGATGGGGCTGAACTCTGTGAGGAAGGTGGAGCAGCAGCGGGGAATGCCACACGCGCCATAGCCACCCATGATCTGCGCCACGTCGCGCGGGCCAACCAGACGCATTTCAATGCGCGTCCGCAACGCCCGCCCCAGCGATGATTGCAAGGGCTTCAGATCGAGCTTCTTATTTTCCGTCGTATAGGAGATGGTCAGCCACGCGCCATCGAAGCTGTATTCCGCCTTGACAAACTTGGCATCCTCGATACCCAATTTAGCGGCGCGTTCGCGACAAGTGATCAGTGCATCCAACTCCTTGGATTCCCACACTTGCTTCAGCACCATATCGCGCGGCGTCGCCTTACGCGACACAGCACGCATCCCCTTACGGCGATGGATTTGTTCAGGGCGGATGTAGGCGATGACCTGGCCGAGCTGGCTACCACGTTTTGTCTCTACAATCACATGGTCGCCCGGCTCCAAATCATTTTCATTCCCCACCTTAAAATGGTAAAGCTTACCTAGCTTCTGAAAGCGAATGCCGACGAATTCCGACCGTTCATCGGCCGCCATTACTGTTGTCATATATTATTTCTCTATGCAGGTTTATATAGCACTCCCGCATTGTAGCAAAGCTTGAGCGGTATGGCAGCAAGCTATCAGCAAAAACTTAGCCAATTTAGCCAACTAGCCGACCTAGCCTACCATCTGGATGGGGATAAAGTTGTCTGCCTGAACCTGCAACGTCAGCACGCTCACCCGCGCCGCCACTCGCCGGGCGATTTCGCGCAGGGCCTGGGCTGCTTCAGAGTCGGGATAAGCAACCACAATCGGCTCGCCGCTGTCCCCGCCAATCCGCACGTTGGGATCAAGCGGGACTGAGCCGAGATACTCCGTTTCATACGCCTCGGCCAGCTTTGCGCCCGCGCCTGTGCCAAAGAATTCACCGCTCATGTTTTCGATGACACCGATGATTGGCACTTCCAGCTTCTCAAAGGTCTTTAGCCCGCGTAAGGCATCGGCCGCCGCCACCTGCATCGGCTGGGTAACGACAATCGCCCCGGAGAGAGGCAAGACTTGCGCCAACGTCAGTTGTGCGTCCCCCGTCCCCGGAGGCAGGTCAACAATCAGATAGTCCAACTCGCCCCAATCCACATCGGTCAGCAGTTGGCGGATGGCGCTGTGCAACATCGGGCCACGCCAGATCAGCGGCTGGTCGGGCTTCACCAAAAAGGCCATGGAGATGAAGCGCACGCCATAGTTTTCGGCGGGGACCATCTTCCGTTGGCGCGGTGGGGGCATCTGCTCCACGCCCATCATCATCGGCACATTTGGCCCCAAGATGTCGGCGTCTAGCAACCCTACCCGCGCCCCCTCTTTGGCCAGCGAGATCGCCAGATTAACGGCGAGTGTGGTCTTGCCCACGCCCCCCTTGCCGCTGGAGACAGCGATGGTATTGCGGAACTGCTGGCCGATTTGGTCGCCAATGCGCCGGTCAGAGGGGACGTTGGCATCCCACTTAATCGTCACCTGCCCAATGCCCGGCACGGCCGCCAACGCCGCCCGCGAATCTTGTTCCATCTTCCCACGCAACGGGCAGGCGGGGGTGGTCAGCATGATGGTAAAGCTAACGTCGTTCCCCTCAATCTGCAGATTGCGGATCATATTCAACGACACGAGATCACGGTGTAGCTCCGGTTCAATCACCGTCGCCAACGCCGCCATGACCGACTCCTCGGTCACCCCCGCGCCATTGCGGTTATTTTTTTTGCCAAACATTTGGTTTCCTTGAAGAAGAGACTGAGAGACTGGGAGACTATGAGACTTAAATCCCTAGTAGCTCAATCTCCTAGTCTCTTAGTCTCTCATTCTCCTAATATTGCAAACCCTTATAATACAACTGCCTCGCCATCGCTTCCGCCAGACGCTCTTCGCGATCTTCTTCGTCCTTTTGCCGTCGCTTGCCCTTGTTGGCCTCGGCAAAATCGCGGGCGGCTTGCTCGGCCGCTGCCTTCTTCGGCGCGATTTCACGCCAGTAGCTGATTGGCTTGCTCAGTCGCTCTTTGTCATGGATGTGGGCTGCGCTACGATCAAAGCTTGCCAGTTCGTAGTCGTGATCCATCTTGATCGCATCGAAGGGGCAAAACTCGGCACAGTAGCCACAGTTCATGCAAATGTCAATGTCAATAAAAAACTGCAACGGTTCCGGCTTCGGTCGGCCGTTGGGCAGCTTACCGCGTTCGATCCAGATACATTGCGGCGGGCATACTTTGGCGCAAATGCCACAAGAGGTGCACCAGTCATGCCCCCAACGCTGGCCCGGCGGCGGGTCGTCCGTCACCAAAAAGGGGACGAAGCGAAAACGCTCCGGCACGTCCAGCTTTTCTTCGGGGTAAAAGACCGTCACCACCCCGCGCGTGTCCGGGCTTTGCCGCACCCGAAAGGCTTCGTCGTTATAGTAACGGCCGCCGCGTGAGAGCCATTTAATATCATCCAGATAGCTAACAATAAAGTGGCGCAACACCACCGCCATCCCTTTAATGATTCCAAGTCCGTACATTGCTTTTCCTAGATAATTATCAATTGACAATTGTCAATTGACAATTGTCAATTATCTATCTACTTCTCCCAACACAATATCAATGCTACCCAAGATACCAACCACGTCCGCCACTTTGTGGCCGCGAGACATGGGGCCGAGGGCTGTCAGATTGATAAAGGATGGAGAGCGCACATGGTAGCGATAGGGGTTGGCGTCACGTCTGCGGGAAGTGACATAATAGCCTAGCTCACCCTTTGGGTTTTCGATGCGGCCGTAACTTTCGCCACCATAGGGGGCACGCAACGCATATTGCGGTTTGCCACTGAAAACCGAACCCCCTTCCGTTGCCTTCAAGTGGGGCAGCACTTGCTCCAAAATACGCAAGCTCTGGCGCATCTCATCTATCCGCACCAGATAACGATCATAAATATCGCCGTTAAAGCGTACCGCGACATCAAAGTCCAGATGCTCATAGTAAGAGTATGGTTCAGCACGGCGAATGTCATAGGCCACACCGCTGGCCCGCAAGACGGGGCCGGACGTACTCAGGGCAATGGCATCCTGCGGCGAAAGATAGCCCACACCAATGCTGCGTACCCGCACAATCTCGTTGTTGGTTATCAGGTCATCAGCCTGATCCAGCACACGCGGCATGCGATCAAAGATCAAGTCCTGCAGGTACTCCATCACCGGCCGGTCGCGAACCTCATCCGGCAGATCATAAGCAACGCCGCCAAAGCGCATAAAGTTATGCATCATGCGCGACCCAGTCACCGCCTCCATGAAATCGAGAATCAACTCGCGCTCAATGTAGAAGTAGAGCATCGGCGTCTGCAACGCCCCCAGGTCGTTCAGCAGGAAGCCCAGCGCCCAAAGGTGGTTGCAAATCCGAATCAGTTCGACCATCAAAATACGGATCCACTCCGCCCGCTCCGGCACATCCAGGCGGAACAACTTTTCGATGGTCAGCGCATACCCCAAATTGTTAGACACCCCAGAGAGATAGTCCAGCCGGTCGGTGTAGGGCATGTTCATAATGAACGTGTTGCGCTCGCCAATTTGCTCATGGTTACGATGGAGATAGCCCATCACCGGCTTGAGATCAATAACCGTTTCCCCATCCAGCGTGACCACCATGCGGAACACGCCGTGTGTAGAGGGATGCTGCGGGCCAAGATTCACCGTGATTTTATCGGTCTTTAACCCTGGTGTGGCGTCGCGGGAGTAGGACAGGCCCAGATAGACGTCGGTTTCTACGTCATACTCATCACCAGTCGGGACCCAACCAGGAGGGTATTTAACATTCTTCCCATAGGGGTTGCGCTCTTCCATCCGAAACACTTCACCAGCCGGCCAACGGCTGTCGAAGGGTTTGTGCGCCTCCTCGAAGAAGGGTTCAATCCAATCTTTTCGCATCGGGTGGCCTTCAAAGCCGTCCCAGGTGAGAATACGGCGCAAATCGGGGTGTCCCTCAAAGCGGATGCCAAACAAGTCCCATGCTTCGCGCTCTTGGAACTCCACGCCAGGAAAGACGGGGACCAGCGTTGGCACCACAGGCTCTTCGCGGTCGACAACCACATGCAAGACGATGGGGCCGCCCCCTTTGTTGATGCTATAGGCGTGGTAGACCACTTCCATCTGGTTGTCGTCAATCAGGTCAACGGCCGTCACACTGGACATATAGTTAAAGCCCAGTTCATCGCGTAAGGTCTGCGCCACTTCAACGATGTCATCGGCGGAAACGCGCAAGCCCTCATACCCTTCGCGCGGTTCGTCGGCAATCCGTTCGCCAAACCGCTGTTTGAGTCCGGCCGCTGCTTCTTCGGCCGGGGATTCATAGACGGCCGCCGGTTCAGCCAATGCGGACTCATCTAGTAATGCTTCATGTTGTACAAGATCGCTCATCGCTCGTCCTTCTCGTTAGGCGGGGGTGACGTTATCCGTCCCTGCTTGTTCTTCGGCAATCTCTTTTGACTCTTCAAGACGCTCGGCCGCTTCCTGGGAGGCAACGGTCTCACCTTCCACTTTTTCGGCAACGGCGGCCGCCTGGGCAGCGGCCGTTTCCTCATACTTCGCCGCTTCCTGGCGGATAAGGTCCAGCTGGCGCAGGTCTACCAGATCGGGACCCAGCACAGGAACGGGATAGAGGCCGGCCGTTGGATCGTCCTTCCGGTACCAGGGGGCAGTGGCAATCGATTGTTGATCGATCTTTTCCTGTAGGGCGATCAGGCCATTGATCAACGCCTGGGGAGTGGGCGGGCAACCCGGCACATAAACATCTACCGGCAGGAATTTATCAATCCCATCCACCACATGATACCCTTCCTTGAAAGGGCCACCACCAGAAGCGCACGCACCCATGCTCAACACATAGCGCGGCTCCGGCATCTGGTTATACAAACGGACAATCGTCGGCACCATCTTTTTCGTCACCGTGCCGGAAATAATCATCAAGTCTGATTGTCGCGGTGTGGCGCGAAACACTTCCATGCCAAAGCGGGCCAGATCGTAACGGCTGGAAGCCGTGCAGATCATCTCAATAGCACAACAAGCCAGGCCAAAGACCATCGGCCACACCGAGTTACGCCGTGACCAGTTATAAACGGGGTCTAATAGCTTGGCGATATTCGTAATAAAGACGTTGTTCGCCAATTCATCAGGCACTACAACATCGCCGGTAGTGGTTCCAGCATCAGCAACGGTCATTGCTCAAACGCCTCCTCGGTTCAGTAGATAGTAGCCAGTAAACATTAGCCAGTTTCTCGCTCGACTGCCTACAGGCTACTGCCCACTGCTTACTAATTTCAGGTAGATTCCTCATACCAAGTGGTTAAAATATCATACAATATCTGGTCTGTCGCCAGATCAGGATCATCTTCAAAGCCGGGTAAGGCGGTGATCAAGGTGATCAACTCTTCCAGGCCGGTGTCAATCGGCCGTTGTTCCGGGTAACTTTCCATCAGCGCCATTGCGATGGCATACGTGGAGTCCCAATACAGTTCTGTCACTTGCCCGAACATTGATCGACTATATCCCTAAATGTACCATTTTTCACGAATAAGTATAGTATATTGTCGGCCGTTGGTCGAATCAAAATGACAGGTTGGTTAACATTAGAAAGCCGGTTTCTATTGAAGCATAGCTGCTTATACTGAGGCCAAGAAACCGGGTTTCTTGAAAAGACGCAATGAAAATTTGTTTAATCTCGCCCTATCATGGCGGCAGCCACCAGGCGTGGGCGGAAGGGTTCCAGCAATATAGCCAGTACGACGTCACCTTGCTGGCGCTGCCCGCCCGTTTTTGGAAGTGGCGGATGCACGGCGGGGCGGTGACGCTGGCACGGCGATATAGCGAGCGAAAGATCGCCGCCGATCTGCTGCTGGCAACTGACATGCTCGACCTGACAACTTTCCTGGCACTTACACGGCCGCACACCGCCCACACCCCCATCGCCCTCTACATGCATGAAAACCAGCTCACCTATCCGCTTCCGGCCGACCCCACCACCGGCTCCATGCGCCGCCAGCTTGGCGAACGGGACTTGCATTATGCCTTTATCAACTACGCCTCGATGCTAGCGGCCGAGCGCATCTTCTTCAACTCCCACTACCATCTCGATAGCTTTTTCGCCGCGTTGCCTTCCTTTCTCAAGCATTATCCCGAATACAATGAGCTGAACACCATCAGCAAACTGCGGCGCAAAAGCGAAGTGCTGCCCGTTGGTCTGGGGCTGGCGTGGCTGGATGAGATAGCGGAGCAACCATCCTCTTCTCCGGGAACAAGTGGGATGGTCCAGCAAGGGGACGAGCCACCCTTGATCATCTGGAATCAACGCTGGGAGTATGACAAAAACCCGGCGGCCTTTTTCGACGCGCTGTATCAGGTGGCCGACGAGGGAATTGATTTCCGGCTGGCGGTCTGTGGGCAACAGTTCGGCCGCCAACCAGCCGCCTTCGACATCGCCAAAGAGCAACTAAGCCAGCAGCTTGTTCATTTTGGCTATGCGAAGATTGGGCGATATCGGCAGTTATTGCAAGAAGCGGCCGTCACCGTCTCGACGGCCGAACATGAATTTTTCGGCATCTCCATCCTGGAGGCCATTGCCGCCCGCACCTTCCCCCTGCTGCCTAACCGGCTGAGTTACCCGGAGCTGATTCCAGCCCCGTTTCACCCAGACTGCCTCTATCAAAGCCAGGAGGAACTGGTGGAGCGGCTACGATGGGCATTAAGCCACCCCGCCGAGACAGGAACCAAAGCGGCCGAACTATCCAAATCCGCCCGGCAATATGATTGGCAGCACATGGCCCCTGTTTACGATTCGGTCCTGGGCAAAATGGGGGGCGATGCTGACTCTTGAATTGTTTGTCATATTTTTTAACGCAGAGGCGCAGAGAAGCAGAGGTGCAAAGATCGTCAAATTAAGTAGCCTCTGCGTCTCTGTCCCTCTGTGCCTCTGCGTTTTTAAAAAACATGCTTGATCGGGGACGCTTGGATAAACTCTAAGACTCATCCTCAACGGCCGTCTCCGCCTCCTGCCTCGGATTGCCATAACTCGGCCGTTGCTCCCGCTGCAACACTTCCCAATCCATTCCGCGATAGGCACGCAAGGTGAAGGCGGTCTGCTCATCGAAAGCGGCCGGACTGTGGGCAAAAATTAACGGCCGCATTTCCACCTCCCACCCCGATAGATGGGCGCTGTCGGACAAGGCGATCTGTTGCTCGCGACTTTCCACATAAAATATGGCAACGCCCCCCGGCCTCCCCAGAAAGTGGTCATGAAACAAGACCAGCGGCAAGGAGTGGTCGCCAACAAATTCATTAAATGCTCGATTGGCTTCGGCCGCCCTCATCCCTTCAGGCGCTAGGGCATAAACCAGCACACAACGCGGATTCTTAAATCTAACCACCTCGTTCTCCTTCGAAAAATAGCAACAAATTACGCGAATTAACTCAAATTCATCTTTTCATTCATGGTGGTCGGCGATAGCTGGTGAAGTCTCCCCTGCAAATGGCTCACGCAAAGGCGCAAAGAGCCTGCCCTAAGTGGAGCGAAGGGTCGAAAAGTTTCTATCCTTCGGCTTTGCTCAGGAAAAGCCTTTGCGTCTTAGCGTGCTTTGCGTGAACGCTTCTCAAACAAATCGCCAGGACTCATGCATTTGCATCGAACACCACGCTATGCTCAGCCCAAGCTTACGCAAATGGGACGACATCGCCTGCGAATTTTAGGCAATAATTTGCGTAAATTCGTGCTAATTCGTTGCTAGAAATTCTTAACTGCGTAAGTCCTGATCCCTACTTCGTCGGAACCAAAACCAGGCGGAAGGCCAGGGCGGCCGATCCTCCACCTGGGTTGTGCCGCGTTCAATTCGCTCTAAAGTAAAGCCATCGGCAAATAAATCGAAGATAGCTGCTTCCGGGATGCCATGTGATCGTTCCGTCTCTTCCCCTGTTTCCGGATCGATCTCCACCCACGTCTCCTGATAGGCATGGGCAAAGAGCAAAAAGTAGGCTCCGGGGACGAGCAATCGCCGCAACTCAGCGGCATAGGCTTGTAGTTCCCCCTCATCAAAGGAGTGCATACAGCCGACATCAATCGCCAGGTTATAGGGGGGTTGCAGGAAGTGCAGATCCGTCACCGGCGCGTGAAAGAAGCGCACCTTTGATGACAGCTTCGCCTCTGCGGCACGCCGGCGTGCCTCCTCAATCGCCTGGGCGACAAAATCGATCCCATCGGCCGACCACCCCTGTCGCCCCAGGTAGATGGCCGCGCGGCCGAAGCCACAACCCAAATCCAACGCCCGCCCCACAGGAATACGCGCTGCCAGCTCCATCACCTCCGGCGGCGGCAACGGATCATCCCAGGGGATGCGCTCCGTCTCATACCGTTCTATAAAACGCTCATAACTCGACATAGCCAGTTGCTAATTTCCATAGAACTTACGTTTTTTGACACGAATGACACGAATAACACGAATTATTGTCTTCTATTTTCGTGAAATTCGTACGCAAAATTTGTGCCATTCGTGTCGAAAAAATTATTGGCTGCGTAAAACCTAACTTACTCATTCAGACAACTACCGCTAAAATAGCATAAGTGGCAAAATCAAACCATCGCAACCATCGCTGGCAAGGCACAAGCCAATATATCGCCGACCGCAGCTCTTTCTTTGCGCTGCTCTATGGCGGGATTATCCTTTGCTTGCTGGTGATCGGCCTCAGCACGATTTTCGGCTGGCCTGCCTATATTCCGTTGGCGCTGGCGCTCCTGCTTGTCCTGGGCTATTACCTGGTTGCCCATCTTTGGGCTGTGCATGAGATAACGGACCGCCCCGGACAACGGCCGATTGAAATCCTACAAACGATGAGCCGCCTGAAACCGGCCGATGAAGTGGTCTGTGTTGATCTAGGGCTGCGCGACACGGCCGTCGCCCTCGCCCAACAGTTGACCACCGGCAAGGTGTATGTGATAGACGTCTACAATCCACAGTGGAATCTTAGCGCGGCGCTCCAGCGCGGCCGTCTGCGCGTGCGGTCGCATCCTCCGGCGGCCGATCCTCGCCTGGAATGGCTGGACGGGGAAATTCGGCTCTTGCCATTGCCTGATGAGAGTGTATCGGCCGTCTTTCTCAACCAAATCTTGTCGGAGTTTTGGCAAAGCGAAGACCGCGAAATCTTACTGAAAGAGAGCTTCCGCATTTTGCAGCCAGGGGGACGGCTATTGCTCGCCGAGCGCGTACGCAGCCGGATCAATCTGCTGGTGCTTGGGCCAATGGCGTGGGAATTGGAAACGGCCGACCATTGGCGCGACCTGCTAAGTCAAGCAGGCTTTACCCTCCGCCAAGAAAAAGACATCCAGGGGCTGATTCACTACTTCAGTGCGGAGAAGGCTGTGGCGGCCGATACTTTGCAATTGCCGCTGGGGTTGAAGTTAGATTGAGCAATCGAAAAACCGGGTTTCTTAACTTCTACTAGCGTAGACCGTTCGCTCAATAGAAACCCGGTTTTTGAAGTTATGGAAGTAATTCTTGTACGGCAAGACGGCCGATCTCCTGCTCGTCAACGATAACCGGCACTGCTTCGCCCCGCCGAAATATCAATTGTTCCTGATAATCAGTATGTCGTCCCCGTCCACGTGGATTATGTAGATTGATATAAACTTCAAGCTGCCCTTTGACCAGGTTGATCACCCAATAGACGCGGGTTGGCAACCCGCGCTACATCTGTATTGTCAGCGGAGGCTGTCTACTGGTTCATTTAATCGCGGCGTCCCGCTGGTGGGGTGTTTGTGCGAGAGTGAACTGGGTGCATCAATATGCGCTCCCTGGTCCACCCCCACGCCCAGGCGATAGACCAGTTCGCCGCCCAACCAACCTGAGACAAGGGACAGGGCGATACCGGCGAATGAGAGCAGTAAGGCGGCCGTACTCGGTATATGGTCTGTTGCCCCATTGCGCAGGAACCAGCTAATGGCAAACAGGCCGACAATAGCCACGTTCAGCCCGCCGTGCAACAAGCCAACAGAGCGGGCGCGTGTGTTGCTGGGAATATAGAACCAATCAATGGCGCCAAAGATCGCCGCCGCCAGCCCACCCAAAATACCAAGGGCCATCACCCAAAAGGCGACCTCCGCAAAAATTGAGTTGTCACTCACTAAATAGACGATATCAAACACGACAGCGGCCGCTAACCCACCCAACGGCAACACAATCAACATCGGATGAATCGGATGACCAAACAATTTCGCCTTGCTTTCCATAATCTTTCTCTCCAATAAACCGCTGAGGCTTTAGCGCAAAGCTTCACCGACCTCAGAGGTTTTCCTTCTCCAAGCTTAGCTCGTGAACTTATGGTAAGCAGCGAGGGCGAGTGAAGTCAATATAACCCGATATGGCTTGAGACCAAGCAAGGATATAGAGGATACAGAGCAAAGAAAATCCGCCTCATCCGCGTATCATCTGCGTCATCCGCGTAACTATTTTATCGCCGTCAGCCAGATCTGATTAGCGACCTCCGCTGTCAAGCCATCCTGTTCCAGCAGCCACCCCAACAATCGGCCGCAGTCCAAACAAAAATGATAGCTATCATCCTGCCGGATTTGCGCTGGCCGTTGCCATTTCCCGCGCTCTCCCCTCCTGCGATCAGCCAACACGAGAATGACATCATGGGTCAACGAGCGCATATTGGTAATATGCACCGACATCGGATGTTCGGCATGGACCACATAACAGTTGAGCAGCACAAACCCCCCACGATAGAGTGCCTCGGTCAGCGCTGCCCACGCCGCCGGCCGCCAGTGGTGGAAGGTGAAGATCAATCTGCCTGTCTCTGCCTTTAGCACCCGGCGGCACTCGCTGAAAATCGCCGCCATCTGTTCGGCGTAATGGTTGTCGCGGCCGTTCTGTTCCCGGTCCACCGCCGATCCCGTTTCATCATAGAGCCAATCGGCCGCTCCCGGCAACATCTGCCTTAACCAGACGCGAAAAAAGGCGGAGAGATCGCTATATTGCACGCTATCATAATAGGGCGGGTCGGTGACAATCGCGTCCACGCTCTGGTCGGCCAGGGGCAGCCGCGCGGCCGAACCCTGATGGAGATAGAAGCGTCTTTGCCCCTCGTTGAGCAGCTCCAACTGCGAGACTTCAACCCCTTCGTCGCGTTCCTGCGGCAGCTCAACAAAGGCTTGCCGGGGATTGTCCAACAACCGTTCTCGCGGCCGTTGCGCCCAGCGACGGCCGCGCCGGATCCGCCCCTCAAAGAGCTTCTGCAATGTCCCCGATGCGCGACCAGGGAAAACGGGATTGACTTCCAACGCCGTATAGGGAAAGGCATAGGCGTGGTGGGAAAAGGTGTGGCGCACCGCCCCTGCGCGGCGCGGATTGCGCCCCTTATAGCCACACAACATCGAGTTAAACTCCAGCGAAGTGGAGACGAGCAAACTGAGATTGAGCCGCAGCAACGGCTCCAGACCGGCCAACTGTTCTATCGCCTCAGACAGATAGAGCAGTTGGCGGCTGGAAAATAGATCGAGGTAGCTTTCCACCTGGCGGTTGACCAGGTGCTGCGATTTGCGGCCGGGTTGGATGGCGAAGTCGGCCGCATCAAACGGCAAACGCTCCCGCCGGTCGTCCGCCCGCTGGAGCGCATCCATGTCCATCCAAACGGGCGACTTCAAAAACAGCCCATGTGTCGGGCAACGGGCGGCAATGACCAGCGGCCGGTACCGCTGATAGAAAGGGGTGTCGGCCAAATCCGTAAATGGCGCTTCGCACGCTGGACAGGTGGACTGCGTCTTCTCATACACCCGCGTCCCCCCCGCACCCAAACAAAGGTGTTGCCCATCCTTGACCACCCCTCCGCAAAGGGGGCAAAGCGTCCAGATTGTTCCATCCTGCTCTTGCCGCAGCAAGAGGGAGTCAACGAACAACGCCTCGCCCGACTCCTCGCCCTCGCCACAGCCGCAGCGACGGCGCAAGCCATAGAGCGTAAACCACAACGCCGTTTCCCCGTCACATTCGGGGCAGCACGTCAGCGTGTAAGGGGATAGTTCTGTTTGCAGATGTTGAAAAAGAGCATCGAAAGCCGCTTCCAACGTTGCCAGCGGCACGGCCGATAGCGTAGCCCGTGCCTGCAAAACGGGGATGGGATCAATGTCTACGCCAATGGTACTGGCTCCCAGGCGCATCGCTTCATGCAACGTCGTTCCCCCGCCAATCATCGGGTCGAGGATCACCTTGCCCTCCAACCCGCCCGGCCGGTAGTAGCCACGCTGCTCCACATCTTCGACCAACCCTTTCAAAATCAGGCGAAAGGTGCTGCCACAACGCCGCGCCCACCACTTATGTAAATAAGAGTTCGGCCGGTAGTGGTGCTTGTTGTAACTTTCCAGCTTGGCAATGGCGTTGGCAAACGCCTCGTCAAAGTCGCTGTCAATCGAGACAAAAGGGGTTGGCGGATGAGTACGATTGTCCACGCGGCCGATTGTATAACTTGTTTGCCAAAGCGACATTCATATTTCCCTTGTCCTTTACCGTTATCGGCCGTCTGTGATAACATTACTGCATTCTACATCTTCTACATCAGTAGGACTTACATACTTGCAGCGAATTTACATGAATTAGGTACAGTGTTTCAAAAGTAATCCGAATGTCATTCCGAGCGGAGTCTTCGGAGCGAGGAATCCCTAGCATTTCACTAGTCAACGCAATCGTCAGGGATTCCTCGCTCCGCTCGGAATGACGGATGCGCAAACAACTTTTGAAACAGTATATTAAGAGCTATTTTTCGCGATAATTCGCGCTAATTCGTTGCAAAAAACTCTTAACTGCGTAAGTCCTGATCACGAAGGACATACCCACAGTGGCTACAAACGCAAGCGACATCCAGAATTTTGCAGAGCGCGTAATTGACAACGTTGAGCAAGTGATCATTGGCAAACGGCCGGTACTCGAATACCTCCTGGTCGCCTTGCTCTGCGAGGGGCATGTATTGCTGGAGGATGTCCCCGGCACAGGCAAGACGATGTTGGCGCGAGCGATTGCCATCAGCCTGGGGATTACCTTCAAACGGTTACAATGTACGCCCGACCTGTTGCCCAATGACGTCACCGGCGTCTCCATCTTCGACCAGCAGCAGCAAGCCTTCACCTTCATCCCCGGCCCCGCCTTCAGCAACATCTTGCTGGCGGACGAGATCAACCGCGCCACGCCGCGCACCCAATCGGCCTTGTTGGAGGCGATGGGCGAGCGACAGGTGACGGTGGACGGCGTGACGCGGCCGCTGGACCGGCCGTTTTTTGTGATCGCCACCCAAAACCCAATCGAATATGAAGGCACGTTCCCCCTGCCGGAAGCGCAACTGGACCGCTTCTTTATGAAGCTCAGCCTGGGGTATCTGGATGAGGCGTTGGAGAGCCAGATGTTGCTCAATCTCGGCCGCGCCCATCCAATTGAGTCGCTTGAGCAGATCGTAGACGGCGACCAACTGCCCCAACTGGCGCGGCAGGTGTGGGAAATCCATGTAGATGATACCGTTCGCAACTATATTGTGCGGCTGACGGCCGCCACCCGCAAGCATCCCGATCTCATTCTGGGGGCCAGCCCGCGCGGCAGCCACGCCCTCTATCGTGGCGCCCAGGCGTTGGCCGCCCTGCGCGGCCGTGACTATGTGTTGCCTGATGACGTGAAAGAGCTGGCCCGCTACATCCTCGGCCACCGTTGCATCCTCCACCCCGAAAGCGCCCTACGCGGCATCACCATCGAGCGCATCCTGTCCGACGTTCTCGAAGAAGCCCCGTTGGAGATTGGGGAGTTAGAGGCTTGAAGGGGGCAGGGGGCAGGTAGCAAGTGGCAGGTAGCAAGTAGCAAGTGAACAGTCTCCCACTCTCTACTCCTCACTCTCCACTCCCCACTTCCCACTTTCCCCTCCCCACTCTCCACTAAACACCATGCTGCAATACACCTGGCTCATCCTCCTCCTTCTAGCCGTCGCCTTCTTTCTGCGGGTGGACTTCATTTTTTATATTGTCTATGTCTTCGTCGGGGTTTTGCTGTGGAGCCGCTTCTATACGCCGCGTGCCATGCGTCGCTTGATGGCCGGGCGAGAGTACAACAAACGCGCATTCTTGGGGGAGGTAGTCCCGGTGAAGTTGACCCTTCATAACAACCACCGGCTACGCATCCCCTGGGTGCAATTTGATGAAAGCGTACCGCCGGAGTTGCGTCTTGAAGAAGCGGTACATCAGGCGATCACGCTCGGCGCCCGTCAGACCTTCCAGACCAGCTACCATGTGCGTGGCTCGCAACGCGGCTACTACCAGCTCGGCCCGCTGCGCCTCTCCAGCGGCGACCTGTTCGGCCTCGCCACCCCCTATCTCGGCTATCTGGCGGCCGACTTCCTGACCATCTACCCGCGCATCGTCCCCCTGACCCATCTTGGTCTACCCTCCCGCCTGCCCTTTGGCACAATTGCCAGCCGCCAACGCCTCTTTGAAGACCCGGCGCGGCCGATGGGCGTGCGCGACTTTCGCTCCGGCGACTCGCTACGACAAATCAATTGGAAGGTCAGCGGCCACGCCCGGCGGCTGATGGTCAAAACGTTTGAACCGGCCATCTCGCTGGAAACAGTGGTGCTGCTCAATTTGCACGCCGGGGATTACCAGCGCAACGAACGCGCCTACACAGTCGAATGGGCGGTGGTGGTCGCCGCTTCGCTTGTCTCCCATCTGGTCAACCAACGCCAGGCGGTGGGGCTGATCACCAATGGGGTTGATCCATTACGCCATCAGGGCGCAACGGATTTTGATGAGACCAGCGGCCGTTTACTCTATCGCCGCAAACAATCGGCTGAACAATCGGCAGGTAAGGAGGAAGGGGGTTCGGCCGTCGCCTGGATGCCCCCGCCCATTCTGCCGCGCAACGGCCGCAGCCACCTGATGAAAATCTTGGAGCAATTGGCGCGGATCGAGACCGACCATACGGTCCCGTTGGACGCCTGGGCGTCGGCCGCTTGCGTCAATCTCAGTTGGGGCGTCACCATCCTGGTGATCACAGCGCGTGGCGACGAGACCACCTGCAACACGCTTCACCGGCTGGTACGCGCCGGTTTCAATCCCATTCTCTTTACCATTGAGCCGGACTATAATTTTGGTTATGTTCGCGAACGCGCTCGCCGTCTTGGTTTTCAGGCCTACAAGGTTTCGGGGATGCGCGACCTCGACCGCTGGCGACAACCGACCCTGTAGAGCGATTTGTTAAATCGCTCGCAATTTGCCAAATCGCTCGCAATTTGTTAAGTCGCTCGCTATTTGCCAAATCGCTCGCAATTTGTTAAGTCGCTCGCTATTTGCCAAATCGCTCAGTCAGACGCACGGTTTGGCAAACCGTGTTACAGTGGTACATCATGCAACGTTTAAGCAGACAACCGAAGCGACCATCGGCCGCCGGGAAAAAGCCGGAACCAGTCCGGCCAGAGAGCAATCCAATAGATGACCCACCGGGGCGCTTCCGCGTGGATAAATGGACGCGGCGGCTGGTGCGGCCGTTGCTGATCGCCCTGATCGCTACCTCCGTCTCCCTCGCCCTGCTGGTCATCGTCCAAATTGTCATTCCCGAACAAGAGTGGATGTCGTTGTGGCTCGTTTGCTTCCTGGTGGCGCTGGAGACCGCCTATACCACCACCTGGTTGGCCGAACCGGGGAGCCATGGGGTGGACAAATTCGCCTATCGCGCGGCCGAATTTGTGATTATCCTCGTCGCCGTCCGCCTCTTTAGCTGGATATTCTTCGGCTCCGGCATCCCAACGACGGCCGAGTTGGAAGAAATCTTCGCCCGGCCGATGACCATCCTGGCGACCGGCGGCTTTTTCACCAGCCTGTTTGTCACCCTGCCCGCCTGGATCGTCGCCGGGTCGCTGTCGGAAACATTGAGCCAGCTTGATCTCAGCGTTTATGAGATCAGCTATTACTCGCGGCCGCTGGCCGAGCGCAAGGAGCTGATGGATGACCAGCCCATCCAAATCAGCCGCGGGACATTGGTGGACCGTTATGTGCGCCTCTGGCTCACGGGGGGGACGATCCTCGTCTTTTTGGCCGCGCTCAGCAGCTTCGACCTGCCAGAGCTGGTGACGGCAACCAACATGCTCGCCGTCAATCGTCTGGGGCTGCATCCCGCGATGCTGGTCGCGCTCTTACTCTACTTTCTCTGCGGTTTCTGGCTGCTCAGCTATGCGCGGATGTCATTGATGAATGCGCGGTGGCTGATGAACGGCGTTGCCAAAGAAGCGGATGTTGAGCGCAGTTGGCAGCGCAGCAGCCTGATCGTCCTCGCAGCCATCGCGCTGGTCGCCGCCTTCCTGCCCGTCGGCTCGACCGTCCTCTTTAGCCAGATCGTCGCCGTCCTGCTCAGCGTTGTGCTATATCTGTTGCGCCTCTTGTTTGTGCTGCTGTTGGCCCCAATAGCCTGGGTGCTGTCAATGCTCGGCCGCGATACCCAGCAACTGGAAGAGTTGATGGAGCAACCGCCGCCCCTGCAACCGCCGCCCATGCCACCTCAGGAACCACCGCCGCCCAACGAGTTCGTCAATATGGTGCTTTCCTCTACCTTCTGGACGATCATCATCGTTGTCACCATCGCCGCCTTCCTCTTCTTCTTGCGCGAACGGGGTTACAAGCTAAACTGGCAGGCCCTGCGGCAACTGTGGCAGCAAGCGACGACCTGGATGCGAACGATGTGGGAACTGCTTAGCGGCCGCGCCAACCAGACCCAGCAAGCCCTTCGCCTCCGTTTTCGCTCGTCGAAAGCAGAGGAGGCGGCCGAGCAAGGCAGAGGCTCACGCTGGCGTTTTGTACGGCTAAACTCGCTGTCGCCACAAGAGCAAATCCGCTACTTCTATCTATCAACCGTGCGACGGGCGAGCGAGCAGGGCATCCAGCGGCGCGAGAGCGAAACGCCGCTGGAGTATGTGCAAGATTTAAAGAAGAGTTGGCCGGAGGCGGAAGAGGACCTGGAGGATTTAACTGGGGCCTTCATCAAAGCCCGCTATAGCCCGCGGCCGATTGAAAAAGATGAGATTAATCCAGTGAAAGCCCGTTGGAAGCGCGTCCGCTCGCGGCTGCGCAAAGGCAAGTAGGCAGGTGGCAGGTGGCAGGTGGCAGGTGGCAGGTGGCAGGTGGCAGGTGGCAGG
>CAYPHY010000064.1:0-21300 GCA_964410625.1 uncultured Ardenticatenaceae bacterium | reverse complement strand
TTCTTCACTCCGTTCAGAATGACAATTGTTAAAACCTTTGAAACAGTGTACTAATTCGTTGCAAAAATAAATCATCCAAATCGGCCGTCTGGGTCGAGTGCCTGCTTGACGCGCTCGATGAATATCGGATTAGGCTGCTTGCCCAGTAAGGGATTATCCGGCGGCGTGCCGAGGAGGACCAGGCCGCTCAACCCCTGATCAAGTAGCAGCTTATCTAATGTTTCCGGCGAGTCGTGCCAGGCGACCCAGGCGACGTTGCCGCCGACGCTATAGCGCCGTTCGGCCGCGCGGGGGGCCAGCACCGCCTCCAGCGGGCCAATCCGTTTCGGCGTCAGCGGGATTTTGACCGCCAGCGCATCGGCCGCCACCCAGGACAGTTCGGCCGCGTCTCGCCACATCTCTCCGTCTTCGGGGATAATCTCTCCTTCACCGCAAAAGCGTTGCAGATTATCGAGGCGGGTCGGCAATGACTCCGGCAGGCCGCCAATCCGTATCCACAGATCGCCGGGCGGGATGAGATCAAGCGCGTCTACTTCCAGCGAGGAGAGCAGCAGTTGTTGCATTGTCTTTACCGCGCTTCCCATGTCCGGCCGCGTCACCTTCAAGGTGGTATAAGAAGCGGGCCGTGGAAAGACTTTGAAGGTCACTTCCAGCAAGACGCCAAACTGCCCCAGGCTGCCAACAAAGAACTTGGGAAAGTCGAAACCGGCGGCGTTCTTGACTACTTTGCCGCCCCCCTGGACGAGGTTGCCGCGGCCTTCCACAAAGCGCGTGCCGATCAGAAAGTCGCGGATGCCGCCATAGCGATGCCGCCCCGGCCCGGCGGTGTTGGCGGCAATTGTCCCGCCCAGCGTTGCCCCACGCGACACCAGCATCGGATCAAAGGGCAGATATTGGCCGTTGGCCGCCAGCAGCTCTACCACCTCAGCAACGGGCGTTCCGGCCAGCGCGGTGAAAGTGAACTCCGACGGCTCATATTCCAGCACCCCGCGGCACTCGCTCAGATCGAGAACGGCCGTATCCTCGGCCAGATGCAGGGCTGTCTTGCTACGGCCGCCCTGTGGATACAGACGGCCGCCACTCCCCAACCGCTCGCGCACACGGCCGAGCATTTCCTCCATAGAAACAGTACCTACTATAGATGGGTTATCCTTAACCATAAAAAATCCGCGTAATCAGCGTGCTATCTGCGTTATCTGCGTAACGCTCCGCTCTATTCTCGCGAAATGATCCCCGCTTTTTCCAACGGATGTGGCCCGCGTTGATGCAGGGCGGGGGCTTCGCCGCCGGGGAACATCTTGCCACGATTGGAGATTTCCTGGGGATCAATCGCCATCCGCAAGCCCCACATCACATCCAGGTCGGTCTCGTTGAAGAGCGAGGCCATGTAGTCGCGCTTCTCAATGCCCACGCCATGCTCGCCGGTGATCGAACCGCCGAGACGGATGCAGAGTTGGACGATGTCACCCGCCAACCGTTCCGCCCGTTCCAATGCGCCGGGGACGCGGCCGTCATATAAAATCAACGGATGCAGATTGCCATCCCCGGCATGGAAGACATTGGCGACGCGAATATCAAACTCATTGCTCAGGCGTTCGATCTCTCCCAACGCCTGGCCGAGCTTGGTGCGTGGGACGACGCCATCCTGCACGATGTAGTCGGGGCTGAGACGGCCGACGGCCGAAAACGCCCCCTTCCGCCCCTTCCAAATCCGCGCCCGCTGGTCATCGTCTTGGGCCACGCGCACCTCATATGCCCCCGACGCTTCAATGACCCGCATCAGATGGGCGAACTCCGCGTCTACCTGCAAGGTCTCGCCGTCTAGCTCGACGATGAGGATGGCGGCCGCATCTTCGGGGTAACCGGCGTTGACTTTTTCGGCCGCTTTGATCGCCAGCCGGTCCATCATCTCAATCGCGCCGGGGAGCAGGCCAGAGGCCACCACCTGCGCCACTGCCTCGCCCGCCTGCGCCAATGAGTCATAAGCGGCGAGGACGGTGCGAAAGACGCCGGGCTTAGGCAGCAACCGCAAGGTGATCTCCAGCGCCACGCCAAACAGCCCTTCCGCGCCGACAAAGAGGCCGGTCAGGTCTGGGCCGACGTTTTCCAGGCTTTCGCCGCCCAGTTCGATCAGCTCTCCCGTAGGCAAGACGGCCTTCAGCCCCAGCACATGATTGCTGGTCATGCCATACTTCAGGCAGTGGGCGCCGCCGCTGTTGAAGGAGATGTTGCCGCCGATGGTGCAGACGCTCTGGCTGGAGGGGTCGGGGGCGTAGTAGAGGCCATAGGGCGCGGCCGCTTTCGACACATTCAAGTTGATCACCCCCGGCTCGACCACCGCCAGCCGTTCTTCGGGGTCAATGCGCAGGATGCGATTGAGGCGATTGAGGGCGATCACAATCCCTTCGGCGATGGGTAAGGAGCCGCCGGAGAGGCTGGTCCCGCTGCCACGCGCCACAAAGGGAACCTGGTGGCGGTTGCAGAGGCGCACCGTTTCAACTACCTGTTCTTGGGTGGAGGGGAGGACGACGGCACGCGGCCGAACCTGGAAGGCGGTCAGCGCGTCCGATTCATAGGCCGTCAGGGCCGCGCCTTCGATCAGCAGATCTTGCGGAGGATAGATTGTGCGTAATCCATTTAGGAAATCTTGATTGACCATTGTCCCGCCTCGCTTGCTTTTGTCTGACAACCATCCTGTAAATAAATTGTAGGGGCAACCCTTGTGGTTGCCCAGTGGTTGCTCGCAGACTAGGGCAGGTACAAGACCTGCCCCTACAACTGGATGTTTGTCCCTATGATAGCCATTGTAGCACGTCAGCGAAAAATCTCACGCAATAAGTGTTCAAACTTTCTAAACAGTTAGCGCGTTGGTTTAGCGCGTTGGTTCCCACTTCCAATCTACGATACTATATTTACATCATTTGGGCGTCCATTCGAAGTTTTTTACGAAGGAGAGAGCGATGCTACTCAAATACTTCTACGACGAAAAATTGTCCCACGCTTCCTATATGGTCGGCTGCCAGCAGACGAATCAGGCGATCATCGTTGATCCGGGACGAGACATTGACCCTTATCTGCAAGCGGCAAAGGCAAATAGTATGAAGATCATCGCCGCCGTCGAGACCCACATCCACGCCGATTTTGTGTCTGGGGTGCGGGAGCTGGCTGAACGGGTGGGGGCAAAGCTCTATCTATCGGCCGAGGGGGGTGCTGAGTGGCAGTATGGCTACGTGGACTCCTATGACCATCAACTGTTAAGGGATGGCGACCAGTTCCATATCGGCAAGCCCCGTTTTGATGTCATCCACACGCCAGGCCATACGCCGGAGCATCTTTCGTTGTTGCTGACGGACACGGCCGCCGCCGACCGGCCGTTGGGTATCTTCAGCGGCGATTTTGTCTTTGTTGGCTCCGTCGGCCGTCCCGACTTGTTGGAGAAGGCGGCGGGACAGGCGGATACGGCCGAGAAGGGGGCGATCCAGGTCTTTGAGTCGTTGCAACGCTTTCGCCAGTTGCCCGACTATCTCCAGGTGTGGCCGGCGCATGGGGCGGGGAGCGTTTGCGGTAAGGACTTGGGCGCGGTTCCGTCCAGCACCGTCGGTTATGAGAAGCTGTTTAACCCGGCAATGGCCTATGAGGATCAGGCGGAATTTGTCGACTATTTGCTGGCCGGCCAGCCGGAGCCGCCGCCATACTTTGCACTGATGAAGCGGGTGAACAAGGAAGGCCCGGCGATCATTGGCGAGTGGAAGATGCCACCGCGACTACCGGCCGAATCGTTGGGGCAGATGATGGCGCAGGGGCAGCAGGTGATTGACCTGCGTCCAAGAGGCGAGTTCGCTGCCGCCCATGTCCCTGGCACGATCAATGTTGAAGTCGGGAGCATGGGGGAGTGGGCGGGGTGGCTGGTGGATTATGATCGGCCGTTGTACCTGATCGTCGCCAAATCCCAACTGAAAGAAGTTGTTAAGCTGTTGGTGAAGATTGGGATGGAGGATATTCCCGGTTACTTTGAGGACACAGAGGTAACAGCTACCGGTTTGGCGACGGAGTCTTATCGCACGGCCGCGCCGGAGGAGGTCGCAGAACAAGTGCTGAGCGGTGAGATGGTGTTGGTGGATGTGCGTTCGCAAACGGAATGGGATGATGGGCATGTGCCGACGGCCCGCCATTTGATGCTTGGCAATCTGCCGGAGCGGGCAGAGGAAGTGGTGGCTGGGAATGAGGGCAAGCCGATTGTGGTGCAGTGCCGCACCGGCCGTCGTTCGGCGATTGGGGCCAGCATCCTGCAAAAAGCGGGGGCGCGGCAGGTGATCAATATGGAGGGAGGGTATCGGGATTGGGTGAAGGCGGGGTTGCCGGTGGAGGAGTGATGGGGTGACAAGGTGACAGGGTGAGGGGGTGACAGGGTAATAGGGTGATGGGTTTGTGTTTGTTGTGGCGACATTGGATTTTAGCCCGGTGGTTTGCCGCCGGGCGACCCAAATTGGCAATCCGCGTTACAATTGGAAAATGCGAACCGAGCAGATGGTCAGAATGGATCAGAATGTGCCAACGGCGGCCGTGTTGGAGCCGCTGATGGCCGCTTCGTCGTTGCTACACCGGCACCTTTGCCCGCGTCAGGTGTTGGGGATTCGCATCGGCTTGCGGGGCTTGCGCGAATTGGGGTTGATCGGCGGCGACTACTTACCGCGCTTTGACAACCATCGCAAACGGCTGTTGACGATTGTCGAGACGGATGGCTGTGGGGCGGATGGGGTGTCGGCGGCGACGGACTGTTGGGTCGGCCGTCGCACTTTGCGCGTGGTGGACTATGGCAAGGTGGCGGCGACGCTGGTGGATGTGGTCAGCGGCCGGGCGGTCCGCGTTGCCCCCTGCGCGGAAGCGAGAGAATTGGCGCGGCAATATGCCCCACAAGCGCGGAGCCGCTGGCACGCTTATTTGGAGGCATACCAGATCATCCCCGACGAAGCGTTGTTATCTGTTCAGCCGGTTATCCTGCAAGAGTCATTGGCGAAGATTCTCAGCCGGCCGTCAGCACGTGCCATTTGTGGGCAGTGTGGCGAGGAGATCATCAATGAGCGCGAGTTGGTGGTGGGCGATAGGGTGCTTTGTCGCGCTTGTGGGGGGGAGAGATATTATAGAGGGATGAGGGATGAAGGATGAATGATTTTGTGGTGTTGACGCCTTATTTTTTGGATGAGCAGGTAGAGGCTTTGGAGGGGTTGGCCGGGGTGGATTGGTTGGTGAATAAAGCGGCCGCCTGGAGCGGGCATGAAGGGGAGCCGAGCGCGGCCGAACGACAGGAACGGATGCTCACCATCCACCGGCCGTTGGCGGAGGCGGTGGCAAAGGGGGTTGGTGACGGCCGCCGCCCTGTCTCTATAGCTGGTGATTGCTGCGCGACGATACCGGTGTTAGCCGGTTTGCAACGGGCGGGGGTCAACCCGACGCTGATCTGGTTCGACGCGCACGGCGATTTTAACGACTGGCGCACTACTCCCAGTGGCTTCCTCGGAGGGATGCCGCTGGCGATGTTGGTCGGCCGTGGCGAACAGACGCTGGTGGAGGGCAACGGCCTGACCCCATTACCCGAAGCGCAAGTGATTCTCACCGATGCGCGTGATTTAGACCCTGGCGAACGGGAGGCGGTGGAAGGTTCGGCCGTGCGCCATCTGCCACGTGTCGAGATGCTGCTGGAGACGCCGCTTCCCGCCGGGCCGCTGTATGTCCACTTTGATTGTGATGTGTTGGATACGGCCGAAGCGCCGGCGGTCAGCTATCCCGCTCCTGGCGGGCCGTCGGCCGACCGCTTGCGCCGGGTCTTTCGCCATCTTGCCGATTCGGGGCAAATCGCGGCCGTGTCGCTGACGACGTGGACGCCAGGGTTGGATGAGGACGGCCGCACACAAAGCATCGTCCTGGAGTTGTTGCAAGCGTTGTTGTAACCCTCCGTAAGGATATAAATCAGGATATAAGCTGACGCAAAAGTAGCCCTTTTGCCCTGCCGCCCTAGTACAATAGCAACCATGATTATTGAGGCTATTGATGACCCAACGGGAGCAAAGGCAAGGGAAGGGTGAACGCTGTCCGTACCCTCATTCGTTTCGGCCGCCCGCATACGATTATCGCCACGTCTTTCCAGGTGGTAGGACTTTATTTGATCGTCGTGCCGCTGGATGGCTTCAACCTGGCCCATCTGCAAGCGTTGGTATTAACGTGGATCACCTGTCTTGCGCTCAACCTCTATGTGGTGGGGCTAAACCAGATCACCGATGTAGCGATTGACCGGCTCAACAAACCGGCCTTGCCGATTGCCAGCGGCGAACTTTCGCGAGAACGAGGGTGGCAGATCGTGGTAATTGCCGGGCTGCTGGCGTTGGCGTTGTCGGCCGCGCAAAGCGTCTATCTGTGGCTGACGGTCGCGCTGATCATGGTCATCGGCTCGGTCTACTCCTTGCCGCCGTTACATTTGAAGCGACGGCCGCTGCTGGCGGCGATCAGCATTGCGCTGGCCAGAGGGGTGATCGCCAATCTCGGCCTTTATTTACATTTCGTGACCGTCTTACATCTGCCCATTGCCCACTCGCTTCCGCTGCTGCTGGGGGCGATTGTTTTCTTCTTCGGTTTTGGGCTGGTGATCGCCCTTTATAAAGACATCCCCGATTGGGCGGGAGATAAGCATTATGCGGTTCGTACTTTTGCGGTGCGGATGGGCCACGGCCGCATTTTCAGGATCGGACGCTGGTTGTTGACGGGGTTGTATCTGCTGCCGACGGCCGTTGGTCTCGGCCGCTTGCCAAACCCGGAGGGTATCGCGCTGATTGTCACCCATGTGGCGATGGTCTTGCTTTTTTGGGCGATCAGCCTGCGCACCAATCCGGCGCAACCCCATTCGATGACCCGGCTCTATCTCTTTTTGTGGGGGCTTTTCTATGCGGAGTATGTCTTTTTAAGCCTCTATACGATTGCTGGTAATTTACAGGTCTAAAGTGATCCACGAATCTGCACGAATTTACACGAATAGGATCGGCAGGAAATGGGTACGGCTTGTCTTATCATGAATAGGTTGACACGAATGACACGAATTTCACGAACATAAAGGCGAACTTCGTGCCATTCGTGTCGAAAAATGTCGTCACTGCGTAAGTCCTGATGTATAAAAATCCGCGCAATCAGCGCCCTATCTGCGTCATCCGCGTAACCGTAACTGATTTTAACTAAGTACCAACCAGAAGAAGACGGCCGTTTCCAGCGCGGCCGTTCCCATCAATAGCCCGATGCTCCAAAAGGCGAGGCTGTCCCAGGTGGCGGGAGTGCGCCAATTCCCTCGCGCCATGCGCCTCATCTGCCAGATCGCCAGGGGTAAGGGTAATAGAATAGCCACGGCGACCGGCGGGGGCAGCCCAGCCAAGAGGAGAGCAGGCAGTGCGCCGTAGGCAGTGAGCAGTAGGAGGGGGTAGAGGCGGGCGGCGTGGGCTGTGCCGAGGCGGATGACCAGCGTTCGCTTCATCACCTGCACGTCACCGGTCGCATCTACGATGTTGATCACCAGGATCATCGCCGCTTGCAAACAGGCCAGCGGGAAGGTTGCCAGCAAAGGCAATGAGGACAGACGGCCGGATTGCAGGTAGGAACCTACCAATGTGGTCAGCAGCGGTACCGTGATGGCTACGGTCACTTCTCCCAGGCCGCGTGAGTGCAGGCGTAATGGGGGAGAACTGTAATTCCAGGTCAGGAAGATCGCTAAGAGGAGTAGCGGCGCTGTCCAGGGGGCGGGCTGGATGTTGAGGCTGAGATGGATGGTGGTGAGCAGGGCAACGGCCGCCAGCACGATGGCCGTCACCAACGCCACACGCGGCGGCAAAAGCCCTTCGGCCAGCACGCGGCTCCCTCCTGCCCATTGGGTGGGGGTGGGGTTGGCGCGGTCGGCCGCCAGGTCGAAGTAGTCGTTGCTGTAGTGGGTCATCAACTGGATGGCGGTGATCGCCACCTGTCCCCAAAGCAGCGCGGGGAGATTGAGCGTTGCCCCTTGATAGAGGGCGATGGCGACGCCCAGGGCGTGAAAGAGAAAGCCACCGAAGAGGAAGAGCGGCCGTCCCAATCTAATGAAGTCAACCAACGGCCGCAGCCACTTCATTCGACACCTTCAACGATTTGCACCGCGTGGATGTTTGGGGGTAGGTTTAAGAAGAAGCGGTCGAACGGGTCGGCCTCATATTGGGATGTGTCCAGCCAGCTGGCCTCTCCGGTCGTCAGGTCGTAAAGTTGCAGGCCGTCTACCCCCAGCACGGTGGCCGAATAGACAACCCGGTTGGCGTCGAGCCAGACGGGGTTGCGCGTGCCTGGGCCGAGGTGGAGTTTGGCCGAGCCGTCGGCCGCCGCCAGCCATACGCCATTGACGACTATATCCGACGCGGGCGGCAAAAGCGCCACCCAACGGCTATCGGGCGACCAGGTGATCCCGGTGGGGAGGACGGCGTCGGTCCCGATGGTAGAGTAGGGATGAATCCGCACGCCGCCTGGCTGCTCCATCCCGACAACGGCATAGGCCGCCGGATGGGTATCTTGACTGCTGGCTACACCGGCCAGCAACGCCCCATCAGGACTTAGCACGGCTCTGGAGAGCGAACTGATGTCGCCGCCCAGTCCGGCAACGGAAAGGCTGGCCGCTTGTCCATCGCGCCAGGCGAGCAGCCGCCCCTGGTCGTCCATGCCATAGACGACTGTACCAGCGGCCGTCACCGAGGGTTGGACATAGGAATCAACTTCGACACCTGGCAGCGTCAGTTGGCCGGTAGCGGTATGGAGCAAGGCCAGTTGGCCGGTGGTGGCCTGGAGAACGGCTGGTTCATCGGTGACGGCCAGCACGGCCGTTTGATCATCCAGCCAGGGAATACGCCAGGCATCGGTCATCAGGCGGCCGTTCAGCTCAATCGTCTCGCCGTCACCGCCCGGTAGGTGAAACAGGGTAACAGCTTGCGCCCCATGTTCCGCTTCCAGAGCCAGGGTAGCGCTGGGATTGAGAGTGAGCCGGGGGTTGTGGTTGATGAGCATGGTCTCTTCACCATTGCCCCCAACCAGCCGCCAGTCGAAGCGGTCGTGGTAGACCAGACCGGCGGGCAAGGGGATGGTTGCCAGCTCAGGCAGGGGCGCAAATTCGCCGGAGGTCAGTACCAGCCCGGTCCATTGATAGGCTCCGGCCTCTTCTAGGATGTAAAACAGACCCTTGATACGGCCGTCTGGTCCCCAGCCGGAACTTTCGACTACGGTGATGTGTGCCGCCTTTTCATCGAACAGGGTTTCGGCCGTCAGTTCGGCCGGTAAGGAGGCGTGGTCTACTTCCTGGAAGCTGACTTCCTCTCGCCGGGGCAGCAGACGCCATTCGAGAAAAGAGAGGGTTTCGCGCTTGACGGCCGAGCTGGTTCCCAACGGATAGACGCCGGTGACAAATATAGGGCTGACGGCCGCTTCCAGCGCTTCCAAATCGGATTCGTTGAGCGCGTTTTGTAGTCCTCCCAGGAAATCTTCTAAGGATAGGGGTGGGGCCGAGGACGTTGGTGTAGGTTGGGGGGTTGCGCTGGGGGCCAGGGTTGGCACGGGCGTAAAGGTGGTTGTCGGTGTGGGCAAGGGTGGGCCTGGGGAGAGTGTACTGGTGTCAATGAAAATGCGGCCGTCATCCTGCACCTGTACGGGAAAGCGATCTAGCCCACGCGGGACTTTTCCTTCGATCCATTCACCCGTGTAGCTAAATTTATCGCCGTAGCATGGATCGGTAAAGCGGCTGTCGCTTTCCTCCCAGACAACCATGCAGCCGCTAAGCGGGCTATTACGGTAAAGGGTCAGGATACCGGCTTGTTCATCGTGGACGATAAACAAAGGCACTGGTGTAATCGGGGTTGCGAAGGGCGTGGTCAGGTTGCGAGGTACGTCCAGATTTTCGATCACAAAAGGGGGTGGCTCGAAGGGAACCGGCAACTCAATCGTGCGGACTGTACCAGGGGGGAACTCCTCCATGTGGCCGATTTCGATCAGGTGGTTAGCGGATGAAGAGGGTGGCGTGAGAAAAGCGCGGAAACAAGATTGGAGGACGACCGCCACAATGAGCAGCAGAGCAACCCCAAAGCCAAACCAGATCAGCCTGTGTGTATTGATTGGTGTTCTTTGTTGCTCGTCCAACTCCGTCGCATGGAACTTTACAAATTAACCGCGTAGTCATATGGTTGTGACAAGGGCAGCGGATTGGAAGCGAATAAACGAATGGTTGGTCGAGTGTTATCCGTTCATCCGTTCCTATCCGTTGCTGTCGCTCCCTATTACGTATTTATTTTGTAAAGCTTAATAAACAGGTTTCGCATTGTAGCCGGACGTTTCAACGTTCGGAGGTTATGCGATTGCCTTTCGCAAAAAGGAGAGGGTACGTTCCCAGGCCAGTTGGGCGGCGTCGGCCACATAGGCATCCGGCCGGTTGGACTCAAAAAACCAATGTCCCGTTCCCTCATAGAGATGGAAAGTGGCTTCACGCCCTGCCTTTTCCATCTCCGCTTTCGTGTTTTGCATATCATCGAGCGATTCATAGGGGTCGTTTTCGGCAAAGTGTCCGAGGAAGGCGGCCGAAGCGTTGGCGTAATCAGCGGCGTCCAGGTCGGGGTAATTGCCATAGAAAACGACAACAGCAGCGACATCCTTTGGCTTCAGATGGGTTGCGGCCAACAACGCATAGGCCGCGCCGAAGGAGAAGCCGATAACGCCGATGGGTTTGCCATCGGCCGCCGGGTGGCTGCGTAGAAAGTCGACCGCGCTTTGTACGGTGGCAACTATGTTGTCATCGGAGGCGGTTTCGATCAATTGCTCGGCTCCGGCGATGGTATCGGCTGTTTGGCCGCCAAAGAGGTCGGGGGCGAGAACGACGAAGCCTTCGGCCGCTAACCGGTCACACAACCCTTTGAAATAGTCGGTCAGTCCCCACCAGGCATGGAGCATCAAGACGGCTGGGGCGTTTTCTTGTTCGGGCAAGGCTAGATAGCCATTCGTTGTGGTGTCACCACTTGTCAGGTTAATCATTAGTTGTCTCCTCATAGATAGCTCATGCAAAGAACGCTAAGACGCAAAGCATAAAAACCTTAGCGACCTTTGTGGCTTTGCGTGAGATTCTCATTCATCGTGCCATACTCCCTTGTCGTGACCAAATAATTGTTCACATTCTCGCTCTTCTAAGGGACTATATTTACCAATGAGCAGAAAGTTGTTTGCTTCTGTTGCGTTAAGCATAACACCATGCTGATGGAAGATGCGAATAAAAGCGAGTAAAAGCAGGCGGTCGGTGTGTGAAATGTGAGTTTTATCTCGTTCCCAATGGCTGATCATCGCGTCAGAGTAGGCGAATCCTTGCTTCGATAAAAGATCGGCCAGCCCTTTTTGGGTCAGCGAGCCGCCTCGCTGTGGGTCTTTTATTTCGCGGCGATAATAGCGCAGTAAGCTGCCGAAGGTGAATACTTTAGAGACGGGACCGGAGGGAGAAACGGCCGCTACCGGCGACTTTTTCTCGTCTAACCCATCCGGCGGAGCTTCGGCCGCAATAGTCACAGAAATCACAGACGACAACAGACGAAAGCCATAGATAAACCCATCTTCAGAACCGGCGGTGATCATCTCGCCGGAATGGGAGAGGGCGACATCGCGGACGTTGGCCTTCCCCTGTGCGGTGTGCAGCACCTCGCCCGCTTCATCAAAAATGTACAGATTCCCTTTGCGTGTGCCAACTGCGATGCGCTGCCCATCCCCGCTGATGTCCAGGCAGCCCACGCTACCTTCCACAAAGCGCCGCCAGCGAAAGCGGCCGTCGCGCTCATAAACATGGATATGGCGCTCTTTCTTCCCTGCCCCAACCAGCAACCGTGAGCCATCGGCGTTGGGTTGCGCCCGCCAGATGGTGTCGCTGAGTTGCTTCTCCCAGAGCAACTCCCCCTGTTCATCTAGCAAGTAGAGATAACCTTTGGTGTCTCCGGCGGCTACCGTTGTGCCGTTGGCGGAGACGCCGACGGCGAACACGTCCCCTCTGGCCTGGAACTCGCTCAGCAAACGGCCGTTGCGGTCGGAGAGGCGTATGCGCTTATCGGCCGCTCCGGCGACAATTAGAGCGCCATCGGCAGAAACGGCCGTGCTCCACACCCAGGCATACCAGCCGATTCCCGCTACATCTAGCTCCCATAGCTTGTTCCCCTGCCCATCAAAGACGAGGAGTTGTTTATTGCTCGTGCCAACAGCGACCGTTTTGCCATCGGCCGCAAGCGACAGCCCCCACACCGAAGCGGCCAACTCTTGCTCCCAGCGCAAGGAGCCGTCGTGGTTGAAGCAAAAGAGGCCACGCCCACCCATATCCCAAAAGCGGGTGCTGCCGCTGCCGACAACGATGGTTTTTCCATCATCACTCAGGCCAATACGCCAGGCCTGGTTGGGGACGGGGGCTTGCCACAACTTGCTGCCGGTGTCGTCCAGGCAATAGACGATCTTCGCCAATGAACCGGCGACGATCTGACGGCCGTCGGGCGAAAGCGCGACCGAGGTAATGCCCCCGGCCGCCTGGTATTGCCACTGTTCTTGCAGAACTGTCATCGTTTTTGAATAACGTTTAAGCGAATTTAAAGATTATTGCTGCGTTTTGAAGGAGCCATCCTCTATGCTGAGAACATCAGTTAACTGACATGTTTTAACAACAGCAAAGGCTCTTGTGCATCTCATGGGAGGGTCACACGACCCCGGCGCGCCGTACACAGAGCCTCCATACCCAATGGAGGTAGTGAAAGATGCTCAAGACAATGCGTTTCAAGGCCAACCGGCTGCTCCTGGGCGCGGCCGTTCTGCTGCTGCTGGTCGGAGCGCCCCTGGCCCCGGCCGTTCATGCAGGGGATTGCACGCCTTCGACATCCACCTGCCCTTAATGGATAGATAAGGCAAGGGGACATCCTCAACCGTGACAAGTTACAGTGGTTGAGGATGCCCTGTTGTCTTGATGATTTCCACCTCTCTTGTAAAATCCTCCACCAACTTTTTTGCCCAGGCATTGTCTGGGAATTTCGCCAGCAATCGGAAAGCCCTATCATAAGCCTCTAGTCCCGCTTCTTGCTGTCCCTGTCTGGCCAAGACATCGCCTAAGCTGCCCCATGTGTTTGCCAGGTCGAGTTCATTATCAAACCGTTGCCAGAGGATAATAGCACGCCGAAAATGATTTTCCGCTTCGGCGAAATATTGCTGCCGGACCAGTGCATTGCCCAGGTTTTGTGCGAGCAGGGCATTGATGTGAAAATTGCCGTTCAACGCTTGAAGCCCATGATAGGCTTGCCTGAACACATCGGCCGCCATGTCAAACTGTTTCTCATTAAAATGAATGATTCCGATATTGTTCTGTACTTCTATTCTGTCTAGTTTGCTGGTCGTTCTGTCTAGGTGGGCTAATGCTTCCTGGTAGCAAGATAATGCTTTGGTTGACTCTTTCCGTTGTAGAAAAACGACTCCAAGATTCTTTAGCACGCGAGCTAACTGTAATGGGCTATCCAGCGAACGCCATAAATGAACTGTTTTTTGTAGATACGCTTCCGCAGAGGTTAGATCGCCTCGTCTGAGGGCAATCAACCCCAGGACATTCAAGGCGGATGCACGAGATCTTTCACTCTGCTGAATGCACTCAAGTATAGCGAGGGCCATTTTGGCATACTGTTCTGCCAGATCGTATTGATGAGTTTGCAGATAATCTTCGCCTAGGCGCACATGAGTTTCAGCCAGGGCGGGTTGAATGTCCTGTTGTTGGGCTAACGTTCTCGCTTCCTGGTGAACCGCGATCGCTTTTTCTAATTGTCTGTTGAGTTGTAGCCAACGGCCGAGGCCATTCAGTAAGCGAACGCGCAACAACGGGCTATTTACGGCCGGGGCTGTTAGCGTTTTCTCCAGAAGTGGCATCCACGACTGCCACCGCCCCCACTCTTCAATAGGGATAAACGATTGCTGCATTAATTCGGCCGCTGCCGGTTGGGTTTCTGCCAAGACCAGACCGAATTGCACCGCGCGGAGCAGATGGTCGTGTTCGGCCGCTACCTGCCCGGCCTCCTGCCTGATGCGCTCATGCCAATAAGCCAGGTTTCTCTTGGAGGCGTTTACGAAGTGAGGACTGGGGGCGGCCGTCATAGCGAGTCCTCCGGCCAGTGGATGATCTCCGTCCGCAGAAAGGTTTCGGTCAGGCGGTGGATGCTATAGCGACGGTCGGCCAGGGAGCCACTGGTCTCCAACAGTGAACGGTTCACCAACTCACTGATCGCCAGTAGCACTTCTTTTTGCGATAGATCACTAATCGCCATAATATGCTCCAGCGTGCCGCCCATCCCCGCTACCAGCGGCATCGCCTCCAGCAAGGCGCGAGCGCTCCGGCTCAATGTTTGCCAGGCGTGCCAATAGATGTGGGTATACATCCGTTCGATGGACTCCGCCTGGGTAGCGACCAGATCGGCTAGCACGGCGGGCAAGGGGTGGACAACTGCCAGACTGACGACCAGCTTGATCGCCAGCGGGTTTCCGCCCACCACATCATAGATGGATTGAATTTGCTCCTGATTAGCCTCGGCCAGTTCAGCGAAGTTGATGTTTTGGGCATGGTAGCGAATGAAATCGGCCGCGTCCTCAACCGGCAACTCCTTCAGCAGCAGGTTAAAGACGCCGGTCTGACCAGGGGCATAGGTGCGGGTGGTCAGCAGGAATTTGCTGGGGTTAGCCAGATCGCTGAGCAAGGGGAGCAGATAGGCGGAGTCGGCCTCAAATTCCAGGTTGTCGATGACAATCAGATGGGGGATCGCCTTCAGCGTTTGGCGCACCTGTAGATTGCGCTCTTCAGGGGGGATTTCGGGCGGTAAGTGGGGGCAGACATGGAGCGACAGTTGCAGCATCAGCTTGTTCAGCGTGGCCTGGAAGGGGGCAGCCAGCGTGTTGTCCCCCCTCTCATAACCGACGATGGGGGCGTCTATCCGCAGCCAGATGGTTCGATCATAGTGGAAGTGGCGGATCACCTGGCGGATGCTCTGATCGGCCAGCGAGGTCTTGCCGATCCCACCGAGGCCAACGATAGCCAACAACCAGGGCGGCCCCTCCTGTAACAGTTTGTCCACCAATAGCTCCCGATTTTCATCAACGCCGAAGAGCCGGGTGTAGCTGGGGGGATTGAGGGTTAGTTCAATGGAGTGGGCGCGGGTCTGGCGAAGGGCCGCCTCTGCGGCCCTGATCAACTCGGTCAAGGAGTCAATGGCCGCTGCCTGTTGCTTTTTGACTTTATCTTCGGTGAGGTTCAGCTTATTGGCGACGGTGATGATCTTTTCCCCATCTATGAAACGCATGGTCAGGATGTCGGCCGCTTGTTGGTTGCGCCGCGCCAGTTCTTTAATATGATGGTGTAGCACGTTGTTGGTTGCCAAACGCAAAGCGACCGGATCCGGATTGTTGAGTGATTGCTGTGCCTCCTGGACAATCAGCAGGGAAGAGAGCAGCGTGCCAGGCGTACTGTTGAAGTTTTGCCAGGCGCGTAGGGCTTCGTGAATTTTGCTTCTTAAGTCCTGAAATTCGGGGGAAAGTAAATCATTCATCTGTTACCCTCTGTGAAAGTGGTGACGCGGATGGTCATTGGCATTCAACGAATGCACGGATGACGCGGATAACATGCTGATTGCGCGGATTTTCACTTCCTCTTAGTGCGTGCCGCGTGCGTTGCCTCTTAACCAATTAGACTGTTCGGTGAACTGCTACCACTCTATCATAGCCTGCTTTACCAGACCAGACCTATCCTGGCACTAAGCGGCACGATTTGGCACGAATGACGACAAACGGCGGAACGGCCGCACAAACTCGCCTTGGTTCGCCGTCTAAAAAGTGGGAATATAGTGTATGCTATATCCGTTCCAGTTTGCAGGGGATAAGCCAGGGTGCAGAGATACATTAAACTTTGCACCCTGGCACCCGTTTATGGGCTTATCCCGCAAGCTGGCAATCCCCACTACTGCACGCGCGACTTTGGTACTTGGGTTTTATTCAAACAGGACTATACACTGAGTCTACGCGAGTTAGCGTGAAACAATGCTAAATTCGCGGGAATCTGCCTAAATTCGCCGCACTCCCAAACTCAGATTGATTGTTGGCAGAGCAGACTCAACCATCGAAGCCCTGTTAAGCGAGAAGGGAGAATCATTGGCGCAGAAAGAAGTTCTCGTCTTTATCACCACACATTTCGATGAAATCCCGACGGTCTACTGCTTGTGCCAGATGCGGGCTGAAGGGATTGCGGCCAGGCTTGTCGGCCTGACCCCCGGCATCCAAACGGGTTTACGCGGTCTGAAAGTGCGGCCGGATACCTATGTGACGGAACTGGAGGCGGAACCGGCCAACGGCTGTCGCCTGTTGGTTATAGCGGGGGCGGAAGCGTGCCGGGCGAGGTTGTTGTCTGATCCGCGAGTCCACCGGCTGGCGGCGTTGACGTTGGAAGCAAACGGGCTGGTGGTGGTGATGGGGCCTCATCCGGGGGAGTTGGCCTTTTGTGGCGAGCGATTCAAGGAGCGGAGAGAGCAGCTACTGTTTCAAGGGGGGGCTGAAATTGCCGAGTTTGTGGAACAGTTGATAGATCGCTTTTCAAGCTAAGGGATTTTGGGTTTGCGCTTTCCGATTCGTTTGCTACAAATAGCTTCATGTTGCTTTACGCGCTTGAACCTCCTGGCCCACGGCCGCTCCCCGTTCCATCCACCGCCACCCAATTCACCGACCTCTATGATGGCCTTGCCTTAGGCGTGTACTCTGTCTGGCGCACGTTTGAGCATAATCACTTTCTCGGTCTGAAGGCCCACCTGGAGCGCACGGAACAATCTATGCGCTTGTTGGGTTGGGATTACCGCTTTGACCGGCCGCGCTTCCTCCATGCCTTGCACCAGGTCTGCACGGCCGCGCCCTATCCTGAAATGCGTGTCCGGCTGGACATCCTCGCTGAACCGGCGACGAAACTGGGCACAGACAGCCGCGGACTGCTGGCTCTACAGCCCTTTACCCCACCTTCGGCCGATCTCTATGAAAAAGGGGTTGCCGTTGACTTCGCCCCCCACCTCTCTCGCAATGAGCCATTGGTGAAACATGCGGCCTTTGCTCAAGAGCGGTTGGCGGCGCAGGGGAGCAGGGGGGCGGAGGAGCAGAGGAGCAGAGGGGCAGGGGAGAAGTCGGCAGCTTTTCACTCTCCAATCTCTAGTCTCCAATCTCCCATTCTCCCAGTCTCCCAATCTCCCATCTATGAGCATTTGTTGTTGAGTGAAAGCGGTCATATCTTGGAGGGGACGGGTAGTAATTTTTACGGTGTTCGTGATGGGGTGGTGTGGACGGCCGCGGAGGGTGTGTTAGAAGGGATTACCCGACGGATTATTTTGCAGTTGATTGCGGAGTTGGACATTCCTTTGCGGTTGGAGGCGGTGCATCGGGATGACATCGGCCGCTTGCAGGAAGCGGCGCTGAGCAGTTCCTCACGGGCGATATTCCCTGTGGTGGAAATTGCGGGGCAGCCGGTGGGCGACGGCCGTTCTGGCCCCATCACCCGTCGAATTTTGACTGCCTATCAGAACTATGTGGCGCAAAACATTCGACCGGCCGTGTCGTAGCGCGGGTTGTCTACCCGCACGGATTTTCGCGGGTAGACAACCCGCGCTACAGGGGGTGTTTGAGAACGGCCGTTGCGTGTTACAATGGAGAGGAGCTAAGGAGTCTCAGTGATTTGGAGACTGAATACTGCTTACTGCTCACCGGTAACCGATTACTGATAACTGGATTACCCATCCAAACACATGACCACAGAAACGACCCTCGAAGCTCTGGCCGTCACACTGTATGACATTGGTGCGGTGCAGATCGGCCGTTTTCGGTTGCATAGCGGCCGTGAGTCGCGCATCTCCCTCGATCTCCGTTTGCTTGTCTCTTATCCCTCCGCCCTGCGCCAGGTTGCCATTGCCTATCGTTCACGATTGACCAAACTGGAATTTGATTTGCTGGCGGCCACACCCCTGGCGGGATTGCCGATTGGCACGGCGATCGCCCTGGAGATGGATGTGCCGTTGATTTACCCACGCAAGACATCGAAATCATATGGCACGGGCAAGCAAATTGAGGGTCGTTGGTCGGTGGGACAAAGGGCGGTTGTGATTGACGATTTGATCACATCGGGGGATAGTATTCTGGAAACCATAGCTTCGTTGAAGGCGTCCGGCTTACACGTGGAGGATGCTGTCGTCCTGATTGACCGGCAACAAGGCGGCCGTGAGATGCTGAATGCACAAGGCTATCGCTTGCACGCCGTTGTCAGCCTGCCGGAGTTGTTGAGTATACTGGTCATCACCGGCCGCATCAGCGAAAACCAACGACTGACCGTTTTGCAATCATTGAGTGACGAGTGAGGAGTGGAGAGTGGCTAGTGGGGAGTGGTTAGTGGAGAGTGAGGAGTGACGAGTAGGCAATGGTTCTCCAAGTCTCCCAGTCTCTTAATCTCTAATCTCTAGTCTCTAAAACAAGGAGTAACATGACCAACCGTGACGTAACCAAGAACCGCGCCCATGATGTGATGGGGTTTGACCGCAATCCGCTGGATGTGATGTTTCGGCCGCGCAGCGTTGCCTTGATCGGGGCAACGGAACGGGCGGGGAGTGTCGGCCGGACGATCCTTTGGAACTTACTCAGTAACTCCTTTGGCGGCACCATCTATCCGGTGAATCCCGGCCGGCCAAATGTATTGGGCATTAAGGCTTACCCGAATGTTGGGGCCATCCCCGACGAAGTTGATCTGGCAATCATTGTCACCCCTGCACCAACCGTGCCTGGGCTGGTGCGCGAGTGCGTGGACGCGGGGGTGAAGGCGGCAATCGTCATCTCCGCCGGGTTTAAGGAGATTGGCCCCGAAGGAGTCGCTTTGGAGCAGCAGATTTTGCAAGAGGCCAGACGGGGCAATCTGCGGATCGTCGGGCCAAACTGCCTGGGGGTGATGAACCCAATTAGTGGTCTGAACGCGACATTTGCCAGCGCGATGGCCCGTCCGGGCAGCGTTGGCTTCATCAGCCAGAGCGGGGCGTTGTTGACGGCTATTCTCGACTGGAGCTTCCAGCAGAACGTGGGTTTCAGCGCGTTTGTTTCGGTTGGCTCCATGCTCGATGTGGGTTGGGGCGACCTGATTTACTATCTGGGCGATGATCCGAATACCAAGAGCATCGTCATCTACATGGAGACGATAGGGGATGCGCGGGCGTTTTTGTCGGCCGCCCGCGAAGTCGCGCTGACCAAGCCGATCATCGTCATCAAGCCCGGCCGCACGGAGGAGGCCGCCCATGCCGCCGCCTCGCACACCGGCTCGTTGACCGGCAGCGATGAAGTCCTGGCCGCCGCTTTCCGGCGCAGCGGCGTCTTGCGTGTGGATACGATTGACGACCTGTTCAATATGGCGGAAGTGTTGGCGAAGCAGCCACGGCCGCGTGGCCCCCATCTAACCATTGTGACTAATGCTGGTGGCCCCGGGGTGTTGGCAACCGACGCCCTGATTTCCAATGGGGGCGAGTTGGCGGCGATCTCCGCGGAGGCGATGGCCCGTTATGATGAATTTTTGCCAGCGGCCTGGAGCCATAACAATCCAGTGGACATCCTCGGCGATGCGGATGCGGAGCGGTATGCGAAGGCGATGCAGGTGGCGGCCGATGACCCGGAGAGCGACGGCGTGCTGGTGATCCTCACCCCGCAGGCGATGACCGACCCGACGCAGACGGCGCGGGTGGTGGCCGACGCCTTCTCTCGTCCGGTGGGCTATACCTATGGCAAACCGATTCTGGCGAGCTGGATGGGTGGCTCGGACGTCGAGAGCGGGGAAGCGATTTTGAACAAGGCCAACATCCCCACCTTTGCCTTTCCTGACACGGCCGCGCTTGCCTTCACCTATATGTACCGCTACCAACGACGGGTGCAAGCCCTCTACCAGACGCCGGAATTAGCGGGTGACTATGGGGAGGCTGATCGTAGGCACCAACGGGCAACCGAGATGTTGAATGAAATTCGCCAGACAGGCCGCACCATTCTGACCGAATATGAATCGAAGCAGGTATTGGAAGCGTATGATATTCCCACGGTTCCCACACGGTTGGCGCATAGTGCTGACGAAGCGGCCGAGGTTGCACGGGAAATTGGCTTTCCAGTGGTCATCAAGCTCAACTCGGAGACGATCACCCACAAGACTGACGTGGGGGGCGTGCGTCTCGATCTGGCGAACGAGGACGAAGTACGCAATGCTTACCGGATGATGGAGCAGTCGGTCAGCGAGAAGTTTAGCCGGGAAGATTTTCTCGGCGTCACCGTCCAGCCGATGCTCAACCTGAAGGAAGGGTATGAACTCATCCTGGGGGCCAGCCCCGACCCGCAATTTGGGCCGGTAGTCCTCTTTGGGACGGGCGGCACGTTGGTGGAGGTGTTTAAGGATCGGGCATTGGCGATCCCGCCGCTGACCACGACCCTGGCGCGGCTGACGATGCAGCGGACGAAAATCAGTGAGGCGCTGAAGGGTATTCGCGGCCGTCCGCCGGTTGATCTCGTTGCACTGGAAAAGCTCTTTGTGCGCTTTAGCGAACTGGTGGTCGAACAGCGGTGGATCAAGGAGATGGACATCAACCCGTTGCTGGCTTCGCACGAATCGTTGATCGCGCTCGATGCGCGAGTGGTGCTATATGAGCCGGAGGTGACGGAGGAGCAGTTGCCGAAGCTGGCGATTCGGCCGTACCCATCGCAATATGTGGTCCCGTTTGACGGCCGAAAGGAGGAACACTCATTTCTGTTGCGCCCCATTCGCCCGGAAGACGAGCCGCTGATGATCAAGTTCCACGAACGCCTCTCTGAGGAAAGCGTTTATTTGCGCTACTTCCGCGCTTTCCAACTCAACCAGCGAGTGGAGCATGAGCGACTGACGCGCATTTGCCATGTGGACTATGATCGCCAATTGGCGCTGGTGATCACCTGGAAGAACCCGGAGACAGATGAGGATGAGATTGTGGCGGTCGGCCGTCTGACTCGCCTCGCCAATCCCGAAGAAGCGGAATATGCCATCCTCGTCCGCGACGATTTTCAACGGCATGGGTTGGGGACTAAGTTGCTAGAGAGTTTGCTGCAATTCGGCCGTGATGAAGGGATCAAGCGAATCCTCGCCTATATGCTCAGGGAGAACCGGGCGATGATCAAGATTTCCGAAAAACTCGGCTTCCGCCTGGAGCGCGA
>CAYPHY010000063.1:0-21446 GCA_964410625.1 uncultured Ardenticatenaceae bacterium | reverse complement strand
CGATTTGGCAAATCGCGCCGCGATTTAGCAAATCGCGCTACAGGGGTTACGAGTAAGAGCAAGATGGCGGCAATGAGTAGCTCCGCAAGGCTGTCGTTGTTGACCGAGGCGAGAATGGCGATATGTTGGGGAAGGAAGGCGACAAAAACGGCCGTCGCCAGGGCAAGGTACGGCCGCCTCGGAAACAACTGTCGCCCCACCAGATAAGCCAACCAAACAACCCCCGCCCCGATCAGGACCGAGCAGAGGCGTAAGGCGATTAGCGAACCACCCGATAACAAATAAACCGGTGTTTGCAGCAAGTAATAAAGGGGGGGCTGCCAATCCTCATAGCGCAGCGTTTGAATGTCGTATTGCGGGTCGAAGCCGGAACCGACGATTTGCTCAATATAGGCTTGATCATAATCACCCGGCTCAATCACCGGTAACCGCCCGGCGGCAAGCTGGTGGATATAGTTGTAATGCGCTGGTTCGTCCGGTGCTTGCCAGTCGGGAGTGTAAATGGCGTATAATCCGCCGGTCAGTAGATAGAGCAACAGCAGCAGGGCAATGGCAACACGATCCACTGACGCGCTCTGCCCCTCTGCGTCTCCGCGCTTTTCGCTTGAGCGCTCAGACATAAGCCGTCGCCCCGCCCCGCCGGTCATCACCGGCCGCCATCATCCGGCCGTCCTCATCACAAGCAACACTATGCGCTCCCCCAAAATAGATGCTCCGCGCCGACCAGCGATTGACCCGATACCCCATCCCTTCCAGTTCATCCACCGCCTGGGGGTTATATCCCGCCTCACATTGCAAAACATCCCCTTCCAGGTGAACGCGGGGGGCATTCACCGCTTCGCCTAGCTCCATGCGATAGTCCAGCAAATTGCTCAACGTTTGCAAAATCGCGCTGCGAATACGGATACTACCGCCGCTGCCAACCACAAGGCGCGGCCGACCCTCTTGGAGAATAATCGTCGGCGTCATCATCGTCGGGATAGGTTGGCCGGGCGGCCGTGTGTGGAAGCCTTGCGGGTGCAAATCCTCTTCGCCAAGCATGTTGTTGGGGATATAGCCCGTCCCCGGCACAACGTATCCGGCCGACTCTCCGGCAGTGGTCGTCAGGCTAACACAAAGGCCATCCTCATCCATCACGCTGAGATGGCTGGTGTTGTTGTGTCGGCCGTCTTCCGTAAGGGCGGTCGAAGGTTGGCGATTAACTATTGCCTGCTGCACTTGCTGGCGATAACCTTCGATAAAGGTCTCGTCCAAAAAGTGATCAAGCGCTGCTTCCACCGGCTCCATCTCAAACAAATGCTCCCAGACAGCGCGGGCGCGGGTGGTGGCGGCCATGACTTCACAGAGCAGTTGCAGATGGGCGGCCGACCCATGCGCCAGCGTAGCCACCTCCAGGCCACAAAGCAGCTTAAGCGTGAAGGCGGTCAGCACCCCACCGGCCGAGCTGGGTGGCGGCAACAAAATCTCGTAATCGCGATAGATGATGCGCAAGGGGGACAAGCGGCGCACGGTGAACTGTTGCAGGTCGGCGGCCGTCAGCAGTCCGCCATTCGCTTCCTGATCGGCCAGCAAGGCTTGCGCCAACTTCCCTTCGCGTGCACAACTTTCCCCTTCAGCGGCCAACGCGCTCAATGTCTCCGCCAGGTGCGGAACAAACACCTGTTCGCCGGATTGAACAATATGCCCATTAGGGGAAAAGATGTGGCGGATGTCTTCGGTATGGGTGTAAAGCGGAGCGAGCAGCTTGCAGGTATCGGCCTGGAACGAGGCCAGCGGGTGGCCTTCGCGGGCGAGGCGGATCGCCGGTTCAAGCAGCACGGTCAGGGGCAATCGGCCGTAATCGTTCGCCATCTGGCACAACCCGGCGATATTCCCCGGCACGGCAACCGAAGCCCGCCCCAAATAAAACTCCTGCGTCGCCGAGCCAAAATCAATACACACCTTTTCAAAGTCCATCCAGGCCGGACTGCCACCCACGCCAGGCATGACGCTGAAGAAGTCATAGACCCTTGCCACTCCATTGCGCGGATCATAAAGCTGGGCGATGCCACTTCCGCCCAAATGGACAACCCCGATTTCGGCAATGAAGGAAGCAAAGGCGGCGGCCACGGCCGCGTCTACAGCATTGCCCCCTTGTTGCAACATCGCCGCCCCGGCAGCGGCCGTTGCCGGATCACCGGCGGCAACAACACCTCTCGTTACCAATGACATAACTCCTATCCTCTTGTTGAATTGAAGCGTAAGTTTACCCCAACCGGTGTAAAATAGTGTAGCGAGTGATTGTTAGCAGCAACCACTTCAAGGAACTGTATGGATGCGTTACAACCTTACCTCCCATTACTGATTCCAATCCTCTTGCTGCAACTGGCTTTGATCGTCATTGCCCTAATTGACTTAGCCCGCCAACCGGCGACGCGCGGCCCTAAATGGTTGTGGGTGATTATCATCATCGTCGTCAATATTATCGGCCCCATCCTTTACTTTGTCGTTGGGAGGCGGGAAACATGAACCAGGCCAAGACCGGGGAAGCACTCGCCATTTGCTGCCAGGGCTTAAGCAAGCGGTATGGGGAGATACAGGCGGTGGACGCGCTTGATCTGGCTGTACCGGCCGGGTCTATTTTTGGCTTCCTCGGCCGAAATGGGGCGGGAAAGACAACAACCATCCGCCTGCTGACCGGGCTGGCAAAACCTGACCAGGGGAGAGCCTGGATCGCCGGAATGGAGGTGAGCGGCCGCAACCCACAGGCACAATACGCCTTTGGCTATCTGCCGCAAGAACCAGCCTTTTATGGCTGGATGACGCCGCTGGAGTATCTGGATATGTGCGGCCGCCTGTTTCAGATGGCAGCGGCCGACCGCCAGCAAAGGGCCGCCGAGTTGCTGGCGTTGGTGGGCATGGAGCAGGCAGCCCGGAGGCGCATTGCCGGTTTTTCCGGGGGTATGAAGCAGCGGTTGGGGCTGGCACAGGCGTTGATGCACCGGCCGCAGGTTTTGATTCTCGACGAACCGACTTCCGGGCTTGATCCGGCCGTGCGACGCGATGTGCTGCAACTGATGGAAAGCCTGCGCGGGCAAACGACCGTTTTCTTCTCCAGCCACATCCTGGCCGATGTGGAGCGCATTTGTGATACAGTGGGGATTTTACATCAAGGTCGCCTGCTGATGGTTGCCGAGCGCGAGGAGCTACTGGCCCAATACAAAACAAATGTCGCCCAGTTGGAAGTGGTGCAGGCGAGTCTATCCCAGCTACCGAACTTTATAAGCGAGTTAGAGGAACAGGATTGGGTTGGGGGTGTGACTGTAGAGGAGAATCGCGTGCGGATTGTGGCTGAGGATGTCGCCATCGGCCGGCGTTTGTTGCTGCCGCTGGTAGTGGCGCATCAATTGGAACTGAACCGGTATGAGTGGGTGCGGCCGTCCTTAGAAGAAATCTTTCTCAACGTTAGTGTCAACGTCAGTGCAGGGGATTGGTAGGTGCGATGTTGATCTTTGCCTATACACTCTCGATTCTGGGGATGATCCTACTGCCGCTGCTCTTAGCGGTCGGGCTGCGTCGCCGTTTTGCCGTCCCCTGGTGGCTCTTTTGCATCGGGATGTTGACCTTTGTTGTGTCGCAGATCTACCACATCCCGCTCAATAACTGGCTGACCAGACTGGGTATCATTGGGCCACTGTCCGCAGGTGAGCCGACAGTGTGGCGCACTGCCCTGGTGCTTGGACTTTCCGCCGGGCTGAGCGAGACGCTGGCTCGTGTGGTCGCCTATGCGTGGCTATTCCGGCGGCGGCTGGCTGAGCGCTGGGAAGATAGCGTGATGATCGGGCTGGGGCACGGCGGCATTGAGGCGATGATCTTTGGTGGCGTGGTCACGGCCGCCACACTCACCACCCTTTTGGGGCTACAAGGGGTTGATCTGGCGACCCTTGATCTACAACCGGAGCAATTAGCAGCCCTGACCCGGCAGATCGCACATTTGACGGCCGCGCCAGCAAACGCCCTTTTGCCATTGCTTGAGCGCGGGTTGGCAATGGGCCTCCATGTGGCCTTATCGTCGCTGGTCTGGCTGGGCTTTAAGCGGCGTTCCCCCTGGTATGTGCTTTTGGCCGTGCTTTATCATAGCTTTGTAGACGCAACGGCCGTCTGGATGTATGTACACGTGGAAAATCCCTGGCTGATAGAAGGGGTGCTGCTGCTCCTCGTGCTTCCCGGCCTCCTCTGGTTGTGGCTCAGCTACCGGCAACGACAGCGAGAACAACGGGATGACTGGCCCAACCAACCATTGCCCCTATCTACAGCCTTTCAGCTATTCCTGACCACCTTGCAAAAGGAGTTACTGCAACAGTGGCGTACCAGGCGCGTTCTGGTCGTGGCCGTTGTCTTTTTGCTCTTCGGCCTGCTTTCGCCGTTGCTCACCCATTTCACCCCCGAACTGTTACGAAACATCGAAGGGGCGGAGCAATTCGCGGAACTGATCCCCGAACCGACAACGGCCGATGCCATCGCCCAGTATATCCAGAATCTCACCCAGTTTGGCTTTATCATCGCTCTGCTACTAGGGATGGGGGCAGTCGCCGGAGAGAAAGAACAAGGCACGGCTTCTATCCTCCTTAGCAAGCCGCTGCCGCGTGGCATCTTTGTCCTCAGTAAGTTTGTCGCTCAGGCGGCCGTCTACCTGTTTGGCTTTCTGCTTGCTGCCCTTGCCGCTTATTATTACACTCGCTTTCTCTTTGAACCGCTGGCGATTGGGCCGTTTTTATTTGGCAATCTGCTGTTGTGGGTCTGGCTGCTATGCTATGCCGGCGTGACGTTGCTGGGCAGCGTGCTGGGGCGCACAACGGGAATGGCAGTGGGATTTGCCCTGGCAGGTGCAGTATTGTTGCTGCTGGCTGGCAGCTTACCGTCGGTGGGAGCGCTCTTTCCTGGCGGTCTGCTCCCCTGGGTTAGCCAACTGGGACTAGACAATACCATTTCAGCCAATGGCGGCGCGTTAGCCGGGAGTGTTGTCATCATCCTCGTCTGTCTAGTAACGGGCGTCGCCATCTTTGAGCAACAGGAGCTACCATAATGAATCAATCGAATCAACCGAATCGTGAAATCGCCGCCGAAATCAGCAATTACCTGCGCCAACAACAAGATGAGATGATCGCCTTGTTGTCCGCGCTGGTGCTGGCCGAGTCGCCATCATCCCAGCCGGAAACACAGGCCGTTCCCTTTGCCATTCTCAGCGAACGGCTGGCGGAGTTAGATTTTGAGGTCAACCACACCCCTGGGGAGCGGACGGGCGGCTATCTGCTGGCGCGGCCGTCTGGCTGGCAAGAGGGCCAACCATCCCAACTACTGCTCGGCCACTGCGACACCGTTTGGCCGGTTGGCACGCTGGCAACGATGCCGCTGGAGATCACCGACTATGTGGTGCGCGGGCCAGGGGTCTACGACATGAAGGCGGGACTGGTGCAGATGCTCTTTGCTTTGCAGGCGTTGCGGGCATTGGGGCTGGAAACGGTCGTCGCTCCCGTCATCCTGATCAACAGCGACGAAGAGATCGGCAGCTTCGAGTCCCAGGCCAAAATCATCGAACTGGCGCAACAGGTACAGCGTGCCTTTATCCTGGAGCCGTCGTTAGACCCGGAGGGGCGGCTGAAAACGGCGCGGAAGGGCGTCGGCCGCTTCGAGGTGGTCGTCCACGGCCGCGCCGCCCACGCCGGACTCGACCCGGAAAAGGGGATCAGCGCGATCCTGGCGATGGCCCATGTAGTGCAATCCCTGTCGGAACTGACCGACCTGGCGCGAGGGGTGTCGGTCAATGTCGGGGTGATCAGCGGCGGCTTGCGCTCGAACGTGATCGCGCCAGAGTGCCAGGCGGTGGTGGATGCCCGCGCACCGACGCTGGAGGATGCGGCTCGCATCGAAGAAGCGTTCCGCACCCTGGAGCCACCCTTGCCCGGAACAACGCTGGAGGTGAGTGGTGGATTTGATCGGCCGCCATTGGAGCGCACGCCGCGTAACCAGGCATTGTGGGAGCAGGCAAAAGTGCTGGGTAGCTGGCTGGGGTTGGAGTTGGAACAGGGGACGGCCGGTGGCGGCTCAGACGGCAACTTCACCAGCATCCACACCGCCACGCTCGACGGCCTGGGCGCAGTGGGCGATGGCGCTCACGCCCAGCACGAGTTTGTGACCATTGCCGGGTTAGTCGAGCGTAGCGCGTTATTAGCCTTGTTGTTAGCGAGTGACTGACAGTTCTTCACCCATCCACAATAACATTTGTCACGCCTGTGCCAATACTTTAGAATAAGCGCAACAGTTGTCTAGTCGAGAAAGTTCTAAGCAGGCTGCAAAAGTTTTTTAGAAACCCGGTTTCTGTGTTTCGACAACTTTTGCTCTTACCTGGGGTACTGTGCCAAGTGACTACAAACTCATCTATCTCAAATTGGCTGAGGAATCGGCCGCCAGAAATCAGGCAGTCCTTGCGTTCGTGGATGGGAGTCTGGACGGGGACCGGGTGGCGTTTGCGTTGGCTGCGCTGGCGGGTTTATGCGGCCGAATGGAGCATCATCCTGCTGCTGGCCTACCTCTATAGCAGCGCCACCCTGCTCAACTTCGATCCCCAACAGTTGCAACAAACGGGCGAACACAATGAGAGCGTCACCCTGCCCTTGCTGGCCGAAATCGGCCTGCGCCGTTATGGGGAAATCCCCTTGTGGAACCCCTATATGCTCACCGGCTTTCCCCATGCCGGTGATTTTGTCAATCACTTCTGGAATCCCGTAGGGACGTTGCCGGTATTGCTCTGGGGCGGCGTGAATGGGATGAAGGTTTCGATCTTCATCTCCTTCATACTGGCTGGCTTAGGCCAATGGTGGTTGGCCCATGTCTTTGGCGTTCGTGGCTTCCTGCGACTATGGGCGGGGCTACTATTTATGGTCTCCGGCGGGTTGGCGTTGCTGTGGCGGCTGGGGTGGTATGAGCTACTGTTGGGGGCCGTCTGGTTCCCCTGGTGTTTTGCCGCCTTGTGGTGGGCAATACACAGGCGAGATCGGCGTTCATTGGTGGTAACGGCCGTTTGCGTGGCAATGGTGCTGACCACTGGCGGCGGCTACTATCCGCTGTACCTCTTTGTCGCGCTCGGTGTGCTGGTCGGCGCGGCCTTGCTCTGGACACCAGCGACCGACCGTTGGGGCAAACTCGGCCGGGCAGCGGCCGTCTGTCTATTCACCATCGGGCTGCTGGCGGTGATGCTACTGCCAATGATCGATGGCTTTCGCTATACGGCCCGTGATGCGTTCCCCGACCTGGAGCAACGGATGTCGCAAACCATTCCTTACGCACTGATCAACTATGTGGTCTCCGCGCCGGAGTGGTTCAATTCCGATGTACTATCGAAAGGGGTTGGCGCCAGTTGGTTCTATATCGGCTTCTTGCCGTTGGCCGCTCTGCTCTTTGTGCCGCTGGCCTATAGCCAGGCGCGTTGGCGTCGTCCGGCCATTACCGCCCTAAGCCTATTGACCATCGTCCTATTAGCCTGGCAAGCCAGCCGTTATCCGCCGGTCAGTTATCTCTACCAGCAACTCCCCTTCCTCTATACCTTCCGCTTTCCTAGCCGCCTCCTGGTCATCGCCACCAGCCCGCTCATCGTCCTGGCAGCGATTGGATTACAGCATCTATTATTAGTTGCCCGGCGTTGGGGGCGCGGCCGTCAACTGGCGCTGGTGAGCCACTTCAGTGAGGGACAAGGGAGAGGTATCGCGCTGCGCTGGCTGTTATATGCCGCCTTGTTGCTGGTAATCGCCCTCTCCTTGCGCGACGTATTTCGGGTGAACCAATCAGTTGCCTTTGCCCCGCAACAACGAAACGCCAAATCACAGGCCGCGCTGCGCTGGTTGAAGGAGCATGATCCGGGACTGTATTACACAACGGTTGGCGGTGGTGCGATCTACTGGGATTGGGTCCCGGCCGGATACGAGCTAGAAATGCCGATCATCAACTTTCGCTATAATCGTCGCCTGCGTTCGATGGACGCCCAAAGCCAGCCGGACTCCCCTTTCGCCGCCTCGCCCAAGTATATGTTCGCCTTGCCCGACCAGCCCCGGCCGGAAAATGCGGAAATGTTGGCCGATTTTGATGGCGTCGGTCTCTGGCATTTGCCCGATGCGTTGCCCTTTGCTTTCCATACTGACCCTAGACGATTGTCGGCCGGTGTAACCGGAGAGGATGTGACCCCCCTCGAAGCCAGGCTGGCCGGGCCGAATCAAGTCGTGGTCCGGGGCGCGGCGGAGGAAGCGGCCGATCAGTTGGTCGTATTGGTCAGCGACTATCCCGGCTGGCGTTTATATGTTGATGGGCAACCGGCCCCATTACGGCCGGTCAATGGCTATTTGGGAGCGAGGATGCGCCCTGGCGAGCATACCTATACTTTTCTGTTTCAACCGCTCAAACATTCCGTCGGCCTGGGGATTAGTCTGATCACGCTGGTAGGAATGATCGCTATCTTGATCGCTGATTCCTCATTCTGGTCTCGCGTTTCCAACCGGGAAGGGCGTTAAGTAAAATGCGAAAAGTTTCTTGAGAACAGAAACCGGGTTTCTTAGCTTTTACTAGACCGAATCGTTTGCCCGATAGAAACCCGGTTTCTAAGCGAACTTTCCGCCAACCACTTAAGACATCGGTGCTTAGAGGAGCTTGTGGGCAAAGGCTGGCAGCGCGGCCGTCCCACCCGTATGCCAAAAGAGGACCGTCTGGCGGCGGGTGAAGGCCCCCCAACGGATGAGGTCAATCAGCCCACCCATCGCCCGGCCGGTATAAACCGGGTCGAGCAGAATCCCTTCTAATTGTGCAGTTAGCTGGATCGCTTCCCGTTCCGCCTCGCCCACCTGGGCATAGCCATCGCCAAGATAGTCGTCATTGGCGTCCACGCGGTCGGCCAGCGAGAGCGTTCCCAAACCCAGATGGGTAGCGGTAGCGGTAGCCAGCGCGGCCACCTGGGTAGACAGTTCATCGGCCGGACTATCCACACTAATGCCGAGAATACGGCCGCGAAAGCCATAGACATGCGCCCCCAAGACCAGCCCGGCATGGGTTCCGCCGCTGCTGCTGGCAAAGACGATAAAATCAACGTTGGTGTGGCTTTCCTCCAGTTGTTGCATCAACTCGCCCATCGCCAACACATAGCCGGTCGCGCCGATGACGTTGGAGCCGCCGAGAGGGATGAAATACGGCCGTCGCCCCATCGCCTTCAACTCACCCATTACGTCGTTAATCGCCTGCGTGCAATCCTTCACATCGGTCCAATAAATATGAGCGCCGAACAAGCGATTGAGCAATAAGTTACCGGTGACATCACCAGGCTCTTTACCGCGCAAGATGAGGCTGCAACCGAGGCCAAAATGGGCGGCGGCGGCGGCCGTTTGGCGGCAATGGTTGCTCTGTGGCGCGCCGGTTGTCACCAGATGGTCACAGCCCTGCGCCAGCGCATCGGCCACCAGAAATTCCAGTTTGCGCGTCTTGTTGCCGCCGGTTGCCAGTCCAGTCTGGTCATCGCGTTTGATCAGCAAGGTCGGGCCGCCCATATGACGGCCGAGGCGCTCCAGCCGGTCAATCGGCGTGGGTAGATAGGCAATGGGGACTCTATTTGGGAATTTCGGTTCCATAGAATGCTTTAGTATAGCACAACTACATCGCTAATCATCTATATGAAACGGTATATAAAAGGCGTAGGGCAGGGGGATAGGGGTGACGGTTGTCGTCAGGCGGACGGTACGGCCGACACTTGAATCAAGCTGCGAAGTAACCAGGATGGTGGCGATGTCGCTGCCGCTTTCCCCGGCCGTCACCAACACATCAACTGCCTGACTATCCCCCGGCTGTAGCAAGTCGGTGTTGGCCGGAAAGACCGTAACCGGCCATTGGCTGGCGCTGACGTTAATCGCGTAACGGTCGGGATAGTCGCCGGTATTGGTGATGGTCAGGCGATAGATGACCGTTTCGCCAGGGAAGCCTTCGCCGCTGGTATCGCCGGTCACGGTGAGATTAGGGTGGACGGCCGTTTCCGTCGTCCCGGTCGTTTGCAACACCAGCGCCGGCGAGTTGACCGAGGTGGCAGTCAGGATGAAGCTATCGCTGACGTTTGGCGTATCTGGTGCTTCGACGCCAATGGTGACCACGGCCGATGCTCCCGCCGCGACCGAGATCAGTGAATCTGCTTGCGCCGAAGTCACCCAATCACCAGGTTGCAAAGTCAGCATGTAGCTATCATCAAGTTGGCCGATGTTGCGGAGCGTGAAGGTGTGGACGGTCGTTGTGCCGGGCGAGATATCCTTTGAACTGTTTGGCCCCAACGTGGCTGCATAATCCGCGTCCAGCGTCGGCCGGAGGACAAACAATCCCTGCTCAATCCCGCCGACGATCACAGTGCCACTATCGAAGAAGGGATAATTGCCCCATGCGCCGTTGAAGGCAGGCACATCATTGGCGGGAAAGATGTCGAAATAGGCCACTTCGCGCAAGTCGCCGCTGGGAATACCCGAACCATCGAGAATTCGCAGTCCGGCGCGATAGTTAGCCTGATAGACGTAGCCGTTGTGGATGTAGAGGTTGTGGTCAATGGCCGGTGAGCTAGAGGTGTAGGTATCCAACACGTCCGGCGCGTCGAGATCACGGACATCCCAAATGTAGGTGCGGGCGTTGTGGCCGTAGGTGATTTCGTCCGTTTCGTCGTTGAGCAAGAAGTAGGCGTGATCGGCCGTCAGCCACCCCTGATGCGTATAACCGACGCCGCTATAGCTGGTGCGCGAGATTTGCTGTGGGTCAGACTTATCCGTCACGTCCACCAACGTCAAGGTGTCCTCATTGGAAGCAAAACAGATTTCGTGGCCGTCATAATCTTCATCAGGGCCATGATAGATGACGCATTGGGTTTCATGAGTATAGCCGTCTTCGGCATAGCATCCGGCAAAGCGCGGCTCGGTCGGCTGGCGAATGTCCACCATATGCAGGCCGCTGCCACAGGTGCTGGTTCCAACGGCATAGGCATAACCCGTTTCCTGGTTGATAAAGATGGTATGGGCGTTGCCAAAGCCACTATAATGGGTTGTTTCCTGAAAAGTAACTGGCGGATTATCCACGTTTCGCAGTTGGGTCAGATCAAAGACTTGCATCCCGCCGCCAAAGGCCTCGGTGACGACATAGGCGTAGTTGCCATAGACTTCGACATCACGCCAGGCAGAGGGTTGGGTGTGGGGCGGTAAATTACCAAGATAGACGGGCGTAGTCGGGTTGGTGATGTCTACAAACGAGGTGCCGGTAGAGCGTGTCATCAGCGCATACTCACGCCCCGTTTGCGAATCTGTCCAGCCCCATATGTCAGCCCCATTCCCGCCACCAATTTGACTCAGTGGGAGATGGGCCAGCAGGTCAACGCTCTGGCAGGGATAGGTATCGGCCGCCACTCCATTGACACAAGGCGCGGCCGCACCAGGAGAGGAGGGGGAAATGGCGTGAATTGAAACGACGGCCGTCAGGACAGCCGCCAGCAACAAGAGTAAGGAAATTAGCTTCAGATGGCGCATAGGCGGCCGATCTTAGCCCAATATTCAGGATTGTCTAAAAATAGTCCTTACCAGGCGGTGAATTTTAATGTTATCCCCTGCTTCATTATGGGGCAGAAATGCTTTCCGGCACGCTGGCATCCAAGTCAACCACAAAGTGACCGTTGAGGATCTCCGCTTGCCGTTCTTCCACCTGCGCCAGCAGCTCAGCCGGAATCTCACCGGCAATATTCCTGTTAATTGGCGCTAACCGCGAACCACCGCCGGCCATGCGGCTATAATCGATCAGGTCTTCGGCCGTATACTGCCCACTGGCTACCTGCTGAATAACGTATTGAACCGTCGAGTCCATCTGCCAGACAACGCTACTGACCACATAATCAGGGGCAAGCGATCCCTGATCAATCATGTTGCCAATGGTATAGACGCTACGTTCAGCGGCCGCCTCAATCACCCCTTCGCGTTCAGCATAAATGACATCGGCCCCGTTCTCGATTTGCGCCAGCGTTGCGGCGGCGGCCGCCTGTGGATCATACCAGCTATTGATAAACACCGTCTGCACATCAACGGCCGGGTTGACTGCCTTCGCTCCGGCAATGAAGGCGTTGATCGCCGGGTTGATCGCCCCTTCAGCAAAACCGGCGACAACGCCGATGGTATTCGATTCCGTCAGCCCACCAGCCAACATGCCACCGAGATAGGCCGGTTCGTAGGTCCAACTGTCAAAGATAGAGATATTAGGGTCGGTTGGTTCCTGATCGGAACCAAAAACAAAAGCGATTTGCGGATGTTCCTGGGCCACTTCCCATACCGACGCTTCGTTGCCAAAGGCATCGCCAAAGATAATGTCCGGCGGGGAGTCGGCAATCACCTGGCGCATAGTGTCGGCCATCTGCCCCTCATACCCTTGTTCATCGGCATAGGTATAAACAATATCGCCAGACGCCTCGGCGTCCATCAATGCCGAATGAATCACGCTAACCCAGGGTTCTTCAATTGCTGTGGCATAGGCGGCAAAGACCGTCAGTGGAGTGCTGTCGGCTGGTTCGGCCGCTGCTGCTTCGGCCGCCTCTGATGCGGTCCTGTCCATGTTTGCTGGCGGCGCAACCTCATTTTGCAGCCCATCCAACTGTAGCTGTTCGATGGCATCGATCTCAACGGTTAGTTCTCCACTCTGGCAATCAAGGACATGGCCGCCCGTCTGGCGGTCTTCGCTGATGAAGTGAAAGTGGTAACCGGCGACATTCACGCCGTCCAGGTATGCGGGCAGGCGAAAACCAACCATCACTCCTGGCGTGTTTTGCGACTCGAACACCACCTGGTCGGCTAAGGCTTCGCTTAACGGCCGGTATGGTTCGCTCTGGCTATGCGGCGCACGCACGGTCAGGCTGGCAAACGTCCCGCTGGCCTTGATGGCATACGGCGTGTTGGCGTTGGGCAAGAGGCCATCGAGGTGGGCTTGCAATGTGGCACACTCCAGCGTTTCGCTGACGGTAAAGGTTTGGTCTGTGTCAAAGAATGTGACGGCCGCAAATGGCGTTTGCACATCATCAGCGGCGACATAGGCCACTCCATCATCCCTAGCCTGGTAAACCTCGCCATCGAGGACGATCATCTCTCCGTCCAGGGCGGCGAAGGTCCCCAGGCCGAAGTCGCCCGCTTGCTTCAGTTCGCCGACGGTCATCAGGCCATCGTACTCACCTGCTTGCAGGGCGTTCAGCGTGGATATTTGGAAAAGCGTTTCCTGGTCTGGTGGATCCGCGTCTGGTGGGTCCGTTTCGGATGGCTGAGAGCAGGCGGCCGCCAAGACTACAACGACAAACAAAGCAACAACGCGCATCCATCTTCGATAAGACATAGAATTTCACCACTATATCATTGCTCAGCCTTTACATCAAAATCCAAAAAGGGCAGTGCGTGTCGCATTGCCCTTTTGACCGCAAACCAATCGCTCTACAGAGTAGGCGAACTGATTTGAAAGCTCACTGTCGCAAAGCGGACTGCGGCATGATAGTAGCGGTGGGATGGTGCCGGTGATTACTAGCCATTCACCCTCGGCCGTCAACAACAAGTGACAAGGCGAGACAGTGAGGGGGTGATAAGGTGACAGGATGATCATTCACCCTGTCACCTTGTCACCCGTTCATCCTATCATCGGCTTAGGGTAAGTCGCCAGCTACGTGCAAACCATTGACCAACTGATTCAACCCATTGGCCGGTGCGCTAAAGAGTGGGCCGCTGAAGCTGTCCGTTGCCATGTCATATTGATAGACCATCGAATGGCCGCCAACGGCCGGTGGCACGTTAAAGTTGTCCTTGGTCGTGAAATAGAGGATTGAAGCGTCCTCGTTGGCGGAGAGGCTGAAGGTGGCGTTCTTCGGCATACCCTCGGCCGAGCCATCCAACACCATATACCAGGAGCCAGCCGTGTCCGTCCCCGTGCTGGCAGCACAAAAGCCGAGGACATCCTCACCCTGGAATGACAGTTGCCCACCACCGGCCGCCGGAACCTTGCCCGTGCCAAAGGTGCTGACCAGAATATACTCTGTGCAAGCTCCGCCGCCGGGCAGCCCACTATCATCCTCCACAATATGCAGCCCATCCAGCTTTTCGCTCACTGTAGACAAACCAAGGTCGGAGCCATCAAAGAAGAAGCTGAAATCGCTGCCGTCATAGTGGATGATGTCGTGGCCGAAGACCTGGCCGAGGTCGGCGGTCATGATCTTGTTCTGGAAGAAGGTGAGGTAGATGTCGTTGGCCTCATTCACATGGATGCCGTTGATGTCATGGGCCTTGTTGCCACTCTTCAACCCGGCCGCGCTGCCGTCGAAGAAAAGCGACCACTGGCTGCCGTCCCATTCCAGGATGTCTTCTGTGCCAAAGTTGATGCCGTTGCTCGTTGTGCCGGGTGCTTCGGCCGTCAAGAACAACCCTTCCAACGGAACAGGCAGGGAAGCGCCATACTCAATCGCGCCAATGTCACACTCCGTTCCGGCCAGGTCGCCGTTTCCGTCACCATCAAAGTTGCGTGCATACCCACGTTGGTCCACCCCATCTACAGGATCACCGAAGCAATCGCCGCTGGGCGCAGCATCTACCGCCGGGCTGGCGGATGAGTCGAGGTTGTGGGTCGGGATCGGCACGGTAAAACCGGTAATGCCTGCCTGTGGCCCGCCGTTGTCGTCCAGGTCGGTATCCAAGATGTCGCTCAGATCAGTGGGAGTGTTGCCATCGCTGGTGGCCGTGATGTCGCTGCTGCCGGGAGTGAAGTTGTAAAAGGCGTCCTCATTGTCCACCCCACTATCGCCAAACAAGTTGTGAGCATCAACCGTGACAGTGGGTGAATCGTCGCCGTAATTGTGGATATGTATCTCGCTGGCGTCGGGAGAATGATTGCCGGAAACAATACTCCGTTCCAGGATCAACGTGCCATAGACGGCGTCAATGCCTCCGCCGTGGTCGGCGGCCGTGTTGTCGGTAATCGTGGTGTTGATGATCGTTGTCACACCCGTTTCATCCTGCTGGCGTACGCCACCAGCCGCATCTCCGGCCATGTTGCCGCTGATCGTGCTGTTGACAATGGTGGTCTGGCCGTCGTCATTAAAAACAGCGCCGCCATCTTCGTAATATGCCTCGTTGCCACTTAATGTGCTGCCGCTAATGTTGACAGTGCCATCTTCATTATAGACTGCACCGCCTGCGTATTCGGCGTAATTGTGAGTCAACAGGCTATCAATGATGTTCATCACGCCATCTTCGTTATAAGCAGCTCCGCCAACGATGCCCCAGTTATAGCTGAGAACGGTGTTGTGAATATTAGTTGTGCCACTGTGGACATAAACAGCTCCGCCATAATCTGCGTAGTTTTCATAAAGGAGGCTATTGCTGATCGTCGTTGTCCCGTTATTGGTTGCCACTGCGCCGCCAAGGAAACCGTCATTGTAGGATAGTGTACTATCGCGGATAATGAGCCTACTTGCGTAATTGGTAACGGGCGCTAAAAACCCATAATTATGATTCACATCACTATACTCAATGGTGGTTTCTCCGCCGTACGTGGTGCCCACGGCCGCCCCGCCGAAACCAATGTTGTAGGTGAGGGTCGAGCCACTGATCAGGATTGTACCACCATAATTCCCAATTCCGGCTGGGCCAAAGGCATAGTTGCCGGTGATGATACTGTTGTTGACGGTTAGCTCGCCATAGAAGTTAATGATCGCCGCACCACCATACCCATCATATTCAAAGCCATAGCGCAACGTGGCGTCGTTTATAGTCAGGTCGCCACTACTTGTAACGGCGAACAGTCGAAACTCCTCGTCGCTCGTACTATCACGTTCAATAATCGAATTATTAGCTTCAATGATGATCTCGCTGGTGATTAGTGGCAGGCCCGTTTCACCTTGATAATAGACGTAGGAGCTGTCTAGCGTAAAGAGGCCATTATCCGGTAACTCAATGTAGTCTAATCCATAGGGATCCCCGTATTCACAATCATTATGCTGTGCGCCATAGTTGGCATTGTTGATCGCCTCGATCAGCGAGCAAACATCATTGTCCGCAATCCCTACCTCGCCATTGTCAACGGTGATGGTAGCAGCATGGGCGGGGGAGCGAACCAACGCCAGTGCCAGTGCCACCCCGGCCAGCGTGATTGCTCCTCGGCGCACCAACCGGCGGCGGATGTGGCGCGGCCGATTGAGAATCCGTTGGTAAAAATTAAGAAAGCGGGTGAAAACAGGATAGCGACGACCAAGCAATAAACTAGCCAACCACGCGCGACGCGATTGGGACGCCTCGCGCGTCTCTTGCTCTGTGTTTGTGCCGTTTTCCCCTTCCAGAGCATACCGATGGGTCATGGTTTTCTCCTTTATTTGATTCACAAAACAATATCGGCTCCTACAACAGCATAGGTTATTCTACTTGCACCTTCCCTTACGGCAAGCGTTTTGAACGGTGAATTTTCAATAGTTAGTGAAGGCAATTGGGGGCGGAGATTAAAACAGGCACAGAATGAGCGTGAAAGCAGCGGATGCGGTTATAATTGAGCGCTAAGGAAATGAAGCTGAAGGCCATTCTCCTCCTCCTTCTCTTGGTTGTGACCACCGCTTGCGGCGAAAGCACGGCCGATGGTGGCCTCTTGCCCCAAGATTCCCGCGCTGTTGTCCCGCCACAGAGTGAGCCTACGGCGACGCCCAACGTGACCGCCACCCCCATCAGTGAGCAGGCCGATGGCTATGCGCGGGCGTTTTATCGCGCCTGGGAAGGGCGTGACTTTCTTGGCATGTATAGCCTGCTCGCGCCACAAAGCCAGGCGCGGGTGGATGCGACGGCGTTTGTCCGCCATTATGAAGAGGCGATGACGACGGCGACGGTGACGAGTATCCATTCCCAACCGCTGGCCTCCTTGCAAGAGAATAGCACGGCCGAATTTCAGGTGCGCGTCACCTGGGAAACAATCGCCCTCGGCCCCATTGTCCGCGAACACACGATGCGGCTGGTGTGGGAGGGCGGCCGTTGGGGCGTGGTTTGGGACGAAGGGTTGATCCTGCCCGAACTGGCAGGGGGCAACCGGCTGGCGCTCCAGCCCCGTGTCCCGGCACGAGGCAATATTTATGATCGCAACGGCCGGGCAATGGCCTACCAGGGCATCGCTTTTGAATTAGGCGTGGTCCCCGGCCAGATCGAAAATGAACCAGGGCTGTTGGCAGCGTTGAGTGCGGCCCTGGGCAAACCGGCCGAAGATATTCAGTCGCTCTATGCCTCGGCCTTGCCCGATTGGTATGTGGCCGTGGGGCAGGTCAGCGAAGCAACGTTGCAAGACCACATCCTCGCTCTGGAACCCTATATTGGCGCGGGGCTGACCCAGCCGGAGCGCAGACCGGCGCGACTCTATGCCGAGCAGGGCGTCGCCCCCCATGTGCTCGGCTATATGGGTGCTATTCCGGCCGAACAAGTCGAGCAGTACCGCGCTGAAGGGTATACGGGGGATGAAATCGTCGGTTTGGCCGGTTTGGAAGCGTGGGGGGAACGCTATCTTACGGGTGAGCGTGGCGGCGTGCTGACCGTCGTCGGCCCCTCAGGCGAGACAATCGGGACACTGCAAGAGAAGGAAGCAAAGGCGGCGCGAAGCATTTACACCACGTTTGATATTGAGTTCCAGGCGGCCGTCGAACAAGCGCTGGCCGACGCAATCAACACCCATCCGCTGGCCGAGCGCGGCGCGGTGGTCGTGTTGGACGTCAGCAACAGCGCGGTACGGGCGATGGCCAGCTATCCGACCTATGACCCGACGGTGTTTGACGCCAACCGCAGCGATCAGGCAGCCGCGTTGTCGGCCGTTCTCAACGACCCACGCCAGCCCTTGGTCAACCGCGCTGCCCAGGGGGCTTATCCGGCCGGTTCAGTGTTTAAGATCGTTACCTTTGCGGCGGCGGTCAACAGCGACCTCTATACCCCCGACACGCGCTATACCAGCACCGGCACATGGAACCGGCTGGGGGATGAATTCATCAAGACTGACTGGCGGGCGGGCGGTCATGGCACGGTCAGCTTGCGCCAGGCCATCGTCGTTTCCTGCAACTCCTGCTTTTATGATGTCGGCTACAACCTCGACGGGACAGACAACACCCTCTTGCCGCGCATTGCGCGGGCGTTTGGGTTGGGACAACCAACGGGGATTCAGGGAGTGTCCGAGTCCAGCGGCAACATCCCCGACCCGGAGTGGAAGCTGGCGACGCGCGGTGAAGGCTGGGTGACAGGGGATGCGGTGAATATGGCGATTGGACAAGGGGATGTGCAGGTGTCGCCATTACAGATCGCCAACATCTTCGCGGCGCTGGCCAATGGCGGGACGCTCCACCAGCCGACGTTGATTGACCATCTGGGCGCGGGCGGGGGCGCGCCTGAAGAAGCGTGGCCGCTGCATGTCAACGGCACGCTGCCGCTGACGGCCGAACAACTCGACATCATCCGCGCCAGCTTGTGGGATGTCGCCCACAGCCCCTCCGGGACGGCAACCCATCGCTTTGGTGGCCTTCCTGTGCCGGTGGCGGGCAAGACGGGAACGGCCGAAGCCCCACCGGGCGAATCCCATGCCTGGTTTGCCGGTTATGCCCCGGCCGCAGCCTACACGACGATTGACGGCCGGCAGCTCAATGGCCCAGAGATCGCCATCGCCGTCATCCTCGAAAACTCCGGCGAAGGCTCCGACGTCGCCGCCCCCCTCTTCCGCCGCATCGTCGAACACTACTTCGGCCTCGAACCAACGCCCTTCCCCTGGCAGTGAAGAGGGGACGCAGATTTTCGCGGATATTACGCAGATAATCGCTGATTTTTATGAATTGGGACGAGGGCGTGGAGCTATAGTTCGTCGTCTTGCTTTGTCAAATACTTTTCGTTTGACTTCTGGTTTGGGGCCAAAGTTAAGCAGTAGGCCGAGATTGATGTGGCTGGCTTTTAAGTAGTGCAATAACTGCGCTTCGTGTTCTTCAGCAAGTGTCGCAACTGCCTTCAATTCTACGATTACTATTTCGTTCACCAGCAAATCGGCCGCATACTTGCCAACCTTCACCCCATCATACCAAACATCAATTCGTGCCTGTTGAGCTACCTGGAAGCCTCGTTTACCTAGCTCGTGGGCCAGCGCATTTTCATACACTCTTTCCAGAAACCCATATCCAAGCTGATTGTAGACATGGTAGAAAGCACCAATAATGCCGTCTGTTAACTCACTATGAAGATATTTCATGGATGTAAGGAATAGCAATAAAAGATCAGCGATTATCTGCGTACCATCAGCGTCAATCTGCGTCCCTCTTACAGCGGGTTTAAAATCCTTCCGCAGTTGTCGCAGTAGATCAGTTTGCCTTCGCGGGCGTCTTTGACGCGGTGGGCGGGGAGGGTCAGGCGGCAGCCGAGACAGGTGTTATCGCGCAAACCAGCGACGGCCGTGCCGTTTTTCTTTTGCGCCAGGGCCGTATAGCTCTTGAGTAGTTGCGGATCGGCCTTACGCGCTTGCTGTTCGCGACGGCCGAGCAACTGGTTCAGCCGCAACGCCAACTCATTTTGTTCCTGCTTCAAATTAGCCTGGTCCGTCTGCCACTCCGCCTCCACGGCCGCCAGCTTCTCATCCGCGGCCGTCTGCTCCACTTCGCTCTCCTCCACCATGATCATCGCCTCCAGCATCTCATCTTCGATGGCGCGACGACGACGGCCGAGGGCTTCAATCTCCAACTGGAGATCACTCAACTCTTTCGGGTTCTTCACATTGCCAGAGTAGAGCCGCTGCTCGGAACGCTTCGCCTTCTCATTGACGCTGCCCAATTCAAGGCGCAAATCAGTGTGGCGAGTTTGCCACTGTTGTAGCTTTTTGGCGGCCGTGGCGGCCTGGGCGCGGGCGGCCGTCAGGGCCTCCGTTTCCTTTTGCGCCCGCAAGACCTCGCCCAGTCGCTGCTTCCCGGCGCGAATCTGATCATCAAGCTGCTGTAAATCATATAATATCTGTGCCTGGCTCATTGGTTTTTCTCCTGGAGTGGATGGAGGGGATTGTAGCATATTGTCCCAAAAGAGAATAAGGGATTGGAGATTAGGAGACTGGGAGACTGAGCGACTAAGACATTAAGTCTCCCAGTCTCTTAGTCTCCTAGTCTCTCAGTCTCTTCCTCACCAAAGTTTGAGTATAATCCTCCTATGGTTTCACAATTCTTAGAATTAGGCGAACAGCCATATCGCGAAACGGATGCGGAATGGGATGCGTTTGTGGCCGGACATCCACAAGGAAGCTTGTTGCAGACGACGAATTGGGCGCGGTTGAAGAACCGCTTTGGTTGGTCGTCGCAGCGGGTATGGATGCGGAAGGACGGCCGTCTCGTTGCCGGGGCGCAGATTTTGTTCCGTTCGGCCGCGCTGGGCATGGTCAAAATGGGCTACATCCCCCACGGCCCGTTGGTAGATTGGTCAGATCGAGAACAAGTCGAAGTGTTGTTCAATCAAATTGATCAGGCCGCTTACCAACGAGGGGCGGGGATATTGAAGATGGAGCCGCGGCTATGGCAAGAGACTGAGAGACTGGGAGACTGGGAGACTAAACGTGGTCAATCTCCTAATCCCTCAGTCTCTCACTCTCCTAATCTCGAGGCTGCCCAATCTCCAATCTCTAATCTCCAATCTCTAATCTCTCCTTCCCAATGGTTGGCTTTGTGCGCGGAAACGGGTTGTGTGACGGAAACGGATACGATCCAACCACCGCAGACGATTTTGGTGGACCTGCGGCCGTCGGAAGATGACATCCTGGCCGCGATGAAACAAAAGACGCGCTACAACATCCGCCTGGCGGCAAAGAAGGGGGTGACGGTGCGGGTGGGGGGTGCGGCCGATATCCCAGCCTTCTACCGGCTGATGCAGGCAACGGGGCAGCGGGACAGCTTTGGCATCCATGACCCAGCCTACTATCGCGCCGCCTACGAGTTGTTTGCGCCGGAACAGGCGGCATTGGTGATGGCCGAGTATGAGGGCAAGCCACTGGCGGGGGTGATGGTCTTTTGTTGGGGCCAGACGGCCGCCTATCTCTATGGCGCGTCGAGCAACGAGGAACGACAACGAATGCCCACCTATGCCGCGCAATGGGAGGCGATGCGCTGGGCAAAGGCAAAAGGTTGTACGGTCTATGATTTGTGGGGTATCCCCGACGTACCGGAAACGGAATTAGAAGCGCGTTTCACCGAACAAAAAGAAGGGCTATGGCCGGTTTACCGCTTCAAGCGCGGCTTCGGCGGCGACATTTGGCGCACCGTTGGCGCGGCCGACCGGGTCTATAACCGCCTGCTCCACCGGCTCTATCAATGGCGTAGGAGCAGGTGACAGGGTGACAGGGTGACAGGGTGACAGGGTGACAGGGTGACAGGG
>CAYPHY010000062.1:0-23765 GCA_964410625.1 uncultured Ardenticatenaceae bacterium | reverse complement strand
CCAGCCAGGTCGCCGCTCATGTTCAAATAATAGCCCAAGTTCGTCGCCAGCGTTGCCGCCTGGTTGTCCTCGCGCTCCAAAGCGGCTCTGGCCACATGCCGTAGATGAACGTCCCAGGCACGCAATGAGGCTGGATAACCGGCCATGTTCTGCGCGTAAGCCAGGGCAATGACCGCCTGCTCCACATCCTCCTGCGCCTTTTCGTCCGTCACAACGTCACGAACGAAGGCGGCCACTAGCCGGTGGAGGCGTGCTGTTCCCTCCCCGGCTGTATCACCGTCTTCGACCTCCAACAGTCCCAGATTCACCAGGCGACGCAGCACTGCCTTTGACCGCCCCTCACTTTCCTCACCCTCTTTCTCTTTAACGGCCGCCAACAACAACTGCCGGGGAAAAGGCTCGCCGGGCGCAAATTGCGCCGCCCGCGCCAACACTGCCAGCGTCGGTTCTTCCCACTCTCTCCCCTCTTTCTTTAAGCGTTCCAAACTGAGTTGAATGGAGCGACGAAGGTCCGGCACATAACCGACCGCATCCACCTCCACCCACTCTTTGGCCCATTCCTCCTGGAAAGAGGGATGAGCCAGCAAATCAGGATCGCGAAGCGCACGCAAATAGTCGCCCGGCGTTGTATCCCGGTCATAATCGAGATAACTACCGGCCAGTCTTAAGGCCAGCGGTAAATCCCCCAGCTCGGCGGCAATGGCTTCCAGGTCAGCAACTAATAAGGGATGCTCAGCAAGAAGTTGCCGGTAACTCGCTGGTAGCGGCCGTTCAGGGGTATTTAAATAACGAGCGAGCAGTTCGACACTTTGAGGCCGGGGAAGCGTTCGTAACGGCATCCGTCTTAACCCCATATCTTTAGGCCACTCACCTTTGCGGCTGGTCACCAGCACCCGGCAACCCCCCTGCTTCGGCTTCCACGCCGCCAACAGCCGCGCATCCTCACAGTTGTCAAAAATCAGTAGCCGCGCCGTGGGTTCATGCCACGCCCGCTGCACCAGCGCTACCTGCTGCGCCAACTCCCCCCCTTCATAACCGGCCAGTTCCAGGTATTGTCCGCTGGCGGCAATCGCCGCCCGAATCGCCCCTTCGCTCTCGTCGGCAAAGCTGATCCAGAAGACGCCGCCGGAGAACCAGCGGCCGTAACGCCAGGCAAACTCCACCGCCAGTTGCGTCTTGCCCACCCCACCCATGCCGGAAGTGGTGATGGCCAGCGGACGGCCGTCGCTCTCCCCCAACAACGTCTCCGCCAGCGTCCGCAACTCCCCTTCGCGGCCGGTAAACAACGGGTTCGGTTCATACAGCGGAAAGGAACCCGGCGGCAACGGGCCAGGGGCTTGCATCTCCGACCAATCGTCGGGTTTGGGTGGGGGGGCGTAGGGGGCGGGCGGCCGTTGCTCCTCCGCTTCTGGCCCTCTCGGATAGCGATAGGTATCGGGCCAGGGAATGGACGGCCGCTCTCGCCTTAAAATAACGACCAGTTCTTGATGGTGGCGGCCGCGGTCAACCATACGCAATAGACCATCAACCAACTGCGGCAGGGTTTGGTGTGGCCAATGCTCCGGGTTCATCCCCAACTCCAGAGCGATGTCCCACAACTCGCGCAACCCAAACTCAGTGTCTAGTTGTCGCTTAAAGAACAGGTAATGCTGGTGTAATTGCTCGTCCACTGGCGCTCAGCTACCAATTAACTGCCACTTTTCGCGCCCGGTCAGCAGTTGGCGGATGGCGGCCGCCGGTATGCCACTATTCGCCTTACGCACCAGATTGAGTTCCGGCACATACCCATTGTGGAGGGCGATCAAATTCCACTCCATGTCAAAGCAGGGTGAACCGGACGCGCCTTTGTCAGTGTTGGTGTGATAGAAGACCCGCGTGCCACGGCCGTTCTGCTTGATATAAGCATGTGTTTCAATCACCAGTTGCAACCGTTGGGCAAAACCCGGCCGCTGGACAATCATCATCCCCGGATTGGCATTAAAGTCATGTGTCTTCTCCGGCAGCCGAAACCATCCTCGCGGCCGTGGTTCCTGGGCCAAACTGGCCGCGCCGCCAACCGTCGCCTTCCCAGGCAGTCCGGCCACCCGCAAAACCGCATAATCAAGCTGGTCAGGGGGAATGTCGGCGGTAACCAACTGGCTACGGCCGTCGTGGATGCTATAAGGACTGTAGTCCACCACCCATTTCGGCGTCACCAGTTGAAATGTCGTCCCTTGAAACTGCGTGCCATCCGCAAGCAATTCAAAATCAAAGGTCACCGTCACCTGCTCCGGTGGCACTTCCCCCTTAATAACTTGCTCGACCACATGGTAATTGGTCAGCACCGTGTCTGGGCCAATCAGGAAACCGGTACCATTTGGCTCCGGCGTGTTGACCACACAGATGCGATGTTCGACGGCCGCGGCCCTCTTCAACCACTCACTCACGTTTAGAAATGGATTGCTTGGACGGAGAATGGCCTCCAGGCCAGATGGATCGCCTTCCGGCAACTCCATCGCCAGCCCAAACTGCTGGGCAATCAGGAACAACTCCGGGTTGTCTGGATTGGCCCGCCGCGCCCCGCCCAACAAACGTTCTGACTGGTCACGGCGGTCGAAGTGTAACACCACTTCGCGATAGATTTCCGGCAGGTTGGTGGCAATGCTAATGCGTTCACGTCTAACGCCCAAATCGAGCAGAACGTCATCCAGCTCACGTAGAGCCAGTGCCTCCATCAACGCATCACGAAATTGTATTATTTGCGGGCCAGTCAGTCTCATGCCGACCTCCTCCTCATCAATCAAGAGCCGTTGGTCTGGTCAGGATATTATAGCGGCAATGCACCAGGACTGGCGAATGAAGCAGACCTGCGAGGTTTCCGAAAACCTCGCAGGTCTAAATCTCATATCTCTAACTCAGCTTTCGATCACCTGCACCCTTGAACCAGCGGCCGTCTTCTCCACCTCGATCCGTACCGGGAAGGCGTCGCGCAGTTCAGCGACATGGGTAATGACGAGGATGCAGGCGAAATCGTTCTGGATGGCGTTGATTGCCTCGACCAGCCGCTGGCGGCCTTCGGGGTCCTGGCTGCCGAAGCCTTCGTCAATGACCAGCGTTTGCAGCCGCGCCCCGGCCCGCTTGGCCAACACCTGGGAGAGCGCCAGACGAATGGCGAAGTTGACGCGGAACTGTTCGCCACCGCTGTAGTTTTCATACGGCCGCGTCCCCACCCCATCGCTGATCTTAATCTCCAACGTCTCGGCCATCGTGTCCTTGCGGCTCTTCAGTTGCCGTTGCGTCTCCAACGTCACCCGCATCGCGCCACCAGTCAGGCGATAGAGCAGTTCATTGGCCCGTTCTTCGATCTCCGGCCGGGCGTGTTCGATCAGCAACGCCTGCACCCCATTGCGGCCGAACGCCTTCTCCAACATCTGGTACTCCTGCGCCCGTTTGTTCAGCGTACGCAGTGTTTCGCGCACCGCCAGTTGTTGTGTTCGCAGATCATCCAACACCTCGACCTTCAGCCGTGCCGCTACCTCGGCCTGCATCGCCAGCGACGCCTCCTCCCGCAGTTGGAAGACATCGCGCTCCACCGCTTCCAGGTCAACCGTCCCCTCTTCCAGCAAGGCGAGTTGCGCCACCGCCTCTTCATGCTGGCGGGATAGCTCTTCGGCCGCTTCCATCTGCCGTGCCAACCGTTGCTCCAGGTCGGCCAGCGACTCTTGCAATGGTTTGATCGCCGCCTCGGCGCGGCGCAGGGCCTGGAAGCGGTCGGGGGCGGCCGCTAAGCCCTGTCGTTTGGCGCGAGCGGCCTCATGAGCGGCCGCCTCATAGCCAATCGCTGCAATCGCCTTGTCTAATTCGGCCAACGCCGCCTGCGCTTCCTGGGCATAGTCCCCCTCATTCAGTTGGCGGCACGTTTCTGCCAGCAGCCCCTTCCCTTTCTGCTCCCAGTCGGCCGTGATGCGCTCAATCTCCTCCAGTCGCGCCTCGGCGCGAGAAACGATCTTCTGGGCCGCCTCATACGCTTGCTCATGTTGCGCCTTACCCTGCGCGGCCTGGGCCAGTTGCGCCACCCGCTCCCGCTTCGCCTCCAGCCCATCTTGCTCGCCCAATGTTTGCTCGACATGGCTCAAACGGTCCGCGCTCCCGTTGGCCTGCCATTCGGCCAACGCCTTTTCAATCTCCTCCATTCGCGCTTCGGCACGGGCCAGCCGTTGCTGCTGGACTTCGCGGTCCTTTTCCAGTGCCGGTCGCCGCTTCACAGCACTGTCTAGCTCGGCCGCTTCCTGAAGAATCACGCCGATTCGGCCCTTTACCTCGCTAAACTGCGCCGCAAAGACATCCCGTTCAGCCTGAAGTTGAGCCATCGCCTGTTCGCGATGCTCTGGACTCAAATCCTGGCCGCAGGTGGGGCAGACGGACCCTGTTTCCGCTTGCAACTGGTCCATCCGACTGCGAATCTTTTTGCCTTCCGCTTCGAGACGTTTTTGCTCACTTTGCAGCGTATCTCGCTCGGACAAAACGGCCATATAGCGTTCATTTTGCTCGGTCACTTTCTCCAGCTTGGTCACGACCGCAGCCAGGGCCTCTTTAGCTGCCTGGAGATTGGCGGCGACCGACGGCCGTTCCTTCTCAAGAGCGGCCGTCTTCCGTTGTTGCTCGCGTAAATAGTCGCGTTCTTGTGTCCACAATCGAAGGTCGCTTTCCAGCCGTTCCAACTCCCGCTGTGCCTCACGCCACGCCGCTTCCTGGTCGGCCAATTCCTTGATCGCGGCGGCGGCCGTCGCCATCTTTTGTTGGTTCTCTTCCAGCGCCTTCTTTGCCCGCAGGCGTTCTTCGATGGCCGCTGCCACACGCTCCGCCTGGCTTTCTAGTTGCTGCACCTGTTGCTCCAGGCGGCTGCGGGCCTGGGTGACGGCTATTTCGTGCGGCCGTTTCTCGTGTTGTTTACGGTTATACTCACGGGCTTTCTCCTCCCACGATTGCCACTCGGCGTCGGCCGCTTGCCACGCCTCATGATCCGCAAGAATCTGCTCCCGTTCGGCGAGGATACCCTCATAAGCGGCCAGCTCTTGTTGCCGCTTGCTGCGTCCCTGCTCCAACTCCACCACATCCCGCCGCGTGTTGTTCAGCGAAGCCAACAGCCGTTTGACCTGCTCCTTTTGCTGTTGCGCCGCCTGTTCGGTGCGCCGCTTCTGATCGAGCAACTGTTCGCGGACCGACTTCTCCGCTTCAATCGTCTGCCGTCGCTGCTCAGCATCGGCCAGCGCCTGGCGCCGCTCCGCCTCCTCGGCCAGTTCCGCCTCAATCTCCTCCAGCCGTCCGGTTGTGAACAGGGCTTCCGCCTCGGTCTGTTTACGCCGGTCGGCCGCCGCCACGCGATACCGCTCCCACTGGCTGACACCCAAAATATCGGCCAAAATCTCTTTGCGCTGGTTGGGTGTCTTGGTCGTGAACTCATCGGCCCGCCCTTGAATCAAGAAGCTGGCATTGACGAAGACATCGTAGCTCATATGCAAGAGTTGCTCAATCGCCCCCTGCGTCTCGCGCATCTTGCCCTCGCTGAGCGATTTCCAGCCGCCATCGGCCGTTGCCAGTTGCAATTCTAACTCTCCAGAACGGCCGAGGCGTTTGCGGCGGATCACGCGATAGACCTGGTCTTCCAGCGCAAAGGTGAAATACACCTCGGCCATCGCCCCCTCTTCCACCCGGTACGCCGCGCGGTTGACCACATCATCATCGCTGCGGCTGCGGCACTTGCCGAACAACGCCCAGGTCATTGCATCGAGGATAGACGACTTGCCCGCGCCATTCAGCCCGGCAATACAAGCCAGATGAAGCTGGCGAAAATCAACCACCGCTCGTTCACGATAAGACAAAAAGTTGGTTAGCTCTAACTGAATCGGGATCATGATATCAAGAAATTATTCGGATACGCTAGCCCGGCGGCAAACCGGCCGTTCCCATTACGATGTTACTCGGCTTCTATCAATATCTCTTTGGCAAGTTTTTGTAAGCGTTCGATCTCCCCTTCGGAAACTTCAATCGAACGCCAATAGGCCGCCAATAGCTCCTCTGGCGACATCGCTTCGACGGCCACAGCATCTCCCAAGCGGCTGCGCCGCCCGGACAGGCGATGCTTTAACAGTTGGATGCTGAATACGTCGCTGAAATGCTCGCGGATCCGTTTTTCGTCGAGGAATTGCTCCAGATCTTCGGGATAGGTCAATTGCACGCGGCAAATCGCTTCCATCAACTGTGCCGGATCGGGCAACTGGTAAAGGACATCTTCCATGAAGGTCTCGGCCGCCAGCGCCTCCACCTTCAAGTCCACAAAGCGCCGCGTCTCCAGCGGCATAAATTGCCAATCCGTCTTGCCCTTGCTGACTTCGGCCAGCACATACCCCTTTGTTTCGCGATGTTCGCCGAAGTCAATACGCTCAATTGAGCCGGAGTAGACCACCGGCGGATGCTGGTTCTTGCGGTTGAGTGCCTGGTGCTTGTGGATGTGGCCCAACGCTACATAGTCGAGCCGCTTGTCATGCACCAGCCCGCGATTGAGTGTCAGCTCGTGGCCGAGCATCACCGAGCGTTCGCTGCCATATTCGGCCCCCTCCACGCTGGCGTGGGCGGTCAGGATCAGTGGCAGGTTGGGATCGGCCGCCGCAATCAATCCCTCAATCGCCTTCGTCACCCGATCCTCAATGTCGCTCAGAATCTCAGCCAGCGTTTTACCGGCCGTTTCCTCGCGCGACATCAAAGCACTACGCGAAACCCAGGGTAGTGTAATCACCTGCACCGGCACGCCTAGCTCCTCTGGCCCTAATAAATGAAAGCGGTCGGCGACATGGACGTGGGCAACCTCAAGTGTATTAAACTCCTGCAGCGTATGGGCGCGACCGGCGGCCGGTGAGACATCATGGTTGCCCACAAGCAAGATGGTCGGAATCCCTGCCTGGGAGAGGCGCATGATCCGTCGCCCCCATTCCCGTTGAAAGGTCGGCTGTGGGGAGCGATCTTTATAAGCATCCCCGGCGAAGATCACCAGGTCTACCTTCTCCGCTAAAGCCGCATCCACAATTTGATCTAACGCTTTGAGGAAGTCTACTACGCGGACGGGCAAAGCGGTTTCGGGGTCATGGCGGCCGTAATTGGCAATATCTATATGCGCGTCGGCAAAATGAAGCACACGAACTGGCTTTTTCAAAGAAGTCATACCTATACCTGCTACCACTATGGTTCGAGAACAATCCGATAAAAGACATTGGGATCAATGTCACTGGCCGGGAAAATACGATGGACGACCACATAGTAACGGCCGGGGGCCAGCGTCGCCGAGACGTGCTCGTCATGGCCGTTCAAGTTGGTGCTGCTGTCCATGATTTGTTTGTCACTATTGTAGAGCATCAAATCGAGATTCCAGCTATCCGGTATCTGGCTCAGGTGGACATCGGCGCGGCCGAACGCCGGCCAATCGAAGTAGTAGGCAATGTCGAACTGTTCGTTGGCGACGAAGCGGTCTTCGCGTGATAGACCGGGTGGCAACGGAATCGCCGTCATTAAGAAGAGATTCCCCGCATTCAACGCTACCAGCGGCATTTGCGCCTGATATTCCTGGCGGGCCATCCCCGGTGGCAAACGCAATTGAGAAACGAGCGAAATCGCGCCACGCACAGGGAAGGTATTGCCACCAATGGCATAGAGTGTGTTGCCAACAAAGCCACCGCGCGGCCATTCCCGCGCCGGTAACCCCGGCACACCACCGAGGCTGAAACTGCTGTCGAGAACCTGCCAGGTGTTGGACGCCGGATCATACACTTCCACTTCGGGGATCGCTGTCTCGTCACGTACGCCGCCGAAGACATACCAACGGCCGTCCGGCCCCACCGCACTCCCCGCCGTATAGCGTGGGAAATTCATATCAGCAATTGGCTGCCAGGTTCCTCCCGGTTGCAAGCACTCCGCACCGGTTAAATTTCCATCCCGGCCATCCCCTTCCACCAGCTGTAGCCCGGCTTCGGTGGTCGTCAGACCACCCACCACACAAATGCCACGTCCAGGAACCCAGGCGGCCGTATGCCCATAGCGCCGTGTATTCATCGTTGGTTCCAACATCTGCCATCTATCGGTCGCCGGTGTATATTGAAATGCCCGTCCAACGATGTCGGCCGGTGAGCCAAACTCCGGCAAACTGCGTAGCCCGCCTGTCACATAATAGCTGGCCTGATCAGGCGGCACAACGGCCGACCCCCAGGCAAACGGCAAGAGGCCAGCATTGAGATCATGGGGCACTCGCGCTGCCTTTGACCAAAAATCGGTGGTAATGTCATAGACCCAATGAGTAGGATCAAAGAATTGGCTATTGCCAGTGAAGCCCCCTGGCAAGTAAATTTTGCCATTCAGCAGAGCGGCCGTTGTATTGGCAAAACCAACGCCCGGAATGCTGGCTAATTCAGCGAACTGGTTGGTGCGCGTGTTAAACGCCCACATCCGGTTGGTGATAACCGGGATCATATTGGGCGGCGCGCCGACAATTTCCTCGCCACCGATAATATAAATCCACTCATTAAAGACGGCCGTCGCATGGCGGCTTAATCCGCCGGTGGGGATGTTGGCAACCTCTCGCCAGCGCGAATCCAGCGGCCGGATCACGGCCGACAACCGTAACTCCGCCACCGGCGCCACCCCCGACTGCCAATCGGCCACTTCCACATAATAGGTTTGACCACGAATCACATTCAGCGTCACCCGCGATTGGAAGCCCAGCGCGTCGTCGCTACAGACCAATTCTATGAGATCAGCGGTACACGCTCCGCCAGGCGGAAGGGTTGAAACGGCCAGAACGGTATCGTAATTCGTCCCGGATGTTTCAATTGTCACCTCGCCCGTGTTTGGCGCAACAAAAAAATACCAGGCGGTACGATACCCTTCACGGCGGGTGGGCGTTCCCCAGATGCAGGAAAAGCGCGGGTCGGTCTCGGCAATCGTAAACTGGTTCACTATTGTCGCCCCACCTTCGCCCGGTGCCTCAAATGAAAAGTTCAATGGTGTAGCTTCGGTGCAGGAGTCGGAAGCGGCCCCGGCAAGGGCGACCAATGGTTGGGCCTCCAGCGATTGCGCGTCCAAAGGCTCTAATTCCAGCGGAATCCATTCGGTGTCAATCATCTGCGCCGGCGGTTCGACTGTTTGAACGCCATCGGCCGCGCCCTCTTCTTGTGCCTGCCCTCCCCAAACCAATAGCAACAACAAACAGAGGCTACCGGCGACGGCCGCAACCACGACGATTAACCGTTTGTGCAAACCCATACGATAACTCCTTGCTCGCAGGATTGGTGAACGCCCACAACTTTGCTCTTTCCCATAATCCTCATAATCCACTGCATGAGATCATTCATCTTTAGCATTCTGTGGCAATTGTAGTCAAACTCGGCCGATTAAACCACGTCCCGCTTTCTCACCATTTCTGAACATCTTATTCACTTTGCACTTATCTATGCCCATTACACTGCCTCGCTGTCCAAAATTTATTATTCAGGAGAAAGTAATGCTTAGAAAAACGACTGTCTTGATTATTCCTCTTATCCTACTATCCTTCGCACTTGCGGCCTGTGGCTTGCTGAGTGAACCGGCCGCACCCAGCGGCGCTATTGAAGCAATTCCGCTGGAGCCAGACAGCGCAGAGACAGGGGGGATGGCGACTGTTACCGCAGAGGGAAGTTCAACGGCCGTCCCGCTTCCCACAACGGAGATGACCGACCAGCCCGCCTATCCCGCGGGAGCGGAAACGGCTGGTGGCGATGGTGAAGAGGCTTACCCCGCTGCTCAACCGGCCGAACTCCTGGAATCCTATCCGGCGGCCGAAGAAGCAACTGCGGAAAACAGTGGCACCGCCAGCGGCACAGCAACGGTTTACCGGATTGATCAGGCGGCTTCGCTGGTGCGCTTTGAATTGAACGAAGAGTTACGAGGCGTGCCTACGCTGGTGGTCGGCACAACGGATCAGGTGGCGGGCGAACTGTCGGTCAATTTGAGTGATCTTTCCACCATTCAGGTCGGCGTATTGCAAATCAATGCCCGCACCTTACTGACCGACAACAACTTTCGCAACCGGGCGATCCAGAATCAAATCCTGGAAACCAATGAGTATGAGTTTATCACCTTCACGCCGACAGCGATCAACGGGCTGCCAGCGAGCGTGCCACTTGGCGAGAGCGTACAGTTTTCGATTGCCGGAGATTTAACGATCCGCGACATTACCCAGCCGGTGGAGTTCACGGTCGAAGCGGTATCCATGAGCGAAACGCAAATTGTCGGCCGCGCCAGCACGACAATCAACCGCACCCATTTCGACCTTAACATCCCCAGCGCCCCCGGCGTCGCCAACGTCGAAGAGGAAGTGGACCTCTATATTGACTTCACCGCCAACGCTGTATGAGTGGCGAGTGGTTATTGATTAGTGGAGAGCAAGAACTCCTCACTCTCCACTAACCACTCGCCACTAGTCACTAGCCACTCACTCCCCATTCTCGCTAACGCGGTCTTTGGCCAGGCGGGCAACGAGATCTTCCAATAGATGGCCGGGAACGCGGCCGTAATTCAGAAACTTCATCCCAAAGATGCCACGCCCCTGGGTCATGGAGCGCAAGTCGGCGGCATAGGTCAACATCTCCGCCAACGGCACTTCGGCGCGAACGATGCTCTTTGTCCCTTCCTGGTCCATCCCCAGCACCCGCGCCCGCCGCGAGTTCATATCACCGAGAATATCCCCCATGTAGTCGGATGGAACGGTAACAGTCACTTCATAAATTGGCTCCAACAGCACCGGCCCGGCGGACATCACTGCCTTCTTAAAACCTTCGCGCCCGGCGATCTGGAAAGCGATTTCTTTCGAGTCCACCGGGTGCATCTTGCCATCATAGACAACCGCCTTCACGCCGACCACTGGATAACCGGCCAGCACACCGCTCTCCAATGCCTGGCGACAGCCCTTTTCCGTCGCCGCCACAAAGGGTTGCGAAATCGCGCCGCCAAAAATCTCGGAGGCGAATTGAAACGGCTCATTCTCGTCTACCGACTCCACCCGCAGAAAGACACGTGCATATTGGCCCGCGCCACCGGTCTGCTTCTTGTGGGTATATTCGGCTTCGGCCGTCTTCGTGATTGTCTCGCGATAGGGAACCTTCGGCGTCGTAGTCGTCAAATGGACGCCAAACTTCGACTGTGCCTTCTGTACCGCAATATCCAGGTGGGTGGTCCCCATACCAGAGAGGATCGTTTCACGTGTCGCCGGTTCTGTGTACCATCGCAGGGTAGGGTCTTCAGCCACCAGGCGGTTGAGGGCCTGGTTGAGCTTGGTCACATCCGCCTGTGAAACAGGGTGGATGGCGACGGAGGCAATGGGATCAGGCTGTTCGATGGAGGCGATATGCAGGACACGGCCGCGGTCCGTCAGTGTGTCATTCGTCGCCGCATCTCCTAGCTTGACGACGCTACCGATATCGCCGCTATGCAGGCGTGGTACCGGTTGAGTGTCCTTGCCGGTGACGATATTTAATGAACCGACACGGACTTCCGTCTCTTTGGTAGCGTCCCAGACGCGAGAATCGGAGGCCAGGATGCCGCTGAAAACACGGATAAAGCTGGTCTTACCAAAGTTATCTTCGCGCGTCTTAAAAATAAAGGCTGCCAACGGTGAATGGTCGCTGACTTCGACCTTGACCGTTTCCCCCTTATGGTCGGTCGCTTCAAACTCACCTACCTCGTTGGGCGCGGGCATCAGTCGGGACAGCGTTCCAACCAACGCGGCTACACCAATCCCTGGCTCCGACGCGGCGTATAGCACCGGCGTGACCAATCCTTGCAACATGGCTGCTTTCAAGCCGCTGAGGATTTCCGCATCCGTCAGCTCTTCGCCTTCCAGATACTTTTCAATCAGCGCGTCGTCGCCTTCGGCCGCTGCCTCCACCAACGCCATCCGCGCCTCTTCAACCTCGTCGGCCATGTCGGCGGGAATGTCGCTCTTTTCGTCCTTATCCCCCAACCGTGCCTTCATGCTCAGCAAGTCCACCACACCCTTAAAGGCTGGCCCTTCGCCAATTGGGAGTTGGACATTGACAAAATTACCGTCCAAATTTTGGCGGATGCTGTCCATGACGCGGGTCACGCGCACGTTTTCGCGGTCCATCTTGTTGATCAGGATGACACGCGGCCGATTATAGTTGGCCGCCAAATGCCATACCGTTTCCGTACCTACTTCCACGCCAGACACCGCTTCGACCAGCACCAAGGCACTTTCCGCCACCTTCAGCGCGTTGTTGACCTCGCCAACGAAATCCAAATAACCAGGGGTATCAATTAAGTTTAATTTGACACCATTCCATTCAATCGGTGCGAGAGCCAGAGAAAGAGAGCTATTACGGGCAATTTCTTCCTCTTCGAAATCCATCTGGGTGGTTCCGTTTTGCACGCTGCCCATGCGTGTGATGACCCCGGTGTTGAATAATAGCCTTTCTACCAGGGTCGTCTTTCCCGCCCCATTGTGTGAAACCAGGGCGACATTGCGAATCTGTCCAGTTTGATACTCCTTCATAAAAAAACCTCGTGGGAATATAGTTTTACAAGCAGAAATTTATCCGTATCGCTTGGCTACGATATATCCTTTTGGGGATGAGCATGTCAGGTAACTTATATTGGCAAGTGTATCGCTTTGCAAGCACCAAGCCCGTTTACATTTAGGGTATTTAATGATTGTAGACCAAACTCTATAGGCAAGCAACCACGAGCACGCGAGCAACCGAAGCTTGCGTGTCCAGGTGGAAAACCCCAATCGGCATCCACCCAAACCAACCGGAATGGCAAGGTGACCAAAGACAAAACCCTGATGTAGCCATAAGCCTGCACCAGGGTCTTCATTCGTTAGCAAGCGGGTTGCTTAACTTAGTAGGACTTACGCAATTCATCATTTTTCCGACACGAATGACACGAATTTCACGAAGATACCAGGTAAAATTCGTGTCATTCGTGTCATTCGTGTCAAAAATAATGCGTAAGTCCTGGTTTGCAATCAGTGGCGATCGGCCGCAGGGAGAATCATCGAACGGCCAGGGGTCGCACCATTGACAGAGGCGTTCACCGGGATGATTGGATAACTTTCCGGCTCTCGCGGCACGGCCGTTGCCACTGGCTGATTGTTCCGGTTCACCATCTGGCGAAAGACATAGCCTAATGTTCCCCAATAGAGGATCATCATCACACCCGTCACAAAAGGCTTGGTGTACCAATGCCACATTGGCCAGAATAGCGTAAACAAGACCAAGCCATATTGCAGCGTCGCCAGGTTCAAGTCCTTGTTGCGTTTGGCATCACGCAATAGCATGAACATCACCCACAAATTAAAGGCCATGTACAATGCCAAACCAACGACACCAAATTCCTGCATCATAATCAGCAAGCCTGTACCAGTCGCGCCACCATACAGGTCTTGTGCAAAGCTGTTACCGGCCAGCCCAAGCGCCGTGCTGGTCGTGCGGCTGCCCAGACCATAACCAAAGAGCATTGTCGCATCATCTCTCTGCAACGTTTGCCAGCCATAGGTCATTGCCAGACCACGGCCGAGGTTATACGTTCCATCTTCATCACCAGAGCCATCATTGAACATATAAGCCTCAATCGCCTCCGGCGTCAAATACTCTTGCAGCGGCTTTAGCCCACGAGCGGCCGCGATGTAGGTATTATATAACGGGAGGGAAGCGGCCATGATCAGCGAGAAAACGATGATATAGATGAATAGTTGCCGGAACTGGCCGCCGCGGATCATATGGATGACCAATGCGGCCGCTCCCAAAACAACCACAGCTGGAATGTAGAACTTGGTTACATCCAACATACTGGCGATTAGACCTAAGGTGACGGCCACCAAAAGGCTCTTCCAACGCTTTGTCGCCAACCAATGACCAAAGCCAAAACAGACCGTGATAAACACAAACATGGTCAGGTCGCTAACACCCTTCCAGCCAAAGGTACCGGCCAGGCTATCCCCCGGAGGTTGGCCCGTTGCCAATTGGATCAGTTGGACACCTACCTCAAAGGCCAACACGTAGACAATGAACTTAAGCAGCCATTGCGAGAAGTTTGCCGGCCAGCGCATGATGAGATAGATAAAAATGCCAACAAAAGGATACTTAAAGAGGCGATACCAACCCCATGCGGTGGCAAAGACGCTTTGACCATCAAATAGCGCAACAGCACCCCAGATCAGGGTAATGGAGAGCACCAGCAACATAGCCAGCGGGATGCGATCGCGCACCAACATGGTGGCGAAGGTCACACCGATGATCCCCATCGCGACAACCTCTTTTAGTACATCAGTAGTGCGCGGTAATCCAGCCTTCCATAAGATAAAAGAAACTAATAATTCTACAAAAAAGAGAACGGCCACCAGGCGAACCCGCCAATCCTTTGTCCAATTTAGCCTGCGCTGCCCCGGTACTCTTCTCGTTGTGGAGTGGGAATGGGATTGAGATAAATTTAACTGTGCCATCTTTTAACAAAAACCTGTAATAACTTAATCAATTTCAAAAGTTACTTGCTCATCCGTCATTCCGAGCGGAGCGAGGAATCCCTGGCGACTGTGTTGACCAGTGAATTGCTGGAGATTCCTCGCTCCGAAGAGTCCGCTCGGAATGGTGTCATCGGAATGACAGTTGGGTCACTTTTGAAACAATGTGCTAATTCGTTGCTAAAAAGTCAGTCCTGTTATTGTAAGGCAACCTCAGCAATGTGAAGCGTGTCGAGCTTGATACTTTACCATTTCCTAATTAAATATCATTTCTGATCAGACCGCTCGTATAATACACAATACGCCACAATAAACATGATAAACGGTTCCCCTTACGGGAGAAGTTAAGAACAGCTAGGTATGTAAAGTTTAATTGTTAGCATCGACCCTTACAATAAGGAATGGAGTGGTCAAAGCTTGAATGCTTTGGTCAAGCCTATAGAGTACTTCTAAGCGTAGAAACTGGATTTCTTGGTTATTGCCAACCTAAATCCTGTGCTAATAGAAACCCGGTTTCTAGACTTAATAAACGTCTGGTGGTATTTGATGAGTGTATATTACGTAGATGGTGTTAACGGGGATGATACCAACGACGGCACAAGCGGCCGCCCCTGGAAAACACTGGATCAGGCCAATCGTGCCGCGCAAAGCGGCGATACAATCCGGGTACGCAGCGCGGTCTATCATGAAGTCCTGCGCATCAGAACGGCGAATACAACGTGGCAAGCCGATACGGGGCATACGCCGGTCCTCGACGGCCGCTATGATGAAAGCAAGAAAGGACAAGGGCCGGACGGCACGTTACCGGGAAACAAGAACGCGGGGATGATCACGGTCCGCGCGGCCGATGTGATCGTAGATGGCTTCACCATTCGCAATGTGGGTGGTTGTGGCATCAACGCGACGGATTGCAACAACGCAATCATTCGCAATTGTCGCATTGATTATACCTATGTCAGTGGTATCAAAGTATCCCCCGCCGACCTGATTGACAACGTGTTGGTTGCGAACAACATCTGCACGCGGGCGGGAATCCAATCCTTTGATGAGACGGCAACGGGCGGAAAAGACCCCGGCGGCGGTGTGATCAAGGTCGGCCGTGTGCGCAACGGCGTCATTCGCGGCAACGTTTGTGGCCTGTCCTATGGCGAAGGCATCAACATCGGCAAAGGCAATCTCGGTATCATCTGTGAAGACAATGAAGTTTTCCTCGTCAGCCATAAACATATTTATGTCAACCGTTCTGAAGATGTGGTCGTGCGTAACAACCGCGTCTGGTTCACGCCGGGCCATCCTGACATTGAGGCGGATGATGACGCGCCGGGCGGGATCGGCATTGGCGATGAGTGTGGCAATCGCCCCGATGATCCGGTGTCAGACTGCCGCAACAACAGCATCTGGCCCAAGAGCAAGCGCGTACAGATTTACAACAACCTGGTTGTTGGCTTAGGCGTGCTGCTTTTTGTCAGCAACGGCACGGGAAACAGGGGTGGCGGCGGTTACGACACCACCTTAGAGGACTGCTATATCGGCTATAACACATTTGTGGCCGGGCCGCGCACCCGGCAAGGTATCTCCATGGGAGGCAACCGGATGGGGCATCCCCATGTCAGGAGTGTCTTTGAAAATAATCTGATAGATTGGCGCTTTGCCCCTGGCTTAGCCCCCATAACGGCCGGTAATGGGGAACTACAGGGCATTGCCCTCCGTAACAATCTCTGGTCAACCACGCCACCGGAGCGGTTTCGCGGGGAGAATGATCAATATGGTGATCCTTATCTGGCTCGCGCTGATGCGCCAATCACCGTATCACCGGCAAATCCCATTTTGACCAGGAACTTTAACCCTAACAATTACAAGTTAACCGCCAAATCCACGCTGGCGATTAATCGTGCTTCGACGGTGGCGCAATTTAATGGGCTTAGGCCACCGGCCGTCGCTGGCAGCGACTTCCAAGTCCCACGTGCCAGCCAAAATGACATCGGCGCGTATGAATATAGCGGCACAGATGTAGCCGCGCCACCAGTCGCTGATGAGCCGCAAGACGAGGTGAAAGCAGTCAACACCCTTGCTCCGCCGGAACACTTCCTGCGCTTCTTGTTGATGGAGCGGGCGAACGGGCAGGATGAGGTCGTTGCCTATGGCACTCAGTTCCCCGATATGCGTTGTGTAGTGGTCTGGGGCGGTGCGCTGCAGCAGGTGAAGGACTACGGCTCAATTGAGGAGATTGAATTGGAAAACGGCGACTGCGGTGGCACTTATATAGTCTGGATGGATTCAGAAGCTTAGTCCCCTTTGGGTACGGCCGTTTACACGTCGGGGACAGCTTTGTCGCCGGCTTCCGCTACTCTGTCTGTCACCGGCACGGCCGCCGCTGAGCGGTCGGGCAAGGTCGCTTCGATGTCGGCGAACCAGGTGGTGGCATAGCTACCCACCAATTGTGATAGCCCTTTGATCTGGTCGTAATACTGCTCAGCCAGCAATCTTTTAAGCCGGGGTGGAATATTCATCTCCGGTGAAGCATTATAGCGACGCTCGGCAGCGGCCGTAATACAACGTTCTGAAACCTCGACCTCAAGAAAGTCAAATAACCGCAGCAAAAACTCTTGTGGCGTTTGAGCGATCTCCTCGTAAAAGCCAATGAAAAACTGCTGATGGGGATAATAAAGCCGCCAATTTGAAAGTGTCTTCAAATAATCGGCTCGCACAACCAATGCCTTGCTATTAATCATCTTCAGAAATTCATCTTCGGAGAGCGACTCAAGACTCCATGTAGAGGTTCTTGCTCTTTTACGCACAGATGACCATGTACGCTCAACGGGGTTGCGAATTAAAATAATCAGCTTCGCCCTCGGCACAAGCTGATGAACATGCTCAATATCCTCCGGTTCGAGCAGCGCATACCCAGGCGTTATCTCACCCTTGACTTTTCCCCTTCCTTGCTCAAAGAGCGAAGCGTACCATTCATCACCGATTGTGCCGAAAAGGTAGGTCCAATCCCATCGCAGCCGGTTCCAGGAGGGATGCCGCAGATCGCGGACGAGGGAATGCAGTAGCACACGCCGGTACTGTGCATGGTCCTTTTCATGCCCCAAAAGCCGCCGGGTTAATTGTTGGGTAGCCAGATAGCTGGGGGAGGGATAAGAGGTAGCGCGATCAAAGTAGTGCAGTTCTTTGCGATAGGGCAACCAAATTTGCGGGTGTTGGCGAAGATTCTCCCATAGCCAGGTTGTTCCCGCTCGAGGGGTTCCAATACCTAAAAAATCCGGCAGCAGATCACGCTTGCCATTCATTTAAGCCAATACCCATTAACCCAATGGCGACCTCTTTGACTTCACCAGATAGAACCACTACGAACGAACGTGAGTTCCATTTTCCAATAAACTATTCACCATTGGACAGACCGCACCAGATACGATTGGACTGGGTAGCCATGTACTATTTACGAGAGTCCTAGCAGCAGTATACCGCACTGGCTATATGGCGGGCAATATAGATAGGTACTTATGAGGGGTAGTCACATATACATAGAATAGGTTTAGAAACCGGGTTTCTTAGCTTTTACTAGACAGAATCGTTTGCTCGATAGAAACCCGGTTTCTAAGGGAACTTTCCGACAACCAGAAAAAACGAAGCTCTCATTTGTGTAGCTATCTGGACGCTTACACAAATGAGAGCTTCGCGATTTATCAGATGGTCAACGATTGCCAGGGTATGGTAGCTCCAGGCTACGCCCGGCATTCGTCATTCCTCGCTCCGCTCGGAATCCCTGGTGACTGCGTTGACCAGTGAATTGCTGGGGATTCCTCGCTCCGAAGACTCCGCACAGTTGGGTTACTTTTGAAACACCGTACTTAATCGGCCGCCACCGCCTCCAGCGTTCCGCTAAACTCGCCCATCTCCGACAGGGCAAAATACCCCTGGATCAAGTCTACCACATAGGCAACCTTTTGATCGTCCAGTTCGGGGAAGATGGGCAGCGACAAGATCGTTTCCGCATACGCTTCGGTGATCGGAAAGTCGCCGCGCTTATAACCCAACTCCTGGTAGGCGGGTTGCAGGTGGATCGGGACTGGGTAGTGCAAACCCGTTGCCACGCCTGCATCTTGCAGTGCCTCTTGCAACTGCTCACGATTTTCCAGCCGAACGACATAGAGATGGTAGATATGCTCCACATCATCCAACACGGAGGGGGTAACAATGGGCAGCCCGGCCAACAGCCGTTCGTAGGTCGCGGCCGCGCGCCGCCGCTGCTCATTCCAACCATCCAGATAGGGCAACTTCACCTGTAAGACGGCCGCTTGCATCGTATCCAACCGGTGGTTGAAGCCCTTCACATCATGATGGTACTTCACCCGCTGGCCGATATTGCGTAACAACCGTACCTTGTCGGCCACCGCCGGATCATTGGTCACCACCGCGCCTGCATCCCCATACGCACCGAGGTTCTTGCCAGGGTAGAAGCTGAAACCGGCCGCGTGGCCGATGCCGCCAATTTTTCGGCCCTTGTAGCGTGCGCCGGCCGCCTGGGCGGCGTCTTCAATGACGATCAGGTTATGGCGTTGGGCGATCTCCAAAATCGGGTCCATATCCGCCGGTTGGCCGTAAAGATGGACGGGCATAATCGCCCGCGTTGCCGGGGTGATCGCCGCTTCGATCTTTTGCGGGTCAATGTTGTAGGTGTCGGGATCAATGTCAACCAACACCGGCGTCGCGCCACAATTTGAGATCGCCAGGGTGGTGGCAATGAAGGTATTGGCGGCCGTGATCACCTCATCCCCCGGCCCAATGTCATAAGCCAACAACGCCAGCTCCAGGGCTGAATAGCCGGAATCAACGCCAACCGCATAGTCCGCCTCGCAATAGTCGGCAAAAGCTTTCTCAAATTCGGTCACGGCTCCGCCAAGAACAAAATCGCCGCGAGCCATGACAGCCAAAACGGCCGCGTCCGCCTCGTCCTTGATCGAACGGTACTGTGCTTGTAAATCAACAAACGGAATTTTCATCGTTTTGTAACTCCAAAAGGTTTGTCCACGAATTTTCACGAATGGACACGAATCTTCTTATTCGTGAAAACTCGTGTGATTTGTGGATCGGGATTGAAACTTGCAACTCCAAAAGGTTTGTCCACGAATTCTCACGAATAGACACGAATCTTCTTATTCGTGAAAATTCGTGTGATTTGTGGATCAGAATTGAAAATAGATAAATGGATTTGTATTTGTCGGTGCAAAGAGATAGATGACCAGCAGTATTGTCACGGTGGCAAAGGCCGCCGGAAAGCTGTATGGCGTCTCAAAAAAGACCAACTCCTCTTTCTTACGCATGATGCCGACCACATGGCCGATGATCATCAAAATTGCCGCTACAAAAAAGTAGTGATAATACCAGGCAGCGCCGCCCGGTTCAATAAAGAGCATCTTGCGGTAAACCGTGAGCATCGTTGCTGTGTCGGGGGCACGGAATAGCACCCAAATGGCCGCCACAAAAAGAAACGTCGCCAGCCACGCTTCAAAACGGCCGAGAATGCTCTCGTCCGGCTTAAAGCGACGACCCCACAGCCGGTGGACCGCCAGCGCCAACCCATGTGCGCCGCCCCAGATGACGAAGTTCCAGCTTGCGCCATGCCACAGCCCGCCCAACAACATCGTAATCATCAGATTAGCATAGGTGCGTAGTTGCCCTTTGCGGTTGCCGCCGAGCGAAATGTAAAGGTAATCACGCAGCCAACTGGACAACGAGATGTGCCAGCGCCGCCAAAACTCGGTGACAGATGTTGAGATATAGGGCATCCAAAAGTTGCGCTCGAAGCGAAAACCCAACATCCGCGCCGTCCCAATCGCCATATCGGAATAGCCGGAGAAGTCGCAATAAATCTGGATCGCATAAGCCAGCACCCCCAGCCAGACCGTCGTGGAGGAGTAGTAACCGGGATTGGCAAAAACCTGATCGACAAATAAGGCGACGTTATCGGCCAAAATCAACTTCTTAAACAAGCCGACCGTGAATATCTGCAAGCCAACCCAAATGTTATGCCCGCGAATTTGAACCGGCTTGTCTAGTTGCGGCAGAAAATCGGCCGCACGCACAATTGGCCCAGCCACCAACTGCGGGAAGAAAGCCACAAACAGGGCGAAATCAATAAATGACTTGGCCGGTTTCAGTGTTCCCCGATAAACATCAATCGTATAGCTCATTGTTTGGAAGGTATAGAATGAAATACCCACCGGCAAAATGATATTTAAGGTCGAAACATTCAGCCCCCAACTAGACAAAATGAAAGAAGCGGACTCGATGAAGAAGTTGAAATACTTAAAGAATCCGAGAATGCCCAGATTAAGGACGACCGAAAGCAGTAACAACGGTTTCTTACGGCGTGCTTCCGCCTTGTAAATCGCCTGCGCCAGAATCGCATCCGTAACGGTGGAAATCAGGATCAGCGAGACAAAGCGATAGTCCCACGCCGCATAGAAAATGTAGCTGGCGACCAGCAAAATAAATTTGCGCCAACTTTGTTTGGGCAAGACGATCATCAAAAAAATGACGATCAGCAGGAAAAACAGGAATTGAAAGCTGGAGAAGATCATGGGGCTTCCTCCTGTGCCGTCAATGCCTGCCAATCTACCTGTTGCATATAGCCCAAGACCTGGGTGGCAATGATCTCATGGCCGTACTCGTTGAAGTGACCAATTCCCATCCGGGCATTGTGGAAACCACGAGGCGGCCGTCCCTCGCGGAAGGCTTTCAACATCGGCTCGTAGAGGTTGATGATCGGAACACCTAGTTGCGCTGCCGTCTGCATCAAGGTGTCGTCTTGGTGGGTGTCGGCCGCCCCTTCACCAAAATCGGGAACGTGGACGTTATAGATGATCACCAACCGGTCACCCCAGATGCTTTGCAAGGCGCGAAGCTGGTCGGCAACGGCCGCTTCATGCCCAACCAGAATATCCTGGCTGCTAGTTTGTAGCTCGGCCTCGGCCGTCTCGCTGTCAGCGCTCTCTTTTCGCAAAAAGCCATTGGTCTGGAAGAGCAGTTGCACAAAGAATTGGCGAAACATCGTCCCGTTTAGCAACTGTTGCCAGCTCGACAGGCGTTGGGGACGAACCAGTTTGAATGATGGGTCCGCTTCCCACTGCTCAAGTAGTTGTGGTTGCTGAATCAACGGCACAAAGTCGCGGCGATTCAGCATCACAAACACCTTGTCGGGCTGAAAACGCTCGTCCATATTACGGCCGAAGCTGAGATAGGTGCGAATGTCCTCCCCGGCCGCGCCCAGATTGAGCGTCTGGACTGGTTGCTCCGGGTGGCGCGTATTCCAGGTGCGCTCCACAATCTCCGTCAGCTTTTGCGCGTCCGATAACTGCTTGGCCTCCATGTAGGAGTCGCCCAGAAACAGCAGACGCGGTATGTTAAAGTTCACTTCCTTATCAACGACCAGCCCATCTTCACCATAAGTGGTCAGACCATACCCTTCCTGGGTGTAGAGCTGGGTTGAGTGGGGAACGTTGACCAGCCGATAATTTTCATAGATCGTTTCGTTATACTCGGCCTGATTACGGGCAAAGAAAACTGTATACACCAATATAACCAGCACAAGCGATAAAATTCCGGCGCTACCCCAAATAGCTAACAGATGAAGGATCGCTCTTAACTTTGACTTCGGTTGTTCGGCCGGCAGTATTCGCCGTTTGCTGTCCGGCGATTCGATCGCTGCCTGGCGCTCCATTACCAGGCTTTGTTCCATAACGTTTACCCCATTACTAATACAACAGATACGGTTACGAAAACCGATACAAAACCAATACAAAAACCAAGTACGAATACAACAAGACGTGCTATAGGCCGAGCCGGGTCATTTCCGAAGATGTGTTGCCCTGGCCGATGGACGACAATGTGGGCTGGCTACACTTGCTGCGATTGACTCGCGTTTTGCCTGTACGGCCGTTGCGCGGCACGCGAGGAGAGGCCATAAAGCAAGGCGTTGTGCAGCTTTCTGGCTGCCGCTGCCCAGGTCCAGGCGGCCGTTGCCCCTAGTGCTTCCCGGCCTAATTGCGGCAGTTGGTCGCGAACCTGCCATATTTGGCGCAACGCTCCCAAGAACTCCTCTTCTGTGGCCTCGGCCGCCCAAAAGGCATAACGGCCGTTGCCAACCACATCGGTGTGGCAACCATTGCTCGTCGCCAGCATGGGCAGTCCCGCCGCCATGTATTCAAACATCTTGATCGGGCTAGACGCCTCATACTTCACATCGTCCGGGTCTGGCAGAGACGTCACCCCCACGTGGGTCTGCGCCAGCATCTCCGGCACCTGATCATGGGGAATGGGCTGCTCGATGCGCACCGCTCCGGCCGTTGGCGAGCCAAATGCCTCGGTCGCGAATGCTTCCAGCACCGGACGAAAACCACCATCCCCATACAACGAAAAGACAAACGACATCCCTTCCTCATTTGCCCGCTTTACGGCGCGGCAAAGCGGCAAGAGATTTCGCTTTTCCAAAAAGATGCCCACATAGGCGAGGCGGATCGGCTCCCCAGCCGTCGGCCAGTTTCGCTTTTGGTGTGCGGCCGCAAACGCCTCCGGGTTCACCCCAGACGGCCAGATACCCCAGAGTTGCTGCGGAGGGATGCCCACCAGTTCAGCCATGCGCGGCGTGATCGCCGTTTGCCCGTCGAGCAGGCGCGTGGAGAGCCAATAAACGAGCTTAAACCAGACATTCCGTAGGCGCATTTTCAGGTTGCCCTGGGCAAAGTCCATCATGTCGCGCGAGTCCATCAGCAGCAACGGCCGCCGCGACCCCAAGAAGCGCAATGGCAAAAGCCAGACGGCCGAAATCTGATGGAATAATACGACATCATAATGCTTTCGCCGTGGCAACAAGTAGCGCAAGACATTGAGATGGAACAAAATCTGCCCCAATACATAGATTGACGGCCGATCAATGTTCAGCACTTCAATACCGCGATAAAAGTGGCGGCCTGGTGGCCCGGCGGTGATCAATGTCACCTCAACCCCCTGGTTACGCAGTTCCTGCGTCGTATCCAGCCACGTCGCCGAATCCAACTTGGAAGCGGTGACGGGAGAAACCCAGAGGAGGCGAATTGGCTTGTTGGACATCGTGGAAACACTCATCAAGAAAGTAAGCAGTTGGCAGTAATTACTCTCTCAGTCTCTTAGTACACTGTTTCAAAAGTTATCTACTTAGCTGTCATTCCGAGCGGAGCGAGGA
>CAYPHY010000061.1:2266-24015 GCA_964410625.1 uncultured Ardenticatenaceae bacterium | reverse complement strand
CCTCCAATGCACGCAAGAAATACCGTACTAATTGCTCTAACAAACTTAAACTGGGGTTTCGAGGGACACGAATAACAACAATACCACCACTGGCCGCTGGAGGAAAACGAACCACATCCGCAAAATCTAAATCCAGCGTCACCAGGCAGCGCTGTTCATCATAGCATATGCCATAAAGTTCAGCGTCAGAAGCACCCCTTAACTGCTCTTCAATGACGGTATGAACATCGTGATCGAATTCGCGAAAGATATTTTGCGTGCGCGTCCCAAAGTTTTCATCCAGCTTAAACTTCATCTATCAGCAACCATTGGGAGTTCAACATATCGCTCGCGCGACATTTCAGCGCCATAGGCCAGGGCAGCATGGATATCCTCTAAAGTGAGTTGTGGGTACTCTTCAAGAAGCTCATCCATCGTCGTCCCACTGGCTAGAAAATCCAAGATTAGAGAAACCCAAATCCTGGTTCCGCGAATACAAGGCTTTCCAAAGCAGATATTTGGATCAATGGAAATTCGTTCCAGCAATGGGTTCATTGGCTTTTTCCTCTCCATCAATTTTACATCGTTTATTGGACATTACTATGTTTTTGAAAGCGGCCGATCATCCGTTCCAACCCATCCAACCCCCGTTCCAGCACACTCATCTCCGGGCCAAAGCTGATCCGGCTATAGGGGCGATAGCGGGCATAGGTACGCCGCTTCTCTGGGTTGACATCAAAGAACACACCCGGCACGGTGATCACCTTCTCCTTCAACCCTTCCTCAAAAAAGTGGATGCCATCATTCAGCGGTTCGGGCAGACCGGATAGATTGGCCCAGACATAAAACGTCCCTTGTGGTTCCGCCTCTACTTGAATTCCCATCTGGTAGAGGCGTTCCAATGTGTAGTCCCGTTTTTGACGGAAGCAAGATTGGACGGCGGCCGTTTCCTGGATCGTTGTTTCCGGGTCGAGCAGTTGCACCACCTCCTGCTGGAAGGGGTTGTTTGCTCCGCCGTCAAGGAATGAACCGGCGCTGGCGATGGCATGGACGACTTCCTTCGGCCCCAACGTCCAGCTAATGCGCCAGCCCGGATAACGCCAATTCTTGGTCAGTCCGTCCACCACAATCACTGGATCGCGATCTACGTCCTCGACATAGGCAGCGGCCGAAACCATCGGCGGGAGTCCATTCACACCGTTGCCGTTATAGTGATCGCTATACACATAGTGGGAGTAAAACTCATCCAAAATCAACGAGCAACGGTAGTTCCGCGCCAGTTGCACCAGTCGTTGCAACCGCTCCCCTTCTATCAGTTGCCCCGTCGGGTTACAGGGATTGCTCATCAACAACGCCTTCAGCCCGCGCCCTAGCACCTCTTTCTTGATATGCTCAATTGGCGCGTGATAAGCCAGATCGGGATCAAGCAAAATGGGGATGGGGATGAACGCCTTAAAGACGCCCAGTAGTTCTTCATAAGCCGTGTAGTCGGGCAGGAAGTGGCCCATGTTGATATTGCCCAAAGCGGCCGCAATCCGCGTCAACGCTACACGGCCGCCGCCGGAGATGCTGACGTTCTCCCAGGTATATTGCGAACGTTTACCGCGCCGGTAGAGAAAGTTATAGAGGTCGGCCACCTTCTGCCGCACGGCCGTCTGGCCGGTAATTGGCCCATACTCGTGGCGAGCGGGGTCAATGCTCAATCGTTCAATACGTGGCGGCGCGCCGGGCAAAGGCCCTGTCTCCGGCGCGCCCTGCCCCAGGTTAGCCCACGCAGGGTCAGCGGCCGTATAGCCCAATTCGGCCGCGCGGTGCATCACATAAATCACACCCGTCCGCGGCACTTCGCGAAATCCGGGGATGGTTGGTTGTGTCATAGCAAATGTCTCGCGTTCATAATTGATCCGATCTGATGATCGGTGTGTTGGTGTACTGGTATATTGGTCTATTGGTGTATTAGACCAATAACCAATAAACCAATACACTAATATACCAACATCCTACTACCGGAGCGAAGAACGATATGTGTCAACCCGAATTTGACCGCGAATACGTCACCCGCCTCTTGGCCGAAATGGTGGCGATTGATTCGACTAACCCTGACCTGGCCGGACCAGAGGAAACGGCCGCTGGAGAAGCGCAAATCGCCGCCTATCTGGCTCAAGAAATGGAGCAACTCGGCCTGGAAACAACCACCACAACCCTTGCCCCTGGGCGGTTGAACGTAATCGGCCGTCTTCCTGGCGCAAAGGGGGACGGCCGCACCCTGCTGCTCAACGGCCATATGGACACTGTTGGCGTGACAGGCATGACCGACCCGTTTGGCGCGACGATTCGGGACGGCCGCCTCTATGGACGTGGTTCACAAGACATGAAAGCCAGCCTGGCCGCCATGCTCGGCGCGGCGAAGGCTTTGATTGACGCGGGTTGTCGGCTGGAAGGGGCGTTGTTGCTAACGGCCGTCGCCGATGAAGAGTACGCCAGCATTGGGACGGCCGACATTGCCCGCCAGATTAGCGAAGGGCAACTACGAGCCGACGCGGCCATTGTCACCGAACCAACCGACATGGCACTCTGCCTCGCCCATCGTGGCTTTATCTGGTATGAAGTGGAAACGATTGGCCGTGCCGCCCACGGCAGCCGCTATCAGGATGGCATTGACGCCAATATGCGCATGGGCCGATTTCTAGTTGAATTAGAACAACTGGCGAACGAACTGCTCACCCGGCCGCCCCATCCGCTGGCTGGGCCACCTTCCCTCCACGCCTCGCGCCTTGAAGGGGGAACGGAGTTGAGCATCTACGCCGCCCGTTGTCGCCTGCAACTCGAACGCCGCACCGCGCCAGGGGAAACGGAAGCCCAAGCGACGGCCGAACTGCAAGCGATCCTCGATCGGTTGGCGGCGGCCGATCCTACCTTCCAGGCCACCTTGCGCCCCTGGTTCAGCCGCGAACCCTTCACCACCAACGAGAACGCGACCATCGCCAAAAGCCTATCGCGTGCCGCCGAAGCGTGTCTGGGTCAAGCGCCGCCCATTACTGGTGCGCCCTTCTGGACGGATGCAGCGTTGCTGGCGGCCGTTGGCGTAGAAACCGTCCTCTTCGGCCCCACCGGGGCTGGTTTGCACAGCGCCGAGGAGTGGGTAGATTTGCAATCAGTCTATAACCTGACGGCGATTTTAGCGGCTGTGGCGGTGGATTATTTGGGAGTGGTGGATTAGTGGGGTGAATGAATTGTTATTGGTATATTGGTATATAGGTGTATTGGTCTAATAGACCAATACACCTATATACCAATACACCAAAAAATGAAACAACGTACGACAACCACCACAACCCCTTCTCTCCCTAACGCCATCCTCCGGCCGTCGGGCCGCGCCTTGCGCCTCAGCCTCTTTCTGCCGATTGTCATTGCGCTGCTGATCTGGATCGTCGGGTTAATCATCTTTGCGGTTGCGCCAGGGCGGTTTGATGCGGCCGTTTCACTGATCATCGGTATCGGCCTGGTGCTGTTCCTGATCTACGACCTGCGGGCGCGGCCGGACTCACAACAAGACCGGCTGATCGCCCTGTTGCTGATGCTCCCCGCCGTTGCCGGGATCGCCGCCGGGCTGTTGCGCGGCCAGGCACTGTATGCCATCACCGGTGTCAGCGCCAGCCTCTTGCTGCTGGGCGTTCAACGGGCACTCAGCATCCCCCTCTCCTTTCGCCTCGCCCGTCGCCGCTTGCGGATGGGCGACGCTGATGGCGCATTTGATCTGGTCAACAAATCCTTGACTGCCCGCCCCGACTTCTGGCAGTCCTACCAGCTTCGCGCCCTGGTGCTGCTCTCGCGGCTCAACTTCCGCGCGGCCGAGCGCGACGCCCGCAAAGCGCTTGATCTACGCCCCGACGCTCACCCCGTCTATAACACCCTCGGCCAGCTCTATCTTGCCGAAGAGAAGTTTAGCGAAGCCAAAGATGCCTACACGAAAGCGTTAAAGCTACGTCCGGCCACGCCCCTTTATCTCTACTTCTATGGTCTGGCGGCTTATCGTCTGGCGGAGTACCACTTAGCGGCCGAAGCCCTCGCCATCGCCGTCAAAGCCCCCTTGCCGGTACGGACCTATCAATTGCAAGCGTACTATTATCTCGGCCGTAGCCTGGAACAACTGAAGCGGAAAGAGGAAGCGGCCGAAGCCTTCAACGAAATGGCCGATCTCCAAGACGCCCTCCCCACCCTCCAAGAAGAACTCGCTGCCCAACCCGACTTTCCACACCTTTCAAGACTGCGTGAAGACTTAGCGAGTCTGGAGCGACAACTCAACACCTGAACGCCACCACATGCCAACCTCTACTGAATGACCTAAGGACTGATCTATAATACGGTGTAATTCTAGATAGTTAATTCGATCATCTCTGGGATTAAAAGGCTTCTGCGGAAAATCTTCACCCAATACTGGCCCCATACAATCTCCAGTCGGTTTCCATAGGTTTGTCCAATTGCGGCTTGGTGCACAACGCCAGGCTAATCTTACCTGTACGGCGCCTTCAGGCAATAGAGCAGGTCGTGAAGACTCTAATTTGGAACATAAATTTGCCTTCCATTTTTTGGTTTCAACGCCACTGCCCGCGTTACAGGAAAAATGCTCCCATTTCCCATCTTCTATATTCTCACAGCTTTTCACAGAGCCAATAACCAAACTTGAACCGTTACCCAAGCTTTTTGCGGCACTCACTAAAACAAAACGCGAAGGATCAAGCCACTGACGGCCAAACATAGGTTTTAAGTAATTTTCGAGATCGTAGTGACGTAGTAGACGCTTTGAATCCTGAACGTCAACATTGAGATGTAAGAACAGTTCTGCTGGCTCTGGCGGCAATAGACCGATGACACCAACCAGTTCTGATAAATAAGCTCGTAACCGTTGTTGTGCTGGATGGGTGCTTTTCTCCCAACTGGCAAGAAGCGGTTGAACTCCGCTTATCTCTTTTATAATCGTATCTTTACACCAGAGTTTCCAAGTATTCATCTTCTCTAGCTTGAATGTACTTCTCCGCTACTCCAATAGCAACCTCGGAGTGATGTGGGTTGTCCATATTGGCGCGATTATACACCATTTATTACAATTCGATCCGACGTCTATTGAGCATCCGAAGGCAACAAGAAATGAGTGATCGAGAACAAACAAGTGCGCGGGAGGAGATATTAGGACGGCTACGGCCGCTCGTCCGCGACGGCCAACACCCCCAACCCTGGCAATCACGCCGTCAATTCCCCGATCTGGCCGAACGCTTTACGACTGCACTGACGGCCGCCGGTGGCGAAGTCCACCATCTCCCCTCCCTGGCCGAAGCCTTCACCTGCCTCGAATCTCTGCTCCAGGAGCTAAACGCCCAGCGCATCATTGCCAACAACGAACACCCGTTGTCATTGCTGATTGCGGATTTGGGATTGCGGATTGAGAAATCCCCCAATCTCCCAGTCTCCGAGTCTCCCAATCTCCAATCTCTAATCTCCAATCTCCATTCCCAATACACCTGGCACATCACCGGCCACACCCCCGGCGATCTCCGCGCCTTCTGCGCGTCGGCCGACGTCGGCCTGACCGGTGCAGAAGCAGCGTTGGCGGAGACGGGTTCGGTTGTCGTCAGTAGCGGGCCGGGGAAGAGCCGGTTGGCTTCGTTGTTGCCCCCCGTGCATATCGCCTTTGTCGCTACCAGCCAATTGACGGCCGACATCTTCACCTGGACGGCCGCCCGCCAGGGCCAACTCCCCGCCAACGTCGTCCTGATCAGCGGGCCAAGCAAGTCGGCCGACATCGAGCGCGTCCTCGCCGTCGGCGTCCACGGCCCGAAGCGGTTTATCGCGCTATTATATGATGAATAGGGCTATACGCTTTTATGACAACAGGTAGAACTCGGCCGCGCATCAATCCTGAAGTACAGGGGTCAATCACTACCATTGTGGTGGTTGGCATTGGCTTCCTCACCTCCTACCTCGGCTACTTCATTGATATAAGCAATGGCGATACGCCTCCTTTTAGCGCAACTGAACTGTGGATAGCAACCTTTTTGGGCATTGTTTATCTGGCCTTGAGCCTGGTCGATCACATCTATTGGCAGCGACGCTTCGGCCGTTGGGCGGAACCAATCACCTATGCCGTCTTGATCGTCCTGGTATGGATCATTCAGTATTTACTGGCTGGTTCCTTCGCCATCTGGCTCATTTCCATGCCGCTGGTGGGTTCAGCCGCGGCCGATTTACGGCGGCCGTGGAGCTGGCTTATTTATCTCATCATCCTGCTCAGCATCTTTGTGCCGGTGGGATTACGCTACAATTGGACCAATGCCTTTTTTGTTACGCTCACCTTTAGTCCGGCGGTTATCTTTGTGATCCTCTTCGTCCAACTGGCGCGGGCTGCCGGAGAAGCTCGACTGAAAGCGGAGCAACTGACTGGGCAACTGGAAGAAGCCAATCATCAATTGCGTGCCTATGCGATTCAGGCTGAAGAGCTGGCCACGACCAAGGAACGCAACCGGCTAGCGCGAGAAATCCACGATAATCTAGGACATTATCTGACCGTCGTGAACGTCCAGATACGCGCTGCACAAGCCTTATTGCGGCAAGAACCCGACAAAGCGGTCGCCGCCCTGGAACAGGCGCAACAATACACCCAGGAAGGACTGGCGGCCGTCCGCCAATCCGTTTCCTCTTTGCGCGAATCGCCATTAGGGGATCGGCCACTGGTCGAATCGCTCGCCGCACTGGTTGAACAATCCCGCGCGTCGGGCATTGTCACGGAATTAGAGGTACGTGGCGCGGAACGGCCGATTAACCCCAAAATCGCCCTTACGCTGTTCCGTGCCGTCCAGGAAGGCTTGACCAATGTTCGCCGCCATGCCCGCGCTTCCCGTGTGGACATCACGCTGGACTACACGAGTCCGTCAGCGATCACACTGGTTCTGCAAGACAACGGCGTTGGCGCCCAACTTAGAGAGAACGATAGCGGCTTTGGCCTGCTCGGCCTGCGCGAACGAGCGCAACAATTAGGCGGCCGTGTCCTGACTGACTCTGCCCCAGGCAAGGGCTTCAAACTGGTGATCGAGGTACCGGCAGAGGGAAGTAGGCAGTTGGCAGTGGGCGGAGGAGCAGAGGAGCGGGGGAACAGGGGAGAGGAATTTGCAACAGACAATCTCTAATCTCCCAATCTCCCAGTCTCCTAATCTCTCAATCTCCAATCTCTAATCTCTCCTACTGCAAACTGCCGGCCGAAAGTGAAACATGACCATTCGTATTTTGCTCGTAGACGACCAACGCCTCTTTCGCGAGGGGCTACGCACGCTGCTGACTTTATTATCCGGCGAAGTGGAGGTGGTGGGCGAAGCCAGCAATGGGCAAGAAGCGCTGACCGAAGCGACACGGCTGCGGCCGGATGTGGTCTTGATGGACTTGCGAATGCCCATATTGGATGGGGTAGCGGCCACCCGACGACTACACGAGGAATTACCTGAAAGCCGGGTCATTGTGCTGACCACGTTTGACGATGACGAAGATGTATTCGAGGGCTTACGCGCCGGAGCCGTTGGCTATCTCTTAAAGGATGTCGCCCCCGACAAGCTACTGGAAGCCATTCGCGCCGCAGCCGCCGGAGAAAGCTTCCTCCAGCCCTCGGTAGCCGCCAAGGTGGTGGCGGAGTTTGCGCGGTTGAATGCGGCCGCTCCTGCCCCTCATCCCCTCGTTGAACCCCTTTCCGACCGGGAACTCGATATTCTGCGTCTGCTCGGCGAAGGACTGAGCAACAAAGAGATCGCCGCCCAGCTTTATATCGCCGAAGGGACTGTTAAAAACCACGTCACCAATATCTTAGGAAAATTAAACGTCCGCGACCGCACCCAGGCCGCCATCCGCGCAAAAGAAATGGGAATCATCTAGTAAATGGTTAATGGTTAATTGTTAATGGTCAATTGTTGATGATCAGGATTTACGCAGTTAAGAGTCTTCAGCAACGAATTAACGTGAGCTTTGTGGCGCGAGTTACGCGAAAACAAGACAGAAATTCGCGCTCATTCGCGTTAATTCGTTGCAAGAAACCTCTTTACTCAAAACGGAAGCGACGCACACCGATGATGAAAAAGACGGCCGCAAAGCCAACCAACACGGCCGCGTTCAACCCCACATCCGCCAACCCGCCGCCGCGCGTCATCAGCGTGATCAACCCATCCATTGCCCAGGTAGTAGGCAAGACACGCACGATTTGTTGCAGCCCTTCCGGGAATAGCTCCAACGGCCACCAGCAGCCACCCAGCAAGGCCATCACCATCCCAGCCATGATGCTAATGTTGTTAGCCTGGCCGTCAGTCTTCACAAAGGTGCCAAGCGCCGTCCCCAGGGCAACGGCCGCCAACCCAAACGTGACCAGCAACAGGGCCAATGCGGCCGGGGAATCTCCCCAATAGACCTTCATCACGACGATGCCAAAGACAACCAGCAAGGCCATTTGCACCAGTGCCATCCCCAACTGCCCGCCGATCATCCCCAGCAGAAAGGTCCCTTTGCGTGTCGGCGTGACCAGCAAGCGGCGCAGCGTGCCGATATTGCGCTCGTAGGCCAGCAAGCCCGATGTACCCACCAGAGGGATGAAGACCCAGGTGATCAACTGCCCGGCAGTGGCATAGACCGTCTGGTCAATACCGTTCGTGGCCTCCTCGCTACCGGCCGAGCGCGTTGTCACCCGCTCTGGCCGGGCCGCCCACGCTTCCTGCGCCATTTCCAGGGCAGCGGCAAAGAAGGATTGGCGCGTGGCCTCATCGGCGAAGGGACGCTGATTTTCGGCCGCTTCCACGCTATTTCGGGCGATCAGCAACGGCCGGCTGACATTACCGGCGGCCAGCTGCACCGCCTGTTCAACAACCAAGGCATTGGTATTGTTGGGTGCAGTCCGTAGATCGAGCGTCACCGCTTCTCCGGAGAGCAATGTCTCGCCAAAACTGGCAGGGATGAGGAGGATGGCGGCCACATTGTTCTCTGCCAGCAACGTCTCCGCCTCAGCGCGGGGTCTTGTCTCTGGCCGAACGGCCGTCGAAGCGGCCAGCTCATTCACCAGCTCCTGGGACAGGTCGGAGCCATCCTCATCCACAACAGGAAGCACGATCCGTTCATCCACGCTTTCCCCGCCCCCGCCGCTCAGCCCTCCACCAAGCAGGAAGATGAAGACCAGGGGCAGGATCAGGAAAAATATAAATTCGCTGCGGCTGGAAAAGCGGATGATCGCGTCTTTCCAGGCGATGGTTGTGATTTTTGAGAACATGATGATTACTCTTTTGTTTTTGACATTAATGTCGCGAATGACACGAAATAAAATTCATTCGTGTCATTCGTGTCGAAATTCTTTTTAGTTATAGAGCAGCACACTACGACGGCGCTGGAAGATCAGGGCGGCGGCCGCGAAGAGAATGGCAGCCATGACCAACAACGCCAGCAAGGGTAGCAGCAGATCGGCCGCCGTCCCGCCACTAGCCAGGGTGACAAAGCCATCCATCGCCCAGGCATTGGGCGTGATCTTGCCCACCGTCTCCAACAGCGGCGACCCTTCAATATTGAAGAAGCTGCCGCCGAGGATGCCAAAGAGGAGCATCACGGCCGTTCCCACGCTGGCGATCTGTCCCGGCTGGCTGGCCAGAGAGGCGATGAGCAGCCCCCAACCGGTGGCCGCCGCCGCGACAAAAACCACCAGCAACAGCACGCCCAGCGGGTCGCCCCAACGCAGCCCAAACAACAGCGAGCAAGCGATGATCAGCACGCCTACCTGGGCCACGCCGGAGAGGAAGATGCCCGCCACCTTGCCACCGAGGATTTGCGCGGCCGAAGCCGGAGCGACCAACATGCGCGGCAATGTGCCATCATACCGCTCTTGCAGGATGGTGCGGCTGCCCTGCGTGACGGTATACATCAGGAAGAGCAAGGCCATCGCCGGGGCGAAATAGGCCAGCAGGTTAAAGCCCGCCTCTTCATCCACCGTGCCACTTGTCCGCGCGATCTGGATCAACTGTTGCTGCCCCTGCGCTTCAAAAAGCTGTTCGCCCATCTGCTGGCCGATTGTGGGCAACTCGGCCGGTGCTACGACGCCGCTGCTGACTAGCTGGCCCATCGCTACCTGAATACTGGTGACGTTGGCGTCTACCTGGTTGGTAAATTCGTTGACAATCGTCTCGACCACGCTGACGCTAATCGGCCGTCCGGGGTCGCCATAGACGGTGATCGCTGGCGCATCATCGGCCGTCTGCCCCGTTGTGGTGTCCAGCAGCACCCCGGCCGAATATCCAGCCGGGACGATGATCGCGGCGGCGATTTCTCCCTCACTCACTTGTTGGCGGGCGGCCGTTTCACCAACCACAACAACAGGGTTGACCAGTTCCGCCAACTCGTCAGACTGGAACACATCCACCAGCGCGTCGCCCAGTTCGCCGTCGTCATCGTTGACAATAGCCAGCGGTATGCGGCTGATGCCGCTGTCCCCCTGGTCGCCAAAGCTGCCACTGACCAGCCCCAGTCCGACCGTCAATGCCAGCGGCGCGCCGACCATCAACAAAACGGCCGCCCAGTCACCAAACAAGACCAATAAATCTTTCCAGGCGATGTTGAGAATCTTGTTCATTGGAATGATCCTTCTTAAGAGAACGCAGATTGTCGCTGATACTTCGCAGATTTTCGCTGATCTTTTTCTAAAATTTTCTGCGCGAATCTGCGTTTCATCTGCGTTAATCTGCGTCCTACGCTTAATCTCTTAACGCCCTTCCGGTTAGATGCAAAAACACCGCTTCTAAATTCGGCTCCTGGATGTCAACGGAGCGAATACGCAGATCATGGGCGTTGGCGCGTTGGATGACAGCGGGCAGTGCTTCCCCGGCATCGCGAACGTTGAGCACGATCTGGCTGTCGGTGACGGTGGTGTGCATTACGCCGGGGAGGTCGCGGAAAGCGGCCGTCAACGTCCCAGCCCCGTCCCCATTGGCACTGACCAACAGTTCCTCACCCAGATGTAGACGCAATGTCTCCTGTTTGTCCACCAGTTGGGTCAGCTCTGCTTGCGTGCCGAGGGCGATCAGTTCACCCTGGTCAATGATCCCCACCCGGTCGGACAGCTCTTCCGCCTCTTCCATATAATGGGTGGTATAGAGGATGGTCATCCCCTGGTCGCGCAGCTCCTTGACCATATCGAGGATGCGGCGGCGGCTTTGCGGGTCAATGCCGACCGTCGGTTCATCCATGAACAGCAGTTGCGGCCGGTGGAGCAGCCCGGCGGCAATGTTGATCCGCCGCTTCATCCCACCGGAGAAGGTCGCCACGCGGTCTTTGGCACGGTCGCTCAGATTCACCTGCTCCAACACCTCGTCAATGCGCCGGTCGAGTTCCTTGCCGCCCATACCATACATCCGCCCCCAAAAGACGAGGTTGTTATGGGCGCTAAGCGTGTCGTAGAGAGCGATCTCCTGCGGGACAACGCCTATCACCTCGCGCACGCGCAAGGACTCCTGGGGGATGGCATAGCCGCTGTTGGTCGCGCTACCGGCCGTTGGCTCAATCAGGCAAGAGAGCATCGAAATGGTTGTTGTCTTCCCTGCCCCATTTGGCCCCAGCAAGCTGAAGATTTCGCCGCGCAAGACGCTGAAGGAAATCCCCTTCACCGCCTGAAAATTGCCAAAACGTTTTTCTAAATTGTTGGTCGTTAGGATTGGTTCGGTCATGATGAAATCCTATATAAGGAGACTAGAGATTAAGAGATTAGAGACTGTAATCTCCAATCTCTTGATCTCTAATCTCTCAGTCTCTCAGTCTCTTATTCTCCCTACGCACCCTTCTCCCGCCACGCATTCCAAAGAACGCCGATTCCGACGATGATCAGGGCCAGGGGCCAAAGCTTGCCGAGCAGTTCGAGGATATTGGTGAATAGACCGCCCCAGAGAACGGTAGCGCCAATCAAGGCCATGATGCCGCCGGGGATGAGCGCCCACCAGTGGGTCTCATCGGTGAAGACGGCCGTTAACAACGTAATCAACACCCACCCGGCGGCAAAGGAGAGCATAAACACCCCGCCATCCTCCAGGCCGGGAAAGAGGCTGACCGGCCCCTCAATAGCGATAACCCCCCAGCCGATGCCGCTGACGATGCCACCGGGGATAATCCAGCCCGCTTCCCGCTGGGCAATGCCCACAATCAAGAAGAGCGCGCCCAGGCCAGCGAGCAAAAAGATACCCCAACGCTCCGGCCAACTAAACTCAATAAACTGTCCGGCCAGGGCGACAATGCCGACCAGAACAAGGATAAGCCCCCAGACCAGACCTTCCCGATTTTGCATTTTCAAATGATTCGTATCCATGATATAACCTCCAGATATGATAAGGGCTGAGGGCTATGGGACCTTCTCAGCCCTCAGCCTTCTGCCTTCTGTTATTTGCCTTCATCCTTTACATGATAGGGGATCGGCCGATATTCCACATGTGCCAGAGGTCATACCAAGGTCATGGACAGGTCACATTTGTTGTTTGATGCTAACACACCTACACAAACTTGAGTGATTGTATCATCCCTTAGCACACGGTATAATTTAGTTCAACTGATGGGTGAGAAAGAATATATTCACTATTTCACGCTTGAGCGTTTGGACAGGTTTCGCTACTATCACTATCTAGATCAAGGACGTATCACTCGGTTTGTTATACAGTACGAAGCATTTATCCGGGAAAAATGGCATCCAATTGTGCGTTATGATACCGCACATGGCTTCCCGCATAAGGATTTGCTACACCCTGGTGGTAAACAGGAAAAGATTGAATATCGAGGCTATACTCGTGAAGAGGTATTGACAATTGGAGAGAGGGATATTAAGGCGAATTGGTTAACTTACCGCGCTCAGTATGAACAGGAGCTAGAGCAATATGTATAGCCGTGATGCAATCATTGAGAAGAACATGACATTAGCGTTTGAGTTTGAGCGTTATTTGTTAGAACACCCTGAAATGCTAAAAAGTATTCCAGATGAGGCAGAGGTCGTGTTGCTGCCAAAAGACGATCCTGAACTATATCGTATCAATTTAGAAAATGCCCGCCGCCAACAGCGAAAGAGAACCCATAGGGTAGTGCTGATAGAAATTGACGCCTTAACCCCGCCACGTTCAAGATTGGTCAATCCGCAACTGGCAACCATCTAACTTGCGCCCAAATGGCAAAGAAAAAGACCATCAAAATCATTAAACTTTGATGGTCTTTATCAATCTCCAATCTCTCATTCATCTCTTTAGCGCAAGCGCGGGTCCATTGCATCGCGCAACCCGTCGCCGATGATAAACAGGCAAAGGACGGTGAGGGCGATCATGAAGCCGGGAGCAATGACAAGATGGCGGTTGTCGGGGATGAGGATGAATTGCTGCGCCTGGGTGAGCATTGTTCCCCAGGTGGAAGTGGGTGGCTTGACGCCAAAGCCGAGGAAGCTGAGCGAGGACTCGGCCAGGATCAGATTGCCGACGCTGCGGGCGGTGGCGATGATCACGATGGGGAAGATGTTGGGGATGATATGGCGAACCATGATCATCAGGTCTGTCGCCCCATAGCTGCGGGCGGCGAGGACAAATTCCCGTTCGCGCATCGAATAGGCGGAGCTACGCACCAGGCGGCTGATGAACGGCCAGCCGAGAAAGGCGAAGATCAGCGTCAGTGCAAGGGGGGAGACTTCAAACAGTGAGCCGATCACCAGCAGCAGAAAGAGGCCAGGGATGGCGTCGAGGGTGTTGATCACCCAGATGATGAAGTCATCCACGCCGCCGCCGAAATAAGCGGCCGTCACCCCAATGCCAATCCCCAAGATAATCGTAAACAGCGTCCCCAGTAAACCGATGGACAACGAGATACGGCCGCCATATAGCACCCGCGCCAACTGGTCACGGCCAAGCCCGTCAGTCCCCAGCAGATGTTCAGCCGACGGCCGTTGGAAGGTCGCCATTAAATTAGTAGCATTCGGGTCCACGCCGAGGAAATTGTCGCTGATCACACCGGCAAATATGGACAAAAGGGCGATGATCAGCAGCACGACAATCGCCGCAATCGTCAGCCGGTCGCGGCGCAACTGGCGCAGCACAATTTGCCAATAGGAAATCGCTTCAGTATTCAGCAGCCGGTCATCGACCGTCCCCAGCCGCACCGGTTTGGTGTGACCAGTATCATTCGAGCTTATTTGGGCTGTTGTACTCATAAGAAATCCAGTGGTTGGTCATCGGTAAACGGTAATCGGTAAATAGTGACCGATAACCGATTATCGGTTCACTCAAAGCGAATACGCGGGTCAACAGTAGCCAATAGGATGTCGGCTAAAATCGTGCCGAGGATGACCAGCACCGCGCCAATGATCACCGTCCCCATTACGATGGGGTAGTCCCGCGAGGAAACAGCGTCTACCGCCAGACGGCCGATCCCCGGCCAGGAAAAGATTCGTTCGATGACCACCGCGCCGCCAAGCAGGGCGGTAATCGCCGGGCCAAGAATGGTGACAATTGGAACCAGTGCGTTTCGCGCCACATGGCGGATGTAGACGGTGCGCGGGACCAGCCCTTTGGCGCGGGCAGAGGTAACGTAATCCTGGTTAATCACTTCCAATGATTCCGCTCGCATATAGCGCGACATGATCGCCACCCAGGTGATAGCCAGCACGAGGGTCGGCATAAGCAGATGGCGCAGGCGATCAATGATCGTCGGGTTGGGCATATTAAGGGGCAAACGGCCGCCCACCGGTAACCAGCCAAAATGTACGCTGAAGATCATGATCAGGATCAGACCAAACCAGAATTGGGGGACGGCATCAAAGAGAACCGAGAAAAAGCGTGAGCCATTGTCAAAAAACGAGCCGCGTTTGATCGCCGAGACAAGTCCAATGGCCAGGCCAGCAGCCACCCCCACGATTAAGGCCAGCCCCGTCAATTCGAGCGTGGCGGGAACACGCGCCAGGATAATCTCCAGCACAGGTTCACGCTCATAAAGCGACTCACCGAAGTCGCCGCGCAGCAACCCGCGCATCCGGCACTCCCCTTGCAGGTCGCCAACCAGCCAGATAATGTACTGCTCGACCACGCTGCGGTCCAGGCAGAATTCACGGCTAAGCCGTTCGCGGTCTTCGGCCGTATAGCTAGGGCTAAATGTCATTAGCTGCACCGGGTCGCCCGGCGCGGCTTGCATGATGATAAATGAAAGTAGTGTCACCCCAAAGACAGTGGGGATTGCCTGCAAGAGACGGCGAACGATATAATTGGTCATAGTTGCCTCTCTAAAATAGTGGCTAGTGACGAGTGATGAGTGGCTAGTATAAGCGAACCACTCATCACTCGCCACTCATCTACCACTTACCACTCAAAAATGGGTGCCAGGCACCTGAGAGGCCCTTTGCGGAGACTGGCAGTGGTTTGGAACGTATCCCAGCGCGCACGCCCATCCCACCGCCAGTCCCGCAGAGGTATCCCCCACGCACCTGGCACGACCCTAGGAGAAACCTTATGGAACCAAGTACCAATCTTCGATGTTGTACCAGAGATTCCAGGTATTGGGATCATAGTTCTGGACACGATCCCACCAGACAGCGTTGTTCAGGTCGGTGTAAAGCCAGATGTATGGCAAGTCGTTGAACATCTGCTCCTGGTTTTCCTTATAGAATGCTGCGCGCTCTTCCGGCGCACAACTGGCTACGGCTTTGCCAGCGGCCAGATTCTCTTCGACGGTCTCATTGTAGTAAGACACAAAGTTGAAACCTGCGCCCACCTCGTCATTGACGAAAGAGAATTGGCTGGAGTCATCCGGTTCCGGCGCGCCGCCACCAAAGCCGATAATCACCACATCGAAAGTTTGGCCGACAAGATTGGCTACCACCGTGCCAAACTCCAGATAATCTAGCGTGATGTCGAAGCCGATAGCGTCCAGTTGGTCCTTGACGACGATGCCGATGTTTTCCCGTGTCTCATTACCGGCGTTGGTCATCAGGCTGAAGGCCAATGGCTGTCCATCTTTCTCGCGGACGCCATCCCCATTGCTGTCAACCCAGCCCGCCTCATCCAGAATAGATTGAGCGCGTTCCAGGTCTTGCGTGCGTAGTTCAATGTCGCTGTTATAGGCCCATTCAATGGACGGCCAGACATTGGCGACGGTGGGGACACCTTGACCATGGGAGACCTGTTGAATGACGCCAGTGTAATCAATCGCCCAGGCCATTGCCTCGCGCACCGCCCGGTCGCTGAGGATCGGGTGGGGGTCTTGTTCCAGCGGTGGCTCGCCTGGGGTATAGGCGCCGTCACCATCCAGATCGTCCCAACCATTTTGCGGGTTGTCTGGATTCGCCAGGTTCAGACCGAGGAAGAGGTTGCCATTGTCCACATACTCTTCAACATGGATCGGCGTGCCGGTGGCTTCCTGGCCTTCGACAACCGAGACAAACTGGTTGCCTACGCCACGCCCGGCGATGTCGGCTTCCCCAGCCAGGATTCCGGCAAATTCGGCCGATTGGTCCGCATACACACGGCGTGTCCAGGTCTCAATATTCGGCGCGCCCAGATAGTAGTCGGGGTTGGCTTCCAGGGTCACATGGTCGTCGGGGACCCACTCGCGGAACTTGAATGGCCCGGCGGTGACAGTGGGAGCCGTGTTTTCCGGATTCTCCAAAATCTCCAGCGGGTCATTGTTATAGACATGGGCGGGGATGATGCCCACACCGGCGGCCACGCTGGTCAGCGTGGTGCAGTCTACCTGGCTGAGCGTCAATTCAACGGTGTAGTCGTCCAATGCCTGGTAGCTTTCGACGCTGCTGAAGCCTGCTCGTAAGGCCGAGGCTACTTCGTCGGTGTTGATCGCATCGAAGGTAAAGATGACGTCATTGGCCGTCAGCGGCGTGCCGTCTGTCCATTGGATGTCCTGGCGCAGGTGGAAAGTGTAGACCAAACCGTCATCAGAGATGTCCCAACTTTCGGCCGCCCCCGGGATGACCACGCCCGTCTCCGGGTCTAATCCAGCCAGCGCCAGATACAGTTGGCCGTAAACGTCACTGGAAGCCTGGTCGTTGCCCAGAACAGGATTGAGCGTGTTGATGTCGGCAAAGGTGGATTCAACGATGTTACCACCTTGTGGTACGGGTTCGGCCGTTGGCTCTACCACCGTCTCCACGACGCGGGTCACTTCAATCGTCTGTGACTCGCCTTCAACCTCGACGACTCGTGTTTCAACGACGGTGTTTTCCACCACGCGCGTCACTTCCACTTGCTGCACCTGCGGTTGGCAGGCGATCAGCAGAAAGGTAAGCAACAACAAGGCGGATATGAGTAGGGAACTGGGTTTGTGTCGCAAATTCATCTGATTCTCCTCCTATAGAGAGTGAATGGTGTATTGTGCGCCTGTGTGCGGCCGCCAACGGCAAAACGGTTACACAAACTGATCCCCATCTGAGCCGGATGCGACCCGCCCCCGATGACGATCAAGCAGTTGCCCAATACGGTTCAGTAAGGCAAACAAAAAAGGCGGCCACGGATTGCCAAATGGCAATCCGGGCCTTAGTAGATGGGGAAGACCAAAAACCAGGGATTGGTGAGATTGTGAGTATGCCGTTGTCCTCACCTCCTAGCAGACGAAGCGGTCGGCGCGCTGAACAACCTGTTGCTTCATCTACGATGACACTATATAATTGCTTTTTAGGGTCATGTTAGTGTCATATTAGTGACAATACGGTGTCATTAAATCATGTTTGCTCCCATTTGTCAACCCCCACTTTGAATTAACTGCGTATCATTTGCGCCTTTCTCGGCAAAAAGGCAGGTCCTAAACAACTAACGCCTTCGTTGCAAAATCACTATCTTCGTTACCTTGTCTGCAAGTAGCATCGGCATATAATCACAACCTCAGACCAAAATGCCTCATTCATCAACTTTCATCGTTGAGTATGGACGAGGCATTTACTTATTTTGAGGCTGCTATTGAACACCATCATCCAAATCATTCTCCCCATCACCCTGGTCGTGCTGGCCGGTGTGTTGGCCGGGCGCGTCGGCTTTTTTGATAAAACGGCCGCTGCCACCCTGACTCGCTTCGTCTTCCACGTCCCGCTTCCCCTGTTGCTCTTCCATTCGCTGGCAACCGTTGTGCTGCCGGAACAAATCGAGTGGCAATTCATGCTCTCCTACTATCTGATCGCCTTGCTTATCTTCTTGGTAGGCGTGCTGCTGGCGCGTTATGTTTTCGCCCAAAGCCCGGTGACCCAAGGGTTATTCGGTTTGGGTGCCTCGTACTCCAACATCGTGCTTATCGGCTTGCCGGTGATCCTCAGCGCCTTTGGCGATTCGGCCGCCCTCCCCGCCTTCCTGCTTATCTCCGTCCACAGCGTGATCATGTTCAGTCTGATGACTTTCTTCGCTGAACTGTGTAAGGCGCCGGCGGACCGGGACAGTATCGGTGCGGCCGCCGGGAAGCATCTCGTCAAAAACCCGATCATCCTCAGCCTGATGGCCGGACTGCTCTTTAATGTGCTCAGTCTGGAGCTACCGGCCGCCGTTGACGATGCGATGACCTTGCTCGGACAGGCCGCCTTGCCAACCGCGCTCTTCGTTTTCGGCATCATCCTCAGCCAATACCGGCTGGCCGGGCATTATCGCTCGGCGCTGGCCCTCGTCGGGCTAAAAATGGTCGCCCAACCCTTGCTCGTCTGGCTGCTGGCATTTCATGTTTTCCACATTGATGCCTTGTGGGGCGGCGTCGCCGTCGTCGTGGCCGGAATGCCCACCGGGGTTAACACCTATCTCTTTGCTGAAAACTATGGCACAGGCATCGAGCCAATGGCCTCAACCATCGTCCTCTCCACCCTGCTCGCCCTCGGCACAGTACCTTTCTTACTATCCTGGTTCGTTTAAAAAACCGGGTTTCTTACCATTACCAGGCACCACATAGAAACCCGGTTTCTACAAGACTCCTTGTAACCTACTCAAAAGAGCGTTGTTAATTGACAATTGTTCATTGACCATTGACAATTACCCCCGTTATGCAACGAATTGACATCTACCCCACCCACCGCAACGGGGATTACTGGCTGCGGGCGGGACGGCCGAACCCCCTCGGCGCGAGCTTTGTCCCTGGCGGGGTGAACTTTGCCATCTTTTCTCGCCATGCCACCGCCTGCACGCTGGTCTTGTTTGAAAAAGGGGGGCGCGAACCAATCGCCGAAATCCCTTTTCCCGATTCCTTCCGCATTGGCAATGTTTTTGCGATGGTCGTCTTTGACCTCGACCCAGAGCATATCGAATACGGCTATCGCTTTGACGGCCCGTACAGCCCGCACACCGGCCACCGCTTTGATCCCAGTAAAATCTTGCTCGACCCCTATGCGCGGGCGATTGGCGGCCGCGAAGTGTGGGGACGGCCGCCCAACCCCCACGACATCTTCCCCCACCGCTCACAACTGCTGCTCGACGACTTTGATTGGGTGGAGGATCGGCCGCTAGAGACCCCGCTGGAGGAACTGATCATCTATGAGATGCACGTGCGTGGCTTTACCCGCCACCCTTCATCAGGCGTCAAGCATCCCGGGACCTACGCCGCCATCCGTGAGAAAATCCCTTATTTGAAGGAACTGGGCGTCAACTGCGTCGAATTGATGCCAATCCATGAATTTGACGAATTGGAAAATCAGTTTCGCAACCCGCAGACCGGCGAAAGGCTGCTCGACTATTGGGGGTATAACTCCATCGGCTTCTTCGCGCCCAAAGCGGGGTATGCGGCCACAGGCAGCCTGGGGATGCAGGCCGACGAGCTAAAGGCGTTGATCAAGCTGCTGCACCAAAATGGGATTGAAGTCATCCTTGATGTCGTCTTTAACCACACCGCCGAAGGGAGTGAAGACGGGCGCATCATCTCCTATCGCGGCATTGACAACAAGACCTACTATCTGCTCAAGCCCGATGGCAGCTATTACAACTTCAGCGGCTGCGGCAACACGATGAATTGCAACAATCCCGTCGTCCGCAATATGGTCATTGATTGCCTGCGCTACTGGGTGGCCGAGTATCACATTGACGGCTTTCGCTTTGATCTCGCCTCGATCCTCGGCCGCGATATGCAGGGACGGCCGCTTGCCAATCCGCCACTACTGGAAGCGCTGGCCCATGATCCGGTGTTGGGCAAAACCAAGCTGATCGCCGAAGCGTGGGATGCGGGTGGGTTGTATCAGGTCGGCTCCTTTCCCGCTTACGGCCGTTGGTCGGAGTGGAACGGCCGTTATCGCGACACCTTACGCCGCTATTTGCGTGGCGATATGGGCCAGGTGGGCGACCTGGCACAGCAAATCCAGGGATCGCCCCATCTTTATGCCGGGCGCGGACCAACCGCCTCGATCAACTTCATCACCAGCCACGATGGCTTTACATTGCACGATCTTTTTAGCTACAATGAGAAACATAATGAAGCCAATGGCGAACACAATCGCGACGGGGCCAACGACAACTATAGCTGGAACTGCGGCCACGAAGGGCCAACCAGTGATCCATCCATCAACATCCTCCGTCGCCGCTTGATGAAAAACGCAGTGGCGATTTTAATGATCAGTCATGGTGTGCCGATGATCACGATGGGCGATGAGATGGGCCACACCAAACGAGGCAACAACAACACCTATTGCCAGGACAACGAATTGAACTGGCTGAACTGGCGGCGGTTGGACCAAAATAGCGACCTGTTCCGCTTTTTCCAACTGGCAATCGCCTTTCGCAAGGCACATCCTGTCTTGCGCGGCCGTGACCACTTCCAACATCGTGACCGCGTAGACAGCGGCTATCCCGATCTGTCCTGGCATGGCGTGGAAGCCTGGAACCCCGATTGGGGCGACCATAGCCGCACGCTGGGGATGATGCTCTGTGGCAAACATGCCGCCCAGGGAGCGGATGATTATATTTATGTGGCGATGAATGCACATTGGGAAAGTCATTGGTTTGATCTGCCCCGCCTCCCCGCTGGACTGCGCTGGCATGTATTCGCCAACACCAGTATGCCTGCCCCAGAGGATATTTACCCTCCTGGCGCAGAACCACTGCTCAGCGACCAGACCCGCTTTTTGGTCGGCAACCGGTCGGTTGTGGTGTTGGTTGGGCGGGAGTAGAGGATGGGGATTAGAGATTGGAGATTGAGAGACTAGGAGACTGAGAAACTGATTACTGTCTACTGCTAACTGCTTACTGAATCAAGATGGAAACACTCGTCATACCCGGCAACCTAGATGAACTCTCGCATCTGGTTGATTATGTCAACCAGGCAGCGATGGCGGCCGGGTTGGATGAGCGGGCAACCTATCGCCTTTGTCTGGCAGTGGATGAAATCGCCACCAATATCATTTGCTATGGCTATGATGAGGGTGAGGAGCGAGGCGACCTGACGGTGTGGGCGGAAGTGGAAGAACAACGGTTGGAAATCCACTTACAAGACACGGCGCGAACCTTTGATCCGCGCCAGGCCCCGCCACCAGACAGTTTAGACCGGCCGCTGGAAGAACGTAAAGAGGGGGGATTGGGCATTTACCTGGCCCTGTGGGGGGTAGACGAGTTCAGCTATGAACCAACGCCGGTCTGCAATCACTCCGTTTTCGTTATGAGACGTAACGAAGCGGAGGGATAGTTGTTATATATGTAAGTAGATGGGGTGAGTGGCAGGTGGTACGCAGTATAATGCACATGCTACATGCCACATGCCACATGCCACATGCCACATAAATCCCGATGACAACCTCCCCC
>CAYPHY010000061.1:0-2166 GCA_964410625.1 uncultured Ardenticatenaceae bacterium | reverse complement strand
ACATGCCACATGCCACATGCCACATGCCACATAAATCCCGATGACAACCTCCCCCGCCCATTTGCTGGTTATTGACAACGACACGACGCGCCAGGCTGCCCTGGTGCAGTTATGCCATGAGTGGGGCTGGTATACGGTCACAGCACCGGCGGCCGCCCGGCTGGCGTTGGCGCAAATGGCGACCTATGCCTTTGACCTGGTGTTGCTGGCGCTGGACGCGGCCGAACTCAACGACTACGCCTTTCTGCGCCAGGTGGCGGCCGACGACGATCTCAACCTGATCCCGGTGGTGATCATCGCTCCCCTGAGTGCCGATGTTGAAGCGTCAACGGCCATTCAGGAACGCATCGGCCGTTGTCTGGCCGTCGGAGCGCGTGATTACCTGCTCTTCCCGGCCGCCCCCGCGCTTATTCAAACCCGCTTGCGTAATGCCATCCAGGAAAAGCGCTGGCGTGAACAAGCACGAAGCTCATTGGCCGCCTTCAACGAGATCGAACGCATCGCCGATGATTTGCGCCTGGTGATTTTGCCCATTGGGGCGGCATTATCGGCCGAAACGGATGAAAACCTGCTGCTAGAGCGCATTGTCCGCGAGGCCAGCCGCATTTGCAACGCCGACGCCGGAACGCTCTATCTCGTCCATGACGGCCAACTGCACTATGTCTTCACCCAGGTTGGCTCATTGGGCATCAGCTTCGGCGGCGCAACGGGCCGCCCAGTCCCCTACCAACCGATCACCTTAAAAGACCCGCTGACCGGCGCACCCAACGAAGAGCATGTGGCCGCCTATGTCGCGCTCAATGGGGAATCAATCAACCTGGCGAACATCTATCAGGAAGACGACTTTGATTTCAGCGGCATGGCGACCTTCGACGAAGACAACGATTACGCCTCTGTCTCTTGCCTGACCGTTCCCCTACGCAACGGCCGCGTCGTTGGGGTGCTGCAACTGCTCAATGCCCAAGACCGGGAAACGGGCCAAACCATCCCCTTCGACGCCTATCACCAACAGGTGGCGGAGTCGTTGGCGTCGCAAGCGGCCGTCTTATTAAACAACCGCCTCCTGCAAGCAGAGCAGATGACGCTGCTGCGCTACCGGCAGGAGTTGGAAATCGGCCGCCAAATCCAGGCTGGCTTCTTCCCCGCTTTTCTGCCCCAACCGCCAGGGTGGGAAGTGGCCGCCCGCTTCCGGGCGGCACGAGAGGTAGCCGGTGACTTTTTTGATGCCTATGAACTGCCCGGCGGCCGCCTGATGCTGATCATCGCCGATGTGTGCGACAAAGGGGTTGTCGCCGCCCTCTTCATGGCCCTCATCCGCAGCCTCCTCCGCGCCTTCATCCAACAACACCTCCAATCTCCTAATCTCCTAGTCTCCCAATCTCCAATCTCTAATCTCCAACCCCCCAATTCCGAAACCCTCCTCCAGATGGTACGCCACACCAACGCCTACATAACCAACAACCACCTCCAGGCTCACATGTTCGCCACGCTCTTCTGCGCCCTGCTCGACCCGGCAACAGGGGATTTGACCTATGTGAATTGCGGCCACATCCCGCCGCTTGTTCTTATGCCAACGGCCGACGACCGCGACGAACATGGCAATTGGCAGCTATGCGACGCGCTACAACCCTCCGGCCCCGCCATCGGCCTGATGCCCAACGCCACCTATCGCGCGGCAACGACGATGCTCCCCCGTGGCAGTTTGCTTTTTGCCTATACTGACGGCATTATTGAGGCGCGTGATCCACAGCAAGAGCAGTTTGGCAACGGCCGTTTGCAAACGCTCCTCGAATACCATGATGCGGAGGGGCCAAAGGCGTCGGCCGCTGCGCTGCTGAAACTGGTTGAAGAAGCCGTTGTCCACCACATGGCCGGAAGCGGCACTTCTGACGACCTGGCGATGTTGGCACTGCGGCGAATGGACGACAACGGATAAAGTTGCAAAACTCAACTTCACACGCTACCTCATCCGTTTATTTCACAATCCGCTGTAGTCCCTAAAGCAACAACCCTTTCCATATGTGTAGCACAATTCGACGCCTGATCACTCTGGCTGTCTCCCTCTTACTCCTTTCCGCCTGCGGCCGCACCGCCGCCGCACCCATCGCTGTCACCCAATCTCCAAATCCCCCACTCTCCCACTCTCCTACTCGCTCAATCTCCCCC
>CAYPHY010000060.1:7871-24188 GCA_964410625.1 uncultured Ardenticatenaceae bacterium | reverse complement strand
ATCGCAAGGGATTCCTCGCTCCGCTCGGAATGACGTTGCGATCACTTTTGAAACACTGTATTCAGTTATAACTACAACGAGAGGAAGCGATTAACGATTGGGAGCGTGGAGAGGTAAGATGGGCCGCTTAGCAGGCATTTACCAGACCCAATTCCGGCTGAACCTGGCGGTGCTGATGCAGTACCGTTTTGGCTTTTTCATGTGGCTGCTGGGCATGGTGGCAGAGCCGGTGATTTACCTCGTTGTGTGGACGACGGTTGCCCGTTCGCAAGGGGGGGCGGTTGGCGGCTACACGGCCGATGAATTCGCCGCCTACTACATCGCCTGGACCTTGGTGCGGCAGATGAACATCGCCCTGACACCCTATGAGTTCGAGAACCGCGTACAACGCGGCCGCCTCTCCCCGGAACTACTGCGACCGGCCCATCCCTTCCACTTTGACCTGGCCTCCTTCGGGGCGATAAAAATCGTCACCACGCTGATGTGGGTGCCGATTGCCATCGCGCTCTATCTCATCTTTCGGCCGTCGCTCAACCCCGAACCCTGGCAACTGCTCACCTTCCTGCTCGCCACCGTCACCGGCTTCATCATGCGCTTCATCCTCGTCTGGGCGTTAGGATTGGCGACCTTTTGGATCACCCGTGTCAGCGGCATTTTTGAACTCTACTTCGCCCTGGAACTGCTGCTCTCCGGCCGTCTCGTCCCGCTCGACCTCATGCCAGCGTGGGTGCAACGCCTGACCGACTGGCTGCCCTTTCAATGGTCGTTCGGCTTTCCGCTGGAGCTGGTACTCGGCCGTCTCTCCCCCCTGCAAACCCTCTACGGCTTCGGCGCACAAGTCATCTGGGCGACCATCGGCACCATCCTGCTCACCCTCCTCTGGCGCAGGGGGCTGAAGCGCTATTCGGCCGTTGGCGCGTAATGGAGAATCAGAGATTGGAGAATTAGAGATTGAGAGATTAGGAGACTAAGAGACTGGGAGAGTACAGCGGATGTAGAAATAAACGGATAAAAGTGATTGCTTGCTATAATCTAAGCTGGAAGACCAAGAATATTCTGTACTCGTTTTTATCCGTTGCTTTCCCTATCCGCTGTAGTATTGCCATCATTGTTCATTGTCCCATTGTTCATTGTTCATTGCCTATTGCCCCATGAGTTACTTCCGCCTCCTCTTCATCTACCTTCGCGCGAGCATTATGGGCGAAATCCAGTATCGCGTGAATTTCTTTGTGCAGCTTTTTGAGGCACTGATTGCCCTCGGCACAGGGCTAGTGGCTCTCTCCCTGGTCTTCACCTATACCGACACCCTCGCCGGGTGGAGCCGAGCCGAACTGCTGGCTGTGATGGGCGTCCATATCCTCATGGGTGGCATAATTAGTACCATGATCCAGCCCAATATGATGCGCCTGATGAACGACGTGCAGGAGGGGACGCTCGACTATATGCTGACCAAGCCCGAAGATTCGCAACTGCTGGTCAGCGTGCGCGAGTTTCGCTTCTGGCAGTTGGTAGATGTGGTTGTCGGGGCCGTTGTCCTGGTCTGGGCGCTGCAACAACTGGGAGGAGAAGTTGGGTTGGCGCAAGCGGCCGCCTTCATCGCCGCCCTCATCCTCGGCGCATTACTGCTCTACTGCTTCTGGCTGATGCTCACTACCAGCACCTTCTGGTTCATCCGCGTCGGTGACCTGCTGGAGATGTTCGAGAGCATGTACCAGGCCGGACGCTGGCCCGTCGGCATCTATCCCCCCTGGTTGCGCCTCAGCCTGACCTTCCTCGTCCCCGTCGCCTTTGCCATCACCGTCCCCGCCTCCGCGCTCACCGAACGGTTGACCCCGCAGGTATTGCTCGGCGCGGCCGCCCTCACACTCGTCGCTCTGCTCCTCTCCCGCCTCCTCTGGCGTGCCGGACTACGCCGCTACTCTGGCGCATCCGCCTGATACGCTTATTCCACCCATTCCACCCCTCACTCCGGTCGGGGCAGCCGTTCATCAACCGGTAGCAGATCAAACGGCCGATGCGGTTCGCGCTGATACCAATAGGCGGTGCTGGAGATGTCATCACTGCGGTGGTTGTTGTGCCCATGTTCAATGGTCACCCGCACCGACTGGCGAAAGCAAACCGGGTCTTCGATGTGGAAGCGATAGAGCGAAATCTTGCCCGACCAATTTCGGCCGCCAGGCATCGTGATTCCGTGATAAGGCGCGGAGTAAACTTCGGTCGGACACCAGGACGTGTTGAAGTAATCTTCCGTCCCCGTCCCATGCAGGCTCGGCGGGAACGCCTCACCATCAATAAAGATCATGTCGTCCCCTTCGCCATACCAGTTCCACGCCTCGGTCATCCGTAGATTGTGATAGTTGAGGTTGCAACCAACATAATGCCCCTGCCCCTCCGCTTCCAGAATAACGTAATTACCAGCACCCGTCACGTTCTCACCGCCGAACTGGTAGGCCTCGTTGGTCAATCCCTGATCAGCAATGCCATCGGCCGGATTCTGGCGACGCCATTGGGCGTGAAAATAGGCAAGCCCTCCGCTAATTGATCATACTGGTGATAATCAATGTAATAGTAGAACAGCACCTCTTTTTCGCTGCACTCATTGACGGCCGTGATCCGCGCCGAACGGCCGAAAGGCATCGGAAACCAGCAATTAAACCCCTTGCCCTCCTCAGGACTCATTTGCAGCGGCAAGGCGGTGAAATTGCGCGTTTGGGCATGGCCGATACCAAAGAAATCGCCAACCGGGACCTTGACGCTGGGTGACGCTTCACCGTCCCACCACATTTGCAAGACGACCTTGCGTAGAAAATCCGGCTCATCACAGGCAATCGTGACCCAAATGTGCTTAATGCAGCCCGCACCCTGAATGTCGGCCAACACCGCTTCCTGCCCAGGATGGATATGCAGCCGGTCGTCGTTGCCGCCCGTTCGGTCCCAACTGGAAACACGCCGGGAGGTGTAATTCCGCAACACCGGCAACCCGGCCAGCGGACTGCCCACTAATACGCTGAATGCCTCATTCATCATCTGCCTCCTTTTAGCGCATGGTTAGGTTTGATAGCTTGTAAGTATGGCTCAATCGCTCCATAATAGGAAGATGACCACTCGCCAGCAAGAACCAACCCCGATGATGCCCAAGAACTACGGCTTTGTCATTGACAACCGCAAATGTATCGGCTGCCACGCCTGTTCCACTGCTTGCAAGAGCGAAAACGAAGTGCCATTGGGCGTTTACCGCACCTGGGTCAAGTATGTGGAAACAGGAACCTTCCCCAACAATCGCCGCCACTTCCAGGTGACGCGCTGCAACCACTGCGCCAACCCGCCCTGCGTCCGCATCTGCCCCACCGAAGCGATGTACCAGCGCGACGATGGCATTGTCGAGTTTGACAACAGCGTCTGCATCGGCTGCAAGGCGTGTATGCAAGCCTGCCCCTATGACGCCATCTATATTGACCCGGAGACGGACACGGCCGCTAAATGCCACTACTGCGCCCACCGCACCGACATTGGCCTCGAACCCGCCTGTGTCGTGGTTTGTCCCGAACACGCGATCATCGCCGGAGACATGAACGATCCAACCAGCGAGATCAGCCGCATCCTCGCCCGCGAAGATGTCACCGTCCGCAAGCCGGAACAAGGAACCGCCCCCAAACTGTTCTACATTGACGGCAACGACGTCGCGCTGCACCCCACCGCCACCGAGCGCACGCCGGAAAGCTTCATGTGGGCGGATGTGGTTCCGTTGCATGAGGGGGAGCGGGGGAGCGGAGGAGCGGGGGAGCAGAGGGGCAGAGGGGCAGAGGAGCAGAGGAGAAATCCGCAATCCCCAATCCCCAATCCGCAATCCACCCAGGGTTTGCCCTGGAGTGGGCCGATTCACATTGGCATGTCACAGGCGGGGCAGATGGTGCAGGTGGGCTATAACGCCCAACACAAAATCCCCTGGCATTGGCCCGTCCCCGCCTATCTGGTGACCAAGGGGATTGGTTCCGGCATATTCATGCTGCTCAGTGTCGGCCTGGGTTTGGGCTGGTTTGCCTTTGAGGGGCTAACGGCCGTCATCTCCGGCTTCACCGCCCTGCTCTTCATTGGCCTGACCACCGCCTTGCTCGTCCTCGACCTGGAAAAGCCGGAACGCTTCCTCTACATCTTGCTACGGCCGCAATGGAAAAGCTGGCTGGCACGCGGCGCGGTCTTGTTGATTGGCTTCACGGCCGTCGTTGGAATCTGGTGGCTATACGAATTAGGGGCATATCTATTTAATTATGATATTCCCTGGTTGCGCTCCACGTTGCTCTGGCTCGGCCTCCCCCTCGCCATCGGCGTCGCCATCTACACCGCCTTCCTCTTTGCCCAGGCCGAAGGGCGCGACCTGTGGCAAAGCCCGCTGCTCCCCTTCCATCTCATCGTCCAGGCACTCATGGCCGGAAGCGGCGCGATTCTGATCCTCAACGCTTTCGGGGTAGCGGCCGAAATGGGCCGCGTCGCCCTGCTCACCTTCATCGTCGCCCTACTGCTCGACCTGTTCCTCACCCTCTTCGGCGAGTTCGGGATGCCCCACGCCAGCGAAGTCGCCGCCCGCGCCGCCCACGACATCAGTCACGGCCGTTATCGCACCCACTTCTGGTGGGGCAGCATCGCCCTCGGCCATGTCATCCCGCTTTTGCTCGTCCTCTTTGTCTCCGGGCGGCCGTTTGTGGGGGCGGTGGCGGCCGTTTGTGCTATCGTTGGGCTTTATCTATACGAATACGCCTTTGTTATGGCCCCGCAGGAGATTCCGAATAGCTAAACCATTCAGGCCATGATACAAACAGTTCAAAAGTGATATACTGAGAACTGTGAAAAAACGTACTGCTGCTTATGATAGGCTTCAAGAGGAGTATTCCAATGAAGTTTACGATAGAACATGAACAAGAAGAAGACGGCCGCTGGCTGGCGGAAGTGCTGGAGTTACCAGGCGTGCTGGCCTACGGCCGCACATTAGAAGAAGCGATTGCGAAGGTGCAGGCATTGGCCTTTCGTGTGCTTGCTGATCGCCTTGAACATGGCGAAACGTTACCGACGCCTATAACCGTTTCCTTTGCGGCCGTATGAGCCAGTGGAGGTCAACAAAGGCAAGAAGGGTACTTACCGCACTATTACGCATTGGCTGGAGCATTAAACGCCAGAGTGGTTCTCACCGTGTGCTTTCACGTCCCGGATGGGCAGATGTTGTCTTTGCCTTTCATGACAACGAAGAAATTGGGCCACGTATGTTAGCTCGTATCGCCAAAACAACGGGACTTATACCAGACGATTTGTAATGATAAGTGTCGTTTTCCGTTATCTACTCACTGCGAACACCCAGTTCCCGCTCTAATATCTCTTCCACTTCGACCGAGGCATTCGGATTGCGCGTCTCAGCAATACCAATGATACCCTCAAGCCATGTTTTCTCTCTTTCACCGTTGCGGCCGTTTGTCTTCAGCCGCACCAACACATAGCCATCAATCACTTCAAACTCAAACTCGCTGGCATCTTGCAGGTAGGAACGAGGGATAAGCACGCCCGTGTCAGTAACTTGAATTGGTGGTATAACCATATCAGCCATAACATTACCTCGACGAATGAATGTAATACCATTATGAGCGAAAAGCGATCTGTTTTCAACTTCCTATCTACGATGCTCCAGGCAGGCCCGCCACCGCGACGGCCGCACTCATCCCCCACCACCATCACCAACGCCGCCGGTACGGCCCTACCCGACTTCGCCGAAGTAGACCCCGGCAGCGTGCAGATGATTGAAGTACAGCATCCCGACGGCCGCCTCAGCCAATACCCGCCGCCCGAATATTGGGACGACTGGGTGGAATACAGCGGTAAGGAGTGGCCGCGCAAGGTCGCCCACCGCTACATGCTCGTCCCCACCGTCTGCTTCAACTGCGAAAGTGCGTGCGGCTTGCTGGCCTATGTGGACAAGACGACGCTGGAGATCAAGAAGTTTGAAGGCAATCCCGTCCATCCTGGCAGTCGCGGCCGTAACTGCGCCAAAGGTCCCGCCACCCACAACCAGATTTACGACCCCGAACGCATCCTCTACCCGCTGAAGCGCGTCGGCAAACGAGGCGAAGGAAAGTGGAAGCGCATTAGCTGGGAGGAGGCATTGGACGAAATAGCGGCCAAGATGCGCGAGAGCCGCCAGCAACGCCGCGATGGGATCATGTACCATGTCGGCCGTCCCGGTGAAGATGGCTACACCAACCGCTGCATCACCGCCTGGGGCGTGGACGGCCACAACAGCCACACCAATGTCTGTTCCGCTGGCGCACGCGCTGGCTACGCCTTCTGGTGCAACTGGGACCGCCCCAGCCCCGACCACGCCCACGCCCGCGTCATCCTGCTCATCTCCAGCCACCTGGAAACGGGCCACTACTTCAACCCCCACGCCCAACGGATCATCGAAGGGAAGATGAACGGAGCGAAGATCATCACCCTCGACCCGCGCCTGAGCAACACCGCCAGCATGAGTGACATCTGGCTCCCTACCTGGCCCGGCAGCGAGTCTACCCTGCTGCTCTCCATCGCCAACTACCTGATCCAAAACGACTGTTACGATAAGGCGTTTGTGGAACGGTGGGTGAATTGGCGAGAGACGTTAGAGGCGGTGGGCAATGAACAATTGGCAATGAACAATGAACAATTGGTCGAGGAGATTCGTGGTATCGCAGCGGCCGAACGCTCGTTTGAGTTGTTTGACCGGGTGTTGAAGGAGTTGTATGCGGAGTTTAGCTTTGAGCGGGCGGCCGAGGAAGCGCAAGTGCCGCTTGAGCGACTGGTGGAGGCGGCACAGGCGATTGCGGATTGTGACGGCCGTCTGGCAGCCCACGTCTGGCGCAGCGCGAGCATCGGCAATCTCGGCGGCTGGCAGGTCGCTCGTTGCCTGATGTTCCTCAATGTGCTAACCGGCAGCGTCGGCACGCGCGGCGGCACCTCCGGCGGCGAATGGAACAAATTTGTCCCCAAGCCGTTCAAGTCCCCGCCAGCAGCCGAGGCCTGGGGCGAGCTACAACTACCGGACGAATGGCCGCTGGCCCACTTCGAGATGAGCTTCTGCCTGCCCCACTTCCTCGAAGAAGGGCGCGGGAACATAGACGTCTACTTCACCCGCGTCTATAACCCGATGTGGATCAACCCCGATGGCTTCATGTGGCTGAAGGCGCTGCGTGACGAGGAGAAGATCAAGTGCCATGTCGCCCTCACCCCTACCTGGAATGAGTCCGCCTGGTTTGCCGATTACGTCTTGCCGATGGGCCATGCCGGGGAGCGCCACGATCTGATGAGCCAGGAGACCCATGCCGGACAATGGATCGCCTTTCGCCAGCCGGTGCGCCGTGTGGCGATGGAAAAGCTCGGCCACCAACCGCGCTTCACCTACGAAGCCAATCCCGGCGAAGTGTGGGAAGAAAATGAATGGTGGATTGAACTCTCAGCGCGGATGGACCCGGACGGGAGCCTCGGCATCCGCCAATGGTTTGAAAGCCCCTACCGCCCCGGCGAAATCATCACCGTCGAGGAGTATTACCGCTGGATTTTCGAGAACAGCGTCCCTGGCCTGCCCGAAGCGGCCGCCCGCGAACACCTCACCCCCCTGCAATACATGCGCAAATACGGCGTCTTTGAAGTTAAACAAACCAACTACCAGCCCTACGAAAAAGAGATTGAGAGACTAAGAGATTGGAGACTGGAACACAATTCACAGTTAACAATTCACAATTCACAATTCACAATTGACCATTACTCCCGTATTCTCGAAGACGACAAACCCATCGGCGTTGTGGTTGACGGCCGCCCGCGCGAAGGCTTCGACACCCCCAGCCGCAAGCTCGAATTTTTCAGTCCAACGATCTACGACTGGGGCTGGCACGGCCGCGAGTATACCATCCCCTGGACGTTGAAGAGCCATGTCCATCCCGACAACCTCCGCCGTGACCAGGGGGAGATGATCCTCTTGCCCAACTTCCGCCTGCCAACGTTGATCCACACCCGCAGCGCAAACGCCAAATGGCTCTACGAAATCAGTCACAAGAATCCGGTGTGGATGCACCCCAGCGACGCCCAACGGTTGGGCGTGCAAACGGGCGATGTCATCCGCGTCGAGACGGAAATCGGCTACTTTGTGGATAAGGTGTGGGTGACGGAAAGCATCAAGCCGGGGATTATCGCCATGAGCCACCATCTCGGCCGCTGGCGATTAGAGGAGCATCAGGGAGGGAATCAAGGGACATCCAATCTGGCACAGTTGGAGGAAAACGGCTCCCAACACCGGCTCAACATCCTGCGCGGCGCCCAGGCGTGGGAATCAGCGGACCCCGATACCAGCCGCGTCTGGTGGCAAGAGGTCGGCGTTCATCAAAATCTGACCCATGCCGTTCATCCCGACCCGATCAGCGGCGGCCATTGCTGGTTGCAGAAAGCGGTCAGCGTCCGCAAGGCGACGGCCGACGAGAAATATGGTGAAGTCTGGGTAGATACGGACAAATCAATGGCCGTCTACCGCGAGTGGCTGGCGATGACCCGCCCCGCCACCCAGGTCAGCCCCGACGGCAACCGGCGGCCGCTCTGGCTACGACGGCCGCTCAAACCCACGGCCGCCGCCTACAAACTACCTGAGAACGTCTCACGCAAAGAACGCTAAGCCGCAAAGACTTGTCCTAAGCGAAGACGAAGGAAAAAACTTGGCGACCTTTGCGCCTTTGCGTGAGCCATTAAAATAATCCGCGCAATCTGCGTTTCATCCGCGTCATCAGCGTAACCAGGAGAATTGACAATGCTACTAAGATACTTCTACGACAAACACCTGGCCCACGCTTCCTATCTGGTGGGTTGCCAACAAACAAACGAAGCGATCATCATTGACCCCGGCCGTGACATTGCCCCCTATCTGCAAACGGCCAAAGAAGAAGGGATGACACTCATTGGCGCGGCCGACACCCACATCCACGCCGACTATGTATCCGGCGCACGCGAACTGGCCGAACGAGTGGGAGCCAGACTCTACCTCTCCGATGAGGGGGATGAAAACTGGAAATACACCTTCGCCGCTCAATATGACCACCAACTACTGAAAGATGGCGACAGCTTTAACGTTGGCTTCATCCACTTTCAGGCCCTCCACACCCCCGGCCATACCCCGGAACACATCGCTTTCCTGCTCACCGACCGGGGGGGCGGGGCCGACCGGCCGATGGGCATCTTCACCGGCGATTTTGTCTTTGTTGGCTCCGTCGGCCGCCCCGATCTGCTGGAAAAAGCGGCCGGTATCGCCGACACGGCCGTCGCCGGGGCAAAAGAGATGTTTAACTCCTTGCAACGCTTTAAAACGCTGCCCGACTATCTACAGGTATGGCCTGGACATGGCGCGGGCAGTGCTTGTGGTAAGGGATTGGGGGCCGTTCCCTCCAGCACCGTCGGCTATGAAAAGTTGTTTAATCCGGCACTGAGCTATGAGAATCTCAGCGAGTTTATCGAAATGCTGCTCGACGGCCAGCCGGAGCCGCCCAAATATTTCGCGCTGATGAAGCGGGTCAACAAGGAAGGGCCTGCGGTATTGGGCGATTTACAACGGCCGCCAAAACTCAACGCCGAGGCACTCACGGAACTGGTAGCAGCGGGCCATCAAGTGGTGGATATGGCGCATCCCAAACAGTTCGCCGCTGCTCACGTCCCCGGCACGATCAACATCTCCATGCCCAATCTGGCGACCTGGGCCGGATGGCTGGTAGAGTATGATCGGCCGCTCTACCTGATCACCTCCCCCGCCCAACTAGATGAAGCCATCCGCGTCCTCGCCAAAATCGGGATTGATCGCGTCGCCGGTTACTTTGATGCCGCTGAAATAACGGCCGCCGCTCTTGCCACCCAAAGCTACGCGGTGAAAAACGCCGAAGCGGTGGCGCAACAAATCCTAAACAATGAAGTGGTTTTGCTCGACATCCGCGCCCAAACGGAGTGGGACGAAGGGCATCTCCCCCACGCCCACCATATCATGCTCGGCTATCTGAACGAGCGGGCGGATGAGGTGCTGGACGGACGGCCGATTGTCGTCCAATGTCGTTCCGGCAACCGCTCGGCCATCGCCGCCAGCATCCTCCAGGCGAAAGGGGCCAAAGAAGTGGTTAATATGGCGGGTGGCATTCGCGGCTGGGCGCAGGCAGGTTTGCCGATTGAAAAGTAAGCCCTCGCTCGCTGCTTCCGTCCTGGATGCGGCCCAACTCGCCCAGGCACGCAGCCATAGCTATGAACTGCTCGGCCGTCTCTTCCTCGAAGGGGTCACGGCCGAGCTGCTACCCTACCTGGAGACAATCCCCGAATTGGCCGCCGCCTTGCCTCGCCCATTCGACGCCGACGAAGCGGCCGCCGCCCACCACGACCTCTTCGCCTTTCACCTCTTTCCCTACGCCAGCATCTTCCTCGACGACAGCGGACTATTGGGGGGAGAGATCAGCAACCAGACCGGCCAACTCTACCAACAAGCCGGCTTTCCCCTCCAGGCCTCCACCGCCAGCCCTGACCATGTGGGGTATGAGCTGGCCTTCCTCGCCCATATGCTGGCGGCCGAGGCCAACGCCCGGCAAACACAACCCGCTGGGGCGCGACTGTGGCAAACCCGGCAACACCACTTCATTGAAAACGCGCTCTTACCCTGGCTCTTCCCTTTTCTGGTCGCGCTTGAGCAAGCGGCCGTGCCTTTCTATCAAAAACTGGCACAACTCACCCTCGCGCTCGTGGGCGATCATCATGCACAGTTAACGGCGCAAACAGAAAGCGAACGCCTGCCCGTCCATTCAGAGGGGAGTGACCTGCTGGCCGATCCGCAAACGGGACTACGAGACATTGCCCAATACCTGATCACCCCCAGGCAAAGCGGCCTGTATCTCGGCCGCCACGACATCCGCCGGTTGGCACGACAGCTAGCGCTATCCCACGGCTTTGGCGGCCGCGAACAAATGTTGCTCAACCTGCTGCGAACGGCCGCACAATATGAAAAGTCCTACGACTTACTGCAACTTATCGAGGAAAGTGCAAAGCAATGGCAACTGGCCTATCAGAGGATCCATGAAGCGTACCCAGGAACGGCCGTCTTCCTCCACCCCTGGCAAATCCGCCTAAACCACACCCGCCACCTACTTGAGCAAATGAAAATCCGCATCATCAGCGTCTTATCCGCGTCATCTGCGTAACGATTTAATTCGCAAAATTGGTTACTGCTTCCTCAGGAACCAACTGCTCCAGCAAGAAAGCCATCGTTGGCCCCCAGACCAGATGTGCGCCAGCCATCAACGCCAACCGGCGCAATGGCTCACGGTTGGGAGGCAAGTATAGGCCGAGAGCGGGTAATACGACCAGATAGCTGACGCTCCAAACTGCAAGGCCATAGGCAACGCCCTTTACCTCGGCGGGCAAAGGAAGCTGTGGGCCAACCAGCCCATATAATCCACCCGCTGCCCCGCCAAATGAAAAGTGGGTCAACATCGTCAGCCGGTTGCGCTTCTGTGGTTCGTTGGCTTCCCGTTCCATATCGGCATCGGCCGCTGCTCGCCGCGTGATCTCATACGGTGGCAAGGGGTACTGCTGCTCTCGCGGTAAGAGTTGGTGCAACACCTTCATCGTCACCGTCATCGGCACCGTGGCGGCCACTCCAGCAAGGAAACCTGCAATCATTCGCTCCATCATCAGTCCATCCATCCTTTCGCTTACTGTAAGCGGAGGAGGGACGGCCGTCCATATATCAGGACACAAAAGTAGTGTACCAGCAGACATAGCCGGGGTCAGGCGAATGATCAAAATCGCTTTGGGATATTGATTTCTCTCCAACGGTATGCTATACTGCCCGCGAATTAAATTTTCCGATGAGGAGGTGCTCGCTGATGCAAAAAGAAAAAGTCCAATCCATTGTCTGTACTGAGCGTTGGTTGAGCACGCCTGTCGTTCTCCGCTAAGTTTCCCCGTTTGTCTTTCTGATAACTGAAACCGATTGCGGCCGCAGGCTGCGCATGGGCGTCGCTTGGCCGGGCAGCGGCCGATCTTTGACGAGATCGGTACTGTTCGTTTCGGCCGTCCCCTACTCCCCCAACGCTTATCCAATTTAGCAACGAATGAACGCGAATTTTCGCGAATTTAGGTTGTGCGACGATCTACATGATTCCCACAACCCGATCGCCTTTACCAAAATAAAATAGCAGCGGATGAATGCAAATGCTCACGAATACTTACTTAATTCGCGAACATTCGCGCTAATTCGTTGCTTAAAACGATAACTTGAGGTTTCAGATAACCCATAATGGATAAATACGAAGCTTACGAAAAGTACGCGGAGTACGAAGAGTTAGTTGAAATGCGCGGCAACGGCCGACCCCCGCGCCGCCCAAAATCGAATAAGCAAGCGGGCAAAAAACTGGGCGTCGCCCAAATCCGGGCGCAAATGACCGACTTTGGCGATGACGTGGTGGACTTTGTGCCGAGCTATGCGGCCGCCCTCGATCCGCTGCACTACGAACGGCAATGGCTGATTGACCAGATAAAACCCTTCTACCAGCAAGAGATGATCACCGACGTGGTGCGGCGGGTGAAGGGTGGTAAGGAGGCCAATGTCTATTGCTGTACGGCCCATCCGGCGACCGGCCTGGCGTATATCGCCGCGAAGCTTTACCGGCCGCGTGTCTTACGCACCTTGAAAAACGACGCCATCTACAAAGCCGGGCGACAACTGCACGATGCCGAAGGGCGCGAGATGAAAGGACGGCGAGAGAAGCTGGCCCTAAAGCAAAAGACGCGCTTCGGCCGCCAGGTGGACATCGCCTGGTGGATCGGCAACGAGTATGGGGTGCAAACGATGCTCTATGAGGCCGGGGCGGATGTGCCACGGCCGATTGCCCACAGCGGCGAAGCGATCTTGATGGAGTACATCGGTGAGGAGGAAATGCCAGCCCCGCTGCTCAGTGATATATCGCTAACCCGCGAGGAAGCGTATCCACTGTTTAAGCGGGTGATGGACAATGTGGCGCTGATGTTGGACAATCATCGTATCCATGGCGATCTATCGCCCTACAACATCCTCTACGACGATGGGGCGATCAAGATCATTGACTTCCCGCAGATGGTGGATGCGCGAATGAACCCCCATGCGCTGGAATTGCTGAAGCGTGATGTCAAGCGCGTCTGTGATTATTTCGGCCGCTACGGTGTCCGCTCCGACCCCCATCAAATCGCGGCCGACTTGTGGTTGCCGTATATGGGAAGTTTGTAGAATCCGGTGGAGATTGAAGGATGAAGGATGAAGGATGAGGGATGAGGGATGAGGGATGACAGATGGGCGAGGTTTCTCCTCTACTCCCCTGCCCCTCTGCTCCTCTGCCCCTCCACCCCCTACTTCCTCCAAAGGAGTATGATTTGGCTGTTAGTAAAAAAGGAAAACGAAAGGTCAACGTTAAAGGGCGCGAGTATTTGTGGTATGTGGAGGACGGGCCGGAGCAGGTTGTGCCGGAACAGGGGTTCACGGAAACGGCCGAAAAAGCCCGCTACCTCCATATCATCGCCAGCAACAAGCGGCTGATCGTCCACTACCGGATTCCACAGGAGGGGGAGCCTTATGCGCTGCTGACTGTCGAAGGGCCGGAGTTTCCGCGCGAACCGGGGGCAACGGCCGTCCATGTCCCACGCTGGCGGCATGATAGCAAGTATTATCCAACGGCCGATTTTGTCCGGCGGTTGATTGGCTGGTGTTTGGGGTTGGAGCGCAACGAATGAAGGGGGGAGCACGTAATAAGGTTGTGAGACTAGGAGACTGGGAGACTGGAGATTGGAGATTGAGGGTGGTATGAGTTTTGAGCATAATGTGGATGTGGATGTAGATGTGGTGCGGGTGTATGGGCAGCGGTTGAAGACGCAGGCGACGATCCTCTTTGTGGTTGTGGCTGTTTTTTGGCTGCTCGAAGGCATAGATTGGCTCATCTTTCGCGGTGCGTTGGATTCGCTAGGGATTGTCCCGCGCACCGCCATCGGACTGCGCGGGATCATCTTCGCGCCGCTGCTGCATGGTAACTTTGCCCATTTGGCCGCGAACACGCTCCCCTTCCTCATCCTCGGTTGGCTGGTGATGCTCCAGGGACGCGGGCTTTTTTCGGCCGTCACCCTCCTCACCGCGCTCATCGCCGGTGTCGGGACGTGGCTCTTTGGCCCCGGCAACACCGTCCACATCGGCGCCAGCGGCATTGTCTTTGGCTATTTTGGCTTTTTGCTCCTTTGGGCCTATTACCGCCGCAGCCTGGGGACGATCTTGCTGGCCGCGCTGCTCCTGATCTTTTATGGCGGTTTACTATGGGGGATCATCCCGCAAGGCAACGGCATCTCCTGGCAGTCCCATCTCTTTGGGCTGATCGGCGGCGGGGTGGCGGCGTTTGCGTTTGGGAATGAAGGGTAGGAAGAGGAGATTGAGATTAGAGATTGGAGATTGGGAGATTAGGAGACTGGGAGACTGCTTACTGTCCACTGCCAACTGACTACTCTCCACTCCCCACTCATCACTCCCCACTTTCCACTGGCATTCTCTCGTACTGTCGTTGGCCGATGGCGGCGAGGCCGATGCTGACGATAAAGAGGATGAAGAGCGGGGCCATGGTCAGTAGCATGGTAATTGGATCAATCGAAGGGGTGATCACCGCCGCCAGCACCGCGATCACCACCACCGCAACGCGCCACTGTTCGCGCAAGCCCGCGGCCGTCACCAATCCCACCCGCGCCACAAAATAAACGACGATCGGCATTTCAAAGCTGAGACCAATCCAAAACAGCAGACGGGTGATAAAGCTGATGTACTCCTGGCTGGTCCATTCCGCCTTAAAAATATCGGGCATGAAGTTCGCCAGGAAGAAGATCGCCGCCGGAGCAAGGACGAACCAGGAAAAGAGGATGCCGAGCGTGAACAACACCAGCGCCGCGGGGATAAAAATGTAGACATAACGCCGTTCATCGCGCGTCAGCCCTGGCTCAATGAAACGCCAAAACTCAATCAGGATGATCGGCATGGCGAGGATCGCCCCGGAAAGCAGCGCCACCTTGAAGAAGGTTTCGATCCCTTCCGTCGGCCGCAACGTCTGCAACTCCCCACTGGCCGGGCCGCTGGCTGCATAAGGTTGCAGCAAAAACTCCAGCAATTGATCAGCAAACAAAAAGCTAATCAAGGTGGCGATCAAGATGCCAATCGCTGCGCGGGTCAGGTGTTTGCGTAACTCATTGAGATGGCCTAGGATGGTTAGCTCCGGCCCTTCCATTTGCGGCAAGCCATCACCATTGTGTAGTACGTCGCTCATCGGGGTTATGCCCTTTATTCAGGATCGCTGTCTACTTCGACGCGCCTGGGCAAGGCCAACGAGGGGGGCCGGTAGACCGGGGAGGGGGACTCGCTATCCGTTTCACTGCCACTGTCGGCGGTAACAGGCTGGCCGTTTTGCGCCTCATTCAGCGGGGGGAAGGTCGGCGGCCGAATAGAGCGCCGCGCCTCATCATGGGCTGCTTGCAACGCCTCTTTTGGTTCGCGCACCGCGCTTTGGGCGACCGTGCGTAGCTCGCTCTTCAGCTCGGCCATCTGGCGTTGCAGCTCTTGCATCTCGCGCATCGCCCCTTTGAACTCGCCGCCCTGATCGGCCGCTTCAATTTCCGCATTCAGTTGGCGCACAAAACCGCGCGAAATGGCCTGTAACTGGGCCGATGTTTTGCCCAGCCAGCGGGCCGTCTTGGCAATGCGCTCCGGCCCCATCACAATCCCGGCAATGATCATGATCAGGATAAATTCCGGCAGGCCAATTCCGAAAAAGCTATCCATGAGCGGTCTTTGACACGAATGGCACGAATAGACACGAAAAAAGCAACGCTTTTTCGCCGCCTACTGTCGCCATAACCAGTTCATTCAAATGATTGAGTCTATGAGCCTACGATTCAGCTTTGGCGTCCTCGGCCGTCTGCTTTTCCTCTTCTTTGCCTTCGCGAACTCCTTCACGGAAAGCGGAGACGCCCTTGCCGAGTTCACTGCCAACGCGGGCAATGCGGCCGACGCCGAAAATCAGCAAAACAATCGCCAGGACAAGTAGTAATTCAGGCCAACCTATGGTACCCATTTGGTTTTACTCCTCAGTCAAATTAAGCAGTAGGCAGTTGGCGGGAAGCGGTCGTCTGCTCTAAAGGTGGCTAACTGTCTACTTAAATGATTCAGGTTCATTATAGCAGATTCTTGGCATTTGGCAGTTTGATGTGGCAAATGTTATCAATTGGTAAGAAAGT
>CAYPHY010000060.1:0-7771 GCA_964410625.1 uncultured Ardenticatenaceae bacterium | reverse complement strand
ATCCGTTTGTTTCTTTATCCGCTGTTGTCTTCCGGCGCACAAGCCACCGTCACATCCCGATAGAGCAAGAACCAGTCGGCGAAGGTCTCATAACGTTCGCGCGGCCGACTGAAACGGCCGATCTCCGCCAGATTCACCCCCTCGCTCAACGCATAGCTATCAACATGCTGGTAAAGGGTCAGGGCGGGCAGGTCGGCATTGTAGGCACTTTGGAAGGTGTCATAATGGGGGGCGCGTTCTTCCCAGGTCCAGAGTTGGCGGGCCGCCTCCAACGCTTCGCTGGCGCGGCGACTGTTCCACCCGGCATAGTTCTGCCCGCGCACCATCGCTTCCTGGCTCCAAAAGTCATACAAGTCGGGATCACCGGGCGGCGTGATGTCTACCAACGCCAGATCAAAGGCGCGGGCGGCCAGATTCTCGCGGAACTCATTCCAGTCGGAGTACAAGAGCTGTTGCAAGGAGATGCCAAACGCTTGCCATTGGGCGGTCATATTGTCGGCAATGGCGCGGTTGGTGGGCGTATCATAGACCAACAGGCGCAAGGTCAGCGGCATCCCTTCGCGTTGGCGGATGGGTTGCTCGGCCGCCAATGGCCACCCCGCCGCATCCAGCAGTTGCGTCGCCGTAATCGGCTCGGTGGGGTATGGGGTAAATAGCTCCGCCTTGTAGGCGATGGAGCCGGGCAGATAGGGGCCTTCAAAGAGAACACCCTGGCCGCTGAGAACGTGGTCCAGCAACGCTTTCCGGTCCAGCCCATAGGCCAATGCCTGGCGCATACTCTTGTCTTGCAAGGCTGGTGCGCCGCTTTCGGTCAGGTTGAACAGCAAGGTCGTGTATTGGTCGCCAACCGAGGTGAAAAGGCGGGCGGAGTCGAGTTGCGCCAGCGCGGGAATCTGTACCGGCGAGACACGGTTCATCGCCTGGATGTCACCGGCCGCGAACGCTTCCAGCAAGGCGCCCTCATCGGGGAAAAAGCGAAATTCGAGGGCGCTGATCTGCGTCCCTTCGCGCCAGTGGTTGGGGTCGGGGACCAGGCGCAAACGGCCGCTGCTCTCCCAATTCTGCCCCGGCTCCACCCGCCAGGGGCCAGTGCCAACCGGCGCGTTGTTAAAATCGGCCTCGGCCAGGGCGGCCGCGTCCACCCCTTCCAGCAGATGGGCGGGCAATATGCCGCGTGTCGTCGCTTCCAGAAAGGGGGAGTAAGGGGCGCTGAGAACAAACTCAATCGTTTGCTCATCCACCGTCACAATCGTCACCGACTGCCACAAGGTCTTCAAGCTATCCGCGCCAGGGAAGGCCGCATCTTGCAAAAGACCATACGTATAGGCGACATCGGCCGACGTCACCGGCTGCCCATCATGCCACAATCGCCCCTCGGCCAGCGTGAAGCGCACGGAGAGGCCATCTTCGGCCACCGCCCACGACTCGGCCAGCGCCGGGGCCAGTTCCCCATTTTCATCATAGCGCAACAAGCCATCAAAGATCAGGTCAACCAATTCGCGGTCAACCGGATAGGGATCGCTGAGCAATGGGTTGAGGCTGAACGGACGGCCGACCACCCCCTCGACCAATGTGCCACCGGCCGCCGGTTCACGCACTTCGCAAAGCGCGGAGGATTGTACCTGGTATGAGAGCAGGGCCAGCACCAGCCCAAACCCGACGGCCGACAGCAACAACTGCCAGCGAATGTCTGGTCGCATAAGAAAGAGAGGGCGGCCTGGCGTTATCCTCCGGCCAGGAAAGCAAAGAAGGTATTGATGAAGAAAAGAATAGCGGTGAGGATTGTCAGGCGGTGCATCGTCGCTTCCACACCGCGCCGCGTCCGCGCCGTACCACCACTATCTACCCCACCCAGAAATCCCCCCAGGTCTGAGCCTTTGGTCTGGATAAGCACCAGCGCCGTCAGCGCGATGCCGAGGATGATTTCCACGATGTTTAGATAGGGACTAAGTGGCTGTAGATTCATGAATGTTTCCTTGTCTCTTTTTAGAGCGTGTTTTAATCTTAGGACTTATGCAGTGATATTTTTTCGACACGAATGACACGAATTTCACGAATAAATATAGAGAGCAAAATTCGTGTTATTCGATTGCAAAACTTGCGCTAATTCGTGCCCAAATGCACAACTCCTATTTAATTGTACAAACGACCCGGAATTATAGCAGGCTCGCGGCCGTTCGTCGAACGGATTGCCAACTGGCGTGCCTGTGATACACTTCGGGGATCAAGCTGGACGGCCGCATCGTCGGCCGCTGGCAATACTAACCGACAAATTGGGTGAATGAGTTTGCAGTGAGTCTCCTACAAATCAGCCAGTTGACAAAAAAGTACCATACGCTGACGGCGCTAGATAACATCTCGCTGAACGTGGAACGCGGCGAAGTGTTGGGGTTATTGGGGCCAAACGGCGCGGGCAAGACGACCTTGTTGAAGATCATCGCCGGCATTCTGTTTCCAACCAGCGGCCGTGTCGAACCGGAAACCACGCTCTGGCCTGCCATTGGCTATAAGCCGGAGCGACTTGTCTTTCCCAACCATCTGCGCGTCAGCCAATATCTGGAGATGGTCGCCGGGGTGTGCAACATCCCCAAGCAAGATATTGAGAACGCCGTATTAGAGAGCCTGGCGCGTGTTGACCTGTTGGCGGCGGCGAACAAACCCATCAGGACCCTGTCGAAGGGGATGCGCCAGCGGTTGGGTCTGGCCCAGGCGCTCATCGGCAATCCCCCCCTCTTGCTGCTCGACGAGCCTTCCAATGGCCTCGACCCCGCTGGCCAGGTGGAAATTACGCGCTTTATCGATGAGTTGCACCAGGGGGGCAAGACGATCATTCTGTGTTCCCACCAACTAGGTGAAGTGACACAGGTCTGCACGCGATTGGTCATCCTCCACAGCGGCCGCATCCATTACCAAAACAAAGTCGAGGTGGCACTGGCGATGCAACCGCAAGTGTTGATTCATATCAACAACCCGCTGGACGGCCGTAGCCAGATATTAAACGCCTTACACACCGATGTCGTCGTAGATGGCGACCTGATCGTGCTGCGGAACGAGGCGATGTATCTGCGGCGGCAGGTATTGGCTTTGTTGCTGGAATGGAACTACGACATTTTGCGGGTCGAACAAAAGCGAACGACGTTGGCCGAAATCTATGCTGAGGCAACACGGTGACAAGACGAATCTTCATCCTCACAATCCACTTTTTTAAGTCCCTGCTCTTTTCGCTGGCCGGTATCCTCTATGTAATCATCAGCCTGGCTTATTGGGCTGTCTTCTTCCCGCCTGGGCAGGCAACCCCCGACATCGAAAATTACGTCATTCTGATCGGCGCATTTGGTTTGGCCGCCTCCTTTTTGGTCACATTGAGTACGGCTGATCGCGCCAATCAGATGGAGAATTACCCCATCCTGGTGCGTCTACCCAGCCGCATTGAATATCTGGCGGCGGTGATGCTCTGCTCGTTGTTGTTTACGGCCGTCTTGCAACTTATGATCGCCGGACTGGCGCTGATCAGCGGGCCAGACCTCCCCCTGCGGGCGATGCTGGAGATACCGCCGATGTGGTTGGCGCTGAACATCGTCGCCGTCACCCTGGCCATCCACGCCACCGATCTGGTGGTGGTCGGTTGGTCCCGCGTCTTCATCTTCGGCTTCATCGCCTTGCTGCTCATCTTCCAGCAAATGGGCGGGGGGGAAGGCTCCTGGTTCGCCGAGCGGCTGGCAAGCCTCAGCAATTTTCTGGTGCGCATCGGCTTTGCCGATGTCGCCGTTTGGGTGGACAACGCTTCCTTCTACCTTGAAGGGATCAGCTTAGAGTCGCTGACCACGCTCAGTAATGCCATCTTTTGGCCGTTTCGTTCCCTGGTAGACGCCGTTTTCAGCGGCTACTTCACCCCCATTCAAGCGCTCGCCCCGGCCATTCTCTTGCTCTATGCGACGATTCTCTTTCTGTTGGCGGCCAATCTATTCGCCACCAAAGATTTAGAATTTGCGGAATGAAGCGACGGCCGCCCTCACGCTTCATCCATCTCATCCTCATGACCGGGAAAGTAAAGCCGGTTCAACGCATTGACCAGTTGGCTGGCGGCCGTTTCCGCCAACGCTTGCCCAAACAGCACCTCATGGTTCCCATATTTGAAAGCGGGGCTGCCGGTCGTTTCGGCCGTGTAAAACGGGCTGACATACTGCATATCATAAGCGTCAGTGGGGCCAAAGATAGAAACGGGGCGACGAATGATCAGCCGTTCCTTATTGAGAAATAGGATTTCGCGGTTCGCCGTGAAAAATCCCCACTGCCAGCGGAGAAACTTGCCGAAGCGATAGAGGATATAGAGCAAGATGAGCAGCAACACGGTAAAGACAAAGGAGTATCGCTCGCCGGAGAAGGCGGTGCGAACCGTCAGCACCAGACCGCCCACCAACATCGCAATCCACACCAGCAACAAGATGTTGTAGATGATCAAGAAACCTGTCTGGCGCTTGACCGGCATGACGACTTTCAGCCGTTCCGGGTTCTGTTCAAAATGGACATCTCTGATTATTGGTAACATCTACGCTGATTATAGCCGCTATGTGGGCTATTTGACTATCGAAGGAGTAAAGTAACGCGATTTTCCTAAATCGCCGCTCTCCTGAAAACGTAGCGCGATTTTCCTAAATCGCGGCTCCTCTCAACCGACGGCCGCAGCAGCGATTTGGGAAAATCGCTGTACTTGTGTAAAAGAGTAACATATGCAGCGAGCCAGGCATTTATTTCAATCATCGATCATCGTTATCATCGCCTTTGCGCTGGGCAAGCTGACCGGCTTGCTGCGCACCAGGCTGGTTGGACAGGCATTTGGCACGAGCGCGGCGTTTGACGCCTTCACGGCCGCCAACCAACTCCCGGAAGTCTTTTTTATCGTCATCGCCGGTGGCTCGTTGGCGGCCGCCTTCATCCCCGTCTATACCGACTATTTAGGGCGTGAAGTGCGTGAGGTCAGCACGCGGCTGGCCAACACCGTCCTCAACCTGGTCATCATCCTGCTCGGCTCCTTGTGCCTTGTCGGCGCAATCCTCGCTCCCTGGCTGACTGAAAACATCCTCGTGCCTGACTTCTCCCCTGAGCTGCAATTAATGACCGCGCAAATTATGCGCATCATCCTGCTGCAAACCGTCCTCTTCGGCATTAGCGGCGTGCTGAGCAGCATCCTCAACTCCCACCAACACTTCACCCTGCCCGCCCTGGCCCCCATTGCGCTCGACATTGGCTACATCGTGGGGCTGTTCCTCTTTGTCCCCTCGATGGGCATCTTCGGGCTGGCCTGGGGGACGGTCGTCGGCAGCATTCTGCACATTGCCATCCAGATTCCGGCGCTCATTCGCTACCGTTATCGCTATATGCCCGTTCTCGCCCTGCGTTTGCGGGGTATTCGTGAAGTCGTGCGGCTGATGGGGCCGCGCATCGTCACGCTGGGCGTCACCCAGGTCGTTGATCTCTTTGTCATTCGCCTCGCCTCCGGCCTGGCTACCGGCGCGACCTCGGCCTATTTTTACGCCTACTCGCTGATGCAACTGCCGGAAACGCTCTTTGGCACGGCCATCGCCCTGGTTGTCTTTCCCACTATGGCTGAACTATATAACGCCGGAGACATGGAGGGACTCAAACGCACGGCCGCCAACGCCCTGGGCATCATCTGGTCGCTGACCATTCCCGCGGCCGTTGGCATGGCCGTTCTCGGCCGCCAGGTGATCGCCCTGCTGCTCGAAGGGGGCGCCTTCAGCACCGCCTCTACCCAGCTTGTCTACACCGTCTTGCTGGCATTCAGCGTGCGCATTGTCAGCGAAGCCACGCTGGAAATTGTCGCCCGGCTCTTCTACGCCCGGCACAACACCCTGACCCCGATGTTTGCCTATGCCGGTTGGCTGGTCGTCACCGTTGGCCTTGCCTATCTGACCGTTGACAGCCTGAGCATCGCCGGTCTTGCCCTGGCCACGACCATCGGTTTCACCCTCCTGTCAACCGTGCTGTTCATCCTCAACTGGCGCGAACTGGGCGGATTGGAAGGGCCACGGCTGGCACGCAGCCTCGGCCGCACGTTGGCGGCGACGGCCGTGATGTCCCTCGTCCTGCTCTTCACTCAACGTCTCTCCGACAACGTTTTGCTCTCCCTCGCCGCAGGCGTCCTCCTCGGTGGTGGGGCGTATGTGATCGTCGTTTTGTTGTTGGGCGGCCGCGAAATCCGACAATTTTTGCAACTCATTAGGCAACGGACAATCTGATTTCGAGGTCAACCACGGATAGCTACGGATTTAACAGATTTTCACGGATTTCAAGTGCAGAATCCGTGTTTATCTGTCTGATCCGTAGCTATCCGTGGTTTATTTTGAACACCCCAAACAGAACTTTCCATCAGCCACCAAAACAAATTTGAACATCCGTTCAATTTCACAACTTCGGTATTGACCGGTACGAACATTTGTGCTACACTTCTCTTTGTGGCAGCAAGTAGTGGAGCCGCTGTCCAGTTAGCAACATCCCATAACACCAGGAGTATAAGCATACCATGGCTCGATCAAATGGAAGCGTGGACGGCCGTTCTGCCACGCTGGAAAAAACATTGGACTCATTAACGAAACGGTTTGGCGAAGGGACGATCATGCGCCTCGGCGAAGCGCTGCACATGCATGTGGACTCCATCCCCACCGGTTCGCTCTCGCTCGACATTGCCCTCGGAATTGGCGGCGTGCCGCGCGGCCGTGTCGTTGAAATCTACGGCCCCGAATCCTCCGGCAAGACCACGCTCTGCCAGCACATCGTCGCCGAAGCGCAAAAGCGTGGCGGCGTCTGTGCCTACATTGATATGGAACACGCCCTCGATGCCACCTACGCCGCTCGCTGTGGCGTGGATGTCAACAGCCTCTACATCTCCCAGCCCGACACCGGTGAACAGGCGCTGGAAATCGCCGACGCCCTGGTGCGCTCCGGCACAATGGATGTCGTCGTCGTTGACTCGGTGGCCGCACTCGTCCCCCGCGCCGAAATCGAAGGGGAGATGGGCGACAGCCACATGGGCTTGCAAGCCCGCCTGATGTCCCAGGCGTTGCGCAAGATGTCGGGATCGATCAAGCAGACCAACACCGTCGTCATCTTCACCAACCAGCTTCGCGAGAAGATCGGCGTCATGTTCGGCAACCCGGAAACGACCCCCGGTGGTAACGCGCTCAAGTTCTACGCCTCTATCCGCCTCGACATTCGCCGCATCCAGTCCATCAAGTCCGGCACGGATGTGGTTGGCAATCGCACACGGGTCAAGGTGAAGAAAAACAAGGTCGCCCCACCCTTCACCGAATGTGAATTTGACATCATGTACAATGAGGGCATTTCAAAGACGGGTGATGTTCTCGATCTGGCCGTAACCCACGATATTGTGGACAAGCGCGGGGCATACTTCCGCTATGGTGACACCCTGCTCGGCCAGGGACGCGAGAATGCCAAGGTATTTCTGGCCGAAAATCCGTCCCTCCTGGATGAGATTCAGGGATTGATTCGCAACCAGTCGCAACTCCCGCTGGCAGCAATGGCGGTGGTTGATGGGGTTGATACGGATGAGATGGTCAACGGCCATGCGTTAGAAGAAGAGTTCTAATCAATCAATCTCTTCACTCAGGCCGAAATAGACAACAACGGATAAGGAAAGAAACGGATGAATTTCGCTCATCCGTTTCTTTTTTCGTGAATTTGTGCATTGGTTCAAAAGTGAGCGCCACGTCATTCCGAGCGGAGTCTTCGG
>CAYPHY010000059.1:0-25754 GCA_964410625.1 uncultured Ardenticatenaceae bacterium | reverse complement strand
GCCACCTGCCACCTGCCACCTGCCACCTGCCACCTGCCACCTGCCACCTGCCACTAATCTGGCACAATATGTTCCACCGCCACACCCAGCTCCGCCTGTAGTTTGTCAGCAACGAGGGAACGGTGACAGGCGGCCGGATGTTTCTCGACACAGAGCAGCGCAATCACCCTGGCGTCTTCAGGAAGCTCGTCTAATAAGGATTGGGGATCAAAATCGGCCAACACTTCCTGTTGAAAAGCGGATATGAAGTCGGGGTGCAAGGTTTCCCGTTTGCGTCTGGCGATTTTTTCCGCTTGGTCGGCCGCGTGCTGTTGTTGGCGAATTTCATCCGTTGGCGACAAATCGAGCCGGTGGAGATAGCGAATCCCCAATTCGGCCAGCCGCCTTTGCAGCCGCTGGCTGTTGGCGAAGGTGTATTCGGAGCCGCGCACGCCACGCCGCCGCCGGATGTCTACCAATGTATCTACCTCGGCCGCTTGCAAGGCGTTAAAAAAGCTTTCCGCGCTGAATCCATAAACCCCAATCGTCACAATGGTCAATGTCATAATGCCATACCCTTAGAGATCCACGAATTTTCACGAATCTTCACCAATAAAAATTCAATTCGTGAGGATTCGTGAAAATTCGTGGATCGCATTTCCATTCAGCCTTCATCCCTCAGCCTTCATCCCTCACCCTTCATCCTTCCCCCCATACCGCTTCCGCGATTTGCCGCGCGTGAAGTCGGCGCCAAACAGGCTGGGCTGGCCGCCGTGCTGCCGCACGATTACCTCTTCTTGTGTGATCAACTGGTCTTTCTCGTCAATGTGGGCGACGGGGATGCCCTCAACAAGCAGCGTATCGGCGATGAGATGGCTGCGGTGGCATTGCTCCGGCCGTCCTTCGCTGCACATAATCGCCACGCGCAGTTGTTGGTTCCAGGCGTCACGCAGGCGGCCGATCCCCCTGCGGTAAAATTCCATCTGGCGCACTTTGTGGTAGTCAATCTTCTGGTCGGCGTCGTAGCACGCTGGATCATCGGGCTGGCCGCCAAGCGTATCCCCCATGAACACATAGCGAATACCGGCCGCTTGCAGATGTTGTTCCAGGGCGGCTTTGGTGAAGTCAGGCTTATAGCGCGAGTAAGGTTTGGAGCGCACGTCAATTAAGTAGGCGATCTCGTTCGCCTGCAAGGCAGCGATAAACGCCCCTATCTCTCGTGCGCCGTAGCCAATGGTGTAAATCGGAACCTGGTTCATTAGACAAAAGGTTAAAGGTTATCGCTTGAATTGCTCACGCAAAGGCGCAAAGGTCGCTAAGTTTTGTCTTTCGGCTTTGCTCCGAGGGTGCAAGCCTTTGCGTCTTAGCGGTCTTTGCGCGAGACATTTGGCTGCCTATACTGCCTCCTCCCCCCAAGTTTCCCACATTTGCGTTGCTATGGCGACCAAAACAAGGGTACAATGAACCGGAAACTGGCTTTTCGTTCGTATTGCCATTGTGAGATTAGCCTAAGCAATGAAACGAGTTCTCCTTCTCATTGGGTTGTTGCTCTTGCTGGTTGTGCCACTGTCTGCTTACCAGAGTGCCTACCAGCAGGCTGCGCTGCTCTATGGCTATCTGCAGACCTCACTGGGGAGGATTTTGGCTGCCAATGGAGCGGAACCAGCGGCCGTTGATACCGCTGGCGAGGAGGCGACGGAACTGCGAGACACGGCAATAGCGGCCGAAGCCGTTATCACCCCCACCATCGCCAGCCGGCCAACGCCAGTAACGGCCGCCGGTCTCATAGCGAGCGATGAGTTGCCGTATTATCAAATGCGCGTGCGCTTGGGCAGCATCTTAAGCCAGGTGCGGGTGCAGCAGCAAGTGACGCTGACCAACCGCAGCAGCGACCCTTGGGAGGAGGTTGTATTTAACATCTCGCCCGCTTATTGGCCTGATGTTTTTACATTGCGGCGGGCGGCCGTGACGCGCCAGGAGGCCCCGGCAGCGATCACGCCGACGCTCAATCTCACTATGCTCCATGTGCCGTTGACCCAACCACTACTGCCGCAAGAAGCGGTCACGATAGAAGTTGAATTTGATCTCAACCTGCCCCAACTTGATCCCAATGGCTGGGCGCCAAATGGCAATGCTGGCTGGTCGTCCTCCCTCTTACAAATGGGGGATTGGTATCCCATACTTGTCCCTTATGATAACGGTGTTGGCTGGCGCACCTGGGAGTTTACGGCCGTGGGTGATCCGGTCACGATGGGGCTGGCGAACTATGAGGTGACGATTGACGCACCGGCTGACCACCGTGTTGCGGCCGCTGGATTTGTTGGCGCGAATGGAACCGAGCGTATGTACCGCCTGGAACAGGCACGCTCCTTCGCTTTCATTGTCAGCCCTGGTTTCGTTCGTTACTCCAGCGAGGCGGCGGGGATACCCGTGAGCGTGTATGTGTTGGCTGAGCATCAAAGTGAGGGAGCAGTCGTATTGGACACGGCTATCGCGGCCCTTCAGTTGTTTAATGAGCTATACGGCCCTTATCCCTATCGAGAATTGGTCATCGCCGAAAATGGCTTTCTCTCAGCGATGGAATATTCCGCCTTTATCTCCCTCAGCGGCTACGCCTTTCATGAGTATAACGGCACGCCTAATTCCCTATTAGTCGCACTCGTCGTCCACGAGGTGGCGCATCAATGGTGGTATGGGGCGGTGGGCAATGATCAGGTTCGTGAGCCGTGGCTGGATGAGGGGATGGCGATGCTCAGTGAACTCTTGTATTATGAGCATTTCTATCCGGCAACAATGGACTGGTGGTGGAACTTTCGCGCTGGAACGTGGAGCGAGCCTGGTTATGTCAATATGTCCATCCACGATTTCGATAACAGCTCTACGTTTGTGCGCCACGTTTATGGGCAGGCGGCCTATTTAATGCGTGATATACGGGCGGCCATGGGGGATGCTGGCTTCCGCGCCTTTTTACGGAACTACTACCAGCAAAACCGTTTTCAGCTAACGAATCGAGAGAGATTCTTTGCGGCTGTGCGTGCACACACGCCGGCCGACTTGACGCCGCTACTGACGACTTATTTTCAAGAGTAAGCCCTATCCAAAAACTGCCAGGCATATTCTTTATAAACGCAGAGTCGCAGAGGGATAGAGACGCAGAGATTTACTCCAAATTTCTCTGCGCCTCTGCTTCTCTGCGACTCTGCGTTAAATTGCTCGCCTAAGCTGACAACCTACAAACTGAGGATAGTTAGAAACCGGGTTTCTTCAAGAAACCCTGTTTCTGAGGAGCTACTTAGCTCGCCAGGCAGTCCACGCGCTTGCGGCCGTTTAGCTTCAAATTCATCTTCAATACAGAAAAGCCCATCTCATTCGCCTGGGGGCAGAAGCGTTTCGGTTTGCCTTTATATTCAATGCCAAAGACGGCCTTGTCCGCTTCAACAAAGGGGAGCAACAACTCACACTCCTTATATTGGAAACATTGTTCGTTCAGTGCCCAGTCAAAATAGTCCACTAAATCTTCTATCTGGTCGAGATCGTTCTTCAGGCCGATAGATAACCCCCGCGCGTGGGCGGCATCGGCCAGCCAGCGGTTGTAGACAAGCTGATTGTTGTAGCTGAGCGGGAAGCCGGTGTTGTTGGCATAGCCATCTACGTTATCGGGATCAACGCCGTCGCAGCCTTTGGCGACTGCCAGGTCCATCCGCGCTTCCATGATCGGCCGCAGCACATCTAGGCGGCGAATATCGAGCCACTTTTCGCCCGGCCAGCCATTGTTGCGCCCTTTGACGGCCGCCGGAAACGCCGCCGCATCCGGTCGCCAATTCTCCCAACTTCCGGCACTGAAGTAACAGATGACCACACGGCCGTCGTTGTGCAGCTTGTTTATGGTGCTTTGTGGCGCGTCAAAGAGATCAATATCGTACATCTCCACGTCAAAGTTGGTCTTGATCTTGCCCTGCAACTGGATTTGCCAGGATGTGCCAGGGGTAGGTTGCCACCAGTCAACGGCGGCCGTTGCTTGTTTGGACGCAGCAACGAGAATGAAGACGAGGACGGCCGTTGCCAGGAAAAGAGTGCGGAACGTTTTTTTCATGAGTTTGCTCCCATGCTATCTTGTTGCTGTTTAATTTTACTCATAACTTCGCTGGACACAAACAACTATTTAGGTCAGAATAAAATGAAACTGTCGTTTGATCTGATATGATGGTGAGCTTTCCAGCTTATTGGCTAAATAAGGGCTTTTCATTAAAATAGCGCAGATGGGCAACGCTCCGCATGTCCAGTGTTCAATCGTGAATTAGTTCGTGGTTATCGTGGTTAATGTAACAGTTTAGGCGCAAAGCATTTATGGGCACTACGCAATCTTCCGCTCTGGCGGGCGCATTTAGCGACAAAGGGCCGGCACGCCAGGCCAACCAGGACGCTTATTGGATACCCACGGCCGATACGCCGGTGCAATTCGGCCGTTTGTATCTGGTTGCCGATGGGGTTGGTGGGCTACAAGATGGGGCTGTTGCTTCACAACTGGCAGTGGAGACCATTCGCAAGGTATTTTATTCAGCGCGGCAAAACGGAAAGCCGGTCTCGGAAGCGTTGGTGGCGGCTATTGAGGCGGGGAATACGGCCGTTTACAGGGAAGCGCAAGAACACGGTAAGCGCATGGGCAGCACGTTGGTCGCCGCTGTTTATGATAATGCCGATGCACTTAACCTCCTGCACATCGCCCATGTGGGTGATGCCCGCGCCTATTTAGCGCGAGCGAAGAGCTTGCAGCGCCTGACTCGTGACGATACCTGGGTACAGCGGCAGGTGGACGCTGGTTTGCTGACCGACGACCAGGCGGCCAACCATGAATTGCGCCACGTCGTGACGCAGGTACTGGGCAATAAGCCCGAAGTGCAGGTTCATCTGGTCCCAGACTTTTCTCTTGATCCGGGAGAAGTGGTCTTGCTCTGTTCTGATGGGCTGTATGATGTGGTGTCCGAGGAACAGCTACACCGTATCCTGCTCAGTCATCCACCCTCCGAAGCCGCTCCGCTGCTGGTGCAAGAAGCGATCAACGCCAATGCGGGTGATAATATCACCGCCGTTGTCCTGCAGGCGGCCCACTCCTCTCTCCCCGTGGCGGCCGATCCAGACGCCACCTTAGCCGCCACGCCGGTGCAGGCTGACGAGCCGACCTTAACGCCGTTGGCGTTGGCGGATGCGCGGCCGGTTCCACCACCGGCGGCAAGCGAGCCAGCGCGTAAGTTTCCGATGTGGTTGTTATTGACACTGATCAGTGTGATTGCGCTGTTGTTTGTTGTGGGCATCTTTATCTGGCGTTCCATGCGCCAAAATGTTGCCATCACGCCGGAGATGAATGTGCCGCTGCTGCTCTCGACCGAGGAGGCGGCCGCCACCGTTCCCAGTTTGCCTACTGTCACCCCCACGATGCCACCCACATTTACGGCCTTGCCTGCGCTATTGCCAACCCCGGCCGTTTCCACCACATTGACGGCAACGCTAGAGAGTGAGCAATCAAATGGTACGTTACCGGTGGGGGCAACGGCCGCCTCTCTGGCCTGTGTCAACAGTACCAATGCGACGCTTTTCGTGTGGAGTGATACACAGATCAGCGTGGAGCCATGTACGATCGGCCAGTTCGCGCAGGAGGGTTTTCTGTTGAGTCCAGGCCAGCAAGTTGAAGTGCTTAGCGAGGAAGTACGCACCGTCAATGGCCCGGATGCGAGTTGCCAAGCGAATGAATTTATCCGCGTGCGTTCGGTGGATGACCCGGAAGTGGAGGGCTGGGTGTTGAATAGCGGCTTGCGACGCATTGAGGCAGGAGAGGCGTGTGGGCCGTGAGGGAGATAGAGCGTAGAGATTAGAGATTGAAAATTTGTAGGAGGGTATCGTTGTGGTAAGGCCGGAGCATAGGGCTTGGCCTTTGTTATTGACGGCCGTTCCGACATCTACTCCTTGGGTGTGATCCTCTTCGAGCTGCTCACTGGCCGTTTACCCTTCGACGCTGATTCCCCCTGGGCGATCATCCACAAGCACATTTACGAGCAGCCACCCCCCTTGCAACCCATCCGGCCTGATCTAACGCCCTATACCTATAATGTGGTCAGCCAATGTTTGCAAAAAGAGCCAGCGAATCGCTTCCAGACGGTCCAGGCGTTGACCGCTGCATTGAACACAGCCATTGCTGCCGAAAACAACAATCCGCGTGTCTCTCGTCCGGCGCAAGCGTTTGTGCCGACAGAGATTGATATGCGCCCGGCCGATTCGTCGAGCGCTCCCTTGTCGCCACCATTCTCACCCCAATCACCCCCAACGTCCCTAGCACCAACCACATCACCCTCGGCCCCGACCAAGAAGCGCCGCCCTGTGGTCTGGATCGCGGCCGCGATGCTGCTGATTTTGCTGGCTTTTGCCGCCAGTATGTTGTGGGTGCTGGACCGCCGCGAGGCCGAACAGGAAGCAGCGGCCGCCGCCATCGCAGCGGCCGCCACAGAAACGATGCTGACGGTGTCGGCACCCTCGGCCGTGCCAACGATTGAGGAAGAAGCGGCGAGTGCGACGCCGGATGACCTGACGTCTACGCTGACCGCTGAGCCATTACCGACGGAGACGGCCGCTCCTGCGCCGACAGTGACGGAAATCCCGCTCGATTTTCCCGATGGCCTGATTGCTTATAGTTGTGAAGTGGGGCCGGTAAATCAAATCTATCTCTATGATCCAGTGAGCGGCCGAGAGTTTATCTTGCCGGGGAATTTGACTAACCGCGTCGTCCCCGCCTTTTCCCCCGATGGCGCACAGATCAGTTATCGCTCGAACGACAGTGGCGCATTTCAGATTTATGTCGCTAATGTAGATGGCTCTAATTTTCGGCAGGTGACGAGTGGGTCGGGGGAGAATCGTGAAGCTACCTGGTCACCGGATGGGAGGCAACTCGCTTTTGTCAATGGTGTAAGCGGCGCTGCCCAGCTATACATCATAAACCTGGATGGCAGCGGACAACAACGGCTGACATTTGATGATGTTCGTTCTGATGATCCGTCGTGGTCGGTCCACAATGAGATCATCTATGAGCGACAAAACGAAGCGGGCCGCTACGATATTTATCGTATTCCGGCCGCTGGGGGGACGCCTACGTTGCTGGTGGATGTGGGTGATTCGACTTCAACCCCGGCCTGGTCGCCGGATGGGGAACGGCTGGCTTTTGAGGTGACTGAGGGCAGACAACGGCATATCTGGCTCGCCGCGCGAGACGGGACAGGCATCGAACAAGTGACAACCGAGGGAACACTCAACCATCGTCCGGCCTGGTCGCCGGATGGCACGCGCCTGGTTGTCGGCTCCAATCGTGAAGTGGTTACCGGTGGCGCGTTTGACATTTGGATGATTGATCTACAGTCGAAAGTGATGCGCCGTATCACCTCGCGCGGGTTTTGTGTGGACCCAGCTTGGGGGCGGCCGAACGCGGCCGTGCGTCTTGCTGTTTTGACCGGTGGTGGCAGCGTGCCGGTGCCTCCGCCATCGAGTTCCGGCTCGGCGACGGAATGGCCGGTTAGCGAGACGGGGGTGGAGGCGTGCCATTTAGAGCTTGGGATGCTGGTGACGGCCGGTGATAATGCGCGGCTGTGGAGCGTGCCGGATGTGTTGGCTGGCTCGTCGTTGGCGGCCGTACCCAGCGGCACATCGTTGACCGTTCTGGATGGCCCGGTCTGGGGGCCGGTGCGCCTTGATATTGACGCCTCAGGCTGGTGGTGGCTGGTGGAAAATCTTTCCGGTTCAGAGTCGGGTTGGCTGTGGCAGGCGCGGCTGCGGGAATGCCCGGAATAGTGAAGCGTTGAGTTAGTGCGATTCGCAGGACGCTTCAGTGACGGCCCGCTTCCAACGCGAAGCCAAGACCATTGCCCGGCGGGTTGATGGGAGCGAGGTACGCAACCTGACCAACCATCCCAGTCGCGACCAGTTGCCCGCCCTTTCGCCGGATGGGAAGTGGATTTTGTTCCAATCTGATCGAGGCGGCTCGGTTGATATTTATCGCCAGGAGATTGAGTTGGTTGATGAGGCTGATGAGTAATCAGCCAGTTGTAAAGGCTGGGCAAAATTCACACGATCAACCCGCAAAACAGCGAGTTGTTATGGTATAATCGCTCTGGCAGGCAATCGCGCCTCGTCCGGCAGTCTCGGCCGTATTTAGCGCACAACTAACTTAAGATGCGATCACGTGATCTGGTTGGACAACAGGTTGACCAATACCACATCCAGGAGTTTCTCGCCCGTGGCGGGATGGCGGATGTGTATCTGGCGTTGGACAAAAATCTCGGCCGCACCGTCGCGCTCAAGGTGCTGAGTGGCGGCATGAGCGAGGAGCCAAGCGCGTTGGTGCGTTTCCAACGCGAGGCACGGACGATTGCCCGGCTGACCCATCCTAATATCATCCAGGTCTATTCCGCCGGACTGACCCCGCTGCAACGGCCGTATTTGGCGATGCAGTACATTAGCGGCGGTTCGTTGCAGGATCGATTAGAGGATCTGATTGAGCAGGGGAGGCGGCTGGGAGTGCATGAAGCTCTCTTGCTGACGCGGCAAATCGCGCTGGCACTGCACCATGCCCATGCCGCAGGGGTAGTCCACCGCGATCTGAAGCCAAGCAATATCCTCCTCCAATCCGATGATGTACCGGTGATCAGCGACCTGGGCATTGCCGCTGTGCAACAGGAGACGACGCGGCTGACGCAGACGGGTGGTATTATCGGCACGCCCCACTATATGTCGCCTGAGCAGGTAAGCGGGCAACAGGTGGACGGCCGCGCTGATCTCTATGCGCTGGGGATCATCCTTTATGAGTTGTTGGCCGGGCGACCGCCTTTCTCCGGTGATACACCGCTGGTGATCTTGCACCAACATGTTTACCAGCAACCGCCGCCGCTGGTTGAGCAACGGCCGGGTTTGGCTCGTGCCACCTACCAAATTGTTGATATGTGCTTGCAGAAAAGCCCGGAGGCTCGTTTTCAATCGGCGTTAGCCCTGGTGAAGGCGATTGATTATGCCCTGCAAGAGGAGGGCTATCGTCCTTCCGCGGAGGTGGCCCCTATTTCTATTGCTTCTGCCCCGGCGACTATCTATCCGGTCGCTCCCTCGCCTTCAGCCCCTGGAACGGGGACCCCTACCCCCCCTGTGCCGGTGCAGCGAACTGCGCCCTGGGTACGTTGGGCAGTTGCCGCTGGGATCGTGGTTGTCCTGGCTGGTATTGGCGGGACATTGCTCTTGCGCGGTATGGGTGGTGGAGGTGGCGCGGGAGGAAACGAGGAAGCCACTGTACCGGTTCTTGTTGTAGTAGATGACCCAACCCCTATGGTAACGGCAACCAACGTTGAGGTGGCCTCCCCACAGCCCGATGAGACCGCGCCTGCCGCTGTGCCAACTGAGCCACCAGCCGTCCCCACTGCGACGCCGGAGCCAACGGTGACGCTGCCGCCCTCTCCCGTCTCTACTGTTGTTGCCATTACCAGCGCTGATGTGGTGGTCCCACGCCTGGATGTTGCGCCAAACCTGGACGGTAGTCTGGATGAGTGGCTCTGGCAAGCTCCAATCTCGTCGGCCTATATGGTTTATCAGGATGAAAATTGGGACGGCAGCGAAGATATGTCGGCCGTCTGGCGTTTGGGTTGGGACAACAGTTACCTCTATGTGGCGGCGGCCGTGGAAGATGACCTGCATGTGCAGGAGCAAAGCGGCAACCAGATTTTTAACGGCGACAGCGTAGACATCCAGGTAGATGCCCGGCGGGGAAGCGGGCCAAGCGCCAGGGTTGGCGACAACGTTTTTCAGATCACCATGTCTCCCGGCAACTTCCGCAATCTGCCGCCCTCCGCTTTTCGCTGGCAGGGCCTGAGTAGTGGCATCTTTGGCAATGCTTCGGCCGAGGGCATCATGGTCGCCGCGCAACGAACGGCCGCTGGTTACACGTTGGAAGCGGCCGTTCCCTGGGAGCAACTGGCGACTACGCCGCAAGTGGGGCTGGTTTTGGGCATCGCCCTAAATGCTACGGACAACGACCGGCCTGGGGCGGCCGTTCAAGAAGTTTTCATGTCCCATGTCTCTAGCCGTCTGTTTAATGTCCCCTCCTCTTGGGGAACATTGACCTTACAATAAAAACCGGGTTTCTTGACTTCCTCCAAAAGAAACCACTTAGCGGATAGAAACCCGGTTTCTAAATGACTTTTAGCAAGATGACCATTTAGGAAGCGTGATGAATCCAGATACATTGGTCGGCACATCCGTCGGACATTTTAAGATCACCCAACATATCAGCCGGGGCGGGATGGCGGATGTCTATTTAGCCCGTGATGAACGGCTGGAGCGACGGGTGGCGTTGAAAATCATGCTGCCGGTGTTAGCGGCCGATGAAGCCTTTGCCGAACGCTTCCGCCGCGAGGCACAAACGGCCGCGCAGCTTGACCACCCCAATATCGTTCAGGTCTATGAGATCGGCTGGACGCCTAACCAGTTGCCCTATATTGCCATGCAGTATATTGATGGGCAGTCCTTGCAACAGGTGATCCAGGCGGCCGAGGCACGCGGGCAACCTTTTCCGCCCAGCTATGCGCTCTCGGTCATCGCTGCGGTGGCTAATGCGCTGGAAGTGGCCCACCAGGCGCGGATCGTCCACCGCGATGTCAAGCCGAGTAACATCTTGTTGCGCCAGGATGGCACGCCGGTCGTGGTTGATCTGGGTATTGCCGCCGTTGAGGGTGGGGTGAAACTGACCCATACGGGAACGTTGATCGGCACGCCCCACTATATGTCGCCGGAACAGGCTTCCGGCAATCGCGTGGATCGCCGGTCAGATATTTACTCGTTGGGCGTCATTTTGTTTGAGATGTTGGCTGGACGGCCGCCGTTCGTCGCGCAAGATAAGCTGGCGATCATGCATAAGCATGTCTATGAGCCGCCGCCCTCGTTGCGTGAGTTACGGCCGTCGCTCTCCCCGGCGATTGTGGCGATTGTCGAACGCTGCTTGCAAAAAGACCCGGCTAATCGCTATCAAACAGCGGCCGAGTTGCGCCAGGCACTTGAGCAGGCGATGCGCGTTGACGGCGGGACGGAGCGCACGACGATTGAACCCCCCTTCCCAGTGCCTGCGCCAACAAGCCAACGCCCGCGCTGGGCCATCGCAGTGGTTGCGCTGGTGGTGATCGCTTTGTTTGCTGCGGTCGGGTTCTTCATCTGGCGTAATGTGAGCCCGACCAGCGCCGGTACGGATGAGCCAACCCCGGTGGCTACGATAATGACTGAATTGCCGGACGAGCAAACAGAAGTGGGGTTTACTACACCGGCAACAGAAGAAGTGCCGGGCGGAGGAGTGGATGAGGAGCCGACGCTCACCCCCACTTTACCCCCACCGACGGAAGTGGCGTCACCTACACCGGAGGAAGCAACGGCAACGGCCACTACTGAACCAACGGCCACCCCTTTCTCGCAGACGGTGGAGATCGGCCGTTCGGTGCAGGGGCGGCCGATCCAGGCGGTCAGCTTCGGTCATGGCCCCAATCATCTGATCTTCATCGGTGGACTCCATGCCGGATATGCGCCAGGGACGGTGGCGGTTGCGCTGCGGGCGATTGACCATTTCACCAGCAACCCGCAGCAACTTCCCGAATCAGTCACGCTGCATATTATCCCCAACGCCAGCCCGGACAGCCCAAACGCGCCAGGGCAGTTGCGCGGCCGTCTCAATGCCAATGGCGTGGACTTGAATCGCAACTGGGACTGTCGCTGGATACGCGACGCTCTCTTCCGTAATGAAGTGGTTCCCGGCAGTGGTGGCCCCTCGCCGTTTTCGGAGCCAGAGACGCAGGCGCTGTCTAATTTTATTTTGGAGAAGCAGGCTGTGGGCGTTGTCTTTTGGGAAGCGCGGGCCAGCAATGGCCTCTCTACGCCTGGGGCGTGCGATGGGCCAAGCCTCGTCTCCAACCCGCTGGCGCGAACTTATGGCAATGCCGCCGGTTATGTGGTGGAGGATTTTGAGGATTTGACCAGCCAGGTGCTGAATGGGGATGGCTCCAATTGGCTCGACCAGGTTGGGATTCCGGCTATTGCCGTTCTGCTGCCCGATTATGATGATGTAGACTGGAATAACAGTCTGGCGGGTATGTTGGCGGTGCTGAATGAGCATTAGGAATGGTCAATGGTTAATGGTCAATGGTCAATGAAACGTCAGGGGAAGCTTGCCGGCGCTACTGAGTTATATGGCCGGAGATAAGAACGGATAGCGGAAAAACTATCCGTTTATTTCGTTATCCGTTGTCGTTTCCTATGAAAACAGTTACGCAGATGGGCAATAGGAATTGCTCGCGGATGAAACGCTGATGACGCGGAGTTCTATCAATGGTGGGGTAGGGGCAGCGGGAGTGGTGGTCTGTTTGCTGTTACCGATTGCTGCTTTGCTGCTGGGCAGATGTACGTTAGGCCAGTTGTCGCCCGTCGTGCCGGAGGCCACGGCTGAAATTGCGCCAGATGCGGCGCCAGAAGCGACGCCAGAAACAACGTCAACCGTCAGCTTGCCTTCCCCCTTGCCGGGGCCAGTGGTCGCAGTGGTCTCGGCGACAGTTCCCTCGCCGACCTCAGAGCGCATGGTGCAAACACCTACCGGCGTGTTTGCGGCAACGCTATTGACGCCAACGCAGACAGTTACGCCGGAAGTGATGATTGCCTCGCCGACGGCCGCGCTTACTCCGCCACTCTTGCCGCTTAGCCCAACGGCCGTCCTCTCCGCCTCCACCACCGTAACGCCGCTCCCCCCCGCTCTGGGGAGTAGTGCCATTATCAGCCGTTCGGTGCAGGGGCGAGCGATTATCACCCATCAATTAAATGACGGCCCGCAACACGTGGTTGTGGTTGGTGGCATTCATGGTGGCTATGAATGGAATAGTATTTTGCTGTCTTATGAACTCCTCGACTACTTCACGGCCAATCCTGCGCTCATTCCTCCGCAGATTACACTGCACATCATCCCTTCGGCCAACCCGGATGGTCAATTTTTGGTGACTCAACAGGAACAGCGGTTTAGCGCGGCCGATGTTGTGGCTGATACGGTGGACGGCCGTTTTAACGCCAACGGAGTAGACCTCAACCGCAATTGGGACTGTCGTTGGTCTCCCTCAGCCATGTGGCGCGATACGGTTGTGGATGGAGGCCGCGCCCCATTTTCGGAGCCGGAAAGTGTCGCCTTACGTGATTATTTCCTGCTCTATCAACCGGAAGTGGTGATTTTCTTGCACAGCGCAGCCAATGGCGTGTTTGCGTCGGGTTGTCCAGACACTCACCAGCCCTCCTTTTGGTTGGCAACGGTCTATGGTGAGGCGGCCGGTTATCCCGTTTATGAGGCGTTCAATGCCTATCCGATCACGGGCGATGCGGGTGATTGGCTGACGACCATAGGCATCCCCTCTTTCACTGTCGAACTACGAAACCACTCAGCCACCGATTGGTCGCAGAACCGCGCCGGACTTCTGGCTTTGTTGGAAGAGATAGGGGCGAGTGAATGAAGCATAAGGGAACCGCAGGAGCGATAGGGTGACGTATCAACTTTGATTGGAACGGATTCGCTTTGACAATGCTAATTCTACCCGCTATAATCTTACCTCGGCTGAGTGGGTTTAGTTAGACGGCAAGGAAGCAGATTTTTCGCCGTGTGCAGGTGCCCTGGCGGGTGGCAAGCAACTTTGGAGGTTGCCAATTTGAATGCGTATCGCTTTTCCATAAGGCTTTAGGCAAGCCGCCCCCGCATATCCTGGCACACTTTCTGATGACTAACTCGGCCGCCAAACTCTGGGATAATCCAGACAACGGCCGAGTTTTTGTTTGCCAGTTGCCGAATTTCCCCAGAACAAAAAATTGATAACGGGAATGGGTTAGGATGTCCGACGAAGGAATGGATTCTCTCGAAGCGTTACTCGAACAACATGACTATGACATGCCCCAGGCCGGAGACATCCGCCGGGGGACAATTGTCGCCATCACACCGCAGGGTATTATCGTTGACCTGGGTTTGAAGCGGGACGGTTTTGTTCCCTCTTCTGACTTGAGCAAGCTGGAGCCTGGGGAGCGCGAGGCGTTGCAAGTCAATGATGAAATCTCTGTGTATATCGCTCAAAGCGACGAGCCAGACTCCCTGAACGTTTCGATTCATTTGGCACGATTGAATCAGGATTGGATCGAGGCCGAAGAGTTGATGAACAGCGGTGAGGTGATTGAGGCAGAGGTGATTGGCTATAACAAAGGTGGGGCGATTGTGCCATACGGCCGTATTCGCGGCTTTATCCCCATCTCGCACCTGAGCGATCTCTCGCCGGGAATGAATGAGCGCAAACGCCAACAACGATTGGCGAAGATGCGTGGCGAGAAGATACCGGTGAAGATCATTGAAGTGGACCGCCGCCGCCGCCGTCTGGTACTCTCACAGCGCGAAGCACAGCGTGAGTGGGAAGATAAGCAACGTGAAGTGTTGCTCGATACCTTGCAAAAGGGAGAGCGACGGGTCGGCCGTATCACCGGAATGCGCGACTTTGGCGCGTTTGTAGATATTGGCGGTGCCGATGGGTTGGTGCATATTTCGGAATTGGCCTGGCACCGGGTGGACCATCCACGAGAGGTGGTCAAGGTCGGTGATGAGATCGAAGTCGAGGTGCTGGACGTCAACCGTGAGACAGGGCGCATAAGCCTGAGCCGCAAAAAGCTGCTGACCAATCCCTGGACAACGGTAGAAGAACGGTATGACATCGGCCAACTGGTGGAAGGCAAGATCACGCGCATTGTAGATTTCGGGGCGTTTGCCGAAATTGAGCCGGGAATTGAAGGCTTGTTGCACACTTCCCAACTGTCGCGGGGTAATGTGGAAGACCCGCGTGAAGTGGTGCAAGAGGGCGAGACCCATCTGCTGCGTGTCGTCAGTATTGATCAAAAACGCCAACGCATCGGTCTGAGCCTGCGGGCGGTGACGGCGATGGAACAGATCGAGTGGATGGCGCAGAAGGAAATTGAAGAGGCGCAACGCGCGGAAGAGGAGGAAGCGGCCGCCGCCGTTTCCCGTCCGAAGCGCCCGCCACAAGAGGAAACGCAAGCCGAGCCTGCGGAGGCAGAAGCGGCGGTTGATTCTGGCGAAGCGGATGTAGAAGCAGCGGCCGAAGCTGAGGTGTCCGAGCAACCAGATGCTGTTGCGGAAGCAGAAGCGGAACCAACAGAACCGACAGAGCCAACGGCCGAGGTTGAGCAAGCTGCTGAGACAACTGCGGAGGTGGAGGAAACGGCTGACTCGGCAGTTGAAGTAGAAGCAGATACAGCAGATACCGCGACGGATGAGGAAGATTCGGCCGAAGCGGAGCTGGCCGTAGAAGAGGAAGCCGCCTCCGAAGAGGAAACAACCTCGCAAGAGGAAACAACCTCGGAAGAGGAAACAACCTCGGAAGAGGAGTCAACTTCAGAAGAAGAAGCAGCGGCCGCCGAGCCGGAGACAGAGGGCGAGGAGGCTGAGGCTGAAGCTGATGCAACGGATGAAGTTGTAGAAGAAGGCGAAGAGACAGAGGAAACAGAACAAGCAGCGGCCGATTCTGACTCTGATTCTGAATCAACAGAAGATGAGCAAGCGCGAGTCGCTGAGAGTGAATAAAGCAGGTAAAAGCATAGGAGTATATGGCTAAGAAAGATGACAAATTAGAGGTGGAAGGCACGGTTGTCGAACTGTTGCCCAATACCCAATTCACCGTCGAGTTGGACAATGGGCATCGCGTGTTGGCTTACCTCTCTGGGCGGATGCGTAAATATTATATTCGTATCTTGTTGGGCGACCGGGTGCGGGTGGAAATGACCCCTTATGATCTGGATCGCGGCCGTATCACTTATCGCTATCGTCGCGGTGGTGGTGGCCCTTCCTCGTCCAACTAAGCTTTGCCTGAGTAGCTATTGAGACCATTTTACCTGTCGCGTTATACAGCGTCGTGTTGCACGACATAAGTGACCCAATCACGCACGGCGAAGGTCTTCTTCCCTTTTCCCCCTACGGCCCGGACTGCCTGGGTGACATCGGCCGCTTGTTGGTCAATGATCCCGCTGAGGATCAGGTGGCCTGTTGGGGCCACATAGTCCATTAGACCCCCATTCGCCAACAACTCAATCACCACGGTCGCCAGGATGTTGACCACAACGACATCCCATTCAGCGGCAGGGACCGAGGCGAGGGAACCCTGCCAGACCTCAATCTGCTTGCCAACGCCGTTTTGGGCGGCGTTGGATTTGGCGGTCTTGACGGCAACGGCATCAGTATCAACGCCGACGACGGCCGCTGCCCCCAATCGCGCTGCCGCAATCGCCAGAATACCGGAGCCGGTCCCCACATCCAGCACCCGCACGCCCGGCGTCACCACCTCTTCCAGCGCTTGCAAACAGGTCTGCGTCGTTGGATGCAACCCCGTCCCAAAAGCCATCCCCGGATCAAGCCTTAGAACAATATCCCCCGGCTTCTCCATGACCACTTCGTAGCCCCCCTGCTCCTCTGCCCCTCCGCTCCTCTGCTCTTTCTGCTCTTCCTCATCCCACCAGCTCGGCCGCACCAATAGGCGGCGGCCGATACGGAAGGGATGGTAGTGGGCTTTCCAGGCATTGGCCCAATCCGCTTCGGCCAGATGGCGAAAAGTAGGAGGCGGAACGGGATAAAGGCGGTTGAGATGGTAGAGAATCTCCTCCACACGACGGCGGAAGGTGGGGGTGTCGTCTTCTTCGGGGACGTAGATTTTGACGGTGACGGTGGGTTCCAGCGCGTCGGGGTCGAGCGAGCTTTCGTCGCCTCGTTGCTCCAGGGCGACGCTGTTTTGATAAGCCAACGGCCGCAATGCTTCGGCCACGGCTTCGGCCGCTTCCCCGTCGGTTTCGATGCTGACTTCTAACCAGACCATGGCTAGTGGAGAGTGGAGAGTGGAGAGTGGAGAGTGGAGAGTGGACTGATTACTAGCCACTCATCACTCGTCACTCGCCACTAAATTCCGAAGACGTCTCCGAGGGCGTCTTTGAGTTGGCTGAGGATGCCTTTGTCGCGTTGGGGGACAACTTCTTTGCCCAGGGTTTTAGCTAGTTCCTGGAACAGCTTCTTCTGTTCCGAGGTCAGCTTTTGCGGGGTGGCGACCTGGATGATGACGTGCTGGTCGCCACGGCCGTAGTTAGTGCCACGGCCGCTGCGGTCGAGGCGCGGTGCGCCTTGTCCGCGCAGCTTAAACACGGCCCCCGACTGCGTTCCGGCGGGGATGGTGAGGGTTGACTCGCCATCAATGGTTGGGATCGTAATCTCGTCGCCCAGCGCGGCCTGGGCGATATTGATTTGCAGATCGAGAAAGATGTCGTCGTCGCGCCGTCGGAAAAATTCGTGGGGCTGCACATGGAGGACGACAAAGAGATTACCGGCCGGGCCACCGTCCAAACCGGCATTACCTTCACCGGTCAGCCGGATTTGGGTGTCGTTGTCTACGCCAGCGGGGACACGGACTTTACGCGTTGCTGTCCGTTCCACTTGCTTCCGCCCGTGACAGACCTTGCACAAGTTGGGGATTAGTTCTCCCGTGCCGTTACAGGTAGGGCAAGTGACGACGTTAACAAACTGGCCGAGAATCGATTGCTGGACACGGCGCACTTCTCCCGTGCCGTTACAGGTGGTGCAGTTGATCGGCGCGGTCCCAGGTTCCGCTCCCGTTCCGCGACATTCGGTGCAGAGTTCGAGGCGACGGTATTCGATCTCCCGCTCCACACCGAAGACGGCTTCCTCAAAGGTGATCGAGAGATCAAAGCGCAGGTCACTTCCGCGACGCGGCCCCTGGCGACGGCGACGGCCGCCGAAGGAGCCGCCGAAGAACTCCTCAAAGATATCGGCAACGCTGCCAAAACCACCTTCAAAGCCAGAGAATCCCGCACCGCCATTTTGCACCCCGGCATGACCGAAGCGGTCATAAGCGGCCCGCGTCTGGTCATCGGAAAGCACTTCGTATGCTTCGTTGACCTCTTTGAAGCGATCGGCCGCGTCCGCTTCCTTATTGACGTCGGGGTGGTATTGCCGCGCCAACCGGCGGTACTGCTTTTTCAGTTCCTCTTTGGTTACGCTGCGGGAAACCCCCAGCACTTCGTAGTAGTCTCGTTTTGTCGCCATCTCTCGATAGTGGAGAGTGAGGAGTGGGGAGTGAAGAGTGGTCAATCAGTTACTCTTCACTCCTCACCCCCCACTAGAATCAGGCGTCGCTGAATTCGCCTTCGATTACGTCCTCGTCCGATTCAGGTGATTGGCCGTTGCCGCTGTCATCTGGTTGTTGCTGTTGTTGCTGATACATCGCCGCGCCCGCTTCTTGCAGGGCTGCTTGCAGCCGCTCGGCGGCCGAACGGATCGCCGCATCATCTTCGCCACCCAGCGCCGCTTTTAAGGCGTCGATCTGGCTTTGCACGGCCGTGCGGCTCGCTTCAGGCAATTTATCGCCGTTCTCTTGCAAGAACTTCTCCGCGCTATAAACGGCCGTGTCGGCCATATTGCGCGTCTCGACGGCTTCCTTGCGGCGGGTGTCCTCAGCGGCGTGCGCTTCGGCGTCACGTACCATCTTCTCGATTTCCGTATCCGAAAGGCCACTGGAGGGGATGATCTGCATCTTCTGCTCGCGGCCGGTGGCCTTGTCACGGGCACTGACGTTGAGAATACCGTCGGCGTTGATGTCGAAGGTCACTTCAATTTGCGGGACGCCGCGCGGGGCGGGGGGGATGCCGTCGAGAATGAAGCGTCCTAGGCTCTTGTTGTCGGCGACCATCGGCCGTTCACCCTGTACAACATGGATCTCCACCTGAGTCTGGCCGTCAGCAGCAGTGGAAAAGACCTGGCTCTTCTTGGTTGGGATAGTCGTGTTACGCTCAATCAACGGAGTTGCCACTGCGCCCAACGTTTCGATGCCCAGTGTCAGCGGGGTCACGTCGAGCAAGAGCACATCCTTCACTTCGCCACCCAACACACCGGCCTGAATCGCCGCGCCAAGCGCGACCACTTCATCGGGATTCACGCCCTTGTGGGGTTCCTTGCCAAAGAATTTACGCACTGCCTCCTGAATGGCGGGCATACGGGTCATGCCACCGACAAGAATGACCTCAGTGATGTCGTTCACATCGAGTCCAGCGTCTTTCAACGCCTTCCGGCAGGGTTCAATTGAACGCTGGATCAGGTCTTCGGTCAGTTGCTCCAGCTTAGCGCGGGTCAGCGTCAGCGTCAGATGTTTCGGGCCGCTGGCGTCGGCGGTGATGAAGGGCAGGTTCAGTTCACTCTGCATCGTTGTTGACAGTTCGACCTTGGCCTTTTCGGCCGCTTCGCGTAACCGTTGCAGCGCCTGCTTATCGTTGCGCAGGTCAATCCCCTCATCCATCTTGAACTGTTCGGCCGCCCAATCGATGATCCGTTGGTCAAAGTCGTCGCCGCCGAGGAAGGTGTCGCCATTGGTCGAACGCACCTCGAACACGCCGTCGCCCACTTCCAGAATGGAAATATCAAACGTCCCACCGCCGAGGTCGTAGACGGCGATCACTTCATCGTTCTTATTACCCAAACCATAGGCCAGGGAGGAAGCGGTCGGCTCATTGACGATACGCAGCACTTCCAGCCCGGCGATCTTGCCTGCGTCTTTTGTCGCCTGACGTTGGGTATCGTTGAAATAGGCGGGGACGGTGATCACCGCCTGGGTAACGGGTTGGCCGAGGAAGGCTTCGGCGTCTGTCTTGATCTTCTGTAAGATCATCGCCGAAATCTCCGGCGGGGAGTATTCCCGTTCGTTCATCACGACGCGAATGTCGCCATTCGGCGCCTGGCGTACCTCGTAAGGTACATAAGTGCGGGCCTTGGCGACTTCGGGATCGTCATATTTGCGCCCCATAAAACGCTTGACGGAGAAAATGGTGTTCAGCGGGTTGATCACCGCCTGGCGTTTTGCCACCTGGCCCACCAATCGCTCGCCCGTTTTGGAGTTGACAGCGACGATGGAGGGAAAGAGGCGACTGCCTTCGGCGCTAGGGATGACGGTTGGCTCACCGCCTTCCATCACGGCCGCTACAGAGTTGGTTGTTCCTAAATCAATGCCGATTATTTTTGCCATCTGTTCTAATCCTTAAAATCGGAGACCAGGAGACTGAGAGATTAGGAGACCCTACTCTCCAGTCTCTCAATCTCTTAGTCTCTCAGTCTCTTCTTATTCAGCTACATACACCAACGACGGCCGGATCAAACGATCACCGAGGCGATAGCCGCGTTGCATTTCACGCGCGACCAGGCCGCTGTCATATTCCTCAGAAGGTTCCTGTCCGAGCGCCTCATGGAGATTGGGATCAAAGGGCTGTCCAATCGCTTCAATTGGAGAAACGCCCATTCCGTCCAGGACATTGAGTAACTTACGGTAGATCAGCTCGACGCCTGAATACCAGCCATCACTTTCGACGGCGGGAGAGGCGTTTTGCAGCGCTCGTTCAAAGTCATCAACGATTGGCAACAGGCGAGTTGCGACCTCCGCATTGGCGTTCACATAGGCTTCCATGCGTTGGCGTTCCAGCCGCTTCCGCGCATTGGCAAATTCGGCCTGTGCCCGTTGCCAACCCTCCAGATTGCGGCTGGCCTCGGCCTGGGCTTCTGCCAACTGTTCTTCCAGCGATAGAGAGGGTTGTTCCCCTACTTCCGCGGCCGCTTCGCTCTGCTCAATGACGTCGGCTTCTTCGACACTACCCACGTCACTATCGTTGATTATCTTTTCTTGCATCGTTTCATCAATCACTGTCATTCACCTCATCCGCGGGCTTTGCCATCGCGCTTGTTGATGCTAAGGATTGACCCGCAGCATAGGAGGGAGACGGCAGCTCCTGCAGGTAATATTCATGGACAAATCCGCTCATCAGGTCAGCGACATAGCGCACGGCGGCCACGTTGCGGCCGTAGGGCATTCGCGTCGGCCCAACGACGGCAATGGTCCCGTAGAAGCTGTCGGTGACTCCATAGCGGGAGAGTATCATCGTACAATCTTTCAGGTGTTCCCAACGGCCGTCCCCACCAATGACCACCTGAATGCCATCGGTGGCGGTCAATTCCGTCTCCGCCAGCAAGCCAGCCAGCAGGGTGCGCTCTTCCAGAAAGCGCACTGCCTGGCGTGTCCCTTCGTCGTCGAGGATGTTGACCAGCCCATCGCGGTAGATGTCGCTGATCGGCCGCCGATCAGCGCGACCCAGCACATCCAGCACCAGGCGTACTACATCTTCTTCTAATGGATCAAGATGGGTGGAGCGAGCGACAATATCGTCGTAATCGGCGTCAACAAACAGGGAATTGAGCCGTTCGGCGACGGCACTCAGCCGTGCTTGGGGTACGGGGTCGGCCAGGGTCAACATTTGCTGGTTAACTTCACCGCCAAACAAGACCAGCACCATCAGCACCAATCGCCCTTGTGTAGAAATCAGTTGTACATGCTTAAAGCGGTTGGCGCGGGCCTGGGGAGCGGTGACAAAGCTGGCACTACGCGAGGTGCGGGCGAGAATGGCGGCCGCCAGGCGCATCCACTGGTTCAAATCGAGCCGTGCCTGGTGGAACTGGTGGCGGATCATTTGCTGTTCATGGGTTGGCAAATGGAACTCACCCAACAGCTTTTGCACAAAGTAGCGATAGCCCATTTCGCTGGGGATGCGGCCGGCCGATGTGTGCAGTTGCACCAGATAACCCAAATCATCCAGCATTGCCAGCTCATTGCGCACAGTGGCCGAGCTATAGTCCAGGTCAAACGCCTCTACCAGCGTCTTCGACCCTACGGGCTTGCCTGTTTCGATATGGGTTCGCACCACAAGGCGCAGAATGGATTCCTGACGATCTGATAATAGCGGAAACATCAGCCTATTTAATAAACACACCAAAACCGGGTTCCCTCAGCAAACCCGGTTTCCCTTTCTGTAATTAGCACTCGCGATTAGAGAGTGCTAACTATCCTATACAAGTATCATAGCATGGCAAAAAATCAGCGTCAAATAAGAACAACGTTAGATTGGAGAGTGAGTAAGAGAGTGGGAGAATTGGAGATTGAGAGATTCAAGCGTAGAGATTGGAGATCAGGCGTCTGTCTTGATTGTGTCCCACTCTTCGCTTTCTACCTGCTCCATATGCCACTCTCTGCTTTCCGCTATTTCATGGTTGGGAGCGAGCGTGCCATTGTGGTTGATGGGGACAGGGGGGGTGTTCAGCGGCATTTCGGCTTGCGGGAGACGGCCGCGATTGGTGTTTTTACGCTGTACAATTTGCCAAAAGGTACGCAGCAAGATCTTTATATCAAGCAAGATCGACCAATTTTCCGAATACCAGAGATCATACTTGGTCCGTTCGCTAATAGAGGTATCACCGCGCAAGCCGTTGACCTGTGCCCAACCGGTCATGCCCCCTTTCTCGCGGTGGCGGTCCATATAGCGCGGGACGATTTGGCGGAACTGCTCCACATAGTGGGCCTGTTCCGGACGCGGCCCGACCAGGCTCATCTCGCCCAGGAGGACGTTGATCAGATTCGGTAGCTCATCCACTTCCAGCTTGCGTAAAAAGCTTCCCAGACGGGTCTGCCGGGGATCATTGTCTGTTGTCCAGCCGGGGCCGTCCTTTTCGGCGTCGTTGCGCATGGAGCGAAACTTGAGCATATAGAACCGCTTGCCATCCAGCCCCATTCGCGTTTGGGCAAAGAAGACCGGGCCAGGAGACTCCAGTTTGATCGCAATGGCGGTCAACAGCATTAACGGTGCGAAGAGGATCAGGCCGATAGCTGCGCCCACGAAGTCCATTATCCGCTTAAAGACGAGCAAGTAGCCACGCAAGGCGTAATCGCGCACGGAGAGCAGCGGCAACCCACCCAGATCATCAATCCCCGCCTGGCTGGTGATATATTGGAAGAGATCGGGGAAGACTTTGATGGTGACACGGCCGCGCTCGCAATAAGAGATGACGTTTAGCGTTTCGCGATGCCCCTTCTCCGGCATGGCGATAATCACTTCGTCAATCGCCTCTTGCTCAATCAGCGTTGGCAAATCTTCCGGTGTGCCAAGCATAGGCACGCCAAGCAGGTTATCTACCTGACCATTGCCATTCACCAAACCGACTAGCTCATAGCCCAGTTCCGGCGACCAGATAATCCGCTGTAAAATGAAGCGGGCTGTTTCGCCGCTGCCGACGACCAACAGGCGATCCTTGCCAATTCCCCGGTCACGAAGGCGGTTACGCACCCATTGGTGCAGAACGCGGCCGATCACCAGGAACACAATCGCCAGTAACCAAGCATAAAGTAGCATCGAGCGCGGATAATGTAGCACTAGCTGGTTGTCTTCGTTATTCTTGAAGAGCAGGGCGACAATGGCGATAGCGAGCAGGATACCCACCGACACGCTGGCGAAGATGTAATACGCTTGATCGACGCGCGAGATGGCGCGAGGGATATAGTATTGATTATTGACGAAGAGGACGGCGATGATGGTGACAATCTGGACGATGATCAGGCCCCAATAGGTATTGAGCGGCACTTGATTAGCCCAGGGTTCCGGCCATTGAATCCAGACCCGCAGATAGTAAGCCAGCACGAAGGCAGCGCCGATGAGCAGTGCATCGAGCAGCACCAGGCTGAAGGCATAAATCGTTCTAACTTTCTGCGTGGTCATGGTTTAACATAGAAACCGGGTTTCTTACAAGAAGGGTTGTCTCCTTTAATATAAATGCTGAGAAACCCGGCTTCTAATTTTCGTTTTGCAATTCTAACAAATGCAGTCCTGGCCGCCAAAGCAGGAGGCGCGTATAACCTGACGAACAGGCAACACTTAAGCACCTCTCAGGCTACGTCAACAGATTGTTAACAAATTATAGGTAGACTTCATAGTGGTTGATAGTAACTACTTTACATGTATATCGTTAATAAGAGTTGGTGGCAAGTAGCAGGTGGCAGGTAGCAAGTCAGAAATGCCACTTGCTGCCTGCCACTTGCTACATCCGAAAATATAATGCGTAAACAATCTATCACTTTGCTTCTTGTTCTTCTTTTTCTGATCCTCGGTTTTAATGCCGGTTACCTCTTTGGCCAATCCCCCTGGGCGCCGGTGGATGTTTTTGCTGCCGGGCAGAGTGTGTTGTCTGGCAACACAACCTCAATGGATCGCTCCGTCATGGACCCCTTTTGGGAAGTGTGGGACCTGGTCCACGGCCGTTACTATGACCAACCGGTAGAGGACACGCTGCTCGTCGAAGGGGCGATCAACGGCATGTTGGCCGCCTTGGGCGACGACTATACGCGCTATTTGGAACCGGCGGCCGAAGCCGCTGCCCAAGAGAGCATGGATGGTGAATTTCAGGGAATTGGCGTGGTCGTCGAAACGGTAGACGGCGCTCTGACGGTGGTTTCGCCCATTGAAGGCTCTCCGGCGTTTGAGGCGGGGTTGCGGCCGGGGGATATTTTCCGTGAGGCGGATGGGGTTGATCTGGCCGGGATGGATGTGGTGGAGGCGGCGGCGTTGATTCGTGGCCCGGCGGGTACGAGCGTTAATCTCGTGATTGAGCGCGATGGCGAAACATTTACCATAGATATCGAGCGGGCGATCATTGATGTGCCGAGCGTGACGGGGGAGATGTTGGACAGCAACATCGGCTATGTGCGTATCAACCAGTTTATCCGCACGACGGATGATGAACTGGAGGAGGTTTTACAGGAACTATTGGCGGCCAATCCTGATGGATTAATCCTCGATCTGCGCCACAATCCAGGCGGCTTGCTGGATCAGGTGACGGATGTGGCGGATGAGTTCTTGCCCGATGGGGTGGTGTTGGTGGAGGAGTTTGGCGACGGCCGCCAGCGGGTCTATGAGTCAGACGATGGTGGGTTGGCCGAAGAAATCCCACTGGTTGTCCTGATTGACGAGGGCAGCGCCAGTGCATCGGAAGTGCTGGCCGGAGCCATTCAAGATCGCGAGCGAGGTGTCCTGGTAGGGAATACTTCGTTTGGCAAAGGAACGGTGCAGTCTGTCCACTCGTTGAGCAATGGCGGTGGGTTGCGGCTGACGGTGGCCCGCTGGCTGACGCCTGGCGAGAATTGGATTCACCAGCAGGGACTCCAGCCGGATATTCTGGTGACGTTGCCGGAGGCGGAAGAGTTGACGACGGCCGAGGACCAGGCAATTGATCCACAACTGGATGCAGCGATTGATTATTTACTGGGTAGTTCCGCTGCCAGCATAGAAGAATAGAACAAGGTTGTAGTGTGTCTCCTTCGGCCGCGATCAGCAGCTTCGTCTGTTCATGATGACCAACGGGCCGAGGAGCCAGGCGCGGCCGAGTTCCAGATCATCATCAATGCCCAATAACCCCACCAGCCCGCCATCGTCATAGGCCAGTACAAAGCGCTCTTCTGGCGCGGATGGCAACGAGCGAATCGTCTGCTCAATATCGGCCGGACTAACTCCCAAATAGCCAATATGGTGCTGTGGTTGGGGATTGAGCCGGACGGCAAAATGAATAATCGCCTCTAAATGTGAGGCATCAGAACGGACAATATCAATATTCAAGCCACCACTCCCATTTGTTTTTTTTGATTGTAACTACAAAGGTGCATTAGCACACTGTTTCAACAGTTTGAACAACTGTCATTCCGAGTGGAGTCTTCGGAGCGAGGAATCCCTATCCATTCGCTGGTCAACGGAATCGCCAGGGATTCCTCGCTCCGCTCGGA
>CAYPHY010000058.1:22796-26330 GCA_964410625.1 uncultured Ardenticatenaceae bacterium | reverse complement strand
GTCATCTGGCCGATTTTTTCGGCAAGCGTCATCTGTTGCAGGAGTTGTTCCACCTGCATCTCAATGGAAGGTGTCATGGGTTGTCCTGGTGATTGGCTCACGCAAAGAACGCTAAGGCACAAAGGGGAGATTAGAGACTAGAAAACTTTGCGTCCTTTGCGTCTTTGCGTGAGATGATTGGTTGATGGCTGTATGTTTATTTTTCTATTCCCGCTCCGGCGACGCTGATGCCATCGAGGAAGACGCGCTGGGCAAAGAAGAAGATGACCAGCGGAATGACGGAGGCGATCAGGGCGACGGCCTGGATGAGATTGGCCTGGCTTTCATAGAGATTGTTGAAGCCGGTAATGCCGACGGTGATCGGGATCAGGTCAGGCTTTCCGGCGAGATAGATCAGCGGCCCGAAGAAGTCGTTCCAGGCAAAGAAGAAGTGGAAGAGGATCACGGCCGTTAACGCCGGCTTGGCGTTCGGCAAAATGATTGACCAGAAGATACGCAAGGGGTTGGCCCCGTCAATCTTGGCCGCCTCATCCATCTCCATCGGGATGCCGAGGAAGAATTGGCGCAGGAGGAAGATGTTATAGGCGTTGGCGAAGTAGACGGGGATGATCAACGGCTTCCAACTGCCGACCCAACCGAGCAGGTTAAAGAAAAAGTAGGTGGGGACGAGCGTGACTGCGCCGGGGAGGATGATCGTCGCCATGACGATGCCAAAGAGCAAGCCCTTGCCGCGAAAGCGAAAGCGCGAGAAGCCATAGGCAACGACGGCCGACGACGCCACCGCGCCAATAGTGCTGAGGACGCAATACATCAGTGTATTGCGCAGCAACTTGACGAAATCAATCGTCGTCCACGCTTCGGGATAGTTGCTCCATTGGAAGTCCGGCTCCCAGGCGCGTTCCAGCGTGCGCCAGCGTCCTTCCCAGGGGATTAGCCCAGCCTCAGGGTTGTTGGGGTCAACGAAGCTACTCGCTTCGCGACCCCGTTCAACCAAGGCCCAATGCTGAATCCCGTCATCGGTCGGCACCTCAAAAATGTCGTACTCTTTACCTTCATAGTTGAAGGTGGCTTCCGACGCTGGCCAGATAGGTGCACCGGCGGCCGAGATTTGGGCGTCCGTTTTGAGCGAGGTGACAAAGCCATAGCCCAACGGCATCAGATAGACGAGAAGGATGAGTATCGTGAGGATAGTGAGGGCGGCCGTAGCCAATACTTGCCGTACACGGCGGGCGCGATGCAAGGCAGCCCTGGTCGGCGCGGCTGCGGACATGGGAGTTGCGGTTGTGGCGGCCATAATTATTGTTGCTCCGCGGCATAGTAGACCCAATAGCGGGCGGTGCCGAACAAAATAGCGGCCAAAACCAGACCGACGGCGAAGATCAGCCAGGCAATGGTCGCGGCATATCCCATATTAAAGAAAGCAAAAGCCTGCTTATAGAAATAAATCATGATGAAGCGCGTCGTCCCTTCGGGGAAGCCGGTCCCACCATTGAGGACATAGGGGGGCAAGAAGTATTGCATTAGGCCGATGACGCCCAACACCAGGTTATAGAAGATGACGGGCGAAATCATCGGCAAGGTGACATGGCGCAGTTGTTGCCACCAGGTCGCGCCGTCAATGGTTGATGCCTCATAAAGAACAGTTGGCACATTTTGCAACCCGGCCAGATTGATCATCATCGCATTGCCGATTCCCCACAGGCCGAGCATGGTATAGCTGATATAAATTAATTTGGGATCGGCCAGCCAGCGCAAGCCTTGTGTGCCGACGGCCTGGATGCCAAAGACATTTTGCAGCAACAAGTTGATCCAACCCGTCTGGCTGTTTAAAACCCCGGCCCAGATCAGCACGCTGGCGACGAAGGGGATGATGGTGGGCATGTAGAAAAAGGTGCGGAAGATATTTTTGCCCAGCACGTGGCGGGAGTTGAGCAAGATGGCGACGAAGAGCGAAAACAACATGCCAATAGGCAGGGAAATGGCGGCAAATTTGAGCGTAACGGCGAAGGCGGCCGGTACTTCCGGATCGTTAAACAAAGCCCGTTGCCAATTGCTGAAGCCGATGAAGGTGGCCTCGTCCGGGTTGGCAAGATTGAAATTAAAAAGGGTAAAGCCGAAGGAGGCGATCATCGGCAAGAGGAAAAAGATGAGAAAGCCGATGAGCCAGGGGCTGATGAAAAGGAACCCCCATCGCGCTTCATGGCGGGCCAGGTTTGAAGGTTTTGTCTTGCTTGAGGATCGCATTTTGAGGCTGATACTCGCCATAGCTCACTCTCCTCCTGTGAAATATAGAAAATGGTTACGCGGATGACGCGGATATGCAATAAGATTGCTCGCGGATATTTCGCTGATGGTCAGTACGAGCTTTCATCTAATTAGTCTTGGTGCGTCCTGCGTAAGCAAGGAACAGGCGCAAATTTTGTGACGATAATTTAGACGCATTCATCGAAATTCGTACACAACATTTGCGCTGTTCGTGGATCAGGTATCTCCTTTGAAGATGTTAACGGTTGGCAGTAACCGGTAAATTGGTTATAGGCCTAAACCTTATTATAGCAAACATTAACCGTAACCAATTACCGATTACTGCCTATTAAGAACTAAGGCTGATTGCGATTAGTTGGATGCAGCGGCCGCTGCGTCGAAGATGGTCTGTAGCTCACCTTGCAGGGCTTCAATTTCGGCATCCATATCGAGATCAGGCGTTTCGGCCCATTTATTCCAGTACTCGTTGTATTTGTCGTTGGTCTCCTGGAAGCTGGGCATGTAGCTCTCGTGGTTGGGGTTGTCGGCATAGGCGATGCTGTCAACCACGACCTGCCAGTTGATGTCTTCGCCGGGGAAGGTGGCTTCGCCGAATTGCTCGAAGTAGTCACCCTGGAGGCTGAGACGGGCGGGCATCGCACCATAGATGTTGAGCAAGTCGGGTGCAGCTTCGCCGAGCAGGTAGGTCAGCACGGTGAAGGCCGCCTCCGGGTTTTGGCTGGCGCGGGGGATGCCAAAGGTATCCGCGTGCATCTTGGCGGTGGTGGTTCCGTTGTAAGAGGGGACAGCGGCCGTGTTCCAGGTTCCTTCAAAGTTGCTCATACAGCAAGCGGTGTACCACAGGTGGGTGTGAACCATCGCCATATTGCCGGACTCAAACCAGTTGCCAGCGCCTAAGATGTCGCTGCCGCCGTAGGGGCCATTGGGATAGAAGTAGCTATTCCACATCCCATCATAAGCCCATTTCCAGGCTTCGGCCCAATGTTCTGGAATTTGAGCGTTGCCGTCGTCATCCACCAGCGAGCCAGCGCCAAAGAGCGTGGCAACGCCACGAGCGTCGGTGAATTGTTCGCCAAAACCAAATTGAACGATGTTGTCGGGATCAAAGTCGGGGCTGGTGGCGTCGTTGCCGTTGGCATCTACGGTTAGTTGCATCGCCAGGTTCGTCAGCGTGTCAATGTTCCACTCGACTTCATTCCCCTCGGCATCCACATAGGGTGCGCCATACTCTTGCGGAGGATAGGGCAGGCCCGCTTCGTCGAACAGGTC
>CAYPHY010000058.1:0-22696 GCA_964410625.1 uncultured Ardenticatenaceae bacterium | reverse complement strand
TCAACGATTTCCAGGACGAGTTCGATTTCGTCTTGGGAGGCGTTAAAGTCGGCAACCACTTGCTCTTGTCCGGCGAAGGTGGGTTCATCGGTGCCAGCGCCGAGGCCGACAAACCAGCGAACCTGCACACGGTCGCCGCTGGCGGCCGGTTCTTCGGCCGGTTCCTCAGCGGCTGGTTCTTCGGCAGGCTCTTCGGCCGCCGGTTCTTCTTCTGAAACGGTTTCTTCTTCAACTATGGGTTCTTCGGCGACGGGTTCTTCTACGGAAGGCTCTGCTGTTGGGGCTGTTGTTTCGGTTGCACCACCGCCCCCACAAGCAGTCAATACCATAGCGGCAATGATCAAAAGCGCGATTAAACTTTTCGTAACCTTTTTCATCGTGTCCTCCTCCTAAAGAGTGATATAAATAGGGATTTGCTAAAAGTTTGCTTTTGCTGATGGGTGAAACGATTGAAGCGTATCGAACTCCTAATCACCTCCTCCCGCGGGGTGTGTGGCGGCCGTCGTGCCGGCGCGATCACAAAATGCGGACAAGCGTACCTTACAGTACATAGAAAAAGGAAACTGAAAACGTTTTCTCATAGAAAGCAATTTTCGATTAGATATTTGAAAACGCTTTCAAATATGCTATCATGGTTCGAGGTTACTTGTCAAGGGAGAAAGAAAAATTCCTTTCCTCTTTGTTCAATTTGACTGATTTAGATAGGTAGAGCTTGTGATCAATAGCTGAACAGCGGCGGATGGCTGACCTACAACGCCTGTGGTGGTGGCATTCGCTCGAAAACGTTTTCGTACATTTGTTCGACTGTGGAGGAAATCATGATGTCTCAGGAAAGGAGAATCACAATTCGAGACATTGCTGCCAAAGCGAACGTTTCCATCAGCACCGTGTCGCGGGTGCTGAACGGCAATGCGCCGGTGACGCCAAATAAGCAGGAGGCGGTGCTGAAGGCGATGCAGGAGTTGGACTATCGGCCGAATGTCTTCGCCCAGGGGCTGGCCAGCGGACAATCGATGACCATTGGCGCGTTGACGCAAAACATCGGCGGGCCGCTACACGACTCGATGTTGCGCGGTATCCTGGTTGGGCTGGAAGATAGCAACTATACACCCCTCTTTGCTGATGGTTATTGGGACGCGAAGCGCGAGGAGGAGGCGATCAATATCCTGCTTGATCGGCGGGTGGATGGGTTGATTGTGGTCGGCGGGGATTGCGCGGAAAGCGTGTTGTGTGAGGTGGCACGGCAGATACCTTTGATTTTGGTCGGCCGCAACATCGCCGGTATTGCCGATCAATGTTTGTCGCTGGAAGATTACCATGGGGGGTATACGGCGACGCAGCATCTGATTGAGATGGGACACCGCAACATCGCCCATGTGACGGGTATGCTGACCCATCAGGATGCGGTTGAACGCCGCGAAGGGTATAAGCAGGCGTTGTTGGACAATGGGTTGGAGGTGAACCCGGAGTTGATCATTGAAGGGAACTACAATGAGCAAGCGGGGGTGTTGGCGATTGAGATGTTGTTGACGGGGCGGAAAAACTTCACTGCCCTCTTTGCCGCCAACGACCAGATGGCCTATGGGGCGCGGCTGGCGTTGTACCGGCGGGGTATTCGCGTCCCACAGGATATTTCGATTGTCGGGTATGATGATCAGCCAACGACGGCTTATATGACGCCGCCGCTCACTTCCATTCGCATTCCGGCGGTGGAGATTGGCGAAGGGGCGGCGCGGGCGTTGTTGCGTTTGATGCGTGGGGAGGCGGCCGCTATTCCTCGTTTCCCGCCAACCCTCAGCGTGCGCGAGTCTGTCGCCCGCTACCGGTAGAATAATGGTTACGCCGATGACGCGGATGGGACGCTGATGACGCGGATGCTTGAAGAGAGTAGCGGCCGTCAGCGCGGGGAGTTGGTTGAGCCGGTTTGCGGGTTTTGCAGCGAACCGTGCATGATCGGCGCGCCGCTGGGTTGAGGACTTCCATCCAGGGGTTCAACCGTTATCTGTAGCGTGGAGTAACTGAGCAGCGAATCGGGGGCCTCCAGCCGTGTACCGCGATAGCCCGTTTCATCCACCGTGAAGAGCGAGCTACTGATATATTGGCCGTCGCGTTCCAACCACACCTGGTAGGTCTGTGCGGGGTCGAGCGTGGGGAATTTGTCTACGATGAGTGCCCCATTACGGCCGTCGGCACCGATGATCACAAACCCGCTGGCCTGGGGCGCGGTTTCGCTGCTGCTGAGGGCGATGGCCCGCATCCCCTGTGGCTCGATCAGCATCGCCGGTTGTTCGCTCCGGTTGCTTTGCAGCCAGAAAAAGAGGGTGGCAAACGATACTCCAAAGATTAGCAGCAAGGTGGCAAAGACCCAGGCGAGTTGGCGCGTCGGCCGTGAGCGACGACGTGGTTGATGTGGCTGATGCGCTTTTTGCGGGGAGGGGCGCGGCACGGGGGCTGGCGGCGCGGCAAAACCAGACTGTGGTTGTATGCGCTCAAGCAGTTGTTGTTTCAGATCGGCCGGGGGCGTGACGGCGGGGAGGGGCAAGGCTAATTGTCCGACCACTCCCTGATAAGCAGCCAATTCCGCCTGGCATGAGGGGCAATCGCGCAAATGGTTGGCGACCAGTTGTGCTTCTGCTTCATCCAGCGAACCAAGCGCATAGGCCGGAAGCCAGTCGAGAACATGGGCCTTATCTGACATCAAAAAATCCTTAATCCTTCTTATTATAGTACGTAGCCGAGGGGTTGTCGGATTTATTCATCTCCCCAGTGGGTGTCATTCCAGTGGTTGGCTCTTTTCCAGCCGGGTCCTCGGCTTGCAGGGTCTGGCGCAGTTTTTGCATCGCCAAGCGGATGCGCGTCTTAACCGTTCCAAGTGGCTGTTGCAATTCGTCGGCAATTTGCTGGTGGGTGTAGCCTTTGAAGTAAGCCAGCGAGAGGACTTGCCGTTGTTCATCGGGCAATGTAGCCAGTGCCGCTCGAACCTGTTCCCGTTGCAGCGCTCGCTCAACCTGATCTTCCAGATCATGGGCGGCCGAAGCGGGTGGGGAGGGAACCAGCTCCCAACTGATGCTGTTTGATTCAGGCCGGATGTTGTGTTGGCGCAGGAGGTCTATGGCGCGGTTGCGGCTGATGGCGCTGATCCAGGTGCTGACCTTAGCCCGTTCGGGGCGATAGCTGTCGGCCCGTTGCCAGACATGGGTAAAGACGTCGAGTGTGATTTCGGCCGCTATGCCCCGGTCGCCGATAATCCGGTAGGCGATGCTGAAAACAAGACGATGATAGCGATCATACAACTCACCCAACGCCGCTGCGTTGCGCTCGGTGATCAAGTTGATCAATGTTCCATCGTCTTGCAATGCGTCATTCATCAAGAAACCTATGGATGAGTCGCCGGATTATAACGCATTTTTGGGGAACGGGTGAGGGGGCAAGAGAAACCGGGTTTCTTTAAGAAACCCGGTTTCTAGGAGGTGTTAGCGTGCTTCTATTGGTTGCCAGGTGCGGTCCATGTCACCGATGAAGCGCGAGGAGGGGCGGATCAGACGGCCGGTAGCCTGATGCTCGAAGCAGTGGGCGATCCAACCGGCAGCGCGGCTGATGGCGAAGGTGGGGGTGAAGAGGTCCGTCTCCAGCCCCAGACCGTGCAAGACCAGCGCGGTATAGAACTCGACATTGGTCTGCAGATTGCGGCCGGGCTTGTATTCGGCCAATAAATCAACCGATTTTTTCTCGACTGCTTTGGCGAGTTCGTAGAGGGAAGAGTCCCCCGCTTCCTGGAAGAGCTTTTCGGCCGCCTGGGAGAGGACATCGGCGCGTGGATCACGCACCTTGTAGACGCGATGACCGAAGCCCATCAGCCGCTCACCGCGGTCCAGCTTGGCCCGCAGATAGGATTCAGCGCGGTCGGCCGCACCGATCTCAAAGACCATATCCAACGCCGGGCCGGGCGCTCCACCGTGCAATGGCCCCTTCAATGCCCCCAACGCGCCGGTGATGGCCGATACCAGATCGGAATCCGTGGCGATAATCACGCGTGCGGTGAAGGTAGAGGCGTTCAGGCCGTGGTCAATCACGGTATTCAGGTAGGTATCGAGGGCGCGGGTCTGGGCGTCATGGGGTTTTTCGCCAGTCAGCATATAGAGGTAGTTGGCGGCATTGCTCAAATCGGGGTCGGGCGCAACCGGTTCTTGCCCCTGGCGCAGTCGCCAATAGGTGGCGACGATGGTTGGCAGCCGGGCGACGATGGCTAAAGCGAGTTGCTCGGCCGCCGTCGGGCTGTCCAGGCTTAGCGTGGCCGCGCCCATCAGCAGGGCGTCCATTGGCTCAATATCTTTCGCCGCCACATCCTCCAACAGATGGTAGGTAGCGTCGGGCAAGCGGCGCAGGCTGCGCCATTCGGCCGCAAACGGCTCCAACTCCGCTTCCGTTGGCAGATGATCATTCCATAATAAATAAGCTGTTTCTTCAAAGGTAGCCCGCCCGGCCAACTCCTCTAGCGGAAAACCGGCGATCACCAGTTGTCCGCGCTGTCCGTCTACGTGGCTCAGACGGGTTTCGGCCGCAATAACGCCCTCCAGACCGGGACGAAAGCCATTGTCGTTCGTCGTCATGTTGGTTTACTCCTCATAGGGTATAGTGGTGAAATAGTGTAACTATTTATTGGTCTATGGTGCGGGCCAATTTTGTGGACAGAGTGACAATCGTAACGCGATATTCCTAAATCGCGGTCTCTCCACGGCTGTTACGCTGGCGATTTGGGAAAATCGCTGTACACGCATGAGCAGCAACAAAAGTGGCACACACCGGTTAATCTATTAAGCTTGTCAACGATCTTACTCCATATTAGAATACCGGCTGGTCATATTGTCAACATTGACTGATAAATTACCCTCACCAACTATTCCCTATGAGGCCCATCCCGCTCTCGCGCATCTGGCATACCCACCGGCAAATCGAGCCCTATATTGAGCGCACGCGGCTGCTGCATAGCCCCTATCTGAGCGAGCGCTCCGGCGCGAATGTGTGGTTGAAGCTAGAGTGTCGCCAGCCGACCGGCTCGTTTAAGGTGCGCGGGGCATTGAGCAAGTTGACGCGGCTGACGGCCGAAGATCGTCTGCGCGGCAAAACCCACACGCGCATCGTCGCCGCCTCGGCGGGCAACCATGCACTAGGGATCGCCCACGCGGTAAAGTCATTGCAACAGACAAGACCAGACGCGCTGGGAGTTGATATTTTTGTCCCAACGACGATTCCCCGTGCCAAGCTGACGCGCTTGCGTCGCTATCCGGTGCAGCTTCATCTGGTGGGGGAGACGTTTGGGGCGGCACAAAAGGCCGCGGCCGACCACGCCTTTCGTACCGGCGCGATCCAGATACCCGCTTATGATGACCTTGATGTGGTCACCGGGCAGGCGACGGTGGGGTTGGAGATCGTCTATGATTTGCCTCATGTAGATGCGGTGATCGTGCCGGTGGGGGGTGGGGGATTGATTGCCGGAATTGCCCAATCCATCAACCATCTGCAGCCGGAGTGCCGGATCATTGGGATGCAGCCGGAGGCCAGCCCGGCGGCCCTGCTTAGTTTGCAGCGCGGGGTGGCGCATGATCCCTATGACCACGAGCCGACCCTGGCTGATGGATTGGCGGGGGGCTTCGGCCGTTTGCCGCTGGCGTTGTCTGGCAAGCTGATTGACAGCATCCATCTGGCAAGCGAACAACAACTGCGCCGGGCGATTTTTACCCTGGTCAGCCGCGAACAGTTGGTTGTCGAGGCGTCTGGCGCGATTGCTATCGTCCCGCTGCTTGAAGAAGCGGCCGACCTGGACTTGAAGGGAAAGAACGTGGTTTGTGTGCTGACGGGCAGTAATTTGGATGCGGCCGTGTTGCGGGATGTGTTGGTAGAGTTTGTGACCTGAAAGAACACCGATTGAAATCGGCGTCTGACACAGGAAACCCGTTGAAACGGGTTAACGCCGATTGTGCAACTAAAAAGAACTCATCCAGTGCGCTTTAGCGTACTTGCTGTGTCAGGCTGGGAATTCATTCCCAGCCGATGAATTCATTCCTTCTTCATCTTCTTCGTCGCAAAGTTTGCAATTTAGTTCGTAACCGAGAAAGCGGCGACGGCCGTCGGCCGATTGCACCCACGGACGGCTGACCAGCGGCGGGTTGTGGCGCACATGTTGGCGGTGGCCGCAGGCGAGAATGGCCCGCCAGACCCCCTCTTCATCCTGGTCAAAAGCGACGATCTTTTGTTTCATCTTTTTTGGGAAGATGGCTCACGCAAAGACGCAAAGGGCGCAAAGTTTTTCCTGCACATTCGTTCAGAGCCTGTGCCGAGCCTGGCGAGGGGACCGGCCTTTGTGTTCTTTGCGTCTTTGCGTGAGCTTCTTATTCCTCTGCCATTAGTGTGGATAATCGGCCGCGGGCGTGGTGTTGACTTTGGGACGGGTGTGGAAGCGACGGCGGAGGATGAGATAAAGGGCACGCCAGCCGATCAAGAAAAGCCCGCCCAGGCCGATGGTGATCGTCATGAAGATGACGATGATCGTCGCTTGCCCTTGTAGATAGGCGCGGAGCAAGAGTGCCAGCGGCGCGGCCGCCAACCAGGTCAGCAAGGAGCGGCCGAGGAAGGCGCGAGCGGTGGTGTTCGCCGCCACCCGGTCAACCTTTGTCAATAAGGCCATCACCGTCCAGGGGAGGAGGAAGACGGCCGCTGTTGTTAATAGTCGTGGCAGCGGGCTGACTCCCACTAGCTCGTGCTCCATCTGTCCCAGAAATACAAAAAGGGCTAATGCCAACCAGTCGCCGCCCAATAAGATCAATCTTTCCTTTGTATTTATCATCTTTCCAGCATTTACCTCATGTGGGATTACTCAAATTAACCACGGATGGTACGGATTTGACCGATTTTCACGGATTTCTTGGCTTTAAATCCATGTTTATTCGTTTGATCCGTGTCCATCTGTGGTTAATTCTAGCAAAAAACGGCCGTTGGTTCTTGATATAGATCAAGTACAGGCGGCCGTAGGGATGGTAAGCTAGGCTCCATAGGGAAGCAAGAATGAATTCACTCATGCACACTTTTATCACTGAGGAACTGGTCTACGCGGCTATCCAAGAGGTAATCGATCCGGAGCTGGGTATCAATATCGTGGATTTGGGGCTGGTTTATGGGGTGGACATTGGCGAAGAGGGCCGGATCACGATCACGATGACGCTTACTACTCCGGGCTGCCCCCTTCATGCCAGCTTTGCCCAGGAGATCGAGCGCGTTTTGTGGCAGGCGATTCCCGGCCTGACCGAAGTTTCCATCAATCTGGTCTGGGAGCCACGCTGGAACCCACAAATGATCTCCCCGGAAGGACGGGCTGCGTTAGGTATTTAGACACTAAAGAAACCGGGTTTCTTCGGAGAAACCCGGTTTCTCAAAATGAAAGGAGACTTGATGATGACAACTAAAACCGTATTAGATATTCGCCCCCTTCCTCCCATCCAGCGGCATCCGCTAATCTTTGAGCAATTTGAGTCGCTGGGGAAGGACGAAAGCTTTATTTTGGTCAATGACCACGACCCTAAGCCCCTCTATTATCAATTCCAGGCGGAGCGCAATGGTGAATTCACCTGGGAATATCTGGAGCAAGGCCCCCGGGTATGGCGGGTGAGCATTGGTCGCAAATGAGCAGCGGTTAAACAAGGCGGCAGTAGGAGCGCCGCCGCGCCGCCGCTATCGAATACGCGCCCCGCTGATGGCCCTGGCTGCCATATTGTTGCTGGCCGGGCTGTGGGCGGGGCTGCTGCGTCTGGGCTGGCAGTTGCCGCCACTGGCCTTGCGGCTGCCGGGCAACCACGGGCCGTTGATGATCTCCGGCTTTTTGGGGACGCTGCTTAGCCTGGAGCGGGCGGTGGCGCTGAGCCAACACCAGCAGCGCGGTTGGATCTTTTACCTGTCACCGCTGTTGGCTGGTTTGGGGGCGGTGGCGTTGTTGCTAGACGTACCCGCAGAGCTGCCGCGTGGGTTAGGCGTCTTGGGGGCGTTGGGGCTGACACTCACATTTGTCGTTATCTACCGCTTGCAACCCTCGGCCGATCATATTGTGATGGGAATGGGGGCATTGGCCTGGCTGGTGGGGAATGGGTTGTGGTTGGGCGGACGGCCGATTTTTCAGGTAACACCCTGGTGGGCCGCTTTTCTGGTGCTGACCATTGCCGGAGAACGGCTAGAGCTGGCGCGGGTGTTGCTCTATAGGCAATCAACCAACCGTGCCTTCGTCCTAATCGTGGCCCTATTTCTGGTAGGGCTGTTGCTATCATTTGTCGCTTTTGACGCCGGAGTACGGTTGAGTGGCCTGGCGTTGGTTGCTTTGGGGTTGTGGCTGTTGCGCTATGATCTTGCCCGGCGCACCATTCGCCAACAAGGGCTGACCCGCTACATCGCCGCTTGCCTGTTGCCGGGGTATGGCTGGCTGATCATCAGTGGCCTAATCTGGATCATCGCGGGTGGGGGGTATGCGGCCGGGCCGCTTTACGATGCGATGTTGCACACCGTTTTTGTCGGCTTCGTTTTTTCGATGATCTTCGGCCACGCGCCGGTCATCTTCCCCGCCGTAACGGGCGTGCCAATACCTTATTCCCCCATCTTTTATCTACACCTGGCCTTGCTCCATTTGTCGCTGCTTCTGCGGGTGGCGGGGGACCTATCGCTCAATATGGCGGTGCGCCGCTGGGGCGGGCTGCTGAATGAAGTGGCGATTGTCCTCTTCTTGCTGACAACGGCCGCCGTCGCCATTCGCGGCCGTCGCGCGTCTCATGCTTCTTCAGGAACCGTTGGCGATTGATGGAAATTTACAAATCTCTAGTCTCCCAGTCTCTCAGTCTCTTCTTCCACCCCAGCAATCGCAATCAAGAACACCTCTTCCGCAAGCTCGGCAAATTCGGCCGCTGGTGCTTCGGCCCAGGCGGCGAACTCCTGATCGCCAGCCGTACGTACCATAATCAGGCCGATGATGTCCGTCCCATCGCCGTTGCGATAGGCGAAGTCGGCGCGTTGCCAGACGCGGCCGCCCAGCAAGAAAGGATAAGGCTCCCCGGCATTGAAGTTCGCGGTTCCTTCTCCGGCAGCTTGTACCAGGGCGCGTGCGGCGTCGGCCGCCTGGCGTGTGGCCGCTTGCGGCCGTAGGGCGAGGAAGCGTTGGCCGTCGCGAGAGAAGCGATGCCACTCCCCGGCCACTTCATAGCCAAAGGGGAGAGGCTGCGGGACCTGGAAGCCGCCCAGGTCCAGGCGCGTCCATTGCCCGCGCAGATCGGCCGTCGCGAAGCGCCAACTGCTGGCGGCGGTGTCGGCATTGGCGACCGTTTCCGCTTCGGCCGCTTGGGGGCCGTCTACATCAAGGACATAACCGCTATCGTTGTGGACGAAGGCGAAAAAGAGGCCGGTACGCGGGCCAAGTTGGGGATGGTCATAGCCATAGGCGACGCGGCGGGCGGGGATGGCGGCCGCTCCGCCAATCGTTACCTCTTCTTCTACCAGCAGTGATACTTGCCCGAAGGATTGCAACACCTCGTTTTGAAGCGCGACGGCGTCGGCCGTCCAGGGGGAGAATTGGCGCACCTGGAGTGTGGCGGTGTTGCTGATGTTGCTGGTAGCCAGGATACCGTTCTCGTAGCCGGGTTGCTGCCAATCGGTGGGGGAGAGGAATTGGAAGCTGCCTTGCTGGTCGAAGTAGGCGCTATAGCCAGGGATGGCGTTGGCATTGGCAACGGTTGCTTCCTGCCATGTAGTCGTTGCCATCCCGCTGCTGGTGACGGCCGTTAGCCCGGTCTGGTAAGCGCCATCCGGTAGCGGCCGTTGTTGGCGGGTGAGTGGTTGGTCGGGGGTGTGGAGCAGCAGCGGGCCGGGTTCGGCCGTCATCTGCCCGTCCGCCTGTAGCGTATATAGCGAGGGCTGGAAGGCGTTGATAGACGAGAGGGGGATTTCAGCGAGTGCGTAGGATGTTGCTCCCTCGGCTGCGGCGGTTAACGGCCGCGCTCCCCATAGTTGGGTTGGATTCGGGCTGTTGGCGGCAAAAAGCAGCGTGCCTTCCTGGAACGATTCTTGCCAGTTGAGGCGATATTGCCCTTGGATGAGTTGGGGAGCGTCGGCGGGGGCAAAGGGGGCGGCCGTCTGTGCGATGGTATAGGTGCCGTTGCCGGTGGCGTCTTGGAGGAAGGTGCCGACGGTGTTCCAGGACAAGGTTAGCTCATGCAGTCCGTCTTCCCAGATTGGCAACGTCAGGCCGCTTTCATAGGCGGTGGTTGGTGGAGGAAGGGGTTGGTAATGTTGGACAAGACGTGAGCCGTCCTCCCTCGTTCGCGTAGCGAGAAAGGTCAGGCCGCTGATTTGTCGGCCGCTGATCTCCGCCGGGGTGAAGGCGGGTTGTTGGATGGAGGCGGGTTCAGCAATAGCGTTGATCAGGTTGATTTTCGGCACGACGGTTCCGGGAGGGATGTTGAGGTAGGCATTGAGGAAGTTTTCCCAATTGCTGAGCGTGGTTGATTGGCTGTAGGCGGGGTCGTGGGCTGCGGCCGACGACGGCCAATAGAGCGCCAACCCGCGACCATAGGGCAAACTGTTGCCATGATCGTGGGCGATGATCGCCTGGTCAGCGGCGAGGACAACGGCACGGGCGGCAACGGCCACGCTCTCCAACGGGCTGCGTTGGGCGAGGATGTCGGCCGCATGGCGCAAATCAACGGCCGCCAACGGTTCAACATGGGCGGGAACGGCCGTGCCATACCGTTGGGCAGCGCGGCGGGCGTCTCCGGCGGCGTCCATCGTCTGTTCCGGCTGTTGCAGCAGGGCGGCCGCCAGCGACTCCACCGCCTCGGCCAACGGCGGTAGTTGCAGCAAATCCACCGCGCTCATTGTCGCCTGTTGGTTGCCCGACAGTTGCGTTTGCACGTTGATATAGTCGCTGACCATTTGACCTGCCAGGGTGGCGGGGTCGGTATTGGGATTGGCCTGAAGTTGGCTGAGCAGCAGTTCGTAGTCCCAACCCGCACCGGCGGTGAGGTCAGGGGAGACGACGGCGTAGCGGCCGTAGGGCTGCAACACCTGTACCACATCCAGTTGGGCCATCATCCCCGCGTTGAGCGCGATCAGGTCGAGCCGGTCGCGGCCGGTCGCTTGCAGCGTGGCGGCCAGGCTTTGGTCAAGGTCGAGCAAGCTGAGATGGTCACTTTGGCCGGGAACGCCCACATCGTTGTCCAGTGCCAGACCATGCCAACCCGCCCCATAACCGCTGATGATCAGCGCATAGCGGTTGGAGGGATGGCTGTCCATCGCCCAGATGAGGAAGTCGCTCAGCGTCGCGGGGTCGCCCATGTTGCGTTCGCTGATGGGTTCGGCCGTCGAGGAGAGTTGATCGGCCGTGTCATCGTGGGTGATCGTGTAGCGGATCGTATCGGGACCGGGACGGCCGCTTTCCGGTTCTGGGGGCGGCCAATCCACTTGGGCAAGGATGTTGAGGCGCTCGGAGGAAGCGGCCGTTTCCATCTCATTCAGATCATCCCAGGCAAAGGGGGCCAGTTCGTTATCGGCGCTGGCATAGAGCATGATCGTCCAGTCGGGCAGGGATGGATCGTAGGTTGGCGTTGGGGCAAGGATGGGGGCGGGTGTGTCCACGGCGACGGCCGTGACGGGAAGGGTTGCGGCCGGTTGGGTTTCGTCTGTATTAAAAATCGGGCCGGGTGTTTGGCAAGCGGAAAGAGCGATGATTAATATAAGGAGCGGAATGAGAGCTGCTAATTTTGGTGGAGCGTTTTTGACCATATTACCTTTGTGGATATTACCTTTAATTGGGTAAGCGTCAAAGTTGTTGACTTGAAAGAGTGGGCTAAACACGGTAGCATTCTTCTGCTTGTCGGCCGCTAGTGAAGAGGTAAACGAAGTTTTCTTATGGCGAATCAATGGCATTCGGTGGCTGGAAATATGCATATCCATACCCGTTACTCCGATGGCGAGGCGTGGCATCAGGAGGTGGCGGAGGCGGCGATTATGGCCGGGCTGGACTTTATCATCGTCACCGACCACAATGTCCTGGTCAAAGGGGTGGAGGGGTATTATGAGAATGAGAACGGCCGCGTCCTCCTGCTGACCGGCGAGGAAATCCATAATGTGCGCCGTGACCCGCCGGGCAGCCATTTTTTGGTCTATGGGGTGGAGCGGGAGCTGGCTGGTTGTGCGCCGAACCCGCAGGAGTTGATCAACGAGACGATTGCCGCCGGAGGGTATGGCTTCCTCGCCCATCCTCACGAACTGGCAGTGCCGATTGTCAACGAGGTGGACTTGGGCTGGCATGATTGGCCGGTGGAGGGGTTTACGGGGTTGGAAATCTGGAACTATATGTCTAGTTTGAAGAACCGGTTGGCCGAACGGTTAGAAAGGTTGCCCTGGAAGCTGCCGTTGCTGGGCTGGCTGTGGGCGCTGCCGTTGGGCTTGAACCCGCAGAAGTATATCACCGGGCCGGAGCCGGAGACGCTAGCCTTTTGGGACCAACTGTTGGCGGAGGGGAAACGGGTCGCGGCCGTTGGCAACAGCGACGCCCACGCCACACCGATGCGCTTCGGTCCCATCCGCCGCGAGATTTACCCGTATGAGTTTCTCTTTCGCGCCGTCAACACCCACCTGCTGCTGCCGGAGCCGTTAAGCGAGGATGTGGAAGCGGCGCGGGGGCAGATTTTGCAGGCGATTGGTCGCGGCCGCAGTTGGGTCGGCTATGACATGGCCCATCCAACTGTTGACTTTCGCTTTACCGTTCAGGGGGAGAAGCGGGGGACAATGGGGGATGAGATGTTCCTCGGTATGGGGGCGACGTTGCAAATCCAGGCACCGGCGAAGTGCCGTATGCGCGTTATCTGTCACGGCGAAGTCGTGGCCGAGGCTGATAACAAAAAGAATTTGACCTACATCCCAACCGATCCCGGCGCTTACCGGGTGGAGTGCCTGATTGAACACCTCGGCCGCGAACGGGGCTGGATTTATAGCAACCCGATTTACTTGAAGAGGTGAAAGAGTGACACGGTGACTTCCTCACCCCTTCACCTTGTCACCCTGTCAAGAATAACGCGGCCGATTTCGCGGGCTGTGGCCGGGTTGGGTTGGTTTTCGAGGATGAGGACCAGGACGTAGCGGGCGGAGCCATTGGCGGTCACTCCGGCGGTCATACCGGCGTACCAGCTATCGGTCGTTCCTTCCGGCCCGGCAAGGACGCTGACTGCCCGTTCGCTGTAGTCGCTATCCTCTGCTTGTAAGGCTGCTGTGATAGTCTCGGCCGCCTCCGATGTGATTACCGGCCCAGCCTCCTCTATCTCTTCACTTGCCTCCTGCCATCTGCCACCTGCCCCTCGCACCGCCTCCACCAGTTGGATGGTTGGCAGACGGCCGTTATTGACCAGCGTGCTATAGGCCAGGGCGACTTGCAGTGGCGAGACGATCAGATTTTCTTGCCCAACGGCCGCCAATAGCGGATCAGACACGGTTACGGAGGGGGAGGAGATTTGCGTCTCAAGCGGCAGGTCGGGCAGTATGGTCAAGCCCGGCATGGTTAGACCATAGGCATTGAAGCGTTCGGACAGCCCAGCCACACCCCATGCTCCGGCCAGCGTTTCCAATGGGCCGGGACAGGCCAACGCCACCGCCTCCTTCCAGCTTAGGGACAGGTTATTTTGATTATCAGGCAATTCTCCCTGGCATTGAATCGTTGTCCCATTGATCGGAATGGATTGGTCAGGGTCGGGCGCGGGGTTATCGAGCTGGAGCAAGCCTTCGTCAATCGCGTTGGCGACGAGCAGGGGTTGGAGCATCAGCCCCGGTTGGTAGCGTCCTTGCGCGGCGCGATTGAAAAGGGGGGCGTTGGGATCGGCCGCCAACGCCTCAAACTGATCGTCCAACTGATTAGGATCATAGCCGGGTGCGCTGACCATTGCGCGGAGGGCGGCCGTTTCATTTTGCTGATCGACCTCCAGCAGGACCAGTGCGCCCTGCCGGTTCGCCAGGGCAGTCGCGGCCGCTTGCTGTAGATCGGCGTCGAGCGTCAGGCGGATGTCACGGCCGACAGGGGGTTGGTGGAGCAGGCCGCGCCAGAAAGCGGGCCACAACCCGTCATTTTCGCCACGCAAATGGGCGTCATAACCCGCTTCAATTCCCGCCGTGCCATAGCGCAGGCTGTAATAGCCAATTACAGAGGCGGCTGCGGGGAGCGGATATTGGCGTTGGGCGAAATTGCCGTTCGTCATCGTCAGTGCCAGCGGAACGTTTTCATGGTCAAGGATACGGCCGCGCCGGATTCGCTGCTCGGCGATGATCAGGCGCGGGTTATCATCACGGGCCAGAAGCGAATTCCCTCGCACAACACCCCAATAGAGCAAGGCCAGCGCCACAGCGAAGAAACCAGCAAAGATGACAACGCCAATCTGCTTCAGCCGTTTGCTGAGCGCCAGGTGTATTTGTTTGGTGGCGGCCGTTGCCGCTGTTTCCACAGGTTGCGCGGAGAGATAGAGCAACAGGCCGAGCATGGCGCTGCTGACCAGCAGTGAACTACCGCCATAGCTGACAAAGGGCAGGGTGATGCCGGTGAGTGGCAGCAGCCGGGTAACACCGCCCATAATCAGGAATGCCTGGGCACTGAAGACGGCGGTGATTCCGGCGGCGAGATAGGTGTGAAACGGCCGTTGGGTCATGATCGCGATCCGCAAGCCGCGCTGGGCCAACATGGCAAAACAACTGACAACGATCAGCGAACCGACCAACCCCCACTCTTCGGCAATGGCGGCGAAGGCAAAGTCGGAATGGACCACCGGCACAAAGTCGGGATACCCCTGGCCGATACCCTGGCCACCAAGCCCCCCGGCCGCGAGCGCATAGAGTGATTGCACAATTTGATAGGCGCGATCGCGCACTTCCGCCCAGGGATAGACCCACATATCAATGCGCAGGGCGACGACATCGCTGAAGATGAAATAGGCGAACGCACCGGCCAACAACAGTAGCATTAGGCTGCCGAGGACATAGAGCTTTTCGCCAGTGACGAGATAGAGCAGGGTGGCGAAGAGCATAAAAAAGAGGGTAGCTGCGCCGAGGTCGCGCTGCCAAACCAGGAGGAGGACAGAGAAGCCCCACATCAGCAGCAGCGGGAGCAAGTAAGGCAGCGCCCCGCTGAAGCCCGTGTCCCAGGTGCGGTAATTGAGCAACGCTTCGCGGTCGGCAAAGTAGCTGGCGAGAAAGACGACCATCACCGCTTTGAGCAACTCCGATGGCTGGAAGTAGACCGGCTCGGCCAGTGGCAGCGGGAGGGGGAGCCAGAGCGCGGCCGCTGCCCCCGACGGGTTGACGCCGAAGATCAACGTTGCCGCCAACAGCAGCAACCCGCCAATTAGCCAGGTGTAGCGATAGCGTTGCAGAAATTGGAGACTGCGTGGCAGGAGGACGATCAGTAACAGTAAGCCGAGACTGAGCAGTAGCCAGATGGCCTGACGGCCGAGGAAATTGACCGCCAGCCGGTCCATCAGCAGCAACCCCCAGCCGGTCAGCAGGGCGAAGATCGGCAGCAGGTAGGGGTCGTGGGTGGGACGGCCGCTGGTGAGAAAGAGATAAGCAAGGGTGAAGCCGACCAGCCATAGCAGCGGCGCCCACAGATGGCTCCAGGTGATCGCCCCTTCCACGACGAGGCTATAGGCGATGGCGTTGGCAAAGATGAAGGCGGCCGCCAACAACAGCAACAACCCCTCGCGGCGGTCAGCCTCAATCAGCCGGTCGCGGATATTCAGATCGTGGAGCAGGGGGGACATGGGAGGAGAGTGGAGAGTGGAGAGTGGAGAGTGGAGAGTGGAGAGTAAGCTTTTACTCGTCACTCATCACTCGTCACTCGCCACTGAGATACTTACCGGTGAGTAGTTGTAGTCGCTCTTGAATGGTGGGGGGGATGCGACTGCGGTCGGTGATCAGGGCGTCTTGCAGGGCGCTGTGGACGGGGTAGTCGCCGCGCCAGGTGTCCATCTGCTGGACGAGGTGGCTGATTGCCGCCTGCGCCACCGTTGTGTTGCCGAGCAGAACGCGGATGACCATCTCCACAGTGACGGGTTCTTCCGTTTCGTGCCAGACATCGTAGTCGGTGATGTGGGCCATGCAAGCGTAGGCGATTTCCGCTTCGGCCGCCAGAAACGCTTCCGGGCTGGTGGTCATGCCGATGATGTCCATCCCCCATTGCCGGAACAGTTCCGACTCCCCTTTGGTGCTAAAGCGCGGCCCCTCGATGGTGATGAAAGTGCCGCCGCGATGCACCGTTCCTCCGGCCGCCTCTACCGCCGCAGCCAGGGCCTGGCTTAATTCAGGCGAGAAGGGATGGGCAACGGAGACATGGGCCACCAGACCGTCATGGAAAAAACTACGCTGGCGAACGCCCTTGGTGAAGTCCACCAACTGGTCGGGGATGACGATGTGACCGGGCGCATACCGTTCGCGCAGCGAGCCACAGGCGCTGACGCTGATGATATAGCGCACGCCCAATGACTTCAGCGCGTAAATATTAGCGCAATAGGGGACTTCGCTCGGGTTGAGCAGATGGCCGCGGCCGTGGCGCGGCAAAAAGGCCACCCGGCGGCCGTGCAATGTCCCCACTGTAATCGCGTCCGAAGGCGCTCCGAAAGGCGTATCGAGCCGCACCTCCTCAATCTCGGTTAATTCGGCCATGTTATAAAGGCCGCTGCCACCAATGACGGCTAGTTCGATGTCACTCATATTAATCTTGCTCTATTCGGTAAGTAGTAATTGATTGTTACTTTCTCCACCTACTAACTACCACCTACCGCTTACTTCTACTGCTTACTGCCTACCGCTCACCGTCGGCCGCTTCCCGCTTCGCGCGTCGTTCGACGACTAGCTTCAGGTCGCGGATTTGTTGTTCGGCTTGGGATAGGCTTTCTTCGAGTTGGGTGATGCGCTCATCGGCCGCCTGGCGCATCCATTGCAGCAACTGTGTTTGTTGTTGCAGGCGCGTTCTGCTTTCGGCTAAAGCCTGTTCGCGGTCGAGCAGCGCGGCCTGGACGTCTGCCAGGCGTTGCCCCTGGGCGCGGTAGCCTTGCCAGAAATGGTCTAACTCCTTCTCCGTGGCAGCCAATTGTTGTTCGTTTCGTTTCAACGCCTTATACCATTGCGCCCTTTCTTCAGATATACGGCTGCTGAGTTGGCTGACCTTCTCTTGTAGCTGCTTCTCGCTGCTCTGTTTCAGCCGCAGACCGGCCGCCAGGCGTGCAAAGGTCGTGCGGGAACGGCCGATTGTCTGTTCTCGCGATGCCAATTCCTCGCGCGTCGCTCGCAGTGCCTTTTCTTGCTCCCCAAGCTGTAGTCCGGCTCGAATTAGGGCGCGACGATTGTTGGATAAAGATGACTCATACCAGGTCAGTTTTTCGGTCGCCGCTGCCTGCGATTGCTCCAATTCGCTGATCCGTTGTTGCGCTTGCTCTAACTGGGCGGCCGTCTCCTGGTGATGGTTGAGCGATTCTAACTGTTCTTCGGCGCGGGCCAGGGCCTGGGACGCTTCTTCATACTCCTGGTGCAGGCTCTCCCGCTGGTCGTTGCAATCGTGGAGGGCTTGCTGTAAGTAGGTGACTTGCTTTTCCAGGCCGGTCACACACTCATCGGCCGACTCGGCCAGCTCTTGCCAGCGCACCAACGCATCTTGTTGTTCGGCCGCGTGTTGGATGCTGGCGGTCAGGGCCGCCTCCAGGTTTTCCTGGTCGAGCGCCATTTGCTCAATTTTGGCCTGGGCCATGTGTAACTCAGTTTCAAGTGCTTCGTTATTGCCCCGCAAGGCTTCCAACGCCGCCCGCTGCTCCGCTCCGATATTGAGTTGTGCTTGCAGCGCCTCATCCCGCTCGGCCAATTGAGCGCGAAGGGCTTCCAGTTCGGTAGTTAAAAACTCAATCTGGCTGGTTTGTTCTGCGGGGATGGTATTGGTGTCGGCCGTTTGATTCATGTCGTTCGCCGCAGGAGGTGACGCGGTCTGGGGAGGAGCAACTTCATGATTGGAAGCGGCATAGTTTGCCAAACTAGCATCATTGGCAACCTCGTTGTTCGCCCCGGCAACGTGTGTCTGTAGCGCTAGCGGCATTTCGTTTTCTTCAACGGCCGCCGCTAACGAATTATCCCGCTCGTCCTCAACCTCGGATGAATGATGCTGATTGCGACGTGTGAAGATACCCAACCAGCGTCGTGGCTGGGGAGGCTGTTTTGTTTGCGAATGATCTTCACGTTGCTCCAGACTGTCTTGAGGCAGATTGGACGCACTCATGGCTCTATACCTTGGTTTAATCTTTCGTGCCAGCTTACCAGCAGCGCGGAAAATTCTAACACAAGCGGCAATCGAATGACATAACTCTCATCATTATAACATGTGTACTATATGGCTGCTAATGGAAGGGGGATGAGGTATGAAGGATGAGTAGGTGAATGAATGATCACCTTGTCACCTTGTCATCCCCACTCCTTCGCCTCAAAGATGCGTGAAAAGTGGCTTGTATTGTCGCTTGCTCTTTGTTACACTGCTGGAGCATGAGACGGCCGCCTCGCCTCTATCGTTTGTTGTCCCTGGGGGCAATTCTGGGCAGTTTGCTGGTCTTGCTTCTGTTCCAGCGTGCTGCAGTCCGGCCAACCCTGGCTGCTCGATATACGGGGATCGCCAGGGCGGATAATGGCGAACTCGCTCTGGAAGTGAAGATCGAACCCCCTATCGCACAGCCGGGGGATGTGGTGCAGGTGACCGCGACGCTCTTTAATCGCGGCACGGCTTCGGCCGTCCCCACGTTACAGCTCTTGCTTCCCCCACGCCTTAGCCCTGATGTCAGTACGTTGCCCGCTGGGGCGACGATCAACCTGCAAGCCAATTCAATCAACTGGTTGCCCGTGCTTGCCCCCAATAGCCAGCAACAATTTACCATACCGCTGCGAGTGACAACGGCCGACTTGACCCGCGCCGAACAGGTGGTGCAGGCGGTGCTGGTGCAAAATGGGCTGGAGTATGGGGCTAACGCGACGATGTGGGTCGGCATTTTGCCGCTGATTCAAAACATCCTCACGCGCACGCAGATCGCAGTCGGCCAGCCCATTACGCTGGAGGCAGAGGTCTCCGGCTCCGGGCCATTCGGGTATGTGTGGGACCTGGGTGACGGCCGCCGGGTAGACCTCCCCACTCCGGCAGTTGTCTTTGCCGCAGCGGGGCAGCACCAGATCACGCTGACGGTGACCAACCCCTTGGGGCAGACATCGCGCAGCGCGGTCTTGAATGTCGTCCCCCATCCGGTGGCGAACTTGACGGCCGATGATGCTTCACCCGGCGTCGGTCAACCCGTCCGTTTCCAGAGCGTGGGGGGCGGCAGCCCGCCGTTGCGCCTGCGCTGGGACTTTGGTGATGGGGGCAACGCCGCGGATGAAGCGCAGCCGACGCATGTGTACCACGCTCCCGGCGTCTACGATGTGCAGTTGGTGGTCGAGAATGAGTTCGGTCGATCCGAAGCGTTTATGACGGTCGAGGTGGGTGTGCCGCCGGTTGCCGATCTCGTTGTGCCGGAGACGGTGGCCGTTGGGCAGCCGTTATTGGCCCAGGCGTTGGGGGATGAAAGCGTGACCGCTTACCGTTGGGAGATGGGCGACGGCCGCCGCCACGAAGGGGTGCAAATCAGCCATCTTTACCAACGCCCCGGCGATTACTACATCACCCTGGTTGCCGACAATGGCTTTGCCGAGACCGAAGTCGGGCGCTGGATACAGGTGCTTCCTGGCACCTCCTCAGTCTTTCTTTCCTTCGTCGCCCAGGATATTGTGGCGGCGGGGGATGTGGCGGCTGAGATGGAGGGGACAGAGGCCAGCGGTACGACGGCCGTGGAAGGGTTAGCCGTCCCGTTGGAGCCGGTGACGCTGGAGGGGGCATTTTCCCTTACGCCGGTGCAGTTGCCACCGGGTGCGACGGCGGCCGAGCAGCTACTGATCTATCTCAACGAAGCGCGGCGGGTCTTTGAGCTACCTCCGCTGGAGTACCGGCAAGAGCTGAGTGCGGCGGCGCAATACCATTCGCAAGATAAAGCTTACTACCCTGATTCCCCCCATGTGGGCAGCGATGGGACGGCTCCGGCCGAGCGTCTGCTGCGTTTTGGCTATCCGGGAGGCTATGCCGGGGAGGCCACCGCCTGGGGCTTTGCCGATCCGCGCGAGGCGGTGGAGTTTTGGGTGAATAGTGAAGCCCACCGCAGTATGATCCTCAATCGCTATGCCACTGATGTCGGCGTGGGGTATGCCGAAGATTATGCCACGCGCAATATCTGGCATTGGACGGCCGAGTTTGGCAATCGCCACGCTTCCCCGGCCCAGCCGACCTTGCGCGTCCAGGAGCCGGTCAGCGGGGTCAACGCCTATGATACTGACTTCCTGAACTATGCCTGGACCTGGCCGTTACCTTTAGCCTCCGATCAGCAGTTTGTGGTCTATTTGCAGCGCGGCGATGAGCAGTTGCGCCTCGGCCGGATCACACAACCGGTATATGGCAGTCGTTTTGTGCTGTCGGCCGCCTATGAGGGGGTGGCTTCGCAACGAGGGAGTGGGGCGCAGAGCGCGGCCGTCACTTCCATCAACAGCTTTGATTGGTTTGTGCGCCTGGAGGACGGCCGTGGGGCGGTTTTGGTTGAGAGCGAACGGCGGTCGGTTGTCTTCCGCCCTGATCCGAATGCGGCCGTTGCCACCCTGGAGGCTACGCCGGTGGTTACGCCGGTAATTACGACAACGGTGTCGCCGACGGCCGGGGTACCGCTTGTCACGCCGACTGCGGAGGCTTCGGCGACACCGCAGCCAACGCCACTGCCCCCCATTCCGACAGACCCGCCAATTGCCCTACCGCCGATTGTGACGCCAACGCCACCCGTTTATACACCCTCGCCTGAGCCGTAGGGACAAACCTCCGGTTTGTCCGTGACAATCCGGAGGATTGTCGCTACGAGGGTTGTCGTCACGCTACCAGCTTGTCCCCTGGCTCACTTTTCAAAGAGGATAGCGCCGCTGATTTCCGGGAATAGCCCTTCGGGCCATTTCGTCCTGCTGTTATAGCGAGCCTGCTTGAGGTTTGCGCCGAATAGGGTCGCTCCACTTAAATCTGCGCCGCGCAGGTCACTAAAGTGAAGGTTGGCCTCGATTAAGTCCACACCGTCAAAGACAACACCACGCAGGTCAGCACTACCCAGATAAGCCCCCGCCATGTTAGTCCCTTCCAATCGTGTCCCAGCCAGATTGGCACGATAGAGGTCGGCTTTGCTCAGATCGGTGTTGGCCAGGTCTGCACCGCGCAGATCGGCATATTCCAACTTGGCCCCCGATAACTGCGCGCCGGACAGGTTGGTTTGCTGTAAGTTGCAGTTTTTTAGCGTGGTTCCGATTAGATTCATCTCTGACAAATCAAGCCCACTCAGGTCTTGATTGGAGAGCATCAACTTGCTGGCATGTAGCACTTTGGCGCTGGCAATAATCTCTTCCTGGGTTAGTTTTCGCATCGTCAATTCCACTGTAGATTGCTGCGGGTATGCCAATATTGCTCTGGCGGTTCGACTAGAGTATCCAATTGCGCGGCCGTTTCCTCATTCCAAGTGACTCGCAGCGCGGCGATGTTGGAACGCAGGTGTTCGGTGGTGGCCGCGCCACTGAGGACAACCGCGGCCCACGGTTGGGCGAGGGCGGCGGCGATAGACAGCGCATCGATGGTGGTAGACAACTCGGCCGCCGCCCTTTCCAGCACAGCCCGCTTGGCAGCGAAGGCGGGGTTGTCGTTGCGCGGGGTGAGGCGGCCGTTAGCCAACGCCTCCTTTACGATCACACTCATCCCTGCCTGTGCCGCTTCGTATAGCGCATCTTCCGCTTCACGCGCCAGCAGGTTCCAGGTCGCTTGCACTGCGCCGAACAACGCTTCGCCGTCGTATTGGACTTCCATCGCTCGCCGCAGTGTCTCCGCTTGCTGCGGGCCGCTGAGCGAAAGACCGATCACCATGCCTTGCTCCTTCAACCGTGCCAATTCGTCGAGGACGGCCCTGTTTTCCAGCACGCCACTATCGAGCGTGGCGGAGTGGATTTGGTAGAGGTCAAGGTAGTTGCCCAAGTTCCCCTTGCTCTCCTCGATTTGGAGTTGCAAGACGGGCAAGGAGTGCTCTTTGACTTCATGTTTCTCAGCCTCGACTTGCCAATCGGCCGTATAGGTGTATCCCCATTTGGAGCCAATCGTCACTTCATCAGGGGAGATATTTCGTGTATTGAGCCAGGAACCCAAGAAATCCTCGGCCAGCCCATAGGAACGGGCGGCGTCAAAGTAGCGTATACCGCTGTCCCAGGCGGCATCCAAAACCGTATGAGCGCGTTCGCGCATCTCCTCCACTTCGTAGCTATGGTCGAGGTCGTCGGCATGGCCGAAGTTGATATAGCCGGGCCGCCCCAGCGCGGCCAGACCGAGGCCGATGGGCGTGACTTTCAGGTTGGTGCGGCCGAGTGATCGTAGTTGCATACGCTCTAATTCCGAGAACCTATCGCAGAGGCAGGTCTTAAACCTGCCCAACGCTGCTCTGACAATTGATGATTCTAGGCAACCACAAGGGTTGCCCCTACTTTAACGCGAATGGTGACTGTACGCCAAAAC
>CAYPHY010000057.1:9593-26787 GCA_964410625.1 uncultured Ardenticatenaceae bacterium | reverse complement strand
GCCGAATCCGCCACAATCACCTGGAACTCACCTTGACCATTGTCCGGCAAGTGGCTGGGGTCAATTGCCAACTCGCCATCCACCGCATCCACAGCCAACACCATCCAGCTTTGACCGCCATCGGCCGAATAGCGAACCAGTGCCGGTTGTGCCACCCCACCCCAAGATAGGCTGATCTCAGAGGCCGCACGCTCCACCGTCAATGGCGCTGCGCTGCTGCGTGTCTCGGCTCCACCCGTCGCAAAAGCGCGTTCGCCCACCACTTGCCCTTCATACAGCAGGCGGATTGTGGTCGCTCCCGTCGCGTTCGCCGGAACGGAGGCGCGTACCATCTGGACAGAAACACCTTCTTCCTCAGCTTCCAGCAACTCGGCCGCATAGCTGTTGATCACGCTGCCGTCAGCCGCAACCAGCTCAAACTGATAGGGGGAGTCGCTCGTGCTGCGATGCTCCGGCGTTTCATAGACCGGCACGGCCGAATAGACCGGTTGCAGCGTGGCCTGCCCCGATTCATCAACCCGCGCCCGTAACAACATGCCGGATGCGCTTGTCGTTGCTGCGCGGCGGCCGCCGACCCGCACCTGCTCTTGCAACAACGCCTCATAGGTATAATCAGACACCCATTCCGGCCCACAATAGCCCATCATGTCCCTTGCCTCATTGGGCATGAACACAATTTCAGCTTCCAGGTCAAGGCCATACTCTCCGATAGAACCGTTGGGATAGGGAAAGTGCGGATCGACGTTGCCAGGGTTGCCACAGGGTGCGTGGAAACGGTCGAAGTTGTGGCCGATCTCATGTCCGGCCAGTTTGCCCGCTACTGTGTCCAAATCGAGGCCAATCGAAACCCGCGCTCCCACCCAACCCAGACCGGCAACGCCACCGGAGAACCAACTGCGGCCGTTGCCGTCATCAGTAGGGATCAGTCCATAGTAAACGCGCGGCGAATATTCCCCGACCTCTACACTCGCCAGGTGGGTTAATTCATCCAACAATCTGCCCCACTCTTCGCCATCGCTCAAATTGCCCACAAAGCGATAGGGAGCATGATAAGAAATCTTCACCTCACTCACCGGATAGACCGACTTCAACCAGTCGCTAATCGGATCATGCCGCACACCAGGGTACAGGCGAGCATCAGGGGTATGGGTGTAATCAATTGGCACAATGGTGATCTCCAATGGGGCTACATTTTGGAACACCATGGTGTGGGACGCGCCATTGTTGCCTTCGTTTGTCTCAGAAACGGCGTTATCCGGATCAACCAACACCGAAAGCACTACCTGCCCTGTTAACCACTCATTGGGCAAGACAAAGTTGAAGGTGCTGTCATAATCGCCAATCGTGGGGTTTGTGGGGATAACACGGGGGGAGGAGCGAACTTCGCCGATGGGCGTACCGGCACGCAGAGCGGTGACAGAAACGAGCGCGGCCGTCTGACTTTGCGGGTTGAGCGCCTGTGCCGAAACACGAAGCACTGTCATTCGCCCGGCAACTAGAGGAACGCCGTTATGTCGGTCCTGTACCGACTGGCTGATACTCAGTTCCTTGACCCGTAGGTCAACGGTAGCCGCTGGTACGCTGTTAACGACAGGCAGATAAACATGTCTGCCACGATTATTTTTGGTTGTGGCCGCCGACGCTGTTTGCCAATGAAAAGCTGCGATGATGATGGGCAGCAGCAGTAGTAGAGCCAATGTACTTGGCTTTAATCCTCGCATTCTCATATCTTTCACCGCGCACGCCAGTGCGCCGGAACTGGCTTCCCAACCAGTTAGAGATAGGCTCCCGAAGTTCGGATTGAACACTGCCTGGCCGAAGCAACGTTTGGTGCGTTACTTATCGGGCAAACCGGCTGGAACTATAGCAGTGAGCGCACAGCATGGCAATACCTAGTGCATAGTACATCGGTACTAATTTGTATATCAGGATACAGACAAGAGTCCTAACCGGGTATATATCTATTTGTTCCCAGACAGAAACAAAAAAAGCCCCTCGATTTATCCAATCCGAGGGGCTTCTTCGTATCGCGTGTATCACGATTTTCCCAAATCGGGAAATGGCGAACTAATGAGCGATTTAGGAAAATCGCTCCACACTAGCTAAGCGGGTTGTGGCTCCGTCGCCATGTACGGCTGTTCATGGCCGCAATTGGTACACTTTGCCAGCTCTTTGTTTTCCTGCACCATCACGCCACGGCAAACAGGGCAAGGCTGGGGCAACGGCCGCTTCCAACTCGTCCAGTCACAAGCCGGATAATTGGCGCAGCCATAAAACACCCGCCCCTTGCGCGTCTTTTTCTCCACCAGATCGCCACCGCATTGTGGGCAATCCACCCCGACTTTAACCAGGATTTGCTCCGTATAGCGGCAGGCCGGATAGTTGCTACAGCCGATGAAACGGCCGTATCGCCCCTCGCGATAGACCAGCGGATGGCCGCTTTCCGGGCAGTCGCGGCCGACAAACTCTGGCTCCTTCTTCAAATCGAGCTTCGGAATCGCCTTGTCCGCTGCTGTCAGATGCTGCTCAAAACGTTGGTAGAAGTCACCAAGCACCGGGACCCACGCTTTGCCCTCGGCGATCTCATCCAGTTCATCCTCCAGACGGGCGGTAAAGTCAATCGAGAGGATGTTGGGGAAGTGCGTAACCAGCAGGTCGTTGACGAGGTTGCCAATCTCCGTCGGCCGCAGCCGTTTATTCTCCACTTCGACATAGCCCCGCTGCTGGATAGTGGAGATGATCGCCGCATAGGTGCTGGGACGGCCGATGCCGTTCTCCTCCAACGCCTTAACCAGCGTCGCCTCTGAATAGCGTGGCGGTGGCTGGGTGAAGTGCTGTTCCGGCAACAGGCGCAACAAATCCACCAGCTCCCCATCCTGTAAATCGGTGGGAACCTGGCTATTTTGCTCCTCTTCCCCATTCTCCTCTGCGCTCTCCTCATAGACCGCCAAAAAGCCGCGGAAGCGCAGCGTTGAGCCGGTGGCGCGGAAGAGATAGGGCCGCTTCTGCGGTTCTTGTCGCGCCTCGCCTGCCCAAATGTCGGCCGACACCGTATCGTATATCGCCGGGGCCATCTGGCTGGCAACAAAACGTGCCCAAATCAACTGGTATAGGCGATATTGGTCACGATTCAGGTATGATTTGATGCTCTCCGGCGTGCGCTCGACCGATGTCGGCCGGATCGCCTCGTGCGCTTCCTGCGCCGACTTGGAGCGCGTCTTATAGACTGGCGGGGAATCAGGCAGATACTCCTTCCCGAACCGCTCCATCACATACTCCCGCGCTTGCTGCTGCGCCTCGGCCGCCACCGTCACACTATCGGTACGCATATAGGTGATTAGACCGCTGGAACCGTCTTCTTCGCCCACATCCACGCCCTCATAAAGCGCCTGGGCGACGCGCATCGTGCGATTGGTATTGAAACCCAGGCGACGCGACGCCTCTTGTTGCAAGGTGCTGGTGGTGAAGGGGGCGGCCGGGCGACGCGAACGTTGGCCGCGCCGCACTTCGCCCACCTGCCAATGGGCGCGTTCCAAAATCTCCAGATGCGGCCGCACCGTCTCCTCGTTCGGCAACACCGGGTCTTCGCCATTCAACTTAAACAAGCGGGCGATGAAGAACGGCCGTTCCGCCGTCTGTCCATTGCGCCGCTGCTGCTGGCTCAACTCCGCGTCAATTGTCCAATACTCTTGCGGATCAAAACTTTCGATCTCTCGTTCGCGCTCGACCACCATCCGCACCGCCACCGATTGCACTCGTCCGGCAGAGAGGCGGCCGCGCACCTTGCGCCATAGTAGTGGGCTTAGCTTATACCCTACCAGGCGGTCGAGAATACGCCGCGCTTGCTGGGCATCCACCCGGTCCATATCAATGTCGCGTGGATGCTCAAAGGCCGCCTGGATTGCCGGTTTGGTGATCTCATGGAAAACGACACGCCGCGTGCGCTGTGGGTCCATCTCCGCCGCTTCCAGCACATGCCAGGCAATCGCCTCCCCTTCGCGGTCGGGGTCGGTCGCCAGATAGATTTCAGAGGCTTTCTCGGCCGCCTCTTTCAGCTCCTTGACCACCGCGCGTTTATCATTCGGCACGCGGTACTCTGGCTCAAATTCGTTTTCTACATCTACGCTCAGCCGCGACTTCAGCAAATCGCGCACATGGCCCAAACTGGGCTTAACCACATACCCCCGGCCGAGATAACGGCCGAGCGTCCGCGCCTTGGCCGGTGATTCGACCACCACCAGCTTGCCGCTGCGCCGTCCGCCACCAGCAGACGTTGACTTTGCCGACCTGGTTGATTTGGTTGTTTTGGTTGATTTTTTAGTGGCGGCCGTCTTTTTTCGGCCCTTAGCGGCCGTTTTCTTGCTACCCTTAGCCGTCTTCGCCTTCGCCTCAACCACCGGCTTCGGCAGCGAATCATGGGCGGGCGTGTGTCCCGTCTTATAGATCGTTCCGCCGCAGACCGGGCAAGTGCCACGAGTCCCTGGCGTCCCATTCGCCGCCCATTCGGCCGTCGGGTTCAATATTTCTCGTTTCGTCTTACACTTAAAGCAATAGCCTTCCATTTATAATTGTTCTCTCGTTGTAAAAACCCTTACTATCCTTCAGGACTTACACAACTTAGAAATTCTCCGACACGAATAACACGAATTTTGCCTACTATTTTCGTGAAATTCGTGTCATTCGTGTCGGAAAAAAATTATCGGTTGCGTAAAGTCCTGTTCTCATCAGGGTTAACTAAATTTCTCCAATTCTGTGCCTTCAAAGCGGTTGACCACCTTCTTCACTAAGGGTATGTCATCCTTATGGACAACCACCAGGGCATCTTCCATGTTGACAATGACCATTCCTTCCAGGCCAATGGCAACTAACACTTTATCCGATTCATAATTGTAGAGAAGACTATCCTCTGTCTCCTCCGCAACAACCAGTCCCAGGGTGGCATTCGCCTGCTTGTCCGGGTTGATCGCTTCCTTCAACGCATAGAGCGTCCCCGGATCACTCCAACCCATCTGGCCGTGAATGACCAACGCCTGCTCTGGCTCGATATGGACCAGGATCGCATCGTCGAAGCTGGTCTGCTCCATGTGCGGATAGATTTGCTCCAACGTCGTCTGATAATCGGGACGGCCGATGGTCGCCCCAATCGCTTCCAACTGCTGCCACATCTGCGGCTGGTAACGCCGGTATAACTCTAATACAAAGGCGGGGGTAGTGACAAAGTAGCCGGTGTTCCAGACATGGGTTTTCTCGGCAAAAAACTGCTGGGCTGTTTCCAAAGGCGGCCGATAAGTTAACGAGCGATAGTGATAATACGGCAAGCCATTCACTTCGCCCACCTTGTCCCCCAGTCCGATCCAACCCAGGTTCTGGTTGGCATAGCGCGGCGTTTCCCCCATGAACAAGATTTTCGCCTGGTCTTCGCTCACCAGTTGTTCGGCCGCTGCCAGCACGTCGAGAAAATTCTCGACATCCTTCATATAATTATCGCCCCACAGAATGGCAACCGGTTCATCCGCGCCATCGCGGGCAATATGTACCATCGCCAGCCCAACGGCCGGGGCCAGATCGCGCCGGGCCGGTTCGCCAATCAAATTCTCACGCGGAATCTGGGGTAAAAGTTCGCCCACCATCTCCATATAGCGCAGATTGGTGGAAATATAAATATTGTCCACGCCGTAGGTAGGTTCGACGCGCTGTACCGCCAGCTCTAAGGTCGAGTCATCCCCCAACACCGGCTCAAACTGTTTCGGTGAGTGCTGCCGGCTGATCGGCCACAGCCGTCGCCCCGATCCTCCGGCAAATATGAGTATTCGCAATCCTTTTCTCCCTTTCTCCTCAGTAACCGGTTATTGGTTAATGGTGTATTCATCTCTCTGCCCCACCCACATAAATACACCAATACACAAATACACGCATATACCAATCTTCAACCTTTAACCTCCGGCCCTCGTCTCATAGACAACATCAGGCTCACGAGTTCTTACATAGCTCATGCCGCCCACCTGTTGTACCATGCCCTTCAACTCTAACAGGGTCAGTGTGCTGCTGACCATGCCAATGGGCATCCCTGTTGTCCGGCTCAGCTCATCTACATGGGTTGGCACAGTGGAGAGCGCACCGATCAGGGCTGCTTCCTCGGCCGACTCCGGCAAGGCCACATGCAAGTCCGCCTGCTCCACCGCCATCTGCAAATTCAACTCTTCCAATATATCTTCCACGCGGGTGACAAGCTTCGCGCCCTGTTGGATCAGCCGGTTTGGTCCCTGGCTGGCGTGGCTGTTTATATTCCCCGGAACGGCGAAGACTTCGCGGTCTTGCTCAATGGCAAATCGAGCCGTAATCAACGCCCCACTTTTTGCCCCGGCCTCCACAACCAGCACACCCATTGAGAGGCCACTAATGATACGATTGCGCGGCGGGAAGTTTTTTGCGTCCGGCTGGGTTCCCAGCGGATAGTCAGAGATTACCACCCCACCACCATTGATAATCCGTGCCGCCAGGTCACGATGCTCTGGCGGGTAAATTTGGTCAACGCCGCTGCCCAAGACGGCAATCGTGCGGCCGCCCCGCTCCAACGCCGTTAGATGCGCCTCGCCATCAATCCCCCGCGCCAACCCGCTAACAACGGTCACGCCAGCCTTCGCCAGCCCTGTGACCAGTTCGCGGGTGACAAGACGGCCGTATGGCGTGCGCCGCCGCGTGCCAACCACCGCCACCGCCCAACGGTCGGCCGGTAGCAGTTCACCGCGCACAAACAAGACCGGCGGCGAATTAACGATCTCGCGCAATTGCGCTGGATACTCCTCGTCCTCCCAGGTTAAGACCTGGACGTTGCTCGCCTCGATCTTCTCTAAATAGCGATCTAAGTTGAGTGTATCGCGCTCTTCTAAGAATTGGTCAATTGTGCGCTGGTCGAACCCAATCATCCGCAGTTCGGCCGCGTTGGCCTGCCAGGCTGTTTGCAAATCGCCATAATAGCCTAATAACGCCTGTACCTTTGCGGGGCCAACTCCATTGATATGATTGAAGCCTAGCCAAAACTTGAGATGTGGATTGAGCGACATCGTTTTGAGCATATCACGGCGGGGGCTGATGTCAAGGGGAGCAACTCTTTTCCTGTACAGCGATTTTCCTAAATCGCTGACATCCCCCGCTAGTAGGAAGGCGCGATTTGGGAAAATCGCGCTACAACTAGTACAGCGATTTTCCTAAATCGCTGACATCACCAACAGTAGGAAGACGCGATCTGGGAAAATCGCGCTACGATTCTTCGACCAATCCAGGCAACAGATGGACGGTCATCAAACTGGCCGCGAAGTCAATATCGAGGATGACCTCTGGTATATTGGGCAACAAGATTTCACCAAATGCCCCGTGTACAACAAAGACATTGTTGGCTCCTGTCTCGATGATCTCCCGCAAATGCCCCAGGTCGCGGCCGTCATCACTATGCACCGCCAACCCCTGCAACTGGTAAAGAAAGTACTCCCCCTCCTCAAGCGGGATGGCGTCCTCCTCACGCACCTGCAACCATTGCCCACGCAACTCATCAGCCTTGTCGCGGTCGTCAAAACCGGACAACTTCAACAACACCAGCCCTTGCCCTTCGTGATAGCGGACTTTCTCCACTTCCAGGAGTTGCGGCCGATCAATCCCCAGATAGACCGACTTCAGCCAGCCAAAGCGCTCCGGCTGGTCGGTATGTGGCACGACGCGCACTTCGCCGCGAACACCATGCGGCCGAATGATTTGACCAATAATTAAAAAACGAGGTTCTTCCGCCTCGTCGCCAGAACCTCGTCGTTTCTCTGCCATTTTTTTGTTGACGCGAGTGGCACGAATGAACACGAACACTCATGTAGCTCGTGTTATTCGTGTCGGAAAATTTATCGTAGCTCGTTGGCTTCTAAGAGTTCGAGAGAGACGCGCTTCCCTTGCTTCACAGCCAGCACATCGGCCAACGTGCGAATGGAGTTGATCACCCGCCCTCCCTTGCCGATGATGCGCCCCATGTCGGAGGCAGCCACCGCCAGCTCAACGACAGTCGAAGTCCGCCCGCGAACCTCAACCACCTGCACTTCTTCGGGATAGTCCACCAACGACTCGACAATAAAGGAGACGAGTTCTTTCATGCCCCTTACCTATTACTCTTCTTCGGCCGTTGTGTCGGCCGATGCCTCAGCGTCCATCGCCTCAGCCATCTCGGCCACTGCCGCTACGGCCGCCGCCGCTTCCACATCCGCCATATCTTCCACTTCCGCCTGAATCTCGGCCGGTACATCTGCCGCCGGAGTAGGCTCCGCCATCGCCGCTTCTGGCATCTCCGTGCCCTTGTACTCCGCGACCAGCGCATCTAGCGATTCACCGCCATGGAGACGGCCGAGACGCTCATACGTCCCTTGCTTTTCCAGCAGACGGCGCACGGCGTCGCTGGGCTGCGCCCCCTTGCTCAACCAATAGAGCGCACGTCCTTCCTCAATGACATAGGTCAGCGGCTCGGTGCGCGGGTTGTAATGGCCGATCCGCTCAACAATGCGGCCGTCGCGCTTTGCATCCACATCCGCCACCACCACGCGGTAGCTGGCTTGCTTTTTCTTGCCTGTCCGGCTCAAACGAATTCGTAGCATCTCTTTTTGTTCACTCCAAAAATTGGAGACTGAGAGACTGCGCGACTAAGAGACCTTGAGCGTTCTTAATCTCTTAGTCTCCTAATCTCCTAGTCTCCTAGTCTCAACCTATTCTTAATTTGTAAAACGATTTCCCAACAGAGAGGCCAGGCCACCACCACCACGGCCGCGGCCCTTTTTCTGCACGGTTTTCATCATTTGCTGCATATCCTGAAATTGGCGCAGCAACATATTCACTTCTTGTACCGAAGTCCCGGAACCGCTGGCGATGCGCCGCTTGCGGCTGGCCTTGATTAGCTTCGGTTTCCGCCGTTCATCGGCCGTCATGGATTGGATGATCGCTTCAATGCGCTTCATATCCTTTTCGGCATTGCTCAAGTCTACATCACCGGCCATCTTGTTCATGCCAGGGATCATCTCGATCAGCTTGCCAATCGGCCCCAGACGCTTCATCTGTTGCATCTGGCTCAGGAAATCCTCCAGGTCAAATTCGCCGCTGACCAGCCGTTGTCCGGCCCGTTGCGCCTCTTCCTGGTCCATCTCCGACTGCGCCTTTTCGATCAGCGACATCATATCGCCCATGCCGAGGATGCGCCCGGCAAGGCGATCTGGATGGAAGACCTCAATGGCATTCAGCTTTTCGCCCGTTCCCAGGAACTTGATCGGCACGCCGGTGACTTCGCGCATGGAGATGGAAGCCCCACCTCGTGCATCGCCGTCCACCTTGGTCATCACCAGCCCGGTCAGCGTGACAGCCTGGTGGAAGTCGGTCGCCACGCGCACCGCTTCCTGGCCGGTCATGGCGTCGGCCACCAGCAGCGTCTCAATCGGGTTGACGCGCTGCTTGATGCCCTTGATCTCATCCATCATCATGTCGTTGATGGTCAGCCGGCCGGCCGTATCGAGAATCACCACCGTCGCGCCACTAGCGGCCGCCTGTTTGACGCCATTGGCACAAACGTTGACCGGATTGGCATCCACCCCTTCGCTGTAAACGGGAATGTCGAGCTGGCGGCCGAGCGTCTGCAACTGCTCAATCGCGGCCGGACGATAGACGTCGGCGGCAACCATCAGCGGCCGTCTTCCCTGCTTGCGTAAATACAACGCCAGCTTTCCGGCCATCGTCGTCTTACCGGCGCCTTGCAGGCCGACGAGCATGATCACCGCCGGAGATTGCGCCCCCAGGTTTAGGCGGCCCGGTTCGCCCAGCGTGGTGATCAACTCCTCATGGACGATCTTCACCACCTGCTGGCCGGGCGTCAGGCTGCGCATCACTTCCTGGCCGATGGCACGTTCACGGACGCGGCCGACAAACTCCTTGACGACCTTGAAGTTGACATCCGCTTCCAGCAGCGCCAGCCGCACCTCGCGCATAGCAACATCCACGTCCGCTTCCGTCAGCTTACCGCGTCCTTGTAATTTATCGAAAACCGTTTGCAAACGGTCGCCCAATGCTTCAAACATAACTTTCTATTACCATACACTCAAACCTCCCGCAGGGCAACACCCTGTGGGAGGTTCCACAAGAGTATGAATTTTAGCCTAGAGACTTTACTCAGTCAAGCGGCAATTAAATCTGTTGGTGGGTGCAATCCTAATGCAACCCAATACTTTCTAACTTCCACAATCCCTTCACGGTTCATTTTTAATGCTGTAATGCTGACTCTACCAATTGGGGTTAAACCCCGCAGCATTGTTCCATGTTCCATCCAAGCAAAATGCTCTTGCCATTGATCCTGCAAAGGGTGAAATAAGCGGACATGTTTTCCGGTATCAGCATCTAAAATCGTTAGACGTGCAGCCTTGAAACGATTACAGGCTGGGCAGGCAACACACAGGTTGTTTAGGTTGGTTTCCCCACCAAGCGCCTCTGGAATAATATGATCAATCTCGAAATCAACTCCCATCAGCCGTTCAGTGCTATGGCAATAAGCACACATGCTTCGGCCGCGTGCTATTACCTGCCGCCTTAAACCCGCCGGTATGTATGCACTCATGGCATATCTACTGAATTATTTAGTCTTAAGGTATATAAGGCACGAGCCTTGAGCAACGCCACCTGATCGATCTCATCCACCAGCTTGTCTAACTCGATAGCTTCTTCATCAGATAATGTATGATCTTGGTTCTTGTCTAAGAGGTGACCTAAAACTTTCTGTCGCGCTGGGGATATAACGGCCGCTGCTAACACCTGCAACTCACTCTCCGATAATCCACGAAGCGGCACAAGACCCAGTGAGTCTGAGCTCTCTGTCTCTGGATCAAGCCTCAAACGCACATTATGTACTAACGCTTCTGCCAGTTCCATTTGAGCATCAACCGGCAATCGTTTCGCTCGTTGCCAGACTTCATCATAAGAAACCGCAAACACATCCATATCGCCTATTTTATACTAATTTGTGCTTTATTTGAAGTCACATATCCAAACGCAATGCTATTGACTAGCGTACTATTCAAGTGTATCGTCAAAGTGGAGTTTAGTGAAGGACGAGTTAGAGCATATGGATAAGCAAGCTAATCAATATGTTGAACAGCGTGATCAAGGTTACTGGCTCACCAGCTCACGAGTTTCACTAGAGTCCGTTATCTTCGCCTTCCTGGACGGCCTCTCGCCTGAAATCATCGTTGCTGAGTGTTTCCCTGTGCTTACGCTGGAACAGGTTTACGGTGCTATTGCGTATTACCTGAGCAATCGCCCTGAAATGGACGCCTATCTACGTGATGTGGGTGCTCAGTTCAAGGCCTTTCAACACACCACCCACGATCCAGTGTTCTCTCGCAAAATCGCCAATGTCCGCCGAGAATTGCAACTGGTTAACTGAATTGTAATAAACAAAGACCTCAGAGATCAGCAAATTAAGCTTCGTGAAAACCTCTGAGGTCTAAAAATGTTTGCTTTGCTATCGCTTAAGCAAAAGCGGGCTGGAACGCAGTTGCCGCTTCCCGCAACACCTCCGCCCGGTCAATGCTCTCCCAGGGGGCTTCGATGTCGTCGCGGCCGAAATGCCCATAGGCGGCCGTCGGGCGGTAGATCGGCCGTCGCAGCCGCAAATCACGGATGATCGCCCCAGGTCGCAGGTCAAAGTGAGCGTCAATCAACTCCACCAGTTGCTCAGAGGAGTAGTGGCTGGTGCCAAACGTCTCTACGTTGATGCTCACCGGCCGCGCCACGCCAATCGCATACGCCACCTGCACTTCACAACGATGGGCCAAACCGGCGGCGACGATATTCTTCGCCACCCACCGTGCTGCATAGGCCGCGCTACGGTCTACCTTCGTCGCGTCCTTACCGCTGAACGCACCACCACCATGCCGTCCCATGCCACCATAGGTATCTACGATGATCTTGCGGCCGGTCAGCCCCGCGTCCCCCATCGGCCCGCCAACCACAAAACGGCCGGTTGGATTAATGAACACGCGCAAATCGTCGCCAGTCAGATCAGCGGGCAATACCGGCTTGATCACATGCTCGATGATCCCTTCGCGGATCTCGTCATTGCTGACTTCGGGGGCGTGTTGCGTGCTGACCAAGACGGTGTGGATGCGTTGCGGCCGTCCATAACCATACTCAACCGTCACCTGTGCCTTGCCATCCGGCCGCACCCAGGGCAACGTCCCATTCTTGCGCACTTCCGCCAACCGCCGCGTTACACGATGGGCAAGATGGATCGGCAGGGGCATCAACACGTCTGTTTCGTCGCAGGCATAGCCAAACATCATCCCCTGGTCGCCCGCGCCAATCGCCTCGATCTCCGCGTCGCTATCCCCATTGCTGCGATATTCCAACGCCCGATCCACGCCCTGGGCAATGTCCTGGCTCTGGCTGGCAATCGCCGCCTGCACGCCACAGGTCTCGCCGTCGAAGCCCTTCTCGCTGCTGTCGAAGCCGATGTCGTTGACAACCCCACGCACCAGCTTATCGAAATCAACAAAGCCATTGGTCGAAATTTCACCCAACAGCAAAACAAAACCCGTCTTGATCGCCGTCTCACATGCCACCCGCGACATGGGGTCTTGTTCTAACAAAGCGTCCAGCACGGCATCGCTAATCTGATCACACATCTTGTCGGGATGCCCTTCTGTCACTGATTCCGATGTAAACAGCAAGCTGGGCGCGGTCATAAAGGTGGTTGACATATCCAAATACCTCCAAGTATTAAATTCGTCGCCTTACAGAGAACTCGTTGGCCGATGAATGCCTATCGTCGATTGCTTATAGGTTGCTTATATCTGCCAGCAGATAACAAAAAGCCTCCTGACACGGTCAAGAGGCATGGATGAATGGCAATTCATACAGTTGCCTCTTATCTTTCAGCGCTTAAACGATTACTGACGGAATTAGCACCTTCCCACAAAATTTGGGGGGTTGCTGCAGCGTCTCCGGGCCGGTCCCTCGACTGCTCCTGATAAGAGCGACATATAGATTTTGTAACGGCCGTCGAGTATAACGAACCACCCTGAATTGTCAACTATTACGCTTACGATTCGCCTTTCGACCACTCAATGGAAATAACTCATAATGACCGGAAGCTTTCACCATCCGTACCAATGCTATCCAAGATGGACTTCATCGTACGTCGGGAAATCACTTTGCTACCGTGATTGGGAACTGTTGTCCAACGGCCGTCTGGATGCCGCCAGATTTCATGACTCCCTTTACCCTGGCGATACAGTTCGAACCCTAATTTGCGTAATCGTCGGGCTACCTGGCGATAGGTCAACGATGGGATTACAGACGTCATGCACCAACCATCACCAACATTTGCAAAGAAATTTGACCTGGCTCATCTACCGGCACAAGTTCAGGCGGCAACGGATCACCAAACTCCAGACGGCCTTCAATGTGGATACGCACCACATCCTCCAAGTGTTCCAGTGCCTCAAGGTAGGTAGCCCCTTCCACATAGCATCCGGGCAAAATGGGACACTCGGCGTAATAGCCACCTTCTTCTAGTGGTTCGATTATCACAGGAATCTGATAGTTCATCGCTACCTCGCACTCAAACGTTTACCTTGGGTATTGTACCACACTGTAAACATTCATGGTGCTACGCTACTGATCCCACTTCTCCGGTGGCTCCGCCATGCCTAAAATATGATAACCGGCATCTACATAGATTACCTCGCCAGTCACGCCGCTAGACATATCACTACACAGCCACAGCGCGGTCTGGCCTACTTCCGTTTGGTCAACATTGCGGCGCAATGGCGCGCGCTCGGCCGCATAGCCCAACATCTTGCGAAAACCGGCGATCCCCCCCGCCGAGAGCGTCTTGATCGGCCCGGCGGAAATGGCGTTGACGCGGATGTTCTCTGGCCCCAGATCGGCCGCCAGATAGCGTGTGCTGGCCTCCAACGCCGCCTTGGCCACCCCCATCACATTGTAATGCGGCACAACCTTCTGCGAGCCGTAATATGTCATGCAGAGGATCGAGCCGCCATTGCTCATCAACGGCCGCGCCGCCCGCGCCAACGATACCAGACTATAAACGCTAACATCCATCGCTACGCGAAAACCTTCTCGTGATGTGTCCAGATATAGCCCCTCTAGCTCCTCCGACGGCGCATAGGCGATGGAATGGATCAGAATATCAATCGTACCAAAGCGTTCGGCCGCTTTCTCAAAGACGGCCGTCACCTCCTCGTCCACCCCCACATCACACTTCTCCACGAACTCCACGCCGATGGATTCGGCCAACGGCCGCACCCGTCGTTCCAGTTGCGGGATGCCATAGCTCAGCCCAATCTCCGCCCCCTGCTCGTGAAACGCTTGAGCAATTGCCCAGGCAATCGAATTCTTATTCGCCACGCCGAAGATCAATGCTTTTTTGCCAGCAAGTAATTGCATTCTGTAACTCCTTCTGAAGGATGAAGGCTGAAGGATGAGGGATGAAGGAGCCGGTCAACGCAATGGTTGACTATCCACTCGTCACTCGCCACTATCCACTTTTTGAAACAAAACGATTCCCCCGCACCCAAAACCGCCAGGGGATGGACAGCCACGGCTCCGGCGTTTGGCCGAGGCCAATGCGCGGGCCGGTGGCAATGTCGGCCGTCGCCACTGGCGGGCCGTCTTCGATCCATATAACCCCATCCGGCGCACAAAGATTTGCCCCATTCAGCGATTTGTCAATCGCCAACGCCTGGGCGAGCTTCGCCGGGCCATTGGTCAGGCCGCTAAGCGGCCGTCCAAAGCGCAAACGCTCCATCTCCTCCACCCCTTCCAAAGGCTCCAGGGCACGGACCAATACGGCATTGGCCTGCCCTACCTCGCCGGTGACGACATTGAACATCCAGTGCATTCCATAGGTGAAGTAGACATAAGCATGACCGGCGGGGCCAAACATGACGGCCGAGCGTGCTGTTGGGCGGCCGTTGTTCGCCCGGTCGCCATGACAGGCCAGATCGCGCTCCTCCGTGTCGCAATACGCCTCCGTCTCGACAATCATCCCCGCCAGCCGTCCCCCATCCTCCAGCCGTCGCACCAGTCGCTTGCCCAGCAGATCGGCCGCCACCCGCCGCGCCCCCCGCGCATAAAAATCATAGGGTAATTGAATCATGTCACAGTTTTTCAACATGGATAGGACTCACGCATAGTGTTGGCAACCGACCTCCAATCTCTAATCTCCAGTCTCTCAATCTCTCAGTCTCCCTTCCGCGCCAGCATCCCCTCCGGCATCTGCACCGCCACTACCTCACCCCGAGCGCAGACCTCCCCCGCGGCCGACAACGTCACATCCACCACCACCTTGCGCCCCTTCACCTCCTTCGGCCGGGCGCGAAGCTCCAGCGGGCTATTCTCCGCCAACGGCGTCGGCCGCAAATAGTCCACATGCAGCGAAGCCGTCACAAAGCGCAACGGCGGGTCACTGTCCATCGGCCGTCCCTGCGCCCGATACGTCGCTGCCGAGGCAGTTCCAACGCCATGACAATCAATCAACGAGGCGATTAACCCGCCATAGACATAGCCCGGAATCGCCATATGGTACGGCCGTGGCTGGAAGAAACAGACCGCCTCCTCCCCATCCCAATAGCTGCGAATGTGTAACCCCTGGTCATTGAGGCGGCCGCAGCCATAACAACAACTCACCTCATCAGGATAATAGTCCTGAATCGCCTTTTCATCCTTCATCCTTCAGCCCTCATCCTTCAGCAAGCCCCGCAATCCGCATCCCATCGTGCAAAATATCCTGCACCCGACCCTCATGGGTTGTCTCGCAATAGACGCGAATGATCGGCTCTGTGCCGCTGAAGCGAATCAGCAACCAACCGCCATCCTCCATGAAGAACTGGAAGCCATCAAGCGTAGACTTGCCGGTGCATTTCAGCCCGCCAATCGTCTCCGGCTGCGCGGCCTCTAACCGCTCCCGCACTTCCGCCCGCCGCGAGCTATCAAAGCGCGTATCAATGCGGTCATAATGATGCGCCCCGACCTTCTCAAACAGCAGTTCCAACAACTGCGACGGCTTGCGCCCCGTCTGCACCATCATATCCAGCAGGTACAACCCGGCCAGGATGCCATCACGCTCCGGGGCATGGCCGCGAAAGGCATAGCCGCCACTCTCCTCGCCGCCAATCATCGCCCCCACTTCCACCATCTTCGGCGCGATATACTTAAAGCCCACCCCTGTCTCATACACCGGCACACCATAGAGGTCGCCCAGCTTGTTCAGCATCTTCGTCGTCGAAATCGTCTTTACAATCGGCCCGCGCTCGCCGCGAATCTCCAGGAAGTAGTAGCCCAACAAGCCAAACACCCGCAGTTGGTCAATGAAGTTGCCATTCTCGTCACCCAGCCCCACGCGGTCGGCGTCGCCATCGTTGATCACCGCCACATCCGCCTCCAGCAGCGGCACATAGCTCAAGCCATGATCGACATTCGGCGGAATCGGCTCCGGCCGCGACATGTGCGGGAAGATAGGGTTGCGCTCATTATGTACCTCATGCACGCGCGTCGTCCCCCCGGCCAGCAGGCGCGAATACCAGCCCATGCCGTTGCCCCACATGCAGTCTACCAGCACCTTGAAGCCCGCCTGCTTAATCGGCTCAATGTCCACCAGCCGGTGGAGCAGTTCAATATAGGCCGGGGCGGGGTCAAACCTGGCGATCAACCCATCGCTCATGGCATCGTCAAACTTCATCCGCTTGACGGCCGCTATATCCGGTATCAACGCCTCAATGCGCTTCAAATCATCCGGCGGAATCGCCCCACCGCGCGAGTCGCGCACCTTAAAACCACAATCCTCCGGTGGGTTGTGGCTGGCGGTGATGTTAATCCCACATCCCGCCTTGCGATCCACCACCGAATAGGCAATGGCCGGGGTCGGCGTCGCTCCGTTGGTCAGCCAGACCTTAATCCCGTTGGCGGCCAAGACTTCGGCCGTCGCCGCTGCAAAATGCTCTGCCTGAAAGCGCATGTCGTGGCCGATGACCACCCCCTGCTCCTTCAGCCCCTCTTGCTCCATAAACGAAGCAAAGCCCTGGGCGCAACGGCGCACACTGTCAAAGGTATAATCTTCCCCAATTCGGCCGCGCCAGCCGTCCGTGCCGAAAATGATTGCTGTCAT
>CAYPHY010000057.1:0-9493 GCA_964410625.1 uncultured Ardenticatenaceae bacterium | reverse complement strand
TCCTTCCCCGCCTGCAACATCTTCAAATCCGCATCCACCATCATCCGCACCAGGCCGGTGAAGGTGACCGTCGGCTCCCAACCAAGTTCACGCCCCGCTTTCGTCGGGTCGCCGACGAGCAAATCCACCTCGGCCGGGCGCATATATTGCGGGTCTTGGACTACATAATCATGCCAATCGAGGTCAACATAGCCAAACGCCTCATTTAGAAACTCTTCCACCGAGTGCGTCTCGCCCGTCGCCACCACATAATCTTCCGGTTCGTCGCGCTGCAACATCAGCCACATCGCCTTTACATAATCCCCGGCAAAGCCCCAGTCACGCCGCGAGTCGAGATTACCCAGGCGCAATTCGTCGGTCAGACCAAGCTTGATTCGCGCCACATGCTGCGTGATCTTGCGCGTGACAAACTCCATCCCTCGTCGTGGCGACTCGTGGTTGAACAAAATCCCTGATGTGGCGTGTAAGTTATAGCTCTCACGATAGTTGACGGTGATCCAATGCCCATAGACCTTCGCCACGCCATAGGGGCTGCGTGGATAGAAGGGGGTTGTCTCCCGCTGCGGCACTTCCACCACCTTACCAAACATCTCGCTGGAACTGGCCTGGTACATGCGAATGCGCGGATCGACGATGCGAATCGCATCGAGCAGCCGTGTCACACCCAGGCCGGTTACGTCGCCGGTAAAGACGGGCTGGTTCCACGAGGTCTGCACGAAGGATTGGGCAGCCAGATTGTAGACCTCATCCGGCCGGTGTTCTTCCAAAATGTGGATCAACGAAATCTGGTCCCCCAGATCGCCGGGGACGAGCTGTATTTTGTCTTGAATATGTTCGATACGGTGAAAGTTGATGGTGCTTGTCCGGCGCACCATGCCGACGACTTCATACCCCTGGCTTAATAGAAACTCGGAGAGGTAAGAGCCGTCTTGTCCGGTTATCCCGGTAATTAACGCTTTAGGCATTCGTTTGTCCTTAACTATTTTTTTTTACCAAAACACCCTCAGGCCTATCCATATATCAACGCAGAGGCGCAGAGATACAGAGCCGCAGAGTTTCTTCCATTTTTCTCTGCGTCTCTGCTCCTCTGCGTTTTTAAGGATGATGCATGACCTAAGCTCGTATAGGTTTTTATGACCTGGTGGTGAATTGTTGTCATTACCTGGAGATTATAGCGGAGGCGGGGGAGTACGTAAAACGAGTACACACGAGTCATAGGGAAAACGTGCAGCGGCCGTTCCTTCCCCTGTAGCGCGATTTGGTAAATCGCGCATTCAGACACGCGATTTACCAAATCGCGCTACAAACCCATACCCAATGCATACACAATATGGGCGTTGCGTCGCCGGAGCGTGGTGGGGAAGAAGCGTTCCAGGCGAGCGTAATAGGCCAATCCCCACATCGCCAGACGCTCGGCCGCTCCTGTGCTGGCTTGTTGTCGCTGAGATTCCGTGCGTACCATTCCCGGTGGGAAGGGCGGCATGTCCACATAATCGCTTTGCCACGTCAGGCGATTGCCCTCGGCCGCCTTTAACAACTCTCGCAACTCATCCAGCCGCAACCCACTCAGACCGCTCAAGTTCGTGTGCGCCGGGTTGTCCCCATTGGGCATAAACAGGGCAATGCGCTCGGCCGCCGCCACCGCCCCGCGAAGATAATGCGGCCGAACCTCCTGGGGCAGCCGTTGCACCACCTCGGAGGAAAGCAATAAATCCCACCGTTCCCCCATCTGCGCCATCTCGCCCAGGTTGGAAACCAGGCGGCAGTCAGGTTGGGCCAGGGAGAGCGCTTCAGCCTGGTTTTTCGCCAGTCCGGCCGCTTCTTGTAATGCTGTCCCCAGCTTCTCCAATGCCGGTTGGCGGTCGTCAATCACCGTGACCTCCGCCCCCACATCGGCCGCTAACAGCAAAAAGTCGAGGCTCGACCCATACTTCTCCGGCAAACCAGCGACGAGGATGCGGCGCGGCCGCCACGTCCCCAGCCAACGGCCGAGTACCAACCGCTTGGCGAAGTATTCATAAGCCGTCCCCACTCCCTCCCCTTCGGCCAGGGCTGGCCCATAGAGCGCATGAATTGAGCGTGTGACGAGCATATTAGTCCGGCTCGTTGGTTTCCTCGTTGGCTTCCGAGTTTGTTTCTAATTGGTAGGTCATAACCGGGCGATAGACGCAGCCGCAGCGTCGCCCTTTGTGGCAGTCGGGCAGTGGTAGGTGGGGGGCATCATCGGGATGGTAGACGGCCGTTTGGTCCAATTCACGACTGGCGGGGCAACCCTGGGAATCGGCCGCGATCCGCACACCGCTGATTGACCCCTTGGCCTTCATCCCCAGCCGGTAAGCAGCCAGCGTCTTCTCCGCATAATTCTCCGGCTTCTCCATCTCCTGGTGGAACGTTTTCAGCCATTCAAAGGCCATACCAATCTCCCAGTCTCCTAGTCTCCTAGTCTCTCAGTCTCCCAATCTCTAATCATCCAATCTCTAAACCCTTACCAGCCCACGAATCGCCTCAAACCGCTTCGCGCCAATACCCGGCACGTTTTGCAGGTCGTTGACCGACTTATACGGCCGTCCATCCATAATCATTTGCGCCAGTTTCGGCCCAATCCCCGGCAGCCATTGCAGCTCGCGAGCGTCCGCTTTGTTCAGGCTCAACCGTTTGCGCGGGGAAACCTGGTACTCGTGGTCGTTGTCGGCCGCTTCAAACTCGCTGGCATATAGCACCGGCCGTTGTTTGGCGAGGATTTTAACCAGCTTCGGCAGCATCCCGCGCCGGTCGCAATAGCCAAGCAGGCGGATCGCTTTCTGGCTGGTGGACATGTCGGCCGCAAAGTCGCGGTACACTTCCTGGAAGTGATCGAAGCACAGTTCAACCAACTCCGCATCGTTATAGGCAGTGACAATAAATTGGCGTAGGGCTGGTAGGTCCGGGTTCATTAACCACTATATCTTTATTGTGCCGAGGTGATTGGCTCGGTCGCAGGCTCATCCGTTCGCGGCCGTACCGGAATGGACTGCGGTGCGATCACCTTCGCCCCCACTCGTGTCACGGTAGGTACATCAAGCAACATATTGGTATAAGAGGCATTGGCTAACGGGCAATGACACTCCTTCGCAGCAATCGATCGGCGCACTTCCTTGATCTTCTCGCCAAACCAGATCGCCTTAAAATCATAATCGTAATCGCGCAAATTGCCCAGATTATCAGCCCGAACACAGCACGGCCAGACGGAACCATCGGCGTAAATCTGCGTGCTGGCCCAACCGGCATAACAATCAATCACCTGGTCTTGCTCGTCGAGAATGCGCTTCACCAGCTTGTAATACTCCACGCGAAACGCCTCGGTAATCCGCGCCATGCCCTTATACTGCTTGCTTTCCACATAGGCGATCAGCCGGTCAATCGCCGCGCTGTACTCCTCCTTGCTCGGCGTGATCGGCAAGCCGACGGTATCCAGTTCCACACGCGGCTCGGCGATTTCGGTGATGAACTGGTCTGCGCCGGACTGGTCGGCATAGGCGATCAACTCGTCGAGATGGCCGACGCTGAAGGTGGAGACAACGGAGTGGATGCCCAACGTCAGGTTCGGCAGCCGTTCGCGCAAATCAAGCAGCTGCTCCAACCGTTCCTCAAAGCGGGCGAAGTTACCGGCAACGCCACGAATAAAGTCATGTTTTTCGCCAACGCCATCAAGCGAAAGATTGATGATCAACTGGCTCTCTGGGCAACTGGTGGCGATGCGTTCCACCTTGTCAGGGATAGTCTTGAGGATACTGTTGGTGGGGATATTGATGATCCCCGGTTTGCAATGCTTATAGGCCAGTTGTGCCAATTCGACAATGCCGGGAAACATAAACGGCTCGCCGCCGCTGATCGTAAACCAATAGGGAGCCTCGCCCAACGAGGCCAGGGTCTTGTCCCACTCCTCCAGGGTCAGTTCATTCTCGCGCTTCATCCAGATGTTGCAGGTCAGGCAACGTGAATTACAGCGGGGGGAAGGAGAAAGGGTGATATTTAACGGCAGCATCTGCGGCCAACCAAAACGGCGGTAGGCCTTGAATAAAGGGATGCGTGCCAGGACGCTTAGCATGGAGTTCATATCTCGATTACTTGTTTATCGCGGTAAACGGTAATCGGTAAACAGTAATCCGATGACCAATTACTGCTCACCGCTTACCGACAAAGTCTTCGTCGTCGTCGCAATTTCCCAGACGGAATGATCACGGCCGTTCCTAAAATCGCGGCGGCCGAGGAAACGGCCGTACACTTCTAACGCCACCACCGCCCAGGTCCAAAGGAATGGTTTCGGCCGCCATTGCAAGCGGCGCAGCAACAGCCGCAGAATAGACGCGCCACTCATCGTGCTGACCGCATAGCCGAGTTGCGCCTTCATTTGTAAATGACCGGCATAGATGCGCCGGCGTTGGCGCAGGAAGTCGGCTACGGTCTCCGGCCCTTTATTATAGACAACCGCCTCCGGCACATATCTTACCTGGTAGCCCTGGCCGCGGATCAACGGCTCGACGCTGGCTTCGTCCACGGCCGTTTGCTGTGGAATACGCTCAAACACCTTGCGAAAGGCGATCATCTCCCCCGCCTTGAAGCCGACGAGGTTCATCTCATGGTGCAAATCCCAAAGCAAGTGGGCGGCAAAGCCCATGAAGGTCGCCGGATCATCCACCGGTTCCGGGCGGCAACCGGTCATGCCCACTTCCGGGTCAGCAAAGGGGGTGACGAGATGCTCCAGCGCATCCAGCGCAGGCAGCAAGTCGGCGCTACACAAGACCAGCACCTGCTCCTGCGCCTGGCGGATGAACCAGTTCATCGCCGACGCCTTTCCTTCGCGGCGCGGTTGGGAGAGGAGGCAGATACGCGGGTCTTCGGCCGCGTGCTGCAAGACAATCCCCTCCGTATTATCGGTGCAACCGCTGGCAACAACGATGATCTCCGTCAATTCCACCTGCCGCAGGTGTTGGTCACGGAGGCGCTGGAGGAGACGGCCGATATTGGCCTCCTCATTATGGGCGGCAATGCCCAATGAACAACAAATCCTTTCCATGTGCCGTAGCAAGCTAGTATAGCGCGTCCCCGGCAGTCAAGCGAACCGACAAGAAAAAAATCCGCGTCATCCGCGTAACAATTGATTAGATTGAGCCTAATCCTCAAGGAAGATGTAGAGCAGGGTATAGAAGGCAACAAAGAGCAACGCCATCACCCCGGCATGGCGCGGGTCGGCACGGCCGCCCACCAGCACGATCAGCAGCGGCGCACTCAGTCCCCCGATCAGCAAATCCCACTTGATCGGCCGACCGGCTTTACCCACACGACGGCCGAGAAACGCCAGATCATCTCGTTCCCCATAACGCCAGATTTGTGGCTCAGGGGCAGCGGCCTCTTGAGCAAGCCGGTCGCTGATGTACTCAAACAACTCGCCCAGCCCGATCAAGGTATCGCCGTTCAAGTCCGCTTCCCCCGTTTGCAAGCCGTTGATATAGGCGTTTGTAAAGGAAGCAGCGGCCGCTTCACCAATGTCACCGCCCTCGCCCGCAATTCCAGCGGCCGTCAAAGCGTAAGTGATCTCGTTGCTACGACTGACCACCGTTCGCCACTGCCCATTGCCTTGAAAAGCGACGCCAACGGCCGCGCTTTCTGGTCCTACTAATTCAGAAGCGGCCGCTCGGCCAAAATGGCTATCCAGGAACAGCATCTTGCGCCGCGAGAAACTGCGGTCCATCCAATCGGCAATATAGGTGGCGGAAACGGCGGTGTAGGCCAGCGCCTCATATTGTGTGTCAATCGTCGGGAAATAAAGCTCCCCCGCCCGATCAAACAAGCCGGGGCCGATGATATAAAAGAGCAGTAAGTCGTAGGGTAAACGCAAGCGGAAGAAGTCGCGGATGTGGGCCTGGACGGTTTCGGCCGTCTCATCCACCAGCACCGTCACGTGGTCAAAGTTGCCAATCTCCGGGTCATTCAGGAGCGACGCCAGCAAATCTACGTTGGCTGCGACCGTGGGCAGCCGCGCTAAAGCCTCATCCCGGTGGTGCAGATTAGTAACCACTAAAGCAATTCGTTCGCCCATCGAATTAGTTATATAACGTGGGACAGGATGGCACAAGAAGGATTAAGGAAGTGATTAGAAGAGGAGATTAGAGATTGGAAAGTCGCACAATCTCCAATCTCTAATTCTCCAATCTCATTCTTCCTGTCACAAATCCAACCCCGGCGGTGTTTAGAAGGGTGTAAAAACATTGGAAGACCAAAACGTGACGACTGTTAGTGATAGTTTGTTATTGGAGCGCATGGCACAGGGCGATGTGGCTTCCTTTGAAACGCTCTTTTACCGGCACTATGACCGCGTGTATGGGTTGTTGTTCCGGTTGATGGGCAATCGGGATGAGGCCGAAGACCTGACACAAGAGGTCTTCATGAAGCTTTACAACTATGCCTTTGGCAAGCGGCTTTTTCGGCAGCGTCGGGCAGATGGTGAAGAACACAGCCTCACCGCCTGGCTCTACCGGGTGGCGACCAACAGCGGCTACAACGCCATTCGCGGCCGTCGTCGCCGCCAGAGCCGTGACTCAGTGTTGCTGCCGGAGAGCGAAATTGCGCCCACGCCCACGACGGAGCAAGAAGTGGAGCATCGCTACCAGGCTACCCTGGTTAGAGCCACTCTAGCCCGGCTGCCGGAGCGGCAAGTACAACTGTTGCTTTTGCGGCAGATGGAGTTCAGTTATGCGGAGTTGGCGGCCGTCTGCGGCATCGCCCCCGGTTCCGTCGGCACACTGCTGGCAAGGGCGGTCGAAGCGTTCCGTAGAGAGTGGCGAGTGGTTAGTGGAAAGCAGTGAGTGCGGAGTGGAGAGTTGAAAGAACTTTCCATAACAAATAAAAATCCGCGAAATCTGCGCTTTATCTGCGTCATCCGCGTAACTATCTGCTCTGCGTAACTATTGAGGACTATGATGGAAGAGAAGCAAGTGAATGAAGTGATCGAACAACTAAGCGTGTTGGAGCCAACGGCCGCGGACACACCGCAGCCGGTGCAGCAAGCTTATGTTCGTATTCAAAAACAGTTACAACGCGCTCCACGAGTCACCTGGTCGTCTCGTTTAAATCAGTTGTTTAGTGCAAAATCACAAGGGAGTTTAGAGATGTCAAAACGTAAAGGTTGGATTGTTGGTTTAGCCACTGTGTTGCTGCTGGCTGTAGTATTCAGTTTTCCGTCGGTGCGGGCGGTCGCCAGTGATTTCCTCGGCCTGTTCCGCGTGCAAAAGTTTGCGGCCATCTCTGTTTCGCCGGAACGCATCGAGTTGCTAGAGCGATTGGCCGAACAAGAGTTGTCGCCTGGCACATTTGAAGTCTTGGATGAACCGGGGGACGAACCGACGTCCATTGCTTCCATCGAAGAGGGAGAATCGCTGACGGGTCTCGACGTGCGCACCATTAGCAGCCTCGGTGCACCGGAAGCAGTTTATCTGGTTGATGGGGGTAGCGGCCGTTTGACCGTCGATTTAGAAGGAGCGCGGGCGATCATGGAAGCCGTTGGCGCAGACCCTCAACTCTTGCCCGACAGCCTCGATGGAAAGAGTGTATACGTCTCCATCACTGATATGGTGCGTCAAGAGTGGAGCGACGGAACGAGTTTGTCCCAGGGTGAATCCCCCTATGCCGAATATCCGGCAGACGTGCAACCGGAAGTGCTGGGCGAGGCGTTGCTGCAAGTCCTCGGTGTTGAACCGGACGCCGCACGCAGTATGGCACAAAACATTGATTGGACGAGCACCTTCCTGCTGCCTATCCCACAAGGCATCGCCAGCTTCAGTGAAGTGTCGGTGGATGGCACAACGGGCGCGGCAATGACCGCCATTAATGAAGAGCCTGGCGTCTTGTGGCACAAAGATGGCAAAGTCCATGTCCTGACCGGGCCGAGAAGCATTGATGAATTAATAGTCCTGGCAAGTTCGCTACAGTAACTTTAATCGGGATGCCAACATAAGAATCCTATATGGTTGGCCTCAAAAAGCGACGACTGGTGCTGGTGATTCTGATGAGTGTGGCAACAATAGTAGTTGCCACACTCTTTACACTGTGGCAGTCGGCCATTAAAAGGAACAGACAGATACCTGTGGGGCCTTTTCACATCGCTGGAAACCTCTACTACGTTGGCACGACCAACGTTAGTTCATTCCTGTAGACCCGTTCATTGATCGGGATGGCTACCTCAACTTCATCAACAGAGCGGAAGAGCGTTTCCGCAACGAGCTAGAAAAGCAGCAGGAAACCGACTAGTCGTGGCGCCATCGCTGCGATTAAAGCGGCAAGTGGATGACCTCGACTTCCCAAATCGCTCTCAAGTGTGATCGGCTTGAAATTATCGGAAAAGCAAATAATATCATACGCTATTCGACAGCGATGAACCCTATATGAACCTTGTCATCCACACTCAACAACTCCGCAAGGAGTTTGGCGAAAAAGTCGCCGTGGCCGACCTGACGTTGCAGGTGGAGCCGGGCGAGATTTTTGGTTTTCTTGGCCCCAATGGGGCGGGAAAAACCACGTCGGTGAAAATGCTCCTCGGCTTGACCGCGCCAACGGCCGGAGAAGCGACCCTCCTCGGCCAACCCCTGGGGGATCGCCTTACTCGCGCCCGCGTTGGCTTCTTGCCGGAGCATTTTCGCTTTCATGAGTGGTTGCAAGCGGCCGAATTTCTCGACCTCCACGGCCGTCTTTACCACATGAGCCGCGAAGCCCGCGCCGAGGCCATCCCGCGCCTGCTCGAGCTGGTTGGCCTGGCCGACCGCGCCACCACCCGCCTCAGCGCCTTTTCCAAAGGGATGTTGCAGCGCATCGGGCTGGCGCAAGCGCTGCTCAACAACCCCGATCTCGTCTTTCTCGATGAACCAACTTCCGGCCTCGACCCCGTCGGCCGCCTGCTGGTGCGCGACATCATCAACAGTTTGCGCGAACGGGGGACGGCCGTCTTTCTCAACTCCCACTTGCTCAGCGAAGTGGAGAAGACTTGTGACCGTGTGGCGTTTATCCGTGACGGCCGTATCCTGCAAGTCTCCACCCTGGCTTCGTTCGATCAGGAATCCTTCGCCGTTTCGCTGCGTGTGGGGCAGCCAACGGCTGAATTTCTCAACGGCCTTTCCCGCTTTGGCGACGGAGTCACGTTTGAACGGGCCAACGGCACGATCCATCTGCAACTGAGGGGGGCAGACCTGCTCCCCGAACTATCGCGCTGGATCGTCGAACAAGGCCAAGCACTCTACGAACTCACCCCGCACCACCTCTCGCTAGAAGAACGCTTCTTGCAGGTTGTCGGCCGGGAGTTAAAAGAGTAACTGGTATATTGGTTTATTCATCATTGTTCCATTGTTTATTGCTAATGTGGTTACGCGGATAACGCTGATCAGACGCGGATAACGCGGATTTTTTTTGATTGTTCATTGTCTCATTGTTCATTGTCTCATTGTTCATTGTCTCATTGTTCATT
>CAYPHY010000056.1:0-27631 GCA_964410625.1 uncultured Ardenticatenaceae bacterium | reverse complement strand
GATTTGGATTTTCATTCGCTTGGAGCTTAGAAAGCGGTTTCGCCGGTCAGGTCTTCATACCAATCGGTGAGGAACTTCATCGCTTGGGCAAAGCGACGAGCGGGCAGCATTTTGTAGGAGGTGATGCCGAATTTGCGGTATAGCTCGCCATAAACCGCGCCAAATTCGTTGCGCTTTGTGTTTTTGCCTAGCGCCAAAGCAACTGCCTTGACCGCCTGGCTGAGCTGGCTTGCTTGCTCTTCGCTGACGGCCTGACCGGTTGAGAGTTGGCGTTCAACGGCCGTCAGTCGCTTTTCCATTCCGGCAACGACGACGGCCGCCTGGTCCACCCGCCCCTCCGTCTTTGCCAGCCGCCGGTCAAACTCCATCTGCTCTTCGGCCATCCGCACAATCGCCATGCCCATCTCACGGACTTGCATTAGAGTAGTGGAGCTATCGGGGCGAGCCGCTGGTGATTGGAATGCCTGCGCCAGTACATCATAGCATTCGCGCTGGTAGCGGATAAGTCGCTCGCGCAGTTCTTCCTTCACGCGGCTGGCATTGACTCCAAACAACCAGCCGTTCAGGAACTTTAGCGGCAAGCAAGACATTTCGCTGCTACGCGGCCGCCGACTCTCTGGGTCAATGTCTGTGGTCATAATGACCATAGACATCATTGTCTCGGATAATACGGGATCACGAGTAATACGTTTGCGTTGTGATGCCCAATCAATGCCGAGATAATCACAAATCGGCCGCAACGGGACATAAACCTCTTGCCGCCCATCCTCCTCGACAACCACGGCCGTAATCTCATCTTCATAAAAGATAACCGTCTTTTGCTCAACCACCTGGAGCGACTTATCTGCCATACCCAACTCCACTCAACTCAACTGCATTCGGATGAACGCTGGCTTGTTGGTGATGATACCATGCACGCCGAGGTTGACCAATCGTTGCGCTTCGGCCGCGTCGTCCACTGTCCAGACGTTGACGCGCAGATTGTGTTGCCTGGTCCAGGCCATATAAGCTTCGTCTACCAAGGCGTGATAGGGATGATCCGCTTCGGCCGTTATCAGCCGGTGGGCCACTTGCCAGCCACGCGATTCGCGCAGAAAGGCCACAGGGGTAGTTCGGGACAGGTACCGTCTGGCGCGACGGACGCAGAAGGGATCAAACGAGGAAACCAGGACGTGATTTTCCAGGTGGTGGGCTTCAATGCGTTCGGCAACGGCCGCTTCCAGCCCACTATCACGTAAACCTGTACGCAATAATCCATCACTTTTTAATTCGACATTGTAGAGGAGGGTAGGGCCGAAGGCTTCAAACAGTTCGTCCAGCGTGGGGATGGTCTGCTCCATGCCCAAATCGAGCCGTTGTAACTCGGCGATGGTCATCTCGGAAACGCGGCCGGAGCCGTTGCTGGTGCGGTCTACGGTATCGTCGTGGATAATCACCGGCCAGCCATCGGCCGATAGTTGCACATCCAACTCCACCCCATCCGCGCCTTGTTCAATCGCCAGCGCAAAGGCCGCCAGCGTATTCTCCGGGGCGTAAGCACTCGCTCCACGATGGCCGATGATCAGGGGGTGGCGGGTAGTGAGCCAATCGGACATGAGAGGGTGAGGGGGTGACAGGGTGAAGAGGTGACAAGGTGAATTCGTATTCACCCGTTCACTCTTTCACCTTGTCAGGTAATCGTATGTACTTGAATCAGATTGGTATGCCCGGCCGTTTTGAAGGGGACACCGGCAGTGATAACCATCTTTTCGCCCAGGGGTAGATTGAAAGGCTGTAGCGCAGTGACTGTCTCGTTGATCATCGCGTCTGTATTATCAAAATCAGGGACCAACACGCACTCTACGCCCCAGGTTAAGGCCAGACGTCGTTGGGTGTGATCAGAAGGAGAGACGGCCAGAATACGGCGCGACGGCCGATGGCGGGCAATTTGTTGCGCTGTATAACCCGACATCGTCGCGCTAACAATCACGCTAGCGTTGATCTCCTCGGCAATTTCGCAACTGGCGGCGCTAATCGCCTCCGTGATCGAGGCGCCGTTCGTATACTCCGTTTGCCGCTGATCGCGCCAGGCGTCATAGGGAAATGCGCCCTCGGTAATCTCAGCGATCTGTCGCATCATCAAAACAGACTCAACCGGATACTTGCCGGTGGCGGTCTCGCCAGACAACATCACCGCGTCGGTTCCATCCAAAATGGCATTGGCGACATCGCTGGCTTCCGCGCGGGTCGGCCGCGGATGTTCAACCATGGACTGCAACATCTGCGTGGCGGTGATCACCGGCTTGCCCACCAGATTACAGGTACGGATGATCCGCTTCTGCATCAGCGGCACTTCTTGTGGTGGTAAATCAATCCCCAAGTCGCCACGAGCGACCATCATACCATCGGCCGCGTCGCGAATCTCGGTCAGATGTTCAATCGCCTCCACCTTCTCAATCTTGGCAATGACCGGGATTTGGCGTGGCTTGTCGTTCATCAATGCTTTTAGCTCATGGATATCTTCGGCCGTGCGCACAAACGACAAGGCCACAAAATCGAAGTCCAATTCGCATATCAGATCAAGGTCGGCGCGATCTTTGTCCGACAGGCTGGAAATGGGCAACTCAGTCCCCGGCGCATTGACTCCCTTGCGCGACTCTAGCAGTCCAGCAACCGTCACCAAACAGCGCAAGGCGTCATCCCGTTTCTCGGCGACCGTAAATTCGACTTCGCCATCACCGATTACCAGGCGGCTGCCCGGCCGTACCGCGTCAATCACTTCCGGGTGGGGGAAGTGGATCATCGCCGGTTGGCCGGGATGGGGGGTCAGCACCACTTCGTCGCCGGGGGAAAGATGCATACCGCCCGCTTTTACATGCCCCAGGCGCAACTTTGGCCCTTGCAGATCGCCCAGAATCGCCAGCACCTTACCTTCGGCCGCAGCCACCTGGCGGATCATCTTCACCGTTTCTATATGTGTTTGGTGGTCGCCGTGAGAGAAATTAATCCGCGCGACGGTCATTCCGGCCGCCAACATCCGGCGAATCGTTGCCGGGTTGCTGGAAGCCGGCCCAATGGTAGCGACGATCTTAGTTCGGAGCATGGGAGTCTTCTTTATAATCTCCGCTTTCCAACCATTAGAGAATAGTGATTGGAGGTTGGAGACTGGAGATTATTTCACCGCATCCAGGGAGACGCGAATTTCATCGTCGTCAATTTTGCGAGCGGTAATCCGAATTTGATCATTGGGTTCAAAATGCTCTTCTACCCAATCATGGACTTGGGAGCCGAGCATCAGACGGGCTTGATCATCGGGCTGCAACCGCCAGACGCTACTACTCTTGTCCTGGCGGCCGCCAAAGACGACGGTGACCTTTCGCGTTTCGGTGCGTGTGCTGACCGCAAAGAAGGGCCAATGGGCAGGCGTGAGGTTGATAAATCCACGACGGATGTGTAGGGGCTTTAGCTCGGTGACGTAGGTAAACTCCTCAACATCCTCATCCACGCGTGGCTGCGTCAGGGATGCGCCCCCCTCTCCGTCGCCGACCAGAACAGGCTTTGGTTCGCCAATCACCCGCACAGCATTGCTTGAGGGGACAGCTTTAGTCGTCTTCGCTGGCTTGGCTTTGCGGGTGCGGCGGCCGGTCAATAGACGCAGGGTTGGCATCAGGGTCGCGATCAGTTCGCTGGTTAACTCCAATACAGCCGATCCCATGGAAGCGATTCGTTCCGAATCTACTCGCGAACTAAGATAGACAGGCGTCACCCAGGTTGGTTCGCTGTTCAGATAAGCAGCCTTACTGAAGATCTCGGCCGCTTGTTCCGCCGACAAATTGCCGACACTATCCTTATACAAGTCCTGGTAGTGCGTCCGTTCACCCGTGTCCTCATCAACTTGCATTTGCTGGACGCGCAATATCCAACTTGGGTCTAGTTGAGTGATCGTATGATGGGCCACAACCGGGTCTTTGGCGATTTGTTTCAACCCCTTGTTCAAGGCTTCTTTGTCAGTTACACCAAATTGCACCTCCATACTCATTGGACGAGCATTAAAGGCGATGTAGGCATCTTTCTCCGCGTCCTGGTTGGCAGAAAGATACACATTCCGCGCTTCCTGGCTCAGTCCATAGTAAGGCAGGTCGCTGCGGACGCTTTGTGGCAGTCGCAGATGGAGTGCCTGGATAAAAAGCTCTAGTTGGGAAAGTGCGTATTTAATTGCGTTTTCTTCGCCTGCCCACCCAAAAGCGGCGAACACGGGCATGGGCAAGCCGGAAAATTCTTGTGTCATGTTGATATGCCTAGTGGAAATAATCTCTCATATTGAGAATCGTCGGGGATCAACGGCCGAGGATGACCCAGATTGTTTGGCAAAACCCTCTTCATCCAGAAACTTTCGTTCAATCTAGTGGTTTCACCATCTGCATTTATAGCCCAGCGTGCCTAAATGTCAAGAGCAACCGTAGATGTCGGACTGGCTGTAAACGCCCTATCAAAGGCCAATTCCGGGAAGTCGCACATTTGCTCATCCACTGTTGTCATCCGCTTACTTAATCCGATACCCTCCGCTTTCATTGTTAAATATCCAACCGACGACCGCGCCAATTTCAATCGTCTCCGGTAAGTACGTTTTCATCGTTACCGAGGAGGTGCCGCGTGTGTGCAGCATATGCTTGGTGCGCAACATGCGCTCAAAGCGATTTTGCCACTGTTGAAAATTTGACGGCCGTAAATCCACCCACCCGCGGCTCGCCCAGCTGTCAATATGCTCTGGGGTAATATCTACCTCATGGTAGATGCTCTCCGGGATGTTGAGCCGGGGGCCGCGAATCAGGAGGCGGCCGTCTGGCGCCAAAATCGGCACGCCAATGGAAATGATCGTCGTCCGTAGCAACTCGTCAGCCAGTAGATAATCAAACAGCGTTTCCGACAGTTCGCTGGCTGGTGTTTCTAATACGGCCTCTAGTGTACCATAGTTGAGCTTCAGCAGATGTGCTTCATACAACAACTTCGATAATTCCGGCGGGCCAAGCTGCCCTAAGGCCACACTGTGGCTTTGCGTCTCCTTTTCGATGCGTGCCAGTTTGTCCAGCGCCGTCTGGCGCAAGACCCCAGCGCGATAGGTGGGGTTCAACACACTGCTGTCAATCCCGGCAATTATATCATAGCCGGTGTTACTGCCCTTGATCTCCAGGACGGCTTGTTGGGCGATTTCTTCCGGCGTGATGAACTCCATCTGGTTGATATGGGTGATCGTCTCAAACTCGCCCCGCGCAAAGAAGCCATTTTCGCCCGTGTCTACACCGGCCATTTGCAGCTTATCCAGCCGCTGGTACTGTCTTTCGTCGCCACGTAGCGCCAGACAGCCATTCAATTCTTGCTCCTGGCTCTGATAACGAAACAGGGTTACGCCACGCCGTTTGATCGTCTGGTAGCTGACGCGCCGGTAGCCGATCATCCCACCGGGCTTTAACTCTTTGACCAACGGCCCATTGGGTGTGCGGGCCATCAGGAACATCAGACCGGTGTGGGCAAAGGCCACGGCCGTCTTGCTCATCAACTGCACACTCGGCCGATCTTCACTGTGGGTATAGGGGATGTTCAGCCCCATGCCGCCCGTCCCCGTCGTCCCCACCTTCAGGTAGAGGCGCGTCCCGGCGTCACACATCGCCTTATGGATCACCTGCACATGGCGAATCAACTGCGGCAACGCCTGGGAGAGGAGCAAGATACTGACGTTTTGCTCCAGGTCGCGGCCGAGGGACTCCAACGCCTCCAAATCCTCATGATCAACCACCTGCCGCACTTGCTGCAAGATGTCATGGGTCTGCTTGCTGACGCTTTCCACATCTTGGTAGCTGATCGCCGTTGCCGTGTTGATGCAATCCACGATGACCTGGGGTTTGTACTGGTGGATCAACTGTGCCAGCGCCGAACGCTCATAGGTTCCTTCGATAGGGCCAAAGAGGTCTTCATAGAGCATATCGCGTCGTGTCCGGCTTTGCAGCAGTCGCCGTCGTCGCTCCTCCTTGAACTCCTCACGAATAAAGACATCTCCCCACGCGCCGATAAACTCCACATGAGGAAACTCGCGCCGTACATCATGGAGAAATTCACGCACCTCACCGCGAAAGAGACTGGCGACAATGATCCGGCGTGGCTCCAATTCGCGGGCGATGTGGCGCACAATCTGCGACCCAACCATCCCGGCTCCGCCCAATACCAGTGTACAATGATCGTAGTTCATCGTTCCTTCACTTAAGTAAAATGCGGAAAGTTTCTTGAGAACAGAAACCGGGTTTCTTAGCTTTTACCAGACAGAATCGTTTGCCCGATAGAAACCCGGTTTCTAAGTGAACTTTCCGACAACCGCCTAACAAGCGACGAGTGATGGGTGGTGAGTGGCGAGTGACGAGAAAACAGTTGCCAACCACCATTCATCATCACGCTTCAATCATTTCAATGGCTAAGGCCACCGCCTCGCCGCCACCCAGGCATAGCGAAGCGATACCACGCTTCAGACCGCGTTGTTGCAAGCCATGGAGCAGCGTGACCAATAACCGCGCCCCGGTCGCCCCCAACGGATGCCCCAGGGCAATGGCACCACCATCGGCATTGACCTTGTCCCAATCCCAGGCGTACCCCTGGCGTTCCATGTCCACGCCATTGGCCAGCGCCTGCGCGGCAAAGGCTTCGTTGAGTTCGATCAGGTCTACCTCTTCCAGCGACCAATCGAGCTTTTTCAGCAATTTGGGAATAGCCTGGGCAGGGGCGGCAAAAATCCACTGTGGATCGACGGCCGCATGAATATACCCCACCACTCGCGCCAGCGGCTTCATCCCTTGCGCTTCGGCCGCTGCCCGGCTGGTGACCACCAGTGCCGCCGCCGCATCGTTCAACCCCGGCGCATTTCCGGCCGTCACCTGTCCATCTTGCTCGAAGGCGGGCGGCAGCTTCGCCAGTTGCTCCATTGTGGTGGTCAACTCATAGCTACCATTGTGGAAGTTGGCGCGGATCGGCTCGTCGCGGGTAACCACGGTTTCCCCTTTGCGGCCTTTGATGGTCACTGGGACAATTTCAGCGTCGAAGCGACCGGCGGCCGTCGCTGCCGCCGCCCGTTCATGGCTGCGCAAGGCAAACTCATCCATCTCCTCACGGCTGATCTCAAACTGCTTGGCGATGAACTCGGCCGCGTTGCCCATCGGATAGTGCATGAAGGCACACCACAGGCCATCATGGAGGACGGAATCGAGCATCTGGGTATGGCCGTAGCGCAAACCCTGACGGGCCCCAGGGAGCAAGAAGGGGGCCTGGGAGAGACTTTCCATCCCGCCGGTCACATAAACATCCGCTTCTCCCGCGATGATCCCATTAGCGGCCATCATCACCGCCTTCAGCCCGGAACCGCAGACCTTGTTGACGGCCGCCGCCCCAACCGTGCCGGGCAGCCCAGCGCCCAACGCCGCCTGCCGCGCCGGGGCCTGTCCGACGCCAGCCGCGACGACATTGCCCATGATCACTTCATAAATCGTTTCCGGGTCTACACCAGCCCGTTCAACGGCCGCTTGCACCGCAATCGCCCCCAGTTGGGGAGCGGTCAGCCCGGCTAATGCGCCAGACATACGGCCGATCGGCGTCCGCGCTGCGCCGACAATCACCGGTTCTCTCTCTCTTAAGTTTACATTCATATCATTCGGCTCCAATTGGGAAATAGTGGTTTCCGCAATAATGGTTTACGTAGGAAGTAGATTCTCTATAATCTTCCTCTATTATATCCTATTCTTCTCACCAACGGCGGAAAAATATAGTAAAGCTCAGTTACAAGAGGAGCAACAATTCATGTATATTGTAAACAACATGATCAAAAACAAGCTCCCAAAGTTTGAATCTATGGAAGACTTAGTCGAATTTTTCAATACACACGATATGGGTGAGTACTTGGACGAGATGCCAGAGGTTCAATTTGATGTGGTTGTGAAGAAAATAGATATTCCGGTCGAAGTTGACCGAGAGTTAAGGTGTGATGGCACAACGAAAGCCAATAAAGTCGACTGATTCAGTTGGGTTTGGGAAATTTCGATGTGTTGTTCGAGCGTGTAAAAAGGAATTAAGCCAAGAACCGCCTCGAACCACTTTATTGAACCCTTCATAAGTTACAGGTAGAGGATAATCTTCCAAGCCGTAGGCCGTCCATTCGGCAACATTTCCTGCCATGTCAAGAATACCTACCCAACTCTCTCCACTTGGGTAGCTTCCTACAGGGGCAGTCATAGAGTAACCATCATTCGCGGCCGACCTGTAATCTCTTGAGCAATTTGTATCACAATGATTTACTCGTGAACCTTCGAAGGTATCGCCCCAAGGAAAAAGCTTACCGTCGTTTCCACGCGCTGCATACTCCCATTCCGTTTCGGTTGGTAAACGGCCACCAACCCACTGACAGTATGCATCTGCACCATACCATGTTACTTCAACTACTGGATGCTCTTCGAATCCTGACTTAGGCTGATATATACCATTGGATTGTTCGAGCAAGCTCCCCGGTGCTTCCAAGTCAATCCAGTTAATTACATTCTCGGAGGCATTAGTGAGATTGATATTCAAGAAAGCTGCATATTGTGAATTTGAAACCTCTGTTCGATCCAACCAATAGCTTCCAACCGGAGCGTCGTATTGTGGTTTTTCGTTTTCTTCAGCGTTTGAGTCGTTGTCCTGGCTGCCCATAGGAAAGGTTCCCGCTTCGATATAGACCATTTCCATTTGATCAACTGGCCGTACAAATCGCTGTGATTCAAGAGCGTTATTTGGTAATATAACTGAACGGGTTGTCTCGATCGTTGGGCCTAGCACTGGTGTTTGGTCCGAGGGTGCGGACTCTATTGCTGGAGCTAAAGTATCGTCAACGAGTCCTTCTACTTCCCGCGTCAATATGAACGCGATAATCGTAGCTTGAACAGAGTCTGGCGCTTGAACAGAGTCTGGCGGCGAAGTAGGGTTCTGATTTAAGTTAGCGTTTGCTGGCTGCGAAAAGGAATTCAGATACACAATTACAACAACACAAATAAGAATTGCGCCAACAATTGCTATTAGATGGCGACCTTTGACATTCACAATGAACTTTTTCAGCAGTATATCTATAAGGACACCAACAACTGCTGTCAAGACAATAATTAGACCCAGAATTAGACCCAGGTTGAAATTCTGCTGCATCCTTTCAGCTACCTTCAGCAATTTATGCTATGCAAGGTTAGACTATTCTAACTAGTAAATCTTGCTTCAGAGCACTAAAAACGACAAAAGAGGTGTCCTACCACTCCTCATGAACTCGCAGCCACAATATCTCGCGTGCAAGCTCATCTTTGATCCGAAAGCCAGAACTTTTAAGCTGACGCAGCACACTTGCCGCAGAAGAAATGATCCTTTCCTCCTTTGCCTTCACAACGATAGCTAAAGTACCCAATATGGGTAAAGAAAAGCTTTTAGCACATCTTCTGGCGGCCCAATCGTCAAGGATAGCTATCCAACCTGGATTAGCCAGGCCATAGCTAATAACTGCTGTTTCCCCTGCTCCAAGATTCCATGCGAGCAACTCTGCTGATGGTGGCCTGGTTTCAACAACCGTCAAACCACGCTCTATTAGTAGGAATTGTCTTGCAGGGTCATCTATAGGTCCGGCAGCAATTTCTTCAACGACTGCATTGGGCACAACAACTGTTTCCGCGAGTTTTGAAAATAGCCATTGATGGTTAACTTTACACAAAACTATCAAAGGCGAGGCATCAATGATCCACTTTTCGCTCATTGGCTACGATCTAATTCTTCAATCAACTCGCTTACAGAAGTTTGAAACGGCGAAACATTATATTGTGCAAGAGCGTGCAGAAACTCAGCGCGAGATAAACCGGCAATCTCGGCCGCTTTCGACTGCGATACCTGCCCCAATTCATACCACTTCACGGCCGCAGCAAGACGCATCTCTTGAACAAAGCTCTTTGGATCCTGGCGTAGTGTAGAGAGTATAGCACGTGGCAATTCGATGGAAACTTGAACTGTATTCATATGATATTCCCTGGTTAATTCCCATGTCTCTAGGCTCATATCTCATATGCCCATATCATACCACAAGGAATATCTTTGCCTATAGCTGTTTCTTCATTGGTAAACGATAGGTAGAAAAAGCTGGTAACTTGATGATGGTGGAATCATCACACTCTGTTTCATGATGTAAGCATCGTAGTCGTCGTTAAGCGTGGTGTGGAACGCGCCGGGGGTGGTGGGAAAATCGGCCGAGCGCGTCCCCCCACCTAAATGAATACTCCCGTCTGCTCCCAACGCAATCGCCATCCCACGCTCCCAATCGCTCCCTCCCACCAACTGGCTATAGAGTAGATTGCCAAACGGGCTTAGAATCGCCAAAAAGCTGTCTTGCCCCCCGTTGAGCATCGCCCCATGGCTGCCAGAAAAATCGGCCGACTGCGTATCTCCGGTCACAAACAGATGGCCCGTCGCGTCCACCGCCATACCGGTTACACGATCATCATTCGTTCCACCCAAGACCGTTTGATAACGTAAAATGGCTTCACCCGGAACCAGCCCGGCCACAAAACCATCCAGCGCAACGGCCGCGTCTGCTCGGCGGCTACTCCCGCCGACCACAATCATATTATCTATACCAACCCCAACGGCCGCCCCGCGATCCTCATCCACTCCCCCTAAATAAGTGGCATAATCCAAATGGTTGTCCCCATCCAAAACAATCACAAAAGCGTCGAAGTCCCCGCCATTTTCTTTTTGTAGCGCATCGGCCGTCGTCAGCAGATCAACTGAATTTGTCCAACCAGTGATCACCGCCCGTCCGCCGTCTAACGCAATCGCTTCCCCTTGTTCCTGTCCCCCTCCGCCCAAAAAGGTGGCGTAGGTCAGTTGCCCACTCGCATCCAGCCGCGCCAGGAAGGCGTCGCGCAAGCCGTAGGGTTCGCTGGCAAGCGCATCGGCCGTCACTGGAAAGTCGGCCGACCACGTGCCGCCGGTCAAGCTAACATTGCCCGCGCTGTCCACCGCCACGGCCGTTCCGCTGTCCCAATCGCCGCCGCCCAAAAAGGTGCAATAAGCCAGGCCGCTGCCATTTTCCTTGACCTTCAACACAAAGGCGTCGCCATTGCCATTATAGCTGCTGTCGTAACCGGGTACTGTGCCGAACACCGTGCAGAAATCGGCCGAGCGCGTATGACCGGTGACAATCGCATTCCCTTGCCGGTCGAGCGCCAGCCCTAATCCCTCATCCACATCGGCGGCGTTGACCGCATTGAACCAAAAGAGATAATCAAGCGTGCTACCATCGGCGCTGAGGCGGCCGACAAAGGCGTCCACACCATGCTCCGGGCTGTTTGTTTTTGCTACTTGTGAGTTATCAGGAAATACGACCGATTGCGTAGTGCCAACAAAGGTGACACGGCCGAGTCCATCCACCGCCATCCCCTGAACCATATCGGTCAACTCCCCGCCAAGATAAGTGCTGTAGATCAGAGAACTATTTATTGCACAGGAAGCCATACAGACATTTGAATAAATCTCCTCTGCACCTCTGCGCCTCTGCGCCTCTGCGTTAAAACCCTCTCGCTGCCCACCACCTACCCACTTTTCAGCCACAGCCGTTCCAACAAGTGCGGTGATACTGAGCAGGGTAAGCAAGAGGAAGATAAGCCGGTTTGCCCGTTTGCTGATCACAGGCATAATTCTAGCAGACTTTAGAAACGGAGTTTTTTGAAAAAACTCCGTTTCTGATTTACTGAGTAGCCTCATGATTTTGCGAATCTCGACCCTTCTCTTATCAGCCATCTGGCTTTTCTTGATCATGATCTTTGGCCGCCAATCGGCCGCTTTAGACACAGCCGCAACCCCCTGCACCGGCGGCATGGCCGGGCCATACCCCTGCCATAACGTCGATCTGCTGGCGCACCTGTCGTTGGAGGAAATGGGTGCTGACCCTCACCACGTTCACGGAAACGATCATTGGGGCTGGACAGACCCACAGACAGGGCGCGATTACGTCCTCTTTGGCCTGACCAATGCCACCGCCTTTGTAGACATCACCGACCGTGCCAACCCGATCTACCTCGGCCAGCTCCCCGGCCACGATCCGCTCCATTCCGAGTATCGCGATATTCAAGTGTACCAAAATTATGCCTATATCACGGCCGATGTCCCCACCCTCTCCGGCCTGCAAATCTTTGATTTAACCCAACTGCGCGATACAGATAACCCGCCCGTCACATTCAGCGAAACCAACCACTATGACGAATTTGGCGCGGGCCATACCCTCTATATCAACCAGGACACCGGCTATCTTTATGTTTTTCGCGGTGACAGTTGTGGTGGCGAAGTACATATGGTCAGTTTGGCCGACCCGCTAAACCCGACCTTTGCCGGTTGTTTTGAGGCTGATGATTCGCCGCTCTCCGAGGGGGAGTGTTTAATCTATCAGGGGCCGGATGAGGCTTATCACGGCCGCGAACTCTGTTTCATCGGCAGTGACGACAACATCACCATTGCTGACGTGACCAACAAGGCCAATCCGGTGCAGGTGGCGACGGAGACATACCCTGGCATCAGTCGCGCCCACCAGGGGATGTTGACGGCCGATCATCGTTATTGGGTTCTCAGCGACATTGAGGATGAAGAGAAGCTCGGCAACAACACGCGCACGCAACTCTTTGATGTCAGCGACATCGAGAATCCACGCTACCTCGGCTATTACGAACATCCCACCACGGCTACCGACCATAACCTTTATCTCGTTGACTACCTTGCTTACCAGGCCAACTGGCAAGCCGGGCTACGCATCCTGAACGTTGCCGGACTGCCTGACACCAATCTGGCGGAAGTAGGCTACTTCGACATCGTTCCCGGCGGGGAAAGCCACGCCCACGCTGGCGCCTTCAGTAACTATCCCTACTGGGGCGATGGCGTTGTGACCATCAGCGGCTCGCAGGAAGGGTTGTTTGTCCTACAGTTTCGGCCGCCGGCGTATGTGCCGTTGATCACGGAAGAGTAGTGTTATTGGTATACTGGTATAATGGGATATTAGTATATTGGTGTATTGGTGTATTGAACGATCAATAACCAATACACCAATACACCAATATACCCATATACCACTAATACACCCCCATGACAGACCCCGAAGATAGACTCGTCCGCAGTTTATTCCATAAAGTGATGGTTTTGTATCATCAACCTACTGGTTGGCCGGGTTGGTTGGTGCTGCTGGCGGCCGCATTACTGGCGTTGGTTGCCGGTGGCGTGTGGTGGCTTGTTGGAGCCGACGCCACCCTCGCGCTTAGCGTCGCGGCCGTCCAATTCCTTTTCATACTCGGCGATGCAACGATCCTGTGGTCATTACCCCGTTTAGCTATCTCCTTTGGCCCCTGGAAGGGGCAACTTTTTCCGCTGGCAACGCCGCGCATCCTGGCGACGGTGCTTTGTGCAGCGGCGGCCGTCTGGTTCGGCCGCGAATGGGGTCTGGGGCTGGCCTTGCTCGTCCAGCTCATCGGCTCGGCCGCCCTGGTCTGGGGCGCGTTGGTTGAACCGGCCCAGCTACAACTGACCAGCCTGAGCGTTTCCACTGACCGCCTGCCGCCAGACGCGCGGCCGTGGCGCTTACTACACATTACCGACATTCATCTGGAGCGTTTCGGCCGTCGCGAAGCACAACTGTTAAACCATGTCCGCGAAACCAGACCGGATGCCATCTTGCTTACTGGAGATTATGTCAATTTATCTTACCAGCGCGATCCGCAGACCCACCAGCAGGTGCGGCAACTATTGTCGCAACTATCCGCCCCTTTTGGTGTCTATGCCACACTCGGCAGTCTGGCGGTAGACTTACGCGGTGTCGTTCCCCCACTGTTTCAAGGCTTGCCCGTTACACTGCTGCGCTGTGATTGCCAACTGCTGGAGGCGGATGATAGCCGGTTGCTCCTTCTGGGATTGGACTGCACCCATGACATCCCCACCGACGGCCGCCGCCTGCAGGCCTTAGCCGCCAACATCCCCACCCACTTAGCCGACTGTCCACGAATTTTGTTGTACCATTCGCCAGAGTTAATGCTCCAGGCCGCCGAGCAGGAAATTGACCTTTACGTATGCGGCCACACCCATGGCGGGCAGGTGCGTTTGCCGCTGGTTGGTGCGTTGCTGACCAGTTCGCAACTCGGCCGCCAATATGCCATGGGCCACTACCGGCGCGGCCGCACCCACCTCTACGTCAGTCGCGGCGTTGGCCTGGAAGGTCTAAGCGCACCCCGCGTACGCTTCCTCTGCCGCCCCGAAATAACGCTGATCACACTGACTGATGCAGACCAAAAGTAGCGCGGGTTGTTTACCCGCGTAGAGAGGATAAATAAAATGGCAACCTTTCCTTTTATGCAAGTAGACGCTTTTACCAACCGGCCACTCAGCGGCAACCCCTGTGCGGTGATATTCGAGGCAGACACACTAGATGTAGACACCATGCAGGCGATTGCCCAGGAAAACAATCTCTCAGAAACAGCCTTTGTCTTGCGCTCCGATGTGGCCGATGTGCGGGCACGGTATTTCACTCCGGCAGCCGAAATCCCCCTTGCCGGACATCCAACGATTGCCACGATCTGGGCCTTAATTGATAGCGGCCGTCTGACCCTCGATCCATCTACCACCCACACGCGCATCAGCCTGGAATTGCAAGTCGGCGTGATCCCGATTGACATCTACAGCGAAAATGGGCAGGTACAGCGGATTATTATGTCGCAAAAAACGCCGCAGTTTTTGCGAACCTATGCCGCTGAGGAGATTGCTCCGCTCTTCAGCCTCTCGGCCGATGATATTCTCCCCGATCTGCCTATCCAAACCGTCAGCACCGGCACGCCACAACTGATGATTCCCCTGCGTAGCCAGGAGGCGTTACGCCGCGCCCGGCCGAACCTGAGTGCCTATGGCGACTTTCAGCAACAGATAGACTTTTTCAGCCCCCATCTGTTTTGTCTTCAGGGAGCAACGGCCGATGGCCGCACCTTTGCTCGCCACTTTGGGCTACCACCGGACACCTTTGAAGACCCCTTCACCGGCTCAGCAACGGGCGGAATGGCCGCCTATCTCTGGCATTATCGCCTGATTCAGGAGCCTTCCTTTATTGCCGAACAGGGGCATTGGATGGGACGGCCGGGACAAGCCTATGTGACGGTGGTTGGCACACCGGATGAGATCACCACCGTCCAGGTTGGCGGCCAGGCCGCCACTGTGATTCGCGGCGAACTTACAATATAGGAGACTGGGAGATTGGGAGACTGAACCGCTTCACTCTCCACTCCGCACTCCCCACTTGCCACTCCTCCTGCTGATTACGTCAGACTCGACCAGACCTCGATCTTGGATTTGACGCGGCGGATGACCTCGTTGGTGAATTCATCGGTATGGGCGGAGCCGCTGAGATCGGCCGTGCGAATACCATCGTAGACCGTTTCCAGCGTGCTTTCGTAAATGGCACGGCTGGCAAGCTTGGCCTCGCGCTCGTCCATATAGGAGAGCAAAGCGGCAGCGGCGAGGATCATCGCCATCGGGTTGGCGACGTTGCGGCCGAACAAACTGGGGGCGGTCCCATGTGGTGCTTCGGCCAGCACACAATCCACCTGCCCCTCATCGTCTACAGAGATGACCATAGACTCCGATCCGGCAATTGAGCCAAACATCTGCAAGACCATATCAGAGAGCAGATCGCCGTCGCGGTTCAGGGTAGGAATGACCAGGGGATCACCGGTAGTCGCCAGCAGCAAGGCGAATGTGGCGTCAATCAATTGTGGTTCATAGCGCACATCCGGGTGGCGAGCAGCGGCCGCGTCCATCTCCTCCTTAAACATCCCCTCATAAACAGGGCTGACCGTATATTTGGGGCCGCCAAAGACTTTGGCGCGATTTTGGCGGGCGTGTCGGAAGGCAAATTCGGCTACATGATGGCAGACGCGGCGGGTGATCTTCTCGGTGCGGTAAGCGCGTTCGTCCATTGACCCCGGCTCCCCTTCGCGCCACTCCTTTGCGCCATAAGCGTCTTCGATAGCCATGCGCACGACGCTAATCGGCGCATAGATGCCGCCCACCGGTCGCACGCCAGGGATACGCCTGCCGGTGCGGAGGATCACTTCCGCGTCCATCTCTTCGCGCAAGATACGATTGGGGCTGCCCACATCCCCCTTCACTTCCGGGGTGATCGTCGCCGCCTTCAGCCCCAGCCGGTGTTCACGGATCGCTTTCCCGGATTCAAAGACCACCTGGTTAGCCGTCGCGCGGCGATTTTCCAGGCTCAAATCATAATGTAGCAGTTCCAGCTCCAGGCGAATCACATCAGGGGCCAGCACGCGCAACGCCTCGTCCAATAGCTCCTGTCCGGTCTGGTCCCCTTCTAATACCACAATCGTTTGGCTCATTGTTTTCTCCCGTTCTTTGAAACCAGTAATCGGTATTCGGTAATCGGTGATCAGTAATCCGATTACCGAATACCGATTACCGATTACTATTCACGCGGCCGCGCAGAAAATCGAGATAACGGGGCATGACGGCCGTGTACAGCCAGTACCAAAACGGCAGCGCCACATAGTCCCACGCGCCGACAAAGCTGACCACCTGACCGTTGAACCCTTCCTTAAAGCGCCAGACGCCCCACATCCGGTCGCTTTCCACAAATTCATCCGGCGCGCCCCAAAAGTCATAGACGCGACAACCTTGCGCCTTTGCCCAGCGGATAGCCTCCCATTGCAGCAGATAGGTGGGCATTCGTTGCCGCTCTTGTTCGTTGGAGGCCCCATACATATAAATCGCCCGGTCACCAAAGCGGACAATGACGACAGCGGCCAACGGCCGCCCCTCAAACTCAGCGATCAATGGATGGGCCATTCCGGCGTTGTAAAAGGTCTGCCAGGCGTCGAGGTAATACTCCGTCGGCCGTGCCGTAAAGCGATTGCGTCGCGCGGTCTCCTGGTACATCGCGGCGATGGTCGGAAAGTCGGCCGGGGTCGCCGGACGCACCGCAACGCCCTTGCGACCCGCCAGGCGAATGTTATAGCGCGTTTTCTGCTTCATCGCCGCCAACAGCGCTTCCTCGCTTTCCTCCAGCGGTAGCTCAACGGTGTTGCGAAATTGTATCTGCTCGGCCGAAAACCGCCAGCCACGCCGCTGCAAATCCTGAACCAACGACTTCCCCGTGGGAGACACTCTCCCAGTCTCGCCCCTAAACTGGTAAACCACTTCCGGATCAATCTTAATAAAAATTGCTCGCTCTTGATGTGCCAGCCGTTCCAATTGCGCCAGCACATGGCGGCGTAGATCGGGATCACGATAGTCGAGGGCGGGGCCGCGCGGGACATAGAGGATCGAAAAGGGTAATCGCGGAGCTTGCCGTTTCAGCACCAGCGCGGCCGCCACCGGCTCCCAACTGCTCTGGGCGATGGTCATCGTCAGCGGGATCGGCGTCCAGCCCCAGCGCGACTTGAGATCAGCCCAGGCCCAGCTTTGTAGCGCATGAGCATAGGGCAGCCGCGCCAACGCCTGCTTCCAGGTGGCGGGCGAGCGTTCGACCTTAAAGGTTGAGGCGCGGTAAGTGGGTTCGGCGGTGGTGTGCATGAGTGGCGAGTGGCGAGTAGAAACCTGCCACGCTACTTCGAGCGTCGGCTGATCAAGCCTGCGTACACTATGAGGCCGACGATGACGATGGCGGCAAAGAGAAAGGCGATGATGTTGAATAAAGATGAAGTAGTCCCTGTGTCCATAATAGCTCCGGTTGCTCTGCGTTCGATAGGTCTGCGCTTATTATACCTGTCCTAACGACACAACAAAAAGCCTGTCTGATCACAGACATCAGACAGGCTTTCAAGCAACCGAACCTCGAAACGTCCGCCTAGGACGGGAAACATGTTGAATACATCCCGTGCGGTTGTTTTAATCTCCAGCTTCCGGCGTCGTTATTGGCGTCTCCTCGGCCGCTGTCTGAATAAACGTTTCGGCCGTGTGTTCAGTCAGCGACTGCACACTAGATGATGACACCCGGACATAGTAAGGCGAAGCAGACCACTTGACAATCGTGGTCTCGCTTTCCTCGTCTGCCGCGCCAATGGCCAATGTATTGGTTTGCCCCTCGCCCTCGTCGTTGGTCGTGGTGACGGTCAGCACAGCCGCCGGTTCATCCAGCCCATACTCCGGCTGCTCCTCTATGCCAAGCGGCTCCTTTATGGATAGAGAAACCAGACGGCTGAGGAGGCCGTTGAAGGGCGTCTGATTAAAGCTTTCCCCTTCCGCCAAACCGCTATAAGTCCAGTTATTGCCCTCTTTTCGGAACTCAAACGTGCCGTTGGCATTCTCTAGCGTCAGGCTGGTGAGGCTGTCGCGTTCGACAGCCGTATAACTCGTATCAATCCAGTTGTTAATCGCTGCGTTGATCTCCCAATTAGCGAGATTATTAATCAGATAAACTTCGTCTTGCTCCTCCAGGCGCACGTGAGTGGCCTGGGCGGTGGGGGCGCGGCCGACATAGAGGGTGGTGGTCTCGCCACCGGCCGTTGTCAGCGTCAGACGACGCACAAAGTCATCTTCAGCCACTTGTAGGCGGCGGTGGCTGGTCGCCGTCTGCGCCACCAACCGGTTGCTTTGCATCTCCGCCAGCTTGGTCAGCAGTTCGCTGATCTGCGATCCATTGGCCGGATAACCGCTGCCATTGTCCAACACCCATTCATTATCCACCAGCGCCAAAGCGACTTGCTCATCAGTCGTCCCGTCTTCAATGCGGATACCGGTCACATCATCGGCCGCAAACTCCGACAGCAACGGACCACTTTCCCCAGCGGCCGTTCGCGGCCAAAAGACAAAGCCGACCAGCAGCAGTTGTAAAACCAACAATCCACTGAGTATTTGTTGTAGTCGTGTCATGCTTCACCTCCTAAAGGATGAAGGCTGAAGGATGAGGGCTGAATTAGCTTTCATCCTTCAGCCTTCATCCCTTATCCTTCATCCTTTATTGCTCATCCTTCCACCACCGGCCGTTGCGTCAACTGCATCGGCCGTTCGCTGCGGCCGCGGACGCGCCAGGCGATGAAGATAGCCAACAGCGCCGCCAGGGCAATGGCGTAGTTGCCGATTTCCCAGGCTGATTGCTGGCTCTCGGTCAGCGGATTGAGCAGCCGCGACACCGTGCCGCGCGAGCGGATCGCCAGCAGGTCGAGGTCTTCGGCCGACCAATCCACCGCGTTTTGCAGGAATTGCAGGTTCGCCAGATAGCGGTCCTGGGTCAGCGCCGAAGAGAGATTGAGCACAAAATCTTCAACAAAGGCGTTGCTGCCAATGACGACCAGGCGGCTGGAATCGGGCGAGACATTGATCGTGCTGAGTAGCGGCGGCGTCTCGGTGGGGGCCGCTTCTTCCCCTTCGGCCGCCTCCGCTTCGGCCTCTTCGCCAAAGGGCAACGGCCGGTCCTGGAAGTAACTCTCGAACTGCCCTTGCAGCGAGACGGCCAGCGGATAGGCCTGCTGCTCCGTGCCAGGAGGGAAGCCCGTTTCGGGATAGAGGCTGAAATCAGGCTGGATGTTGTCGTCGCTGCTCAGCCAGGAATTGGGGCTGGATTGCAACAGGACCGACGTTTCTCGCTCCTCGTTCGCCGCTTCGTCAATTGTCACCGGCGAAGCCCAGTTGATCGTCACCGCCGGGAGATTAGCCAGGATGGGATTGCTGGTGTCCATGGCGTTCGGCCGCACATCAAGGAAGTAGGGATAGTCCACCGCTTGAATCTCCTGCACCTGGAAGCCACCCACCTCCCGCGCCACCGTCACCGGGAAGGGCTGGTTTTGCGGGTCGAGGACCAGCGAGTCGGATAGCTCCACGCCCATGTGGTCGAGCCAGGCCGTGAGATTGGTCGAAGGGACTGGGAGCATAGAGAGACCACCGGTGAAGGTCTCGGCCGCCACCTGGTGGTTATTGGCTGCCAGCACCACCGAACCGCCGCGCATCAGAAACTGGTCAACCGCATACAGTTCCTGCTCGCTCAGATCTTGGGCGACGACCACCAGCAACACATCAATATTTTGCGGGACCTGGCCGCTCGACAGATCAACCGATTGTACTGTGTAGGATTGGCGCAACTGTTCGCGGATCAGGTTATAGTCGCTCAACGGCCGCGGCATCCCCAACATATTGGGGTCTTGTGGTGGCGGCGTGGGGGTATAGATGCCGACCGTTTGCAGGAAGTCGCTAGAGGTGCGGCGTAGGGCGGCTTCGATCTCGCTGCGTACGACACCTTCGCTGAGGTCTTCCGGCGGATAGAGGATTTGCGCTTGCTCCGGTCCTTCGAGGATCATGTGGGCGTAAAAGCCATCGGCCGAAAAGAAAGAGGTCGGGATGGGTTGCAGCCCGTAGGTTTGCAGCAACTGATCCGGTGTGACAGGGGCGTCAGCCGCGTCCAGATCAACCACCCCATAGACAAATTTGCCGTTGGAGCGATCAGCAATCTCCTCCGCCACCGCGCCAATGCTCTCTTCCAGCGTGGTCAGCGATTCGGGTAGGGTGCTGGGGGTGACATAGAGCGTCAACCGCACCGGCTCATCCATTGCCGCCAGCAGCGCATCTATACTTTGGAAGCCGAAGATCACCTTCTTGATCGCGCTGGTCAGATCATACTCCAGGTTACGCAAGCCGACGCTCGGCGAGCCGCCTGTCCCCTGGTTGACCTGGATTAAGTCCTGAAAATTGAGGATGGTTGTCTGGTCGCCATAGCGGACGAGGATGTCGAAGTAGGCGTTGATCACCGAGGCTTCGCGACGGCCGGTAACGGAAAAGGGTGTCGGCCGAATGGCATAGGTCTGGTTGGCCTCGGCTTCGATCTCCGGGTCTTGCAGCGGGTCTACCACTTCGGCGGTGATGCGGCCGTCGGAGGCGATCTCATATTCACGCAGCATGTCGCGTATTTGCGGGAGCAGCGGCGCCAGCAGCGGATGCGTCTGTTCGCTGATGTAGGCGCGGATCAGCAACGGCTCCTGAATGCTGCTGAAGAGATCGGTCGTCGTTGGCGAGAGGCTGTATTCTCGCTGCTCGGTCAGGTCAAGGCGCAGCCCATGCAGCGGGAAGAGCCAGACATTGAGCAGGATGAGGTTTAAGGTGAGCAGCGCGGCCGTTAGCAACACCCGCCGCCGCCGTGCCTGATGTTTCGCGCTCCAGCGCACAGCGTCGAGCGACACCACATTGAGCGTCAGAAAGATGACCGTCAGCGAGAGATAATAAAGCAGGTCGCGCAGGTCAATCACACCCCGCTCAATACTCTCAAAGCGGCTGCCTGTGCCTAAGGCCCACAGGATTTCGCTGGCCGTGCCGCCGCCAAAGAGATTGGTCACGCCGTTTGTGCCGAGAATGTAGAAGAAACCGCTGACGAGGACGGTCAGGATCAGGGCAACGATCTGGTTGTCGGTGCGTGACGAGATAAAGAGGCCGATGGCCGCATAGGCCGCGGCGACCAACAAGGCAGCCAGGTAGCCGCCGACGACCGGCCCCCAGTCGAGATTGCCCATCCATTCGACGCTAATTGGCAAGGGCAAGGTCAGGGCCAGCGCGAGGGCGATCAACGCCATCACCGCCAGAAACTTGCCCAATACCAACGCGGTGGGGGTGACTGGCAAGGTGAGCAGCAACTCTTGTGTGCCGGAGCGCTTCTCTTCGCTCCATTGGCGCATGGTCAGCGCAGCGATGAGGAAGATCAGCAGCACCGGCATCCAGCCAAACAACGGCCGCACATCCGCCAGCCCACGAGCAAAAAAGGTTTCAATGGTGAAAAAGATAAAGAGAACGGCCGCCAAAAAGGTGCCGATAAAGATAAAGGCCAATGGCGAGCCAAAGTAGCTGTTTAGCTCCTTTCTGGTAATTGCGAGGATTTGTCGTTTCATAACTCCTCCTTCTCATCGGTAAGCGGTAATCAGTGTTCGGATGTTCGGATTACTGTTTACCGATTACCGCTTACTGGTTTTAAGAGGCAAGTGCCAATTGATTAAATACCGCCTCCAAACGGTAGACGTCACGACGCAGTTCGCGGACGGGCCATTGGGCTTCGGCCGCCAATTGGTAGATGGCCGGGGTCAGGTCAATGTCCGGCGTGCCGATGATGCGATAACTGCTGTGGCCGTTGTCTGAGGGCAGCAGTTCCACTGCGCTGACCCCACCGAGTTGTTGCAACGCTTCTTCGATACCGGTCGGACGGCCGTCCAGCACCAGGATGGCGTTATTGGTGTTGGTAAGCTCGCTCAGCCGTGCGTCTAGCTTGATCTCGCCGTTGATCAGGATGATCACCCGGTCACACAACACCTCCACCTCCGGCAAGATGTGGGTGGAAAACAAGACGGTACTGTGTTGGGCCAGGCGGCGGATCAGGTTGCGAATCTCGACGATCTGCGTGGGGTCCAGGCCGACGGTTGGCTCGTCGAGAATGAGCAGGCGTGGCTTGTGCAGAATGGCCTGCGCCAATCCCACACGCTGGCGATACCCTTTCGACAGTTGACCAATCGGCCGCGCCAGATGGTCGGCCAGCCCAGTCGCATAGACCGCTTCCGAGATACGCTCCTGTATCTCCTCCGCCGGTATCTGCCGCAGTTCAGCGATCATCTGCAGATAAGCCTGGACGGTCAATTCGGGGTATAGCGGGGCGTTTTCTGGCAGATAACCAATGCGCTCCTGCGCTTCCTGGGTTTGTTCGAGGACATCGAGGCCATCCACGAGGACGCGGCCGTTGTCTGGTTGCAAGTAGCCGGTCAGCGTTTTGATAATCGTGGTCTTGCCTGCACCGTTTGGCCCCAATAGTCCAACGATTTCCCCTTCCTCAATCTGGAAACCCACGCCACGCAACGCCTGCACTTCACCATAGGATTTCTCCAAATGGCTGACATCAATCATACTCATTTCCTCCTTATCGGGTGAACAGTAATCAGTAAGCAGTGACAAGTAAGCAGTCCCACTCTCCTAATCTCTAATCTCCAGTCTCCTGCCTGCTTCAAACACCGCCATACTATTATGCGCTAAAGTGTAAAAATCGTGTTAACACCAGCTTAGAATTTTCAGGTAAAGCGATACTTCGAGGACCCAGTACAAGCTTGGAAAAGCGCTGATTTACGCCCACGATTTACCAAATCGTGGTACAGCCTGTGTCACTTGCCACACGGTCTGTTTATCGGTAAACTTTCACTATATTTGTTGTATCTTTATCAGCCGGTGCTATGCCGGTAAGCGTGATTTACCGGATGGCCGAAAGCAGCCCTGGAGGGGTTGCAGCTAGTGAGTATGAACAAAGGAATATTGACTCAAGAAACGGCAACCACCGTTGCCACCGACGACGAACCTCCCAGTCCCCCGCTTTTCTCCTTTTCCCCACTGCCCAACTGGCGTGAAGCCGCACGCCAGGCGATGTATGAAGCAACCTTACAGGAATTGATTTCCCGTCATGGCGGGTTGGATGTCTCTTTCAACTATCGTTGGGAGCATGTCACGGCCGTTGTCAACCAGGCGATGCGTCTGGCTTGCCTGACGGGTGCAGATGAAGAGGTTGTCGAGGCGGCCGCCTGGCTCCACGACGTCTGCAAAGGCACACACGGCGAAGCCCATCCCGAAGCCGGCGCGGAGTTTGCCCGTGCTTTCTTGCCCCAAACTGACTTCCCAGCAGAGAAAATCGAAGCCGTCGCGATGGCGATTGAAGTCCACAAGGGGTTGTGGCGCGATGAGCCGTTGCAAAACCTGGAGGCACAGGTGTTGTGGGACGCTGACAAGCTGGCGAAGATCGGGCTGACGGCCGTCTTCCACTGGGCAGGCGGCGCATTGGCCGGAACGCAAACCCGAACCATCAATGATTTAATCGAGCGCGGGCGATCGGCCGAATGGCAGACAAAGACGGTCGCCAGTATGCACACCGCCCCCGCCCGCCGCGCCGCCCAACGCCGCCTGCAAGCGTATAATCGGTTGTGGGATGAGTTGGAAGGGGAGCTAAGCGGTGCGGATCTAGTAGCTAGTGGAGAGTGAGGAGTGGGGAGTGGGGAGAGATTTACTCTTCACTCCCCACTCCTCATTAGGATTCGTCCGGTAAGGTCTGCAGGACGATGCGGATTTTGTCTTCGTCTTCTTTGTTGCCGCTGGAGATGTTGCCAGGGGTGTGAGGATAGGGCCTGCGGCCGAATTGGGTCAGCGTGACCGCCCCCAGCCCAACGGAAGAGAGAATAAATCCCAACAAGCCAGTCGCAAAGTCAAAGGGCAGCGCACCCAAGAGGCCAAAGGCAAAGGTTAATAGCGCAGTTCCCACACCAGCCACCAGCGGCAGGCTTGGCGCGTCATTTTTGCTCGACCAGCGGCCGAACAACCATTGCCCTAGCATCGTCCCCATGACGATCCAGCCAATGAAAATGGCGGCCACAAAGGCGACGCTCAGCGCGAGGATGATCGGGAAGCCGAGCAAGCCGATGCAAACCAACGTCAGCAGCGATGAGATAATGATGAGCAATAGAATCAGCGAGGGGACAGCAACGGCTGTCAGGACCCCCACAACGCCGCTGGCGCCCGGTTTCTGGCGAGCAGTTGCTTGAATTTGCTGCAAGTGGCGCGGGGCAACGGCCGCCGCAACCATGCCCAGCAGTCCCATCATAAACGCCCCGGCAACCCCCGCAAACAGGCTGCCGATCCAGGAGTGAGTAGAGCGCGGTGGCGGTTGGAAAGGATTATCGGGCATCTCTGGTGCCATGGGTGCTTCTGGCAGCGCAGGAAGCATCGGTATTGGTGGTATAGTGAAGTTCGTGAACGCGCCGACCATCTGCGATAAGCCCTGATGTTCAACGGCCGTGCAAGTGGTATTACTCCGCAGCGACTCGCGCAGCGTCCCGCCACTGCCCAGCAAAACACAATCACCACGGATCACAGTCCCGTCGGTTGTTTCTAGATCGCCACCAAACACCGCCACATCGCCATTCACCTCTCCGGCGATCAGCGCGTTTCCGCCAAAGACGACCACATCGCTATTGACAACGGCTCCGGGCTGGATTTCTAAGTCTTCGCCAAACAGGACCACATCGTTGTTAATGACTTCACCGTCCTCCACCACCACATTAGCCAGCGGGGCGGCGAGAACGGCCGTTACCGATACGAGTAATAAAATAATGATTGTCGTTACGACAGCTAATCTTTTCATAATAACAGTCCTACAAAGGCAAGCAGTAGGCAGTAAGCGGAATTACTGAGCAGGGCTTACGGCTTACCCCTTACCGGCTCTGCGGTGAGAGAACCAGTCGTTGATAGACGCTCCCCCAGACAAAGACAAGTCCGGCCATTACCAACAGCCAGCCCATGAGTGCAGGCTGGTCGGTGACAAAACGACTGGCTCCATCAAGGAGCGCTTCCAACACCGTGCCAAAGACGCGCAAGGTCCTGCCGACAGAAAAGGCAACACTTTGGAAGAAGTCTGGTTGGCTGAGCACTGGAGCCAGGCGGCCGGCTAACCACGCGCCCAAGACCAGCGGCAACACACCACTGAGCAGAACAACGACGTAAACAACACCAATCGCCCACAGGCGGAAACGGCGATCAGGCAGCACGGCTAATGTCCGCTGGGCAAAGTCGGCCGCGGGCCACAGCATCGGCGTCTGTTGTAAAAGCGACTCAACTGCCAGCAATGCTTCCCATTCGCGCCTGCACTGTGGACACATATGAAGGTGAGACTCCAGCGCGATCTGGTTCTCATCTGTCAGCTCGCCATCGAGCGCGTCCATCATCCACAGATAATAGGTTTCGTCGTGTTCTTGATAGGCCATGCTATCCTCTCTCATCCATCTCATCGTTAACCCTTAACCCACCAACTCCAATTCCATTTCTGCCTCAGCCGCCATCCCCCGCTCTAACCCTATTTCAGCCAACTGCTTACGGGCGCGGAAGAGGCGCGATTTGATAGCGCTGACGGTTGTGTTCATCATTTCAGCAATCTCTTCATAAGACAGTTCATGCCAATAGCGCAAAACAACCGCTTCTCGATATTCCGGTTGCAGCTCATTGAGCATAGATTGCACCAACTGATTTTGTTCGCTCGTGACCAACTGCGCTTCCGGCCCCTTCTCCCGTTCGCTTTGCAGCGCGGGATGGGGCGCAAGCGGTTCGTCTATTGATAAATAGGTAGCGCGACGCTTCCGTATTTGATCAATACAGTAATTGGAGGTGATGGAAAGCAGCCAGGTGCTGAATTTATGCGCCGGATCATAGGTATGAATTCGCGTATAGGCACGGATAAATGCTTCCTGGGCTGCCTCTTCGGCCTCGCCGGAATTGCCAAGCATCCGATAGGCCAGGTTGTAGACCGGCCCCTGATACACTTCTATTAAACGTCCAAAGGCAGCTTTGTCGCCTTTTCTAGCCTGTTCGAGCCAGACCTGCTCTTCATTCAATGTTCCAATCTCCTGCTATTCACCAATCATTACGCAGGTATTGCATAAAAGTTTCAGCAACAATCTCGTCAGTAGCGCAGGTTGGCAACCCGCGTTACAATTTTCCACATACCAGGGCTTAGCTTTGATACGAATTTGGCGAATGCCACGAATATAGCGCTTGTTTATTCGTGTCGAATAAATTTAAGTTGAGCACACCCTGCATACAGTATATGTTAGCACAGAATCGTAAATCCTTACCCTCAACCCTATATACAGAAGAGTATTTTCTAACTGCGTGTGAAGGTTATGATGTCTTTCTGGCTTCGGAAGGGGCGCACTTGTCGCGCCGCCTGACCGACGCCTTTGCGGTGGCGCAGGTGGAACCAGGGATGCGCGTCTTAGATTTGGGCTGCGGCCGCGGCGAGATCGTCCGCCACTGTATGCGCCTCGGCGTCCACGCCATCGGCATGGACTATGCCGAAGTGGCAACGCGGATGACGCGGGATGTGATCTTGGCAGAGCGCAGGGGAGCAGAGGAGCAGAGGAGCGGGGGAGAAGTGGAGAGTGGGAAGTGGGCAACGAGTACGTCGTTAGTGGAGAGAGATGAAGGCGGGTCTCCCGGTCTCGCAGCCTCCCAGTCTCCTAATCGCCAATCACCAATGGCCGGAGTGTGCCAGGCGGACGCGAAGGTCTTGCCCTTTCCCAGTGGCTATTTTGACCGGGTGTTGATGTTTGATGTAGTTGAGCATCTTTATCCCTGGGAACTGCACCAGACGATGCTGGAGGTGCGGCGCGTGCTGAAGCCAGGCGGCCGTTTCATCATCCACACTGCCCCCAATCGCTGGTATGACGCCTATGCCTATCCCTGGGTGCGCCGGTTGCGGACGTTATTGGGGCAAGGCGGCCGTTATCCCAACGACCCCCGCGCCATCACTCCGGTCAACCAGGATGTGCATGTCAATGAACAGGATATGCTCAGTATGCGCCGCTTCCTGAAGAACGCCGGATTCAGCCAGATCAAAGTCTGGCTCGATTCCCCGCCACAAGAGTGGCAAGAGGGGCCGGTGCTAAACACGCTACGGCGGATGGCCTTTCGCCTTCCTCCCTTCCGCTGGTTCTTTGAACGGGAAGTCTTTGCGGTTGCAATGAAGCAATGAAGCAATGAACAATGAGACAATGAACAATGAACAATGAGACAATGAACAATGTCTAAT
>CAYPHY010000055.1:0-29520 GCA_964410625.1 uncultured Ardenticatenaceae bacterium | reverse complement strand
CGGGGGAAGTTGGGTGAGTTTCGGAAGTTGTTGGATGGATTTTTGGTCGGCCGCGAGGTGACGTGGTTGGCGTTGGATGATGTGGGGATTGCGGCCGATGTGGAGGAAACAGGCCAGACGTTTGAAGAGAATGCAGTCTTGAAGGCGCAGGCGTATGCGGCCGAGTCGGGTCTAATCACACTGGCTGATGATTCAGGGTTGGTGATAGATGCGCTGGGGGGCGCGCCAGGGGTCTATACGGCTCGCTATGGCGGGCCTGGGTTGAGTATTCCGGAACGTTATCAATTGGTGTTGGCACAGATGGCGGATGTGCCCTGGGAGGAGCGCACGGCCCGCTTTGTCTGTTCGCTGGCAGCGGCCGGAGCAGATGGCACGCTATTGGGGGCGGTCGAAGGGGTTTGCGAGGGGATGATCACCTGGGAAGCAGCAGGGGAATATGGGTTTGGTTATGATCCGATTTTCTATCTTCCCGACCGAGGGTTGACAATGGCGCAATTGCCACCGGAGGAGAAGCAGTGGATCAGCCATCGCGGCCGTGCTTTGCGGGCGATCCGGCCGCTGTTGCAGCACATAGTCGAGCAGGAACAAAGTTAAGCTGATCTATTGATGAGTGGCGGTTGTCGCTACTGGATACGCTGGCTACAATCTTTCCCGCCTGGCGAAGCATGGAAATGATTCGTTAAGATTCGTGTGCAAGGCGTCTATGGCGACGCTTGCGCCAATTCACAACAAGGAACAATGTGATGAGCAAATTTATTATTGAGGGCGGACGGCCGTTGAACGGGACGATCACGGCCAGCGGGAACAAGAATGCCGCCCTGAAGCTACTCCCTGCCTGTCTGCTAACGGCCGAGCCAGTGATTTTGCACAATATCCCCGATATTCAGGATGTCCAGACGACGATTGACATTATGCGTGATCTGGGTGTGGAGGTGACGAATATTGGGCCGGGTAGTTGGCGGGTTCATGCAGCGACTATCTCCAAGACAGAAATAGATAGCGCATTGGCCGGACGCACGCGGGCGTCGTTTGTCTTTGCCGGGCCGATGCTGGCCCGGATGGGGGCGATTACGCTGCCAATGCCTGGTGGGGATGTAATTGGGGGGCGGCCGTTGGACACGCATGTACAAGCCTTGTCGGCGTTGGGCGTCCATGTGGCGATGAAGCAGCGAGGTATTTTCGAGATGCAGGCTGATGGCTTGCACGGCGCAGAGTATTTGCTGCTGGCAGAGGCCAGCGTGACGGCGACGGAGAACGCGTTGATGGCGGCGTCATTGGCGGAGGGGCGAACGGTTATTGACAATGCCGCCTGTGAACCCCATGTGCGCGATCTGTGCCACTTCCTGTGCCAGATGGGGGCGCATATCGAAGGGATTGGTAGCAATCGCCTCATTGTGGAAGGGGTGGAGCGTCTGGGAGGGACGGAGTACCGTGTTGGTTCAGATTTTATGGAGGTGGGTAGCTTTATTGGCGCGGCCGTTGTCACCGGCGGCCATGTCCACATTCGGGAGGCCGATCCGCAAAATTTGGGGATGATCAAATTAGTCTACCAGCGGTTAGGGGTGCGTTGGATCGAGGAGGGAAATGATTTGATTATTCCGGCAGGGCAGGATTTAACGGTCCAGCCGTGGTTGGGCGGCCGTATTCCGATTATCAAACCCCACCCCTGGCCTGGGTTCCCACCGGACTTGATGAGTATTGCCGTCGTGATTGCTACCCAGGCCGATGGTTCGGTGTTGCTCCATGATTGGATGTATGAGAGTCGCTTCTTCTTTGTTGACCATCTGGCGTTCATGGGAGCGCGGATTGTGCTTTGTGACCCCCACCGGGTGCTGGTGCAGGGGCCGTCGTCACTGGTCGCGAACCCCAATGGTGTTCCCAGCCCGGATATTCGCGCGGGGATGGCGATGGTGCTGGCCGCTCTGTGTGCACAGGGAACGAGTACGATCCACAATATCCAGCAGATTGACCGCGGTTATGAGCAGATCGAGAACAAGCTACAGGCACTGGGTGCCTCGATTGAACGTGTTGACGAATAGCGAAGCGGGAATTTGGAATGGGATAGAGTATGCTTTTTATACTGGAGAGGAGTCAGCTTTCTGATTTGATTGCGCTCATGCCGTTGGGTTTCTGTTAAGCATCTTATCATAAGCGACTCATTTGACCAGTACAGATATTTTACAGTATAATGTATAGTCAAGGTAGTTATAGTGTGGGGTAAGTGCCCCTATCTTAGTTTCGATGATAACAATTTGAGCGCCAGGGCAGGTTGCCCTGGCTTTTTTGGGAGAATTGAAAGATGCCAAAACGGACATACCAACCAAAAATTCGGCGCCGTATGCGCGTCCACGGCTTTCGGGCGCGGATGAAAACAAAGGGCGGCCGTAATGTACTGAAAGCTCGTCGCGCTCGCGGACGGGCTTCGCTATCCGTATCGATGAATGAACATGTGAAGCGAATCAATTGGAATGGCACTTCGGCCACTGCTTATCGTTCTGTTAAACGGTTCGGTGGCGGTTAGGTGGTTAATAGCGGCCGCTTAATTCTTTTTGTTTCGCCTTCTGGACATTGGGAAATTGGAATGTAGATTGTGCTGCCACCACCTCATCGCCTCCGGCATACGGCCGATGTTGTTCGTGTCCGGCAGTTTGGTCGCTATTGGCGACATCCGTTGGTTACATTGATTATCTGCCCGAACCCTTCTGTTGATTCTGTTGCAGCCCTTGCGAGTGGAGATACAAGGACAGACGATACAGAGATTAAAGACAAAGCGGTCAAGAGTCGCTTTGGGTTTGTTGCTGGGCGACAGGTGGGTTCGGCCGTGCGGCGGAATCGAGTGAAGCGACGGCTGCGCGAGATTATCCGCCATCGGCTGGAGCGGATTGCCGAAGGGCAAGACGTTTTGATTATAGCGCGGCAACCAGCGGCCGAAGCGTCTTTTGCCGAATTAGAAAACGCAGTGGTGCAACTATTGCAGCGGGGTGGCGTATTGGCTTCTGGACAAAGGCATTCGGAAAAGCCATGAAAAAGATCGCTTTATTCCTGATTCGCTTGTATCAAAGGACGATTTCCCAGGCGTTGCCTCCTAGTTGCCGCTTCACTCCCTCTTGTTCGGTCTATGGCTATGAGGCGATTGAAAAGTATGGGTTAGCCAAGGGGGGCTGGATGGCGATCAAACGCATCGGCCGTTGCCATCCCTTCAACCCTGGCGGTTATGATCCGGTTCCATGAGAAGGGAGACTGGGAGACTGAGCGATTAGAGATTGGAAATTGAGTGGATGACAAGGTGACAGGGTGAAGAGGTAACTGCTTACCGAATACTGCCCACCGTCTAATAGCTATTGTTCATTGAGGAGATAAATTAGTTGAAACTTACGTTACGGCCGTTGAGACGGCCGTTTTATGCACTTATTCTTTTCACTGTTGCCCTGGTTCTAACGGGATGTGGAACTCGGCTGGCAAGCAACAATTGGCCGGGGCTTTCGACAGATGGCGAGAAGGTTTATCTGGCCTATGGGCCTGGTGTAATTGCCTATGATGTTGCCGATCGAGCGCAAAGCTGGTCATTTCCGGCCGAGCCTGGTGCTTTGCAGTTTTATGCTGCCCCGTATGTCGAGGGGGACAATATCATCTTGAGCGATTATGGGCAGCCCGGCGGCTTCTTTTCCCCTGGTGTAACGGTTTCCATTTATGCTCGTGAGGACACATCTGGTGGTGTCCCGCGCGAGATATGGACGAACAGCGACGTTGCTTCGGACAAGATCGTTGCGCCAGCGCTACAAGCAGGGGATCAGGTATTTGTGGGGACCTCGGATAACCACATTATGGCACTGGATGCCGTTTCTGGCGAGGTGCAATGGGATGTGGAAACGAGCCATTCTATTTGGGGGCAGCCGACCTATCGGGATGGGATCCTCTACGTCACCTCAATGGACCATGCGGTACGAGCACTGGATGCGGAGACAGGCGAAGAGGTGTGGACGGCGATGCTAGGCGGTTCGCTGCCAAGCCAGCCGGTATTAGACACAGATTTACTCTATGTTGCGGGCTTTGATCGGGCTGTCCATGCGCTTGACCTTGAATCGGGCGAGGAACAATGGACGGCCGAGGCGACTGATTGGGTGTGGGGTGCGCCAGCGATTGCTGATGGAGTGATCTACTTTGGTGATATTCAAGGCAATCTCTATGCTGTGGATGCAGAGACGGGCGCGGCTATTTGGGAAAAGCAGATTGGGGCACCGATCCAGACCAGTCCGGTGGCGGCCGAGGGACGGCTCTATGTCGCTTCTCCTGGGCCAGAAGATAGCAGCACCGGTTGGTTGACTGCTTTTGATACGGATGGAAATCAACTATGGCAACAGACCACGCCCAGCCCGCTGTATACGACGCCGGTTGTCGTCGGAGATACCATTGTCGTCGCACTGCCAAGCGCAGAGGTGCTATTGATAGGCTATAACCTGGAGTCTGGGGCGGAACAGTGGCGGCATACACCACCTGCGTCGTGATACAGTGGTATCATGTGAGGCGGCCGTTTCCTGATTACTCTAAGGGACTTATTTAATTATGTGGGATACCCTCGTCATCAACCCAATGACCAATGCCCTGCTACTGTTGTATGACCTGCTGGGCAACAACTTTATCCTGGCGATCACCTTTTTCACTATTTTGATCCGGGTGATCACGCTGCCGCTGAACTTGCGGCAGCAGCGCACGATGATGCGTACCCAGGAGATACAACCGCAAATCCAGGCGATCCAGAAGAAATATAAGGACAATCCGCAAAAGATGCAGGAGGAGTTTCAGAAGATTGGCTACAATCCGGCGGAAACTTTATCCGGCTGTTTGCCGACCTTGTTGCAGTTCCCGATTCTGATTGGTCTTTATCAGGCGATTATTCTGGTGTTGGCCTCGACGCCACAGGCCCTTTTTGAGTTACAAGAACGGGCTTATGGGTTTATTCGGGGTAGCTTGAGCCAGCTTCTGCCGGTGGAAAACCAATTTATGTGGCTCAACTTGGGGCTGCCTGACCCGTTCTTCATCCTGCCGATCCTGGTTGTGGCGACGATGTTCTTGCAGCAAAAGCTGCTGGCCCCGCCAAAGCCAGCGAACCAATCGGGGAAAGATCAAGAAAATCCGGCAATGGCGATGACACAATCGATGCAGTATACCATGCCGCTGATGTTTGGCTTTTTCTCGCTGCAATTTCCGGCGGGTTTGTCGATCTATTTCATTCTTTCGAATATCATCGGTATCGTTCAGGGGTATTATATGCGCTGGACGATGAACCGAGAAAAGGCGGCCACAGGTGCAGTTGCGCCAACGGCCGCGACCAACAGTAACAGCAAAGCACAAAGCGATAAATCGAGTAAAGCAACGCCCAAGACGCAACCAGCCGCCCAAACCGCCGGTGCAAGTAATGGAGCACGCTCCGACGGCGCAAAACAATCCAGTTCCGGATCGGCCGCGTCCAAGGGAAAAAGCTCAAAAAGGAAGCGTCGCTCCGCAAAGCGTTAAAGCCTTCGGACGTATATAACAGCTATGGACGCATCAGTTATGGACGCAGATAGACAACCACTCAGTATAGAATCGCGCGGCTCCACCGTGGACGCGGCCATTGAAGTAGGGTTGGCAAAGCTAAGATTGGCACGCCATGAAGTGGAGATTGAAATCCTGGATGAAGGCAGCCGAGGCATTCTGGGAATTGGCAGCCGTGATGCGGTAGTGCGCCTGACACAGCGTGTCGCGACACCTCCTGTCGCGACACCTAGTGCCACGACCCCTCGTGCCACGACACAGCCTGCCCCTCCCGCCTCCCCTGCTCCAGTGGAAACCACTCCCCCCGTAACGCCAGCTTCGCCAACTGTGCCGGCCGCAGAGGAAAAAGAGGCACCGGCTGTCGAGCCACAATTGGATGAATCATTGCCATTTCCGCAAAGTGCGGCTTTGCAGGAGGAGGAAGTGACGGCCGAGCGTACCGGTATGGCAGAGGAAACAGCGGCGGAGGACGAGGAAGATTCTGACGCTTATCTGGAGCAAGAACGGGAAGCGGCCATTGCCATTCTGACGGAATTGCTGGATAAGATGAGAGTGCGGGCGACGGTGACGGCCGCGGTTTCGGAATCGGATGAAGTGACCGGCCGACGAGTTAACATGCTTTCAGTGACGGGTGAGGATTTGGGCGTGTTGATCGGCCCTCGTGGGGATACGCTGGACGCCTTGCAATACATTAGTCGCCTGATGGTCGCCCACCGCCTACACCGCCGTGCCCACTTTCTGGTGGATGTGGAGGGGTATCGAGAGCGTCGCGAACAGGCTTTGGTGCGGCTGGCGGAGCGTATGGCGGACAAAGCTCGCCAACGACAGGAGCCAATTACGCTGGAGCCGATGCCGCCCTATGAACGGCGGATCATCCACATGACTTTACGCAACGCCGAAGGCGTCTATACTGAAAGCACAGGTGAGGGAGACCGGCGAAAGGTTCGGATTTATCCCCAGTAGAGAGGTGGGTATATTGGTGTATTGGTCTATTGGTTAGTATTCAAATATACCAATAGACCAATACACCAATATACCCTTTATAGCTTTACTAACTTCACCCTGGTCAGGGCTTTGATTTTGCTGAGGGCGTCGAGAACGGCCGCCGGTGGTTCGCTGTCGAGATTGATGAAGGAGAGAGCTTCGCCGCCGGGTTGGTCGCGGCCGAGCCGCCATTCACCAATGTTGACATCGTAGGCGGATAGAATCGTCCCCACCTGACCAATCACCCCCGGTACGTCCCGATTTCGCATGATAAGCACTACCCCTTCGGGCTTGGCCTCCAACGGATAGTCATCCACCTGGACAATACGCGGTTCGCCACCAGCAAACAAGACCCCGGACAAAAGTCGCTGACCCCCCTCCCAATAGGCGCGGCAGACGATGAGATTAGGGTAATCAATGCCATTCATGCCGACCGTTTGCGTGGTGGTGATCCCCCGTTCGGCCGCCAGCACGGGCGCGTTGATGTAGTTGATCGGCGAAATCCCATTTTGTGACAAGACACCCATCAAGACGCCAGATGCGACAGCCCGCACCAACTCGGCGACAAGCTCACCCTTGACTTCGATTTCAATCCGGCGAATAGGGCCATCAGCAAGACCGACATGGAGCTGGCCGATCTTCTGCGCCAGGTCAAGATATGGGCGGACAATGGAAAAGTCCATGCCCAATTGGAATGGCATGTTGACCGCATTGGCGAAGTCGGCACCGCGCAGGGCGGATAGCACCTGTGCAACAATTTGGACGGCGACATCGTGTTGCGCTTCGAGTGTGCTGGCCCCCAAGTGGGGCGTGTGGACAACGTTGGGCAGAGAAAGCAAGGGGTTGTCAGGGTCGGGTGGCTCTTTGGCAAAGACATCGAGCGCGGCGGCGCGGAGCTTGCCGCTTTGTAATGCCTCAACCAGGGCAGCTTCGTCAATGAGCTTGCCACGGGCGACGTTAATGATGATCGCCCCATCCTTCATCTGTGAAATCGTGTCGGCGTTGATCAGATTGGCGGTTTCCTGGCTCAGCGCAGTGTGGAGCGTCACATAGTCGGACTTTGCCAGTAGTTCGTCCAATTCTACGAGGAGCACATTCGCCTGGCGGCCGACTTCTTCGGAGATGTAGGGATCGAAGGCCAGGACCTCCATGCCGAATGCTTGCGCCCGTTCGGCAACCAGGCGGCCGATGCGCCCGAAGCCGATGATGCCCAACACTTTTTCATATAGCTGGGTTCCAACGAAGGTGGAACGGAGCCACTCCCCGGCTCGTAAGGAGGCATGGCCCTGGGCTACATGGCGGCTGACGGCCATCATCAAGGCCAGGGTATGTTCGGCCGTTGCCACACTATTGGCCCCGGGGGTGTTCATCACGACGATACCGCGCATGGTAGCGGCCGTGACGTCAATGTTGTCTACGCCCATTCCGGCGCGGCCGACTACTTTCAAATTCGTGGCGGCTTCTAAAACATCGGCCGTGACTTTTGTGGAGCTACGGACAATCAGCGCATCGTAATCGGCAATGATCGCCAACAATTCTTCGTGGCTCAGCCCTGTTTTTAGATCATAGGTCGCATCGCCTGCCTGAGCTAATCGCTCTAATCCGGCCGCTCCCAGTTTATCAGAAACAAGAATACGAAAAGCGGTCATATAGGCACTTAATCTCCAAGCTCGGCAAAGTATTCGTCCAGTGCCGCATAGAGCATTTCCATATCTTGCGGCTGGAGGTCGCCCATGTGGGCGATGCGGAAGTTTTTGCCTTTTAGCGTGCCATAGCCGTTGGAAATGATCATGCCTCGCTCGCGCAGGAATTTATTCATATGACCGATGTCGAGATTACGATCATTATTGATGCAACTGACGGTTGGCGACTCATAGCCGGGGGCGGAAAAGAGGGAAAGGTTATGCTTCTGCGCCCAGGCGATCGTATTATCGCGCATTTGCAGGTGGCGAGCGAAGCGGTTTTCCATCCCTTCGGCCATCATATCATCTAGCTGGCGATCCAGGGCAAAAAGGAGCGAGACGGCCGGGGTGGCGGGGGTCTGGTTCTTTTGCATGGATTTGGCCAGGGTTATAAAGTCGAAGTAATAGCCACGATTGGGGACGGTTTTGGCCTTTTCCATCGCCCGGTCGGAGACAGCACAGAAGGCGAGACCGGCGGGCAGGGCGAACGCTTTTTGGCTAGAGGAAAGTACCACGTCCAGGTCCCAGGCGTCGAATTCGAGCCGTGCCCCGGCCAGGCCGCTGACGGAATCAACGAGGATCATGATTTCGTCGCCGTTGGGGAGGCTGCGAATGGCAGCGGCGATCTCGGCGACGGGACTGGTGACGCCGGTGCTGGTTTCATTGTGGACCAGGGTTACGGCGTCAAAATTGCCGGTCGATAGACGCTCGACCACTTGCTCTGGCAAAACGGGTTGCCCCCAGGGAATTTCGAGAACCTCGTTGGCTTTGCCGTTTAGTTCCGTTACTTCGCGGAAGCGGTCGGCAAATGCGCCATTAACGCAGTTAAGTGCTTTCTTGTTGATACAGTTGCGCACGGCCCCTTCCCACAGTCCCGTTCCAGAGGAAGCGGTGATCAGGACGGTCTGCTCGGTCATAAAGACCTTCGGCAGCTTGGTTTGGATACGGCCGATTAGCTCGGCACATTCCGGCATCCGGTGGCCGATCATCCATTCGGTCTGTGAGTCGAGTATCTCTCGCCGGACCTCAGTTGGTCCTGGAATGAACAGTTTGATATGGTCTGTCCTGTTGGACAGGTCCGTCATCGTCTTCTGGCTTGAAGAAGGCGTTGTTAAATCGTTGCTTAAGTTGCTCATGGGTGAAAGATATAGCTCCTGTTTTGGTCAGGTATAGGGCTTTTGTAGCAAGTGTTTGATAGGGCATTGGGCTGGTTTGCAGGCGGCGAAGGGCAGCCGGGCCACCGGCGAGCAAGAGCAGGGGGGCGAGGCTGCGCGAATGGAGAAAGACCGCTGCCTGGGCTAATACACGCGGCCGAGAGATAACCCCACCATAGCCAACGAAGAGGTCTACCGCCTGTCCAGCAAGCAGATCACTGTAGCCGTCGCCGATGAGCAGGGAGCGGCCGCGCTGTTTACCCAACAACTCGCGCACAATCTGTGCCTTGCCGTCGCTGATGGTCAATGCCCCTTCGTGATAGTCCAGATATTGCTCGTGGTCGCTACCTTCGTGGTTCCACCAATCACCGGCAAGCTGGTTGTAGGTTATGCCGACGGCGCGAATACGCTCGCGGGGGACACCGAGATAGAGGCCGAACTCCTCGACGGGTTCAGCCAGCCCCCCACTAATGATATAGACTTTATGCCCCAGGGTGTGTAGGGCGGCAATGACCAGGGCGGCGTCTTCGACAATATTGCGCTTATAGCTGCGGCGAATGTCGCGGATTTGGGAGCGCGTGGGTTTGACTGCCTGTAACCGCCGGGCATACACCTCTTCCAGGTCGAGCGCACCATCCATGGCGGCCTGGGTCAACACCTCCACACGCCACCGTTTCCCGGCCGATTCGGCGAGGATGTCAATGCCCTCAACGGCCGTCAGCGTCGAGTCGCAATCGAAGAAAACGTGATCGTAGTGGGGCCAACGCATTTGGACAGACCTGGTCTGTGTCGCCGTCGGCTGCTCTACTGCTACCTGCATAGCGATTGATTGTAGTGATAATTGGGGTATCTGACAAAGATTATATGAGGGGGGATGACTACAACAGATAAGGAAAGGAACGGATATTAGGTGTTATTGGATGGTTGCTAACATTTCGTTGTGGACGAGGCCGTTGCTGATCAGTGTGCTGCATGGGGATTGAATGAGGCAGTTCCAGTCGTCGCCTTGGAGATTGCTTAGCATTCCTCCGGCTTCCTGGATGAGCAGTTGGGCGGCCGCTACATCCCAGGGAAAGAGATTGTAGTTCAGGTAGACATCCAGCCGACCGGCGGCGACCCAGGCCATAGCCAGCGCGGCCGAGCCAATGGCGCGGATGGTGAAGGAGCGGTCGGCAAAGCGGGTGATGACATCGGCGGTCGAGCGGCGAGTGCGCTGGTTGCGGCTCCAATCCAGACCGATGACGGCCTCGGCAAGGGTAGCAACGGAACTGACCTGGATGGGGCGGTCGTTTAACCAGACGCCCTGGCCGAGGGCGGCGCTGAATAGTTCGTCTTGCATCGGATCATAGATAGCGGCGGCGAGAGGTTGGGCGTCTTCCTGGCGAACGGCCGCGACTGAGATGCAATAAATGGGCTGGCTACGGCTGTAGTTGGTTGTCCCATCAATGGGATCGATCACCCAAATGATCGGCCCATGACGGGGTAGATCGCTCTCTTCTTCGTTCAAAAAGCCGTGTTGGGGGAACGTGTCGCGGATGAGCGAGGTGACGGCCGCCTGCACAGCAATGTCGGCGTCGGTAACAAGGTCGCGAAAGCCTTTTTGGGATATGTACAGGGGTTGGGCAAACTTTTGGCGAGCGAGTTTACCGCCGGTGACGGCCGCTTCTTTGGCAATGGGCAATAAGGTTGCTGTCTCAATTGGTATCACACTAACTATTCTCATTGGAAGTGCACGATTTAGTAAATCGCGCTACAAAAAGTGCGGGTCAGAGTGGATGCACTCTGACCCGCGCCATTTGTATATACAATCTGGTTTGTAGTGAACGCTTTAGCTATTTAACAAACGCTGTTCTTCAGTTCGCTAATAGCCAAAGTAGTTCCTATAAACCGTTATTGAACCTCAGACATCAATTCCGCTTCTAGTTCGTTGGCGTCTTCGGTCAACTGGTCAAGCGTAGCCTGGATGTCGGCACCTTGCATGATCTCGTTGAAGGCTTGTTGGGTGGCGTCACGAACGGCCGTATAGGAGATGAGCTGCGGCTCATAGGTCCCATAGGGCAGCAGTTCGAGTGCCTGCTGGAATTGTGCGCCAAAGGGGGATTCGGCCACGTAGTCGGCCAACAACGGCTCGACGCTGGCACGGGTGGGGAAGTAACCGCTGATCTCATCCCAACGGGCTTGAATCTCGGGTTCGGTGAACCACTTCATGAAGATCCAGCCGGCCAATTGTTGTTCTGGCGAGTTGGCGGTGAGCATGACGTCGCCACCATAGATGTTCATCACCGGATCGGCCGTGGTGTGGGGGATCGCCGCCACACCCCAAACGTCTGGGTCACGTCCTGCTTCTTCGGCTACGGTCTCAATGCCACCCTGGTAGAAGGGAATGCCAGAGCTGGAACCCTGGGAGAAGACGGCGCGACGGGCAGCAAACTCGGGATCAGGGAAGCCCTCGGTGAAGAAGTAGGCGCAGCCTTCGTCATAGAGGCCCTTCAAGAAGGTCATCGCCTCAACCGTTGCCGGGCTGTTGTAGACATAGCCGGTGCCATCCTCAGTCAGGATGTCGCCGCCAAAGGCGTAGGTCCAGGCTGCGACCGCGGAAGCATCATCACGAAGGATGTAGCCGCCCGTGCCATCCCCATTGGCGGCCGCGCCAGCGCAAGCCATCTCACGGAACTCTTCCGGCGTGGACGGCGGCCCATCAAAGCCTAGCTCTTCCAACCAGGTCTGGTTGTAGAAGAGGACTTCGATGGAACGGTTTGGCGGAAGGCCAAGACGTTGGTTGTCGAAAACGGGATGGATGCTTTGCTCGAAGAAGGTGGGGAAGAAGTCGGCCTGTTCTTCGGCCGTCAGACCCCAGTGGGGATCATTGACGTAGGTATTCAGGTCAACCAACCCATTGTTCAACTGGTAGAAAGCCTGGTCGTTCTGGTAGCCGACGATGACCGCGCCAGGGAGTTCACCAGCGCTGATGCTGGCGTTTACCTTGTCGCGGATGTCATCATAACCACCCTGGTTGATGGCTTCCACGGTAATGCCACAGGGGTTGGTCTCGTTGAACTCTTCGATCAACGGCAGCATGTTCTCTTCACGAGAGCCGCTGTGATTGTGCCACCATTGAATGGTCTGGCCGCTGGGATCAATCCCGGCCAACTCACCTTCAGTGGCGGGGGCGCAATCACCTTCGGCCGCTGCTTCTTCTTCGGCTGGTTCTTCCGCCGGTTCTTCAGCAGGCTCTTCGGCTGGCTCTTCAGCCGGCTCCTCGGCCATTTCAGTAGCGGCCGCTTCTACAGTCGGCGCGATTTCTTCAGCGGCTGCTTGCACAGTTGGCGCAATTTCCTCGGCCGCTGCTTCCAGCGTTGGCGCGACTTGCTCAACTGCATCTTGAACTTGCTCTGGGGTTGCTCCACCACAGGCGACGAGCGCGGCCGTGGCAACGAGCATGATCATCAAGAAAATGTGTTTGGTAAACTTTGACATGTTTTTGTCCTTCTCCTCAATTCAGAAAGTTTCGTTGTCTTTGGCGAGAAACCAGGACGTTTTGGACGTTTTGATTTTGGTTTCTCTAGCTTACTTGATCTTCTTTGTTACGAGCCTCACCTCCTTAGGAATTGTGAACGATAATTGATAAACAACGAAGCAGATCGTCTCTAGCCTTTTAGGCCGGAGGTGGCAATGCCTTCGGTGAATTGCTTTTGGGTGAAGAAGTAGATCAGTATAATCGGTAGGATGGTGATCATCGCCCCGGCCATTTGTAAGTGGAAGAGGGAGCCAGCCTCATCCAAAAAGGCCAACATGCCGTAGGAAATGACGCGCCAATCGAGCGTGGTGGTGACGAGAATGGGCCAGGCGAGTGAATTCCAACTGGCAATGAAGGAGAAGAGGATCACGGTGACGACGGCCGCGCGGGAAAGGGGCAAGACGACCTGAATCAAATAGCGTAAATGCCCGGCCCCGTCAATTTGCGCTGAATCCCATAGCTCATTGGGGATTTGCATAAAGAATTGGCGAAGGAGAAAGATGGCAAACGCGCTGGCCATGAAAGGAACGGTCAGCGCCGGCCAATTATTGATCCAGGGAATGGGTCCGACACGGCCGAGCCAGGAGACGGTGATGAAGTTTGGCACCCAGGTGATCGCCTCTGGCAGTAACAGTGTGGAAAGGATGAGCGCGAAGATGAAGTTTTTGCCGGGAAACTCCAGGCGGGCGAAGGCATAGGCGGCCAATGTGCAAAAGATGAGTTCTCCGATGACGGTGATCGCCGTCACTTTAATCGTTGTGAAGAAGTATTGGGAAAAGTTGGCATCTTCCCAGGCCTGGACATAGTTCCCCCATTGGGGATTACTGGGCAAGAAGCGGCCGCCAGTGGCCTCGGTCAGGTTCATCAAGGAAACACTGAAGGTGTAGAGGAAAGGAACCAGGGCAATGACCGCGCCGACGAGCAGAAAGAGGTAGGCGATTATGCGGCCGACATCTACCCGTCGCGTCTGAGGATGCACTTCCTTGACTGGCGCGGGTGGGGGGGCGATAGGTTCAGCCATACTAGCCATAAAACACTCTCTTTTCCGAAATACGATTATTCACAACTGTCAGAAGGACGACAATAATTAACAGCAATATCGCCAACGCTGAGGCGTAGCCGTAGCGGGTATCGCGGTTAAAGGCCTCAAAGATGACCACCGTAGCGGTATCGGTTGTTCCGAGGGCAGCGCCGGTACGCATCACGTAAATGCGGTTAAATGCCTTGAAGGTGCCGATGACGGCGAGCAACATCAGGAAGTAGATGGTCGGTGATAAGAGGGGGAGGGTGATGTGGCGGAATTTAGCCCAACGGTCGGAGCCGTCCATTTCGGCCGCCTCATATAACTCGCGCGGGATGTTGCCCAAGCCAGCGAGGAAGATGACCATATCAAAACCAACATAGGTCCAGACGTTGTAGAGAACGATTGTTACCAGCGCCAGACTTGGCCCGGCAAGCCAGCTCGGCAGATCGATGTTTGGCCCACTCAACAGTTGAAAAATCCCAGCCGGTTCGTTTAGCCAGCCCAACGGCTGGACGCCTAATGAAGTGAGGATGCTATTCACCGGCGCACTACTGCGGCCAGAGAAGATGATGCGAAAAGCGGCGGCCGTTCCCACCAATGGCGCAATATAGGGCATGAAAAAGATCATGCGAAAGATGGTTTTGCCTTTAATATTCTCAAAGAGGATGGTTGCCAGGGTCAGGGCAACGATGAATTGCATGGGGATGGTCATGGCGGCAAAGAAGACGGTGGCTTCCAGGCCATCCCACCAGTCGGCGTCCCCTTCGGCGATGGCAGCGGGCAGTTCCCCTATTAAGACCCAGGCACCAACGGCCAATGCACCTGCTCCGGCAATACGCAGAAATGTTCTGATGGTTGATGGTTGATTGGCGGCCGTGCGCCACAACAACCACGAAAGCAGCAGCAAAACGATACCGGCGCTGATCGTCACCAGTTGCGACCAGATGGCGAGGGATTGGCCGCCCTCCAGGGCCTCGGCATAGGCTTTTTGTATCTCCGTATAGGTTAGCCAGGCGAGTGCAAGCGCACCGATGAGCATTATCCCAGCCTGGAGGAAGCCGCTATAAAACTCGCTGTTAAAGCGCGACCGGGGCGCAAAGCGGGAGGTCAGGTAAAGGGCAGCCAGGGCAATGACCAACAGGAGAACAGCCATGCCCAATGCGGTCTGAACATGGGGTAAACGAAAGGTCTCGCCAACCAATTGAAGGAAGAGATCGCGGGTTAAGGCTTGCCCACGTGGGACTTGTTCGGGGATACGCAGCATCTCCGGCAGGAGGGTGAAAACGAAGCGCGTGATCAGTGCCGCGGCCGCGGCCATCAGCCCACCGGCGGGTAGCCAAAGGAGTGGCTGTCCGTCGCGCTCTTTGCCGATGCGAAAGACCGTCTGCACACGGCGTGCGGCCAGGAAGAGCAGCACAATGGCGATCCAAAAGGCAAAGACATAAGCCAGGTTGTCAACCGCGCGAATATAATTGTCGAGACCATTATAGGTTCCGACAATGCGATTAAGGCCGGTCAGCGTACTTTCATAAAGAGAGAATGCCAGGGGGAAGAGGCCGAATGTGAAGATAATGAGAAACGCCGGCAAGACCATAGCATAGGCTAGTAATGCCTCGCGTCGTTTCCGTCCTTGCCGGCCGACGAAAAAACCGGCACGTGTTGGAGCAACAGCGACTTCTTCTTGCCTGGGAATCGTTTCAGACGCCATGAGTTACCCTTCCCTTCTCCAAAACAAACAGTGTGCGCCAGGAACGCAAAGTTGACCAAGCGGGAACTTCTGCGGCCGCACTCCGCGAACAGGCAAGCTTACCAGCAAGTATCGGCGTTCATTGTAACACCACTTAACTACACCGTCCATTGATGAAATGTAGTAAGCCAGTTCATGCTTGCGTAATTAAACTAGACAATACGCATCATGACAAGTGAACACACTGTATGCAGTATGATGAATTACGTTTGTTAACGGGAGAATAACGAGGGGTAAAGGGTCAGTTAAGGTTACTCTATAGGAGTGCGGCTACTACCGGGTGAAAGATGATGGCTAATCAGCCGTATGCTTTACCAATTACCCTACTACCTACTGCTTAGTAACTGTCGCAGTCCCTCTTCAATGGAAACGGCCGCTTCCCAGCCGAGGAGGGAGTGGGCGGTGCTGGGGTCGGCGATTTGCTGGGGTGCTTCGCCGGGGCGGCTGGGGAGGACGCCGGGCAGGGGGCGGCCGTTTTTGCCCACCAGTTGATAAATGGTTTGCACAACATCGAGAACGGTGGTTGCCCGGCCTGTCCCTAGTTCTACCGTCGTCCCTGGTTCCAGTTCGGGGTGGGCGACGAGGGCCTGCAATCCTCCAACCACGTCGTCGAGGTAAATCCAATCCTTTGCCTGGTCGCCACTGGTCATGGGGAAGTCCTGGCCGGATGTGGCCGCCCTGATAGCGGCAGGGACGAGCATGTTAGCAGGCTGGTCAGGGCCATAGGTCTGGTAAACCATCGCACCGTGGACCGGCCATGAGGCGGTGCGAGCGTACATCTGGCAAAATGACCAGGCGGCCGCTTTGCTGGCGGCATAGACGTTCATCGCCAGCGGTTCGCCGGGGGTGCGGGCGACAATCAGTTGTTGGGTAGTTGTCGTTTTCTCGAAGCAAGCCCGGAGTAGGTTGAGCGTTCCGCTGACGTTGTGGCGTAGGGCTAGATCAACGGGCAAGAAGGGATCGCTGACACCGGCAGCAGCGAGGTGGACGACTCGTTCTGGTTGCGCTTCGCGGACGGCACGGAGAGTTAGCTGGAAGTTGCGCAGGTCGGCGTAGACCAGATGGAGTTTATCGCGTTGTTCGGCCAATGGACGGGGCAATCGCCGGCCGCCGCTCCCCTCCTCGCGCACCAGCAACACCACTTCCGTTTGCGACTGCTGGAGCAGGGCCGTGACAAGGGCGCGGCCGATAAATCCTGTGGCTCCGGTGATGAGGGTACGCATAGAGGAAAGGAGAATGAGAGAGTACGAGACTAGGAGACTAAGAGACTGGGAGATTGTTGAGTCTCCTAATCACTTAATCTCTTAGTCTCAAAATAGTCTTTGTACCAGGCCATTGTCTCAGCCAGGCCGGTGGTTAGGGTGTAGTGCGGCCGCCAGCCGAGGATGTGCTGGGCTTTGAGCGGGCTGAGATATTCATCCTGGATTTCGTTTTTCACCTCGTTGAGGATGATCGGCCGTAAGTGGGAGTGGTCAGAGATGCGGATGATGGTTTCCACCACTTCCAACGCGCTGGCCGGTTCGCCAATGCCGAAGTTGAAGGGTTGGCCGCAGACAGATGGTTTGTGGATCTGCTCGGCAAGGGTCAAGTAGCCGCGCACGGCGTCAGCCACATAGAGGTAGTCGCGGCGAAAAGTGCCGTCGGAACGGATGACGGGCGGCTCGCCGCGCAAAACACTGCGAATCGTTCCGGGCAACAGCCGGTTCCAATTGAGATCGCCGCCGCCATAGAGATTGGAGCAGCGGGTGATGGCAACGGGCAGATTGTAGCTATGGGCGTAACATTGGGCGAGCAGGTCGGCGCAGCTTTTGGAGACATCATAGGGGTGTCGGCCGCGCAAGGCATGGTCTTCGTCAAAGGGCAGCGGGCCACGGTCGCCATACGCCTTCTCGCTGCTGGCGACAATGACGCGGCTGACGGAATTGGTCAGTCGCGCGGCCTCCAGCAGCAGCCATGTGCCGCGAATGTTGATCTCGAAGGTCAACACCGGCGCTTTGTTGGCTTCGCCGACGATAGTCTGCCCGGCGAGATGAAAGATGGTGTCAATCTCCTGGCTTTCTAGTGTGTGGTGAAGAAAGGATTGATCGCAGAGGTCGCCACGGACGATTTGAATTTGCCCAGGGCTGTGGCCTCGCCCCTCTCGTGGCGTTGGCGATTGGTGACGTAACAGCCCGGTGACGGCCGCCCCACGTTGCACCAGGGCGGCCGTTAGCCAGGAGCCGAGAAATCCTGTCCAGCCGGTGATAAAGACGCGACGGCCGCGCCAAAAGTCATTGTCTGTGGTCAACTAAACTCCTTTGTTAGTGGCTGGTGACGAGTGGTAAGTGATGAGTGGACTCTCTTTACTAGCCACTAACCACTAGTCACTCATTACCAGACCTTCCAGGGGGCATTGCGTTGCCAGGCTTCTTCCAGTTCGGTGGCGTCTTTGAGTGTGTCCATTGATTGCCAGAATCCGCGATGACGGTACATCATCACTTCCCCTTCGGCGACCAATTCCTGAAAGAGGCCGGTCTCCAGTTCTACGTTGTCGCCCGTGCCGATGCGCCCCAACACGCCGCGCTCCAAGACCATGAAGCCGCCGTTGATCCAGTAGGGCAAGGTGGGGTACTGTTCGTAATGGGTGATGCGCCCTTGCTCGTCGGCATCCATCACGCCATATTGATAGCGGCGTGGCTGGATAGCGGTGATTGTGACCAGGCGGCCGTGGGCGCAATGGAAGGCAAGTAACTCATCAATGTTGACATTGCCCACACCGTCACCATAGGTGAGGAAAAAGCGGTCGCCGGTCAGATGTTGGGCGATATGGGCGAGACGGCTGGCCTTTTCTGTGTGTAGCCCTGTATCCACCAATGAGACTTCCCACTCTGGATGCGCTTCGAGGCCATGATACTGTATATGGTTGTTTTGCTTACCGACCTTGACGGTGAAGTCACGAGACAGGGCATTGTAGTTGAGGAAGTAGTTTTTAATCTGCTGCGCCTCATAGCCCAAAGGGAGGATGAAGCGATGGTAGCCGTAGGCGGAGAATATGCGCATGACATGCCAGATGATGGGACGGCCGCCAATTTCGACCAGCTCTTTCTTGGTCAGCGTTCCCCCGCGCATCCGGGTTCCCTGACCGCCGCAGTAGATGACAACGGGGATGGAGGGTTGTGGTGGTGGTTGCATGGTAAATAGAGGTTAGAGATTAGAGATTAGAGATTGGTTCAATCTCCAATCTCTAATCTCTAATCTCCTTCTTCCGCGCTGTTTCGACAGCCGTGCGGAGGTTTTTGACGAAGGGGGGGTAAATGATGCCCTCTTCGGTGACGATGCCGGTTACATAGCGGTGGGGAGTGACATCGAAGGCGGGGTTGCGGGCGGTAATCCCGGTGGGGGCGATGGAACGGCCGAGAACCGTGAGCACCTCTTCTCCGTCTCGTTCCTCGATGGGGATGAGATCGCCATGTTCCAGTTCGAGGTCAACGGTGCTGGTGGGGACAACGGGGTAAAAGGGGACGCCGTTCTCTTTGGCGACGACGGCCAGCTTATAAGTCCCGATCTTGTTGGCAACGTCGCCATTGGCGGCCGTGCGGTCGGAGCCAACGAGGACGATGTCCACCTGTCCGGTACGCATGAAGTGTCCGGCGGCGTTGTCGGCGATGAGGTCGAAGGAGATGCCGCGCTGTTGCAGCTCCCAGCAGGTGAGCAATGCCCCTTGCAGACGCGGCCGGGTCTCGTCCACCAGGACATGAACCTTTTTCCCCTGCTCGTGGGCGGCAAAGACGACGCCGAGAGCGGTCCCCCAGTCCACAGTTGCCAGCGCACCAGTGTTGCAGTGATGGAGGATGGTGTCGCCGTCGGCGATCAACTCCGCGCCATGAAAACCCATGCGGCGGTTGAGTTCGACATCCTCATCGGCCAGCGCCTGCGCTTCGACGAGCAACGCATCACGCACCTCATCGGCCCCCTCTAGCTCTTCGTTTGTGGCTACACGCAATAATCGTTGGAGTGCCCAGGCGAGATTGACGGCCGTCGGCCTTGCCGCTTTCAGAACGGCGGCCGCTTGCTCCAGATCGCGCAGCAAGGTTAGCCGGTCGGTGGCCTGGCTCTGTTGGGCGGCCAGCGCCAAAGCAAAGGCGGCGGCCGCGCCAATGGCCGGTGCGCCACGAACGACCATATCGGTGATCGCCTCCGCCACCGCCTGATAGTCGTCGTATTCGGCGACGACAAGTTCCCAGGGTAATTGGCGTTGGTCGATCATCTTCAGTTGTTGACGGTCATAGTCCCAAAATACAGTACGCATTCTCCCTCTCTTGTTCGATATACGGGGTATAGAGTTAGTGGTGAATAATTGTAACCCAGCGGCGGCCGATGACCAAGCGGCGAAGCTGGCGGTAGTACACACGGGCTACAGGTTGGCAGACAGAGGCGCAAAACGTACAATCAGGTGGAAATGGGTAACGGCACAGGTATGGGTGGGAACTTTCAAGCATTGTGGCGGTCATTAGTAGCGCGTCGTCGCTGGTTGACAGTGGGACTGGGCATCAAACGCTGGTTGTTGTTGCTGGTGTTGGGTTCGGCGTTGATGGGGATTGGCTGGCTGCATCTTCTCTCGCTTTGGGCCGTGTGGACAGTTGAGCCAGGTAGCACATCGAGCGTCGTTGTACAATGGCTGCTGCTGTTCTTTTTGCCTGTCTGGTTGCGGATTCTGTTGCCGTGGGGCGTTGGTGGGCTGCTGATCTTTTGGTCGGTGGTGCAAATCGCGAAGACGGTGGTAGCGCCATTGCGGACTAACGGCCGTGATGTGGTTGATTCGCTCTATGATTTTCGCAAGCGGGATCGCGGCCCGCACATCGTCGCCATTGGCGGCGGGACGGGCTTACCGAGTTTGCTGCGGGGGCTGACGGCGTATACGAGCAATATCACGGCGATTGTGACGGTGGCGGATGATGGCGGAAGCAGCGGCCGCTTGCGGCGTGAGTTGGGTTTGCTGCCCCCCGGCGACTTTCGCAACAACATCGCCGCCCTGGCGCAGGACGAATCGCTGTTGTCACAACTATTGCAGTACCGTTTTAGCAGCCGGTCGGGAGAGAATAGGCGCGGGGACCTACACGGCCATGCCTTTGGCAATCTACTATTGGCGGCGCTGACGGGGATTACCGGTAGCTTTGAGGAGGCGTTGCCGGCTGTGCAGCGCGTGCTGGCGATGCGCGGGCAGGTGGTCCCGTCCACGCTGGAGGATGTGACATTGATCGGCGAGGTGGCGGTGACGGCCGAGGGGGGTGAAGCTATCCGTGAGGTTGTGGGGGAATCGGCTATCCCGGAGGCGGGCGGCCGCGTGGAGCGGGTACGCCTGGAACCGCCGCGCGTACAGGCTTATCCGCCCGCGCTGCGTGCCATCTTCCAGGCAGACCTGATTGTCTTGGGGCCGGGGAGCCTCTATACCAGCATCCTCCCCAATCTATTGGTCCCTGATCTGGCGGAGGCGTTGCAACACACCCACACCCCGAAGGTGTATGTCTGCAATTTAGCCATGCAGCCGGGGGAGACGGATGGGTACACCGTGGCTGACCATGTGGACGCAATTTTGCGCCACACAGCGGATGGCGTGGTCGATCTGGTGTTGGCAAACGACAGGTTGAATATCCCCGCAGAGACGGGGGGCGGACAGACACGCTTTGTCCGGCCAATCGCCCATCGAAAGGTGGAGATGTTGACCGCTGATCTGGTGGATGAGCAACGGCCGTGGCGGCATGACAGCCAAAAGCTAGCGGCGGCGATTATGGGAATATTGACCAGCGTCTAGCGTGACGAATGTCAATTGTCAATCGTTCTGGCTGGGGGTAGTATTGTAGGAGTGTAGGAGAAAATTCGCCTGCGAACGTCTCAAAACTGAGACGATAAGCCTGCCCGCTGCGCGTTACCCAAGAGATAGTTTGGGCTAAGCAGGCAGCAGGTAGCTTGTGAAATAGTTGACTAGTTGATAAGGAGAAATGTAGATGACAGTTAAAGTTGGCATCAACGGATTCGGTCGCATCGGCCGTCAAGTATTAAAGGCCATCCGCGAGAATCACCAGGGCGTTCTCGATGTTGAAGCCATTAATGATCTTATGCCCGTGGAGACTAATGCCCATTTGCTGAAGTATGATTCGACATACGGCCGTTTTCCCGGCACGGTAGAGGTCCGGGATGGTGACATCTATGTGGACGGCGAAAAGCTGAAGAGCTATGCCGAACGCGACCCGACCAAGCTACCATGGGGGGAGTTGGGCTGTGATATCGTTCTGGAATGCACGGGCATTTTTAAGGACGGCGACACAGCAGGCAAGCACCTCACGGCCGGGGCGAAGAAGGTGATCATTTCTGCGCCAGGAAAGAATATTGACGGGACGTTTGTGCTGGGCGTGAATGAAGGGACGTATGACCCGGACAACCATCATATCATCTCGAACGCCAGTTGCACCACCAACTGCCTGGCGCCGATGGTTAAAGTCCTGCATGACGCTTTTGGCATCGAACGCGCCCTGATGTCTACGATCCACGCCATTACCAACGGCCAGAGCATTCTGGACACGGCGGCCAAAGATTTGCGCCGCGCGCGCACGGCGATGACCAATATCATCCCGACTACGACAGGCGCGGCCCGCGCGGTTGGGCTGGTGTTGCCGGAACTGAATGGTAAGATCAACGGCATGGCTTTCCGCGTTCCGGTGGTCACTGGCTCCGTTTCAGATGTAACGGCCGAACTGGGGCGCGAGGTGACGAAAGAAGAGGTGAACGCGGCGTTTCGGGCAGCGGCCGAAGGGGAAGGCTGGTTGGGTAAGGTTGTCACCTACTCCGAAGAACCGCTGGTCTCCAGCGACATCATCGGCGATCCCTCCTCGGCGACCATTGATGGCCTTTCCACCGATGTCATGGATGGCAATCTGGTAAAGGTTGTTGGCTGGTATGACAATGAATGGGGTTACTCCTGCCGCCTGGCTGACCTGGCTGCGTTTGTCGCCGGGAAGCTGTAGTTGAGTGGCGAGTGGCAAGTACCTTGTTTTAGCTAACGCCTCGCAACGCTAGTTTGAAGTGTCTGGCTCTGAATCACAGATAGGCATAGATGGCAGTTCGTCTGTGTCTATCTGTGTCCTTATTTTTCCCACCGAGTTACTCTCCCGATGGAATTGAGCGAACTGGAAGAACGGATGCACCGTTTTGTGCGGAGCAAGGACTGGTATGAGCCGGACTCTGCACGACCGCAGACGCCGAAAAATCTGGCGATTTCGTTGGCGCTGGAAGCGGCCGAGGTCTTAGAACATTTCCAATGGCAGGAGCAAGCAGTAGACAGGGAGGCATTGGCAGGGGAGTTGGCGGATGTCGCCCTCTATCTGTTACAGTTAGCCAGTCTAAGTGACATTGACCTTGAGCAGGCTATTCTGGCAAAACTGGAACAAAATCAGGGGCGACAATGGCCTTCGTAGTTCTCCTCTGAAAATAGCTCACGCAAAGACGCTAAGAGCGCAAAGATGTAAGGGCGAGACAGTCGAGTGAGGGTTCGTCCAAAATAGTGAAATATCTTCCGACTGCCCCGCCCCTACTTAGCGACCTTTGCGGCTTTGCGTGAGGTTGTCACTCATGGTAATGTGTTCTATGCGTGTTGACTCATGAAGATTTTGGCCGTCAGTGATCGGGTGATTGACTGGCTCTATAGCGGTCATGTCCGGGAAAAGTTCTCGGATGTTGATCTGATCATTGGTTGCGGCGATCTCCCTTTTTATTATCTGGATTTCTTGACTTCGGCGTTGGACCGGCCGTTGGTCTATGTTCGCGGCAATCACGACATCGGGCCACAATATGCGGCCGATGGCACGGTGTGGACTGAGGTGCGCGGGGGCGTTGACATACACAAACGAGTGGTCCAACGGGGAGGGTTAATCCTAGCCGGGCTGGAGGGGTCCATGCGCTACCGGCCGAATGCGCCACACATGTATACCGACTCAGAGATGACGGTGCAGATGGCGCAATTAGTACCGCAACTGCTGTGGAACCGGCAGCGTTACGGCCGAGCGGTTGATATTCTCGTTACCCATTCCCCGCCGCTGGGCATTCATGATCGCACCGACCTGCCACACACGGGCTTTAAGGTCTTTCTCAGCTTCATGCGTCTGTTTAAGCCACGCTATTTGCTTCACGGACATATCCACCTCTACCGCACGGATACACAGACGGTCACGCGCTATGAGGAGACAACAGTGATCAATGTCTACCCCTACCGGCTGATAGATTTTGAGACGAGCGATGCTCCAGCGTCAGATTGACGATATGGGGTCTATGATGAATAGGCGCGGCGGGTCTCGGGGTGGAAGAGCCACGCTAACCCTAGCAAGGGTTGAATGAGGGGGAGGTAGCCGTAGTCCGCGCCAAATTGTCGCCAGACGGTGCGGCCGATCAGCTCCGGGTTGGTCAGGCTGAGCGTGCCGACCAGCAAGGTCAGAATCGTCTCTAAGAGCAACACACCAACGGATAAACGCCAGGCCCATTTGCGGTGAACAACGAAGCCGACCGTTGCCGTAAAGTAAAGTAGTGCCGCCAACCCACTGAGCAGTGGGGGCAAGTAGTACTCTACCCCTTCCTTAAAGAAAAGTTGATAAAGCGAACGCACACCGGTTGAAAGCGCGAGGACGGGGTATGATATAGCCAGGATGACACCAGCAGCTCGAATGAACCCCGATAGTCCGCTTTCTTGTGGCGGCGTTTGTTCGTTGATTTTTTCCATAGTGCATCATTTTAGCACAACCGTAACTTACTGTGGAGATAGTTATCGTTACGCGTATGGCGCGAATTTTCGTTACTGGAAGTGTGTTGCAGATGAGGAGTAAGTTATAGAAACCGGGTTTCTTGGCTATTACGAAACAAGACCGATTGCTCAATAGAAATCCGGTTTCTAATTTTGAAGGAAAGCTGGGCGATGGCAAAAGATCCGTGGGATTTTGAGGATTATGAGGAAACGGCCGCGCCAACTGGCGGGCTGTCTGGGCCAGGGCGGTGCTTTTTTATTGCGCTGGTAGTGATAATTGTTATCAGCCTGTTGGGGACAGCGATTGTGACCGTTGCCTGGCTGGCCTTCTCCGCATTGGAGACGGAAAGGCGCACAGAGAGCTTGTTGCAGGAGAGCCAGACGGTGGAAAGCGCAGTAACGGCCGTTGCTGCCACGGCCGCCCCCACCACCCCCGCACTCAACAGTACGGCAACAGCGGAAGGTGCGGCGATTGGTGATGAGTCGGGGTTGGTCAGCCCAACAGTGGCGGCGAACGAAGCGGCCGACCAAGCTGCGTTGGGGGAGGTGACGAATCGTATTGTGCTGATCAATGAACGACGACAGGTGGAGACGATTGATCCCGACGGAGCCAACTCGCGCCTGTTGACCGGCCCCAATCCGGCGATGGCCTTCCAATTTCCAGCCTGGTCGCCGGATGGCCAGGCAGTGGCGGTGATCGGTTCCAACCTACGCGGCGGAGGTATCTATATCCTGGCTGACGAAGCGGCCCCCCCAGATTTGAGCGAGCGAGAGATTTATTTCAGCACATTGGGCGTTCCTTTCTACCTGTATTGGTCACCCGATAGCCAGTATGTCAGCTTTTTGGCCAACCACGCCGATGACCGGATAAGCTTGAATCTGGCCCCCAGAGATGGCACAAGCGAGAGCATGATTTTGACCACCGGCAGCCCACTGTATTGGGATTGGACGGCCGACAGTCGCCAGCTTTTTGTCCATAATGGGCGTGGGGGCAGGGGGGCGCAGTTGGTCTTTCTCGGTCTGGATGGTGAGGCGCAAACGGATAATCTCACATCACCTGGTTTTTTCCAGGCTCCGGGGATTTCGGCCGACGGCCGCTATTGGGCTTTTGCTGCTGAAGAAAACTTTGGGCTGGCAAGCCACCTCACCGTTACAGATGCGGCCGGAGATGAGCAAAGAAGGGAGCCGCACAACGGAGCGCTGGCCCTCGGCTGGAGTCCAACGGAGAATGTGTTGGCTTTTATTAGCGGTTCGCCGGAGAGTAGGAGCTTTTTCGGTGCGCTGGAACTGCTCGATCTTGATACGGGCGAACGGCGTTTATTGACTTCAGAGACGGTATTGGCCTTTTTTTGGTCGCCGGACGGCCGTTCAATTGCCTATATCTCGTTGCGAACGCGGCAAGAGGGGGATGTCAATGTCATGGCCCAGCCAACAGCGCCGCTGGTGAGCGGCAGGCCATCGCCAATTGGCAAGGTGTCGCCGGTAGGGCATGTGATGGACGCGGCCGCGCAACCAAATGTCCACCGTTTCACGTTGTCGGTCATTGATGTACAGTCAGGCACCGGGCTGCGGTTGTTGGAGTTTCAACCAACCGCCCTGTTTTTATCACAATTCCTGCCCTTTTTTGATCAATATGCCCTCAGCCATCGCCTTTGGTCGCCGGATAGCCAGTCGTTGGTTATCCCCATGGTGGACAATGGCGCAGAGCGAATCGTCGTCGTCCCTGTGTCTGGCATTGAACCACGGCCGATTGCGGAAGGGGAGATTGGTTTTTGGAGTTGGCGATAGTCTCACAGTCTCGTAGTCTCTTAGTCTCTGAGATTGGGAGATTAGGAGACTGAGAGACTGGGAGATTGAGGTTGGTGGTTAGGCGGTAACCTGGGCGTTGAAGTCGCCGTCGTGGACCTGGATGTGGAGGGGATCGCCAGGGGAAATGGCTTTGGCGCTACGGACGATGCGGCCGTCGGCCGTGCGTACAATGGCATAGCCACGAGCCAGGGTAGCGAAGGGGCTAACGGCCTCCAGATGGTTTTTCAACAAGTTAAAGCGGTTTTCTTTGCGCTCCAGCAGGCGACTGATCGCGCGGTCGAGGCGGCCGGTTAACACATCCATCCCCTGACCGAAGCTGTCCAATTGGCGACGCGGGCTAAGCAACGTCAAGAGTTGGCGTTGGGCCTGTACCTGGCGTTGTTTGTCGTTAAGGGTCAGGAGCATTGCTTCGCGCAGCTGTTGGCGTTGCAGTTGCAGATAGGGGCGCATCTCGGCCATGTCTGGCACGGCCAGTTCGGCAGCGGCCGAGGGCGTGGGGGCGCGAAGATCGGCCACGAAGTCGGCGATGGTGAAGTCGGTCTCATGGCCGACGCCGGAGATCAACGGATGGCGGGCGGCGAAGATGGCACGGGCGACACGCTCATCATTGAAGGCCCACAGGTCTTCGATGGAGCCGCCACCACGAGCGAGGATGATGGTATCAATGTCGTCGCGGCCGTCGAGCCAGCGCAGAGCGTGGACAATTTGCGGCGGGGCCTGCTCTCCTTGCACCAATGTAGGGGCGATGAGGACAGAAACAAGTGGGTTCCTGCGGCGGAGCACGTTGAGGATGTCGCGCAGCGCGGCCGCATCAGGCGATGTGACGATGCCGATCTTGCGCGGAAAGGAGGGGATGGGTTGTTTATAGGCGGGGTCGAAAAGCCCCTCGGCGGCCAGTTCCTCTTTGAGCCGTTCAAAGGCCAACGCCAGATTGCCCCGGCCAGCCGGTTCCAATCGCTCAACATATAGTTGGTATGCCCCGCCCGCCTCATAGACAGAGACCCGCCCCTGGGCAATCACGGCGTCCCCTTCCCCTGGTCGGAAGCGGAGGCGCTCGGCGGCCGAACGCCACATCACACATCTGAGTTGGGCGTCGGCGTCTTTAAGGGTGAAGTAAAGATGGCCGGAACGCGCCTGGGTGAAGTTGGAGATTTCGCCGCTGACTTCAATGTCTTGCAGGCGATAATCCAATTCAAACAACTCCCGAATATAGCGGGTTAGCTCGCCGACGGACCAGGTCGGCCGTAAGGTGTCGGCCGTTGTAGAAAGAAATCCTCGCATCCTGGTCAATTGTGAATGAGGAATTGTTAATTGTCAATCTATGTGATGCCAGTAGAGAATCTATGACACAGCATATGGATAAACAATCCCTCGATTTCCCGGAATATGCTCCGCGTTATAGCTCAACTATTTACTGTAGCATAGCTCTGTCTGTTATAATGGCGAGGAGGAGTATTATTTATGGTAAACGATGCTTTTTTAACGGATACGCGGGCGGATATGAACCCGCTGATGGTGCAGGTGGAGGCGTTGCGGGCGGCCGTGGTGCGGCAGCAACGGGCTTTGTCGCAGGCGGGGGAAGCGGCCGTGCGCCGGGAGGCGTTGCGCGGCAGTGGAGAGATGATCCAGTTGTTGTTGCCGTTGCAGCAGGCGGTGCAGGAGCTAGAGCGGCGAATGGCGGCGCGGGAGAAGGAGCGGACGCAACTGAGGGCGTTGCAGGAAGTGGGGGCGGTGATTAACTCCTCGCTGGATTTGGATGTGGTGTTGCAACAAGTGATGGACGCGATCATCCGCCTGACGCGGGCGGAGCGGGGGATGTTGCTGCTGTTTAATGAGGAGCGGGAGTTGCGGGTGACGGTGGCGCGGAATTTGGACCAGGAATCGCTAGAGCGGGAGGCGGCCGAGGAGATTAGCCGCAGTGTCGTGCGGCGGGTGGCGGAGAGTGGGGAGCCGGTGGTGACGGTGAATGCACAAGAGGATGAGCGTTTTGCGGCACAGCATAGCATCATCAGCTACCGCTTGCGCTCGATTTTGTGTGTCCCGCTGAAGATTAAGGGAGAGATCATTGGCGTAATTTACGCCGATAACCGGGTGGCGAGTGGTATCTTTGGGGATACGGACCGGGATTTGTTGGCTTCTTTTGCCAATCAGGCGGCCGTGGCGATTGACAATGCACGACTGTTCCGCGAAGTGGTGGTGATGAAGGAGCTGATGGATAATGTATTTGCTTCCATTGCCAGCGGGGTGATTACGATTGATGAACTGGATGTGATTGCCTTGTATAACCGGGCGGCCGAGCGGCTTTTGGGGCTACCGGCGGAGGTAGTGGAGGGGGTGCATTTCCGGCAGTTGGTGGAGCGGTTAGGCTTGCCACTGGGGCCGGTGGAGGCGTTGATTGATGAGGTGAAGGTGGGGGGAAGTACGCGCAACCGAGAGTTGGACTTGCAATTGCAGGAGAGGTTGCTGACGCTGAATCTGACATTGTCACCCTTGCGGAATGTGCGCGAGGAAAAGCTGGATGGGGTAGCGGTGGTGTTGGATGATGTGTCGGAGAAGAAGCGGGTAGAGAGTTTGCGGCGCTATTTGCCCCCGGCGTTGGTGGATCGAATTCGCGACCTGGATGCGGCGCAACGGCCGCAGCGGCGGGAGATTACCGTATTGTATGCAGATGTGCGGGGATTTAGCAGGTATAGCGAACATGTCGAGCCGGAGGAGTTGATTGGGGTGATTAATGGGTACTTCACAGAGGCGGTGAACGCGATTAGCCATTATCAGGGGTTGACGGATAAGTTTATGGGGGACGCCGTAATGGTGTTGTTTAACACCCCATTGAATCCGCAGGGGGACCATGTGGAGCGGGCGGTACGGACCGCGTTGTTGATTCGGGAGCGGATTGAGGCATACCATGCGAACCTGCCGGAGGTGCAGCGGCTTCATTTTGGAGTAGGGATTAATACTGGTGAGGCGGTTGTCGGGAATGTGGGGAGCGAGCAGCGGCGGGACTATTCGGCGATTGGAGATACGGTGAATTTAGCCAAGCGGTTGCAAGAACTGGCGCAGTCGGATGAGATCGTTGTCAGTGAGCGGGTGTATGAGCAGGTACAGGGACTGGTGGTAGCAAAATCATTGGGACGTGTGCAACTGAAGGGACGGGAGGCGTTGGAGGTGTTGTATAGTTTGGAGGGGATGAAGGGGGAAGGATGAGGGATGAGGGATGAAGGATGAAAAGAGATTAGGAGATTAGAGATTGTTCATTGTCTCATTGTTCATTGTCTCATTGTTCATTGTCTCATTGTTCATT
>CAYPHY010000054.1:0-29773 GCA_964410625.1 uncultured Ardenticatenaceae bacterium | reverse complement strand
TACCATCTGCTCCAGCGTGTCCAGATTGGCGACGGTTAGTTCGGGGTCGGGGATATAGAGCTCAAACTCGTCTTCGACAAAGACGCCGAACTCGGCAAGGGCGAAGGAGTCCATTAGCCCACTGGTAATGATGCCCTCGTCGTCTGCCAGCGGGTAATTGGGGTCGCGGATCAGCTCGCGGAGGATAAAGTCACGGATTTTTTGTCGTATTTGTTGTTCATCAGTCATGTTTGCTATTATAACCTCATGGACGCACAAATCGCGCATCACCTTTTCACAACTGATGAGTATGAGCAAATGATCACCTCTGGGGTGTTGACCGAGGAGGATCGCGTTGAATTAATCAACGGAGAGATCATTGAGATGAGTCCGATCAACGTGCCACACGTTTTATGTGTCAATGTGTTTACCAGGTTGTTCAGTCGCCAGCTTGGTGAAGAGGCTATTGTTAGCGTCCAAAATCCCATTCATCTGGATAAGCGGTCGCGCCCTGAACCCGATGTGGCTCTTTGGCGGCCACGAATGGATGACTATGCAATCGGGCTTGCGGAACCAGAGGATATTTTGCTGGTTGTTGAAGTGGCTGACACCTCGCTGAATTATGATCGCACCGTAAAGGTTCCACTTTATGCTCGCGCAGGGATTGAGGAAGTGTGGCTGGTTAATTTAGCTGGACGCGAGATTGAAGTATATCGCGAACCAACGGCCGCCGGGTATCGGGTCATGAGACGGCTGTTTCCCGGCGATAAGGCTGTGCCGCTCGCCTTTCCTGGTGTTGAGTTTGCCGTTGATGAAATTCTTGGCCCGACAGCAGGCAGATCGTAGCCACAATAGCGATTAACCTAATCCCCTTTTATTGATTGGGCGTTCGTTGAGGGCAATCCGGGAGGACGACCCCACAGATGATCACGGCTAATTGGCGGTTGCCCTCGGCCGTTAGATGCACCGGTGTGTCGGTGAATTCAGTGGGAGGAATAGCATCCCACAGGTCGAGATAGTTCCAGCCCTCGGCCGTCGCCATTTCCGCCAACAGGATGCGGTATTGATCATAGGCCCAGCGTGGGTAGAAGGCGTTGTAGCGCAGGTCGCTGTTGCGGCCGTCGCTGATATACATCGGCTCGTTGATCACCCACAGGGGCACATCACCAGCCGCAGCAATTCCGGCGGCCAACACGTCGAACGTGAGCTGATCGGCCGTTAAAGTTATGGGCTGCTCATAATCTAACCAGCTAACATCTTCGTCAAAGTCGGATTGGCGAGGGGGATAGTCGGTCGGGATGTCCTGGTCAATGCCGGTGGCCACCCAGGAAAAGCCATATAGCTGTAAGCGCAGCAAGTCGGCCAGGGCGCGGCGTTGGCCAATGATGGTACTTTGCCAAAACGCTGGTTTGACAAAGCGCGGATCGTTGGGGTCGAGGTCGAGATGGTAATGGGCAATCAGGTCGCGCACGGTCGCCGGATTGTTTTGCAACAAAGGATGGTCCAGTTGCCGTTCACGCGCAAAAGATTGCAGCGTCACCGGCCAGATAATCAGGTCTGGTTCATAGGCCAGCGACTGTTCTAATAACAACAGGTCTTTTGTCAGGGAAAGCACGGGATAGCCGAGGTTATAGACTTTGAGATTAGAGATTGGAGATTGGAGATTGGGAGATTCTCCTTTATCCTTCTGCTCCTCTGTCCCCCTGCTCCCCTGCTCCTCCGCTCCTCCGCTCCTCTGCTTACTAAACTGTCCCGCCAACGTCTGCTCATTCTCCAGCAGCCAGCCCCACACAGCCGAATCACCGATGAGCACAATGCGAAACTCGTCGGCCGCTTTCGGCCGAGAAATAGCGTGGCTGGCGAACATGGCGGGGAGGTTGTTGAGCGTCAGGTTATAGTCGGCCGCCGGGTTTTCCCCATAAGGCAGGCGCAGACGACCGGGGAGCAGGGTGTTATAGAGCGAGAGGCGGCCGAGGTGGGGCAACGGCCGCAAGGCAACAAAAAGCAGATTAAAGACCACAAGAAACAAGAGCGTTTTCAGCCCGATTCGTGCCAGAGAAGGCCAATCAGCCGCTGGTTGTTTCCTATCACGATCAGAGGGAGCCAGGGGAGTCGAATTTTCCACGATAATGTGATCAGTATACCTGACCAAAAGAGGGGCGACAAAGCTATTTTTTCCGGTTATGATCAGCGGTGGCAAGTTGGAGGACGCTTGTCACCATACCAACATAACATCTGTAAGCGACAAAAGGAGAACGTTTGTGAAAATCGGACTACAAATTCCTAGATTCACCTGGCCTGGGGGCGCGGCCGAACTGGCGGCAAAGTTGAAAGAGATTGTGCAGACGGCCGATGAGGCTGGCTTTTACAGCATCTGGGTTATGGACCACTTTTTCCAGATTCCTGGCGTTGGCGAGGCTGAAGAACCGATGTTGGAGGGCTATAGTGCCTTATCCTATATCGCTGCCCTGACCCAACGAGCGAAGCTGGGAACGCTGGTGACAGGTGTGAATTACCGTTATCCGGGCTTTCTCATTAAGTCAGTCACGAATTTGGATGTGCTTTCCGGCGGCCGTGCCTATTTTGGCGTGGGCGCAGGCTGGTTTGAGCGAGAGGCGGAAGGGTTAGGGTTTCCTTTTCCTCCTCTGAAAGAAAGATTTGAAAGATTGGAGGAGACGCTGCAATTAGCCCATCATATGTGGTTGGCTGCTGAGCGTGATGAGGTGCGGCCGTTTCATGGCAAACATTTCCAGTTAGCTGAGCCATTATGCAGCCCACTACCGCTGAGCCGGCCACATCCCCCGATCCTGATCGGTGGCATGGGTGAGCAAAAGACATTGCGGTTAATCGCCCAATATGGCGACGCCTGTAATCTCTTTGCCCGCTCCGGGAATGTTGTCATTGCCCACAAGTTGAATGTGTTGCGGCAGCATTGTGAGCAAGTGGGACGGCCGTTTGAGGAGATCGAACGCACCACGCTGGACACAGTTCATATCGCGTCTGGGCAAATGTCGGCGGCCGACGTGATTGCCCATTGCCGGTCGCTGGCCGGGCTAGGTATCCAACATGCCATCTTCAATATGCCCAACGTTCATGACATCACGCCGTTAGAGGTGTTTGGGAAGGAGATTATTCCGGCAGCGGCCGAGTTCTAAATGGAGCAGGTTTAGAAGATATAGATTATAGTGGTGGGTGAGTGAAGTTGATTGTCTCTATCCCTCTTCGTACGTTTCTGATACCATTAAGCAAACTTATCACAACTAGAGTTTACGAGGGTGTATGAAAGCAAGTACCAGATTTGTTGTATTAGCGTTACTTTTATTGGTTGGCTTATTCCGAGTGGGACTGGTAGCGGCCGATACGACCTATATTGTCCAATCCGGTGATACACTGTCGGCGATTGCCGTCCGTTTTGGTGTTACCGTCCGGGAGCTTCAAGAAGCCAACAGTTTGGAAAATGTAAACTTGATCTTTACCGGACAGCAGTTGGTCATTCCTGGCGTGGATGGGCCAATCGCGACGCCGTCTGCGCCAGTCGCTACCAGCCCGGCAGCGACGGCCGTCCCACCGGCGGCAACGCCCACCACAGGGGGCGTGATCCACGTCGTCCAACCCGGCGATAATCTTTATCGCTTATCCATTCGTTATGGCACAACGGTAGCGGCGATCCGCGATGCTAATCAACTGGTCAATGTTGGATTTATCGTCGTTGGTCAGGAGCTGTTGATCCCCGGCGGGACCATCCCGACGGAAGTCGCTGATGCGCCGGCCGCGCCCCAGGCGACGCCGATCCCCCAACCGGGAGCGACGGCCGTTGCCCCCACTGCTGTTCCGCCCCCTCCGGCGGCCGCGACCAACCTCTTGCCCAATGGCTCGTTTGAAGGGGATTGGTACTTCTATCTCTACAATGAGCTGCAAGTGCCGGATGGCTGGCAACTGGCAGTGGATGAGGGGCCGAATACGCTGGAGCCAGGTTCGGGCGGCGTGTTTAACCGGCCGGAGGTGCGCGTGGTTTCAACGGCCGCGCTGCCACCCAGCGAACATCCCTTGTTTATCTTCGACGGCTTCAAGACGGTGAAGGTATTCAAGGGTGGTGCGCCGACCAACGTCAGCTTGTTCACCGACGTCCACTTGCAGCCGGGGACCTATCGCCTGTCGATCAGCTTCTTCCCCGACATTGTGGCTGAGTATCAGGGTGGCACAAACAAGGTCTTTGCCACAGACCCGCTGGCGGCCGAAGCGCGGATCATCCACAACAACGGCGGCACAGGCTGGCAAACGGTCAACATCGGCCAGAAGAACACACTGACTTATGACTTCACCGTTACCCAGGCCGGGGCTGTCCGCGTTGGCGGCTCCTTCCGCAACCGCTTCGAGACAGCCAACAACGGCTGGTTTCTCGATAACTGGGTACTGACTCAATTAAACTGAGACTAGAGATTGGAGATTAGAGATTAGACAATTAAGATCTCCAGTCTCCAATCTCTAATCTCCAGTCTCTTCCCCATTCCCATGACTTCTCCCACCCCTTCCGAACTGATGATCATTGCCGCCTCGCGGGCTTTGCGGGGCAATCGTGTTGTTTTTGTCGGTGTTGGCTTGCCCAACATCGCCTGTAATCTGGCGCGGCGCAGCCACTCCCCTGACCTGGAACTTGTCTATGAAAGTGGCGTCTTTGGCGCACAGCCTGCCCGCCTCCCCCTTTCCATCGGCGACCCGACGCTGGTTAGTGGTGCGACTTCTGTGGTCAGCATGGTTGATCTCTTCAGTTATTACCTGCAAGGTGGGCTGGTGGATGTGGCCTTGTTGGGCGGGGCGCAAATTGATCGCTTTGGCAATCTGAATACGACGGTGATCGGCGAGTATGCCAACCCCAAGACCCGCCTCCCCGGTTCCGGCGGTGCGTGCGAGATTGCGATCAACGCCGGTAAGATTCACATGATCATGCGACTCTCTCGCCGTGCTTTTGTGGAGAAAATTGACTTTCTGACCAGCCCCGGCCATCTCGATGGTGGCGACGCCAGGGCGCGTTTACGCCTCCCCGGACGTGGCCCGGACAAGGTGATCACCAATCGCGCCATCTTTGACTTCGACAACCCCGACCACGAGATGACGTTGATTGAGCTGGCTCCAGGGGAAACGGCCGAGAGCATCCAGGAAGCGGTCGGCTGGCCGTTGCGTGTCTCCCCCGATCTGCGCCAGATGGACCCGCCGGAAGCGGCCGAACTAGCCATCATCCGCGAACAACTCGATCCGCAGGGACTTTATCGCTAGAACGGAAAACGAAACACGGATGACACGGATTTTGCGGATCAAAACGGATTTTTATTTCTGGAAATCCGTGTCAATCCGTAACATCCGTGTTATCCGTGTTTTTTTGGTGAAGAACGGCCGTCTACTCTTCGTTGACAATCACGGCCGTAACCATTCCAAACATCCCATGTGCGCTTTCGGCATGGTTGAGGACGTGACAGTGGAAGGCCCACACCCCTGGCGTGTGGCAATCCACCAGCACATCATACCGCTCGCCGGGAGCGATGTTGAGCGTGTCGCAATAGTAGGGTTGCGGCAAATTCCAGCCATCCTTAGCAAAGACCAGTTGCTCCAGTCCGTGTAAGTGCATTGGGTGAATCAGCAACCCTTCATTCATATAACGGATGCGAATCTTCTCGCCCAATTTGGCGACAATCGGCTGGGTATAGGGGAAGCTCTTGCCATTGATGCTAAAGCCGGTGCCGGAATCGTTAAGCACCAGCGTATAGTCGCTGTCATATTCCGGGTCGTGGCTGCGGTCTTTTGGCTCGATGATAAACGCGCCTAGCATTCCCTTGGTGGTTTGTTCGGCCGCGTTGTGGTGTGAATGGTACATGTGCGAACCAGGGTTCTTCGCTTCAAATTCATAGGTAAAGCTTTCCCCTGGTTTAATTGGCGGTTGGGTGATGAACGGCACACCGTCCATATTGTTCGGCAGCAATACGCCGTGCCAATGGACGCCCGTGCTCTGCGTCATCTCGTTGTGGACGATGATCCGCACCTTGTCCCCCTGGGTGACGCGAATTTCCGGGCCAGGGACGATGCCGTTATAGGTGAAGGCCTGGATGACAGTACCTGGTTCCACTTCCCATGGCCCCTGTTGGCAGGTCATTTCAAAGACCTTATACTCCCCATCCATGCGATATTCCAGGGGCGTTCCCCAAAAGGCTGGGTCCTGGCCGACGCGGTCAACAAACAGCTTAACCCCTGCCTCGTGCATCGCGTCCATTTCTTCGGCCGCTTCGGCCGCCGTCGTGGGGGCCATCTCCATCTCATGGTCGTCACCGGTTTGGGCAACGGCCTCCGGAGCCAGTTGAGCCTGGGGGCGACAGGCCACCATGCCAACACCCACACCGGTCAGCCCGGCGATTTTCAAAAAATTGCGTCTTGAAATATTCTCTTGCTTCATCAGGTTCATGATTGATTCTCGCTTATGACACCGTAAATTAAGTGGTTTAACCGTCATTCCGAGCGGAGCGAGGAATCCCTGGCGGTTGCGTTGACCAGTGAACTGCTGGGGATTCCTCGCTCCGAAGACTCCGCTCGGAATGGTGTCATCGGAATGACAGTTGTGTTACTTCTGAAACAGTGTGCTTATATAAAATTTGATATTAGTCGGTGAGATTGTAATAACGGCCGTCTCAATCAGACAGTGACATAGCACACAAGTGATTGATGACAAATGTCAGTTTGATGATGTTTTTTGGAGGGACAAAGCAAAACAGGATATACTAGAGGTATGGGTAAATTGCGGATTCTCTTGGTAGACGATCACGAAGTAGTGCGCCTGGGTTTGAAGAGCCTGTTGGCGCGTCAACCGGGGTTTGATGTGGTGGCTGAAGCGGCCAGCGAAAACGAGGCGGTGGAAAAAGCGACGGAGTACCAGCCGGATGTGGTATTGATGGATATCCGGTTGGCGGGCGGCAACGGTGTGGCAGCGACAGAAGCGATCATGGAAAAATTGCCACAGACGAAGGTGATCATGCTCACCTCTTATGCCGAAGATGAGATGCTCTTTGCCGCCATTCGCGCCGGGGCCGTGGGTTATGTGCTGAAGCAGGTCGGCAGCCAGGATGTGATCCGCGCGGTGGAAGCGGCCGGACGCGGCGAGGCGATGCTCGACCCATCACTGACCCAGCGCGTCTTCCAGGAGATGCGACGGGCGATCAAAAAAGAAGAGGCCACCGCCTTCGACGAACTAACCGCGCAAGAGAAACAAGTCCTGGCGCTGATTGCCGAAGGTAAAACCAACCGCGAGATCGGCGCCGCGCTTTTCCTCAGCGAAGGGACCGTCCGCAACTATGTCAGCAGTGTTCTTTCCAAATTGGGCGTCTCTAACCGGGCAGAGGCGGCCGCCTATGCCATCCAGCACCATCTGAAAGATAATCTATGAGCGTTGCCGTTGCCGAGCTTGAACAACGAGAACAACAGTTGGCCGCCCTCAGTAAGGCGGCTATGGCCATTGCCGGGGAGCTGTCGCTTGATCGCGTCTTGCAGCAGATCGTTGATTCGGCACGTGAACTGATCGGGGCGCAATATGCCGCCCTGGGTGTGCCAAACGCGGAAGGGCTGTTAGAAGCGTTTATCTATAGTGGGCTGTCGGCCGAAGACGCTGCCCACATCCCCCACCTGCCCAGAGGGTATGGCCTGTTGGGGGCGATCATCCGCGAACAACGGCCGATCCGCCTCGGTCACATCAGCGATGACCCGCGCTCAGTGGGCTTTCCGCCGGGCCACCCCGAAATGGATAGTTTTTTAGGGATACCGATTTTGGCCGGGGACGATCCGGTGGGCAATCTTTACTTCACCAACAAACAGGGGGCGGCGGAATTCACCCTGGACGATGAGCGCCTGGTGGTCATGTTTGCCGCCCATGCGGCCATCGCTATTCAGAACGCGCGGCTTTATGAACAAGTCGGCCGTCTGGCCGTTCTGGAAGAGCGCACGCGCATCGGTATGGACTTACATGATGGGATCATCCAGTCCATCTATGCCGTCGGGCTGACTTTGGAGTCCGTCCGTCTGGTGCTGCCCGAAGATCCCCAGGAGGCGGACCAACTGCTGGGGGTCGCTATTGAAGGCTTAAATGATGCCATTCGCGATATTCGCAACTTCATCCTCGATCTGCGGCCGCAACGTTTTGCCGGTGACCTGAGCGAAGCGCTGGCCCGCTTAAAGCGAGAGTTCCAGGCCAATACGGCCGTGCCAGTCACCTTAACCGTCACACCAGAAGCGGTACAGGGCTTGCCAACGGCCGTTTCGCGGGCGCTGTTCCTGACCAGCCAGGAATCACTGGCTAATGTCGCTCGCCACGCTCGGGCCACAGAGGTCCATGTGCGGATTGAGCGATCAGAGGCGGCCGTGCGTTTGACCGTCGCCGACAATGGGCGCGGCTTCGATCCGGCCATTGAAGCCCAGGCCACCGGCCACGGTCTGGCCAATATGCGCACCCGTGCTGAAGAGTTGCGGGGGAACTTCACGATTGAAAGCTCCCCCGGCAAAGGGACAACGATTCAGTTGGTGCTTCCAGTTAGATAGCACTGGCTACGGAAAGCGTTTACTCCCTCAAGAGACCTCTGAGGTTTTGCCACCCAGAAAAAAACTCAGAGGTCTGAATAGTTACGGGCTACGCCTGGTCATATGCTCGCTGCAACGCGGCAATATCAATCTTCTTCATCTGCAACATCGCCTGGGTCACATTTCCGGCCTTGACTGGATCCGGATCGCTCATTAACTTCCCCAAAATCGTGGGGACAATTTGCCAGGAGAGGCCAAACTTGTCCTTCAGCCAGCCACAAGGCTGCTCTTCACCACCCTCAGTCAGCTTCGCCCATAGCTCATCCACCTCTTCTTGCGACTCGCAGTTGACCAGAAACGAGATTGATTCGTTAAACTGGAATTGCGGTCCGCCGTTGAGGGCGATGAATTCCTGGCCTTCCAGCTCGAAGGAAGCGGTGATCACACTACCCGCCGGTCCCGGCCCTCCTTCGCCATAGCGGCTGACATCCTTAATCCTTGAGTTCTTAAAAATGGAGGTATAGAAGTTGATCGCTTCCTCGGCCTGGTTGTCGAACCATAAGAATGGGGTGATTTTTTGCATGATTTATCTCCTTTGAAAATGGTTACGCAGATGACGCGGATGAAACGCAGATTACGCGGATTTTCATCCCTTTTTGTGTCGTTGCCATGCATAGTACCTGCTTATAAAATAGCTCACGCAAAGACGCAAAGTACGCAAAGTATACAAAGAAATAACTTGGCGACCTTTGCGCCTTTGCGTGAGGCCCTTCTATATAGAACAAATGTATTATAATGGCGGCCGAGGGGGGTTGTCTTGTATAAAATGGCAAGCTATTCAGACGAAGTTGCTGGCAACAGTTGGGCGGGGGTGGTTCCCAGAAAACGCTTCAGCGATCTGGTTAGATGGGGCTGATCGAAATAGCCGGTTTCGTGGACGGCGTCGAGGATTGACACGCCTTGCTGGAGGAGGGCGGCCGCTTGCTGGGCGCGTTGCATTTGGCGAATGTGGCTTTGTGTCAGCCCCGTAGCCCGCAAGAAGTGGTGGCGCACGGTGCGCGGCGACATCTCCGGCGATTGGTCTTGTAAGGCAGCGTCCACCACTGGATCGCGCACTAATAGCTCTTCGCGTACCAGCCGGTTGATAAATGTCTCCACATTGTCAAAGTTGGGGTACTCCCAGGCCGCTCCCTTCAGCCAGAAGGAGTTGTCGGCCGCGCCGGGCAAAACCGTCTCCACATCCACAAACCCCTTGGGTGGCAGATGGGGCATGAAGGTCCCCAGCCGCAGCTTGATCCACAGCAGTTCCGCCCCCTCTCCCCAGGAGGCAACGCCGGAGGAGGTTAGCGGGCCAACGACCATCAGCCGTGGCTTGTCCTCAAGCCGCAGCAAGACCATGTGCCAATGGTTTTCGGCCGGGCGCACGACCGTATCGGCCGCCACCGTCCACCCTCGCGTAACGCTCTCTAAATAGGGCGAATCCGATCCCCTTTCTTCATAGACGAGGCTCATAGGTGTCTCCTTATGGTCCACGAATTAATACGAATAGGCTTAGAACCTATCCGAAATTTAGAGCAGCATATTCTTTTTAACGCAGAGACGCAGAGGTACAGAGACACAGAGAAAATCAAATAACCTTTGCGACTCTGCATCTCTGCTTCTCTGCGCTAAATATTCGGATAGGCACTTAGTAGATTCGTGTTAATTCGTGTCAATTCGTGGATCATTTAATACAGGATTATACCACCAACACGCGACGTGTTTTAACTTTTTTTTCAGCTATCATTGATCACAGGAAAAATCAGCGCAAATCTGCGTTTCATCCGCGACATCAGCATAACCGTAATTCTAGCTAGGAGATTGGCACAACGATGTTCTACCAACATCCCCACGGACATGTATTTTACCGGCAGATGAATTTTGCCCGGCCGAAAATCTCGCATGGCGAGGGCATCTATCTGTATGACGAGAGCGGCAAACGGTATCTCGACGGCTCCGGCGGCCCGCTGGTGGTCAATGTCGGCCACGGCCGCGCGGAAATCGTCGAGGCGATGGCACAGCAAGCACAGGCGGCCGCCTATGTCCACGCGATGATGTTCACCAGCGAGGTGATTGAGCAATATGCGGCCGAACTGGCAACCATCGTCCCCTTGCCCGAACCGCGCTTTTACTTTCTCAGCAGCGGCTCGGAAGTGGTCGAGGGAGCGATCAAGCTGGCACGGCAGATTCAAATGGCGCGGGGAGAGCGAAATCGCCACCTGATCATCAGCCGCTCGCAAAGTTACCATGGGATGACCTTCGGCGCGTTGGCGGTCAGCGGCCGTCCCGGTCTGCGCTCCCCCTATCTGGGGATGCTCCACGACATGCCCCACATCCAACCCCCTTATACTTATCGCTTTCCGGCCACTGGTGCGGAGTTGGCCGGTCGACTGGAAGAGGCGATCCTCGCTGCCGGGCCGGACAATGTGGCCGCCTTCCTCGCCGAGCCGATCAGCGGGGCCAGCCTGGGCGCGGCCGAACCCCCGGCCGACTATTGGCCGCGCGTGCGCCAGATTTGCGACCGCTATGAGGTGCTGCTGATTGCTGATGAGGTGCTGGTCGGCATGGGGCGCACCGGCAAGTGGTGGGCGTTGGAGCATTGGGAGGTGACGCCCGACATTCTCGTTACCTCCAAAGGGGCGGCCGGGGGGTACTTCCCGTTGGGCTTCATTGCCGCCAGGGGGGAGGATGTGGAGCAACTGCGCCAGGACTTGGGGGACTTTAATCATGGCGGGACGTTCAGCCACCATGCGGTTGGCGCGGCCGCCGGGCTGGCGACCTTGCGCATTATTCAAGATGAAAAGTTGGTCGAGAATGCGGCCGCCATGGGCAACTATCTTGGCGCGAAACTGCGCGAGGCGTTGGTTGAGCATCCCCATGTGGGGGATATTCGCGGCCGGGGGCTGTTTTGGGGGATTGAGTTGGTGGCCGACCGGGAAACGGCCGCGCCCTTCCCTGCCAAAGAAAAACTCGCCCGCCGCCTCTGGCAGTGCGCCTTTGAAGCGGGGTTGGTCATCTACTATTCACAAGGCTGCGCCGATGGGACCAACGGTGACATCATTATGCTGGGGCCGCCGCTGATTATCAATGAAGCGCAAATTGACGAGATGGTAAGTATCTTAAATACGACGGTTAGTAACACATTTTGACTGTAAATATGGAAACATCTATCCCTTTGTTCCCCTGCCAATCGCTCGCTGAGACATTGGAGTTCTACCAGACACTGGGCTTTGAGATCACCCACGAGCAGGAAACGCCCTATCTTTATGGCGCAGTGCACCTGGGCAACTTCCACCTGCATTTTTCGCGGCTAACGATGTATGGCGCAAAGAATGCTTTTGGCTCCTGCCTGGTGTTTGTCCCCGATATTGGGCTGTACCATCAACGGTTTGCCGATGGCTTACGAGCAAAGTACGGCAAAGTTCCGACGGCCGCCCTTCCGCGAATCACACGCTTGATGAAAGGCCAGACCCGCTTTAAGATTTTTGACCCATCAGGGAATATGCTCATTTACATTGACGAAAATGAGGCAGATACAGGGTATGAGTGGTCAGAGGAATCGCTATCGGAGTTGGCGGCCGCCCTGGAAAACGCGGTCTTTTTGCGCGATACCTATGCCAACGATCAGGCAGCGGCGAAGGTGTTGGACAAGGCGCTGGCAAAGCACAAGTCGGCCGCTCCAATTGACCGCGCACGCGCTTTGGCCGCCAGGGCAGAGTTAGCGGTGGCAATGGACCAACTAGAGTTGGCCCATACCTTTCGTGATGAACTGAAGCGAATTCCTCTATCGGAAGTCGAACACGATCAATTTCGCCATGAGCTAGAGGCGGCCGAGCATCTGGAACGCTGGCTTACTCAAGACCAATCGGGCTAATCTTCTAAGGTCAGGCGAAGAGTAGCGAAAACACCATACACAGGCCACAGCTTATGAAAACCAAAATGATTAGCAAAGCCCAGGCGGGCAACCCTCCAAAGCGTTGCTTCTCTGGTACAGGTTCCGGTTCAGGTGAAGCCATTCCCAACTCGATTTTTAACGCTTCAATGCGTTCTGTGAGGCTTTGACGATCCTCACGTAACTCCTCCAGGTGTCGTCGGTTTTTCGGTGTTTGCTTTTCGCGCTCTAATTGGCGAATCTCCGACTGGACAGAGGAAAGTTGGAGTTTAAGTCCGGTCATCTCCTGCTGGAGTCGGATACGCTTTAACTCAGCCAGGGTCTCTTCAGTGTTCTCGCGCATCACGGCCGCTGTTCCACTCTGTGCGTCCTGAATCGAGCGCGAGACCTGCTGGGCTAACTTTAACTCGGTATTACCTTGATGGTGTTCAACGACTGACATCGTGCCGCAGTAATCGCAAGTCATACGATCCGCACCTTGCGGAACTTGCAAGGGTGCATAACACGCCGGACAATTGATACTAGTAATCTTCACCATACCTCCTAGTTGGTAAATTTTATGGACGTAACAGGATTTTCCTAACACCGGGTTGTGCAGCATGTTTAAAAGCGGTTAGCGCATCGCTCAAGGGATATTCCCCTTCAATCAACGGCCGTACCGCAACCGCTCCCTTTTCCAGCAAATCGAGCGCGGGGGCAAAGGGGCCACAGCGCGAGCCGACGACGTTGATTTCAGCCACGACCAGCTTGCTTAGATTGAGATTGGCATTTCCAGCGAAGGTGCTTTTTAGCACCAGCGTCCCCAACGGCCGCACCAGCCGCAATGAATGGGCAAAGCCCGCCTCATTGCCCGTGGCCTCCACCACAAAGTCGAAACTATCGTCGGCCGCCCCCGCCACCAGCCCCGTACCTAAGCCCAACTGTTGTGGAAGTTCCAGAGAGGCTGGACGACGGCCGAAAACGGTAACCGGTGTGCCGGTCAGTGCCAGTACCTGGGCGATGAGCAGCCCCAACCGCCCCGGCCCGACAACGGCCGTTTGCGCCGACGGCCGCACCACCAGTTGCTCCCGAATGCGTAGGGCGGCGGCCAACGGCTCTGTAAACACCGCCAGCTCATCCGGCACACTATCGGGGACGGGCAGCAAGTTGGCAACCGGCAACGTGGCACAGTCGGCGAAGATACCATCCTTGTTGATGATGCCCAGTACCGTCCGGTTTGGGCAATGCTCTGGCCCGTCGTGGAGGCAGATGGGGCATTGGCGGCAGCCGAGGTTGATGGTGCCGACGACGCGGCGGCCGATCCATTCGGCGTTGTCGGCCGAGCCGACGCGCTCGACCACACCAACAAACTCATGCCCCAAAACCCCCTGGAAATTATTATACCCCTTGACAATCTCCAGATCGGTGGAGCAAATCCCGGCCAGCGAGATACGAATTAAGGCTTCTTGCTCCCCTGGTTCCGGCATAGGGTAATGCTCGTCTAAAATCAATTTTCCGTCATGTAGGCAAATCGCTTTCATGGTCATTTTTTAGCGGTGGTTGGTGAGCGGTGGTTGAAACCACCTGCTGATATAGGAAACCTGTTGAAACAGGTTTTCTGTGCCAGCCACCGATTTCAATCGGTGGCTTCAATCGGTGTTCTGCGAAAGGGATTTATGCCCTGAGAAACGGTAATTCATCCTTCTCCCAGGCCACCAGCAGCGGCACGGCCGTAAAAATCGAGCTATACGTCCCGCTGAGCAGGCCGATGAATAGGGCGGCGATGAAGGGCTTAATGGAGGCGCCGCCAAATAACAAAATCGCCACCATCACAAACATCGCGCTTAGCTGCGTCACCAACGAACGGTGGATCGTTTCCAGGATGGAGCGATTGGCGAGGAGTTCAAAGCGTTCAAACGGCCGCCGGTTGATGTTCTCGCGCAACCGGTCGAAGATGACAATCGTATCTTGCAGCGAGAAACCGGCGACGGTCAGCACGGCCGTCAGGAACAGCGCATCTACCTCCCAACCAAAGACCACGCCGGTTATTGCCGCAAAGCCGAGGATGACCAACAGGTCGTGGAGCATGGCAATGACGGCACATGTCCCATAACGGATGGGATTTGGCACCTGGCGAAAGACAACGATGATATAAATGAGGATGATCACAGCGGCGACGAGGACGGCAATGACGGCCGCGCGGGTCACTTCCGAACCAACTGTCGGGCTAACGCTCTGCACCTGGGTGGTGTCTGGTACCAGTGGGGCCAGTTCCGCTCCCAGCGCATCCACTATCTCCTGGCTGCGTTCGGGCAAGACAAACTCGCTGCGGATTTGCCAGGCATTTTCCAGGTTTTCGCCTTGTATGGCGATGATGGCTGGATTGTCAACGTCAAATCCGGCAAAAACGTCGCGAATTTGGTCCTCCGTCACCGGCTCGGTGAACTGAAGCTCAAAGCGGGTCCCGCTAAGGAAGTCAACGCCCAAACGGAAAGGGGCGCCGGTGGTCACCAGGGAGTAGAGCATCGCCAGCAGCCCCAAACCGATCAGCACGCCGGAGATGATAAAGTAACGACGACGATTCTCAACAATTCTAAACATAGATCAGGCCCCCACCAACCACTTACGCTGCTGTAACCAGACGGCCGCCGGGCTTATCACTAATCTGACCAGCGTGCGAGTGATGATCACGGCGGTAAACATACTGATTGTCACGCCAATCGCCAGCGTGATGGCAAAGCCTTCCACTGAGCTTGCGCCCAGATTGCGGCCGAAAGCCCACAAGATAAAGCAGATGACGAGCGTTGCGATGTTGGCATCGCGAATGGAGGTCCAGGCACGGCCGAAGCCAGTGTTGATTGATTCGACCAGCCCCGACCCTTTGCGTAGCTCCTCCTTGATGCGCTCAAAAACCAGCACATTGGCATCCACCGCCATACCGGTCGAGAGCAAGAAGCCGGTGATTGCCGCCAGCGTCAATGTCACGCCAATGCCCTTAAAGACAGCAAGGTTCAGCAAAGCGTAGATGATCAGCGCGATGTTGGCCAGAAAACCGGGCAGCCGGTAATAGATGAGCATGAACAGCAAAACGATCACCAGACCGATGACACCAGCGCGAATGCTGGCATCAATGGACTGCTGGCCTAGTGTCGCCCCAATCTGGCGCGTGCTTTCCACGCGCAGCGGAATGGGCAAGCTACCAAAGCGCAGTTGGGTTGCCAGTTGTTGCGCCTCGCTCAGCGTAAAGTTGCCGGTGATGCTGCCCGTTTCTTCGATCACGGCTTCGATGCTGGGGCTGGAGACCACTTGCTTGTCCAGCACAATGGTCAGAAAGCGGCCGATATTCTCGCGCGTATACTCGCCAAATACCTCGCCCCCTTCTGGCGTCAAGGTAAAGGTCACATAGTACCCGCCCAAACCATCCGGCTCGACCCCGGCATTGCGTAGCCCGGCGCCGGTTAGGACCGTTTCATAGGTTGGCGGTTCGGCCGCTCCTTCTACCGGTTCTTCGCCGTCGGCCGTCAATTCACAGCGCGACGGCCCCTGGTTGAGCGAAGTGCGGATACACATCCCCGGTGGCAGCGAAAACTCGCCGGTATTGACAAACTCCAACAAGGCCGTCTCCTGGATCAACTCAATGGCGTCCTGCGGATTCTCAATCCCCGGTAGCTCAATGAGAATACGGCGGTTGCCTTCCACCTGCACCAGTGGTTCCGTCACGCCGATAGCATTCACCCGGCGGTCAACAATGACCCGCGCCGTAGCCATCTGATCGGCCGTCACCACCTCATCTTCCGGCACATCCGCCTCCAACAGCACCTGCAAGCCGCCCTGGAGATCAAGCCCCAACCGTATCGGATAGTTGGGATTTTCGACCAACCAGATGCTTGCGGCGACGATCACAATGATTACAATCAGCCAAACGATGTCTTTACGTTTCATAAGTTGTCTAAGACTACCAGTTCCCCGCGCGCATGGCAAAATAGATGAACACACCGGCGACGTAGATCAGCCCGGCAACGGCCGACAAATAAACCACCCAACGCGAGCGATGGACATGGGGGCCGCGCAACAGGCGATGGACGAGGGCAGGCAAGGCAATCAGCCCAATCGGCACTAAATAAAGCGGCACATCACCGCGCAGCCAGTGGATCAGGGCGACCAGCAGGGTGATCACGGTTGTCAGTTGCAAGAGAAAGTAGGTGGGGCGGCGGCCGATCGTCGTCGCAAACGTCTTGCCCGTCCGCGCATCGAGATCATAATCCCTGACCTGTTGCTCTAGCTGCGCGGCCAGTGATCCCAGAAAAGTGATCGAAAGGATAAAGCGGTCCAGTCCAATCCACTCGACATCCAACAAAAAGAGGCACAAAGCATAAGGATAGGTCTCGACGAACAATGCATGGACCAACAGGTCAATGCCAGGTCGGTTTTTCAAGCGCAACGGCGGCGCGGAATAGGCCCAGACAACAAACAGGCTGACCCCATACCACAGTAGCCCGCGCGTGCCAAAGGTGGCAAAGGGCAGCAACAGTAAAAGGGAGATCAAGCCGAAGGCCAGCAGTACCTTTTGTTTGCCCCTCGCCTTGCTTCGGGCCTCAACGAAGACGTTGTGTTGTGCCTTATCCTGGTCCAGTCCGTCATAGGGTGCATCAAAATAATCATTGACGGCAAAAGCGAACCAGTAGCCAAAGCTAATCGCCACGATCAGCAAAATCGTCTGGATGCTGATCGCGTTATGGACGACCAACGCCAAAGCCGAACAAATGAGGGCAACGCCCCAGGCATCAATGTGGTTGAGAAATATACTGGCGATTTTACGAATCATACAAAATTTGCCCGTCCCAATGATACAACCGCCGTCTGTTACCGGCGATTTTATAAGATTGTTGCCACTTTGTGAAAAGATCATCAATTGCTTCATTCCCGTCTGCAATATTAACCGGCACTTCACGCTGTCAGCCTGGAAAGTATGGTAAAAAATGGGCAGTTGTGTTGTAGTGGTTGTATGCGAAAGATAACGTGTAGTGGAAGAACTTTTCAAGGCCTCCGGTTGTATTGGAGCATGAGGGCAGAGCCGTATTGGTAGTTTCCCCTTTATTTGTTTATATCAGTTAAGGAGAGTATACGTAATGAGCAAAAGTAAAATCGCTGTCCTGCTAGGACTGTTGCTAGTCGTCGCTGTGACCGCCAGTGCCTTCGCCGAACTGGTTGTTACCTATACGTCGTCTGAGGACGGCCGTAGCGAATATGATGTGGACGAAGGCGACACAGACGCAGAAAGGGCCGCACGAGCAGCTAACAGTGTAATCGAAAATGGCGACTTCACCTATTGGGGAACGGGTCTTGGCCCGTCCGACCCCTGGGTATTCTGGCGTGACAACAAGGCAGGATGGACGGCCGGCCGTTTGCATGAATTTGACCTGGCCCATCCAGCCAACCCCGAAGGGATCAGCAACGCCATGGGCTGGTTTATCCAGCACGCCGGTGCGTCCTCTGGTGGTTACTACGCTGGTGCATACCAGCAGTTGAATCGCATCCCCGTCCCTGGCTACTACTTTATTAGCATCAGCGTCTCCGCCTGGGAAGAGGGCAACACCGGCCCATACAACAGCGTGGCCTGGTATGCGATTAGCGACTCGGCCGATCCCGCGTCGGTGGAGCAGTGGAGAGAGTTGTTCCCCGATCAATTCGTTTGCGCCACAGGCGATGGCATCTGCAACTATGTCGGCCGCGACGAAACACTCTGGATCAACCCCGGCCAGTTCTTCCATGTGCAAGTCGGCCGCAAGTTCCCGGAATTCTTTGGCAGCACCATGTTCATCGTTGATGACATCAGCATCGTTGCCGCTGATGGGACGATGGATACGGCCAATGGCTTCTACAACTGGTGCGACGGCCGCCCCGAGGACTTCAAAGTCCACGACGGCGAGACCTGCAACAACACCACCACCGTCCGTTGGGACCCGCGCGAACTGCGCTAAAACCAACTCTTCGCCAGTCGAAGCGGGCCGGATGTCACGCCGGCCCGCTTTTTTCTCCAGGTAGTACCCCATATGTCCAAGTGGAAAGTTCGTTCCCAGCGGAATGCCTCTACTTCTGCCCTGGGTTTACTAGGCTACATACTCATTACGAGTTTGTTCCTGGCCGGTTGTACTCGTGATGAGGTCTTTTCAGCCGTAGCCACGGCCGCTATCGAGTTTCAAGCGACCCGTGTTGCCTCTCAGGAAGTGGAAAGCAATCCAATAAGTTCTACCCAGGAACCCAATCTCGCATTGAGCCGGGCGGAAAGTGAAGACCGGGCCACACAAACGGCTGCAGCGGCCGCTGCCGTTGCAGACACAAATGCAATGCCAATTGTAGAGACAGCCACTGAGATGCCAACGGAGACAGCGACGAGTGTGGCAACATCTACCCCTGAACCGCCCACTCCAACCACTGCACCGACGCTCACCCCGACTCCCAGGCCATCACTGACGCCAAGCCCTACCCCTGTTCCCGATGTTCTTGAGCAGGGAGGGGCCGAATTATTCCTGGTTGCTGGTGGTGAATTTGAAATGGGCATGGATGCCACGCTCCTGCTGGCGGAGTGTAATATTTTCCGTACCGGCTGCCAGGAAAGCTGGTTTAGCGCATCAGAACCAGTACATACCCTCTCTCTGCCCGGCTTCTATATTGATGCCACCGAAGTGACCAACGCCGCCTATGCCGCCTTTCTCAATGAGTTAGAGGAAAGCGAAACAGGATGTCTCGAACAACGTTGCCTGAATCTTGAAGATAGCCGCCTGACGCTGAACGAGGCAGGGGTGTATGAGGTGGCGGAGGATGAGGCCGACTACCCGATTACCGGCGTGAGCTGGTATGGCGCGGCCGCGTTTTGTGAGTGGCGTGGCGGCCGTTTGCCCAGCGAGGCGGAATGGGAGAAAGCGGCCGTTTGGGACCCCGAAGCAGGGACCAAGACAATATACCCCTGGGGGGATGTATTCGATGGCAGTGTGGTCAACACCTGTGGTGCCAGTTGCCAGCAACCGCAAGCGAACCAGGATTTTGATGATGGTTTTCCGGCGGAAGCACCGGTTGCCAGCTTTGAGGACGGCCGCAGCCCCAGCGGCGCCTATGATATGGGGGGGAATGTGTGGGAATGGGTTGCCGACTGGTACGACAGCGAGTATTACCAGGCCGAAAATGTCGCTCCCGGCGGCCCCGTAGAGGGGGAAGATAAAGTGGTGCGCGGTGGCTCCTGGTTCGACACGGGCAACTTTACCGCCGGTAGCCTACGCTTTCCCTCGCCACCAGCCAATACAGATGAGAGTATCGGCTTTCGCTGTGCGGCGGATGAGTGAGGAGTGGGGAGTGGTTAGTGGAGAGTGGAGAGTAGGGAGGATAATTAGTCCCTTAATCTCAAATCTCCAATCTCTAAAATAACCGCACCTCCACCAGTTCTCCGGCCAACAGTCCGGCTTTGTTCAACGGCACTTTGATCAGGCCATCGGCGTTGACCAGCGTGTAGATCAAATTACTCTTGCCAAAGACAGGGGTGGCCTGCAAGCCCTCGGCCGTATCCGCTAACCGTGCCGGGACATAATCCTCGCGGCCGCTTTCACTGGCGATATTTTGGCTCAACCTGGCCCAGACCAGCCCCTTGCGTGGCGGGTTTTGCAGCCCTTGTAGATGATAAATCGCCGGTACGCCAAACATATCGAACTGAATCATCGCCGAAACGGGATTGCCCGGCAACCCGAGCAACGGCTTGTCATCTGCCACGCCGACTATTGTCGGTTTGCCCGGCCGCGTCGCCACCCCATGAAAGAGAACACCTGGCTGCCCCAGGCCGTCCAATACCTGTACCGTCATATCGCGCGTGCTGACCGACGAACCGGCGGACATGACCAGCATATCGCTTTCGTCTAAGGCTGCTGCGGCCGCCGCCTGCAGGGCGGCAAAGTCATCGCCGATAATGCCGCCAATTGTGGGCGAGCCACCCGCCTGTTCCACCTGGCCGGCCAGCGTATAGCTGTTGATGTCGCGGATTTGGCCGGGGGCGGGTGTGTGTTGAGGGGGAACCACTTCGTCGCCTGTCGCCAGAATCGCCACGCGCGGCCGTCGCGCCACTGCTACTTCTGTGATCCCTAATGCCAACAGACCGCCTATATCTTGCGGCCGTAAGAGATGACCGGCGGGCAGAATCTCCGCTTCCTCAGCCACATCCTCGCCCACGTGCAAGATGTTTTGCCCCACTGCCACCGCGCGAAACACCTCGATCTCAAATGGGGGTTGGTCAATGGAGTTGCCCACAGCCTGGGTGTGTTCTACCTGTACCACCGCATCGGCCGCTGCCGGGATCATCCCGCCGGTGTGGACGACGGCGGCCTGCCCTCGTTTCAGCGCAATCTCGGCCGCCTGTCCCATTGCCACTTCGCCCACGACCTGGATGAAGGCGGGCAAGCTCTCGCTCGCGCCATAGGTATCGGCCGCCCGCACTGCATAGCCGTCCATCGTGCTACGGCGGAAGGTGGGCAGGGCGTGGGGGGCATAAAGGGGGGCAGCCGTTACCCGCCCCAACGCCTGCTGGGTATCCAGTTGCTCCGTCGCCACGCGCTTCCGCAAGTGGCGCAGCAAGAGTGACCGTGCCTCGTCGGGCGGCAGGACGTTAAAGAATTCGGCCATGATAGTTAGTGGGGAGTGACGAGTGGAGAGTGGGGAGTGGGAGTGAGAAATTACTTGCTGTCCACTGCATACTGCTTACTGCCCATCGCTTACCGCTGGCTGCATCCAGGCAGTGATTGTGCGGGGATCAACCGGCGTAAAGCGGCCGCTGGTCTTTGGCCGGGGTAGTCGCAGGCATTCGGCTACGGTGTAGAGTTTGGGGATGGTGCATTGATTTCGCTCGCCGCGCTTGTTGCGCCAGATGAGTCGTCGTTGGACAGCCATCGCCTGTGCTAACTCCAGCGTGACACGCACATCTTCCGACAGATAGGCCAGGACGGCCTCGCGTTCCCCATCCGTCCACAACTGTGGGGCCATCGCGCCGGTCATACCCTTTAGCAGGCGGCCGTCGCGCAACTGCACCTGCTTCAGCTTACCTGTCACCTTCATTCCCTGGGCAGCGGCGTCCAGCCCCAGAAAGTGGCCGCGCAAGGCAACGACGATCAGCATCATGTCGACATGATGTCGCGCCAGTTCGCTGCAAATGGGGTAGTCGCCGCTTTCCTCGGCCAAGATATCAAAGTCAAAGCCCGCTCCATTCCAGGTGACAATCGTATAGCCATCTTGTACCAATTGGCGCAGCGCGGCCACCAATTCCTGGCAGCCCTCCAGGGACATCGTGGTCACTTCGGGAGGGGACTGGAAGCGCAGCTCGCGGCCGTCCTCCAGCCGCACGGCCGCGCAGCTAATTCCCAACGGCCGGTGACGCTTCAGATCAAATTCCCCGGCCGGAAGGAGCTTGGCAATCTCCAGATCAAAGGCTGCTAATTTCACTTGTTTGGATAAAGGACTATGGACTTGCATCGAATTTACGCGAATTAGCGCAAACTTTGCGGTTTGTCATTCCGAGCGGAGCGAGGAATCCCTGACGATTGCGTTGACCAGTGAATTACTAGGGATTCCTCGCTCCGAAGACTCCGCTCGGAATGACAGTTGTTCAAACTACAGTGTAATTAGCTTGCTTTCACGTTAATTCGTTGCAAGTGCGTAACTCCTATGAGTTATTCAACCGTACTCGGATCGATCCCTGCTGCTTTGAGTGCTTTGTTATAGGCGGAGCGCATCTTTGAGTTTTGGATACGCGCCTGGCGAATTTCGTCTGGGGACATATCATCCGTGATTTCAATGTAGTCAGGACGCGGAATACCGGCAACGGCCGAGGCCGCTGCTGCCGCCGGTTGTTGTGCGGCCGGGACGACCTCGATATCGTTGGCGGCTGGCTTGGCTGCCAACGCTTCCCCTTGTTGAACCTGCGGCTGTACGGCCGCGCCCGACTCGCTGCCAGTCGCGGAAGCGGGATCAATACCGGCGGCCTTCAACGCTTTATTATAGGCGGAGCGCATTTTCGAGTTTTGGATGCGTGCCTGGCGAATTTCGTCGGGCGACATCGCATCGGTGATTTCGATGTAGTTGGGTTCGGGGATACCGGCGGCCGCTGCGGGGCTAGGAGCGGCCGCGGCCGGTGCGCTAGCCGCTGGAGCAGGGGCCGCGGCCGGGGCGGAAACCTGTACCACCTCGCCATCTCCAACGGTGCTGGGATCAATTCCTGCCGCCTTTAACGCCTTATTGTAAGCTGACTTGGCCTTCGAGTTGGCGATCCGCGCCTTGCGAATTTCATCAGGCGACATATCATCGGTGATTTCGATCAACTTCGGCGGCTCGATGCCGGTGGCTACCGGCGCGCGGGCGGCTGCCGGAGCGGGAGCCACCCCTGTTGCCACTGCCTGCCCGGCGGGAGCAGCCACCGCAGCGCCCTGGGCGGCCTTTGCCGCTTTCATCGCCGCTGACTTAGCCTTTGAGTTGGCAATCCGCGCCTTTCGTACCTCGTCGGGTGACATGCTATCGGTGATTTCAATAACCGGATAATCGCGGCCGGGGACCAGTTCGATCTCTTGGGGAGCGGCGGGGGCAGCGGCAACCAGGCCAGCGGCTGCTACTGGCGCGGCTTGCACGCCGTCGGGCGGAATGCCGAGCCGTGCGCCATCCCAGCCGTGGAAGCGGGCAATACGCACTGTTGTTTGTGGGTCTTCTGTTAGTGCGTCGCTGGCGGTTTTTAGGAGCGAGCGTCCCAGACGGCCGATACGCACATTCGCCCCTCGTGGCTCGGCGGCGGCCTTTTTCGCCGCCATCCGTCGCGCTTGTACGAGTTGCTCTTCATAGTCCGCCTCGACTTTGATCTTATGACCGAGCGTGACAGCCGGGTTATAACTTTTTTCTTCCGTTTCCAGCGCTACTCTCGTGTTCGTGACGGCCACATCCAGACTGGCAAAGGCAAAGGCGGCCGCTACCCCTAACAAAATGACCAAAACCACAACGACGGCAATAATCAAAAATATCATAACGAGTCCCTTTGAGGAGGTGTATTAGTGTATCGGTGTATTGGTATATTAGAAAGTAACGAACACAACAATAAACAAATATACCAATATACCAAATAGACCACGATAAAGTCGCCTATCCAACTCCTATTATAGCGGCTTGTGCGAAATTTCTCAAAAAAAACAGCCCAACCAGTGAATGGTTAGGCTGCGGAAAAGGATGCCGAAGGTGGGATTCGAACCCACATGGGAGTAATCCCACTACGCCCTGAACGTAGCGCGTCTGCCAGTTTCGCCACTTCGGCCGAACGGAAATAGATTTTACCAGCGCATTATGGGAAAGTCAAAGTGATTGAATAAAAATCTCGTTTGATCCTTTGTTTACTTAAGGGCAGTCCAAATATTTAACGCAGAGACGCGGAGTCGCAGAGAAAAAGGGAGTGTCATTCTTCTTCTTTGCGCGAGAAAATTCGTAGGTTCCTAGGGCAATAACGCTCTTTCCAGCCAATCGATGGCGCGGCCGTCGCGGATCATCGTTGGGGTGACGCGGATGATCGTCCAGCCATAGAGCGCAGCTTCGTTATACTTTTCACAGTCGCTCTCGAAACGTTCCGGGTGGGCATGGCCCTTGCTGCGTCCGGTCGAAGTCTGCATCCAAATGCCGCCCTCCACCTCGCAAGCAACCAGATTCCCATCCTCCCGCCAGCAGAAGTCAAAGCGCCATTGGCGATTGGCGTGGAAGGTGTATTCCAGCACCGGTTCCGGCAGACCAGACAGGCGAATTTGCTCCAACAACACCTTGTTCCAGTTGGTGTGGTGGCTGGAAGCGGATTTGCTGCGCGGCCGTTTCAGGCGGCTAAACTTCATCCGCTAATTTTAGCACATACGTTCTTTATCGTAAACCGACTGTATTCGTGCAAATTCGTGTCAATTCGTGGATCAATCTTCAAGACGGCCGATCAACCCGATGCTGTTCCCATCCGGGTCAAATAGCTTAGCCAGGATTTCGCCGGGGCTTTTATCGGCCGTTGGCACATATTCCACCGTTGCCCCCAACTTGACCAGGTGGGCAAAGACGGTGGTGATGTTCTCCACCTGGAACCACAGCGAAACGCGGCGACTTGGTCCGGCGTTGACCTTCACGCGGTCAAAGCCCAGATAGAGATGGTCTAGCTGGAAGCCGAGGTGGTCTTCGTCGGCCGCTTGCGGCTCCGGCCAGCCAAACCCCTGGCGATAGAACTCGGCCAGCTCCTCTGGCTTGGTGGATTCGAGTAGGATGGCGGTTATGGTGAACATGAGGGGGGATGAACAATGAGACAATGAACAATGGACAATGAGACAATGAACAATGGACAATGAGACAATGAACAATGAGACAATGAACAATGGACAATGAGACAATGAACAATGAGACAATGAACAATGAGGCAATGGATAAGAAAAAATCCGCGCTATCTGCGTTAAATCGGCGTCATCTGCGTAACCATGTGAGCAATGAGGCAATGAACAATGAACAATGAGACAATGAACAATTGGAACTGTTTACTGCCTACTGACTGCTGACTAATTGCGAGGGCAGGAATTGTTCGGTCAGCAGGCGGCCGAACAGCGGCCAGGGGTCCTTTCCGGCGGTCGCTTGCTCAAAGAGGTCGCGGCCGATGGTGTAGGTGAAGACATAGTTGCGCGAGAGGGGATGGGTGATGAACTCATAGCTCTTCTCGGCGCGTTGTGGCGTGGACAAGCCATAGGTCTGGAGGTATTCGATGACCTGCTGGCGATTGATCTGCCCGGTGTGGTGGAGCAGGGCGGCATTGGCGGAGACGGTGCGTAACTGTTCGGCCGCCTTGTTCAGCCGCGCCATCGCCGCCGCGTTCTCCCCCTGGTAAGGGGACAATCCGGCCGCCGGAAGCATCACATTCAAATTCCACTCATGGGCGGTGTCGGCGGAGAAGATCATCTTTGTGGCGACGACGGCAATCGCTTCGGAGATGACGGCCGCTGGGGAGTGGAGCAGAAAGACGGCCGTCTCTCCATACCCTTTTTCGTGTAACAATCCTTTTTCTTTGAGCATCCCCTCGGTGTGGTGGCCGGGATACCCTTCGTGGGCGAATGTGCCGAGCAGTTGCAAGGCGGTGAGCGGGATGTCGGTGTTGAACTCGATCAGCGAGCGGCCGGTGCCCAAGTACCAGTTATAGGCGCCCCAATGGCGGTCGTTGACCAGGTGCACTTCCACCCCTTCATCGTCGGGCAGGGGGATGCGGGCGGCCGTGCGCTGCCGGGTTTCATCGCGGGCCAGCTCCAACAGCGGCAAAATCTTGTCGTTGGGGATGATGTAATGTTGCCGTCGCGCCTCCAGGCGTTCGGTGATGGGGCCGCTTCCCGGTAGCAAACTGTCTAGTTCTCGTTGCGCTGCTTCATAGACGGACTCATCCACTCGTTGCGGCTCAACATCGTAGATACGCGCCACTTCGTCGCGATAGTCGAATGTCTCGCCGGCGATGATGCGCGTCGTTGTTTCAATGCCGCGTAAGGTAGCCGTGAGATAGGCGTGGCGTTGGGGATCGGCCGTTGGGATGGCCGCCTGCAAGCGGCCGATCTCCTCCAGCAAAGCCGCCGGTTCGCGCTTGGGGGCCGCCTCTACTTCCGCCTTGAGCTCGGCCGGGCCGAGGTAGGCGTCAATGAAGCCGTCAAAGTGCTTGTTTACTTCCAGAGCCAGCCGCAAATAGTCGCGGCCGAAGGTGTCGAGGTTGTTGTAATCGTTCATATCTCTTTCAAGGATGAAGGATGAGGGATGAAGGCTGAAGAATATGCTTTCATCCTTCATCCTTTAGCTGTAGCGGCCGTAGTTGATGGGGTCGGCCATGAGTGTGCCGGGGGCGAGGTGGTCGAGGCGGTCGCGGCCGAGTTTTTCCAGATAGGCGGCGCGGTCAGGTAGGGCATAGACCCACTCCTCCAGCCAGGCGACAACCGCCTCATGGTCGCGGGAAAGTTCGTCCCACGCCAGGTAAAATTCGTTGTCGCGGTCGTAATACCCCTGCACATAGCTGGGGTGCGCTCCATAGGGTTCGTGGACAACGGCGTCCACGATCAGGCCGGGGATCATCGTCCGGTTGGGATCGCGGCGGATGACATCCTCCTCCACCACTTCTTCGACGACCACCACCACATGTTGCGCGGCAAAGGCCACTTCCTTTTGCATCCCCAGCAGACCCCACAGTTGGGTGTTGCCTTGCGCGTCGGCGCGTTGGGCGTGGATGAAGGCGACGTCGGGGTTGATTGGCGGCACAACGGCAATGGGGCCATCCCCATAAGGGCTTTCGACGAAGCGGATGTCGGGGTTGGCGTCTGGCATGTCGCTGCCGAGGTAGCTGCGTAGCGGGTAGAAGGGGAGTTTGGAGGCACCGGCGAGGTAACGGCCGACCATGCCAAAGTGGGAATACTCTTCCAAAGCCAGCGGCCGGGGGATGCTCTTTTCCACGGCGCGGCGGATGCAATGCAAGCTGCCCACGCCGGGGTTGCCCAGATAGCTGAAAACGAGCTTGTCGGCCACTCCGGCGGCGATCATCTGATCATAAACCAGATCGGGAGTCATGCGAATCAGGGTCAGCGACTGCTTGCGCTGGCGGATGATCTCATGGGCGGCGGCAAAGCCAATAAAGGCCGTAAAGCCCTCAATCGCCACCGAGCAGCCATCACTGACATAGCGGCCGACTGCCTCGGCCATGGTTTGTAGTTTGGTGGTGTTGGACATGGGGGAGATAAGGGATTAAGGGTCTAAGAAACTAGGAGACTAGGAGACTAGAGACTGGGAGGTGTTAGTCTCCCAATCTCTCAGTCTCTAGTCTCCTCTTACTTAATGACCGTCTGGCTCTGCTCGTGCATGTATTGTTGTACGTAGTAGAAGCTACCGGCCGCTTTGCCGGTGGAGCCGCTGCCTTTCCAGCCGCCAAAGGATTGGTAGCCAGGCCATGCCCCGGTGGTCGCGCCGCTAGAGCGGTTGACATAAACCACACCAGCTTCGATATTGTCGAGGAACCACTCCACTTCACCGGGGTCTTCGCTGAAGAAACCGGCCGTCAGCCCATACTCGACATCATTGGCGCGTTCCATCACCTCATCCAGCTCTTCAAACTCGGAGACACAGACGATAGGCAGGAACATCTCGTGCTTCCATAGGGGATGGTCTTCAGGCAGGTTGTCTACAATGGTCGGGGCGACGTAGTAGCCGTTTTCGCCGATGGTCTCGCCGCCGAAAACAATCGTCCCGCTTTGGCTCAGATCATCCACATACCGCTTGTAGTCGTTGTAGGCACGCTGGTTGATCACCGGCCCCATGTAGTTTTCCTGGGCGGTGGGGTCGCCGACCTTGATCTCCTTGGTCAGGTCGAGCAACTTCTGCATGAATTCGTCCTTCACCTCCTTGTGGACGTAGAGGCGAGAGAGGGCGGAGCATTTTTGGCCTTGCAGCCCAAAGGCGGAGCGCATACTGCCCAGCGCTGCTTTTTCCAGGTCGGCGTTTTTGCTGACGATGGTCGGGTTTTTGCCGCCCATTTCGGCGATGACCGGCTTGGGGTATTTACCGTTGGCGGCCGCCCGCAAGATACTCATCCCCACCTCGTAGCTGCCGGTGAAGGTCACACCAGCGATGTCGGGATGGTCTACCAACGCCTGGCCGACGGTGGAACCTTGTCCGGTGACGTAGTTAAACACGCCATCGGGGACGCCGGCATCGCGCAAGCATTGGGTGATCAACCAGGCCGTGTAGGAAGTGTCTTCCGCCGGTTTAAGGACGACCGTGTTTCCGGCGACCAGCGCCGCGCTGGAGGGGCCACCGGCCAACGCGCCAGGAAAGTTGAAGGGGGAGATGACCAGCCACACGCCATAGGGCTTGAGGACGCTGCGGTTGTGGTGACGTTCGCTTTCCTGCTTCAGCGGCTTGCTGAAGCCGTCGTTTTGCTCCATCGCGTCACAGTTATAGCGGAAGAGATCGGCCGTTTCCTCGACATCGCCCAACGCCTCCAGCCGGTTCTTGCCCACTTCCAGGCTCATGATCGCCCCCATCTCAAACAGGCGTTCGCTGATCAAATCGGCCGCGCGGCGGATAATCGCCACACGCTCTTGCCAGGGGGTATCGCGCCAGCCGGGGAAGGCGGCTTTGGCGGCGGCCACCGCGTCATTGACGTCCTGCATCGTCGCCCGTTGGAAGTTAGCCATCAGCATATTGGTATCCACTGGGCTGTACTTGGCAAAGGTCTCTCGGCCGCTACGCTCTTCGCCGTTGATAAACAGGGGAAAGGTTTGCCCCATGTTGGCCCGTGCTTCGGCGACTGCTTCATCATAGAGCCGGTGCAGTTCCGGATCGGGGCTGGCGAGCGTAGAATAGGTTACTTTGAACTTCTGGGTCATACATACCTCCTAAATGGAAATGTGGGTTTAGGGTTTATAAGGTTGGAAGATACGCAGCTAGATACGCAGGTATCTTTTGTGTATTGGTCTATTGGTTGTTGCCTGCTGATTGGTTGTGAAGGTTCGACGGCCGTATTATAGCGGGTTTTTGGAAAGGTGAGGAATTATAGCAATAGCGAGTCGTTTCGGCCGTTCGAGGGAGTGCTTTGCCCCTGACCAAAACGGATTGGCGAGGTAAGTGCAGAGTGCGGGATGGTATGGCATGGAATGAAGCGGCAGGTGTGCAACCTCAATGGAGATGGTTCGTAATGGTTTTTGGATTTTAAATTGAAGCAGCCAGGAAGTGTCTGGCTCAACAAGGAGAGATTAATAATGGTAAATCGTGAAATGGTAGATATTAAAAGGCATGATGAGGCCGCGTTGCCGGGGCGTGTGCGCTGGTCGCGGGTCGCTTATCAGATTATCGCCTGGGTGTTGGTCCTTTGCGTGGCTGTGCAGATATTTCTGGCGGGCATGGGAACCTTTGTCAGCCCGACGAATTGGGCCTTGCATGTCACCTTTATTCATTTTTTTGAATTATTGCCGATTTTGCTGTTGATATTGGCCTTTGTCGGCCGTTTGCCAGCAAGGGATCGCTGGTTGGCGGTCGGGATGTTGGTGCTGGTGGCGGTGCAGTATGCGACGGCCGGTATGCGACTGGCCGAGGCGACGCGCATCGTGGCCGCGCTGCATCCGTTGACCGGCTTCCTGTTTTTGTGGCTGGCGATTACGGCCGCGCAACGCGTGCGGCGGGTGATGGAATAACATGTAGGGGCAGGTCTTGTGCCTGCCCAGAGATGGGCAACCACAAGGGTTGGGCAACCACAAGGGTTGGGCAACCACAAGGGTTGGGCAACCACAAGGGTTG
>CAYPHY010000053.1:0-33756 GCA_964410625.1 uncultured Ardenticatenaceae bacterium | reverse complement strand
TCATTGTTCATTGTTTCATTGTTCATTGTACACCGTCACCGTCTGCCGATGTCGCAGAGCAATCGCTTCCAGCAAGGTGACCAGTAAGTAGAACATGATGCCCACGGCCGCGCTGGCGATGATCGCCGCCCACAATCGGCCGGGGCCAGAGATATAGTACGAGTTGAAGTTAAGAATCGCCCCGCCAAGACCGTTGCGGATACCCGAAGGCAGTTCACCGATGATCGAACCGACGACGCTGGCAGTGGCCGAAATTTTGAGCGCAGTGAAGATATAGGGTAAAGCGGCCGGATAGCGCAATTTCCAGAGAATATCCCATTCCGAGGCGGCATAAGAGCGCATCAGTTCCAATGCCATCGGCTGTGGCGAACGCAAGCCGCGCAGGGTGTTGATCGTCACCGGGAAAAAGGTGAGATAGGTGGCAATGACCGCCACGGAAATCCAGCCCGCTTTCAGCCAGATGATCACCATTGGCGCAATCGCCAGAATCGGCACCGTTTGCGAGGCGATCACATAAGGCATACACCCTCTTTCCAGCAGCGAAACATGGGCAAAGATAGTTCCCAGCACAATGCCAAGCAACGACCCAAGTAGGAAGCCGACCAACGCTTCGCGGAATGTGTAGAGCGCAGCCTGGAACAAGACGGAATAAAGGGGCGGCCCATTGCGCCGCGACTCATTGCCAAACGCTTCGGCAATATCCCATAAGTGGGGCAAATTGAGATCGGAGGCTATCTTAAAGCGATAGGGAGGATTATGGGCGATGCCAAGGGGATTGGCATCAGGAAACCAGGGATCGCCACCGATCCATTTCAATGCTTCCCAGGCTACGCCAAGCAGTAAGAGGACAACAAAAAAGGAAAGCACATTTCGCAACGGCCGCAGCAACGACCACTGGCGGCGGCTCGCGGCCGTCACCCATGCCAGTCGGCGTGGTGTAGTAGCAAGGGGGGCGTTGGTTTCCTGTACCTGGTTCATCACTCAGCTTCCAACTTAGAAACCCGGTTCCTCAGTATCAGGACTTACGCAGTGACAACATTTTTCGACACGAATGGGACGAATCACACGATGTTCGCCCTCTATATTCGTGTCAAAATGCGTAAGTCCCAAGTATTTTACCAGCGTAAGCGAATCCAGCCCACGCATCACGGCCGGAGGTATGCCCGATGGCTAAGATTTGCTCCACGGCCGCTGCTTTGCCATTCGCCAACCGGTGCCAATGGATGGTTGCTTCACCGGCCGCCGCTGCCCGCAAAAAGGCGGCCGACAAGCTGGTTGTGCGGGGGGCGGCTGTTTCGACAATCAGGTCCATCCACGCTTGTGCCGCCTCCCATACCCACAGACCATACAAAGCGCCGACTAATATATCATCACCAGTTGGTGTTAGTCCACTGCCGCGTCCGGCTAATTCATAGACCGCCGCCCGGCATGAAGCAACGTCCTCATTGGTAATGCTTTGTAATAATGTGTGCAGGGCGCATTCCATTTCGGCCGCAAGGTGTTCTGGCTCAGGCCAGTCGTCGCACCACTGAGCGCGTAGATTCTCCCATAGCGGCCGAGGGTTCCAGATATTCGCATAGCCAACAGTGATTTGCTCTGGACCAATTGACAGCGTTTGCCGCAAATGATTGTATTTAATTGGCATATGGATATCTAGCCGAGGTAAATAGCGATGATCCAGAAGCATCGTAAACGGCCCTGCCCCAATCTGGGACGAAGCAATCGTGATTATTTCTCCCTGATCATTGATTAGGTTGCAAACTTCGTCAAATAGGTGCAAGATACGGGCGGGACGGCCGTCGTGCAGCCATTGACAAACACGTGATGTGATCAGGCGACAGCGCATAATTGACAACTATACCAGGAATTGCGAAAGGTCGGCAGTCCGGTAAATTTTGGTATATTGGTAAGATGAAACCAGCCCCATTTGACTATATCGCGCCACGTTCGTTGGCGGAAACATTACAAACGATGCACGCTCACGGCTACGATGCCAAGCTGTTGGCCGGTGGGCAAAGTCTGATTCCGGTGATGAACTTTCGTCTGGCCCAGCCAACGATGATTGTTGATCTCAATGGCGTGGCGGAACTCGGCCGCTTGCAACGGGACGAAGCTGGTGGCTTACGCATCGGAGCGATGGTGCGCCAACGGGAATTGGAGCGCAGCCAACTAGTTGCTGATTTAGCCCCCTTGCTTCATGAAGCCATGCCCTATGTTGCCCATCCACAAATTCGTAATCGTGGCACACTGGGTGGCAGCCTGGCCCATGCAGACCCGGCGGCCGAATTGCCCGTCGTCGCGATTGCCCTGGACGCCTATTTACGATTGCAACGGCAAGGTGGCGAACGCTGGGTTCGCGCCGATGAGTTTTATACCGGGCTATTTTCGACCGTATTAGAGCCGGAGGAGATCCTGGCCGAAGTGACGATACCACCCCTACCGGCCAACACCGGCTATGCCTTTATGGAATTGGCGCGGCGACATGGCGACTATGCTCAGGCGGGGGCGGCCGCGCTGGTGACCTTAGATGAGCATGGTGTCTGCCGCAATGCCCGCCTTGTTTTTCTGGCCGTTGGCGAAGTCCCGATGGTGGCGCATCGGGCAGTACAGATGATGATTGGGCAGGTGCCGTCAGCCGAGCTGCTCGCCGAGGTTGCGCGAATGGCGGCCGAAAACGAGATTGACCCGGTGACGGATATTCATGCAACGGCCGATTACAAACGCCATCTGGCTCAAGTCCTGGCACGACGCGCCCTCCAGCAAGCGATGGATCGAGCCAGCAGTCAAATAGAGAGAAGTGGAAGTATAAGCGTATGACGAAGCAATCTATCACTGTCACCATCAATGGAACGAGCTATCAGCGCGACGTTGAACCTCGATTGCTATTGAGTGATTTTTTGCGCCACGAGTTGGGATTGACGGGGACCCATGTGGGTTGTGAACATGGCGTCTGTGGCGCATGTACCATCTTGTTCGATGGCTTTCCCGTGCGCTCTTGCTTGATGCTGGCCGTACAGACAGACGGCCGCCAGCTACAAACCGTCGAAGGTCTCGGCACACCCGACAACCTCCATCCCCTGCAACAAGCCTTCCACGAAGCCCACGGCCTACAATGTGGCTTTTGCACCCCCGGCTTCCTGATGACGCTGATCCCTTTCCTGGAAGAAAACCCCAATCCCAGCGAAGAAGAAATCCGCCTCGCCATCTCCGGCAATCTCTGCCGTTGTACGGGATACCAGCATATTGTGGATGCAGTATTAAAGATGAGGGCTGAAGGATGAAGGATGAGGGATGAAGTAGCGTGTTTTCAACCTTCATCCCTCAGCCCTCAGCCTTCATCCTTTTAAAGATATGAGTATTACCAAACACCAAATCCGACCCGGTTACTATTGTGATTCCGTTGTCTTGATGCAGTTGCAGAAGTCACTGCTGGAACTCTCCGGCGTAGAGGATGCCGGGGCAGTGATGGCGACGCCGGCGAACCTGGCTTTGATGCAGGCGACTGGCTTTGCCGTGCGCGATCTGGCCGCCAAGCCGGATGATCTGCTGATCATGGTCAAGGCGGAAAGTGAATCGGCCGCCACCGCCGCCCTCACCCAAGTAGACGAACTACTCAAACGCCGCCAATCGGCCGCTACCCAAGATTTTCGGCCGCGTAGCCTCGCTTCGGCCGTCAATGCCTTGCCCGAAGCGCAGTGGGTACTGATTTCCGTCCCCGGTCGCTATGCCGCTGGCGTGGCCGATGATGCGCTTGAACAAAACAAGCACGTCTTTCTCTACAGCGATAACGTCGCGCTGGATGATGAAATCCGCCTGAAGCAGAAGGCACGAGACAAAGGGCTGCTGCTGATGGGGCCAGATTGCGGGACAGCGATCATCAACGGCGTTGGCCTCGGCTTTGCCAACCGCGTCCGGCGCGGGCATATCGGTGTCGTGGCCGCGTCTGGTACAGGCTTACAGGTCGTCACTGCCGGTATCCACAATCTCGGCGGCGGCATCTCCCAGGCCATTGGCACCGGCGGTCGTGATCTAAAAGCCAAAGTCGGTGGCATCACCGCCTTGCAAGCGATTGACCTGCTCGGCCGCGACCCGCAGACCAATGTGATCGTCCTCATCTCCAAGCCGCCGGATGCGGCCGTTCTCCCCCAACTGTTCAACGCCGCCCAGGCCACCGGCAAACCCATCGTTGTCAACTTCATCGGCTATCCGCCACTGGTCGGTCACAGTGGAAACCTGCACTTTGCCATCACCCTCGACGAAGCTGCACAAATTGCAGTGGACATTGAACGCTTGAGATTTGCAGACGAACCATTACCCGAATCCGACGAGTTTCCCGATGTTGAAGTGGATACTGACCTGACCAAGCTTCTGAAGCAACGAGAAGCGACTCTTTCCCAACTACTCCAACACGATACCATCATCAGCCGCCGCGCTCCCAATCTCTCAGTCTCCCAGTCTCCAATCTCTAATCTCCAATCTCCTTACCTTCGCGGCCTTTTCTCCGGCGGTACATTGGCCTACGAAGCATTGCTGCAGTTGCAAGGGGTATTGTCGCCGTTATATAGCAATATCGCCATTCGGCCGGAACAGCAGTTGGCCGATAGTTTGCACAGCCAGGGGCATACGATTCTCGATCTCGGTGAGGACGAATTCACACAGGGGCGGCTTCATCCGATGATGGACAACGACCTGCGTTTGCGACGGCTGCGGCAGGAAGTGGCCGATCCCGAAGTCGGCCTCATCCTCCTCGATGTCGTTCTGGGCGAAGGCGCACATCCTGATCCAGCGGCCGAACTCGCCCCGGCCATCGCCCAAATCAAAGCGGAACGAGAGTTGCAAATTGTCGCCGTTGTCGTCGGCACCGACGAAGACCCGCAAGATCGAAACAGGCAGATTGAACAGTTGGAAAATGCCGGAGCGAAGGTGTTTACCAACGCTGCTACTGCCATTGCTTACGTTGGGCAACGGTTGCGGCCGTCATACCAGTATGAGCACCAACCTTTGCCACTTGAACCCTTTAACGGCCGTTTCGCTGCCATCAACGTCGGCCTCGAATCCTTCTACGACAGCCTGAAAGCTCAAGAGGCGGAAGCAATACACGTCGAATGGCGGCCGCCTGCCGGTGGGAATGAGAAGTTGATGGCTATATTGGCGAAGATGAAAAAATGAAAAGAAGAGACTAAGAGATTGTGAGACTAGGAGACTGGGTTTTAGTCATTCAGTCTCCTAATCCCCTAGTCTCTCAATCTCCAAATCTTGAAAGGAACCGAGATGATAGACATTGACCAAGCCAACCAAACGGCCGTCGAGCGAATGATGGCGGCGCGGCCGATTTTGAAAGGAGTTGCGACAGCGCGAGATGTAATTCCAGGGATGCACGACAGGTTGCTGCTCCATGCCGGGCCACCGATTACTTGGGAACGTGCTTCCGGGCCGATGCGCGGGGCGCTGATTGGGGCGTTGATCTTTGAGGGTTTGGCGGCCGATGAAGCGTCGGCCGAACGCCTGATCACCTCCGGCGAGATTGAGCTGGCTCCTTGCCATGAACACAGTGCCGTCGGGCCGATGGCCGGGGTGACATCCCCCTCAATGAAGGTCTACATCGTTGAAAATGTGACCCACGGCAACGTCACCTTCTCCAACCTCAACGAAGGGTATGGCAAGGTGTTGCGCTATGGAGCGTATAGCGAGGAAGTGATCGCCAAGCTGCGCTGGATGAATGATGTGTTGGGTGTGGCGTTGGGCGATGCCTTAGCGGCGGCCGAAGATGGCATAGACATTCGCGCTCTGCTCGCCGAGTCGCTCCACATGGGCGACGAAGGCCACAACCGTAACAAAGCCGGTTCGATCATCTATACGACCAAACTCGCTCCGTTGATCACCGAGGTGGTGGACGACCGGCGTGAGGCGGCAAAGATCATCAAGTTTCTCGGTGACAACGCGCTCAGCGTTCTCAATCCGGTGATGGCGGCGTGCAAGGCGATGTGTGATGCCGGGCATGGCGTAGAGGGTAGCACAGTGATGACGACGATGGCCCGCAACGGCACTGACCTGGGTATCCGCGTCAGTGGCTTAGGTGATCGCTGGTTCACCGGCCCGGTGGGGCAGCCGGATGGCCTTTATTTTTCCGGTTATTCGGCCGCCGATGCCAGTGGTGACATCGGCGACAGCACGATCACCGAGACGGCCGGGATTGGCGCCTTTGCGATGGCCTCCGCCCCGGCAATTGTCACCTTCATCGGCGGCACACCACAGGATGCGCTGAATGCGACGCTAGAGATGTATGAGATCACGACGGCTGAACACACCCTCTTCACCATTCCTCCCCTCGGCTTTCGCGGCACACCTACCGGCGTAGACATCCGAAAAGTGGTTGAGCTAGGCATTACACCGCGCATCAACACCGGTATCGCCCACAAAGAGGCAGGTGTGGGGCAGGTTGGCGCGGGGCTGGTTCGGCCGCCGATGAACGTCTTTGAAGACGCACTTGTCGCCTTTGCCGAACAATATGGTTTCTGAGCCAGTAGAGTCTCGGAGAAAAACCGAACAAATCTCTGCGTCTCTACACCTCTGAGCCTCTGCGTTAAACATTCGGATGGACTCTTAATTGCGATTGAACCTGATGACAAACCTGGATGCATTCAGCCAAAATTATCTCCGGCTGGCCTTGGAAATAGACAAACATGTCGAAGGCTACGTGGATACTTATATCGGACCTGAGGAGCTGAAATCGGCCGTCCAATCCACCCCGCCAAAAGACCCTGCCGCCCTCCTCGACGACCTCGCCTGGCTCCAGGACAACCTGCCCACCGACCCGCCGCAGCGCCACCGCTACCTCAAGGGTGTCATGCGGGCAATGGACTGTCAGATCCGGATCATCAATGGCGAAGAATTAGACTACTTTGATGAAGCCAACCGCCTCTTTGACATTCGGCCGCAGCTAATTCCTGAAGCAGGCCTACTGGCCGTTCACCATGAGTTGGACCCACTGGCCGGACGCATGACAAGGTGGCGCAAGAAATTTGAAATCGCGAAGGAACAGCTTCTCCCGCTATTGGAACTGGCTCGCGCCGAAGCCCGCAGCCGCACGGCCGCGCTGCTCACCTTGCCGGAAAACGAGTCCATTGAAATCCTATTGACCAGTGACCAGCCCTGGATGGCCTATAACTGGTATGAGGGGGACGGCCGTTCCTTCATCGAAATCAACACCGACGTTCCACCCGACGCATTCTCTCTGTTAGAGACCATTGCCCATGAAGCCTACCCCGGCCATCATACGGAAGCGGTCTTAAAAGACACACTTTTGTACCGCGGAAAAGGATGGGGCGAACATGCCGTCCGGCTGCTGAATGCCCCAGAGGCGGTCATTTCTGAAGGAATAGCGACAACGGCCGCTGAAGTTATCTTCCCCAACAACAGCAGCTTTGAATGGGCCAACGAGTGCATCCTGCCCGCTATTGGGTTGGAGCCTGAACCGGTTGAATTGATGGTTCGCTTAAACCAATTCGAGCGTCTTGTTCGTCATGTCATGGGCAACGCTGCCATCCTCTATCACACCGGGCAGATGAATGAAGCGCAAGCCGTTGATTACTTTCAGACGTATGCATTGCTTGACAAAGCGGAAGCCGAACAGAGCTTGCGCTTCATCGGCGACCCGCTTTTCCGCGCCTATGCTTTCACGTACACGGCCGGTTACGATCTGATCGAACAAGCCGCTAACGGCAACAAGACACCGATCTTCCTTCGTTTGCTAACGGATGGTGTCCTCCCCTCGGAACTCGGTGCTTAACGGTCTGGAACTGTGGAACAGTTTCCATAGGTCTCCTCTCATTTGCTTATGAAATTTCAATATATCATATCTACAACAACGGATGCCGAATTTAACGGATGTTCTTTATCCGTTGCTTTCCCTATCCGTTGTTGTTTTTCAAATCGAGGTAAATAATGGAACGAGAACAATTGATCAACAACCTACAAAACGCGAAATGGTATGACCTGACGCAAAACGTGAGCATCTTCACACCACCGTGGCCAGGAGAAATGCCGTTGCAAGTCTACTTCTTTAAGCGACTGACCGGCTCCTGGGGTGGTGGGCAGGGAGCCAATGGACAGATCATCGAGTGGAGTAACAACACCGGGACCCATCTGGTTGGGCCGCGTGCCTTCAACTCTGGTGCAAGAGCCATCGCCGATATTCCCCTTACCGACCTCTGTGGCGAAGGCGTGGTGGTAGATGTTTCCGATGCCGTCTCGGACTATGGCTTCTATACACCAGAGATGATCACCGAGCGAGTGGAAGTGAAAGAAGGCGACATCCTGATCATCAACACCGGATATCACAAGTATGGTTGGGACCAGCCCGATGTAGAGAACGAAAATGCACAGGGTGGCATTGAGAACAAAGAGTTTGGCTACTACGTGCGCCATCCAGGGCCATCGGCCGACTTCTTCCAATGGGCATTAGACATGAAGCTAAAGGTCATCGGTGTGGATTGTGGCTGTGCCGAACATCCGATGAACACCAACATCCGCTATATGCACGCTCGTGAATTTGAGAAAGCGGAAGCGAAACTCCGGGAAACACACGGCCAAAGCTGGGATGAACTTTTCCCCGCTGAGTCCTACTATGAACTGACCCACATCACCATGCCTAAAGCGGGCTTGCTGCTGGCCGAAGGTTTAGGTGGACAGATTAACGAACTCAACAACCGTCGCGCCTGGATCATGATCCAACCCATCCCCTTTATGGAGGTCGAATCTGCCTGGAGCCGCGTTGCCGCCTTGACTGCCCCCGATGGTATGGAAGAGCAGGCGTTTTTTGACTCTATGCGCTCGGCCGAGATGCTTGATATGACCCTACCTTTCAGCGTCCAGACGCCACAATGGGCCAACTATGAGCCGCTGAGCCTCAAGTATACCAAGCGGGTGGGTGGGCAATACTTTGGCCTCGGCCGTAACAACGCCCACTGCCGCGCCAGCTTCCACCTCGCTACCCACATGGATGGCGAAATTCACTTCTGGTCGGCCGGGCGCACGATAGGCAAGATGCCCTTTAACTACTGGTATGGCCCCGGCGTCATCGTGGACATCTCCGATCAGGTCAGCAACTCCAGCGTTTATACCCCGGCGATGATTGAAAATGTGGTCGAAGTGCGTGAAGGGGATATTTTGCTGATCAAAACGGGCTGGCAAAAATTCGGCTGGAACAGCCCCGACTCTGATGAGTTTCGCTATATGATTAAACATCCCGGCCCCTCGCCCGACTTCGCCGATTGGTGTATCGAGAAGGGGATCAAGTGGCTGGGCATTGATTGTGTGGCGATGGAACATCCGATGAACACCATCCAGCGCGTCTTTCACCCCCGCACCTTTGCCGAAGCCAACCAAAAGCTGATTGACCAGTTTGGCAAAGATTGGGATGAGATGTACCCATTGGACAAATACTACCAGGACATGCACCTCAATCTCTTCCCCAAGAGCATCGTCCATGCCGAAAACCTAGGCAACCAGTTAGGCGAAGCGCAAAGCGGCCGCTACTTCATCGCCGCCTTCCTCCCCAAAGCCGTCGAAACCGAGACGATGTGGGGGCGGTTTATAGCCTTTCGAGAGGCGTAAATTTTTCGACACGAATTGCACGAATAACACGAATTAGAATGTTTTCTGTGTGACTGGTTTGCTTTGACGAGGTTTATAAGTGGGTAAAATCTTGTATAAAGAGCTTTCATATGCCGTTGTTGGCGCGGCAATGGAAGTACACAAGATTCTGGGACCTGGATTTTTGGAGGTTGTGTACCAGAAGGCGTTGCTCCAGGAACTTTGCCTGCGTAATATTGAGTGCGAGGAGTCGAAACGTTTAGCCGTTTATTACAAAGGTGCAGTTATTGGGGAATATGTGGCTGATATTGTGGTTGATGGCGTGATTATTCTTGAGCTAAAGGCTGTCATCGGCTTGCATCCTAAACATGCTGCCCAAACACTGAACTATCTTAAGGCGACTGGCCTTCATCTTGGTATCCTACTCAACTTTGGAGAGAAAAAGCTGATTTACGAGCGTATAGTCAACTAATTTTCGACTTGAATGGCACAAATTCATGAAGCATAGAGGGTGAAATTCGTGTTATTCGTGAAATTCGTGTCAAGAAATAATAACCATGACAGAAACACGTTACTTCGGCCGTCGGCTCAAACGAAATGAAGACCCGCGCTTGCTCACAGGGCAGGCGTTGTTTACGGATGATGTAGATTTACCCAACATGGGGCATGTGGCCTTTGTGCGTAGCCCCCATGCCCATGCGCGGATTGTCAGTGTTGATACCTCGGCCGCTGAACAACTGGAAGGGGTGATCGCCGTCTATACGGCCGACTCCCTTGGTGACTACTGGCAGCCAGGGCCATTGCTCGTCTCTCCGCCCCCCGTTGAAGGAATGATCTATAACCAGCGCACCCAAGTTCCGCTGGCCAAAGACAAAGTGCGCTATGCCGGAGAGCCGGTGGCAATGGTAGTGGCCGAAAGCCGCTACATCGCCGAGGACGCGGCCGAGCAAGTGTGGGTTGAGTATGATCCATTGCCACCAATCATTGATTTAGAGCAGGCTATCGCGCCAGACGCGCCATTAGTCCATGAGGATGTCGCCTATGTGCCGAAGATTGGCGCGAATGTCAACGCTCATGTCAAGCAAATCAAGGGGGATGGCCAGCGCTTTGACGCCATTGCCCGCAATGCCCACCTCGTGCTGAAACGCCGCTTCTATTACGATCATGGCACGGCCGCCGCCATGGAAAATCGCGGCATTGTTGCCGACTGGGACCGTCGTGCCGGGCGGCTGACCGTTTGGGACACGACCCAGGCCCCCGTCTTCGTCCGCAACGGGCTGGCGGCCATGCTCAACCTTTCCGAGAACCAGGTGCGGGTGATTGCCCCCTTCATCGGTGGCGGCTTTGGACCAAAGATCATGATGTTCTACTCGGAGGAGGTCCTGGTTCCCTGGGCTTCGATGCAGTTAGGACGGCCGATTAAGTGGATCGAAGACCGTGCTGAAAACTTCGTCGCCACCACCCAGGAGCGCGACCAGATTCATTGGGCGGAGATCGCGTTTGATGAGAACGGCCGTATCCTCGCCATCCGTGATAAATTCATCCACGATGCCGGAGCCTACGCGCCATATGGCCTGACCGTGCCATTGAATAGCCAATGTACGCTGCTCGGTTGCTACGACATCCCCGCGTACTACAGTGAGTTCACTTCTGTTTTCACCAACAAAACGATTGTCACCCCTTATCGCGGGGCCGGTCGGCAGCATGGTGTGTTTGTGATGGAGCGCTTGCTCGACATTGCAGCGAAGGAGCTAGGGATTGACCGCACCGAAATGCGCCGTCGCAACTTCATCCAGCCCAACCAATTCCCCTACAACAACGAGGTGATTTTTCAGGACTTCTCCAATCTGACCTACGACAGCGGGGATTATGAACCGGTGTTGGATAAAACGATGGAGTTGATCGGCTACGATGAGTTTTTCAGCAAGATTAAACCGGAGGCACGGGCGCAGGGCCGCCATCTCGGTTTGGGTCTTGTTTTCTATGTTGAGGGGACGGGGATTGGGCCATATGAGGGGGCGCGGGTGCAGGTGCAGAATAACGGCCGTGTCAGCGTCGCCACCGGCATTGGCACACAAGGACAGGGGCATTTCACTGTCTTTGCTCAAATCGTGGCCGATCAGTTGGGTGTGGATGTCGGCCAGATTGACATCGTGACCGGCGATACGGATCAATTCCATTGGGGGGCGGGGACGTTTGCCAGCCGCGGGGCGGTGGTGGCTGGGAATGCGATTAATGCGGCCGCGGCCAACGTGCGCCATAAAATCCTCAAACTCGCCAGCAGCCAGCTTGACAATGTGGCCGAAGAGTTCCTCGAACTGGTAGATGGCAAAGTGCAAATTAAGGACACGCCGGAGAGCGCGATCCCATTGGGCAAGTTAGCGCAACAAGCCAACCCAATGCGCGGAGCGGTGCAACCGGGGACAGAACCCGGCCTGGAATCTACCGACTACTTCGGCCCTAAATACGGCACAACCGCTTATGGCGCACATGCGATGATCATCGAACTCGACCCAGAGACGATGGATGTGAAAATCCTGCGCTATGTCACCATCCACGATTGCGGCCATGTGATCAACCCGCTGATTCTCGATGGTCAAATCCACGGCGGCATCGCCCAGGGCATTGGCAACGCCTTCTACGAAAAGCTGAGCTACAGCGAGGACGGCCAACTGCTCAGTGGCTCCTTTATGGACTACCTGCTGCCAACCGCGATGGAAGTGCCGCGCATGGAAGTGGAGCATATGGAGACCCCTTCGCCGCTAAATCCTTTGGGAATCAAAGGCGCGGGCGAAGCAGGCGCCATCCCCGTCGGCCCCCTCTTCGCCCAGGCGATTGAGGATGCACTGGACGGGGCGATTGAGATTCTAGAAATTCCGCTTAGTCCTAGCCGCGTTTGGAGTCTGGTACAAGAGGGGAGCGACCAAGCTGATGAATCTTCGAGTCATTCTGGCAGTTGATGATATGGGATGACATCGAACAAGCAGATAGTATCAAATCGGCCGTAGACAGGAGGCAAAAGGGATATTATGGACGAAGTTCAACAACTGCGTATCGAACAAATACTCCAACAGATTCCCTTTTTCCATGATTTGCCGTCCGGCGAGATCAAAAAGCTGGTTGACAGAGGCCAACGGGTTTCCATGGAAACGGGACAGATTGTTTGCGCCGAAGGGGAAATTTCGGACAGTATGTATGTGCTGCTGGACGGCAAAGTGTGTGTCTACCGCTACGATGAGGACGGCAACCGGATTGACTTACGCGGTTTTGAGAGCGGTGACTTTTTTGGCGAACTGGCCCTGGTAGACAGCAAGCCCCGCTCGGCAACCGTAGCCTGCCTGACACCCTGCGATCTCTTTGTGCTGGAGCAGGCAACTTTTAGAGAGATTCTGGCAGCCAACCCGGCCGTCACTTACAATGTCCTGGCTACCCTGGCGAACCGCTCGCGGGAGCAGATTGAGCGGTATTACCAGGGTGAACTGGCGCGGCAGTCGCTGGAAGCGGAAGCGGAAATTGAGCGACATCGCAGCTTGACGCAGATGGTGGCCGGGGTGGCCCATGAATTGAATACACCGCTGGGCATCATCCACACGGCCGTAGACATGGTTTACAAACGAATGAACCAGCCAGAAGTCGCCGCGCTATTTGCAGCGACTCCCCAAATGCAGCGGCTGTTTGACAATATCCTAGAAGCTACCGGGCTGACCCAACGTAATATTGAACGCGCTCATACGCTGATCCAGAATTTTAAGAAAATTTCGGTCAATCAGTTGGTAGACACGCCCCAGCGTGAGGAGCTGGCCGCCCTGGTCGAAAGCACCGTGGCGCTGTTCAGGATTAATGCCCGCCAGGCAAAACTCGACATAGAGATAGCTGATCGGCTGCCCCCTAAACAGACATGGCAGGGCTATCCCGGCTATCTGACCCAGGTCTTGTTGAATTTGCTGACTAATATCGAGCGTTATGCTTATGATCCGGCCGTTGGCGGAAAGGTGGAGATTATTCTGACGGCCGATGACACGGCCGCCCCGCCAACCTTTACCATCACCGTCCGTGATTTTGGCCGGGGAATTCCGGCAGAAAATCTGGACAAGGTGTTTGAGCCATTTTACACCACCGGCCGCGCCAAAGGCGGGACCGGCCTCGGCCTGGCCATTGTCCACAACATCGTCACCATCGCCCTGCAAGGCAGCATACGTCTCCAATCCCAGGCCGAGCAGGGGGCGACATTTCAAATTACTTTTCCCCAAACAATCAACTAATGTTGGTGAATTGCTGTTCAAATCCAATCCTTCAGGGTATGATTGTGGTCGAGTGTTTTCTCGCGCCGGGTTAATATACTTGCCTTAGTTGACAAGTAAGCAGTTGACACATAAACAATTTTATAAGGAGTACGGAAATGTTTAATGAAAGTTGGCCCGTCCTGATCGTTGATGATGAACCCGATGTCTTGCAGCTTTCCAAATTGGTCATGCAAGATTTTACGGTTTATGGTCTACCTCTGAAGTTGTATACAGCCGAAAGCAAAGCGCAGGCCATCGAACTCATTCATCAAGAACTCATCCCTGCTCTCTCCACCCTTACCCCACCCAGCGTAGCCGTGGCTTTTATTGATGTCGTCATGGAAAGCGACACGGCCGGTCTGGAATTGTGCCAGTATATACGCGAGACAATGGGCAACAAAACCGCCCAACTCTTCATCCGCACCGGCCAGCCCGGCGTCGCCCCGGAACGAGAGGTCATTGACCGCTATGACATTAATGGCTATTTCACCAAAGCCGAAGCGACCGAGGACAAACTTTACTCCCTGGTCAAGAGCGGTGTCCGTCAATACCTCTCCTTTTCGGCCGCTACCCTGGCTTCAAAGGCTTCAACACTCTTCGCCAGGGTTTCGGGCACGCCCGCCCCAGTCATCAAAAGCTTAATCGGCGCGACGCCAATGCTTCAGCGAGAAGGGCATGGCCTGCTGATAGACGGGGAATTCGTTGCCGGTACGTTAGGTGAAGCGAAAACCAAAGAGATTGTTGCCGGGCTTTCCCAGATGTCCGGCGAATCTCTGGTAGGTGGCGGCAAGTTCTTCTCCGACGGCCAGGGAACGATGTTGTTTGAAGCGCCCGGCGACGATACGCAGGCGACCGTCTATCATGTCGTCAAGGGAGATTGGAACTTTACGCCACCGCCCGCAGTTCAATCCATTCTCCACTCAATGTGGAGTTCCCTGGGCATTATCTGGAAGAAAGCCCAATAGTAGCAACCACGGATCGATATGGATCAAACGGATTAACACAGATTCAAAGCAGGAAAATCCGTTTGATCCGCAAGCATTCAAAGAATGCCCATTCGCAGAATGCCCATTCAAAGAATGCCCATTCGCAGAATGCCCATCCGTGGTAAATGTCGAACCCAGGTTACTTAGAAACCCTCGAAAGGCGGATGTCCTTTAACTGGAAACGCGCCATCGCCATGAGCTTTGGCCCGGCTGCCTTCTTTTTCGTCTGGCCGCTCTACAACCAGCTTGTTCCTATTTTCCTGCAAGCGGGCTATCCTCTGGCCGGCCGAGAACTGTTGCTGCCGGGTGGGGAGGCGCTGGTGGACGGTATTCGCGGCTTCGCCCTTGGCCCGGCCGTTGCCTTCTTCATTATGACCTGGGACAACATCATCAACATCTTTGCCCAACCTTGGATTGGGGCGAGGAGCGACAGAACCTGGAATCGTTTCGGCCGCCGCAAGCCCTGGCTAATGGCCGGCGTCCCCATCGCTTTCCTCGGCTTTATCTTCATTCCCCTGGCCGGGACTCTACCAGCCATTCTGCTCGCCATTCTCGTCTTTAACATCGGCATGGCCCTCTTCCGCGCCCCTATCGTATCCTGGTTGGCTGACCTTTTCCCGGCCGTCCAGCGCAGCAAAGCAAACGGGGTCAATGGCCTCATGGCTGGCCTGGCTGTCACCATGAGCCTGGTAGGCGGCAGCCTCCTCCTTGAGCGTATCGGCCGGGTTGCCCCCTTCCTCGGTGGTGGGCTGATGATGCTGGTTGTGGCCGCTCTGGCGCTCATTCTGGTTAAAGAGCCGCCACCGCAACCGGTGGACAAAGTGGAGCGATCAGCAACCGTTCGCCAGGTATTGCTTGCTTTGTGGCAAACAGAAGGACGCGCCCCTATTTTCCTGCTGCTGACCATTCTGTTCAGATTCATGGTCACCGAATCGCTAACGGCCGGTATCTCCTCCTTTGCCATCTTTTCCCTCGGTCTGGAAACGGGTGAGGCGGTACGCCTGGCTGCGCTCGCGCCCCTCTCGATTCTCCTCTTTTCCTTACCGGCTGGGATGATTGGGGGGCGTTTCGGCCGCCAGCGCACGATCAATGTGGCGCTCATTGGCCTTTTCCTGACCATCGCTGCCGGTTATTTCCTGGTCCGTTCCCCGCAAACGCTGGCCGGGTTCCTGCTCCTGGCTGGCCTCTTTCTGACCTTCGCCACGGTCAATGAACTGCCCCTGTTCTATGACGCCATTCAGGAGCGTGATACCGGGGCCAATACCGGCATTTACTTTGTCGCTGCCCAACTGGCGGCCGTTCTTGGCCCAACCCTGGCCGGTATCGCTATTACCGGAACGGGAAGCTATCGTTCACTCCTGGCTTTTGCTGCGGTATGTGCTCTACTAGGGTGGGTAACGCTGCAGCGCACGGGAATTATGCGGGAATAAGGGATTGAGATTATGGAGGAGGTCATCGTATGACGATTCGCGCAGCGCAACCGGCCGACGCGCCTGAGTGGTTACGGATGCGAATGGCGCTGTGGCCTGATGCTTCGGCCGAGGAGGAAGCAGCCCAAATCGCCCATTTTCTCGCTGACCCCCCTCGTCCTCTGCTGCCAACATTGCACGCCGTCTTTGTCTGTCCTCGCCCGGAGGGAGGTTTGTGTGGCATTGTTGAGGTGAGTATTCGGCCGTATGCCGACGGCTGCGAAACGAACAATGTCGGCTACCTGGAGGCCTGGTACGTTGACCCAGACTGGCGCGGCCGGGGAATTGGGCGAGCGTTGGTAAGGGCGGCGGAGGAATGGGCGCGTAGCCAGGGTTGCCAGGAGATGGCCTCAGACGCCGACCTCGATAACCTTATCAGCCAACAAGCGCACCAACGGCTTGGTTATGTGGAGACCGGCCGGGTCGTCCAGTTTTGCAAAACGCTTCATCCCTGATTGACAAGGTTCTGCTACTTTTGTCCTTATCTGCTATCATGCTCGTTATGGAATACCTGGCTGAACTTGAGCAACTCGAAGAAGAAATCGAGTATCCCGACAGTGATGGAGAGCCGATGGCCGAAAGCGACTTCCAGCGCAAGCCGCTCCGTTTATGCTGTAGAGGCATTGGAGCTTTATTTCCAAGACAGACCGGATGTATACGTATCCGGTAATATACTGCTCTATTATCAAAAGGGTAATCGTCGCGCAGTCGTTGCGCCCGATGTATTTGTTGTTTTTGGAATAGAAAAGCGTTTGCGACGTTCTTACCTGCTCTGGCAGGAAGAAAAAGTGCCTGATTTTGTGCTGGAAATCACGTCCAAAAGCACCGCCCATATTGACCAAGGGGCGAAGAAGGGGCTTTGTGCTCGATTAGGAGTGCAAGAGTATTTTCAATATGATCCCACGGCCGATTATCTGGAGCCACCATTACAAGGGGTAACATTAGTCGAGGATCGCTACTTTTCATTGCCAACACAAACCCTTGAAGATGGCACGCTCCAAATCTATAGCCCAAAACTAGGTCTAGCGTTGCAGCTTACCCCAGAGAGAACGTTTCATTTTCTGGATTTATCCACTGGTCAGGTATTGCAAACGTATCAAGAAGAAGTAGCTGCCCGCCGCGCAGCCGAGGAACGAGCGACGGCGGCCGAAGTGCAAGCGAAAGAAGAAGCGACTGCCCGACAAGCATTACAAGCCCGCCTGGCAGAGCTCGAAGCTCGCTTACGTGATTTAACGGGAGAGTAGTTTCTAATCCGCTACCCTTTCAACCGTGACATCTGTGGATCGAATTGTGGATCGTCGCTGACGGTTGCCGGTTGGCGACGGCCGAAATAGACTACCTCCACCTCCGTCCCCTTCTCCGCAAACTCCAGCGGCAGATAGCCATAGACGATGTGCTTGCCAACGGAATAGCCAAAGTCGGTGCTGGTCACATAGCCCAGGGTACGGCCGTCGCTCATAATCGGCTCTTTGCCCAGGGCCATCGCGTCTGGTTCGTTCAGGGTCAGGCAGCAGAGCTGGCGGCCGACGCCTCTTTCTTTCAGCTTCAGCAACGCCTCGCGGCCGATAAACTCCCCTTTGTTCAGCCGCACCGCCCAGCCCAAACCCGCTTCATAGGGATTATACTCGGTGTGGATGTCGCTGCCCCACAGCCGGTAGCCTTTCTCCAGGCGCAAGGAGTTGAATGCGCCCCCTCCGGCAGCGATCAGCCCATGCGGCTGTCCCGCTTCCCACAGCACATCCCACAAATGCGCCGCGTGCTCTGTCGGGCAATAGATTTCCCAGCCCAACTCTCCCGCATAGGAGAGGCGCAAGGCCAGCGCGGGAACGGTGTCAATCAGCAACGGCCGCGCCGTGAAGTAAGGGAATGCCTCATTGGAGACATTATGCTCCGCTACCTGCTCCAGCACTTGCCGCGCTTTTGGCCCCCACAGACCAACGGCCGCTACGCCCGATGTGACATTTTGAATCGAGACCGAGCCGTCCCGAGGTTTATGTTGCCGCAGCCAGGCCAAATCTTGCGGCCCCGTCCCGCCGCCGGTTAGCACCAGGAAGCGGTTGGTGTCCAGGCGGGTAATGGTCAGGTCACATTTTATCCCGGCCGTTGTGTCCAGCAGGGAGGTGTAGACGATGGTGCCAACCGGCCGATCAATCTTATTCGCTGCCAGATGTTCCAGATAGGCCAACGCCCCTGGCCCGCTGACTTCGATCTTGGTGAAAGCAGCCAGGTTAAATAGACCGACGTTTTCACGCACGGCCAAATGCTCCGCCCCCTGAATAGGTGACCAGTATCGCGCCTCCCAGCCATTCCGTTGCGGTATCTGCTCCTCGTACTGCTCCAACAGGCGCTGGTTTTCGCCATACCATTGCGCCACTTCCCAGCCTGCACTCTCAAAGAAGACGCCCTTCTGCGCTTCCAGACGGTTGTGGAAGGGGCTGAGGCGTAAGCGGCGTGGATGTTCCATCTGCTGCAAGGGGTGGATGATGTCATAGACTTCCCGATACTGCTGGGCAGTGCGGGCGGCGATGTACTTTTTGCTTAGCGCATGGGGATGGAAGCGGTGACAGTTCGCTTCGCGTAAGTCAAGCTCCGTCTCGCCATAGGTCATCCATTCGGCAATCGCCTTGCCCACGCCGCCGGAGTGTGTCACCCACACGCCAATCGCCAGCCAGAAACCGGGAACGGCCGACTCGCCCATGATCGGAAAGCCGTCCGTCGTAAAAACAAACATCCCGTTAAACTGCGTTGGGTACTGCTTGCCGCGCAAGGCCGGGAACAGCTCCTCCGTCGCCTGCTGCGCTACATCAAAGTCCTCGGCGGTAAACGGCCGCGTCGCCTCGAACCCCAACTCATAGGGGTTGACCAGCTTCGGCTCATGCTTGTAGGAGCCAATGCCATAGCGGTCGGCGTGCTGGCGGAAATACATCGAGTAATCCTGGTGGCGCAGAATTGGGTGGACGATGAAGCGCGTTTCGCCCGCTAACTCCGCTAACGGCTCGGAGATTAGGTATTGATGTTCCACCGCATACATTGGCAGCGTCACGCCAAGCTTGTCGGCCAGCACCGGCCCCCAGATGTTGGTGCAAAGCAAGACCTGTTCACATTCAATGCGTCCCTGGTCGGTGATCACGGCCGCCACTCGGCCGTCACGAAGCTCAAAGTCCAGCACCTTCGTATCGCCGTAAAATTCCGCACCGCCATTGTCGATTGCCGCCTGGGCCAGGGCAGCGGCCGCTTGCCACCCTCGCGCATCCCCATCCGAAGGCACATAGTAACCGCCTTTAATCACCTTGTCGTCGAGAATGGGGATATGGGTTTTGACTTCGGCCGGAGAGATGAGGTGCGCTTCCAGATTGTAAGCGGTGGCAATCCCATGTTTGCGCTTCAACTCTTGCCAGCGGGCATCGGTATAGGCAACTTCAATGCCACCCACCGGATAAAAACAGGGTTCGGCTTCGTACTCCAGGGTGTTAAACAGCTCGACGGTGTACCGGGCCATCTCCGTCATCATTTTAGAGCCATTGGTTTGAAAGATCAGCCCTGGTGCGTGCGAAGTGGAGCCACCAGTCTTAAACAACGGCCCTTGATCGACAACGACAATATCGCGCCAGCCAAAGCGCGTCAGATGGTAAGCCGCGCTACAACCAACAATCCCCGCCCCAATAATTACCAATCGCGCCTGATTCCGCATCGTCAACTTCCTTTCTCACGCAAAGACGCAAAGGGCGCAAAGGATTTATTAGTGTATTGGTATATTTGTGTACTGGTTATTGCTTGCGCCAATGTACGAGTACACAAATACACTAATATACGACTATACCAATAGACCAATATACCCTTTTGTCTATGCGTGACATCTTTTCTACCAAAATGGTTTTACCGCATCCCGCTCCCAATAACGTGGATCGGCCGTATCCTCATATCCATGACCGTACCCCTGATACCCATGACCGATGTTCGTCGAAATGCCTCTACTCGTTGGCAAGTGACGGCCGCTTGCCACTCTCTGTCCTCGATGCGCGGCCGTTGGCAGCCTGTGGGTGTGTGGGTGGTGTTGTGGTTGGCGGGCGGCCGTTCGCTGCACCCGAATCGGCTCAAACTGTCCTCGCTCCAACAAGCCCAACTTTTTATGATAAAGTGGGCTAAGACGGCCGGTGAACCGCGCCAGATTAAAGAGGCTGATGTCGTGGCGCGTCTCCTGCCGTTCGGCCAGATCAGCCATGATCTCACCGATCACGCTGGCAAACTTATAGCCATGCCCGGAAAATCCGGCGGCAAAGGACACCTGCGGATAATCGGGATGGAGGTCAATGATAAAATGCTTGTCCGGCGAGTTGGTGAACATACATGCCTTCAGCGTCATCGTTGGCCCGGCCCCATCGGGGAAATACCGCGCTGCAAACTCGCGCAACGCTTCCTCATCCTCCCGGAACACGTCACGGGTCAGCTCGTCGGCATAGCCCCACTCCTGGAAGTGGTGGTAGATGCCAAACTTGAACCCCGGCACGGCGAAGATGGGGAAGCCATAGTAACGTCCCTCAGGAACGAGCAAGTTAAAGACGGGGAAGTTGTGCGGCCGAAACAACTCCGGCTTTTTCGGCTGCAACCATGCCAACACCTGCCGTTCGGGGACCGCCAGACCATTGAGGAAAGGCAATAAATTCTGATTCCATGATCCGGCGGTGAAAACCAGGCTATCGGCCGTATACTCGCCACGATCCGTGATCACCCGCACGCCGTCCCCCACCGGTTCCCAATCAATCATCGCCTCGCGGCCGTGGATCTCCGCGCCAAACGCCTGTGCCGCTTCCGCATAGGCCACTGTCGCCCGTTCCGGCAACAGGAAGCCGCCATCGGGTTGGAAGACGCCGAGGATGTCATGGGGCAGGCGGTAGCCGGGGAAACGTTCGCTCATTTGGCGGCCGTCCAGCACCTCATGGGGTAAGTCATGCTCGACACAAGAGCGCAACGACCCCTTAAAGACCCAACTATCGGCCGGGCCGGCGTCAATCGAGCCGGTCTTATAAAACAGCTTTTCGTCCGCCCGTCGCTCAATCTCCTCCCACAGCTCATAGGAACGCTTGAGCAGCATCACGTAGGAGGGATGCTCATAATAGGCCAGGCGGATGATGCGTGTGTAGCCGTGAGACGAGCCGAGGTCGTGGGGGATGTCGAAGCGTTCAATGCCGAGGACGCGACGGCCGCGCTTCGCCAATTGATAACAAGTCGCGCTGCCCATGCCCCCGACGCCAACAACGATTGTATTAAAATGCTTTGAGTAACCGTTCATAAAAAGAGTTACGCGGATTGACGCGGATACTTCGCGGATGACGCGGATTTTTCTGATATTAATCAGCGACAATCTGCGTTTTATCCGCGATAATCCGCGTCCTATATTTTCCTCGTCCCTGTGGCTCGCAGGCGGATTCCTTGTGGGTCGAAGAAAGGGGTGTTGGCGACGGTGGCGACCATCGGACGGCCGTTGACCAGCACAATCAACCGTGCACCCGGCCAGGAGTGGGTGACGCTGACATAGCCGAGGGCGAGTACCTTGCCCACACTGTGGCCGCGTGTACTGGAGGTGACACGGCCGACCTGCGACCCTGCCTGCTCCATATCCAATTCCTCTCCCGCTTCGCTGCCGGTGAACATTTTCTCGCGGAAGGTGGCGATGTCGGCCACGCTGTAGATTGGGTCGCCATTGGCCGCTGGAGCGTCGCCTTCCAGCACCAGTCCGACCCACCGTTGGTCTAGCCCACGATCTTGGGCATAGAGTAAAGCGTCGCGGCCGATAAAGTCGCGCTTGTCAAAGCGTATCCAGCGGTGCAGACCCACTTCAAAGGGGGTTTGCGTGCCGTCAATGTCTGGGCCAGCCAGGGGGAACGCTTTCTCGATGCGCAAGCTCTGCATCGCCGATACGCCGTAGGGTTGCAGACCATATTCACGGCCGCTTTTCAGCAACGATTCCCACAAAGCGGCCGCTTCCTCCGCCGGGACGTACAATTCATACCCCAATTCCCCTGTATAGCCGCTGCGCGAGATGAGCAGTTCGGAGCCATTGAAGACGGCCGCGGTGAAGCGAAAGAAGCGCAACGCCTCCACATCTCCGTCCTCGGCAATCGAAAGCAAGAACTCCCGCGAACGCGGCCCCTGCACCGAAATCAGCGCAATCGCCCCGCTGACGTCAGTCGCATAGGCGCTCATCCCCATTGCGTGATCGGCGATCCAACGAAAGCTCTGTTTGCGCGGCGCGGAACTGGTGACGACCATGAAATGCTCATCGCTGAACTTGTAGACGGTCACATCGTCAATGATCAGCCCGTCCTCATTGCACATCGTCGAATAGCGCATCTGGCCGGGATGGAGGTCGAGGATGTCGTTGACCAGCAAGCGGTTGATCAGCCGTTCCGCCCCCGGCCCCTTTACATCCACTTCGCCCATCGTCGAGAGGTCTTGCATCCCAACGTTGGTGCGTGTGTTGATGTGCTCGTCAACGGCCGAGGTATAGGTCAGCGGAAAGAGATAATTCCCACCCCCACGCACCAACTCCCCCGCCGTCCGCAGGTGATAGTCATACAGCGGCGTGCGTCGTTCTACCACCTGTCCCGTCTGTACTGGGGTGCTTCTTCGCTTCCGTTTCGTCTCCTCAGCCATCATCACTCTCCTGAGTTACGCAGATTTACGCTGATACTACGCAGATCGCCGCTGATTTTCTTAACGCCAATGAGTTGTATACAAGATTAGTCCGCGTTTATCAGCGGAATATCTGCGAAAATCAGCGTCCCAACTCTTTCTTTCGACGCGCCATGAACTCCTGCAATGCCTCATCCACTGCCGGGTCGAGGGGCGGCCGCTCGTAGTCGCGCAAGAGTTGTTTATACCGTTTGTTGGCGCGTTGGTCGGCCGTTTGTGCCCCTTCCTCATACCACTGTTCGTAGGAATTGTAATCGAAAAGGTCGGCGCGGTAAAAAGCGGTGCGGAAGTTTTGCATCGTGTGTTCCGTTCCCAGGTGATGGCTGTCCGTCGCCACCGTGCGCAGTGACTCCATCGCCATGCCGTTGTCGCTCAGGTCCAGCCCTTGCAGGAACTTGTGAAATGCGCCCAGCAACTGGCAGTCGAGGATAAACTTCTCATATCCGGCCGCCAATCCCCCTTCCAGCCAACCGGCCGTGTGCAGGACAAAGTTGACCCGCGCCAGCACCGTTGGTTGCATCACCATCACCGATTCATACGCCGCCTGGGCGTCGGCAATTTTCGAGCTGGCAAACATCCCACCGCTGCGGAAGGGGAGGCCGTGTTTACGCGCCAGTTGTGCTGAGACATAGAGCGCGATCTGGCTCTCCGGCGAACCAAAGACCGGGGCACCGCTTTGCAAATCAATGTTCGTCTGGAATGCGCCAAAGATAACCGGTGTGCCGGGGTTGATCATCTGCGTCAGCACAATCCCCGCCAGCGCTTCCGCATTCAATTGTACCAATGTCCCCGCCACACCAACCGGCCCCATCGCGCCGGAGAAGATGAAGGGAGTGATTAATAACGCCTGGCGTGCCTTCGCGTAGACCTTTAGTGCGCCGAGCATCCGATCATCATAGCGACGCGGGCTGCTGACGTTGATCAGTGAAATTAATGCCGGATTCTCCCGAATTCGCTCTGCACCAAAGAGGATTTCGACCATGCTCAGGCTATCGGCCGCATTCGCCGCCGACGTCACCGACCCCATAAACGCCTTATCGCTATAGCAGATGTGGCTGTAAATCATGTCCAGATGGCGCGTGTCCACGTGCTCATCCGTTGGCTCGACAATCGTACCGCCAGAGTGGTGGATGTAGGGGGAGAGATAGGCCAGCTTGACGAAGTTTTGGAAGTCCTCGAGTTTGGCCTCGCGACGGCCGCGATCATTGTCCACCACAAACGGCGGGCCATAAACCGGCGCAAAGCACATATGATTACCGCCGATGATCACATTGTTATCAGGGTTACGCGCCAACTGCGTGAACTGGCTGGGGGCCTTGGCGACATACTCGTCAATCATCTCGCGGTCGAAGTGGGCTGTATCACCGACCAACTTCACGCCATGCTGCCGCAAGATGGCTTGCGCTTCCTCATCATAGAAATCAATGCCCACATCGGAGAGGATTTCCAATGACGCCTGGTGAATCTTTTCCAGCCCTTCCTCATCGGCCAATTCATAGACGGGCAGCCAGTGGACGGGCTGGGTGATTTTGGCGATTTTGGGCGCGGCCGAATCCCCCTCCCGCGCTCGCCTGCGACCGGTTCTACGTTCTCGTTCAATTCCCATATCTATACCTTAACCTAGATAAACCACGACCACTTTTCGACACGAATTTCACGAATGACACGAATGGATGTACCTTTACAGCCGGTAGCGATAAATGCAGATTGAGAGCCAGGGTCGCTTTTGGGTTCATATCGTGCCAGTTTATCACAGACAGCGCGATTTTATCCCAGGGCAATGGCCTACGCCAGAAACAGAAACGGGCGGAGCGCACAATGTTGAACTGGCTTTGCTGGGCTGCCTGCTAAACGGTGGCAATCAATTCCCTGTCTTGATCTAGGGTGCCAGGTAGCGATTCTTTGGCCTGGTTGGCGAATGGATCAAACTGCTCAATTTCCCGTTCACCGATTTGTTGCCGCCACATGGCATAGTAAAGACCAAACTTTTCCAGCAACTCCTCGTGTGTTCCTGTTTCCACAATTCGGCCGCGCTCCAACACGTAAATCCGGTCGGCATGGGCGATGGTACTCAGCCGGTGGGCGATGAGGATCATTAGATGTTGTTTATCGGCCGACAATTCACGCACGGCTGTGGTGATCTCCTGTTCGGTGATTGAGTCCAACGCTGACGTAGCTTCGTCAAAGATCAGCAAGCGTGGCCGCCGCACCAACGCTCGTGCAATCGAGATGCGCTGGCGTTCGCCACCCGACACCCGTGTGCCACCCTCGCCGAGCCGCGTGTCCAACCCCTTGCCCGAACGCTCGATCACACCCAGTGCCGAGGCCTTTTTCAAAGCGTCATACATTTCCTCTTCCGTTGCATCATGCTTGACAAATTGCAGATTTTCACGAATCGTGCCGGAGAAAAGCTGCGGGTCTTGGGTGACAAAGCCGATTTGGCGGCGGATGCGGTTATAGCGTAGCTCATTGGTCGGCACGTTGTCGAGGTAGATCGTGCCGCTGTTCGGCGTATATAGCCCGACCAGCAACTTGATCAACGTTGATTTGCCTGAACCCGACGGGCCAACGAAGGCAATTGTGTCTCCCACCTGTGCCTCGAAAGTCAGATGGTCAATGGCGTTTTGCACAGCTGTGCGGTGGCGAAAGACGACGTCATCAAAGCGCAAATGTTCGACACGGCCGATGTCTACTGGCTCTTCCGGCCGTTGTTCAATAGGCTTTTGTAGTAATTCCTCAAAAGTTTGTAGCGATATTTCCGCTTCCCGATAGTTGAGAATAAAGCTGCCTAATTGTTGCAACGGGCCGAAGATTTTGTTGATGATCGCCTGGGTAGAGACCAGTTCCCCAGCGGAGAGGACATCGCGGAAGATCAGCCACAGCAGGATAAACAAAATCGACTGCTTGAGGATGTTGATGATCGTCCCTTGCACCACCGACAGCGATCGCACGCGGCGCACCTTTTCCATCTCCAGATCATAGATCTTCTGCGTGTAGCCCTGCATCCGTCGGATTTCGGGGAAGGTCAGGCCGAGGCTTTTGACTAGCTCGATATTGCGCAGCGACTCTGTGATCGTGCCATACATCGCTCTTGTCTCGCGCAAAATTGAGCGTTGGAGGGTTTTGATGTGGCGGCCGAGCAAGCTGGTCAGCCCACCCAAGAGCAACAAGCCAACGAGAAAGACCGGTATCAACAGCCAATGTTTGGTGATCGCATACCAGATCAGGAAGATGATGCCAACAACAGAGGAAAAGACGATGTTGACCGAGGCGTTGAGGAAGCGTTCGATGTCGTTGCGCACTTTTTGCAGCGTTGCCACCGTCTCGCCACTGCTGCTTTCCTCGTATTCCTGGTAAGAGAGCCGCAAGGTCTGGCGCATCCCATCATTGAAGACTTGCATCCCAAAGCGCTGGACAACGAGTTGCATCACATAGCTCTGGAAGGCGCTGAATACGCGCCCTGCCAGGGCCACAGTGACAGCCACCCCCAGCCAACCCAACGCGCCACGCACCAGTTCTCCTTCCGGCCGATTGTTGGGGTTGAGAGCATAATCATCAATGATAATGCCCATGATGATCGGATCAATCAGATCGAGAATTTGGGTCAGCCCGGCCAGGATAAGCGCGAGTAAGATCCACCAACGCAACGGCCGCAAGTATTGCCATAGAATTTGCATCCAACCTCCTCCCCAATTCATCGCCGATATTGGGGTCAAGTGGTGTTACCGATTTCGACCATAATACCTTGTTTAGGCTAAAAGGTGGAATGACATACAACGAAAGCTTACTAATTGAGTCACGTAAACCTGATCCATCTTTGCACTCCTTTATCCTACGAATTCACATGAGTGAGATCCGCGTTATCCGCGCCCGATCGGTGTAATATGTATACCCATTTGTAGCTCGCAACTTCCGCCCGGCAAAAGCGTTTCATCAATTAATCATTAAGCTTTGTTGCTTGAGCATTTTCAGAGAATAAGTTACGATCTAGCCTATGACGCCGGAAGAACGAATCAACCAATTACGCACAGAAATCGCCCATCATCTCTATCGCTATCACGTCCTGGATGCACCGGTGATTAGCGATGCTGAGTATGATGCCTTATACCGGGAGCTGTTGGCACTGGAGGCGGAACACCCCGAACTGGTCACACCAGACTCGCCTACTCAACGAGCTGGGGCCGAACCGGCCGAGGGTTTCGAGAAGATCACCCATCCGACGCCGATCCTCAGCCTGATGAACGCCTTTAATGCCGAGGATTTACGTGCCTGGCGGGCACGCATCGGCCGCCTGCTTCCCAACAACGACAGCCAACTAGAGTATGTGGTTGAACCAAAATTGGATGGCCTGACAGTCGTGCTAACTTACCGCGACGGCCGTTTTGTCCAGGGGGCAACGCGGGGCAACGGTGTAGTGGGGGAGGGTGTCACACAAAATCTGCGCACCCTCCGCAGCCTGCCGAAGCGGATTCCTGTTGATCCGGCCAGCGAGTTGCAACCACCCGCCTATCTGGTGGTACGCGGCGAGGTCTTTTTCCCGCTGGATAAGTTTGAGGCGTTGAACAAGGAGCGGGGGGAGCGCGGCGAAGCACTCTATATGAATCCGCGTAACACTGCTGCTGGTTCATTGCGCCAGCTTGACCCGGCGAAGACGGCCGAACGGCCGCTGCGCCTCTACTGCTATGATCTCATCGCCTGGGATGGGGATGGGATCCCGGTGACGCAGTGGGAACGGCTCGCCTATCTACGCGATCTCGGTTTTCCTGTCTCGCCTGACAACAAGCTCTGCTCGTCGTTGGATGATGTCATTGCAGTCTATGAGGAGTGGATGCAGCGGCGCAACCAGATCAACTATGAAGTGGACGGCATCGTGATCAAAATCAACGACCGCGAACTGGCCGATAGCCTGGGCTTTGTTGGCAAAGACCCGCGCGGGGCGATTGCCATGAAGTTTCCGGCCCAGGAAAAGACGACGCGGATGATTGGCCTACAGGTCAATGTCGGCCGTACCGGTATCCTTGCCCCTAACGCTGTCTTGGAAGCGGTGGAGATCGGCGGCGTCGTTGTGCGTAATGCCACGCTTCATAACTACGATGAAATTGAGCGCAAAGATATTCGTGTCGGTGATCTGGTGATAGTCAAGCGGTCGGGGGATGTGATTCCCTACATCGTTGGGCCAGTGGTAGACGCGCGAACCGGGGAAGAACAACCGATTACCCGGCCGACCCATTGCCCCGCCTGTGGTGATCCGGCAGTGCAGTTCCCTGGTGAAGTGGCCGTCTATTGTGAAAATCCGGCCTGCCCGGCGCAGTTGGTGCGTCGTGTAGAGTATTTTGTTAGTCGTGGCGCGATGGATATTGTCAGTTTTGGCACGCAAACGGCCGCCCTCCTCGTCAATCAAGGATTAATCCGCGATGTAGGGGACATCTATAGCCTGCAACGGGACGACCTGTTACAACTCGAAGGTTACAAAGAGAAGAAAGTGGATGCGCTATTGGCCGGTATTGAGGCCAGCAAATCACGGCCGCCGGAACGCCTGCTGACGGCATTGGGCATCCGCTTTGTCGGCAATGTGGTGGCGGGGATGTTGATTGATGCGTTGGGCAGCATTGACGCCGTTGCCAACGCCGATGTGGCAACGCTGAACGCCATTGGCGGCATCGGCCCGCAAACCGCCCAATCGGTTGTCACCTGGTTTAGCAATGAACGCCACCGTGAAGTCGTAGAGAAGCTCCGCGCTGCCGGGCTGAATTTTGCTGCTGAAAAGACGGCCGAGCCTCAAGGAGAACGCCCCTTAAACGGCCTAACATTTGTGATCACCGGCACGCTGCCCACCTGGAGCCGTGACGAAGCGACCGCGTTCATCGAAGCCAACGGCGGCAAAGTGACCGGCTCTGTCAGCAAAAAGACCAACTACCTGGTTGCTGGCGAAGCGGCCGGTAGCAAACTGACCAAAGCGCAAGAATTAGGTGTTCCTATTCTCGATCAGGCTGCGCTACAGGCGTTGGTTGACTAATTGGTTGACTAACCGGGAGCGATCTGGATAACGCGGACTTCGACCGGCTCGCTGCGCCCCTTCAATTGAAGGGTTCGCGCTTCCATCTGGCTTGTATCCAATTTTGCGGCCCGGCACGTTTCCGCGCTGATGATGACTTCGCCGGGAGCAGCATGTGAGGCCAGGCGAGCGGCCGTGTTTACCGCATCACCCAACGCGGCAATGTCCACGACGCCGTCCCCCGAACCTACCGCACCAACAAAAGCGGTCCCTGTATGGACGCCGCAGCCTACCGGAACATAGGGGCCAGAACGGTTGTTGTGCCCTGTTGCCCGCAGGATGCCCTGCGCGGCTTCCACGGCTATACGCGCATGTTCCGCTCCGGCAAAGCCAGGAACATACAACCCTGTCACCTGATCGCCGTGCATCTTTTCGATCAACGCATTGGAATGAATCAGTACGTCGGTGCTTACCTTGTAAAAGCGGTCAATTAAACGGCTATACTCGGCCGGGCGCACCCCCTCCGCCAATGTGGTTGAGCCACGCACATCGGCGAACAGCATAGACAGTTCGACCTCTGCCCCTCCCTGATGTTCACGGGCAAATTGGTCGCAACTATTACACAATTTCGGATTGAGCCGCGAAGGTTTCTTGCCAAGAACGATTCGCGCCAATTGTCCGCCAATTCCTGAAAAAGGGGTGCTGCACAAATGGCAGCGCGGATCGGTGGGCAACCGGCTGATTACACTCCGAAAATGCTGGAACTTGTACGGATACAACTCGTTAAAACCGGGTGGTTCACCATTGGTCAGAAAAAACCGCCACATGCTTTCCACCATTGCTTCATGCTCTGATTTGTCGGACATAGGGCGTTGATCCTTTGTTTCTTTAGGGCTTACACATTTGCATCGAATTTACGCGAATGAACGCGAATTGAGAGCTATTTTTCGCGTTCATTCGCGCTAATTCGTTGCAAAAAATTCTTAACTGCGTAACTCCTAATCTTATTGAATCCAGACACCGTGTTCTTACAAAAATGACAGGATCAATTCGTTGACACGCTCAGGCTCTTCGTGTTGTATCCAGTGGGTTGCTTCCTCCAGCATCACCAAACGGCCGTCATCACACTTCTCAATACTCAGCGGGGCCATCTCGCGACTCAGCGCGAAATCGCGTGCACCCCAAATCATCAGCGTTGGAACGGTAACGCGCAAATCGCCAAGCAGATCGGGTGGATAGCGTAGTGCGGCCCTGTACCAATTCAGCATAGCCGTGGCTGCGCCTGGCTGAGACCATGCTTTCCGGTATCCCTTCATCTCCGCTTCGCTGAAAGCTCCTGGCTGCGAGGTCAGTCGCATCGTGCGAACGGTCAATGCCCAGTTGTTAAACCTGGAGAGAAACTCTGGCAGCCAGGGCAGTTGGAAGAAAAAGGCGTAGCTGCTTCTCAATACTTGAGATGGATTGGTGAGCAGTTGCTTGCCTGCTATCTGAGGATGGGGGATGTTGAGAATGATCAGCTTTTCCAGCAAAGCGGGATGGTGAATCGCCAGCCACCAGGCGATTGCCCCGCCCCAGTCGTGGCCGACGACCACCGCTTTTTCATGGCCGGTCGCTTTAATCAGGCCCACTATATCGGCCGCCAACGTATCCATCTGGTAAGCCGCAACACCACGCGGCTTATCGCTCAAATTATAGCCACGTTGGTCGGGGACCCACACGCGGTAGCCCGCTTCGGCCAATGGCGGAATCAGCTTCTCCATCCCTCGCCAATATTCGGGGAAACCATGTAGAAGGAACACTGGTCGCCCCTCTGCTGGCCCGGCAGTTACCACATGGAGTTGGATACCGTTGGTGGCAATGAACTGATGCTCTAATTGAGTGGGCATAGGTGCTACCTTGATCTGCGTCCCTAGGGATAGAATGTCTTTCAAGGTGATTATAAGAATAAGCGGCCGAAAATAAAAACGGCTCGACACTTGAAAAGCGCCAGGACTTTGATAATCTCCTGACGATGACTCACGGGAAGCGCAGACGCCTCACTCAACTCTTGCTTAGTGGTGCGTTGCTGTTAACTTTTGCACTACTGATTTATTATATCCTTCAACTCATAAGCGACCTACGCGATCCACGCAGCGGGGATTTCTTCTCCTGGCAAGGGGGCAACGAAGCGACACGAGCGGCATTGATCACGGTTCAGCGTGATCAATGCCCCAATGCCCCTTTTATCCTCCCCGCCGATGGCTTCATCGGCTTGCTCTATGGTGACCCGCGCGGCCCTTATTCCAGCGCCGCCCCTCACCAGGGAATTGACATTTTCAGCAACACCGACCCCGGTTTGACCCCCGTATTTGCTGCTTACGATGGCTATATCACCCGCGAGTCTGGCTGGCGCAGTACGCTGATCCAACGTATCCCTGATGATCCCCTAAGCCCCGGAACGCAAATATGGCTCTACTATACCCACATGGCCGACACCGAAGGGAATGATTTTATTGAGGAGGCATTTCCGCCAGGGACGACTGAGATGTTTGTCGAACAAGGGACCCTGCTTGGTTATACCGGCGATTACAACGGCAATTCGGTACGCAGCGTATGGGTTCACCTACATTTTTCGATTGTGCGCGACGATGGCAACGGCCGCTACCGCAACGAACTAGACTTCAATAACACCTTAGACCCCTCCCCCTATCTCGGCATGGCGCTCAACCACATCTGCACACCAGCCGCCACCGGTTGTACGCCAACCCCCACCTGTTAATCATTGTGAACGCTTATCCTTGTAGGCTTTGAGGAACTAATACAGTCGCGCATACGTCTAGCAACGTGACTGTTCAGATTTACGCAAACGAACGAGGATAAAGAATGAGACCATTAACGACTTATCTATTGCTACTGCTTACTTTGTTCCTGGCGGCCTGTAATCCGCCAGACCAACCGGCGACTCCATCCCCAACGGGTACGGCCGTCCCCCCTGTCGAAACCGAATCACCAACTGCCGCGCCAACCACTGAAATAACGGAAACCGCCGTGCCACCAACGGCCGCGCCGCCAACCTCCACCCCGCCACTATTAGAGACCGCTACCAGCCCAGCGACGGCCGAGCCAACGATTCAGCCAGTGGAGACCAGACCGATTCCAACGCAAGCCCCCAACGCCCCCTGGTTGCCGCTGAATATCTTCCTTAGCTTACTAGGGCCAACGCCCGCTCCCGAAGGATGGGAAGTTATTCCTTGTGAAGGAAGTGGCCCTTTCCTATGTGTTTTGGAGGGAACGGAACTCGTTGGCTCGGCCAAACTCAGCGTCACCTCCCTGGACAACCATCCCGACTTCCAGGCCATATTGGAAGCGCAAGGGCTGACACCCGGCGAAATACCGGGCGCGGAGGATGAAGCGGCCGTGCGTGCCGCTCTGGAAGCGTTAGGGATGCTATATCTCGATGTGATTGAGGCGGATCGTGCGATCACTTATCCCGACGATACCTTTACGCCTCTTGAGTTTGTTCCTATTTCAATGGGCCAGCTACCGGGGTTAGCGCTTGGCTTTGTCCGCACCAATGCCACTGGAGGAGTGGAGGAGCGTTATCTGAGCTATGTGTCGTTCGATGGCACGGCCATCTATTGGCTAACTGCTCCCTACGATCCAAACAACGTCATCACCTTTCAGACGGACGAAGCATTACTGGCGTATGAACCCTTCTTGTTGCAAACGGCCGAAGGAGTACAGTTACCCCTACCTGTCTTGGATACTGAGGTCACGTCCGTCAATGTGGTTAGCGGCGATCTCTTTCCTACGGCCGCCTATGGTGAGGGACTGATTCCTGGTGAGCCAGCCGCCCAAAATGAGCCGTATGAGGTGACGGGTATTAGCCGCGACGGCCGTTGGTGGCAAGTGGCTTGCTCCGAGGCTCTCGCTGGCGTTTGCTGGCTCCCGGCCGACCCGGACCGCGTGCAACCACAATAAATGAAAGCGAGGACATGAATAAACTACGGATGGACATGGATTAAATGGGTAAACACAGATTCCTCCACTTAGAATCCGTACTTATCCGTTTAATCCGTGTTATCTGTGGTTAATTGATACTGAATTCAGTTTTTCTACTTTCTGAAGTTGAAGCGGCGGTGGAGGATGTGCGGGCCGTTTCCCGGATCGCGGAAAAAGGCGAAGTTGTTGACGGTGACGTCCCAGGCCCACGTTTGTTCGTTTAGCCATTCGACGATCGCCCCAAGTTTCTCTGGTTGGATATCGCCAAAGCCTATTGAAATGTGGGGAAACCAATTCTCCGGCGCATAGTAAGCCGAGCTACCTGTGCTATAGGCGTCCAGCGCGGGCCATAGCTCATCGTGGAGCGTGCTCAGGGTGGTCGTTCGCGTGACGGGGAGATAAATGACGGGTTGGGGGCCGGTAAAAATGCCGATTCCGGCCGTCTTTAGTGAGAACACGGCCGTTTCCTGCGCCCACGCCAATAATATTCGCTCTACCTGCCCCACTTCATAGGACTCAGCCACATGATAGGAAAAGTGGGGGTAGGGCGTAACATCAATACCCTGAAGGCCGAACCGTTCCCGCATCTCCGCCCAGAGTTCTTCCACCAGCCGGTAATGTTTCTCATCTAATAGCGATACAACCCCATCCATATGCCACTCTACTGATACGCGCAAAAACGCTTAACCACGGATTTGACCGACCCAACGAATTCTCCAAAAAATCCCTTTGTTCATTGCCTCATTGCCTCATTG
>CAYPHY010000052.1:0-35494 GCA_964410625.1 uncultured Ardenticatenaceae bacterium | reverse complement strand
ATACCTCATGGCCTACCCCAGCCAACTTTTACAGAAACAACGTTACACTATCCCCTGGGTGGGTGGAGTTCGGTTTTCGGGAATCATGATTTGCTCCATTAATGATAGTCTAACAGCTCTACATCATAAGCATCATTGTCTTCCAAGAAGCCGTTGCGAAGCAATCGCCGCCCCCTCCACCAGCGACCGCAACTTCGCCCAGACCACTTCCTCGACGACCATTTTGGAACCAACGGCCGTCTCAAAACCACAATCCGGCGCGGCGATGATGCGGTGGGGGTCGCCAACGGCCGCCGCAATACGCTCAATCCGGTCAGCGACAACCAGGGGATGCTTAATGAAGCTGGGTGTCGTGTCGATCACGGCGGAGCCAGCAGCCGGTCGCCGAGGAAGGCTGCTTCGTTTGTATAGAGGTTCTCGATTGAGCATTACTGTCTAATGCCTGAATAGCCCGGAAACGGCCGAAATTGAAACGGAATCCGCCCATCTGTCCTGTCCAAACTAGGGACGGTATCAAAATAATCCTTATAACTGCGTGTGAAATGCTCTGTGCTATTAAAACCACAAGCGGCCGCGATTTCAGCCAGAGATAGTTCTGTTTGCGTCAACAAGGCACGAGCGCGATTCAAGCGAAGGTTGAGATAATACCGTTTGGGGGTAAGCCCAACATGCTGTTGAAAAAGGCGTTCTAATTGTCGTTGGGATACGCCTGCTCGCTGCGCCAATTCGGGTAAACGCTTTGGCTCTTCCAGATTCTGCTCCATTAACAAAAACACCTTACGCAAAACTTCAGGGATAGCATAACCTATTGGCTCATGGGTGCGCGAAAGTTGTCTCTCCTCTCCACCGCGCAGCCGCTCGTGAAAAATATAACGCGCAGCCGCACTCGCCACCGTCATCCCCTGCTGTAGACCAATGATTTCTAATGCCAGGTCAACAGCCGCCACCCCACCGCAACAGGTAAAACGATCACGATCAATAACATACAGACACGCTTTAACCTCGATTTGTGGAAACAATTCCTGAAACGAATCAAGATGCTCATAATGCACCACCGTCCGATAGCCATTCATCAGCCCAGCAAAAGCCAGCACAAAAGCCCCGGTATCTATCCCCACAAGCGGAATACTCCGTTGACTCATACGCCGCAGCCACAATTGCATAGCAGGGTCACGGAAATTTTCCGGCGTCCAACTGGCATTGACAACAAGCAGGTCAAGGCTCTCTCCCACCTCATGATAAGGAATCGTCTGGCAGACAACCACCCCATTGCTGGCAGTAACAGGATTTCCATCTAAAGAGAGAAAATGCCATTGATACAGCGCAGTGCCGTGCAAATAGTTGGCAGCGCGGAAAGGGTCAACAAAGCTATTTGCCGCCATGCTGTTAAAAGCAGGTAGTAGCAGTAGGCCAATCTGGATTGGGTTGCCAACGGCAGAACCGGACATGATGGCGATTATTATATGGTATATGGCGAAAAACATCAGCTACCTTGTCTTATGACAAGGTAAATTAGTCTTCAGCACTATGACTTCGTCTCAGCAATCTACATTGCAGCATAAAAAACAAGGCAAGCACTGACTAGCCACTTCTATCCAGGGAAAGCGACCATATGAGCAAATCAGTCATCATTACTTGCGCCGTAACAGGCGGCATTCACACACCCACCATGTCACCCTATTTGCCTGTTACGCCAGCGGAGATAGCGGAAGCAGCCATTGGCGCGGCCGAAGCAGGGGCAGCCATTATCCACCTCCACGCTCGTCATCCAGAGACAGGCAAACCCGACCCACGAGTGGAGACCTTCCGCCAATTTTTGCCGATCATCAAAGATGGGTGTGATGCGGTGTTGAATATCTCCACAGGTGGCGGTTTGGGCATGACCCAAGAAGAGCGTATTCTGGCGGCCGATACCTTCGCTCCAGAGATGGCCTCGCTCAATGTTGGCTCCATGAATTTCGGTATCTTCCCATTGGTGGCGAAGCATCAGCTTTGGCAACATGAATGGGAGCCTGCCTTCCTGAACATGACCAAAGATTTCATCTTTCCCAATACCTTTGCCGATATCGAGTTTATCCTCAGGGAATTAGGCGAAAAGCACGGCACACGTTTTGAATTTGAGTGCTACGATTTAGGGCATCTTTACAATCTGGCCTACTTTGTGGACATGGGAATGGTCGAACCCCCCTTCTTTGTGCAAATGGTCTTTGGTGTTTTAGGCGGAGTGGGTGCTGACCTGGACAGTTTAATGCACATGCACACCATTGCCAACAAGCTGTTTGGCGACAGCTATGAATGGTCGGTGTTGGCGGCGGGACGGCACCAAATGCCTTTCGCTACGCAGTCGGCAATGTTGGGCGGCAATTTACGGGTAGGGATGGAAGACAGCTTGTATATTCGTCGGGGCCAACTGGCAAAATCCAATGCGGAACAAGTTCAAAACATCCGCACAATTATTGAAAGTCTAGGCCTGAAAGTGGCAACAGCGACGGAAGTCCGACAACGGCTGGCGCTGAAAGGGGCAAATCAGGTTCGATTTTAGATCGGGGGTAATAAGGAGGCTATGATGGAACAGTTTGAACAGGCGACAGTGTTAGGCGCAGGCGTGATCGGTGCAAGCTGGACGGCCCTATTTTTAGCGGCCGGGTTGCGCGTGGATATATACGAACCGGCAGCAAACAGTGAACAGGCAGTGCGCGAGTATGTGGAGCAGGCGTGGCCAACGTTGACAAGCTTGGGGATGACAGACCGGGGCGATCCAGAGCAAATCTACTTTCATCAATCGGCCGCTTCCGCCGTACAGAATGCTCAATTCGTACAGGAAAGCATTCCAGAACAGCTCGCCCTTAAGCACCAGCTTTTCGCTGAGATTGAACCTCATCTGCCACCTAAAGCCATCGTGGCCTCCTCTGCCTCGGGGCTAATGGTCAGCGAAATGCAGCAGGGGTGGCGAAATCCATACCGCTTTTTGTTGGGACATCCTTTTAATCCGCCGCACCTGATTCCCCTGGTGGAACTGATGGCAAATGAGCGGACGGCCGTTGGTGTGTTGGAAACGGCCGAAGCCTTCTATCAACAAGTGGGCAAAGTCACCATCCGCGTCCGGCGGGAAGTCCCTGCTCATGTGGCTAACCGTTTGCAGGCAGCCTTATGGCGCGAGGCTATCCATCTGGTGCAAAGTGGCGTGGCTTCTGTCGAGGATGTGGATAAAGCGGTGTGGGCCGGGCCAGGGTTGCGCTGGGCGGCTATGGGACCGCATATGCTCTTTCACCTGGGGGCAGGGCAAGGAGGAATGCTCGAATTTTGTCACCGTTATGCCGATAGTTTTCACCGCTGGTGGGCGGATCTAGGGGATGTGGTCATCACGCCTGAAATCGCCAAATTGTTAGCTGAAGGGGTTGCTGCAGAAGCTGAGGGAGAGGATGTATCCACCATGGCAGCGCAGCGGGATGCGTTGATTGTCAATATGCTGCGAAGCACATTACCATTACGCCAGACAGGAGATGTAACCGTTCAGACCTCGGAGGTTTGAAAAGACCCCAGAGGCTCTTGAGGGAGAGATTAAACAATGACAATTTCTAGGGTAGATTTACAAACTTTAGGGGAGCGATTTGATCCTGTCCCCCAGCGTTCATTTTCCTTACCCGCACGCACCTATGTGCAGCCAGCTTATCTTAACGTGGAGCGGGAAGCGATTTTTTACAAAAGCTGGCAATATGTGTGCCATGTGGAGCAGCTACGCCAACCCGGAGATTATGTGGCGCTGATGGTTCAGGAAATGCCCATTGTGGCTTTGCGTGACCGCAACGGCAAGCTCCAGGCCTACTACAATGTCTGCCGCCATCGAGGGCATGAACTGCTCAAAGGTCAGGGCAATGTCAAAACCATTGTTTGCCCTTACCATGCCTGGTGTTACGATTTAAACGGCCATCTCTTCTCCGCTCGCCACGCCCAAACCGTCGAAAATTTCGACTTCGCCGATTTCAGCCTGATGCCCGTTCAGATAGAACAATTTTGCAGCATGATCTTCGTCAATCTTGATCCGACGGCCGCATCATTAGCTGAACAAGCCGGCAACCTGGCACAAGAGATCCAGGCCTATACCCCCGACCTTGCCTGCCTGACACACGCCCACCGGCTCACCTATACCATTCAGGCCAACTGGAAAAGCGTCGTGGACAATTTCCTCGAATGTTACCATTGTGCCGTAGCCCACAAAGATTTTGTCAGCCTGGTAGATATTGATAACTATCGAGTAACGACCCACGGCATCTACTCCAGCCATATCGCCCCGGCGGGCAGAAACGAAAACTCGGCTTACACAGTGACAGGAGCCACCGTACAGGACCATGCAGTGTGGTGGTTGTGGCCGAATACAGCCCTTCTGCGCTATCCTGGCGCGCCCAATTGGATGGTGTGGCAATTCATTCCTCTGGATGCAGACAGGACGCTAGAATATTTCGACTTTTTCTTCGAGCAGTCCATCCCATCGGCGCAGCAAGTTGAAGCGCTTGAGTATATTGATCAAGTGTTGCAAAAGGAAGACATCGCCATTGTGGAAAGCGTACAGCGTGGTATGAAAACACCTGCTTACGAGCAAGGTCGCTTCGTTTGTGACATCAATGGCAGCGGCGAAAGCGAACACGCTGTCCACCACTTTCATGGGCTATATCTGGATGCCATTGATAGATGGGCTGGTTAGAACTGTTTAATTCGCACAGGAGTTATGCACCTGGGACATCAGCTTTCTTCTGAATACCATGCTCTGGTTAATTTACGTAGATTGTTGCCAACCGGGACCGCTTCGCACAAGCCTGTGTGGGTATTGCCATGGGCAACTCCCATAGAAAAAAGCTCTCGAGTCATTCGAGAGCTTTTTTACTCTGTGTCCGGTACGGGAGCGACGGGATTCGCTCACGCACGTGGCCCGTCAATATTACACTTAGGCCCTCTAATCAGGTCATGTTGATGTTGTTCATTTGTATAATTCAGTATGATTCTCATTCTATTGTGAATATATCAAAGACGCCCTCTATTGTAAACAAGCTATGAACACATAATTAAGCAACCGCAATCTGCAAATTATACTAAGGAGGATAATTAATTCATTCCCTATGTCAAATACAAGAGCAATCATCTTTGAACTTGAACTATCGGTCTGTAGCTCAAGCTTTTGCCTCCATTCTAGCGTTTTTTAGTCAATAGCCTTATACTTCAAATGAATTTTTATGGATGTAGGTCGAAACGACTTTTATTGCTAGGAAAGGGAATCATAAATGGAGATTTCCGTTCTTGTATCTGATGATGATAGGCTTGTAGAAATCAAAGTTCCTATTGAAAAAGTAAAATCGGAGATTGAAGGCTTCTTGCGTCAGCTTGAACCTCTGATTACACCAACTGATCAAGAACAGGCTATCCAAATCGAAGAACTGGAATTTCAAGTAGCAATTACAAACGAAGGAAAATTGGCCCTAATTAGCACTTACGTCACCGATGCAGATGTGCGTTATACGATTAAGGTACTAGCAAAACGTATCAGTCAAAAAGATAACTTACTCGTCCAACAAGCGGCAAAACAACAATCCAATATCAATCAGCTTTGGAAGGCAAATATTTCAAAGCAGTTTAATACAGGGCAAGGTCGTTATCAAATACTTGCATCAAGTAAAACTCCTGGTCTTATCATATTTCTCGTTGATGCTAGTCCATCCATGAACAAAGGATTTCAAGGGGAGACCAGAATTGATAAGACAAATCAGTTACTGTTTAATCTTGCCGTTAAGTTAGTTCAACTCTCCACGAAGGGAACGACAGTGATCCCAAGATATCGCATAGCTATGTTCGCCTATAGTTCAAAGGCAATTGACCTATTGGTTGGCATCAAGGACATTGAACAAGTTGCACAGTTAGGTATCCCACAGCTCACAACTTTAGACATGAGTGATGAGAATAATGCCTTTGGTGAGGTTGAAAATCTAATTCTCTCGGAAATTCCAAACCTACAAGATTGTCCGGCACCTTTAGTCTATCACATAACTGATGGGGACAGTAATCGCGCAGATCTAATATTAATGCTTCAGCGCATTATGCAATTGATTACACCTGATGGCAATCTAATAGTTGTAAATGTTTTAGTTAACGACAGTTTGCAGGCTAAGATGTCAAATGAACAAAGTTGGAAAGGTTTCCAAAGCGCTGAGGAAATTGATTTACCTTATGGTCGGTTACTATTTGAAGTATCATCCGCCGTTCCTGAGACTTACCGTACCGTTATGGAAGAGTATGGCTTTGCCATTTCAGCAAATAGCCGCTTGCTTTTTCCTGCGCATTACACGGAGCTTTGTAAATTAGCCTTTCCAAGGCCCGCAGCAACCCCCACCACAAGGCCTTCGAAGTGATATGATTGCTAATATTCACCCACAAGTACCTTTGATACTTAATAACTGCATCTTTGAGGTAATTGAACACCCATATTTTCCAGGACATGCCTTTGTACAAGAAGGCCGGAAATCTTGGATCTATAAACTGCGGGAAAAATACTCAGGGGAAAGCTATGCCCTGAAAGTCTTCAAGCCTGCATTTCGTGATCCACAAGTTACTGCTACTGTTTCCCACTTGAAGAAGTATGAAAGCGTTCCAGGTATGCGTGTAAGCCAAAGATTTGTTCTGAATTCAAACGATATTCCTGAACCGCCAAACTTAGGGGCTGACTTGCACTTTGCCATTATGATGCCTTGGATTGACGGTCTTCTTTGGTCAGTTATTATTATGAAAAGGATGTCTTTGTCCAATAAAACTACATTATCTTTAGCTTCAAAATTTAGTGAACTGTTAAAGTGCATTGAAACCAATGGAGATGCTCACTGTGATATTGCGGGCGAAAATGTGATCGTTGACTTAAGCACAAAAGATGTTGAGTTAGTTGACGTTGAAGATATGTATAGTGAAAATCTGTCTATTCCTCGTTACGTACCGGCAGGAGGAGACGGCTATCAACATAGACTGAGTCGAATAGGGCAATGGGGCCGTAGCGCCGACCGATTTGCAGGTGCCGTACTTTTAGCAGAAATAATAACTTGGCATAGAGCAGAAATTAGAGATGTAGCTTTCGGTGAGCATTATTTTTCTCCATATGAAATGCAAAACTCTCAAAGTGAGAGGTATTACGTTTTAAGAGATGCATTGAAAAGCATCTCAAGTAAAATGGCTGAACTTTTCGAGCGGGTTTGGTATTCCGGATCACTTGACGAATGCCCGAATATGTACGAATGGGTCGACGCAATAAAAGAATTAGAGATAGATGCTTTAAGCAAAATTGAGAATCGAAAAAAACATGAGAAGCATACAACCTTGCACTATACTTTGGTGAATAACTTTGATTTAGAAGAGTTACGCAATCTATGTTTTGTCTTGAATGTTGATTACGATAGTCTAAGAGGGGAGGGAAAGTCAGCAAAGGCCAGAGAACTTATCCTGTACTTCGCTCGTCGGGGAAAAATAGACCTTCTAATTGATGCAATTTGCAAAGAACGAGGTAATGTTATTTGAAAACTCGTTCAGTGGAACTCGGATCTTGTATTACTAGACTTAGAGATTAATCTATTAGCTAACAGGCCTAATTCGGTGATAGTAAGCTGGTCAAGGAAAACCTGAAGAAGTTGTTTCGAATACTGAATTATATAGATCATAAACCAAAGAATTCAAAGTGATGGTATAGGAAGCGTAGCGTGGTGGCGTCGCTATTTTCCACGATTATTAGCTTTTTCACGGCACAAGGACGAATACACCGACCAACACCACAACGGCCGTAAGTAAGCACAGTTCAGCATACCAAGCGCGGGAGCGATAGTTTGTTCGAGCACTCGAACTATGAGATGGGTATCAATCGTACAGAAAACGGAAAAGACCCCGAGCTTATCGAGGTCTTTTGTCTGACTTGAAATACTATAGGTCAGGCGGGAGCGACGGGGATCGAACCCGCGATCTCTGGCTTGACAGGCCAGCGTGTTAACCGCTACACCACGCCCCCTCTATTCAAGAAGCGTAATCTTAGCAGATTTCATTGGTTCCGTCAACTGCCGTTTGCTGATTTTGAGCCAGCGCTCCACCTACGCATCACCCACTTCTCTAACTCAATCGCAATAAAAGCCAACGACCCAAATGCGGCCGACAACAACAAATTCTGCAACGACAACGGCCGCACCTGGAACAACCCATCTAACGCCGGAAGGTAAATAACCAACATTTGTAAGAAGAGCACAACCAGGGCCAACCCCAGCAGGACTGGATTTGATCGAAGCCCCAATGTAAACAATGAGGCCTGGGTCGAACGAGAAGCCAACGCCTGCCCGATCTGCATAAAGGCCAGTACATTAAAAATCATCGCCTGCCAGGTCGTATCGCCCGGGTTGGCCGGATCAAAGTAATAATAGCCTATAGCCAGGGCAACCAGACCAATCAAGGTTCCCACCCAAAGCACATGGAACCCTAAACCCTCGCTGAACAGACTGGCTTTGGGATTACGCGGCGGCCGTTTCATTGTCCCTGGTTCGGCCGGCTCCACGCCTAAGCCCAATCCGAGCAAGCCATCGGTCAGCAAGTTGAGCCATAATAATTGCAGAGGGAGTAGCGCAACGTTCATCCCCAACAGCGGTGCAAGCAGCATCACCAGCACCTTGCCCACATTACCGGCAATAGAGAACTTTACAAAGCGGCGGATGTTGTCATAGATGACCCGCCCTTCTTCAATGGCGGCAACAATGGTGGCAAAGTTGTCATCCATCAGCACCATCTCCGAAGCCTCTTTGGACACATCAGTCCCCGTGATGCCCATCGCAATCCCGATGTCGGCCCGCTTGAGTGCCGGAGAATCGTTCACCCCGTCGCCGGTCATCGCCACGACCCGCCCCTGCCCTTGCAACGCCTCCACAATCCGCAATTTATGTTCCGGCGAGACGCGAGCAAACACAGAAACTTCGCCCACAGCGGCCGTCAACTCCTCGGCCGACATCGTAGCCAGGTCCTGGCCCGTCTTTACCCGGCCGTTTTGCGTAATTCCCAAATCATAAGCGATAAACCGCGCTGTCAGCGGGTGGTCGCCGGTGATCATGATCGGCCGAATACCCGCTATCTTCGCTGTTTGCACGGCCGTCTTCACCTCCGGTCGCGGCGGGTCAATCATGCCCACCATCCCCAAGAAGGTCAGGTCGCGTTCCAACTGGTTTTCCAGATCGGTTGGCCGTTCCTGCCACGGCTGGTATGCCACACCGAGAACCCGCATCCCGTTTTGTGCCATCAGATCATTTGCCACTTGAATCCGTTCGCGCAACAGCTCATCCAGGGCAACGGGGCCATCATCCACCCAAACACGGCCACAGAGCGCCAGCAAGCCATCCACTGACCCTTTAGTGATGGCAATATAAGGCATGACAACATCATGCAGCCCTTGCAGGGTCAGTGGTAGGGCGTCGCGGTTGTCCGGTAGTTGGTGGACGGTCGTCATCCGTTTGCGATCCGAATCGAAGGGCCATTCGGCAATACGCGGCACGGCTGCCTGGAGGTGCGACTTGCGCAAACCCGCCTGGGCGGCGGCCACCAATAATGCTCCCTCCGTTGGGTCGCCCACTGCCAAATAACGCCCTGTCTGCGCATCTGGTTGCAACGAAGCGTCATTACACAACGCACCTCCGGCAAGCGTCAAGTTGATCGCCGGAGGCTGGAAACGAAACAGGTCGGGAGATTCAGAAAACAGTTGGAGCGAAGGGACAGGGTGCGCCGTCCCTTGCAAATCCAAATGATGTCCGGCTACGTCTACCACTGTGACCGTCATCCGGTTTTCGGTCAATGTCCCCGTTTTGTCGGAGCAAATCACTGTCACCGAACCTAAAGTCTCCACCGCCGGTAGTTTGCGGATTAATGCACGGCGGCGCAACATGCGCTGCGCCCCTAACGCCAGTGTTACGGTCACTACCGCCGGTAAGCCTTCCGGCACAACTGCCACCGCGACGCTCACCGCCGTCAGAAACATGTCGCTGACCGGCTCGCCGCGCCACAGGCCAATAAGCAAGACAAGCAGGGCAATAACGATCCCGGCCGCTGCCAATATCTTACCCACCTGTTCCAAACTCTGTTGCAGCGGTGTTTGCCCCTCGCGTACATCCTGGATAAGGGTAGCGATTTTGCCCAGTTCCGTACGCATCCCGGTTTCGACAACCACCGCCACCCCACGGCCGTAGGTAACGGCTGTGCCCAGATAGCCCATGTTGCGCCGGTCCCCCAGGGGAATGTTGTCCTTGTCAATCGCCCCCGTTTCCTTCTCTACCGCTTCCGATTCGCCGGTCAGCGCCGCCTCCTGGACACGCAAGTTAGCGATCTCCACGAAGCGTACATCGGCCGGAACCGCGCTCCCCGCTTCCAGCAAGACAATATCACCGGGAACCAGCTCTCGAGCGGAAATTTCCCGCACCTCTCCTTTACGGCGCACGCGAACGACCGGCACGGCCAGCTTCTTTAGTGCAGCCATCGCCTGTTCGGCACGATACTCCTGAAAGAAACCAAGCAGAGCGAACAAAATAACGATGGCGGCAATGGCGGCCGTCTCCGTTACCTTGCCCAGCAAGCCGGAAACAACAGCCGCTGCGATGAGGATCAGCACCATTGTGCTGCTAATCTGCTCCCAAAGAATTCGTAGGGGATGTTTACCACCGCGCTCCTCCAATTCATTTGCACCATACTGTGCCAATCGCTGTGCTACTTCCTCCTCAGTCAACCCCTCGTTAATGTCTGTTGCTAAGCGGCCGGGCAGATCATCGGCCGCCATCCGGTGCCAATCTGGCGAGTTATTTATTGTTTGTGGGCTTCTCATATAGGCAGTGACACTTGTCTGAAAATTACGCACTATTGACACGAATAGCACGAATTCTATTTTCTGATTTTGTAAAACTCGCGCCTTCGTGTCGGGAATGTTATGAACTGTGTAAGTGATGAATATACACGCTATTGTTGACCGCGTAAATAGCCAATTGCGGCGCGGCCGAGCAACCGCTCGTGGTCGTTGATCAGGATGCGGTAAGCGGCCGCTGTCAGATGGGGGGAGGTGGCGGGAGAAGGATGGAGGCGCAAGAGGGATAGCCGGAGGAAGCGGCGGTAGGTGACGTCAATTACGTGAGTGAAGCCAGCATTCGCGATGCCGCGCACCGAAGGGTGGTTGAGCCGCGAGGCGCCAATCCAGATGCGCGGAACTCCTTCATCATGTAAATGGTTGATGATCCGATTCAACAGCGTGCTATATCCCCCCTTCATACGCCATTGGGTAACGGTAGCGCAGTCCCAGACATAGGTTTCATCTTGCTCCAGATGAAACCGTCGTTCCAGCTCACCCACCGACTCGGGGCCGTGTGTCACCCAGCCATAGGTGATGATCCGGCCGTCGGCCTTTAGGGTAAAACAGCGGCGACCGGCAGATAATCGCTGTTCTACCACTTCTGGTCCCGGCAACCCCATCGCCGCTGCCAATTCGTCTACATCTGATGTGGTTAATTCTTGGAAAATCCCTGCGATCTGCACCGGCAATGGGGGCGGGCGGCCGTTCTCCTGCTCCCACGCCCAAAGCGTCCCATATTCAACCGTCCACGGCCGCATAGTGCCTCTAATTCAGTAGCCAATAGGGAGTGGGCAGTATGCAGTAGACTGGACAATGCATACACTGCCTACTGCCCACCGGCTATACTGGCTACCCTTGCTTAAATCGTGTGGAACAAACTACGCACCTTAGCCACCGCTTCCGGGTCGCCGGTCGCCGTGCCACCGGGGAAGCGTTGATAGGCGGTCAGAACCAGGTCAGAGGGATGCTCAAAGTGGAGCGTGGCTTCGACATCGCTCAAGTCATCGGTCGGCTCTGCGTTGAACTGCCCGTCCTTCACCGTCACCTTCCACTTACCGCCCCATTCGCCATCGGCAATAACGCCATAAGTGACATCGTTACCCTTTGCCGCTTCCTGATCCACCGTATATTGCCAGAGGATGAACATGTAAGGGATGAGGATCCCGGCCGTGCGCTCGTCCAGCCGCGCATCTTTGTCACCGAGGCCCCAATGCATATCCCAGGTATGGACGCCATAGTCCATAATCTGGAAGGCGGGATAGAACAGCGGGGGGAGCGGCCCCATGAAAACATGCGAGACCATAAAGTTATTCCAATCATCTTCCGACAACCCCTCAAAGATCGACATCATCTTGTCGGAGTCGGCTTTCAGGCGAGAAATCGCTTCCTCGCGGGACAAGTTGCGGTGGGCCAAAGCTCCCTTGTTTAGCTCGTCGCCCATGACCACCAGTCCCATACCATCCGGCAACTCACCCTTGTGCGCCTGGTCCCAGCGGTTCAGGTAACTTTCGGTCACGTCAATCATGTGGCCGACCATGTCGCGCACCTGCCAGCCTTCACAGCGGGTATCCACATACCAGTTGTCGGGGTTGTCAATGATCTCATAGAAGCGGTCACGCTCTGTGCGTACGACGTCCAATACTTCTTCTTTGCTGCTGTAAGCCATTGGATTGATTGCCATAGGTCCTTGTTCTCCTTTTTGAACTTGACTAAAAGTGGTGGATAAATGGGTAAATGTGCAGGCTGCGGTGTAACCGGTATGATATAGGTTTATCGGTTATTGGGTTATCCTATTTTACGTCTTGCGCGGCCGACCAGATGTGTATTGACTTGCTTAATTGTTGTTTGCTTAATTGTTGTGACAAGCTCGACGATAGTCAGGCACCCCTATCGTAGCATAAATGAAGATGGTTGCCAGCAAATTTTGACGAGTTTGAGTAGCAAGCGGCAGGTGGCAAATGGACCACAGCAGCTCTTTACAATGATCGTTGACTATTCACAATTAACCATTGACCGTTAACCATTAATCATTCACCATTCATCCGGAGGTTACGATGCAGTTTAGCCAAGATAAAATTTTGACCACCCACGCGGGCAGTTTGCCGCGGCCGCAATCCTTGATCGCCCTCCACAAGGCGCGGTTTACCAGGGAAGGGGTAGACGCGGCCGAATTTGAGCAAGCGGTTGAGGATGCTACCCGTGCCGTCATCGCCAGACAGATTGAAGTGGGGCTGGATGTGGTCAACAATGGCGAAGTGGGGCGAGAAAGCTTCTTCACCTACGTGCAACATCGCATGACCGGCTTCGGCGGGACGGGAACGCGGCCGATCATGGCCGACTTGCTGCGCTATCCTGGCAGCCTCGAACGTCGCCGCCAGGCCATGGGAACGGATGAACGTGTGGACTTACTGAAGTCACCAACGGCGATCAGCGAGGTGCGCTATGTTAACACGGAACCGATTGAGCAAGAGATCGACCAACTACGCCGCCTTCTGGCCGATACAAGGGGCGACTTCGCCGAAGCGTTCATCTCTGCTCCCTCCCCTGGCATTATCGCCGCCGGAATGCCCAATGCCTACTATGAGGATTTGGAGAGCTATGTAAGTGCGCTCGGCGAAGCATTGCGCCATGAGTACCAGGCGATTGCCGCCGCCGGTTTCATCCTGCAAATTGATGCGCCTGACCTGGCATTGGAACGCCATACAATGTTCCAGGACAAGCCATTGTCCGACTTTCTAGACTTTGTTCGCGCAGTGGTGGCGGCGATCAACAAGGCACTGGACGCCATTCCGCGCGAACAAGTGCGCCTGCACGTCTGTTGGGGCAATTATGAAGGCCCCCACGATAGCGATGTGCCATTGGAGGAGATCTGGCCGGAGGTGTCGCAGGTCAATGCCGGGGCGGTGATGCTTTCTATGGCCAATCCGCGCCACGCCCACGAGTACCGCCTCTTCGCTAACCCCGATTTCCTTGGCGACCGGCTGCTGATCTCCGGCGTGATTGACACCACCACCAACTTCATCGAGCATCCCCTGGTCGTTGCCGACCGGATTGAGCGCATTGCGACGGCCGTTGGCGACCCCCGGCGCATCATCGCCGCGCCTGATTGTGGCTTTGAGACGGCCGCTGGTTCTAAAATGGTCGTCGAAGAAGTGGTCTGGGCCAAGTTGCGCTCATTGGTAGAGGGGGCGGCAATTGCGTCGCAGCGCCTTCTTGGATAAGTTTCAACTGTGGCTTGTTAGACGATGACCAGCGTGGCAATGCCGGGAACAACCACATCCACCACTGGTCAAAGAACCAATAAGGAGCGGGGCATGGAAAGACAATCAGTTAGCTCAGGAACGATTTGGGAAGCGCGTTATAGTTTTTGTCGCGCCATCCGCTATGGCGAGCGCATTGTGGTTGCCGGCACAACCGCCACCGATCCGGAGGGAAACCTGGTCGGGCCGGGGGACGCGGCCGCACAAACGCACTACATTATTGACAAGATGGAGAAGGCGATCAACGAATTGGGCGGCCGTCTGGCGGATGTGGTGCGTATACGGATGTATGTCGGTGATATGAGCCAATGGGAAGGCGTGGCGATGGCGCATGGTGAGCGTTTTAAGGGGATTAATCCGGTTAGCACGCTGGTCGGAGCCAAACTTATGGACGACATCTTTTTGGTCGAGATGGAAGCGGAGGCGATCATTGGAGCAGGTGATGCGCTTTAGCTTGTCGTCGTCTTTTTTGTCTCTATACTGCAAAGATTATGAAGGATATTCGCGCCGCGGCCGTCCAATTCCAGCATTGTCCGGGTGATATGTCCGCCAACCTGGATAGGATTCAGGCGTTTGTTGAGCAGGCGGCCGCCCAACAGGTGGGGTTGATCGCCTTTCCCGAAATGTGCATCACCGGCTACTGGCATGTTCGCAAGCTCGGCCGCGAAGCGGTTGAAGCGTTGGCCGAACCTGTCCCGACTGGCCCTTCGACCCAGTTCCTGTTGTCGCTCTCCCAAGAGAAGCAGATGACGATTGGGGCCGGGCTGATTGAGCGAGGCGCAGACGGCTCGCTGTACAATAGCTATGTGGTCGCCATGCCCGACGGCCGAACTGCCTGCCACCGCAAGCTCCACACCTTTATCAGCCCATATATGAAATCGGGCAACGCCTATACCGTTTTTGATATTCCGCAAGGATGCCGTGTGGGGGTGCTCACCTGTTACGACAACAACATCATCGAGAATGCGCGGGTCACCGCGCTGATGGGGGCGGAGGTGTTGTTGGCTCCACACCAGACGGGCGGGGTTCGTTCGCGCAGCCCACGAGCGATGGGGGCGATTGATCCGGCATTGTGGGAACAGCGGGAGGAGAACCCGGCCGCCATCCAAGCTGAGTTACGCGGTCCGAAGGGGCGTAGCTGGTTGATGCGCTGGCTGCCCGCGCGGGCGCATGACAACGGTGTGTTCCTGCTCTTCAGCAACGGGATCGGGGTTGATGATGACGAAGTGCGCACAGGAAACGCGATGATCCTCGACCCATATGGCGAAATTTTAGTGGAAACGGACAAGGCGGCCGATGATATGGTCGTGGCCGACCTCGATGCGACGGTTCTGCCGACCTCCTCCGGCCGTCGCTGGCTGAAAGCACGCCGTCCCGAATTGTACGCGCCGTTGTCTGTGCCGACCGGTCGAGAGCGTGATACCCGTTCCGTTCGCTTTGAAGATTGAACGCGGCCGATGTGCCAGCGGCACATCTGACGACTACTCTCGATTGCCTCATTCCCAAACGCGCTTTGCGCTTGTTCCAAAAAACAATTATACTGTGCCAGCAAGTCCGGTAAGAACAACAAGATTTGTAACGATGCAGGTTCTCTAGCTTTTCACCACAAAGGCACATCGCAAATTTTGCGTGACACAAAGAAAAAACGGCGAAACTTCGTGCCTTTGTATCTTTGTGGTGAATAGTTACCAGGATTTCTATACTTGTGAGCGAACAAGAATCGTCTCCACAATCTGGCAAACCTCCGATTGTACTCGTGATGGTTGACGGGGTACGGCCGGATGCGCTGTCTCCTTCGCAAAGTCCACACATCGCCGCCTTGCAGGCACGCGCCTCGTATACCCTTCAAGCTTGTTCCGTCATGCCAAGTATGACGCTCCCTTGCCACATGTCCATCTTCCATAGTGTCCCACCGGCACGGCATGGAATCGTGACGAACGATTGGCAGCCGATGGCACGGCCGTTGCCCGGTCTAATCGAAGCAGCGCGGGCGGCCGGGCGGCATACCGCTTTCTTCCACAACTGGGAACCGCTGCGTAATCTAAACTCACCAGGAAGTTTGAACTTCTCCTACTTTCGTGACAATGTGTATACCGACCCGGAAGGGGACAGGGTCGTGGCTGAGGAGGCGGTTCGTTATATTCAAAGCGACAAGCCAGATTTTGCCTTTGTTTATTTTGGAACTGTAGATACCTATGGTCATATCTATGGCTGGATGTCGGCCGAGTATCTGGCGCAGTTGACGCGGGTGGATGGTGCGGTCGGTCTGTTGCTGGAGGGATTACCGGCCGATAGCACCGTTCTCTTGCTGAGCGATCACGGCGGCCACGAGCGCACACATGGCACGGATGCAGCGGAAGATATGACCATCCCCTGGATGATCGCCGGGCCTGGTATTCGCGCCGGTTACGAAATTAAGACGACGGTCACGCTCCTGGATACGGCTCCAACGTTGGCGCATCTTTTGGACGTTGCGCCAAATCGTGAGTGGGAGGGGTGTTGTGTGAGTGAGATCTTTAATACATCGTAGCGCGATTTTCCAAATCGCGTTACAGGAAGGAGGTGGTTCTAGCGAGGGTTTTGTCTGGTAGTGACAGAGACAGTCGTTTTGAAAACATAAAGCAATCGGAGGAAGAAGATCATGTTACGCAAGCGATACCCGCTGATCCTGTTTTTATTATTGGCGCTCATCGTCGTTGGCTGCCAGTCTACGGCGGGAACGCCGGAGACGGCCCCTGAGATAGAAGAACCGGCGGCCGAAGAACCAGCGGCCGAAGAACCTGCTGAGGAACCGGTGGCTGAAGAACCGGCCGCTGAGGAACCCGCTGCTGAAGAGCCAGCGGCCGAGGAACCGGCCGCACCCGCAGGCGAGGCGTCCGGCGAATTGATTATCGCCCTCTCCACTTTCCCCAACTCGCTCGACATGCCCGTCGCGGCCGAGCGCAACGCTACCAACGCCTCCTGGCCTGCCTATGATTCGCTGGTCTGGCTAGACGATGAAGGGAATGTGGTCCCGGCGCTGGCCGAAAGTTGGGTCGTTTCGGACGATGGCAGCGAATATACTCTCACCTTGCGCCAGGACGTTACCTTCCACAATGGGGAACCCTTTAATGCCGATTCGGTCGTCTTCTCCTGGGAACGGGGTTCAAGTCCGGAGATGCAATGGAGTGATCGCTGGACACGCGCCGTTGCGGTGGAGAAAATTGACGACTACACGGTGAAGATCACCACAGATGGCCCAGACCCGCTCTTCCTGCGTGTGGTAGCTACGAACTGGGCGATGGTGCCGCCGGTACATACGGCCGAGGTTGGCGATGTCGCTTTTGGAACTGCGCCCGTTGGCACTGGCCCGTATAAGTTTGTGGAATGGGTGGATGGCGACCGCATCGTTTATGAAGCCAACCCTGATTACTGGCAAGAGGGTGTGCCGCGAGCGCAGCGGGTTGTTTTCCGCTCCATTCCAGAGTCCTCTACTCGTGTGGCGGCGATCCAGACGGGTGAGGTGCATATTGTCGGCCGCCTCAGCGCGGAAGAGGCAGCCAGCCTGGAGGGGGTTCCAGGTGTGGAGGTCGTTACCTATCCGGTTGATCGTGTCTACTACATCGCCTTTAACAATCTGACCAGTGGCGTGGGCGAACCAACTGAAGACCCACTTGTCCGCCAGGCAATGAACCATGCCGTAGACCGCCAGGCGATTGTGGACGCGCTCTTTGAAGGCAACGCCCAACTATTGACCGGCTTCGTGACTACCGCTAACCTGGGCTACGACACCAGCCTTGAGCCGTATTCCTATGATCCCGAACGAGCGATGGAGCTGTTGGCCGAGGCGGGTTACGAAGATGGCTTTAGTATGGGCTTCGCCTGTCCCATTGGCGCATACACCAACTTCGAGCAGGTGTGTGAGGCGATTCAGGGGTATCTGAGCGATGTGGGAATTGAGACTGAACTGGAACTGATGGAATCGGCCGCTTACTGGGACCTAGAAGCGGAAAAGCAATTGCCTCCGCTGTTTGGCGATAGCTGGTCAGAGACCAGTGGCGAAGCCTTGCCCCGGTTAATCGGCGCATTGGGCGGCATGGACTCCAGCTTCTCCTCCTGGTCTGATCCGGAGATTGACCGCTTGATGGATGAGATTTCCGTAACGGTGGATGACGCGGCGCGTGCTGATCTGTATGTTGAGTTGCAGCAGTACATGTATGAGAACCCGCCCTTCATCTATCTCTACCAGCCACAAACCTTTGAAGCGATCCGTGACAATGTGCAGAATTACCGCCCCCGCGCGGCCGAGGATTATTTCCTCCATGATGTGTGGGTGGAAGAATAGCTGAGAGACTAAGAGACTAGGAGATTAGGAGATTAGAGACTAGAGATTGCATTCTCTCAGTCTCCTAATCTCCTGGTCTCCTAATCTCCCCACTAGAGCCTTATGCAACGCTATCTTTTATCTCGTTTGGTGCAGTCGGTGCTGATCCTGGTTGGCGTGCTGCTGCTGGTGTTCTTAATGGTGCGCGCGACGGGTGATCCGGCATCGTTGATGGTCTCACGGGAGGCGTCGCCGGAGCAGATCGAAGCGATGCGCGAGGCGATGGGCTTTAATCGGCCGTTGCTGGTTCAATTTAGCGACTTCGCCAGCGGCGCCTTGACCGGTGATTTTGGCAATTCGCTCCACCACCGGCGACCGGCATTGGACTTGATTCTGGAACGACTACCGGCGACGATCCAACTGGCTAGTATAGCTTTGCTAATGGCTATCGTCATTGCCATTCCTTTGGGGCTGATTGGAGGCTCTAATCCCGGTAGCATTGTGGACTCAATCGCTCGCGGCGTGGGTCTGGTCGGGCAGACGATCCCCAATTTCTGGTTGGCACTGATTTTGATTGTGGTGTTCGCCGTCAACCTGGGCTGGTTCCCTTCCTTCGGCCGTGACCGGCCGGAGTCGGTTGTCTTACCCGCCTTTGCTTTAGGGCTGGCGACGATGGGTCAATTGGTGCGGCTGACGCGCTCGGCCGTGCTGGAAATCCGCAGTGAGGACTACATTCGCACAGCGCGGAGTAAGGGCTTGACACGAAGTGCTATTTCCTTCAACCATGTGTTCAGGAATGCGGCTATCGCCCTGGTCAGCGTGATCGGCGTTCAATTTGGATATTTGTTAAGTGGCTCGATCTATATCGAGACCATTTTCTCCTGGCCCGGTTTGGGCAATTTGCTGGCGCAAGCGGTGGCCGGACGAGACTTCCCCCTGGTGCAGGCTATCGCTTTCTTCACCAGTCTGGTGGTCATCGTTTTGAATCTTCTGACCGACATGGCCTATTCAGTGATCGATCCGAGAATCCGGTATGGGGAGTAGAGTGGAGAGTGATGAGTAGAGATTGGAGATTGGGAGATTAAGAGATTAAGAGATTGAGAGACTGGGAGACTGGGAGACTGGGAGATTAGCGGTTTAGCTCAACTACTATTCACTAATTACTCTCCACTCCCCACTCTCTACTCCCCAGAGGCGGCTTTATGGCTGAGGCAGTTGAAATAAGCAACGAACCGGTTCGGGAAGAATTGGTTTGGGAAGATATGGAGGAGCGTAGCTGGCGCGGCCGTTTGCGCTATGGGGCCAGACTGCTCGGCCGTGATCGCTCCGGCATGTTGGGGCTGGCGTTGTTTCTGTTGGTGGTGGTGACGGCCGTTTTTGCCCCCTGGATCGCACCACATGATCCGCTTGAACAAAACTTGCGGGTTGCCAAGCAGCCCCCAGCCTGGACCGAAGAAGGTAGCTGGGAATATCCGTTGGGGACGGATAGCATCGGCCGTGATGTATTTAGCCGTATTGTTTATGGCAGCCGGGTATCGCTAACCGTTGGCTTTTTTGGCGTGCTAATCGCCGGTAGCCTGGGCTTGCTCATCGGTCTGGTGGCTGGTTACGTCGGCGGCCGGGTGGACAATGTGATTATGGGCTTTGTCAATCTCTTGCTGGCATTGCCTTATCTGTTGTTTGTGGTCTTTATCGCCGCTATTTTGGGGAGAAGTTTGCTGAATGTCATCCTGATTTTTGGCATTACCGACGCCCCGATTTTCGCCCGTATTACTCGTGGCGAGGTGCTGCGTATTCGCCAATCGGGCTATGTGGAATCAGCCATTAGCGTTGGCGCGCGCACACCGCGCATCCTCTTCGACCACATCTTGCCCAACTTGATCGGCCCGCTGATCACGGTGGCTACCTTCGAGATGTCGGCCATGATTTTTTATGAGGCGGGCCTGGGGTTTCTAGGACTCAGCGTGCCGCCCAGCGTACCCAGTTGGGGCAATATGCTGGCGAACGGCCGCCAATATCTCACCATTTACCCCTGGATAGCCATCTATCCCGGCGTCGCCATCGCCATCACCACGTTGGGAATGAATCTATTAGGCGATTGGCTGCGTGATGTATTAGACCCGCGCTTGCGTCGTTCACGCAGATAAAGGAATGAAGCTATCTCACGCAAAGACGCTAAGAGCGCAAAGAAAGAACTTAGCGAACTCTGCACCTTTGCGTGAGCTTCCTTGTACAGGAAAAAGAGTATGCGGCCGATTCTCCAGGTCAATAATTTAGTTACCCGCTTTTATTCGGTAGATGGAGTCGTCCATGCCTTAAACGGCGTCAGTTTCGAGCTGGGAGAGGATGAAACGCTGGCCATTGTGGGCGAAAGCGGCAGCGGTAAATCGGTGACGATGCTATCGCTGGTTGGTCTGATCCCTCGGCCGCCGGGCAAGATCGAGGGCGGCCAGGCCCTATTTCACAATGGAAACAACGGCAGGGACTTGCTCCAGCTAGGCGATAAAGAGATCCGTCAGGTGCGTGGCGGCGAAATCGGCTTTATTTTTCAGGACCCGCTCAGTTCGCTGAACCCAACGATGACGATTGGACGGCAGATCAGCGAATCCATTATCCGGCATTTGCAGGTCAGTCCGGCCGAGGCACGGCAACGGGCGATTGAGTTATTAGCCCTCGTCGGCATTCCCGATGCCGAGGCACGCTATGGGAGCTATCCACATCAATTTTCCGGTGGGATGCGCCAGCGCGTGATGATCGCTATCGCCGTCGCCTGTATGCCCAAGATTTTGATTGCCGACGAACCGACGACCGCGCTGGATGTGACCATCCAGGCGCAAATCGTTGATCTGGTCAAACGCCTGCGCGATACGATTGGGATGGCGGTGATCTGGATTAGCCATGATTTGGGAGTGGTGGCCGGACTGGCAGACCGGGTGCTGGTGATGTATGGCGGGACCGTGGTTGAAAGCGCACCAGTTGACGATCTGTATGAGCGGCCGCAACATCCCTATACGATTGGCCTGCTCGGCGCCGTCCCTAGCCTGGAAGAGACGGCCGACGAACCCCAACGGCTGGTCAATATCAAAGGGTCGCCGCCCAACCTGCTCCAGGAATTGCGCCGCTGTCCCTTTGCCCGTCGTTGCCCTTATGCCTTTGAACGCTGTTGGCAGGAGGTCCCGCCGCTGATCGCCGTTGGCCAGCGGCATCAGGTCGCCTGCTTTTATGATGTCGAGAAAGGGAGGCCGAGAGATGACATTTGAGACGACGGCCGCACCAACGAACAACCAGGCTCCCGCGAAACCAGAAAAAGGCGTTCTGGTGCGTGTGGAGCAGTTGAAGAAGTATTTCCCGATCAACAAGGGGCTGATTGTCAGCCGTCAGGTGGGTGCGGTCAAAGCGGTGGACGGGATGTCGTTTGTGGTCAGGCGAGGGGAAACGCTGGGCCTCGTCGGTGAAAGCGGCTGTGGCAAATCAACGATAGGCAGAACGATATTGCAGTTGCAACGGCCGACGGCTGGCAGCGTTTATTATGAAGATATCGATCTGACCACGCTGGATGAAGCGGGATTGCGGCAGTTGCGGCCGAAAATGCAGATGATCTTCCAGGACTCCTATGCCTCGCTCAACCCGCGCCATTCGGTGGGTAAGATTATTGGCGAGCCGCTGGTCATTCATGGCGTCAGTAGCGAAGCTGAAATACGGGCGCGGGTGGCTGAATTGCTGCAACTGGTTGGCCTCAAGCCTGCCTGGGCCAAACGTTTCCCACACGAATTCTCTGGCGGCCAACGGCAACGGATCAACATCGCGCGGGCATTGGCGCTCAATCCCAGTTTCGTTGTCTGCGATGAGCCTATCTCCGCCCTGGACGTGTCTATTCAGGCGCAGGTGATCAACCTGCTCGAAGAGTTGCAAGAACAACTGGGGCTGACTTATCTCTTTATCGCCCACGACCTGAGCATGGTCAAGCACATTTCCGATCAGGTAGCGGTGATGTATTTGGGCAAAATTATGGAACTGGCGGATCGCAATACGCTGTTCAATGACCCATTGCATCCTTACACGCAGTCGTTGATTTCGGCCGTTCCCCTGCCCAATCCCAAGCGGGAAAGACAACGGCGGCGCATCATCCTCAAAGGAGAGGTCCCCAGCCCGGCCAACAAGCCGCGCGGATGCGTGTTCAACACACGCTGCCCGTTGGCCTTCGACACTTGCTTTGAGGTCGAGCCTGAATATCGAGAAGTGCGGCCGGGCCACTTCGTCGCCTGCCATCTGGCGGATCAGCAAGGTAGAAGCAAAATTCCGCTCCAAGCAAAGCCAAAAGAATAAAAGATCTGGTTTTGTGATATTTCCACAGTTGAAAAGCCTTTTTCTTATGGTTCAAAACGAGATATGATTTCCTCCATTCAATGCTGGAGGTCACTATCCACCGTGTCAAAGCGCAAAACATCATCTATTTCACATGATCGCATTTTCAAGGAATTTCTCCACCGCTTCTTACCACAATTTGTGACCATCTTTTTCCCAGATGAAGCGAAACGATTAGATTTCTCCACCTTGACTTTCGTGGATAAGGAATTGGTCATTAATTTACCAGAGCAACGGTTACGAATCACCGATGTGGTGGCCGAAGTGCGTACCATAGAGGAGCAGCCTGAAGTGATTGTTGTCCATGTAGAGGTGGAGGCGGGACACCAGCAAACACTTCCCCAACGCATGTTTGAGTACTACTCCCTGATTCGCTTGTTGCGGCAAAAGCCGGTGTTGCCCTTAGCATTAGTTTTGATGCCACGTGCCGGTGGTCTGCGCTGGCGTTCGTATCGAGAAACGCTTTTTGAACGCGAATTAATCCGCTTTCGCTATGGACAGGTTGGCCTGCGTGATTTGCCTAGCAATGAATATCTTGTACGGGATGATCCCGTCGCGGCCGCATTGACTGTGCTGATGAAACCAGCCAGCAAAGCACCAAGTGGTGAAGAGCTGGCTCGCTTGAAATTTCAGGCACTTCAGACGATAATAAAGGCAAGCTTAACTGAAGGTGACAGAGAGTTTTTAGTGAGTCTGGTGGCAACTTATCTCCCGCAATCCCGTCTACCAGCTGACTTAGGAGGTGAAGGTATGGAAGCCTTACCGGATATCGAATTGATGTGGCATGAGCGGATTAGACAAGAAGGGCGGCAAGAAGGGCGGCAAGAAGGACGGCAAGAAGGACGGCAGGAGATGCTCCTAAGCATGATCGCTAAAAAATTTGGTCCGCTGCCAGAGAACTTTGTCCGCCGTGTGCGGGCAATTGAAAACCCCGTTCTACTGGAGGCTATTAGCGATCAATTGTTCATAGCCAATACATTAGATGAAATCATGCTACCGGTACTCCTTGATAATGGAACCACACATTAGTAGCAGCATTTGGTGACCGAATCCTTGACCTTGCTATGGCACGGTTGAACGAAGGACGTGTGAGTAAAACTCTCTTTAAGTAACTGGTGATCTATCGGTTGGCGGAAGCTCCGGTGGGGGGAAGCGGGATGTTTGCTCCAATACATTCAGGTCAAGATGGTTTCGCATGTATTTTTGCGAGGCGTCTTCGTGGGGTTGGAAGTCCCAGGGGGTGTGTCGGCCGTGCATCAAAGCGTCGTGAACCAGTCGCCGTCGCCGCTGGCTGGCGATGATCTCCTGATTGAGCCTCTCTAAATCCCAACGGCGCATAACCTCGTTGTAAAACTCCTGACGCACAGCTTCATGTCCTGGTTGTCCGGCTAGATTGACCAACTCATGAGGATCGGCCGCCAAATCATAAAGCTGCTCCGGATCGGGCTGGCTATAAATGTATTTGTATCGGCCGCGCCGGATCATCAGCAGCGGCGCAATCGCCCCTTCACCGAGCATCTCGCCAAGGGCAACATCGGCCGCGCCGGACGTATCCCCATGAAGCAACGGTAGCAGGCTGCGGCCGTCAATCGGCGCCGCATACTCCATTATCTGCCCGTCGCTGCCCATGTCAACCAGAGTCGGTAACAGGTCTACCAACGATACATGGCTGCTCACGCGGCGCGGCAAAAAGCGGCCGGGGGCGTGGATGAGCAGCGGAATACGAGCCGACCACTCAAAGAAAGACATCTTATACCACAGTCCCCGTTCGTCCAGCATCTCGCCGTGATCAGAGGTGAAGATGATGATGGTGTTCTCTAACTGTCGCGTCGCCCGTAAGGCTTGCAAAAGCTGCCCGACCTTGTCATCTACATAGCTGATCGCGCCGTAGTAAGCGTGGCGAGCGTTTAACACGCGTTCCTCCGTCTGGGCGTATTGATCCATCGCCGAGACACGGTACAGTCGCTGGCTGTGTGGGTCAAGCTGGTCATAGGGGATGGGCGGCACGGCCGGTAGGTCAATGTCGTCGTGGTCATAGCGATCCCACTGTTCGGGAGTGATGGCGAAGGGATCGTGGGGGTGGGTGAAGGAGACGAGAAGGAAAAACGGCCGCTCATCCTCATCCCGCGCCAGGTCATACAGTTTGCGTACTGATTTGAAGGCCACTTCCTCATCGAAGTCTAGCTGATTGCTGGTCTGGCAGGTCCCGGCCTGCACCACGCTGAGCATGTTGTGATACCAGGACGGCCGTTCCTCCGGCCGCTCCCAGTCCGGCGTCCAGCCAAAATCAGCGGGATAGATGTCGGTTGTCAATCGCTCTTCAAAGCCGTGTAGCTGGTCGGGGCCGACGAAGTGCATCTTGCCAGAGAGGCAGGTGCGATAGCCAAGTAGGCGCAGGTAGTGGGCGAGGGTGGGGATGGCGGCGGGGAGTTCGGCCGCGTTGTCATAGGCCCCGATGCGCGACGGCAGTTGGCCGGTCATCATTGAAAAGCGCGACGGAGCACACAAGGGACTGTTGCAATAGGCACTGTCGAAGACGACACCGTTTGTCCCCAGGTCGGTCAGGTATGGAGCCTGGACGAGTGGATGCCCATAGATGGGTAAGGCCGGCCCGGCCATCTGGTCGGCCATAATCAGCAGGATGTTAGGCTGTGTTCCCTTCATGTAGTGCTCAAAGTGTTCAACTGGTAAATGATGACATGGCTTTCAGATTCAGTACGTCACTGATTTGAGATTTCTTCGGCCAGCCCGATGAGCAGCCCTTCGGGGCCGCGGATATAGCAAAGGCGGTATGAGTCCTCGTACTGGACCACTTCACCGACGAGTTGGGCGCCGTGTTTGCGGAGCCTGGCGAGCGTTTCGTCGAGGTCTTCGACAGTGAACATGATACGCAGGTATCCGAGCGCGTTCACCGGGGCGTTGCGATGATCGGCGACTACAGGCGGGGTGAGAAATCGCGAAAGCTCGAGCCGGCTGCGGCCGTCGGGGGTGACCATCATGGCGATCTCGACGCGCTGTGTGCCTAGCCCAGTGACGCGCCCGGCCCATTCTCCTTCGACCATAGCTCGTCCTTCGAGTGTCAGGCCCAGCTCGGCGAAAAAAGTGACGGCCTCATCGAGAGATTCCACCACGATGCCGACGTTATCCATCCTCTTCAGGTTGGACTTTTCTGATTTCATCTGGTCGCTCCTAACGGACTCCTTGCTACTGTTTTTCCCTTCATTCTAGTCCTCCGTAAAGTGCTAATCGCATGGGTCAGACGCTTGACGCCGGATGCTAATACAAAACGAGGTATTTGCCAATCGGCATTTGTCACTTATACAAAATTTTATTACTCATCTCGGTCCGGATCAGCTATAGTTGATCCTGGTTTGCATCTTTGATCAGCTTCGGCCTTGCGCGTTTTGACACGAATTTCACAAATAACAGGAATAGACACCTCGACTGTTTGTGGCATCGTGTCGAAAACGTCTTAAGTAAAATGCGGAAAGTTTCTTGAGGACAGAAACCGGGTTTCTTAGCTTTTACCAGGCCGAATCGTTTGCCCGATAGAAACCCGGTTTCTAAGCGAACTTTCCGACACACACATAACTGCGTAGGTCTTGATATAAAGGGAAAGGGGTATGGGTTTTATGGGTTTGGAAAAACAATCGGTTAGCACAGGAACGATTTAGGAACGACGTTACAGCTATTGCCGCGCCATTCGTTATGGTGAGCGCATTGTAGTCGCTGGCACGACCGCCACCGACCCGTAGGGCAATCTTGTTGGGCCAGGAGACCCGGCCGCGCAAACGAGCTACATTCTGGACAAGATTGAGAAGGCGATTAACGATTTGGGCGGCCGTCTGGCGGACGTGGTACGAACGCGGATGTACGTCAGTGACATGGGCCATTGGGAAGCGGTCGCCTCTGTTTTTGGCGAACGTTTTAAGGGGATTGAACCGGTCAGTACATTGGTCGAAGCCCGGCTGGTCAACGACATCTATCTGGTTGAGATTGAAGTCGAGGCCATTGTTGGAGCGGGTGATGCGCTTTAGCTTGCGCCTGAATAATGACCTGAAGCCCGCGCAGTTTGAAACGCTGGCACAGGCGGCACAACATACGCTGGTTCAGAACGTCGCCTATCTACATGGATGGATCGTAGGATAGCTCATATTTTCATTCTTTTGGGTGGTCGCTTATGCAGATTTTAGTGTTACATGGGCCGAATTTGAATTTGTTGGGGACGCGGGAGCCGGAGGTGTACGGCCGTCAGACCCTGGATGACATCAATGAGGCGTTGCGGGAGGCGGCCGAGCCTGTGGGCGTGGAATTGCGCTTTTTGCAGTCGAACCACGAAGGGGTGCTGATTGACGCGATCCATGAGGCGCGGGGGTGGGCAAATGGGATTTTGATTAACCCAGGAGCGTTTACCCATTATAGTTATGCGTTGCGGGATGCGTTGGCGGCCGTCGAATTGCCCATCGTCGAGGTCCATCTTTCCAATATCCACGCGCGGGAGGCGTTTCGCCAGCAGTCGGTGATTGCGCCGGTAGCGGTGGGACAGATTAGCGGCTTTGGCGTGCAGAGTTACTTGTTGGGTTTAACAGCCCTGACTGAGCATTTGAGAGAGTTGTAACAACTTGGGTTCGTTGTTAACCACAGATGAGTATTTGGGTATTCGCAAAATGCTCATCTGTGGTTTGGGTGAAACTGTGTTTAGCTCGAAAGTTGTTAGCCAGGTGAGAGTGTTGGCTCAGTTGGCTGCTCGGTGATGATGCTCTCCTCCTCTGGCATCAGTACCTCGGTCACACCAGTCCCGACCTGGAAGATCTTCTCGCGCTTGAGCCAGACGACGAAGATGGCGGAAAAGACGAAGAAGAGCGTATCCAGGGGTTGGGCATCGGGCCAGAGGGGGTTGTTCGTTTGGAAGTGAAACAAAAAGGGGATGAGCAGACTACCTCGGGCAGAGTTGAATATTGGCGTCAGGATGACGGAAAGGGCGATCACGCCGATGAAGTATGGGGCGAAGGCCCAGGCGCTTTGTGGCGTCCCGCCGATCAGGAAAGCGGGGATGTGCCAGATCCCCCAAATAGCACCGAGAATGATGCTCGCCCAGAAGGGGGCAAATCTACGTTGTAGCAGGGGTAGGGCCACCCCACGCCAGCCGAACTCCTCAATGGGGCCGATGAACAGCGCCAGCGCCAATGCAGGCAGAACTTGGTACCAGGGTGAAAATGGGAACGGGTCGCTGATTGGGCCTTGCAAGGCGGCGCTGATGTAGAAGAGCAGGGGAATTCCGGCGATGAGGAACAGCCACCATATCGCAGTGGTACGCCAGAGGGTTAGCCGCCGAAAGAAGCTGGCGAGGCCTTTCATTCCATAGTGCCGCCAGACGAGGAAGATTCCGGCAATGGCGGGGGAGTAGACGGCGAGGATGAACAACGGATTGGAGTAACCGACCTCACCAAAGATGGCGGTGATCGGATCATAGAAGAGCAAGAGAAGGGCAGCGAGGCCCCAGGTCAGGCCAAAGCTAATGACCAGAAAAGGGACAAGCGCTTTTGTTTTCATCGCGATTCCTCCTGTTGGAATCGGCAGCGAGCCTGTGTTTTAGGCGGCTTCATTAAACGCGCTCGCGCCCGGCTCTGGTTGAGCCAGGCCACTGCGCGGAGAGTTGGTCGCCAGGGATGATAAGATTATAAAATCCAGAGAACGGGGACAGGAAGTTACAGTTGTCACCTGATCAAGGTGACATTTTGCACTTGGATAGCACGCTTGTTTAGATCATTCATAGACCCACTGGCTAAAAATCTGCTCTAAATCACATTGGCAATGTTGTTCGGCCAGAGTGCGGAAGCCTTCGGTTGTGGCAATTCCCCATTGGTAGGTGGCGAAGTAATCGCGCATGAAGGCGGCGAAGGTTTCCTGGCCGAGGGTGTCGGCGAGGGCCTGGAGGAAGAGGGGGCCACGGCCGTAGACGATGGAGCCATATTCCGGCCCCTGGTAGGCGGCGACGGGCAGGCCAATCGGTATCTCTGCCATCTCTACCCGCGCCCAGCGTTGCTCAAAATTACTGGTGTAACCCGCCCCTCCTGGTGGCCCATAGCGGTCCAGGTAGTAGAGGTAGGTAGCGTATTGGGTGATGGACTCGTCGAGCCAGGGTTCATCAAGCTGGTCGTTACCAATCAGGCTATAGAACCATTGGTGGGCAACTTCGTGGGCGGTGGTGGATTCAAGGAGGGTTTCATTGGGCAGGCTACTGGCATTGTTTTCAAAGTCGTAAATGCGAGTGGCGTTGACGATTGTGCCGGGATATTCCACGCCCAATGCCAATGTGGGTGTGCTGGCGATGTCGAGTTCGGTGAAGGGGTAGGTGCCGAAGCGTTCACTGTAGGTTTGTAGGGCGACGACGGCCGTCTCCAACGCCAGTTCCGCGCCCTCCTCAAACTCGGCCGGTGCATAGCTGGTGATGCGTGTCTCTCCGGCTTGCTGGCTGACGGCCGTATACCGTTTGCTCAACACCGTATAAAAGTTGCGCATTGGTCCGGCGGCGAAGGTGACGGTCTGGCCTGTGCCGGGTTCGGCCGCCGCCAATGCCACCTCCACTCCACTGGCAACGACAACCAGCTCTGGCGGGGCGCTGATCTGCACCAGGTAAAAGCTGGTATCGCCATAGGTTACGTCGCCGTCGTTATCGGGCGGCGTGATATTCCACCCCTCATCATCATAGACGGCGACCATTGGATAGAAGTGGGCCAGGGTGAGAATCTCCTCGGCATAGACAAATATGCCATAATTTGGCCCTTGCTCGCGCGGCACGCTGGTCAGAAAGTCCATGCTGATCACAGTTTGCTCGCCGGGGGCAAGAGGCTGCGGCAAGGGAACGCGCATTACGGTATCGTTAAAGGATTCGAGGACGGGGGCGGCCGTTTGCCCATCGACCATCAGATTGGTGATGTCAATCACACCGCCGAGCAAATTGGGGTGGAGGTGAAAGTAGACGAAATCGAGCGGCACCTCTTCCTGGTTGGTATAGCGCAGGGCGAGACGGCCGCTGACCGTATCCAGCTCTTCTCCGATAACCAGGCTCATGTGATAGACGGTTGCGCCGGGTAACTCGTCGAGGACAGCCTGTTCACTGCTGATCAAACCGGCGCGAAAGGGTTCGCGGTCGTCCCAGGCGGAATCAAATAGCGGCGACGGGGGCAAAGCCGGGGTGTTGGAGGTGGTGGTGGCCTCGGCCGTTGCGCTGGTGGTTGTCGTCGGAGGTGGCTCGCTGGTTGCAGTTGGATCGGCTGCTGGAGGTTCAGCGGCCGTTGCCGTTGGGTTGTCGGCCGCCTGGGGTGTAGGGACGGTTGCCCCCATCTGGCAGCCAATGGAAAGGAGCGTCAAGAGAATGGTTAGTAAGCAGTAGGCTGGCTTCATCGTTATTCCTAAGTTGTTGTCGTTCGTCAAAAGCTCTGAGGTCTTTACCTGAAGCGATCAGACCTCATCAGACCTCAGAGGTTGGTTGATTTTATAGAAGGGTAACGCGGGTTGGCAACCCGCGCTACAATATGGGACAATGGGGCAATGAACAATGAACAATGGAGCAATGAACAATGAACAAGGGGGCAATGAGCCATGAAGGGTGAGAGAATGAGTAAATTGATGAGACGGACGACGGTTTTCTTGTTGACTGCCTACTGCTTACTGCTCACAATCCTCCCGGCGGCCGCGCAGGAAGACCCGCTGGAACATGCGGTCTTGTTGCCCGGCGCGGTTGGCTGGGTGATGGTGGTGGTGGCGATTGTGCTGATCATCGGGATGGCACGCTGGATGCGGCAGCGGTAAGATTTTCTGCAACGTATTAACGCGAATGAACGCGAATTAAATCTATTCGAGTAAATTCGTGTTAATTCGTTGCAAAAATAAGCATTAGCGGCGGGCGATGAAGAGGCCTTCCTGGAGGCGGAAGGTGAGGGCGTCGCCTGTTTGTTGGGGGGAAAAGAATTCGGCCGCTACTTCCGGCGCTTGCAGCACCATCACCTTCAAGCGGGTGCGCATCTCGGCCGTATGGCGGGCGGCCCACTTCTCGAAGGGGATTTCTTTCCACAGCGTTTCCTGGTGTTCAATTTGTAAACCGGCGGCGACGATTAAATCAACCCACTCCTCCTGGCTGAGGCAACGGCCGTGGCTGGGGTCGCGCAACTTCTCAAAGGCGTTGATATAGGCCCCCGCCTCGCGCAGCCGGTCGGCCTTTTTGCCGTGCAAGCGACTGCCGGGGACCACGTTGTCTACCAGCGCAAAAACCCCGCCCGGCCGCAAGACACGCGCCGACTCCTGCACAAATGCGGCCACGTTGGGAAAGTGATGGGGGGCGATGCGGCAGGTGACGAGGTGGAAGCGGCCGTCTTCATAGGGTAGGGCTTCCGCGTCGGCGGTCTCGAAGGTGATGTTATGGACGCCGCGTTCGGCCGCCAGTTGCGCTCCTTCAGCCAGCATTTCGGGTGTGATGTCGGTGGCGGTGACGTGGGCGACGAAGGGGGCGAAGGCGAGCGCGGTGTGGCCTGTTCCGGTGGCGATGTCGAGGGCTTGCCAGTCGGGTTGCGGCCGTGCTAACTCGACCAGCCGTTGCAGGCTTGCGCCTTTGGCATGGACGACACTGGTCGTATAGGCGGCGGCGTTGGCCCCGAATTGCTCACGAATGGTTGTTTTTAGAGATTGTTCACCCATGGGAATGTCCCCTTGAAAATAGCAACGAATTACGTGAATTAACCCGAATAGAATTTCATCCCTTTGTGGTGGTCATTCGCGCCAAATGAGCCGATGTTTATCACATTTGCGGCCGTTGTGCATCTCATAAATCTATTTTGCCGCTGGCTGCGTACTATTTAGTAGCTGTAGGGGGAAACCGGGTTTCTGTTTTCTCCCGCGGAGCCGCCAAGGCCTGACGCAGAAGCCCGGTTTCTTATCATCTAACCAACTCTATCATTTGTCATACCTTGGAAGATGTCTTTAGAGATCTGCCATGATAGAATAAGCTTACTGTGTTGTTTGCCAATCGCTTCACCCGTCAAGATTACCGGCGTGCCATCGCCTACTTAACCACTATCGTCCACTTGTTGATGGTGGCGGCCGTATTCTTGCCCCTTTGCGGGACGTGGTTTGATCGCGATTTTGCCGCACGGCAGCCCGGCCACGGCCATCTTTATTTGGGCGAAGTCGATCTTGATCATCATCATGGTGGCGACCATCACGGCAATGGGCATCATCACCACGAAACGGCCGCCTCTTGTGTGGAAGCGCAGACCATTTTCTTGCCCAGCAGGGAAACATTGGGTCAGGGATGGGCTTTTGTCTTGCCAATGAGCGGACTGTTGTTTTTCACAGCGACGCTTTGCTTCGCGCTAGATGAGGCCGGTTTGAGCCGTAAGTTGTTATTTATCCCTCCGCTTGATAAGCCTCCACAGGGGGCATAACCTTTCATACCACTGTTCGCAAAAACAATAATATGGCCTTCCCAGGTTTGCTGGGAGGTGAGTGCATACCTATTGATTGAAGGAGTATTGATCATGAAACGTTATCATTTGCCGGTGGCATTGGTGGTGGCCTTTGCCCTGGCCTTGTCCCTACACGCGATCACATTTGCTCATGGACATATTGCGGTGGGCGACTATGAATTGGTAGTTGGCTTTAGCAATGAGCCGGCTTATCAGGGTGAACCCAATGGGCTTGATCTCTTCGTCACCCACCATGAAACGGGGGAACCGGTGACGGGATTGGAAGAGACGCTCCAGGTGGAGATTATTCGTGGCAGCGCGACGCAAGCGTTGCAGTTACGCGCCGCTTTTGGCGAGGAAGGGGCGTATACCACCAATGTCTTACCGACGGAGGCGGGAGACTATACCTGGCATATCTGGGGGGAGATTGAAGGAACGCCGGTGGATGTTTCGATGACCAGCGGGCCGGATACCTTCAGCCCGGTGCGAGCAAAGGCAGAAGTTTCCTTCCCCGCGGCCGAACCGACAGCGACCGAACTGCAAGCGACCGCTGCCGCCGCCGCTGCCTCCGCCCGCACAGCGACCCTACTGGGCATTGCCGGATTGGTGCTGGGTTTGGTGGGTACGGTGATTGGTGTGCTGGGAATGCGTAACGGCCGCCAGCGAGCAACGGCCGCGTCTATGCCCTCGGCCTCCCGTTCTTCCTAACAGACAGTGGTTTGTAGGGGCAACCCTTGTGGTTGCCCTGATGTAGTTGTTCAGTAGGGGCAGGTCTTGTGCCTGCCCAATGTGATTATTCAGGGCAGGCACAAGACCTGCCCCTACAGACCTGTTTGCTGATGAATATTCAAACTGTTTTACGTAACCTGATCGCCAGCCTTTTTCTCCTCTGCTTACTGCTGGGGGTTGGCTCTGCCCAGGCCCATGCCAGCCTGGTCAGTTCCGAACCGCGTGGGGGTGCTTCGCTGGCGGAAGCCCCGGCCGAGATCAGCTTTGACTTTACGGAGACGGTTGATCCCACTTTGGCAACCGTCACCCTGCGTGATGGTCTGGGGGAGATTGTTGTGGAAGGTGATGGGATTATTGATCCGGCCGACGGCCGACGAATGACCTTTTCGCTCCCGGAACTGGCTGATGGGACGTATAGCGCAGTGTGGAACGTGCGCTCGGCCGTTGATGGGCATGTCACCTCTGGCACGGTGGCTTTTTCCATTGGCGCGGAGAGCGCGGCCGCTTCCTTGCTGCCGCCGCCCGGCACGCCAGAACCGGCCACACTCTGGCCTTCAGCACTCGATACCTTCTTTCGCTATGCCAACTATATCACGGTCGCTGTGGCTTTGGGGCCGTTGTTGTTTGGGCTGTTGGTGTGGCTGCCCACCCGACGCCGTTTGCTCGCGCCGTCGGCCGCGGCCGACGAGCGGGTGACCGGTTTGCTGCGCCGGGTGTCACAAATTGGACTGGCAGCAGCGGCCATTGGCACATTGGGCTTTGCGCTGAACCAGGCAATTCAAAACAGCCCGGAAAATTGGCTGGCGGCCGTCTTTGCCGGGCGCAATGGCTTGCTGTTGGCGTTGCGGCTGTTGCTGGCGGCCGTTCTCTTTTGGTTGGTGCGGCGTTTGCCTGTTTTGTCGCGAGCGCGGCCGTTGTGGTGGGCGGCGGCGGGATTGGCGGGAGCGCTCTTGCTCACCTTCAGCCTGCATAGCCATAATGCCGCGTTGGGCGGCAGCCAGTGGATTGTGGCGACCATCATAGATTGGCTACATCTGTTGGCTATGGCGGCATGGATGGGCGGGCTATTGGCGCTGGCGTTGCTGCTGCGTCCTGGCTTGCTTGAACTGGACATCCGGCGGGCGTTGGTCCCACACTTCTCCCGCCTCGCATTGTTCAGCGTCCTGACCCTCAGCCTGAGCGGCCTATATAGCGCAATCATCCATGTGCGTACGCTGGAAGCGCTGTGGGCGACCACCTACGGCCGGATGGTCACGACCAAAAGCGTTCTGTTTGCGATTCTGCTCGCATTTGGGGCGGTTAACTTGCTGGTCCTTTCGCCGCGATTAGCGGGGGCGGGACAGCAGATATTGGGCTGGCTGCGGCGCACCGTGCGCCTGGAAATGGCGCTTGGGCTGCTTTTGCTGCTGGCGGTGGGGGTGTTGATGGGTGTTTCGCCCGCGCAAGAAGCGTTGGAGGCGGGGCGTCGCCAGGGCTTTGTAGAAACTTACCGCCAGGATAACGTGGGGCTAACGTTGCGCGTTGCGCCGCTGCAAGTGGGGGATAATGAGTTTGCAGTGGATGTGGTTGACCAGCGGCCGGGGATTGAAACGGTTGTGCCACAGGTCGTCTTGCGGCTGTCGGCCGCCGGGGAGGAGATGGGGACGACGGAGGTGGCAACGGAGCAGTCGGCCGTGGGATCGGCCGTTGCCCGCTACACCGCGAGAGGCGCTTATCTGAGTGTCGCCGGAGAGTGGGACATTCAGGTTATCCTTCGCGCGGCCGGTTTTGATGATGTGGTTAATGTGTTTACGGTTGTCGCGGGAGAGGGGGGAGAAGAGAGATTGGAGATTGGAGACTAGAGATTGGGTTATGGGTTATGGGTCTCTTTTGGTTTTGGTGAAATAAAAAAACCGCCATGAAATGGCGGTTTTATTTTAGAGGTATGGTCGGGCGTGGTTAGCGAACCCGAAAGTAGATAACGACATCAAGTTGGTCAGGATAAGTGATGTCGCCTATTTCAACGCAAGAGCAAGCGTGCTTAAAGCAATTAGTCAATCGCTTCGGCAAGCGGTTGCGGGGTCTGCTCTACCGTCTCAAGCGTATAACGATGGGCAAAGGTTTCCACAAACTTGGCGCGGCGATTAGCACGCGAAGAGAGCATTCCGGCCGCTACAACCAAAATAGAACTGAATACAGACGCTGCTAAGAAGGTGATTACGAGGGTCATGTTACTTGCCTCCGCTACAGTGGTGGCTCCCACTGCTTGCCCCACTTCGTAAGTTTGACTGTAAGGTTCTACCGATACAATAAGAAATACCTACAGTTCTTAAAAGATGGCGGTATTATATAGAGTTTATTGGCTCTTGTCTACCCCTAATTACGTGAAATCGGCGTTACAAAGGGGTTTTAAGCGGTACATTGCTCCTAATTTAGTAGCAAGCCGGGGTGCGCGAGGCACTTTTCTCTCCTAGAAAGCGGCAGGGCTTTCCCAATTGGGAAAGCCCTGCCG
>CAYPHY010000051.1:0-36549 GCA_964410625.1 uncultured Ardenticatenaceae bacterium | reverse complement strand
TTTTCCTCGTGAAGATGACGCGAAAAACAGAAGAAATGCTCCTTCATATCGTTTATACTGGTAGGAGACAAGTACCAGCAGTAACGGTATAAGACAGTGGTTTATCTGTAGACAGCTTTCTGTCACAGGTCTGTAGCGTATAAGGAGCATTGGATGTCTACCGTTAACAAATCGCTTACCCAAGCTAAGCCCCCTATCGTCCGCCTCGTTGCCGATAAGGCCAGCGAACTTTACTACACGGCCGCGCGGCGCGGCGACGATCTCCCCCAACCGCGCATTGTCGGTGAGGAAATCGGCGTCGTCTTTGGCGGCGACGTGTTTATCCCCTACTCCGATCTCGGTTACAACGAAAACCTCGGCTTCTATCGCCTTTCCGCCTCGCCCACCGTCCCCAATCAGGCAGCCCCCTATGCGGCCGGTGGCGCGTTGATCAACCCTGGCAAGATCACCGTCACGCCCGGCGTCGCCCGCCGCCTGAGCAATGAGGAAATCCGCACCCTGCTTGAACGGCATGTGGCCGGAGATTTTGGGGAGTTCGGCCGTTTCTATGAGATTGACGTGACCGACGAAATGCTGCGCGAAGGGGTTGTGGCATCTGGCGGGATGAGCAAGGTTAATGCGATGACCGGGCTAGACTGCGTTGTCTCTGAATTTATTGTGCGTGATGCGCGAGTATGGGTCATTACCGAACCAGGGCAAACGCGCTCCACCATCTTCGTCCTCGCCGGTGTAGAGCGCCATTCCGAGAATGGGAACGGCAATGGCAACGGCAACGGCCGCCACTAGAGCCAATCCTAAAATTATTTTTTCAACGTATTATTCAACATAGAGACGCAGAGAGCTATAATCCCCTCTGCGTCTCTGTTTCTCTGCGCCTCTGCGTTTTTAAAAAATATCGTTAATCCAAATCCGTGGGTTCTAAGCCAAATGCGCCTTCACCGACTCCGCCACCTCCAGCGGAATCCCCGGCACGGAACCGATTTCCTCAACGGTCGCCTGCCGCAGCGCATCGAGCGAGCCAAAGTGCTTCAACAACACCTGGCGACGCTTCGGCCCCACCCCCGGCACGCTGTCTAAAATCGAAGCCACGCCGACCTTGGAACGGCGCTTGCGATGCCCCTCGTTGGCAAAACGATGGGCTTCGTCGCGCACCCGCTGCACCAGATAGAGCGCCTCCGAACGGCGTGGCAACAGCACCGATTGCAAACGGCCGGGCAAAAACAACTCTTCCTCCTGCTTCGCCAACGCCGCCAGCGGCACCTCGTCCTGAAGGTCGAACGCCTTCAGCACCTCCATCGCCATCGCCAATTGTCCCTTGCCCCCATCCACAATCAATAAATCGGGCAAGATACTCCAGGCCAGGTCCTTCTTCTTCCCGATCTGGCTCGGATCATGCAACTCGCCTGACTCCGAATCGCGGTAACGTTGGAAGCGACGGGTCAGCACCTCACGCATTGCCCCATAATCATCATTATTCACCGTCTGCACGTTAAAGCGGCGGTAATCGCTCTTTTGCGGTACGCCCTGGACAAAGACGACCATTGAGCCGACGGTTTGCGCCCCCTGGGTGTGGCTGATGTCATAACATTCAATGCGGGCCGGTGGCGCGGGCAAATCTAACGCCTCTTGTAACTCATTGATCGCCGCCACATGGCGCGAACGGTCGCTGGCCCACTGCTGGCGCATCGTTTCCAGCGTGTCCTGGGCGTTTTCCAGCGCCATTTCGACCAGCTCTTTCTTACGGCCGCGTTGCGGAACCTGGATCGCCACCTTCGTGCTGCGCTTCTGCCTTAACCACTCCTCAATCACCATCGCCTGGTCCACCTCATGCTGCAACAATACCTCTTTGGGGACGTGGGCGGCTTCATCGTAGAATTGGGTTATGAAATCCTGCAAAACGGCCGAATCCGTTTCCCCCTCTGTCCCTTCAAGCATGAAGAATTCGCGGCCGATCAACTTTCCATGGCGGATGAAAAAGACCTGCACACAGGCGTCGCCGTTGTCGCGGGCAAAAGCGATCACATCCTGGTCGGTGTTGGCGGCAGCGATCACTTTTTGCTTGGCAACAATGCGCTCTACTGCTTTGAGTTGGTCGCGATATTCGGCCGCTTTCTCAAATTGCAGATTGGCGGCCGCTCGTTCCATTCGCTGCTCAATGCCCTTCAAAATATGGTCGGAACGCCCCTCCAGGAAGTCCATCAACTGCTGGATCATCCCCCGGTACTGCTCCTGGTTGACCGCGCCGATACAGGGGGCCAGGCACAACTTGATGTCATAGTAGAGGCAAGCTCGTTCATCGTTGCCGGTGATCACCCGGTCACAGGTGAGATAAGGGAAAATCCGCCGCAGCAGGTCAAGCGTTTGATGCACCGCCCAGACGGAGGTATAGGGGCCAAAGTAGCGCGAGCCATCGCGCACCATACGCCGGGTGACGGTCACTTTCGGATAAGGGTCGGCCCAGTGGACTTTGATATAGGGGTAACGCTTGTCGTCCTTCAGGCGGACGTTGTAGCGCGGCCGATAACGCTTGATTAGCGTCATCTCCAGCAACAACGCCTCTAACTCCGACTTGGTGGTGATGATCTCAATATCGGCGATCTGCCGCCGCAGTTGCAGCGTCTTCGTCGAATCAACTGTTGTATGGAAATAAGAGCGGACACGGCTGCGCAAATTAATCGCCTTACCGACATACAACACCTTGCCCTCGGCGTCTTTGTGCAGGTAAACACCGGGCTTGGTCGGTAAGTGCGCCAGGATTTCCTGAATCCGTTCCGGTGGGGAGTAGCTCAACATAGCGGTGATAACTGTTCTAAAAGAAACCGGGTTTCTTAGCTGTTGCTAGAGCAAATGACTGCTAATATAGAAACCCGGTTTCTGAAATTAGCGAATGGCTAAGATTTGCTGGTGCTCATCTTCGACCAGCCCTTCCAACAAATGAGGCGGCAACAGGCTGTCGGTCATCGAGAGGATCAACAGGCTAAACGCTTGTTGGCGAACGGCACGCAGAAATTCGTCAGGCTCGGCCGCCGGACGATGGATCGTTACTGTGACCGGCGAGCCGCTCACCGCATCCATAACCTGTTGCCGCAAACGCTGCTCGTCCTCATCCTGCTCCGCCCAGAGCATCACGCCCAACTGCCCCGTTCGTTGCGCCAGATGCAAGGCCACTTGCAACGCCCGCTGGCTGGCCGGAGAGCCATCATAGAGAACGGCAATGGGCTGGTCCAGATCGCTTTCCGGCTTGGCCAGCAACACGGCCGAACGGGTCTGCGCCACCACCAGGCGGGCGGTGGAACCAAGCCGGGCGCGGCGGGCGATGGAGTGGCCCAGACAACCGAGCGCCATTAAATCGGCGTCCACGGCCGCTGCCAGCACCTCGGCATGGACCGGCCCGCGCACTACGCGAAAGTCATAGCGGATTTTGCGCTTTTGCGCCTCTTCTTCTAATTCACGGCGGATTTCGGCCGCCCGCATCCGCAACAGGCGTTCGAGCTGCCCGCTGTCCATTTTGCGCGGAACGGCCGCCGGAAAAACAATCTCATGGGCGAAAGGGAGGCGGCTGAAGCGCAAGAGGTCAACATCTTCGATAAAAAGCCCGACCAACTCCGATTGCAGCCACTCCGCCAGCCGCGCCGCCGTCAACAACGCCGCCCGGCTATAGCGGGAAGCGTCCAGCCCGACGACAATCCGCCGCAGGAGGACAACTTGTTCCTCATCTTCGGCCGCTGCCTGCTCCCTTTCTTGTTGAATTTCATTTATCATGATCTATCTACTACACTTTTTTCAAAAGTGATTTGATCGTCATTCCGAGCGGAGCGAGAAATCCCTAGCACATTTCTGGTACCAGAGGTTGCAAGGGATTCTTCACTCCGTTCAGAATGACAATTGTTAAAACTTTTGAAACAGTGTACTTCGCTCATAGCCAAATAACCGGACAAAACCAGACAAAACTAGACAAACGGCCGTCCATTTATTCGGTTGTCTCGTTCGTTTCATCTTTGTCTGCTTCGGCCGCTTCCGTTACCTCATGCTCCTCGACCGGCGCAGCGGCCGTGCTTGGTTCGCTCTCATTGTCCTCTTCATCAGGCGCATCCACCGCAGGTGGCTCCGTCGCCGGTGACTCAGATGCCCCCGGCGTATCCTCTGCCGGAATGTCCACCGGCTCGTCCGGCACACCATCCCCATCGCCGTCGGGGCCGTCACCATTGGGGATTCCTCCATCGGGGCCACCCCCTTCAGGGCCACCATCATCGGGGCCGCCGTCCCCTTCTCCCTCTGGCTCGTCCGGCTCCGGAGCGGTCGGGACTTCAACGCCAGCAACGGTGTCGGTATCTTCCTTCTCCGCGTTATTGTTATTTTTCGGCGGTCCGCCAAAGCTGCGCTGTTTCTCATCCAATTCAATCAGCCGCGCTACGACACGGCCGTTGATCGTATCTTCCGGATAGTCACCATCCTGGTCCGCTTCGCCCGCCGGAATGCCGGTCAAAAGCGTAATCCCTTCATCAATCGTCGAGACGGCGTAAATGTGGAATTGACCGGCAGCGGCCGCATCCACCACTTCCTGGCGCAACATCAGGTGCTTGACATTGGCTTTGGGTACAATCACGCCCTGTTCCCCGGTCAAGCCCCGCGCCTTGCACAAATCGAAGAAGCCTTCGATCTTCTCATTCACGCCGCCAATCGCCTGCACTTCGCCCCACTGGTTGACCGAGCCGGTGACGGCCAGCGATTGCTTGATCGGCGCACTCGCCAGGGCGGAGAGCAAGGCGTATAACTCGGCCGACGAGGCGCTGTCCCCCTCAACGGGGCCATAGGATTGTTCAAAGACCAGCGTCGCCGACATAGACAGCGGCCGTTCCCCCGCATAGCGATTCGCCAGAAAGGAGGAGAGGATCAGCACGCCCTTCGAATGCGTCGGCCCGGCCAGATTGACCTGCCGTTCGATGTCGGCCACATCCCCTTTGCCCATGCGAATCCGCGCTGTGATGCGCGAGGGGCGGCCGAAGGCATAGTTGCCCCAAAATTGCACCGACAGCCCGTTGAGCTGCCCCACCACTTCGCCGCTGGTGTCAATCAGCACCGTCTCGCGCAAAATGGACTCCTGAGTCTGCTCCCGCACTCGACCGGCATGGTACCGTTGCGTGTCCAGCGCTTTTTGCACATCCGCGGCCGATACCAGTTCATGCCCGGCTTCTGTGGCCCAGTAATCCGCCTCGCGCAATAAGTCGCTGATGCTTTGCATGTGGGCGGACAGCTTTTCGGCGTCGGCCGCCATCCGCGAACCATGCTCAACGACGCGGGCGACGCCGGAGGGATCAAAGGGCTTCAACCCATCCCGCCGGACGACGGAAGCGATCAGGCGAGCATAAGCGTGCACATTCTCCTCGCCGCGCGGCATCACGTCTTCAAAATCGGCCGCTACTTTGAATAACTCGCTAAACTCCAGGTCAAACGCGCTCAAGTTGTAGTAGAGCCAGCGGTCGCCCACGAGCACGATCTTCACATCCAGCGGGATCGGCTCCGGTTCCAGCGAAACGGTGCTGATCGCCCCATAGACCTGGCCCAACGACTCAATGCGAATCTCCCCTTCACGCAGCGCATGTTTCAACGCGTCCCAGGAGAAAGCCTGCGCCAACAGACGGCGGGCATCCAAAATCAGATAGCCACCGTTAGCCAGATGCAATGTACCAGGCTTGATCAACGTAAAATCAGTCAGCAACGCGCCCATTTGCGAGACATGTTCCACGCGGCCGATCAAATTTTGATAGCGGGGTTGGTCATCCACAATCACCGGCGCGCCCTGGCTCTCGCTGTGGTCAACCAAAACGTTGACCCGGTAGCGCGTCTTTTGCAACCGCTGTGGCGCAGAGGCAATGCCCAGCAACGGATTGGCTTGCGGCCGATCATCCTGGAGGAAATCTTCGAAGTGGCGCACCACATCCTCGCGCACCTCTTCCAAATAGGCCAACACCTTCGGAAGGTCATCATACTGCTGGCGTAACTCCTGGAATAAAGCCGCAACCGTAAACTCCGCTACCTGCTCATTCAACTCCCGCAGGCGACTCTGTGCCGTGCGCTGCAACTGCGGCATCTGCCGCATGATCTTCTGCAACGCCTCTTGTAGCTCGGCGACTTCATCCTGAATTCGTTTCTGTTCATCGGGTGGGAGTCCCATGAACTCTTCTGGATTGATCACCTCTTTCTCGTTTTTCAGCGGGGCGAAGGCAAAGCCACCCGGCGTTTGCAGCAAGGCGATATTCCGTTCTTTGGCCTCGTTGCGCAGTTGCTCCAGGGCGTCGCTCTGTTGGCTGCGAAACTCCTCCTCGACCGCCCGCTTTTGCAACCCATACTCCTCACCACTGAAGGCGGCAGGCAAGACAGTAGAAAGCTCTTCTACCAGTTTATCCATGTCGCGCTGAAAGGTAGTCGCTCGTCCGGCCGGTAAACGAATAAACCGCGGCCGATCCGGTTGGTCGAAGTTATTGACATAGCACCAATCATCAGGGGTTGGTTCAGCGGCCGCTTTCTGCTCCAGATAATGGCGCACGGCCGTTCGTTTGCCCGTCCCGTTCGGCCCCAGCACATAGAGGTTATACCCCTTATGTTGCATACCAATGCCGAAGCGGATGGCGTCTATAGCGCGGGCTTGCCCGACAATCGGCAACTGGGGGGAATCGGTTGGCTGGTTATCCAGTTCGGCCGTTGAAGCAAAATCAAATTGCGCCGGATCACAACGCCGGTACAGCAGTTCCGGCGACAACGCCGGTACAGTGGTTACAGCAGTGGTCGCAATAGTCGGGGAGTCGTTGTCGGTATTCGTGATGCACCTCTTTCGTGGATAAAACGCCAGTAAGACCCTAGAGAACAGTATAGCAAGCCTGTTCTAGGTAAACAAGAAAGCGCCATAAGAAATTGCATAGTAAAAATGGGCAACACAAACGCTTCGTCTATAATCGTTTCGCCGTCGTCAAACGGCCGCCATGTAGCGCGATTTGCCAAATCGCGTTACGTGCTGCGATTTGGCAAATCGCGCCACGCCCACTGCGGGCTATGTGAATAGGTCTTATGTCAAAACGAACGCTGTTTTTTTTTCTCGCACTATTATTGGGCGTCTTGCTGATCGTCCTGGTGGTCCCCGCCCTGCTCCGCGCCCTGCCGACGCGCTATGCAATGCGTTTGCCGGAACCATTGCAAGCCCTGGCCCTGCCCGCCGACCCGGAAGTGCCGCTGCTGCCAACGGCCGCCCCCCCCAGCAATGCCCAATCCCTATTGGGAGAGAACGCACCAGAAGTCGCCGCGGCTTCCGGAACGGGGGCAACCTCCACCCCTCCACCCGTCCCCACCGCCATCCCCGTTGACGGCCAATCTCCAATCTCCGCTTCTCCCACCCCGACGGCCGCCCCAACCGTCTTCCCCACCGCCACCCCCTGGCCGTTGCCCGCCGCCGCGCGAATGACGGGCATTGTCCACCAATTTCAGGAGTGGAACAATTGCGGCCCGGCAACCATGGCGATGGCCTTATCATACTTCGGCGTGACGCTCAGCCAGCACGATACAGCGGCGGTGATGAAGCCCAATCCCGAAGACCGCAACGTTGGCCCGCAAGAGATGGCCGCCTATGTCAATGAGCAGACGGAAGTACAGGCGTTGTTTCGCAGCAACGGCCGTCGCGAACTGCTGCAACGCTTCATCTCCAACAACATCCCGGTGATCATCGAAGTGGGCATTGAGCCGCCGGGGGAGTTCCGCTGGTTGGGCTGGTACGGCCACTACCTGATGCCCGTCGCCTATGACGACGCACAACAGCAGATTTGGGTCTATGACACCTGGTTTGGAACCAGCGAGGAGCCATTGACCAACGCCCATCCCGACGGCCGCGCCCTCTCCTATGCCGACCTGGAGCAGTATTGGCCGCAATTCAACCGCAATTACATCATCCTCTACCGCCCGGAGCAAGGCGAACTGGTGGCTGAAATTTTGGATGAAGAGATAGTTGACGCCGTGATGTGGCAGCGCAACCTGATCTCCGCCCAAGCCAACGCCTCGGCCGCGCCCAACAACGGCTTTGCCTGGTTCAATCTGGGCACGGTCTATAATGAGTTGGGCGAATATGAGAAAGCGGCCGAAGCCTTTGACCAGGCACGGGCGTTGGGTCTGCCCTGGCGGATGCTGTGGTACCAGTTCGGCCCTTACGAAGCGTATTATCAGGTCGGCCGCTACGAGGATGTCATTCTGCTGGCGGATACGACGCTAAAGGATCGGCCGTATTTCGAGGAGTCGTTCTACTACAAGGGGCTGGCACAAGCGGCAATGGGCCAGACGGCCGAGGCCCGCGAGAACCTGCAACGCGCCATCGAGTTTAACCCCAACTACACCCCCGCCCAAACCGCCCTGGACGAGCTAAGTAGTTAATGGTCCCGATCCATTTACGGGATAATTCGACACCCAGGTCGTTAACCATCCACTCGTCTCTGTTCAGAGGGCGATAGCCAGAGAACTGCCAGCAGGCTTACAAGCAGGAAAACGGCACTGCTGAAAACGAAGGTACTGCGTAGACTGAACCAGGCAGCGGCCGTCGCCCCAACCAGAGGCGCGACGGCCCGTGAAGCGGCGGCAATCGAACTATCCAGACCATAAACACTGCCCTCGTCGCCTGTTTCGGTAAACCGTACCAGCAATGCACTCAACGAAGGAATGACGCCGCCCACCGCCGCACCGGCCAACGCCTGCAGCGCGAAGAGTTGCCAGGCGGCCGTCACCATACTTTGCGGCAGATAGAAAAGACCGGCCAGCAAGGCGCTGACCACCAATATCCGCTGGTGTCCCACCCGGTCGCCCAATCGCCCCAGGTAGACGGCCGTCGCCGTGCTCGTCGCCGAAGCAACGCCCACAATCGCCCCGGTAATACTGTTCACACCTGTTGACCCAACCAGCAAGCTCTGCACAAAGAGAGGCGCAATAGGGAAGATCATCATCGTTCCCAACTGGCTCAGAAAACGCACCGCATAGGTCGGCCGCACGCCAGGAGCGGCCAGAATACGCCGCCAGGAAGAAATGAAGTTAAAGCCCGGCGTCTCATGGAGCGTCGGGACAAACTGTTCGTGAACACCGAACTGGATCAGCAGACCGGCGATTGTCACCAGAATGGCGGTAATCACACAGGCCAGCCGGTAGCCAAAAAAGTCGGCCGTGATGCCACCAACGACCGGGCCAAGCGCAACACCGGCCCAATGCCCCACCTGGAGCAACCCCATTGCATAGCCAATGCGCTGTTTAGGGGCGACGGAGGCGACCAACGCGCTGGCTGCCGGTAAAATCCCAGTCAGCAATCCTTGAAAGGCACGGATCAGCACCAGCTCTTCGGCCGAACGCACAAAACCCATCAGCAGCAACGTGATTGCGCCGCCAACTACCGCCCGTTGGATCATCATCTTGCGGCCGAAGCGGTCAGCCAGGACACCCCAAACGGGAGCGATGACCATTGACGTTGCTGCCTGGGCCGAAAAGACCAGCCCGGCTAATAGCTCAACGCTCAGCCCTGTTGTTGTCCCCAACTCCTGCACGTACAGAGGTAGAAATGGGATGATGTTGGAAAAACCAATGGCGGAGATGAGCTGGGCAACAAACAGGATGTAGAGCATTTGCTGCCACTTTTCGCGGTTGTCCAGTGATAACGATCGTCGGCGAGGGGTCACGGTGGATCTGCTATTCTATCCCACATACACACAACGCCTGTAACAACGAATTGGCGCGAAATGATTCGCGCCAATTCATTGTCACTATGCCGTTTTGTGACTGGGAGGCAAGTTAAGCGATCAGTCCATGTCGCGGAAAGCATGGATAAACTCGGCGAGTGCGCCGGCCGTTTTTTCCATTAGCAGTTGTCCGCGTTCGGCCGTGGCCGGGAATGGGTCGCCGCTGGTGACGCCAGAGGGATTAATTTCGTCCATATCTACAAACAGCTCAAACGGCGCTCCAGCAAAGTCAACCCGCCTACCATTGACCATTTGAAAATCCCCAAACTTGCCGACCTTGTCGGCAACGGCCAGCGACATATCAACATCGTCGGGATAAAGGTACATCAGCACCGACGTATTCGGCTCTGCACCGTGTCCGGCCAGCGCAGCATAGTTGTCAAACAGTTGGCCGTAGAAGTGGGCCATCACGCGCCAGGGATAATAATGGGCGATGACCAGCCCTTCCTCTTCCCTGAACCGCCGGGCAACCACCTCCAACGGCGCCTCATTCGCGCTGTGGTTGTTGACAAAGATGAAACGCCTGAGACCATAGGGCAAAAGCGCCCTAATCACATCGGTGGCTAGGGTCTCTACTGTGTTGGAACTGGTGCTAATCGTTCCGGCGAAGTTGCGCCACATGGCGGCATAGCCATACCAGATGGTCGGCACAACGAGCGCCGGTGCTTGCGCGGCCGCGCGTATGGCGGTTTCCTCGGCTACCATCGAATCAGCCCCCAGAGGTAGATGTGGCCCGTGGGCTTCAGTGGAGCCGACGGGGATTAAAATGACAGGCTTCTCTTGAAAAGCTATCTCGGCTTGTTTCCAGCTTAGGTTTGCCAGCTTGACTTGTTTCATGTCGTATCCTCAGAAAATAGTTACGCGGATGACGCAGATAAGACGCTGATTACGCGGATTTTTCGTTCCTTTTAGCGCATTATCGCTATAGGGTGTTGGAGTTAGAAACGTGGCTTCTAAAGGCCGATCAGTTGTAGTTCGTGTTCGCTCGTTGTGAGCACCTCGCAGCCTGTATCCGTCACCACCACTACGTCTTCGGTACGCACGCCGAAACGTCCTGGTAGATAGATGCCGGGTTCGACGGTAACAACCATACCAGGCTCAATGGGAACAGCGCCAAGCGTCGAAAGGACCGGCTTTTCATGGATTTCCAGCCCCAACGAATGGCCCAGCCCATGTCCAAAATAAGCACCATAGCCTTGTTCGTCGATGTATTGGCGGGCCAGGGCGTCTATCTCGCGGCCGAGCATTCCCGGCCGCAATCCCTCAATCGCCCGCGCCTGGGCGTCGAGAACGATCTGGTAGATTTTCTTGAACTCATCCGGCGGCTTTCCTAGAAAGACCGTGCGCGTCAGATCAGAGGTATAGCCATCAATGACAATGCCGATGTCGATCATCACCGGTTCGTTGGTGCCAATCGTCCGGTCGCTTGCCAGACCATGAGCGAATGACGTTCGCGTCCCGGAAGCAACGACAGTCTCCGATGGTTTGCGATCTCCACCCTGAATGCGTTGAAACTGTTCCAGCCGTGCGGCCACATCGCGCTCGATCATACCTGGCTCGATCCACTGTGTGAAATCATGAAAAGCGGCATCGGCGATCAACATCGCCCGGCGGATGGCGTCTATCTCGGCCGCGTCTTTGCGGGCGCGTAATTGCTCGACCATATCCAGCGTTGGGACCCAGGTGACGGCCGGCAGCGTTGTTCGCAGGCGGTCATAGTCGGCATAGATCAGACGGCCTGCCTCAAAGCCACAACGCCCCAGGGATAATTGGCCGATATGTTCCAGAACCCCGGCAAGCACATCGCGGATGGTTTCATGGATCGTCGCCCCCTGCGCCTGTTGCCCAGCCTGCAAGGTGTAGCGGCCGTCTACATAGAGCGTGACACTATCCGCTGAGATCAGCAGATAGCCGGTCGTTCCACGAAATCCGGTTAAGTATTGAATATTTTTCAAATTTCCAATCAGGATAGCGTCCAGTTGGTTAGCGTTTAGCTGGTCTTGTAGGCGACTTACTCGCGCCTGATAGTCAAAGGATTGGTTCATTTTTTCACTCTTAGTTATAAACGGCCGTCCTCCACTGGGAATAAGCCGTATCCCCACCGCGCACAACGTTGAAATAACTCTCTCGAATGAGACGGGTCAGTGGGCCTATCTCGCCATCACCAAGGGGGTAGCGATCAATGGAAGCAACGGCCGTGATCTCGGCACTGCTGCCACAGAGAAAGGCTTCATCGGCCACAGCCAGTTCGGAACGGTTGATCTCTCGTTCAACAACTTCAATGCCATGTAGGTCACGAAACAGCTGGATCACTGTTTCGCGGGTAACGCTTTCCAGAATGCTAGACGTGATCGGACAGGTGATGACCGTTCCATTCCGAACGAGGAAGAAAGTGGCAGTTGGCGCTTCCGTAACTTTTCCCGCGCCATCTAGCAAAAGCGGCACGTCATAGCCATCCAGGTCGGCCTGAAGTTGTGCCAGACGGCCGTTGTGATAATTCGCAACACATTTGATGCGCGGCGGCATGGCGTTGTCGGGGATTCTGGCCCAGGAGCTAACGCCTAGTTGCAGTGCTTTCGCGGTTGCCGGTCGTTTGCGAGGGGAGGCCACCACCGCCATCCCTACAGGGCCGGTGGCATTAATACCACCATTGCCGGAGACAAAGACCGTCTGCCGGATGTGTAGATCCTGGCGAAACTCATTGGCGCGTATTGCTTGCAAGACCGCACCACTTAATTCGTCGTCGGTAAAACTCCGATCCATGCGCATGGCCTTGATCGAGTTTTGTAAGCGCCGGGTATGTTCCGCCAGGCGAAAGACATAGAGTTGCTCTTCTGCTTCGTTCCAATAGGCACAGATGCCTTCATAGACGGCCGCGCCATATTTGACCGCCGGTGACATAACGTGGATGTCAGCCTCGGCATAAGGAACAATCTCGCCGTTAAAATAGACCAGTTTTGGCCCTGTTGCACTCATCAGTTCAGACTCCTTGAATGGTAATAGGCGGCCGCCTGACCATTGCCCCCTATTTGTTATTTATGCTCGATCCCATACCTGCTTAAAGACGCGCATGAAGTTACCGCCAATGATTTTGCGGACCGTTTCGTCGTCGTACCCCCGATCAATCATAGCCTGGGCCACGCTGGGATACTCTTCGTGGTGCATGAACCCATCGATATTGTGGGTTTCAAACGTCATCCCCTGGCTCACATCGGGGTAGAGCCGCCCGGTGACAGCCCGCCACCACACACCATCTGTCGGATCAATTAAAATGTCGGTTCCAACGGCTACATGATCCGGCCCAACGATATCAAGCACATAGTCCATTTGTCGTAGGTAGTCGTCTAAGTTGGGGTTTCGGCCGCCGGCCGTTTCCCCCACAAAGGCTGAGAATGTCGCCAGCCCAATCACCCCTCCCTTCGCGGCACATAACTTGATTTGTTCGTCCGTGATATTTCGTGGATTCTCCTGTAGTGCACGGGGGTTAGAGTGAGTAAAGACGACGGGGTCGGTGGAAACTTCAATGGCATCCAGGCTGGTTCGCTCGCCCAGGTGGGTCATATCCTGGACAATCCCCAACCGGTTCATCTCCTGCACCGCCTGAATCCCCAGCGTAGTCAGGCCGCCGTTAGCCGGTTCGGTGCAGCCGGAGCCGTAGGCGTTGCCCTCATTATAGGTGAGGGCGATAATGCGTATCCCTAGTTCATAGAAGATGCGAAGCAACTGGATGTTGCGGCCGATAGCACCAGCTCCCTGAAAGCCCAGGATAATACCCAACTTACCGGCCTGTTTGGCATGTTCAATATCAGTGCTTTTTTTGACCAGGATTGTCTCTTCGGGAAATTGCTCCAAAAGCCAGTAATGCTGAATGATCTTGTTCAGTGCAGTGACGGTCTCATCGAATTTAACGCTCACCGTCCAATTTCCGGCCGTAATCCCAGCCTTTAGAAATGTGCGCACGGAGCCAATGGAAGCGGGTGCGGAAAGCAACCCGTCAATGACGATGTTCTCTCGATAGACGGGTGGTGCATTAAGGGTGGGGTCTGTCATATAGATTCTCCTATTAAGTAGTTTGCAATAAACCTCGGCGGTCTTGTTGTGGTTTTAGACCGCGGAGGTTTTTAATGCAGCGTGATCTAGCGTTTAGAGCGAGGGTCTAATGCATCGCGCAAGCCATCGCCGATCAGGTTAAAGCTGAGGGCAACCAGAAAAATAGCCAGACCGGGATAAAGCACCAGGGACGGAGCCGTGGTGATGAAGTTGCGGCCGGCGGCCAACATCGCTCCCCACTCTGGTGTTGGTGGCTGTGGCCCCAGGCCGAGGAAACTCAGGCTAGAGGCGGTAAGAATCGCGGTTGCCAGGCGTAACGTTGTCTGGACGATTAGCGGCGCAAGGATATTGGGGCCAATATGGTGCAGCATAATCCGCGTCTGCGTCGCACCCAGGTTAATGGCCGCCAGCACATATACTTCGTTCTTGACTGCCAAGGTTGAGCCACGGGCTATGCGGGCGAAGGTAGGAATGGAGTAGATACCAACGGCCAGGATAACGTTCAGCGTCCCAACGCCTAAAATGGCGATAATGGCAACCGCCAGCAGAAAGCCGGGCAAGGTCATCAGCAGATCGATGAAGCGGGAAATGACGGAGTCGGTCAGACGGCCGTAATATCCGGCAAGAATCCCCAATAAGGCGCCAATGATCAGCGCCAGGGTAACGGCGAAGGTGGTAATCAGCAATGTGATTCGCGAACCAATAATGATTCTTGATGCCATATCACGGCCCAACTCATCGGTCCCTAACCAATGCTCCGCCGAAGGGCCTTGCAGGCGTGCGCCGAGGTCAATCGCTGCTGTGTCATAGGGCGCAATGCTTGGCCCAAAGATCGCCATGATAGTAAAGAGCGTAATGATGAACATGCCGACAACGGCCGCCCGGTTACGTATAAATTGCCGGACTACCAACTGCAAATAGGTGTCTACCTTTTGAGCAGGCACCGTTACCGGAAGCTTAGTCACTTCTGCTGTCTCTGCTGTCAAAGCCGTCAATTCTTTATTCTTCTTTACCATTAGTCGAAGCGAATACGTGGATCCAGATAAACATAGCAGATGTCCACCAACAGGTTCACAACGACAAAGGAAACCGCCAGGGCCATAATCGTTCCCTGGACAATGGGGAAATCGCGGGTTGTGATCGCGTTGACCAACATTCGCCCCAAGCCTGGCCGCGAGAAAATCGTCTCGGTCACCACGGCTCCACCGACTAGATAGCCAAATTGTAGGCCAACAATGGTCATCACCGGGATCAGCGCATTTTTTAGACCGTGACGCAGCAGGATCGTGCGTTCAGATAATCCCTTGGAGCGGGCGGTCAACATATAATCCTGGCGCAATACTTCCAGCAAACTGGAGCGAGTCATGCGGGCCACAATGGCGGCCGAGGCAGCCCCTAGCGCCACAGAGGGGAGTATGAGTGTCTCCAATGACCCGGCTCCGCCCGTCGGCAGCCAGCGCAGCCAGACGCCAAAGATGTAAATGAGCATCAGGCCCAGCCAGAAGATTGGCGTGGAGATGCCGGCCAGGGACAGCACCATGACCACATGGTCAGTGAGCGTATACTGTTTGGTAGCGGAGATGATGCCGACAATGAGGCCAATGGTCGTTGCAAAAAACATGGAAGCGATGGCCAGTTCCAGTGTCGGAATAATACGGTCGCGAATTTCATCAACGACGGGCCGCCGTGTCACAATGGAACTGCCGAGATCGCCACTTAGCGCGTGACCAAGCCAGACCCCATATTGTATGTGGATTGGTTGATCAAGGCCGAACTTAGCGCGGATGAGGGCGATGTCTTCGGCCGATGCGCTTTCACCGGCAATGAGCCGCGCCGGATCCCCTTTGGCAACATGCAACATGCCGAAAACGACCATAGACAATAGCAGCAAGACAGGAATTAGTTGCAATATTCGGTAGCTGATGTAACGAATCATGCTTTAGCGGAGTCCCTACATATGGCTGATATAGCCGAAGCGGGCAAGGACGGCCGCCCTTGCCCGCTTCGGCGGCGATTTACTGCTTGACGGTATTAGTCAAGAGTAAATCTCCAATGGGGTATATTTCGAAACCGCTGATCCCTTCGCGAACGCCGGTCAGGTTCTGGCGCACAAAAAGCTCAATAAAGGGCGCATCGTTCCAGATTAGCTCCTGTACCTGGGCGTGGAGCTCATTTTGTCGGTCAAGATCAAACTCGGCACGAGCCTCATCAAGCAGTCGATCCACTTCCGGGTTGTTATAGCCCGCATTCGTAGAGGTGCTGTGGAACAGGCGATAGAGGTGGAAATTCATGTAATTGCTTGTTCGCAGTTGCAGGCTGGTATAGCCCGGTACCTCATCAGGGTCGGTCAAAACGATCTCGTCGTTACCGGCCTGATCAGTTTGCAGAATTTCCATGTTTACGCCAATGGCACGCCAATAAGCTTGTAGTGCCTGGGCCACCTGTGTATCGCCACCCCAGCGACCAGGGATGAACCAGAGCACACCATCAAAGCCGTCAGGATAGCCTGCCTCGGCCAACAGTTCCTTAGCACGCTCTGGATCGTAGGGGAAAGGCTCAAGCGCAACATAACCTTGTGTGCTGGGCAAGGCTGGCGATAGTGGTTCGCTGCCAGCACCGTTCATGATCGTTTCGATGATCGCCTGTTTATCAACAGCCAGATTCATTGCCAGACGGACCTCGGGGATGCTAAAAGGGGGTTGTGTTTGCTTCATCTCCGAGTGGACAATCGTCAAGGAGTCGGATTGAACGACCTCTACTTCCGGGTTGGCTGCGAGCGAATTGAGATCGGCCGGTGGCAGATTCAATGCAATATCAATTTCGCCGGTGTGCAGCATGGCCGTACGGGCGGCATCTTCCGGCACCTGGCGGAAAATGACCTGATCAATGGTGGGACGGTCGCCCCAATAATCTTCATTGACTTCAAAGACGATTCGCTCATTGGGCAACCACTCCACAAATTTATACGGCCCGGTTCCAACCGGGTTGCGAGCAATGTTTTCCACGCCCAGTTCTTGCAGGGCAGTCGGGCTGGAAATCATCGCTGAACGTTCGGTCAACAGGTTGGGTAAATAAGGGAATGGGCCATCCGTCACAAGTTCAACCGTCAATGGATCAACAACGTTCACTTCACTAATGACTGTGAAGTTAGAACGACGAGAAGCGCCGGTATCGGGGTCCAAAATAACTTCGATGTTATATTTGACTGCTTCGGCGTCAAAGGGGGTTCCGTCGTGGAATGTTACTCCTTCGCGCAAATGAAATGTCCAGGTTACCTGGTCGTCGGCTACTTCCCATCCTGTTGTCAGCCCTCGTGATGGGTCGGGGTTCATATTTTCATCATGCCCGACGAAAGTGTCATAGAGTAGATATTGGATCGTTCCGGGTGGTGAAGTGGCTGTGGGTGGGAAAAGCCCAATTGGTTCGTTGCCGTCGGCAAAGGTCAGCGTATTGGCTTCCGCAGAGGCTTCTGTGTCTTCGCTTTCGGCCGCAGCCGGTTCTTCGGCCGCTCCTTCAACAATTCTCGTCACCTCTACTTCGATGACCTGGGCCGTCCCTTCTGTGATCCGCGTCTCGACAATCGTTTCTGTAACGACGCGAGTTACCTCCACCGCCGCTGGTGTGCCGCTACACGCCAACATCACGATGGAGCAAAACAACACAGTCAATAGTCGCGCAATTCTCCAGTGCATAATTCCTTATCCTCCGAGATATATAGGGTTGCTCGTGGTCTCCTAGACAACGAACGGTTGACAACTCAAGCCTTAGGCCACTACTTTCCTACCCTCAGCGGCCTAAATAAACTCTAGCAAATCAGCGATTCCTACTGTGTCTTGCACGATTACTTCTAGCAGTCGCAAGGTGGCGACCACATCATTCAAATTAGCCATTTCGATGGGTGAGTGGGAATAGCGACGGGGAATGGTGATGATACCACTGGGAATACCACCCTGTTCCAAATGGATGGCGCTGGCGTCGGTAGTTGAACGGTCGTGGACGGCTAACTGGTAAGGAATGCCGCTAGTCTCGGCCGCTTTAATCAACGCCTGCTTCATCCCCAGGTTCACTACATCACCCCGGCTGACCAGTCGAAAGACCGGACCACGGCCAATGCCAATCGGTAACGTGCTGTCCCCAGCCATGTCGGGGGTATCCCCACAAGGGATGGTATCTACCACAATGGCATAGGTTGGATTGAGGCGAAAGGCAGCCACGCGTGCTCCTCGTAATCCAATCTCCTCTTGTACGGTGACTACAATGTGTAAGTTGCCATCAAATTCTCGCGCTTGCACACGCTGTAACAAGAATAAAAGGACGAGACAACTCAAGCGATTGTCCAATGCTTTGCCACAGATGAGGTCTGGATTGGTGAAACGTTGCACCTCGCTGACATAGGTAATGGGATCGCCGATGCGAATACCCATCTGTTGTAGCTCTTCGGCACTGGCCGCCCCCACGTCAATGTATAGCTTTGTGTAATCAGGGATGCTAGAGCGTTCGGCCTCGCTTTGCGCATGTCCGGCCTTGACGCCGACAACACCAAAATGACCACCGACCATCACCTTTCGGCCGACCAACAACGCATCCACCATTCCACCAAGCTTGTTGAAGCGCAAGAATCCCCCCGGTTCAATGGCCCGCACCACAGCGCCAATTTCGTCGGAATGGGCGGAGATCAGCACATCCGGCCCTGGCTGGCGGCCGCGCAAGACCCCATAAAGATTGCCCATTTGGTCTACTTCTAGCGTATCCAGCAATGGCCGATACTGTTCGACCAACCAGGCCACAACCTGATGCTCAAACCCAGGTGCGCCAGGAATACGGCACAGTTCCTTCGTTAATTCGAACAATGCGTCTTTCAGACTGTTGTTGTCTGTCATGCTTTTGCCTTAAAAGGTACGACTTGCTTTCCTCTTGCAATCTAATCATTTGCCTGCACAGAGTGTCGCCATGACGCCACTGCCTGATATGACTAAAACCAAAACGCGTGACCCATACCGATATGCTTCCTAAGCCGTTGCAATTTCACTAGGCGGTAATGGACTCCACATCGTGCAACAAATAATATAACCTTTCAACTAGCTTGTGTCAAGGGTTTATTCTATAATACGAAATGTCATTTCTTATGGTGATAATTCATTAGATATTTCTATTAATTATTGATTGTAATTAGCAGGAGATCGGATTACATTTGAGGATACTCCTCATCTATAAGCAGGCATTGAATGATTAAACGACACGAAGTAGACAATAAGGGCATTGTTCAAGCAGTGGATCGTGCATTGGCTCTCCTGGAGGCTTTAGCGGGTGACTCTGTTGAATTGGGACTCTCCGAATTAAGTGAACTGGTTGGGTTACATCCCAGCACCACACATCGCCTTCTGACCACGCTTATTTACCGCGGTTACGTGCAGAAGGATGCAAGTAATCGCAAGTACAGGCTGGGAATGAAGGTGTTGGAAATCAGTCGTCGGCTGGATATTGTTTCCACACTGCGGGCCGCAGCCAGTGATCTCATTCACCAGCTTGCCAATGAAGTTGGCGAGACCGTCAATCTGGTGATTGCTGATGGCCTTGAAGGTGTGATTGTGGACCGTGCCGAATCACAAGCTAACTTGCGCTATTCCGCTTCTATCGGCTCACGCTTAGAACTTAATTGCACAGGTGCTGGAAAAATGCTCCTGGCCTATATGCGCGAGAGTGAAGTGGAAGCCTATATCCGGCGCGGGCTAAAGCCATCCACCCCCAACACGATTGTTGATCGCTTGCAGCTTTTGAAGGAGTTGCAACAAATTCGAGCGAGCGGCATTTCCATTGATAACGAAGAGCATGAGATTGGGCTGCGCTGTGTAGCTGTACCCATTCGAGATTCGTTGGGGGGTATTTTGGGAAGTATTAGCGTTTCTGGGCCGACAAGCCGCATGACCCCACAGCGATTAGCAGAACTCGGCGACTTGATGAAACGCGTTGCTGATGCGATATCCAACTCGCTGGGCTATTCAGCAGATGGCTACCTATTGACCGATGCTGATGTGGAAGAGTCATAAGGCTTGATTCCATATTTTTCTGAATCAAACCTTAATCTAAGTTAATACTCTTTCAATTGCCGCGAAGTGCGTGTTATCATCTGCTGAGTATCAATCCTGAGCTTTGATCAATTTTTGCGGAGATTCGCGTGAATTCGTTGCGAAAGATATGAGTAATCGAAGTAAAACCATTATCCTCATCGTCGCCGTCATTCAGGTTGTCCTGATCATCGGCTTGCTGGCCTTGCCCACAGTGGTACGGGCCATCCCCGGCCGTTACCGCATCTGGTTGCAAGAAAACCATCCAACGTTGGGCCAAATCTCGGAAGGCGTGATTCGCCAGGTGGCGCCGATGGCCACCGCCTTACCCGCCCCCTCGCAAACTGGCGAGCAGGTAGATTTAGCCGGGCTGATCAACCAATCCCCGAATGTTGGTGATAACACGGCCGCCGGTATCGCCGTAAACGCGGCCGATGGTCTCTCTTCTGGACGGCCGAGCAGCAGTGGGGCGATCACGCCAACGGCCGACGTCGCGCTACCCACGACGGCCGCCATTGAAGCAACGCCTACCCTCGCTGCCGAGGCGACAGCCACCATCCAACCAACAGCGACACTTGAGCCGACGCCCACCTTGACTCCGACGCCAGAACCGTTGCCGGAGCGTGTGGTCTTGGAAGGAATGGGCGTTGTGCGCCAATCCTTCAACAACTGTGGCCCGGCCAATCTGACACAGGTGCTAAACTGGTACGGCTCTGACATCACCCAGGAAGACGTCGCCAGCTACTTGAAACCCAATCCCGAAGACCGCAACGTTAGCCCCTGGCAAATCGCTGATTATGTCAACGATGTTATCCCTGGCTCCGGCTTCCGCGCCATCACCCGTGCCGGAGGGACACTGGAGATGCTCAAGCGGTTCCTCGCCGCTGGTTATCCCGTGGTGATTGAAAAAGGGTACCAGCTGCCCGATACCGGCTGGTGGGGTCATTATCTGACGGTGTTCGGCTATGATGACAATTTGCAAGAAATCTATAGCCAGGACACCTATCTTGGCCCCTGGGATGGCAGCGGCCGCACCGATAGCTATGAGGATGTAGAACATTACTGGCAACACTTCAACAACACCTTCTACGTGGTCTATCGCCCTGAGCAAGAGGCGGAAGTAGAGGCCATTTTGGGGCCAGAGTTGTTCGATAACTTCACCATGTGGCAAAAGGTCGCCGCTCAAGCTGAAGAGCAGACCAAAGCCAACCCGGAGGACGCCTTCGCCTGGTTTAACCTCGGCACGGCATTGACCCGCATGGCGGCCGAAACGGGTGATGCCCAATACTATCAAGGCGGCGCTCAAGCTTATGACCGGGCGCGAGAGATCGGCTTGCCACCGAGAATGCTCTGGTATCAATTTGAGCCTTATCTGGCCTATATGCGTACGGGCCGCTATCAGGACATGCTCGATCTATCTGACGCAGTGGCGGCTGATCAGGGCGGCCGTAATGTTGAAGAAACCTTCCTCTATCGCGGTCACGCCCTTTCCTATCTGGGCGATGTGAGCGGAGCAATCGCCGCCTATCAACAAGCACTGGCCGTCAATGAAAATTTCTACCCGGCCGAAATAGCCCTCGGCTCGCTGCAATAGCGGTAGATTTGTAGATTTGCCTCAACAACGAAGGCGCAAAGTCACAAAGCTTTCTTATCTTTGTAACTTTGCGCCTTTGTGGTTTATCGGGCCATTGGTTTATACTGTTCTGCATGAATAGGCGTTTACTCATTCTGGTACGACATTCGGCCGTCACCATTGATCCCTCACTCCCCGCTTCGGAATGGCGCTTATCGGCCGCCGGCCAACGCCGCGCTCGCGCCCTGGCCCAAAAGTTAGGCCCCTACCGCCCGTCGGCCGTTATCTCCAGCCACGAAACCAAAGCGCAGGAAACGGCAGCGATTATCGCCAGCACACTGAATTTGCCGTACACAACGGCTGCGAATCTCCACGAGCATGTGCGCCATACATTCATTGCCGATCCGGTGGAGTGGGATGCGGCCGTTGCCGCCTTCTTCGCCCAACCCGAGCAGCTTGTCTTGGGAACGGAAACGGCTGATCAGGCACAAAAACGGATTGTGGCAGCCATTGACGACGTGCTAAGAGCACATCCCGAAGGCAACTTGATCGTCGTTACCCATGGCACTGTCCTCACCCTCTTTCTTGCCCATCACAACCCTGCGCTTGATCCATTCACAACCTGGAAATCGTTAGAAATGCCTTGCCATTTTGTCCTGGGAATAAATTCCCAGGCTGATATGGGAAGTACGCTGAAGCGTACTGACGATTGAGCCTTACTGATCACCAGTTACCGATAACCGCTTACCGCTTTCAAAACGAGGAGGCCCAAGATGGACATATGGAACATTGATTGGCGGGCGCTGTTCACACCTAGCGTATCGCCGCTAGAGTTGTTCGTTCGCGGCACAATCATTTATTTGACCTTGTTTATCCTGCTGCGCTTGGTGGTCAAACGACAGGCGGGGGCGGTGGGGATTACCGATTTGCTAGTGGTCGTCTTGCTGGCCGACGCTGTACAAAACGGGATGGCCGGGGATTATCGCTCGATCACCGATGCCATTCTGCTCGTCATAACCATTATTTTCTGGAGCTATGCCCTCGATTGGCTTGGTCATCGCATCCCGCAAGTGCAACGCTTCATCCATCCTGGCCCGCTGCTGTTGGTGAAAAACGGCCGTATGCACCGCAAAAATATGGAAAAAGAGCTAATCACCGAAGACGAACTCAACAGCGCCTTGCGCCAGCAAGGCGTGGACAGCATAGAGTATGTAAAAGAGATGTATATGGAAGGGGACGGCAGTTTCAGCATCATCACCCGCGACAAAGAGCCTAGAGGCAACCAGGACGATAAGCGTGTATAAGTTCCAATCAGCCCATCAGAGGAACGTGCCGCCAGGATAATAATCCGCGTTATCCGCGTTCTATCAGCAAGCAATTCTTATTGCCCATCTGCGTAACCCTTCACGCTTTTACCAAATCCACACGAAGCTGTTATAATCGCCTGATGAATTTACCCGACCAAAACGGCAAGTTTGGCCCCTTTGGCGGCCGCTTTGTGCCGGAAACGCTGATGCCGGTCATCGAAGAGTTAATTGCCGCCTATGAGGAGGCACGTCAAGACCCGGCCTTCACGGCCGAGTTTGAACATCTGCTGCAAAGCTATGTCGGCCGACCCTCCCCCATCACCCATGCCAAACGCCTCTCGGCGCAATTGGGCGGGGCGCAAATCTATCTCAAGCGCGAAGACCTCAACCACACTGGCGCCCACAAGATCAACAACGCTCTCGGCCAGGCGTTGCTGGCAAAGCGGCTGGGCAAAACGCGCATTGTCGCCGAAACGGGAGCGGGGCAACATGGCGTTGGCACAGCTACCGCTTGCGCCCTGTTGGGGCTTGAGTGTGTCGTCTATATGGGCGAAGTGGACATCGCCCGCCAACAGCCCAATGTTTATCGCATGAGGCTGCTCGGCGCGGAAGTGCGCCCTGTCGCCAGCGGCAGCCGCACCCTGAAGGACGCGATCAACGAGGCGATCCGCGACTGGGTGACCAACGTCGCCACCACCCACTACTTGCTCGGCTCCGTCCTGGGGCCGCATCCTTACCCGATGATGGTGCGCGACTTCCAAAGCGTCATCGGCCGCGAAGCCCGCGCCCAGATGCTGGAAAGCTTCGGCCGTCTCCCTGATGCTATCATCGCCTGCGTCGGTGGCGGCAGCAACGCGATGGGCATCTTCCACGCCTTTCGCGATGATGAAGCGGTAGCCCTCATTGGCGTGGAAGCGGGAGGCGATGGTATTGAAAGCGGTCGCCACGCCGCCCGTTTTGCCGACCTGGACATCGCCCGCATCGGCGTGTTGCATGGGACGAAAAGCTATGTGATGCAAACGGCCGATGGTCAAATCATGGAAACCCACAGCATCAGCGCCGGGCTGGACTACCCCAGCGTCGGCCCCGAACACGCCTGGCTGCGCGACCAGGAACGCGCCGGTTACACCTATGCCACCAACGAAGAAGCGTTGGCCGCTTTCCACACGCTGGCCGAAACGGAAGGGATCATCCCGGCCCTCGAGTCCGCCCACGCCGTCGCCGAAGCGATCAAACGCGCCCCACAGATGCGCCCCGACCAACTCCTACTCGTCAACCTCAGCGGCCGTGGTGACAAGGATTTGGACACCGTTATTCGGGTAAGCAGTAGGCAGTAAGCGGTAATAGGTTATCAGTCTCCTAATCTCCCAATCTCTCAATCTCTAATTTCTAATCTCAAATCTCTATTCACAAGCTCATGCCAACCACAGCCAACCGACTCTCCCAATTCACCGAATCCGTCATCCGCGAAATGACGCGGGTGGCAAGTGTTCATGGCGCGATTAACCTTTCCCAGGGGTACCCCGACTTTGACCCCCCGGCCGAACTGCTGGCGGCCGCTCGCCAGGCGCTCGACGGCGACTATCACCAATACGCCGTCACCTGGGGCGCACCCGCCTTTCGCCAGGCGTTAGCCCGCAAGCAAAGCCGCTTGATGGGCGTGGAGATTGACCCCGACCAGCACATCGTCGTCACCTGTGGCAGCACCGAGGCGATGATGGTGGCGATGATGACCGCCTGCAATCCTGGCGATAAGGTGGTCGTCTTTTCCCCCTTCTATGAGAACTACACCGCCGACACCATCCTCTCCGGCGCGGAGCCGGTCTATGTTCATCTACGGCCGCCCGACTTCCGCTTTGACCCCGACGAACTACGCCGTGCCTTTGAGCAGGGGGTGAAGGCCATCGTCCTCTGCAACCCGGCCAACCCCACCGGCCGCGTCTTTTCGCTGGAAGAGTTGCAGACCATCGCCGCATTGGCCGAAGAGTTTGACACCTTTATCATTACCGACGAAGTTTACGAACATATCCTCTACCCGCCCCACCGCCACATCTACGCCGCCAGCCTACCGGGGATGTTCGAGCGCACCATCTCCTGTAGCTCCCTCTCCAAGACCTATGCCATCACCGGCTGGCGCATCGGCTATGTCATCGCCTCGGCCGCCGTCATTGCCCAGGCACGCAAGGTCCACGACTTTCTCACCGTCGGCGCTGCCCATCCGCTGCAAATGGCGGCCGTCACCGCCCTCGAATTTCCCGATAGCTACTATGACCAACTGGCCGCCGAATACCTCGCCCGTCGCGAACTGTTCCTCAGCTTTCTCGACGAAGCGGGGTTGCCCTATAGCAAGCCTGAAGGGGCGTATTACGTGCTGGTGGACATTGGCGAGCCGATGAAGCAGGTATTGAACGGCCGCGCCGACGACACCGCCTTCTGCCACTGGCTGGCGAAAGAGATTGGCGTGGCGGCCGTCCCTGGCTCCAGCTTCTTCCGCGAACCGGTCAACCATCTGATCCGTTTCCACTTCGCCAAGCGGGAAGAGACGCTGACGGCCGCCGGAAAACGCCTCTTACGCCTAAGGGAAATATGATCCTTGCGGGTCACGTTAGACCTTTGCGAAATTTAGTAGGACTTACGCATTTGCATCGAATTAACGCGAATGAACACGAATTTTGGCCTATTTTTCGCGAAAATTCGCGCTAATTCGTTGCTAAAAATTTTGACTGCGTAACTCCTGTTTAGATTTGGAACACTTTCTTAAAACGCAGAGGCTCAGAGAGGCAGAGACGCAGAGGGAAATGGTCAAAGCCTCTGCGCCTCCGCGACTCTGCGTTAAGAATTCAGATAGGCTCTTATTGTGTCTATCTTCACAATGTTGATTGTTTGGCCGCCGTTCCTATACTGTTATACAGCGTGACGATTCAATGATCGGAGTGGAGCCGAGGTGTCACATGTTAACAGAACAGTCCACTAGCGAACGGATTCGCGGCTATTGCGCCCTGTGTGTCTCCCGTTGCGGTTCAATCGCCGTTGTCGAAAACGGCCGTTTTGTCGCCCTCGAACCTGACCCGTCACATCCCACCGGCAAGGCACTCTGTGCCAAGGGGCGTGCCGCGCCGGAACTGGTCTACCATCCCGACCGGCTGCTCTATCCACTGAAGCGCACACGGCCAAAGGGGGACCCCGATCCCGGCTGGCAGCGAATCAGTTGGGAAGAAGCGCTCGACCTGACGGCCGCCCGCTTAGGCCAAATCGCCGCCGAATCCGGCGCGGAAAGCGTCGTCTTTAGCACCGCCTCCCCCTCTACGTCGGCCTCGGCCGACTCCGTCCACTGGATCCAACGGCTGGCCAACGCCTTTGGCAGTCCCAACTTCTGTATATCTATGGAGTTGTGCGGTTGGGGTCGTTACCTGGCGACGCTCTATACCTTCGGGGAAAGCGTTCCCGGCAGCTACATGCCCGATCTCGAAAACGCCGGTTGTATCCTCTATTGGGGGTATAACCCGAACCTGGCGCGGTTGGTCCATGCCACCGCCACAGTAGACGCGCTCAAACGGGGGGTGCGGCTGATCGTCGTTGATCCCCGCCGCACCGGCCCGGCCAAAAGGGCCGATGTCTGGCTGCGGGTGCGGCCGGGTAGCGACGGTGCGCTGGCGTTGGGTATCGCCCATATCATGATCGAGCGCGGCTGGTACGACCGTGAATTTATCCGCGAGTGGACAAACGGCCCGCTGCTCGTGCGCCAGGACAACGGCCGTTTGCTGACGCATCGCGACCTCAGCGGAGAGGGGGGCGACCAACAGTACCTGGCCTGGAGCGAGACATTGGGACGGCCGGTCCGCTATGACCCTCTGACCGGCCGCTATGAAGGCGACAACCCCCAACCCTCCCTCTTTGGCACGTTTACCATTCAGACGCAGCACGGCGATGTTGTTTGCCGTCCGGTGTTTGAGCGAACGGCCGAGCTTTGTCGCCAATATCCGCCCCAGCAAGTAGAGGCGATATGCGGCATTGAGCAAAATCTGGTGGAGAAAGCGGCACAACTGCTCTGGGAAGCGCGGCCGGTGGCCTACTATGCCTGGAGTGGGGTGGAAATGCAGAGCAATGCCACGCAAATCGCCAGGGCAATCGCTCAACTCTACGTGCTGACCGGCAGTTTCGACGCCCCTGGCGGTAACGTCAAGTTCCCAGCTATACCGGCGGCGAACGTTGAAGGGCACGAACTCATAGCGGCCGAACAGCGCGGGAAGTCACTTGGCTTGTCGGAGCGGCCGCTTGGCCCTTCCCGCTTTGGCTTTGTCACCACGGAAGAGATATACCGGGGCATTCTGGAAAAACAGCCCTATGCGGTGCGTGGGCTGGTCGGCTTTGGGGCCAATCTGCTGCTCGCCCATGCTGACGGCCGTCGCGGTCGCGAGGCACTGGCGCAGCTCGACTTCTACGTCCACGCTGACCTCTTTATGAACCCGACGGCCGAGCTGGCCGATTTCGTTCTGCCTGTCGCCAGTGCCTTTGAGCGCGAGGCGTTGAAAATCGGCTTCGAGGTCAGCCCAGAGGCGCAATCATTGGTACAGTTGCGCCAACGGGTGGTTGAGCCGCGTGGCGAAGCTCGCTCCGATACCGAAATACTCTTTGCTTTGGCCAACCGCCTCGGTCTTGGCCCCCACTTCTGGGATGGTAATATTGAAGCCGCCTATCGCCACCAACTTGCTCCCTCCGGCGTCTCACTGGAAGCGTTGCGCGAGCAGCCCGGTGGCGTGCGCGTCCCCTTGCAATCGCGCTATCGTAAATTCGCCGGAGAACAAAACGGCCTCCCCAAAGGGTTCAACACACCAACGCGAAAGATCGAGTTATACGCGGAAACGATGTTGGAACATGGCTATCCCCCGTTGCCGGAGTACGAAGAACCACTGGTCAGCCCCGTATCGCGGCCAGAGTTGGCTGAACGCTATCCGCTGATCCTCACCTGCGCCAAGCACACTCTCTTCTGTGAGAGCCAGCACCGCGCCTTGCCCAGCCTGCGACGACAGGCTATGGAGCCGGAAGTCGAGTTGCATCCAACGGCCGCTGCCGAGCGGGCCATCCGTCCCGGCGACTGGGTGAACATTGAAACACCCAAAGGCAGCGTCCGGGCGCGGGCGCGACTCAATCCCGCGCTGGACCCGCGCGTCGTCTGCGGCCAGCACGGCTGGTGGCAAGCCAGCCCACAAATTGGCGCACCTGGCTATGATCCTTTCAGTTCGGAAGGGGCTAACTTTAATCTGATCATCGGCAATGAGGACATTGACCCAATCAGTGGCTCCGTCCCCCACCGCGCTTACCTCTGTCAGGTACGGCCGATGAATTCAAGCGAGACGGGAGAACAAGATGACAAATAATACAAAGCACGAAGCGGCAATTCCAAATCCTGCGCTCGAACCTTTCAGCGTGTTGATTGGTGAATGGGATACCGTCGGAACACACCGGCTCCTTCCTGATACCACACTCCACGGCCGTACCTCGTTCGAGTGGCTTGAGGGCGGCGCTTTCATGATGATGCGCTCGGAGATGGACGACCCCAATATTCCGACCGGAATCGCTGTCCTCGCTAGCGATGATGCTATGGGGACATACTTCATGCTCACCTTTGACGAGCGGGGTATTTCCAGAAAGTATGAGATGACACTACGTGACAATATTTGGAATTACTGGAGAGATGCGCCTGGCTTCTCACAGCGCTTCACCGGTACGTTTACTGATGGAGGTAATGTTATCATTGGCGTCTCCGAGTTATCGGAGGACGATTCATCTTGGAAGCGAGACCTTGAATTGACCTACACACGGGTTAAGTGAAGAACCCAGAAGCGCTTGCTACCGATGCGATCTTGGCTAAGGACTATATTTCTGCAAGAGACGGCCGAGCCGGTGGTTAAGTTCTTCGCGGGCCATTCGCGCCTGAACAGTATCCCCCCAATACTCCACCAACGCCAATGCCCGTTCTGTCCAGGCCACGGCCGCCGCCACATCGCGCTCGTGCCACTCAAAATGCTTCGCTAGCTCCACATGTGCCGCCACGCTATCCAGGCTCGTTGCCGCGATTTGCTGCCACAGTTCCACCGCCTCCTGCCGCCGGTCCAGACGACGATAAAGCGTTGCCAGCCGGAAAAGGGCATCATGGTACAACTCCAGCGGTAGGTCACCTGCCAGAGATTGGCGCAACGTCTCCTCCGCCTCGGCTGTCATCCCCAGATCAACCTGCCAGCGTGCCAGACTATAGAGGTCCACAGGATGGTCATCAGCCGTCACCGCTGCAAACTGACGCATCACCCGCGCCGCCAGCGTCACCATCGAGAGCATATCCACCTGGTTGTGGTAAAAGACGCGCGACAACGGCCGCGCATTCCCGCTGCGCAGATAGTCGTAATAGAGGCCAGGGATCAACCAGCCTGGAACATCTTCCTGCGAGCGTTGCACACCCAATAAGTTCTTTTCCAGCGCCCCCAACGAGCATGAACCCAATCGCGTTCGCCACAGGCGGCGTGACGGTGGCAACAAGTCAATATGTGGTTGCTCAACCAGGGAGCTGCGAATGCGATTCATCAGGAAGCGGTTGTCAAGCAGGGGAAGGTCAAAACTACGGCCGTTGAAGGTGATCAGCCCCGCTTTCTCTGCCAGCAACGCTTCCAACTGGTAGAGCATCGCCACCTCATCCCCATGATCGCGCAAGAAGTATTGGCGGACAACCAGGACATGACCGGCGGCCGTTTGCTCAAAATAGGCGACACCGACCATAAAAGCCATCACCCCCGCCCCGGCCAGCCCTGTGGTCTCGGTGTCTAAAAAGAGGAAGTCTTGAAAGTTAAGGTTGACAATGCGCTCGTCAGCCACAAAAGCACGGGCCAGGGCGGGATTCAATTCAAGTAAATCGCTCAACTGGTCTTGCCCGTGTGGGTGATGCAGCGGATAGACGCGGTCAACAACAAAACAGGCACCATCGGCCGTTTCCTCAATGCGGCCGCCGGGAAACAGTTGCTCTAATGACGCAGGCGCGGCCGTCTCATCGTCCTCCCAACTGCGCGGCAGCGTAAACGCACCATTCAAGCGGGAAGACAGCGGCCGTTCGCCCCGCTCCGGCGGCGGAGCAGGCCGCAGATGGCGAACGCCTTTCATGACCCCCATTCGCCGCAAACGCTCCGCTAATTCCTCGTTCATTTGTTCCATTTTATTCCATTTTGCTTAGCTGACAAGGTGCGGGGCTGAGAAGGTGACAGGGTGATAGGGTGACAACGTGAAGGCAGGAATAAACTTCATCCCTCATCCCTCATCCCTCATCCTTCGTCCTTCACTCCATTTCAAAAACAACTACCCTAGATAACAAATAGTGACTACAATAGAAGCGGCATGAATATTGAAAACCCTTTCTACCATCGTGGTGCAATTCGTCGCCTTAGTGACTTCATCGGCCGCGATGCCGAGATCAATCAAATATTGGGTCTGCTCAGCAATGGGCAAAGCGTCTCGCTGATTGGGCCGCGCCGCATTGGCAAAAGCTCATTGCTGATCCACGTCAGTGAACCGGATGTAAGGGCGAGAGCCAGGCTGGAGCCGCCCCACGCGCTGTTCGTCTTGCTCGATTGCCAGGAGTTGGCCGGTGCGCCACCAGAAGAGGTGTATGAACTGCTGCTTGATGGCCTGGTGGGGGCGGCAACGGACGCCGGACTAAGCGTTGAGGAGATTCAAGGGCCAGGCTCTTATCGCGCTCTCGATCGCGTCTTGCAACAAATTTCACGCCAGCAGGTGAACCTCGTTGTGCTGTTGGATGAGTTTGAACTTCTGGCTGCCAACAGCCACCTGACGCCCTACTTCTTCGCCCGTTTGCGCGGCCTGACCACCAAGTATGGGCTGGCCTATCTGACCGCCAGCCAACGGCCGCTGTTTGCGATCACGGCCGAAGAGGAAATCCTCAGTTCTCCCTTCTTCAACATCTTCGTCACCCTGCCGTTGGGGCTATTTAGCGAAGCAGAAGCCCGCGAACTGCTCGCCGACCGCCTGGCTGATACCCAGGCCATCTTCTCTCCTAAATTAATTGACTATCTGCTCTTCCTGGTCGGCAACCACCCCTTCTTTCTGCACATCGCTGGCTACCACGCCGTGCAAGCGTTGGCGACGGGCACAGCACTAGAAAGCGACAAAACGTTTGAGCAATTAGATACACCAATCGAATTGGAAGCGGACTCCCACTTAAGTTACTTGTGGCAAAATCTGACGGCCGAAGAACAGTACGCCCTGGCGATTGCCGATGGGCCAGTTGACAGCCTGCGCCAGCTAGAGCAACTTTGTCTCTTGCAAAAAGAGGACGGCCATTACCACTATACCAGTGAAATCCTGCGCCGCTTTGTGCGCCGCCAGGAAGTCCCCGGCCTGATTCAAGCCGGACCATTTGTGATTGACCAGCAACGACACCAGGTGTGGGGCAACGGCCAGCCGCTGAACCTCACCACCTCCCAGTTTGATATCCTTGTCCGCCTCTGCGAACAGCCGGGGCAAGTCGTCCACGGCAATGATTTGGAAGTTGCCGTCTGGGGCAGTGTCCTGGCCAAGGAGCCAGACCGGCTGAAGACGTTGATCAAGCGGCTGCGCAGGGCGGTTGACCCCTTTGGAAATTGGATCGTCAGTGAACGGGGCGTCGGCTATAGCCTCCGCCCGCCGGAATAAATGGGGCAAGAAAAGCCCCCTTCAGGAAAATTGAGCAAACAATCTGTGGAGCATCGCTTGTTTTCCAATCGTGCATACATACCCGGCCCGGTTGGGCTGGTCATGCTCCTTGTCTTCCTCCTCTTTTTTTCCACGGCCGCCCACGCCCAAGAAGACCAACCCGTCTCACAGGCCAGCTATTGGCAATATACCGCTTCCGGCCGTCTCTATGCCAGCGTGACGGCCGATGTCAACCAGGATGGCCTCGACGAATTCCTGTTCGCCGATGAAAATGGTCAGGTCGCCTTGGTCAGCGCCAGCGGGGAATTAATTTGGACCTATGACGCCCTGGAGCCTGTTCTGACGCTGACGGCCGCCAATCTCCACAACGCAGCCCACCCCTATTTGGAGGTGGTTCTCGCCCTCCAAAATCGTATTGTGGCTCTCTCCACAGATGGCAGTCGCCTCTGGCAACGCAGCATTGTGCCTGGCAATCGCCAGACGATTGGCTCCACATCGGGCGGCAGCCAATCGGACGATCTTTCCCCGGAGCCAATTAACCCGATCATGATTTCGCGCTACAACCATGATGGGGACAGTCGCGACGAAATCGCGCTCCTGCTCGATTCGGGCCATCTCTTCCTCTACGATGCTAGCGGCTCCCAAATCGGCCGTTACGCCGCCCAAAACGACTACTCCGTCTCCGTCAGCCCCGAAGCCATTATCACCGACGTGGATGGGGACGGATATGATGAAATCATCCTCGGCTATTTTTCGCCCCGCCGTTTCAGCCAGCTTGTCTATTTCAAGCAAGGGAGTGTGCAGTGGGAACAGTCCATTTCACGACGCATCACCGCCCTTGCCCCGGTCAGCTTCGATGGGATAAGCAACTATATCGCTGTCGGAACCAATTTTGGGCAGGTAGACCTTTATAACGTCAATGGGGAGCGTCAATGGTTTCGCACCATCAACAAGCCAATCACCGCCCTGACCAGCGTTGAGTTGCTCAGCGGCCGTGCCTTAGCCATTGGGACCGACTCCGGTTCGGTGCTCATCTACTCCCACGAAGGGCGGCGACTTTGGTCAACCAACCTCGCCCGGCTGGCCGACCGTCCCATCCTGGCACTCTCCGCCACCAGCAGCCGCCTGGGCAATGGGCAGGCCGTGTTGGCCGCCACACTCGCCGGCACAGACCTGCAAAACCAGGCTGACGTTTTTCTGCTCGGCAGCAATGGACAGCGGTTACAAAAGCTGGCGACGACGGACCTGCCCCATATGACGCGGCTGCTCGATATGAACAGTGACGGCCGTGATGAGTTGCTCCTGGCTCGCTTCGCCACTGCCCAATTACGGGGGCTGGGCATCGGCAATAGCGAGTATGTTCAACAGTGGAGCTATGCCCTGAACGCCGCCCCCACTGCTTCGTTGATCCTCGATCTGGATAACGATGGTGAGGAGGAGATCATCATCGGCACCAACGACGGCCGCCTCCACACCCTCAACAACAGCCGTGATATTCGCTGGCTCCATGCCACCGGCGAGCGGATCACCCATTTAGCGGCCGTGCGCCACCCACTCAGCGAACCACCACGCATTGTGGCTGTTCGCACAGCGCCAGCGGCTGAAGAATCACCGCCGCCAGGAAGCTGGCTGGAAATGCGACACGCTCAGGGAGAACAGTTGTGGCAGAAGTCGCTCCCCGTCTCTGTCAGCGCCTTGCTGATTGACGATTTTGGTGACCACCCCACGCTCCTTGTTGGCACCACAATGGGGCAGCTGATCGCCTTTAACGACCAGGGAGAACAGCTATGGGAACAAGACCTCGCTGAAACGGTCGGCGGCATCCGGCAGTTGGTACGCACCCAAACCATTGGCTCCCAACCCTCCAGAGAGATGCTGGTTGTGGGGGACCGCACCATCGTCGGTCTTAGCCAAACGCCGCGTGGTATCTCGCAGCGCACAGTAGCCAGTTTCGACACCCCTATCTATGCCGTCCATGAGGTAGACCAACCCAGTAGCCGTGAATTAGCCACCACCTTGATCGTCTTTATGGCCGATGGTCTGGTGCATGGTCTAAACCGGCGCGGGATTGAAATGGCCCATTGGGATTGGCCCTTTAATCTGCAAAGCCCGCCAACGGCCGTCTTGCCCGATAGCAGCACCATTTTAGAAGCCTTTCAGGAAGACCCAACGACATTCTTGGTGGCAACGGCCGAAAACGAGCTTTTGCGCCTGGATATTAGCGATAGCCAACCGCTGACCGCCTGGGACCTGGATAGCCCCCATCCAATCACCACCCTCCATTGGCATGACAGCGACAACGACGTCTACCCCGACACCGCCCTGGTTGGCACACAGACCGGCCGGGTGTATATGTATGAATTGGTCAACACGCGCGAGCCGCGCCTGGCATTGCAATTAAACGTCGCCAGCAGCGTCCACGACCTGACTGTGCTCAATCGTCTCGCCAATCGTTCGCCCGATCTGCTGATCATCACCCAAAATGGTTTGGTGCAGTTTTTCCGCGAACAAGAGAACCATCCCCCCCTCTTGACCAACCCCTCTATTGAAACGGAACGCGGCCTCTATAGCGTCGGTATCCAGGTGAACGATGTTGAAGGGGATCAGGTCGCTGTCCAGCTTGAGGTATTCGATCCGATAAGCTCGCAGTGGGTGGCAAACGCAGAACAAACGCTATCCACCGGCAATGGCCCCCTCTTCTGGCCGTCGGTCAGTCCGCCGGAAGGGGTGGAACGGCTGCAATATCGCTTGCGCTATGATGATGGTTTTTATCGTGCTTTTGTCACGCTACCCTTAGGCCCGGCGGTAACATCTTTACCCCCGCTCAGCAATGTCACACCGCTTTTTATCTGGGCTACCGCAGGTATTGGTTTGTTGCTCGTCGCTTTGTTTCTTGTCCAATCGCGCTCTTCCAATGCCCAGGCACGCCGCTTCTATCGCCGCCTGAGACAACGGCCGGAGGAGACGCTAACGCTGGTAGAACAGAAATATATCGCGGTCAAAGGTTCGCCAGATTTCCTCCTACAATTGACTAACCAGGCGCGGCAATCGAACGACAGCCAGATCGCCGGTCTGGCCGACGGCCTATTTTTGTTAGCCAATCGGCCGCTATCCGGCATCGCGATCATCTTGCGGGCGTTGGATGACTCCTCCAACCAGGGTTTGCCCTGGCAAGAGCTGGAACTATGGCGCATGATTTATCGCACCAGCCAGGCCCTTCTGGAAGCGCCGACCATTACCGAATTGAGCCTGTTGCGGCCGCAGTTGGTCCAGGTCCTCAACCATTTAGAAGAGATGCAGGAGTGGTCGCCTGTGCTGGATGGCCTGTTGCCTGTGCTGACCAATCTACGTGATAGCGAACGGGTGGAGATGGCCGACGACCGGCTGGTTTACCTTAACCAGGCGGCCGCGCGACTGGAGCAACTCCAAGAACAACTGCCTGAATTCATCCCCAGTATTGAGCGAACGCTGGTGAAGATGATCGCCCGACGATGGGCCGGGCTGGTCAGCGCGGCCACAGAAGAGCTACGCGGCCGCGCCGAGCTGGAAGTTCTGCTCAAGACACGACGCATTGCGCCAAACGACCGTACCGATGTCGCCCTGGAAATCCGCAATATCGGCCGTGCGGCGGCCGAAAACATCACCGCCATTCTCGAAGACAACCCCGCTTACCGGGTGCACAGCAAGCCGCAAACCATCCCCTTCTTGCCCCCTGGCCGCACCGTACAAATCAAGTTTGTGGTAGAGCCGCTGGTCTTTGACCGTTTTCGCATCGCGCTGGGTATTACCTTTGATGACCGCAACCGGCGTGACAAACACCTCGACTTTGGCGACATGGTGCATCTATTGCCGCCTGCTCGCGAGTTTCGGCCGATTGTCAACCCCTATATGCCCGGAACGCCGCTGCGCCCGGCCAGCCCGCTTTTCTTCGGCCGCGAGGAGCTATTTGACTTTATCATTGAGAACGCCGGTAGTATTGAGGACAACGCCCGACGCAATGTACTCATCGCCCAACGCAATGTGCTGATCCTCATCGGGCAACGACGCACGGGAAAAACCTCCGCCTTACTGCGTTTGGAAGACCATCTCCCGCCCCACTTGCTGCCGGTCTATATCGATTGCCAATCACTGGGCGTGGTCCCCGGAATGCCGCCCCTTTTGCAAGAGTTCGCCTGGCATATAGCCGATGCGCTGGCCGAGCGCGACATCATCATCTCCGTGCCAGAGATGAGCGAGTGGCAGGAAGACCCGACTCACCTTTTCCAACGCCAGTTCTTGCCCCAGGTACGTGCGCTGCTGCCACCTGATACGACCTTGCTGCTGGTGTTTGATGAATTTGAGGCATTTGAGGGCATGGTAGACGATGGCATTTTGCCGCGCACCCTGTTCACTTACATGCGCCACCTGATGCAGCACAGCGAAGGACTCAACTTCATCTTTGTCGGCACGCGCCACCTGGAAGAGATGAGCGCCGATTATTGGTCGGTGCTGTTTAACATCGCACTCTATAAAAAGATAGACTATTTGAGCCTGGAAGCGGCCACCCGACTGATTTGCGAGCCGGTGGCCCCTTATCTGGTCTATGATGATTTGGCGATTGATAAGGTGCTGCGCGTCACCGCGGGGCATCCCTACTTCCTGCAACTCGTTTGCTACACGCTGGTCAAACGAGCCAACACGGAGAAAACGCCCTACATCACTGTATCTGATGTCAATGCCGGTCTGGAAGAGATGTTGCGGCTAGGCGAAGTACATTTTGCCTATCTCTGGCAGCGTTCTAGCCCAACGGAACGCGCCTTGCTAACGGCCGCTGCCAATCTGATGGACCACAACACCCCGCTGCATCCCGAAGAGTTTATCCGCTACCTGGAATCGTTTGGCATCGAGCTAGACCCCAACGAAGTGACCGCCGGATTAAACTCCTTGGTAGACCGCGACATCCTCCGCGAAGTGACGGAAGAGGCGGCCACGCTCTATGAATTACGAATTGGCCTCGTCGGCCTCTGGGTCGCCCAGAATAAGAGCCTGAGCAAGCTCTATGCACAGAAGATGACAGGGTGACAGGGTGACAGGGTGACAGGGTGACAGGGTGACAGGGTGACAGG
>CAYPHY010000050.1:4458-36863 GCA_964410625.1 uncultured Ardenticatenaceae bacterium | reverse complement strand
GGCAACGGCAAAAGCGTATTTGCAGCGTGCCGTCGCCATTTTGGAGGCCAAACTTGGCCCCGACCATCCGATTACTCGTCAAGGACGTGCCAACCTGGAGGGTTTGTAAGCTTGTAGCAAGGGTTGTTTACCCGCGCGTGTGTTTCTCGCGCGGATAAACAATCCGCGCTACGGGAGGGGGATCGGCCGATTCTCCCGCAACGACTGTTGGGCGGCGAGGCCGATGACGACGGGGGCGCGGCCGTCCAAACCTGTTACCGGCGTCGGCCGGTCGTGCATGACGGCGGCGACAAATTCCTTCATCTCCGCCACAAAGGAATCGAAGTAGCGTTCGAGGAAGAAGTACAGCGGCAGGGCGCTGTGGACGCCGTCGGCGTTGCTGTAGACGTGGCTGTCGGGGGTGCGGTTGCCGGCAGCGGCCATCCCCTCTGAGCCGAAGACCTCAATGCGCTGGTCATAGCCATAGACCGCCTGGCGGCTGTTGTCTATTGTGCCGATCACGCCATTGGCAAAGCGCAGGGTGATGACGGCCGTGTCCACATCCCCCGCCGCGCCAATCGCCGGGTCAACGAGGACGGCCGCGGCCACATAGACCTCCTCCACTTCGCTGCTGATCAGGTAGCGGGCCATGTCGAAGTCGTGGATGGTCATGTCGAGGAAGAGGCCGCCGGAGGTCTTGACGTAGCTGATCGGCGGCGGGGCGGGGTCGCGACTGGTGATACGCAGGATGTGGGGCTGGCCGATCTTTCCGGCGGCGACCATCTCGCGCACCTTGCGAAAGCTGGGGTCGAAGCGGCGGTTGAAGCCGATTTGCAGCTTGACGCCCGCTTGTTCGACGGCCGCCAAAGCCGCATCAATCTTTTCCAGGCTGAGCGAAATCGGCTTTTCGCAGAAGATGTGTTTTCCGGCGGCGGCCGCTTCTTCGATGATGTCGGCGTGGGTGGTGGTCGGGGAGCAGATGACCACCGCATCCACCTCCGGCGAATTGAGCAGGTCGTGGTAGTCGGCCGAGAGCAGGGGGGTGCGATAGCGTTGGGCGATGGCTTCGGCCGCGGCGTGGTCTACGTCGGCGATGCCAATCAGTTGGGCTTCGGGGATACGGGTGGCGATGCTTTCAGCGTGGACTTTGCCAATGCGGCCGGCGCCGATGAGAGCGATTCGTAGTTGTTGTGTGTTCATAGTGGTTCGTAATTGGAGACTAGAGATTAGAGATTGGGAGACTAGGAGACTGAGAGGCTGGAAACTCCTCCTCTGCTCCCTGCTCCTCCGCTCCCCTGCCTTTTCTTTAGCTCTTATAACCCAATGCCTGAGAGGTAGAGCCGGTTGCGGCGGGCGCTTTCTTTGGGGCGGCCCATGCCGGGGAGGACGTCTTGCTCGACGACAATCCAGCCGCTATAGTTCATTTCGCGTAGTGCGGTAAGGACAGCGGGAAAGTCTACGTCGCCCTGGCCCAGTTCGCAAAAGACGCCGTGGTGCAGGGATTTGAGGTAGTCCCACCCTTCGGCGCGAGAACGGGCGGCGACGTCGGGATGGCAATCTTTGAAGTGGACATGCCAGATACGATCGGCGTGCTGGCGCAGACCGGCGACGGGGTCACCGCCGCCGAAGCGATAGTGGCCGGTGTCAAAGCAGAGACCGAGCAGGTCGGGGTCGGTGCGGCCGAGGAAGGTTGTCACCTCATCTGGCGTCTCCACAAAACCGGCGCAGTGGTGGTGGAAGACGGTACACAAGCCGGTGGTATCGCGGACGGCGCGGGCGACTTGCTCTGCGCAGCTGGTGTAGATGGCCCACTGCTCGGCCGATAGCCCCATCTCCGGCGTCACCCGTCCGGCGTTTAGGGTACGCAGCGGATCGGTGGCGTTGTCGTCGGCGAGGACGATGAAGGGGGATTCCCCGGCGACATCGCGCAGCAAGCGGGCGGTGCGCACGGCCGTCTCCACACCGCGCTGGTGGTCGTTGGGATTAGCCAGGGCGACGGGGACAAACGCGCCAAGCATCGTTAGCTGGCGACGGGCCAACTCCTCCTGGAGGGCGGCGGGGTCAGTGGGCATGAAGCCCCAGTCGCCCAGCTCCGTGCCGTCGTAGCCGGTCTCGCGCATTTCGTCGAGTACCTGGATATAGTCGGCCGCTTCCCCCTCTAAATCAAACTCCAGCACGCCCCACGAACAGGGGGCATTCGCTACTTGGATCATATGTTTGACTCCATTGTTACGCAGATTCTCGCAGATGCTTCGCGGATGACGCGGATTTTTTCAATGTGCGACTTGCCACATTCCACACGGGGCTGAAGCCACCGTGCTAGTAAGTGACGTGCCTTGAAAGGCACTCGCCACTCTCCACTCACCACTCTCCACTTCACTCCCACTAGAACTGGCGCGACCATTCGCGCGGCCAGCGTTCGACGACCACCTTGGTTTGGGTGAAGAATTCGATAGCGTGTTTGCCCTGGCCGTGGAGCGTGCCGAAGAAGCTCTCTTTCCAACCACTGAAGGGGAAGAAGGCCATTGGCGCGGCCACACCGATGTTGATGCCGATGTTGCCCACTTCGGCTTCGTTGCGGAATTTACGCGCGGCCGCCCCGCTGCTGGTGAAGAGGCAGGCCATGTTGCCATATTGGCCGCTGTTGATGTAGCGGATCGCCTCGTCAATCGTATTGGCGTGGATCAGGCTCAGCACCGGGCCAAAAATCTCGGTGCGGGCGATCTCCCCGGCGGGGTTGACATCCTGGAGGATGGTCGGCCGCACAAAGTAGCCCCCTTCATAGCCGGAGATGGTGGGGTTGCGGCCGTCTACGAGGACGGTCGCCCCTTCGTTAGCCCCTTGCTGGATCAGGTTCTGGATGCGGTCGCGGCTTTGGGCAGTGATCACCGGCCCCATCTGTACGCTCTCGTCGAGGCCGTAACCGACAACACGGGAGGCGGCCGCGTCGGCAATCGCTTCGCTGAAGGTGTGGCGGGCCTCGCCGACGGTGATGGCGACGGAGGCCGCCAGGCAGCGTTGTCCGGCACAACCGAAGGCGGAATCGGCCGTGATCCGCGTGGTCATTTCGATGTCGGCGTCGGGGAGGATGATGATCGGATTCTTCGCGCCGCCCTGGGCCTGGACGCGCTTGCCACTGGCTGCGCCGCGACTGTAGACATGGCGGGCGACGGCCGTGGAGCCAACAAAGCTGATGGCGTGGATGGCCGGATGGTCGAGGATGGCGTTGACCGCTTCTTGCGCACCATTCACCAGATTAACCACACCGGGCGGTAAATCGAGCTGATCGATTATATGAAAGACCTTTTGCATCGTCAGCGGGACGCGCTCCGAGGGCTTGACGATGACGGTGTTGCCACAGGCGAGGGCATAGGGCAGGAACCAGAAGGCGATCATCCCCGGAAAGTTGAAGGGGGCGATGATCGCGCAGACGCCGACGGGCTGGCGGATCATCATCTCGTCAATGCCGCTGGCGATGTCTTCGGAGAAGTCGCCCATCATCATCATCGGAATGCCGCAGGCGACTTCGACGTTTTCAATGGCGCGGCGCATCTCCCCTCGCGCTTCGGCCAGTGTCTTGCCAGACTCCTCCGTGATCGTACGCGAGATCTCCTCGAAGTTGTCTTCGAGCAACGCCTTCAGCTTGAACAGATATTGGATGCGTTCCGGGGCAGGGATGCGTCGCCACGATTGTTGTGCTTTGGTTGCCGTCTGCGCCGCCTCATCCACCTCGGCCGCCGGAGAGAGGGGCACATAGGCCATCGTCTCGGCCGTTGCCGGGTTGATGACGGGCAGATGTTCAGTAGCGGCCGAGGGTTGCCAGCGGCCGTTGATGTAGTTAGAAAGTTGATGGTTGGTGGTCATAGCTTATGTCCGTTATTGGTATATCGGTGTACTGGTCTATTGGTGTGTTGGTATAGTCGGATAGCCAATATACCATTATACCAATACACCAATATACCAATAGACCAATACACTATTCATACAAATCCCCACTCGGTTTCATCGCCCCTTGCAGACGGGCGCGGTCGAGCAGGGCATTCTCCAGGTTGGCCTCGAAGAGGTTCGCCCCTTTCAGATGAGCGTCGCAGAAATTAGCCTCGCGCAAGTCGGCCCCCTTAAAGACAGCCTGGGTGAGGAACGCCTCACAGAAGTTGGCCCCGGCAGCGCGGACTTCGGTCATGTGCGCTTCACGGAGGTTGGCTTCTTCGAAATCGGCCGCATCAAGGTTGGCCTGGGTCACTGTGGCGCGGCTGAGATTGGCCCTGGTCAGGGTTGCGCCGCTGAGGTTGGCATGGGTCAGGTTGGCGTCTGCCAGGTTGGCCGAAGAGAGGTTTGCCCCGGCCAAATTTGCCCCAACCAGGTTGGCGGCGCGGAGGTTGATTTCTCGCAGGTCGGCCTCGCGTAAGTCCGCCTCGCGAAGGTCGGCTTCGCGCAGGTTTGCGCCACGTAGATTTGCCCCGCGCAGATCGCAACCGGCCAACCACAGCGGGCCACGACGGTTGAGCAGGTCATAGATTTGGGCTGGCGACAGATCGGCCATGGCTAATCCCCCTTGACGGCATCGCGGCCAACCGTGTCGGATTCAAACAGCTCTTCGGCCGCTTCCAGCGACTCGGCCAGGGCCTGATCGATCTCGCTCATTTTGCCTTCGGCCGTTAACTCATCGCTACGAGCGAACTCCTCCAACTCGTGACTGAGCGCATCCAGCTCATCCGCACCGGACATCATGCGCACCATCTCCTCGCGGCTCAGTTCGTCTTTGGTGAAGGTACCATAGGTGCGGCCGCGTTTGAGGATAGTGAAGCGGTCACCAACGGCATAGGCGTGATGCGGGTTGTGGGTGATGAAGATCACCGCCAGATTACGGGCGCGAGCGCGGGCGATGTAGCGCAGGACGGTCCCCGCTTGTTTGACGCCGAGGGCGGCCGTCGGCTCGTCGAGAATCAACACCTTCGCCCCAAAGTAGACGGCGCGGGCGATAGCCACCGATTGTCGTTCGCCACCGGAGAGCGTGCCGACGGGCTGGTGGGGGTCGCGGATGTCAATCCCCATCTTCAGCATTTCCTCGCGGGCGACGTTGGCGGCAAAGCGTGAATCAAAAAAGCGCAGCGGGCCATATTGCTTCACCGGTTCCGAGCCGAGGAAGAAGTTGCGAGCGATGCTCATCAGCGGAATCATCGCCAGGTCTTGGAACACAGTGGCGATTCCACGATTGAGCGCGTCGCGTGGAGAGTTGAACTCTACCAGCTCCCCTTCGACATAATATTCACCCGTGCTTGGCTTGTGGACGCCGGAGAGGGTTTTGATCAGCGTAGACTTGCCCGCGCCGTTGTCGCCCAGCAAGCACATCACTTCTCCGGCATGGACGTTCATCGAAACATCTTGCAAAGCAGTGACGTTGCCGAAATATTTAGAGATTTGGCGGACGTCAATCATCGGTACATCTGTGCGGGTCATCGTCGGGCCTCCTCTGCGCGGCGGCGGATGTAGTTGTTCACCAGCACAGCGACAATCAGCATCACGCCAACAAAGACGTTAAACCAATCAGCGTCCACTCCGGCAAAGACCAGTCCGGCGCGCACCATACCGAAGAACAGCGCGCCGAGCGACGCGCCAATCACCGAACCATAGCCGCCGGTCAGCAAATTACCACCGATAACGGCGGCGATAATGGTAATAAATTCCTGCTGTTCACCACGCAATGTATCTACCGAGCGGACGACGGCCAGTTGGATGGTTGCCAACCACCAGGCGGCAAAGGCGGTGAGCATGAACAGACCAGTCTTCAGCCGGTTGACCGGCACGCCGACATTACGGGCGGCATCCTGCGCACCACCGGCCCCAAAAATCCAGTTACCAACCGGTGTGCGTAAGAGAACAATAGTCGCCACGATGGTGAAAAGCAGCCACCAGAAAATGGAGATGGCAAAAGGCGTGCCGCCAATGGAGATGTCGCGGCCGAAAATGTTGAACAACAAATTATACCCCGGCACGTTTTGCAGGCTGCCGATTTGGGTGCGGCCGGTGACCAGGCGGGTGATGACAATCGTCAGCCCACGAAAGACGAAAAGGCCGCCGAGGGTGATGATGAAGGATGGCAGCTTGGTGCGGTTGACCAAAAAGCCATTGAGCCAGCCGATGAACAAGGCCACGACCAATGCCAGGATCGCGCCGAGCCAGAGGGGGAGGCCCAATTCAGTAGCCGTCAGGGCGGTGATCACACCGGTGAAGCCGATGATCGAGCCGATGGAGAGGTCGAACTCGCCGCCAATCATCAGCAAGGCCACGGCTACGGCCAGGATGCCGATTTGGGCGGACGTTTCCAAATAGCTGGCCGTTCCGGCCAGGCTGAGCCAGGCGCGGGGGGCAGCAATGGCAAAGACGAGCCAGACCACAATGACCCCCGCCAACGCGCCCAGTTCTGGCCGGCTGAGTAGGCGTTTGGCAAGCCCCGCCTCCACCAGCCGCTCATCTCGCTTGATCACTTCGCTTGTGGTTGCCATATTTTTCCTCCTAAAAGAAGAGATTAAGAGACTGGGAGACTAAGAGATTAGGAGATTGCAGTCTCCAGTCTCTCAGTCTCCTAATCTCTTAGTCTCATATCTTACCGCGTCCCCGCCGCACTCAATTCGATGACCGCCGCGGCCGTTTCCTGGGTCACAAAGCCGGGGCCGGTCTGCAGGACGGTGTTGGCGATGGTGTTGAGATTGGTGTTATAGAGCGTCAGCAGGACAATGGGCAAGTAGCCCTGGATATACTGCTGTTGATCGATGGCAAAGAGCATGTTGCCGTCGCGGATCGCCTCCAGTACCTCTGGCGAGAGGTCGAAGGTGGCAAGCTGGACCGTTCCCAGTTGGCCGCCTTCCTCCAACGCAGCCAGCGCGGGGGCCGCGCCGGTCGGGCCGAGGGTGAGGACGCCGTTGACATCGGGATTTGAGATGAGGGCCGCGCCGATGCGCTGTTGGGCGTCAACGGGATCGGCTAGCTCAACGGCTAATACCTCCACCGTTCCACCCGCTTCAGTCATGGCGTCGGTGAAGCCCTGGCAACGCAGGTCGAGGGCGACGTTGCCCACTTCCTGATTGACGCAGATGGCATTAGTCACGCCTGCTTCGGCCATGCGCTCACCACCGCCAAACCCGGCTTCATACTCCGTCTGGCCGACATGGACTTGAATGCCCAGTTCCTCAGCCACATCACTACCGGAGTTCATCGAGATGACGGGAATACCGGCGGCAACGGCCGCGCTGATCGAATCACTCAACGCATCCGGGTCGGGAATGGAGACAACCAGGCCATCGGGTTGGGCGGCAACGGCCGCGTCAATCAACTGCGACATCGCCACCATGTCGAAGGTTTGTGGCGCCTGGTATTCAACGGTCACACGCATGTCGTTCGCTGCCTGGTCTACGCCATTCTTCACCACTGACCAGAAGGGGTCGGACGCCTGGCCGTGGCTGACAACGATGATGCGGATGTCACCGCGATCTTTTTGGGCCAACGCGCTACCAACCGCAATTGCCAGCGACAGCAGGACAACGACTAGCATAAAGGGTTTGATTAAGTGTTTCATCTTATCATTCTCCTTGAAGAAGAGACTAGGCGACTAGGAGATTGGGAGACGATGTGATTACACAGACTACAGTCTCTCAGTCTCTTAATCTCTGAGTCTCCTATCTTACCGCGTCCCCGCCGCGCTCAGTTCAATGACCGCCGCGGCCGTTTCCTGCGTCACAAAGCCGGGGCCGGTCAGCAACACTGAGTTGGCAATCGTATTCAGATTGGTGTTGTAGAGCGTCAGCAAGACGATGGGCAGATAACCCTGGATGTATTGCTGTTGGTCAATGGCATAGAGCATGTTGCCGTCGCGGATCGCTTCCAGCACTTCCGGCGAGAGGTCGAAGGTGGCAAGCTGGATCGTCCCCAATTGGCCGCCTTCCTCCAGCGCAGCCAGAGCGGGTGCCGCGCCGGTCGGGCCGAGGGTGAGGATGCCATTGATGTCAGGATTGGCAGTGATGGCGGCGCTGATCCGCTGTTGCGCATCTACGGGATCAGCCAGTTCGACGGCCAACACTTCAACCGTTGCCCCGGCTTCGGCCATGGCGTCGGTGAAGCCCTGGCAACGCAGATCAAGGGCGACATTGCCCACTTCCTGGTTGACGCAGATGGCATTGGTCACACCGGATTCCGCCATCCGTTCGCCACCGCCAAATCCGGCCTCGTATTCCGTTTGTCCGACATGGACTTGAATACCTAACTCTTCGGCGACATCGCTGCCAGAGTTCATCGAGATGACGGGAATACCGGCGGCAACGGCCGCGCTAATCGAATCCCCCAGCGCGTCGGCGTCGGGGATGGAGACAACGAGGCCATCGGGTTGGGCGGCGACGGCCGCGTCAATCAGCTGCGACATCGCCACCATGTCAAAGGTCTGTGGCGCCTGATACTCGACGGTGACGCCCATATCTTCGGCCGCCTGGTCTACCCCATTCTTGACAACTGACCAGAAGGGGTCAGACGCCTGGCCGTGGCTGACGACGATGATGCGGATGTCTTCGCGGGCTTTGGGTGTAGGCCCGCCAGTTGACACCGGCTCCTCGGCTGGTTCTTCAGCGGGTTCCTCAGCAGGCTCTTCGGCGGGTTCTTCCGCCGGCTCCTCGGCTGGCTCTTCTGCTGGGGCAGGTTCGGTGGCAACCGGCGTTTCGGCCGTCCCGCCACAAGCAGCCAATACGAGGAGGCTAATCAGAAGCAGGATCATGATTTTCAGCAAACGTGACATTTCTTCCTCCTATCTATGGTTGATAAAACGGTGTAGTGGTTATCGGTCTATTATGCCAGGTAGCCTCACCTCCTTTGAAGAGGGTAATCGGTTATCGCTTATCGGTTATTGGTATTCGGTAACTGTCTACCGAACACCGATAACTGATTACTGCTTACCGATCACTCACATGATCTCACTCACCAACACCGGCCGTCCTTCATCCAGCGAGCGGGTGGCGGCAATCGCGATGGCAGTGGCAGCGCGGCCGTCCTGGCCGTCTACCGCTACCGGTTCGTTGTTCTCAATGGCATTGATAAAGGCGCGGATTTCGGCCGCATACGCTTCACCAAATCGTTCCATAAAGTAGGGAATGGTGTCATGGGAGACCTGGTTCTTCTTCAACGTCCAGGTCATGGTGCGTTGCAGGCCACCGATGAACAACGATCCCTCGGAACCGATCACCTCGGTGCGGATGTCGTAGCCATAAATGGCGTTACGGCTAACGTCTATATTGCCGATGGCCCCGTTGGCAAAGCGCAGATTGACAACGGCATTGTCAATGTCGCCCACTTCGCCCAGTTCGGGATAGACGAGGCACTCCCCTTCGCTATAGACGCGCTCGACTTCGCTGCCCATCAGCCAGCGGGCCAGGTCAAAGTCGTGGATGCCCATGTCGGCGATCAGACCGCCACTGGCTTCACGTCGCGCATATTCGAGGCTGGTGCGCCAGGGGTCGCGGCCGGTGGACTTAAACATCACCGGACGGCCGATCACCCCTTCGTCAATCTGCTGCTTGGCGGCGACATAGGCCGGGTCGAAGTGGCGCATGAAGCCCACTTGCATCTTCACCCCGGCGGCTTCAACGGCGGCAATCGCCTCATCGCAACTGGCAAGCGTCAGGGCCAGCGGTTTTTCGGTGAAAATGTGTTTGCCGGTAGCAGCGGCCGCTTTGATCACCGCCGTGTGGGTGTTGGTCGGTGTGACAATCACCACTGCGTCAATATCATCGCGAGCGAGAAGCTCGTGATAATCGGTATAAATCGCCGGTACATGGCACTTTTGGGCAACGGCAGTTGCGGCCGCTTCCTGTGGATCAGCGACAGCGACAAAATCGGCCGTTTCCACCGAAAAAGCGAGATGATGGGCCAGCGTCGCCCCCATCCGCCCGGCTCCGATCAGACCAACACGTACTGTCATAGGGATGCCCTCCTATAACAGCAGAGGAGCAGGGGGGCAGGGGAGCAGAGGAGAAATTTCCAATCTCCAATCTCTAATCTCCGATCTCTATTCCGCAATCGCGAATCCGTAATCATAAATAGTATCGCTCCTTTTGTTTTGCTTCTTGATAATCTTTGTAGGCTTCCTGGACGGAATCAATGGTGGAGACTTCGGCGACGGGGACATCCCACCAGGATTCATAGCCAGGGACACCGGCATAGCGGTCGGTTTCAATGTAGATGACAGTGGTTTGTGATTGCTTCTTCGCTTCGGCCAGGGCTTCACGCAGATCGGCGATGGTGTTGGCGCGAAAGACGGCCGCCCCCAGGCTGTGGGCGTTTGCGGCCAGGTCTATCGGCAGATGGCTCTCCACGGCCGAACTAAACGGAATCTCATCGTTGGGGATTTGTCCGTCGCGGTCGTCGCGATAGAGATAGCGCGTGCCAAACCCTTTGCTGCCCAGCGAACGCGACAAGGCGCCAATGCTGCCAAAGCCATGATTGTCAATGAGGATAATCGTCAGCTTGTACCCTTCCTGGATGGAGGTGACAATCTCTTGTGACATCATTAGATAGGAGCCATCGCCGATGATGACGTAAATCTCGCGGTCGGGACAGGCCATCTTCGCCCCCAGCCCTCCAGCGATTTCATAACCCATGCAGGAGTAGCCATATTCGAGATGATAGCCCTTGGGATCGCGGGTGCGCCACAGTTTGTGCAGGTCGCCCGGTGCGCTACCGGCGGCGCACAGCACTACATCGCGCTCGTCGGAGAAGGTGTTGACCGCGCCGATCACCTCACCCTGGCTGGGGAGGGGCTGGTTGCCCAGGTTGTAGATGCGCTCCACTTCGGCATCCCATTGTTGGTTGAAGTCGGCCGCGCGGCTGCGATACTCATCCGTCACTGACCAATCACCCAGTAATTGGGCCAATGCCTCTACGGTCGCTCGTGCATCGCCCACCAGAGGCAGGCCGCTGTGCTTGTGGGCGTCGAAGTCGGCGACGTTGATGTTGATGAAGCGTACATCCGGGTTTTGGAAGGCGGTCTTGGAGGCGGTGGTGAAGTCGCTGTAGCGCGTGCCGATGCCGATCACCAGATCGGCTTCGCGGGCGAGGATATTGGCGCCAAAGGTCCCCGTCGCGCCAATCGCCCCCAGGTTGAGCGGATGGTCATAGCGCAACGCCCCTTTACCGGCCATTGTTTCGCCGACGGGGATGCCAGTCTTGTTGACAAAGGCGGCTAATACTTCACTGGCTTCGCTATAGATGACGCCGCCACCGGCAACGATCAGCGGCTGGTGGCTGGCGCGGATGAGATCGGCCGCGCGTTGCAAAAACGCCGCATCGGGCGTCGGCCGAGGAATCAACCAGACTCGCTTTTCAAAGAGGGTAGTGGGATAGTCAAACGCTTCCGCCTGTACATCCTGGGGTAGGGCGAGAGTGACGGTTCCGGTGTCGGCCGCCGAGGTCAGCACGCGCATCGCCTCCGGCAAAGCGGTGATGATCTGCTCCGGGCGGTAGATGCGGTCCCAGTAGCGGGAGATGGGCTTGAAGGCGTCGTTGACCGATATATCCTGTGAATAAGGCATCTCCAGTTGTTGCAAGACGGGGGCAACATTGCGACGGGCGAAGATGTCGCCGGGGAGCAGCAGCACGGGCAGGCGGTTGATCGTCGCCCCGGCCGCGCCGGTGATCATATTCGTTGCGCCGGGGCCGATGGAGGTGGTGCAGGCAAAGGTCTGCAGACGGTTGTTCATCTTGGCATAGGCAGCGGCCGTATGCACCATCGCCTGCTCGTTTCGCGTCTGGTAATAGCGAAATTCGGGGTACTGCTGCAACGCCTGCCCGATTCCCGCCACATTGCCATGACCAAAGATGCCAAAGCAACCGGCAAAAAACGGCCGTTCCACCCCATCCCTTTCCACATATTGGTTCATTAAAAAGCGGACAATCGCTTGTGCTGTCGTCAGTCGTTCGTACTTACTCATGAACCCACCCTTGTAGTCCGAATTGGTAAATGTAAATCGTGCGCTTCATGTCGGCCGTGACCGTAGGGACAATCCTCTGGATTGTCACGACAAACCGGAGGTTTGTCGCTACCGTCGAGCAACTTTTGATAAATCGTGCGCGTGAATAAGCGATTTACAAGGCTGGTCGCCCAATCGCTCCACGAGTCAAAAGTAACCATTGACCATTCACCATTCACAAATGTCAATTAAAACCCTCCTCTCGACTCGATGAACTTCAATACCTCATCCTCATACCCCATAAAGTTGGCACAACCATGCCGGGTGACGACAATCGCCCCACAGGCGTTGCCCATACGACATGCTTTGTACCAGTCCCAACCTTTGACCAGGCCATAGAGGAAGCCGCTGGCAAAAGCATCACCTGCGCCGAGGATGTTGTAGATCTCCACCGGGAAGCCGGGAACTTCAATACGCTCTCCGCCTTGCAGGTGGACCGTCGCCCCGCGTGCGCCGCGCTTGACCACCATCGCCTCCGGCCCCAGGGCGAGCAAGCTGTGGACATTGGCTTCGGTGTCCCCGCTGATCGTCGGCGCGGAAATTTGCGAATCGCTGATCTCAATTTGGGAGGGGTCGCGGAGCATCGCGGCGTTGATCTCCTCTTCAGTGCCAATGGCAATATCCACCAACGGTAAAACGGAACGGACAACCACACCGAAGGCGCGAGGGTCGTGCCACTGATCAGCGCGGAAATCAATGTCTAGCACGACTTTTGTCTCGGCCGCCCGCGCCTGTTCAACGGCGAAAATGGTCGCGCTACGGCTCGGCTCCTTACTCAGCCCGGTGCCGGAAATCTCCAAAAAGCGGCTGTCGGCGATGGGTGTCGCCAGCACATCATCTATGCTTAACTCAATGTCGGCGCAGTTGTCGCGATAAAAGACCAGGGGAAAGCGGTCGGGCGGCTCGATGCCGAGGACAACAGCACTGGTGCGGCGGCCGATTTTGCGCGGGACATAGCGCGTCTCGACCCCCTCTTGTTCGAGGAAGTGTAATACGAAGTCACCAACGGGGTCGGGGCCAACGGCCGTGAGCAAGGCTACATTCAACCCCAACCGCCGTGCCCCCACTGCGATATTGGTCGGCGAACCGCCGACATAAGCGGCAAAGCTTTTAATCTCTACAAAAGGTGCGCCAACATCGTTGGCATATAAGTCGAGGCCGGAGCGCCCCATGGTGATCAGGTCGTATTGGCGGGTCATTCGTTTGCTGGTTTATTAGTGTGTTGGTCTATTGATATATTATGTCAATATACTAATATACCAATATACTACTTGCTCTCCATCTCCATCGTCACAATCGGTAGGCGTGGGTCTTTTTCCGTCCAGGTGTCTTTGATCCAGGCGTAAGCTGGGTCATCGCTGTTAGCCAGCGATTGGGCGCTGCCGGCGAGAAAGTTGAGGTAGTAGGTGGTATAGCCATGTGCGGAGACGACAGGGTGGTAACCTCTGGGGACCAGCACCGCATTGTTGTTACGGGCGATGAGCAGTTCATCGAGGCGGCCGTCGGCCGTATACACACGCTGGTAAGCATAGCCATCCGGCTTGTCAATTTTGTAGAAATAAACTTCCTCCAGCTGTGCTTCCAGTATGTTGCCTTGCCCATCCTCGCGGTGGATGTCATGTTTGTGGGGTGGGTAGGAGCTCCAATTACCCGAAGGGGTGTAGACCTCAACAGCGACCAGGCTGCTACAAGGAAAACCGGGGTTGATCATGCCATTGATCTGGCGGGTGGCATTCCCACCGCCGCGTATTTCAATGGTTACTTCTTCCGGTGTAATCAGCCGGGGTTGATACTCGTCATAAAGGGAGGAGTCAGCCCAGCCATAGGCGATGTCTAGTTCGCTTATCGCTTCGACGATAAACTCAGTCTGTTGTGGCAGATAAAGCGCGTAGGGCATCCCGCTGAAGACATTGGGGCGGCGGCCGATATTGGCCCATTCACCACGAGATGAGCGCACGTTGCAACTGCCGCCCAATATCACCAGCCCGTATTCAGAAAGACCTGTATGTGCTTGCCATACTTCTCCAGGCGCCATGCGCCGTGCAGCAAAGGAAAGGGTATTCCAACCGGCCGTCTCTGGCGTTATATAGATATATTCCCCATACTCCCCTGGTACTGCCTGAGGACGGACAAGCAAATCTGATTCTCGCAAAATCTCTTCCAATGCTAGTGGTTAGTGATTAGTGGCTAGATAGTTAGCAATCCATATACTGCCGACTGTCTACTGCCTACTGAATTCCGGTGGACAGGTGGAACTACGCACACACAATGTTCCACGCAGCATCAATAGTTCGTCTTGGGCGGGAGAATCTTCGTCTCCTGCTTGTTTTTTTCTCGAAGCAGCCAATACACGGAGCATCATCAATGCCGCCTGACGGCCGAGTTCAAATTTGGGTTGCTCGAAGGTGGTCAGCGGTGGATTGAGATAGGCCGCCACTTCGATATTGTCAAATCCGGTGACGGAGCAATCCTCCGGAACCCGCAATCCTGCCTGCTGTAACGCCTGCATCGCGCCAATGGCCATCGTGTCGTTGTAGCAGGCGATGGCTGTCGGCCGTGAGCGGGCCTGCAAAAAGTGGGCGGCGCCAATGGCTCCACCTTCCGCCAAGCCGTTGGGCGCGGAGACAATGAGTCGCCGATCAACGCGCAACCCGGCCGCGCTTAATGTCTTGCGGTAGCCGCGCAGGCGGTCGTTGTTGGTTCGGCCGCCGCGGGAATTGCCCAGATAACCGATGCGGGTGTGGCCTAGGGAAAGCAAGTGGCGGATGACTTCGCTGCTGCCGTGTACATCGTCGTGCAGGACAGAGTAGCTCCCATTTTCGTCGTCGTCCGCCTGATTATTGATCAACACAAATGGCACCTGATAGCGGCTGAGTTGGCGACGGTGTTCGCGGCCGATCTGTGTCGAGCAAATGATCACGCCATCCACCCGTCGTTCACCCATTGCCCGCATAATCATGCTTTCTCGTTCAGCATCCCGGTGGGAAGCGGCCAAAAACAGGCTGTAACCTTCAGCGTGAAGCACGTCTTCGATACCTTGCAACACTTCAGCAAAGAACGGGTCAACAATACGCCGGACAATAACGCCCAACGCCTGGGTGCGTTGAGTTTTCAGGCCACGCGCGGCCGTATTAGGCAGATAGCCTAACTCATTGGCAATTTTTTTGATGCGGGCGATGGTCTCCGGTGCAATCGCTGGATGCTGATGGAGGGCGCGAGAAACAGTGGTGTGGGAAACGCCTGCAACCTTGGCGATATCCTTGATCGTGACGGCCACCTTCCTGCTCCTCTGCTCCCTTCTGTGTGATTTCTACTGCGAAAATAAGAATCACCTAAGAATCTATGCACACGTGTGCATAGAGTAGCAGGAAGCAAAGCCCTTGTCAAGTTTGTGAATTTTTTTGCAATAACCAAAAGGTTAAGAAGAGCTCACGCAAAGGCGCAAAGGTCGCTAAGCCCTCTCTTTGCGTCTTTGCGTGCTTTGCGTGAGCTACTTTCATAAGCTTTACTGATAAGCTACAGCACGGAGGGCGAAGTTGGTCAGGTCGCGAATGGCGGCCGGAGCTTCCTCAACCCGGTCAGGGCTGCTGAGCAGGTTAAACACCACCTCGTCCACTGCACCGGTCAGGGCCTCGGCCGAGCGCCGGGTGTTTTGTGGCAACACTTGTTCCTGTCGCTCGGCGTTATCCAGCGCTTGTTGCCAGATGCGGATCAGCCGTTCGCGGAAATCGGCACGCTTTTCAAAGAGGCTGGGCGAGCCAAGACCGCCGATTAGCAACAGTTGGACAACGGCCGGTTCATAGACGGCAATGTTGACATAAGCCTGAATACCCGCTTCTATTTGGCGTGGCAGGGATGCACTGGAGGCGGAAGGCTTGGAGATCGCCTGTTGCACCGCTTGCAAGAGAAAGAGGGCTGTTTCCTCATAGAGATGGACGAAGAGCGTCTCCTTATCAGGAAAATAGAAGTAAAATGTACCGATAGCGACATCGGCCGCCTGCACAATATCGCGGATGGTGGCCGATTGGTACCCTTTTTCGGCAAACACGCGAACGGCCGCTTGCATCATCGCCGTGCGTTTGGCATCCTTCTTCTTGCGGGTCTTGTCTGTGGTGCGATAGGCCATGGCAATCCTAGATGGCTTCAATTGTCAGTTGTCAATGGCTAATTGTCAATTATTAACGGCGAACAGAGCGTGAAAATAGGCAACAAGTACCTGAAAGGGTACTCAAGGATCGCTAACTGCCTACGGCTCCCGTCTACTAAATACAGCTTAGCGATTACTGATTCTCAATAGAGTGCATGATGAACCTTGCTTTCGTGATTAATAAGGATAGCGAATTGCCCGTTCACCGCCAGCTTTATGAGCAGTTGCGGCAAATGATCCTGAGTGGAGAGGTGGCGGCCGGAGAGCAGTTGCCTACATCCAGGGCGTTAGCGCGGCGGTTGGGTGTGGCGCGGGTAACCGTAACCCAGGCTTACCGGCAATTAGCGGCCGAAGGCTTTGTGCAGAGCCGGGTGGGGGCGGGGACTTTTGTGGCGGAAAGCATGATGGCCGAGCAGAATGGACAACCTTTCAAACCGGCGCTAACCCCATGGGGGGCACGATTAGCCTCGCTAGAAGCAACGGCCGAGACCGCCGCGGCCGACCCGGCAACGGCCGACCGCCCGCTGCTAACTGACATTGACATACCGGCGAATCGCCATTTGGAAATTGATTTTGGCTTCGGCCGATCCTATACCCAACGCTTTCCCTATGATGTCTGGCGCAGGTTGTTGGCGCGATACCTCAGCACCGATGACACGATGCTCTCCCGTTATGGCTCGGCCGCCGGGTTCGAGCCGCTGCGCCAGGCGATTGCCGACTATCTCGGCCGGGCGCGAGGCGTCCACTGCACGGGGGAGCAAGTGGTCATTGTCAGTGGGGCGCAACAGGCATTGGATATTCTCTGCCGCTTGTTGCTGGCCCCTGGTGGGGAAGTATTGGTAGAAACGCCAGGGTATAGCGATGCATTTGACCTGTTTCGCCTGCATCAGGCCCGCCTCGTTGGATTGGCTGTAGATGGTGAAGGAGCGCAGGTAGAGCAAATCCCGCGACGTTGCCGGGCGCGGCTGGCTTTCCTGACACCGGGACATCAATTTCCTCGTGGGGGGACGCTCTCGCTGGCGCGTCGCCTGACCTTGTTGCAATGGGCGCGGCGCAATGAAGCTGTCGTCATTGAAGATGATTATGATGGCGATTTACGCTATGATGGTCGTTCGCTGGGCGCGTTACAAGGAGTGGATGAGGATGGCCGCGTCGTTTACCTCGGCACCTTCTCGAAGGTGTTGTTTCCGGCGTTGCGGTTGGGGTATCTGGTGTTGCCCCCATCGTTGTTGGAACCATTTGTTAATGCCAAAAGCATGGTTGATCGCGGCGCGCCGACCTTGACCCAGACGGCCGTGGCCGATTTCATCACCGAAGGACATTTTGAACGCCACTTGCGACAGTTGCGGAAAACCTACGGCCGTCGCCGGGAGACGTTGGTAGCTGCCCTGGAGCGATATTTGCCGGGCCGTGTCACTTATTCGCCCGTGGCTGCCGGTTTGCATGTGATGCTCTACCTGGAAGCGGATTGTGATGAAGCGGAGATTGTGCGCCGGGCAGCGGCCGAGGGTGTCGGCGTTTACCCCGGCGCGCCCTACCATCTGGAACATCCCGCGCCTCCGTCTATTCTACTAGGTTTTAGTGGGTTGAGTGCGGCCGAGATTGAGGAAGGGATACGGCGTTTAGGGGAGATAATAGCATGAGCGAACCTCGTACCACTTTTCCGACACGAATGGCACGAATTTCACGAAAATAGAAGGCAAAAATTCGTGTTATTCGTGTCATCCGTGTCAAAATACGTAAGTCCTAGCTTTTATCCAATGTCCAGCACAAAATCAAAAGCGGCCTGTTGCCCCTCGGCCGTTTCCTGCATCTCCATCAGCAACTCCGGCGAGAAGATGCCGTCGCTGGCGTTTTGTGGTTCGTTGAGGGAGTAGAGTTGGGTGGTGAGGACGGGAGAGCGTTTGAGTTTAACGGCCGCCACTTGACGTGTCTATCACTCTTCAACCATCTCTCATCGAACGAAGCTACCATCCGCTTCAGTTATCAATCGCTCGGCGATGATTGAGGAGGAGAGGACACCGGGCAAGCCTGCGCCGGGGTGGGTTCCCGCGCCGACAAAGTAGAGGTTGTCGAACTCTTCGGAGCGATTGTGCGGCCGAAACCAGGCTGATTGCGTTAGAATCGGCTCCACAGAGAAGGCCGATCCCAGATAACTGTTGAGATCGTTTTGGAAGTGCAGGGGATCAATGTAATGCTCAGCGACTATATTTTCTTGCAGGTCGGGCAGATAGTTGTCTTCGAGGAATTGCATGATCCGGTCGCGATAGGGCTTGGCGGCCGTTTGCCAATCAATCCCTGAACCGAGGTGCGGGACAGGAGAGAGGACGTAAAATGCTTCGTGCCCTGGGGGAGCCAGCGACGGATCGGTGATCGTCGGCATATGGAGGTAGAGGGAGAAGTCGTCAGCGAGTTGTTTGCGGCCGAAAATGTCGCTGAGCAATCCCTTATAGCGTTCGCCGAGGATGATATTGTGGTGAGCAAGGTTCGAATCGGTGTAGCGGCGCTTGGTGCCGAAGTAGATCACAAAGAGCGACATGCTATAGCGCATTCGCGCCAGCCGCCGGTCGGTATATTTGCGGCGGTGCTGGGGAGCGATCAATTTGTTGTAGGTGAAAGCTACGTCAGCATTAGAGACAACATGGTCGGCACGATGGACGGAACCATCCTTAAGGCGAATGCCACTGACGCGCTTGCCAACGACCATGATCTCCTCTACTTCGGCATTATAGTGGAAACGGCCGCCTAGTTCCTCGATCAACCTCACCAGTCCGTCAACGGCCGCCCCCGTCCCCCCCATCGTATAATGCACGCCCCATTCGCGTTCCAGGTAGTGGATCATCGCATAGATGGAGGTGGTGTCAAAGGGGTTGCCGCCGACGAGCAGGGGATGGAAGGAGAAGCAGCGACGAAGGAACTCATCTTGTACAAATTGACTGACATAGCCGTAGACAGAGCGATAAGATTGCAGCTTTACCAGATCAGGAATAATGCGAATCATGTCCCAAAGGTGAAGAAATGGTTTGTCGGCCAATTCGACGAAGCCTTTTTGAAAGATCGCTTTTGTCGTCTGGATGAAGCGTTGGTACCCTTCTTTGTCGGCCGGGTTCCATTGCTCGATCTGGGAAAGGATAAAGTCAGGGTCGTCGTTGTAGTCGAAGCAACGTCCCTCGTGGTTGAAAATCCGATAGAAGGGATCGCAGGGGACAAAGGTGATGTAATCCTCGCGCTTGCGCCCGGCGAGGGCGAAGATGTCGTCGAACATGAAGGGGGCAGTGATGACGGTCGGGCCACCGTCGAATTTGAAACCATTAAGCTCATAGACATAGCCACGGCCGCCGGGCTTGTCCCGCTTTTCAAATATTTCGACCTGGTAGCCACGTGCGGCCAACCGCGCGGCCGCGCCCAGTCCACCAAAGCCACTGCCAATAACAATTACTTTTTTCATATAGATGGTTACGCGGATTAGCGCGGATGAAACGCTGATTGCGCGGATTTACCTTGTTTGTCTTTTTAGGACTTACGCACTTTGACACGAATTACACGAATTTTTGACTTCTATTTTCGTGAAATTCGTGAAATTCGTATCGAAAACTCATTAGTTGCATAAGTCTATAGTTATACAAATATTCTACAAATTGTCTATATTTTGTCTAAATTATTATTAGATTTTCTCGATTTGTCAAGTGGAAGACGGTGATAATACATACCCTCATTAACCGTTAACCATTTACCATTCACCATTAACCATTCTAAATCAGCCAGCTTCCTTCCAGGCGCAATAACTGTGCTTTTGTTTCCAGGCCACCGGGTGCGCCATAGCCGTGGAGCTTGCCGTCGGAGCCGAGGACGCGGTGGCAGGGGATGACGATGGGGATAGGATTCGTGGCGTTGGCACGACCGACGGCTCGCATTGCCCCTGGCTTGCCTAATTGCTGTGCGATTGCGCCGTAACTGCTGGTGCGGCCGTAGGGGATGGCGTTGACCAGTCGTAACGCCTCTTGTTGGAAGGCGGGCATCACGCTCCAATCAATCGGAAGGTTGAACTCGGTCAGTTCGCCGCGAAAGTAGGCACGCAGTTGGCTGATTGCTTCTTGTACGACGGCCGATTCCTCTGGCGCATAGCGAGGGGTGGAACGAGTTAGTTTGGTGACTTCGGCCGCGAACTGCTCCTCCTCCGGCCACAAGCTAATGGCAACTAACCCATCGGCCGAGGCCGCCAGCCAAATGGTTCCAAATGGCGTATCTTGCATCTTCTCGTAGAGAGGTTCTTTCTTGTCCATCAGGCTACCTTTTATGGTTATTATCAGTGATTGACTATGACCATAAGTATAGCACTTTAGCGCAGATTTCTCATTGAGAGACATAGTTGTAGCGCGGGTTGCCAACCTGCAAGCTCCGGTTTGACAAACCGGCTACATAGTTGGCTTATCCAAGCGATAAAACAGCTATCTATTCTTGTGGGCTTATCTGTGAGGAGCCAAATAGCGTAGACCGTATACCGCAATGCCAAAGGCCACGGCCGCATTGAGGGATGGCTTTTCACCATACATCGGCAGGCTGATAATATGGTCGCACAGGTTGAGAACTCCGGGATCAACCCCGGCGCGTTCATTGCCGACGATCAATACAATCGGTTGCGCTCCCAGGAGATGGTGGATGTCAGGGTCAAAAAGGGAGTGGACGTTTTTGGTGGAGGTGTCGGCCGCCGTTCGTTCCAATGCCCATAAGCAGTAGCCCGCCTGCCGCAGCGATTGAGCCATGTCCAGCGCATTGCGGCCGTATGACCAGGGAATGGTATCCTGGGCGCCGAGTGCGGCTTTTGCCAGCCGGGGATGTTCCGGCGTGGCGGTTATACCACAAAGGTAAAGATGCTCGACCCCTGCGCCGTCGGCTGTTCGGAAGATGGAGCCAACGTTGTGGATGCTGCGGATGTTGTCGAGCAGGGCAGACAGGCGGAGGGAGGAACGTGAGGCCGTAGGGAGGCGCAGTTTGGGGAGGGCGTCGGCAACGTGGTTGGTTGCACTGCCACAACGTGGACAGCGGGTGCGGGCGGGGTCATCGGCCGCGACCGGAAAGCGAAAATGACACTCCTCATTGCGACACTGGCAGAAAATAAACTCAGTCACTTGGTTCCTTCAGTGCTAACCTATCAACTATTTGCTCTGTAATGTTAGCAGGTGGCAAGCCAATATCAATAACCAGCGCGTTTTCTGGTTCCTCCAGCGTCTCAAACTGGCTGGTCAGCATCCCCGCTTTCATAAAGTGCCCTTCTCTGCCCTCCAGTCGTTCTTTAATCAGCTGAAAATCACCCTTCAGGTGGATAAAGTGGATATGCTCCTCTTCCACACCCTGGCATAGTTGCTGGCGATACGCTTTTTTGAGGGCGGAAGAGGCGACGATCAGGCTGCGGCCGTTTACCATATGCTCGCGGATGAGTTGATTCAGCGTTGCCAGCCAGGGCTGGCGATCTTCATCGGTGAGCGGTTGTCCGGCGGCCATCTTAGCGACATTGGCGGCCGACATGAAGTCGTCACCATCGTAAAAAGGCCAGCCGAGTTTTTCAGACAGTAAACGGCCGATGGTCGTCTTGCCTGATCCGGCAACGCCCATGAGGATGATTGCTTGCGACATAATTAGAAAGGGGCGAGGCAATCGGGGCCAATCATGCTGTGTGACAAAGAGGCCGATTGCCCTCCCTCAAGAGTATTTATTTTAAGACTTACGCATTTTGACACGAATGGCGCAAATTTGCGTACGAATTTCACGAACATAAAGGGCGAACTTCGTGTTATTCGTGCCATTCGTGTCGAAAAATGTTGTCACTGCGTAAGTCGTGTATTTTTATCCTTCTATTGTGCCGAGGACGGCCGGAAGAAGTTGTTTCTTGCGCGAAACCACGCCGGCGGCGCGGAGTGTGCCATCGGGTAAGCGAGGATAGGGCAGCCCTTCCAGCGCGGGAACGTCGGAGGTCAACAGCAGGCGGCTGGAACCGCGTACCACGTCGGTCACCATCAACATCGCAAAATCCAACCCTTTGGAGTCGCGCAGAGCGATCAGGGCATCCTTTAATTTATCACGGTATTCATCCAGTTCAACCAGCGATGTGACTTCGGCTTGGGCTATGCCAAAATTCAGACCGCCTGCTTCGTAGAGCTTATGATCGGCGCTGACAATATCGGCCGGATCACGAGTAGCCAGTCCGGTTCCTGCCTTGATGAGCTGCTCGCCAAAGGTTTGCACCGTTTCCCCTTCCAACGGGCCGCCGCGCACAAAGGCCCAACGGCTGAGGCGTTCGGCCGCTACATGGTCGCGCTCAGTCGTTGTGGGGGATGTGAGGATCAGCGTATCGGAGAGCAGACCGGCAAGCAGCAGTCCAGCGATATCCGGCGGCGCACTTAGACCCGCTTCGTCAATCCGTTCGGAGACGAGCGTGGAAGTACTGCCGACGACATCAACGGTGAAGCGGATCGGCATTCGTGTCGAAGGGTTGCCGAGGCGATGATGGTCGAGGATTTCGATGATGTCGGCTTCTTCGATTGCACCAATCGCCTGGCTAGATTCATTATGGTCAACAAGGATCAAATTGAGGCGAGGGGGATTTAACGCTTCATGCCGCCAGAAGACGCCGATATATCGCCCTTGTTCATCCACAATCCAGAAAGCATCCTTGTTCTCGCGCAGGATACGTGAGAGAGAGTCACGAATGCGGCTGTTGGCCTGGAATTGGGGAACGGCCGTATCGCAAGCGTTTTGCGAGGGAAGGTCCATCAGTTCAAAGATACGCATCTCCTCGCGCCGGGGGTGCGTGCCGACAATGCGACTGAACAGGTCGAACAAGCTGACGCTGGTGACCATTCCGAAGGGCTTGCCTTCTTCGTCAATGATTGGAGCGACACCGCCGGTGCGGTTGGCAATTGCCCACGCTTCGCGCAGTGGCTGGTCGGCCGTTGTTGTATTCAGCCGGTGAGCGATGATCGCAAAGCGCGGTGAGGCGTCGGTCAGTAATAGGGGCGGCTCCATGCCCAGACGGTTGAATACCCAGGTGGTTTGTGGGTTGAGTTGCCCGGCGCGGGCAGCCACTACGCCGTCGCCCTGTTGGTCTTGCAGCAGCCAGGCATAGCCAACGGCCGAGGCGATGGCATCGGTATCGGGGTTGACATGCCCGATGACATAAGTGATGTTATGTTTGTTCCCATTTATCATTGTTTATACCAGTTAATTGGTTTATTCGTGTATTGGTGTATTGTCGAACTGACAGGCCAGAGGCACACCAACGATATAGTATGCACGTGAAACCTTACGGTCTCGCTAACTTATACCAATACACCATTACACCAATATACTGGTCTGTTGGTCTACTGGTATATTGGTGTACTCCGCCTTAAGACCATGTGCTTGTCCGGTCGCGGCTCAACGACAAAACCGAACTGCTCATACAGCTTGTGGGCGTCATCGGTGTAGAGTGTCCAACGGCCCAAATTTTGTAATTCTGGATGTGCCAGAATGGACTGTACTAGCCACTTACCTAGCCCCTGTCCGCGATGAGTCGGTAAGATAAAGACATCGGCCAGATAGGCAAAGCGTGTGAAATCGCTGATCACTCGCGCAAAGCCTACTTGATGATACTTGAAATCGCGGCCGTCTGGCGTTGGTTCTGCGTTAATCTTTGGCTCGCTGAGTTGATAAACACCAAAACAAAGCGAAAATTGCACGTACCGTTCAATCTTTTCTTTGTCAATCCCTTTTGCCCAGTAAGAGTCGTTAGCCAGGAAGCCATAAATCACATCTAAATCAAATAAGCGTGGATCGGTGCTGATCAGAAATCCCGGCCGTTCGTATTGTTGGATGGTAAAGTGTTGGTTGAGGAGCATGGTACTCTTAGAAACCGGGTTTCTCCGAAGAAACCGGTTTCTGATGGCTATCTACTTAGACTCCGCAGGTGCAAAAAAGACCAGGATCACCAATTCTTCGCTGATGTCGTGGAAGCGGTGTTCCACTTCGGCCGCCACAAAGATGATGCTGCCCGCTGCGACCGGTTGAAGTTCATCGCCAACGGTGATCATGCCTCGGCCGCTGATGATATAGTAAACTTCATCCTCGGCATGGGGTTGTTGGGGATCAATCCCACCGGCAGGTAGTACGTATAGCCCCATGCTCATTGAAGTTTCGCGTAGAAACTCCAGATAGAGCTGGTTGGCGGCCGCTTGCTGTGTTTGTAATGATTGAATGTCAAATGCTTTCATAACTTAAAGAAGAGGACGCGGATTTACATGGTAGTTGTAAAAGATGAATTATAGCCGTTTAGAAGCGAAATGCTGCATAATCAATCGGCCGAAGTTGAAGCCTATCGCCAGAAAGGGGATAATCACCACTTATGGTTTTGCGGCGACAGTGGACGTGGATCGTGTGGATCGCGCTATTGGGAATTATTTGTCTGGCGGCGGGGTTGCGTTTTTGGCAACTTGATACGTTGCCGCCCGGTCTCTACCACGACGAAGCCTACAATGGGCTGGATGCGCTATCACTGTTGGCAGGCAAAACGTTTCCTCAATTCTATGAAGGGTGGGAGCTATATGCCCAGGATGCTCATGCGGAACGGCCGCCCACTCCAACGCGCTTCCCGGTGTTCTTTGAAGGGAATTACGGCCGCGAACCGCTACACATCTATCTGATGGAGTTGTCTATCTGGTTGCTGGGACCAACGCCATTTGCCATCCGTGCCGTGCCCGCAGCGGCCGGGGTGTTGGCCGTCCTGACTACTTATCTGGCGGCCTGGGCTTTATTTGACGTCTGGCGACCCACCGGAGGGAACAACCGCTTAGACCCGAAGCTGGTCGCGTTGTTCGCTGCGCTGGCGCTAGCGATCCTCTATCCGGCCATCCATTTCAGCCGCTTTGGGATTCGGCCGATGGTGTTTGTGCCATTGGAGACATTGGCCGTGTTTTGTTTTTGGCGGGGGGTAAAGGAGGAGACTAGGAGACTAAGAGATTGGGAGACTAGGGGATTGGGAACAGCCAAGAGTCTCTTAGTCTCTCAGTCTCCCAGTCTCCTCTTCTGGTTCACGGCCGCCGGATTCTGCATCGGACTAGCCCTCTATACCTACGCCTCGGCGCGGTTGTTTCCGCTGCTGTTTGTTTTAATTGCCGCCTATTGGTGGTGGCAAGATCGGAACGGATTTAGGGGGATGTTCAGGTATTGGGTGGTGATGGGCGTGGTTGCAGTGGTGACGGCCGCGCCGTTGCTCTTATTCTTCATCCGCTACCCCTACTTCTTTGTCTTTCGGATTGCCTATGTTGCCAACCGCGGGGCGGGGGTGGTTGAGGACGCGCCGGTGGTCACCTGGTTGTTGAATGTCGGCCGTGTCTTTCGCGGTCTATTTTGGCAGGGGGAGACCCATTTGCGCCACAATCTGCCAGGACGGCCGTATTTAGACCCGATTCAGGCGCTGTTGTTTGTGGTTGGTGTGGGAAACGCGCTGCGGCGCTGGCGGCAACCGGCGGCCGTCTTTTTGCTGCTCTGGCTGGTGGTGCTGTTGTTGCCGACGATCCTCAGTGGAGATGCGCCACACTTTGGGCGGATGATCGGGGTAGCGCCGGTGGTGGCGATTCTGATAGGTTGGGCGGGGGTGTGGCTGATAGAGTGGGCTGCTAAATTTATGAAGGGACGCGGACGAACGCGGATGAACGCGGATGGTGTTCCGTCAAAGGTGGCTCTCTTATTCGTAGTGCTGTTATTTGGGTTGTCGTTGTTTTGGGCAGGGCGGGATTATTTCGGCCGTTATGCCAGTCACCCCGATTTGGCGCGGGACTTTTATCAGCCGGATTGGGAGCTAGGGCGGTATGCGGCCGCATTGCCAGAGGAGACGACGATTTACTTCACACCAACCCAAGAGGAGATGGCAACGATTTTCTTTGCCTTTAGCGACCCGCAGCGAATTCGCAGCTATGATGGTTCCATGGGGCTGATTCCCGCCGGAGAGGTGGGGGTTCCGGTGGTGTATTTAGTTCGGCCGCAAGCGACAGCGCATCAAGCTTATTTGCAAGATTTTTTCCCCGATGGAAAGGTGCAAGCAACGGAGGATAACTTTGTTGCTTTTGCGATTCCGGCGGACGCGCCTCGTTTGACCGGAGCAAGCGAGGCGCCAGCGGTTAGTTGGGACGATTTGATCAGTTTGGTGGATTGGTCGTTGGTGCAACAAGCTGAACGACTTGAGGTAACGCTTTATTGGCAAGCGTTGCGGCCGATGGAGACCAGCTATACCGCTTTTGTGCATCTGTTGGATGAGACCGGTACACTGGTAGCACAACGGGATCGGCCGCCGGCGGGGTATCCAACGGCCGTATGGCGACCGGGAGAAGTGGTGGTTGATACCTTTGTGATCGAGTTGCCCCCTGATTTGCCACCGGGAACCTATCGTTTGCAGACGGGCTTCTATGATCCGCTGACGGTGGCAAGAGTCGGGGAGGCGGCCGAGATGGGATATATAGAACAAGCAGAATGAATTCTTCTGCTGATATAGAAAACCCGTTGAAACAGGTTAGAGTAGCAATATGGTATTGATTCAACCGCTTACGGAATTAAACGACGACTTGTTAGCACTGATTCAGGGCTATACGGCCGAGGCTGTCTATGCAGTGGAGAAGGTGGAGCAGGAAGGATTGGCGACCATTACGCTGCGACTAGAGGAGCTCGACACCCCTTTTGTGAAGCGGTTTGATCCGCCGGATGATTATTTAGCCGGACATTACCAGGAAGTGGTGACGAAGGGATTGTCGTTTGCCGCCTATGATGCAGGGCGGCCGGTGGGGCTTGCGCTGGCCGAGGCACAGGAATGGAACCGCACCCTGTGGGTGTGGGAGTTTCATGTCGCCCCTTCACATCATGGTCAGGGGATCGGCCGTCGCCTGATGCAAGCATTGGCCGACAAGGGCAAAGCGGCCGGGTTGCGGATCATCAATTGCGAAACGCAATCAACCAATGTCCCCGCGATTCGCTTCTATCGCTCGGTGGGGTTCGCCGTCGAAGGGATTGACCTCTCTTACTATACCAATGAAGATATGGAGCCGGGGCGGGAAGTGGCGGTGTTTATGAAGCGGCGTTTGGAGTGAGGTTCTAGATAGGTTACGCTGATTGACACAGATTAAACGCGGATTGGCGCGGATTTTTTTGGTATGAAATTTCTTAATTGGCTTCAGAGTCGCCCTGTCATATCGGCCGCACTGTTGTTGGGCGCGTTGACTTTGCTGTTTCTCAGCCGCGTATTGTTTCCAGCGGCGGGGCAGGTGATGGGCGGCCATGATATGGTGGGTTCTTATTATCTGCTCTACGAGACAGTGCGCGAGGCGGTGTGGAGCGGCCTTTTGCCCTTCTGGGAGCCAGCCCTCTTTGGCGGCTATCCACTGATGGCGCAGCCGCAACAGAACGCTTTTTACCCCTTTGCTTGGCTGATGTTTATCCTTCCGGCCAATGTCGGCGTTAGCTGGTTTATGGCCTTCCACATCTGGTGGGCCGGGTTGGGGATGTTTCTCTTTGTTCGGGCGTTGGGCGGCCGTTGGTTGCCTGCATTATTGGCGGCGATTGCCTTTGCCTTCAGCGGGTTGCTGGCTGGGCGACTGTGGGCGGGGCATAGCGCAGTATATGCCATTGATAGCTGGACGCCCTGGCTGGCGTTGGCGCTCTTATGGAGCGTGCGGCGGGGAAGCGTGGTGGCGGCAATTATAGCCGGATTGCCCTTTGGCCTGGCGATTTTGGCCGGGCATCTGCCCTCGTTCTTATATGTCGGCATTATTTGGGCGGCTTTCGCGCTTTACTTGTGGTTGACGGCCGCCAGTAATCGTTGGCGCGTCGCGCGACAGGCGATGATCATGCTCGTTGTGGGATTGGGGTTAGCGGCCGTGCAGTTGGCTCCCTTCCTGCAATTTAGCCTGACTTCCGGGCGTGTAGCGGAGGCGGACTACCAGTTTGCTACCGACTATTCATTACCGCCTGCCCATTTGGTGACGTTGCTGGTTCCAGAGTTTTTTGGCGAACCGACGCGGGTGGGTTATTGGAGCGTGCCGACATTTGAGGAGCTAACTTATTACGCCGGATTGCTGGCGGTGTTGGGGATTGCGCTGGCCTTAAGACGGCCGACGCGCCTGACCTGGTTTCTCATCTTATTGATGGTCGTCGGCTTATGGTTGGCGCTCGGCCGCTACGGGGTGCTGTATGAACTGGCCTACCGCTACTTGCCACCTTTCCGGGTTGTGCGTGCGCCAGGACGGGCGGCTTTCCTCTACCTGTTTGCAGCGACCACACTGCTTGGTCACAGCTTAAGCCATTGGTTAGCGATGCCATTGCTGGAACGACGAGCGCAGTTAAGACGCTATTGGCCGGTGGTGGTCGGGGTGGCGGCCGTCGCCGGGTTTGCCGCGTTGGCGGCGACTGGAGCGGTCTTTATAGCGATTCACCCGACGGAGACCAGCGGCCGTTTGTGGAACCAGATCGGCGGCTATAGTTTGGCATTGGTTGTGGTGGTGATTGGTGGCTTGTTGATTTGGGGGTATTTGACCGGAGGGGCAACGGTCAATGGTCAACGGTTGATGGTTAATGGTTGGCGGGTGGCAGTGGCGGCGGGGTTGGTTTTGCTGGTGACGGCCGATATGTGGTGGTTCGCCTTCAAGATGGTGCGATTGGAGTCCACCGCACCCAACCCGGTATGGTCGGATGCCAAGGCGGTGTTGGGAGAGCCGGAAGGGCGAGTCTTGCCCTGGGGGTTGCCCGTCTTTATTCAGAATGGGGCAATGCAAGTGGAGTTGCCCAGTGTCTTTGGCTACGACTCGTTGGAACCGGCGGCGCATGTCGCGTTGGCTTCATCTGTCCCTGATCCGCGCTCCACGGCCTATGATGTCCTGGGGGCCAGGTATGTGTTGGCCGGGGGGCCATTGGACGAATTTACAGAGGGGGAGCGCGGGCTGACATTGTTGGCACAAAATGGGGCGGCCTGGATTTATGAACGGGCGCGGCCGTTGCCATTAGCGCGATTGGTCAACCAGTATGAAGTTATCCCTGACGATGAAGCGGCGGTTCAACGCATTCACCAACCGGACTTTGACCCGGCGACGACGGCCATTTTGGCGGCCGAGCCTCCCTGCACGGTTGAAGGCGGGGATGCGGTTGGCACAGCGGAGATTATTGCCCATGAGCCGACTCGCTGGCAAATTCGGACGAACAGCGAAACGGCCGCGCTACTGCTCCTGGCCGAGAATGCCTATCCGGGCTGGCAGGCAACGGTGGATGGAGAAGCGGCCGAGGCGTTAACGGCCTATACCAGCATCCGCGCGGTTTGTGTGCCGGGGGGTGAACACTTCGTTGAATGGAATTATGCACCAACTGTTTATTGGATGGGGGGTTTGGTGACGGCCGCTACTTTGTTAATTGTGGGGTTGGCTACGTTCTGGTTTCGACGACGGGACTTCGGTTGATGCGAATGTGGAACTCGCGGGTTGGCAACCCGCGCTACGGTTCTTGACACGTTGATTGTGCTGTGACACACTACTAAATGGAATTCTACTTGTTCGTCTTCATCCGGCAACACGGAAGCAGCTCATCCAACGTGTAACAAACCTGTTCCAAACAGAAGCAGTAAATGATTGGGTTGGCTGTCTTGTAGTTGCTACAGGGCGAAGGGTGAGAGTTCGTTACCCAGAATAAGAATTGGAAAAGCGAGTGTAATATGCTTACACCGAGACGCACAGTACTGGTTTCATTACTCGGCCGTCTTTCTCTCCCTCTAATCGTTTTCCTTGTTTTTGGCTTGCCATTGTTGCAATTGGGCATTTACTATTGGCAGGCAAAGACGCCAACGGCCGTTGTCCGTGCCGCTCCGGTTGAACGCGTGCAGCAGACAGAAACACGGCCGATCTTTGGCGTGAACTTCATCAGCTCGGCCGAAGACCGTCTGCCAGGGAGTCCGCGGACGGCCGATTCAATCGCCCGCCAATACCAAAAAGGTCTGGCAACCGGGGCAACCTGGAATCGCTGGCCGATCTATTGGTTTAATATTGAGCACAGCCCGGATCAATTTAACTGGTCAACGCAAGATAGCACCGTAGTAGATGATTTGGCCCATGGATTGCGACTGAATGCGATTTTGCTGGGGACGCCGGGCTTTTATCAGACAGGGAGGAGCTTAAGCACGCCTGATGATTCACCTGAGGAGCAAGCGAGCGGCCGCGAGTCAACCGGCGGCGATCTGTGGCTGCAATCACCACAGACGGCGACCCCCGCCGGTCTGTATGAAGGCGTCTTCACCGATGGCAGCGACATACCGGCCCCAGGGAAGACGATTAACCCCAATAACAAATGGGCGCGGTTCGTAACGATGGCGGTCAATCGCTATAAACCTGGTGGCGAACTGGCGCTGGCTCATGGCTGGCCGCAAGGGGTGGGCATCACCCATTGGGAGATGTGGAATGAACCGGATTTGGATATCTTCTGGAACGCCAGCCTGGAGGATTACGCACGGTTACTGAAGGTTGGTTACATCGCGGCGAAGTATGCTGATCCTCAGGCGGTGGTCTTGTTTGGGGCATTGGCGAATAATTTTCAGAAGTTGAATTACTATCGGGATGTGCTGGCGATCTATCAGAATGATCCGCTGGCGGCCGAACAAAACTATTACCATGACATCCTCGCCACCCACAGCTATTTCTACGCCTGGCAATCCTTTTACCATGTCTTCCGCGCCCAAAACGCGATGGATGAGGTGGGCATTGACAAGCCGATCTGGCTGAACGAGACGGGTGTTCCAGCCTGGAATGATTATCCGGGGCCGGTGTGGGATCCAAAGAGTGCCTTGCGAGCGACGAATGTTGAGCAGGCCAGTTATGCAATTCAAACCGCGTTTTACGCGCTGTCGGCCGGGGCGGAAGCGATTTTTCACTTCCAACTGTATGATGGTTGTGGCAACCAGCCACAGGGGACGGACTTCCCGCCGCATAATGGGGAACTTTGTACACCGGAAGGGGAATTGATCGGCCAGCCAGGAATACCTTGCGCGGGGGATGCCAACGGCCTTTATACCAATCCGACGGACGCCGCTTGCTTTACCCAACACACTCACCCGGAGACAGGACGGCTAAACTTGTTGGCCTTCCAGGTGCTGACGCGCTATTTACAAGATGTGGAACCTTATTGGCGGGAACGGCCGGGAGAAGCCACCTGTCTCGGTCCGGCGGGGATTATGACGCCGCATCAGGAGTGGATCGCCTTCTACCGCCAAAGCACAAAGGAGCGCATCGTCGGGATGTGGACGCTGTGTGGGGAGGATCAGACGGCCGAAATCCCCGCCACCAGCCCAACCGGGACGGCGACGCTGGTTAAAGCGGATGGACAGACACAGACGATCACGGCCGTCAATGGCATGTACACCATTCCGCTAGCCGCGGCGACGAACCGTAACCCCTTCCCCGGTCAGGATGTCAACCCGATCTATCCGATTGGTGGCAGCCCCGTCTTGCTGATTGAGATTGACGAGCGACGGCCGGTTTCACAAGCGTTTGTGCCGATCGTTACGCGGTAAGCGATATACGGTGATCAGTGAGCGGTTATTGGTAGGGGCGAGGCAACCGGCCCTTATCCAGAGGATAACTTAAGATTTCCTTCCAGTTGCCTCGCCCGTACTACAGCAGGCAGAGCAAGAAGCAATGGACAAGCCGATTTTGTTGGACATTCCTTATAGTTTTGACACAGAGCGATTGACGATTCGCGGGCCGTTGCCGGGGGATGGGCGGCGTTTGCGCGAGGCGGTTTTGGAGTCGCAGGAAGAACTGAAGCCGTGGATGCCCTGGGCGGTCACTGTGCAGACGGAGGAGGAGTATGAGGCGCGGGCGCGAGAGGGGCAGGCGAAGTTCCTCTCTCGTGAGGATTTGTGGTTACAACTTTATCTCAAGGGAACGGATACGCTGATTGGCGGAAGTGGATTGCACCGCATTGATTGGTCGGTGCCAAGCGTGGAGATTGGCTATTGGGTACGCACGAAGTATGGTGGCAAAGGGTATATCACCGAGGCGGTAGCGGCGATTACGGATTTGGCTTTTCGCGTGGTGCAGGCGGAACGGGTGTTTATCAAGATGGATGCGAAGAATGTGCGCAGCGCGGCCGTTCCCCAGCGGTTGGGTTTTACCTACGAAGGTACGCTGCGCCACGACACACGCGACCACATCACCGGCGAGCTACGGGACACAATGGTCTACTCCAAGATTCGCGGAGAGTAACATTGTAGCGCG
>CAYPHY010000050.1:0-4358 GCA_964410625.1 uncultured Ardenticatenaceae bacterium | reverse complement strand
CGGGTAAACAACCCGCGCTACGGAGTGGTTTTGCGTTGGTAGTGGATTCGCCAGCGCAAGTTCCAGGTCCGCCCCTCATCTTCGGATCGCTCCCAATCCCAGTCGAACGAATCGGCGGCAATATTATAGAAAACCATGCGAAACTTGACTTCGCGTCCTTCAACGATGTCGTCGGTGGTCAAGATAAAGCGATCTTGCTGCCAGCCGCCATGCAAATGCCAATAGCTTCCCTGGTTGTCCACCCACATTTGCCGCCATTCTTGATGTTGCGGGCTGTAGATCGAGAGGCTACGGCCGCGAAAGTCAGCAGCAGGACGGCCGTCAAAATCTTCCTGAATCGCTTTTCCATCCAATACGCGCTGGATGTGGTTGCTGCCCCGTTGGCCTTCGCCCCAGGTAGCATCCCACTCTCCAAGCCAGAAGTCTAGTTGCTGTTCGGGTGGCAGTTGGTTAATGTCTTGCATTATCTCGGTCTCTTAGGAATCCACGAATTTGCACGAATCTACACTAATTTAGTCCTATTCGTGAAAATTCGTGTCAATTCGTGGATCATTTTTTCAATCGAGTTCTTTGATTCGCTTACTCCGCATACATCGCTTCGATCTCGTCGTGAAAGTTTTGGTTGACGACGCGGCGTTTGAGCTTCAGGGTGGGGGTTAGCTCGCCGGTTTCAATCGAAAAGTTGCGCGGCAAGACCTTAAACTTGCGGATGTTTTCGACGCGGGCGAAGTTGGGGTTTACCTGCTCGTCAATCGCTTGTTGGATGGCGGCCAGCACTTCCGGGCAAAGGTGCAGTTCAGGGGGATTGATGCCATGCTCCTCGGTGAAGCGTTTGACGGCCGCTTCATCCAACGTCAGCAGCGCAGTCAGATATTTACGGCCGTCGCCGATGACCACCGCGTCGGCGATCAGTTCCAGTTGCTTACAGGCGGCTTCGATGTTGACCGGCGCGATGTTTTTACCGCCAGAGGTGATGATGATCTCTTTCTTGCGGCCGACAATGCTCAAGAAGCCGTCTTCGTCAAACTGGCCAAGGTCGCCGGAGTGCAGCCAGCCGTCAATCAGCGTTTCGGCCGTGGCTTGAGGGTTCTTGTAGTAGCCCATGAAGACATTCGGCCCGCGCAGCAATACCTCACCATCGGCGGCGAGTTTCACCTCGGTTTCCGGCCACGCCTGCCCGGTCGTGCCAAAGCGGGTTGCGCCGGGGCGGTTGAAAGTGGTTGGCCCGCACCCCTCGGATTGCCCATAGACCTCGTAAATATTGATGTCGAAACCGCTGAAGAACTCCAGGATACGGCGGTCCACCGGGGCCGCACCCGATACGGGGATGCGTACCTGGCTCATCCCCAAAGCGCTTTTGATCTTTGATAAGACCAGTCGGTCGGCCAGGCGGAATTGCAAGGCCAGCGCCCCATGTGGCTCCTGGCCTTCATTACGCAGGGCGGAAACACGGCGGCCGATCCCTTGCGCCCAGACCAATAACTTTTGGCGCACCCCATGCGCTTCCGCCAACCGTTCGTTGACGCCATCATAAAAGCGTTCCCAGACGCGCGGCACGCCAAAGAAGAGCGTTGGGTTCACTTCACGGAGGTTGTCGGCCAGCTTGTCCAACGATTCGGCGTAGTAGATCGGATAACCAACGGTAGCGGCCGTATGCACCGTGAACATCTGCTCGGCGATGTGCGAGAGTGGCAGGTAAGAGAGGGAGCGATCATCGGGGGTCAGGCTGAACAGCTTTTCACCATTTTTGGCGGTGCTGGCAACGTTGTGGTGGGAGAGCATGACTCCCTTGGGGGGGCCAGTCGTGCCGGAGGTGTAGATCAGGGAGGCGAGTTGCTCCGGTTGTAGGCTGGCGATGCAATCATCGAGCGTAGCATCGTTAATACCATCACCTCGTGCCAGGAATGTCTCCCAATCTTCAGCGAGGGGATCATCTATTTTCGTGCCGCGCATCATAACGACATGTTTGAGTGCAGGCAGTTCGTCGCGTACCTGATTCACTTTTTGCCACTGTGCTTCGTTTTCCAGCAAGACCAACGGGGCTTCGGTGTGGGCAAGGATGTATTGTACTTCAGCCGGAGAGTTGGTGGCATAGATACCAGCCCCTGCGCCACCGACCATCATCGCCGCCAGTTGCATAATCGTCCACTCTGGGCGGTTGAAACCCAACATACAGACGACATTCCCGGTCTCAAATCCGGTGGAAAGCAGCGCTCTGGCCGCCTGGCGCACCTGGCTGGTATAGGTCTCCCATGTGGTGGGGACCCATGTTTGTCCAACTTTTTCATAATAGGCGGGAGCGTTGGGACGGACGCGGCCGTGGTGGAGTAGGCGGTGGATAACGGTATCAGTGGGCATAGTTTTCTCCTGAAAATAGTTACGCGAATGTGCTATACATTCTAAAAAATAAGAGCAGCTTTTTGGTCTTGTTCCAAACTGAGCCGAACTGCTTCAATTTCCAGGTCATAACGTTGGCGGCCGAGGAAAAAGCTAACCGTATCATAGCCGACATCTTCGAGAAGGTCGAGGGCACGGCCGAAATCAGCAGCGACGCGCTCCGGCACATGGGAATCGGAACCGAGGACGACAGGGATGCCGCGCTCATACATCGCTTCCAACATAGTCGGATTGGGATTCATCTCCCGAACTCGTTTATGTAAACCGGAAGTGTTTAGCTCCATGGCGATACCCGTGTCGGCAATGCGATCTAATCGCGGTTCCACAACCTGGATGATGCGCCGGGCGTCCCAGTTGGCGGCCGTCGCGTTCTTCACCAAATCAGGATGGGCGAGTGCGTCGAACAGGCCGGATTCGGCCGCCAATGCCAGATGCTCGAAGTACGCTTCCTGGAAGGATCGGTCGTTGCCTTTGCTATGGATTTCTTTGTAATAAGGGGCGTCAGGGTGGATAGAGCCTAGAATAAAGTCGAAATCCGCTTGTTGGTGCAACTCCTCCAGCCAGGGTTCCATGCCGGGAACGTAGTCGCTTTCCAGGCCGAGGCGCACATCCACACGGCCGAGCCACACCTGGGCGGCGTGTTCGACCATATCGAGATACTGTTCAAATTGGTCCATCCCCATGCGTACCTGGGGATACCAGTTATCGGGGGCGGGATTATGGCAGGTGATGATGATGCCGCGCAGGCCGCGCTTTTCAGCAACGGCCGCATAATCCCCCGGTTCGCCCCGCGCATGTTTGCAAAGCGGGGTGTGCATGTGTGAGTCGTAGAGAATAGGTTCTTGCATATCTTTCCTAAAGGATGAAGGATGAGGGATGAGGGATGAAGGATGAATAACGCATTTCATCCTTCATCCTTCATCCCTCATCCTTCTAAACACTCCAGCCCGGCGGGCCGACGAACGGCCGCACGTCATCTTCGGCCATCACCTGACGAACACTTTCTTCAATGGTGATGTCGCCATTTCGTACCGCTTTCTCAAAACGATGGCCCCAGCGGTGGATAAGGCCGCGTGCTTTGCGAAGTTCCAGCAACATCAGTTGTGCCAGCGGGCCGCCTTCATTGAGAAAGCCACTTTCCACATAGTCGCGCTCGATGGCTTGCAAATCATACTCTACCCGCACCAACTCTGCCTGCCAGCCTTCCGGCGTCCAGACGAATCGGCCGTAACAGGCGCGGCGGTCCTCGTCAAAGGGCGCGCCGACGGAACCGGTATTGACCACGAGCGTGCCATCAAGCTGGCGAATCAGCGGCCGGTGAGTATGGCCGGTGACAAAGACGGCCGGCGGTGGGCCGATCTTTTGGCGCAGTTCGTCGTCGGCCGTGCGCACATAGATGCCATCGCGATTATTTTGAACCGATGCATGGACTACGCGGAACACGCTGCCATCAGGAGCTGTCCATTCAAATTGGTCAGGCAGTGCAGCCAATTCCTTAATTTCGCCGTTTAGCTGTTGGTAGGCCCAATGGGCAAACTGGGCGACTTCATAGTCAGGGCCATCGGTAACGCAATCGGGACGGCCGCATTCCAACACATAATCCTCGTGGTTGCCACGCAGTAGAATCCAGCCATCTTTCTGCTGTCGTTCTTGCAACAGCAGAAAACAATCCCGCGAGCGCGGGCCGCGATTGACAATGTCGCCATTGACAACCACGAGGTCGGGTTGCCATCTGTCTACATCTTCAATTACTGCCTCCAACGCTGGAAGGTTGCCATGTATGTCGGAGAGTACCGCTATTTTCATCGTATAGAATTATACATAGAAAGGGTAATAGAGACTAAGAGACTGAGAGATTAGGAGACCAATAGATTGCGCGATTGAATGACTGATTTATAATCTCCCAGTCTCCCAGTCTCCCAGTCTCCCAGTCTCCCAGTCTCCCAGTCTCCCAGTCTCCC
>CAYPHY010000049.1:0-38225 GCA_964410625.1 uncultured Ardenticatenaceae bacterium | reverse complement strand
TCCGAAGACTCCGCTCGGAATGACAGTTGGGTTACTTTTGAAACAATGTAATTAGCACGAATGAACGCGAATTTTTTATTTTGGATAAACACGACTGGACACAGATATGCAATCAGGGTTACCCACCGATTTCATAGATGAAGGAATGATCCGCGTTTATCCGCGTTCGTCCGCGTCCTCAAAGTATTATGAAACATGAAATACCGGTTGAACAACTAGGGCCGCAGGGCGAGGCGATGGCCGAGGCGGTGGCCTCTTGTGTCCATTGCGGCTTTTGCCTGCCTGCCTGCCCCACCTACCACGTACTGGGCGAAGAGATGGACTCGCCACGCGGCCGTATCGTGCTGATGAAGGAAGTCCTGGAAGGCGAACTGGACATCAACGCCGCCACACCCTACATCGACCGTTGCCTCGGCTGCCTGGGGTGCGTCACCGCCTGTCCCTCCGGCGTGGCCTATGATGAACTGCTGCCCGCCTTCCGCGCCTGGGCAGAAGACAAGCGCGAACGGCCGCTAAGCGACAAAGTGACGCGACGACTGGCCGGAGAGACGCTGCCCCATCCCGGCCGGATGCGGCTGGCGGCAACGGCCGCCAAGCTGGCGCGGCCGGTCGAATCGCTGCTCCCTTCTTCGCTGGGGACGATGCTCGAATTGCTGCCGCGCCAACTACCAGCGGCGGGCCAGCCGTTGCCAGAGTTGTATCCGGCGCAGGGGGAACGGCGGGCGCGGGTGGCGTTGTTGGCCGGATGTGTGCAAAACGTCCTCGCTCCCGACATCAATTGGGCGACACTGCGCGTCCTCGCTGCCAATGGGGTGGAGACAGTCATTCCCGCCGGACAGGGCTGCTGTGGCTCGTTGGGAATGCACACCGGCGCGGCCGATCAGGCGCGGTCACTGGCGCGGAAAAATTTCCCCCTTTTCCCCGCCGATGTAGACGCGATCATCATCAACGCCGCCGGATGTGGCTCCGGCGTGAAAGAGTATGGCCTGCTCTTTGCCGGACAGCCGGAAGAGGCGGCCGCCCGCCACTTTGCCGCTCAGGCCCAGGACATCAGCCAATTTTTGCACCAATTAGGGCTGCGACGGCCGCCCGCGCTGGCGCAGCCACTGCGCGTTGCCTACCACGACGCCTGCCACCTGGCCCACGCCCAGGGGATACGCCACGCTCCCCGCGCGTTGCTGAAGCAGATAGAAGGCGTGACGCTGGTGGAAATACCGGAAGGGGAGCTATGCTGTGGCTCGGCCGGGACCTACAACATCGAACAACCGGCCATTGCCCACGAATTGGGGCAACGCAAAGCCAACAACATCAACCAGGTGCAGCCCGACGCGGTGGTAATGGGCAACATCGGCTGTATGGTGCAGATCGAACAACATCTGGGGCGGCTGGGGCGGCCGTTGCCTGTTTATCATACGATGCAGTTATTGGACCTGGCTTACCAGAGCGGTGAACGGTAATCGGTTATCGGATTACCGATTACCGATTACTTCATTAACGATAAAGGAGGAAAAGCGACCCCATGACTTCCCCCACCTTGCCCCAGGAGGCAATCGAGGCGATTGCCAATGGTTATCATGGCGCACCCTTTGAGGTGCTTGGCCCCCATCTCTACGATGGCACTGTCGTCATTCGCACTTTTCAGCCAACGGCCGAACAAGTGGCGATTGTGTTAGAAGACGGCACGCGCCAGTCGATGGAACGCATTCACCACAATGGCCTCTTCGAGGGTCGGCTCACCGGTCAAACCAACCACACCGTACCGCCCCACTACCAGCTTGAAATCACCTCCCGTTTCGGTTCAAAAGTACTATACGAAGATACATACGCTTTTCCTCCTACGCTATCCGACTTCGACGCCCACTTGCTGGCCGAGGGGACTCACCTCCATGTATATCAAATGCTAGGGGCGCATCTGACGGAGATCAACGGCGTGGCCGGGGTACTGTTTGCCGTCTGGGCGCCAAACGCCGCCCGCGTTAGCGTCGTTGGCAACTTTAACCAGTGGGACGGCCGTCGCCATCCGATGCGCTTCCACGAAGGCAACGGCATCTGGGAGCTATTCATCCCCGGCATGGGCGAAGGCGACCTCTACAAATATGAGATCAAGACCCGCTATCGCGACTACACCGTCACTAAGAGTGATCCGGTGGGCTTTTTCAGCGAGCTGCGGCCGAAGACCGCCTCCATCGTCTGGGATGTGGACAAGTATGAGTGGCAAGATGGCGAATGGATGACTACGCGCAAGGAACGGCAAGAGCCAGACGCGCCGATCAGCATTTACGAAGTCCATCTCGGCTCCTGGCGGCTAAAAGACGGCTGGCAATGGCTGACCTATCAGGACATGGCCCGCGATCTGGTTGGCTATGTGAAAGAGATGGGCTATACCCACATCGAACTGCTGCCCGTCGCCGAGCATCCCTTCGATGGCTCCTGGGGCTACCAGGTGACCGGCTTCTATGCCCCCACCAGCCGCTTTGGCACGCCCGACGACTTCAAAGCGTTCGTAGACGCCTGCCACCAGGCAGGGATTGGCGTGATCCTCGACTGGGTCCCGGCCCATTTCCCCAAGGATGAGCATGGCCTGGGCTTTTTCGACGGCACACACCTATACGAACATGCCGACCCTCGTCAGGGGTCGCATCCCGATTGGGGAACGTATATGTTTAATTACGGCCGCAACGAAGTGCGCCAATTCCTGATCGGCAACGCCATCTTCTGGTGCGAGAAGTACCACATTGATGGCTTTCGGGTGGACGCGGTGGCCTCAATGCTCTATCTTGACTTTTCGCGCAAGGCGGGGGAGTGGGTGGCGAATCGTTATGGCGGCCGCGAGAACCTGGAGGCGATTGAGTTCATCCGCCGTTTCAACAACGCCGTCCACGAACTCTATCCCGACGTGATCACCATCGCCGAAGAGTCTACCTCCTGGCCCGGCGTCACCCAACCAACCAGCGAAGGCGGCCTGGGTTTCAACTACAAGTGGAACATGGGCTGGATGCACGACACGTTGCAATATTTCAAAAATGACCCCGTCTATCGCGCCTACCATCACGGAACGCTGACCTTCTCCCTGCTCTACGCCTTCAGCGAAAAATTCCTCCTCCCCCTCTCCCACGATGAGGTTGTCCATCTCAAGCGTAGTATGCTCGATAAGATGCCGGGGGATGTGTGGCAGCGGTTCGCCAATTTGCGCCTGCTCTATGCCTACCAGTGGAGCCATCCAGGGAAGAAACTGCTCTTTATGGGCGGGGAGTTTGGGCAATGGCGCGAATGGAACGAGGCCACCAGTCTGGAGTGGCACTTGCTCGACCAGGACGCGAAGCACAAAGGGCTGCAAAGTCTAGTGCGCCGCCTGAACGAAATTTATAGCGGCGAAAAGGCATTCCATGAGGAGGAGTATTCCTGGAACGGCTTCTTCTGGCTCGATCTCCACGACTATGAGCGCAGCATCCTGGCCTATGCTCGTCGCGCCCCGTCCAATGGGGAAACGGTCCTCGTCGTCTGCAACTTCACGCCCGTTGTGCGGCATGGCTACCGTCTGGGTGTGCCGGAGGAAGGGGGTTACGAGGAGATTTTCAACAGCGACGCGGCCGACTTTGGCGGCAGCAACGTCATCAACACCCCCCTGGAGAGTATGCCCACCCCCTGGCATGGGCAACAACATTCAATCGAATTGACGCTTCCGCCGTTGGCGGCCGTCTTTCTAAAACGCAGCAGCTAGTGAGCGGCCGCTAGGAAGCGGCTACCAGCGTAAAGATGCGCACCGCCTGGACTCGCCGCTTCGGCCAGATGTTACCACGCGACCGCACGCTGACGCCGGGTGGCAGCGCATCACCAGCCTCAGCCAACGCTTGCAGCGTCCGCTCGCAGAGGATGACCTCTCCGGCGGCCGCTTGCGAACAAAGATAGAAGGCGACATTCGTCGTGTCGCCGACCACTGCATAGCGATACCGTTGCTCCATGCCCAGGAAACCAGACACCACGCGGCCGGTGCTGATGCCAATACCAAAACCAGCGGCCAGTTCGGCCGCTTCCTCCTTGGCCTGGGCGTGTTGTTGCAAGCTGCGCTGAATATCAATGCTCGCTTCAATCGCCCGCCTGGCGTGGTCAGCTTGCTGCTGTGGTAAATTGAACACCCCCATCACCATATCACCCACCACCTGCACCAACGTCGCCCCATGGCGCAACGCCGCTTTCGCCACAACCCCCAAATACTCATTCAAAAAGTCCATTACCTCCTTGGGGGCCAGCGGTTCAGCCAGTGCGGTGAAGCCGCGCATGTCGGCAAACAGCACCGTCGCCACCCGTTCCAACTCACCGCCCAACACCGGCATTCGGTCTGAGGCTAGAATATCGCGGGCCACCGGTTCAGGGACGAAGCGTTTGAATAAGTAGTGCAGTTGCTCTTGGGCAGCGGTTAGCTCGGCCGCCAAGAGCTGCTTTTCGTTGCGCTGTTGCTGGATGCGCTGTTGGTGCTGGGTCTGGGTGGTCACATCCAGCACCGTCAGCAGTAGCAACCGCTCCACATGTTCCGCCCGGCCGATTTGCAGGTCAAAGTACGTCTCATACGCTTCCCGGTTCGTGCGTTGGACCTGACGCAACTGGTAGAGCGGCGCACCGTCGAACAAAGCCAGCAGGTCTGCTTCCGCGCCAATCAGCTCTGGGAACACATCGGTCACCAATCGGCCGTGCAACTCACCAACTGGCTCCTGGATCCAACAGTGGATCAACTCATTGCCGGAGAGAATGGTCAGCTCCTCGTTCAGCAGCAAATAGCCGATCTGATAGCGGGCCAGGACTTGCAGCGCCAGATGTGATTCCGAATTTGATTCCAGTTGCATTTGCTATTTCCGCAAAATATGCTAAGATATTCAAGCTCTCACGCCTCCAGAGTATTCATGAAGGCTGTATATTTGGAGAAAAATTAAGTTGGCTAATACAAAATCTGCTAAGAAACGGATCCGCCAAACAGAAAAGCGGACCGCCCATAATCGTCTTTACCGCAGCACCGCCCGCACCCATGTGCGCAAGGTGCGTCGTCTCATCGCTGAAGGCAACCTGGACGCCGCCCAAGAAGTGGCGAACCTGGCTTATGCTACGCTGGACAAGGCCGCACGCCGGAATATCATCCATCCACGCAATGCGGCGCGGCGCAAGGGACGGCTGATGGCTGCGCTGGCCGCCGCCCAAGAAAGCGCAAGCTAAAATCCATTCAGTGGTTTGGCAAAATTAACGAACAGCCGCCTGGGTTACCAGGCGGTTTTTTTATTATTCCCACCCAGCCTTACCAAACATCTTACTACGTTACCGCTTCGGCTTATTCGCCAGGGGTAATGCCAAAGATGTACCCCTTGCCGCGCACAGTGCGCAAGATTCGCGGCCGGCTTGGATTTAATTCGATCCGCTTGCGAATCCAACTTACGTGGACATCCAGCGTTCGCGTATCGTCCAGAAAGGTTGTCTCCCAGACATCCTTCATCAACTTCTCGCGCGAAACCAGCTCATTACAGTGGCGAATAAACAGTTCCAATAAGGCGGCCAGCTTTGGCGTCAGGCCAAACTCCCCGCGTCCGGCGACATCAACCGATTGCTTGGTGCGGAAATAGGTCAAATGCCCATAGCGCACAATCTCTTCCTTGTCTCCATCCGGCGGCAACAAGGCACGGACGCGATTGAGCAGCTTGCGGGGTGAAAACGGCCGCTCCAGATAGACATCCGCTTCGGCCGTGCTGTCCAGCTCCATCCCATTGGCACGAGCATGGATGATCGGCGTCTTTTTCAACACCCGGCGCAGTCGGCGACAACTGCGTGCGCCATTAGAGCGCATTGTCGAGGCGTCGAAGATGACGATATCCGGCTCCTTCTCTTGCAGCCAGCTTAGCGCAGCACTTCCCGTATGCACCACCGCCAGCTCATTGCTCACCTTCTGCAATGCATGGGCGAGGGAATCATTTCCTGCACTTCGGCCTTCCACTAACAATACAACCGCTTTTGACCCCATTAATACCCTCGCTGCTTCTCCCTCACTATCTGGGTTCTGGAGTGTTCATTATAGAGGTAAAACAATTGAAGGCAACTGAAAAAAGACATATTTTTCACTCATCCTTTCTTGCCAGCCCCTTTCTGCAACGTTATGATGTCCTTATATCAGAAACCAGGTTTCTTCAAGAAACCCGGTTTCTAAAGTAAACTACGATCTGACAGAAATGACAGTAGTACGCCGATCAATGCAAACGATTATACATTGGGAGTGGTTAATCCTGCTCCTGGTGTTGCCATTGTTGATGTTTCCTTCCGGCGGCCGTGGGCTGGCGTTGCTGGTCATCCCCTTGCTGTGGCTCTTCCGCTGGGTGGGGTTCGGCCGCTTTTTCCCACGAACCCCGCTTGATGTCGCCCTATTTTTCTTTTTACTGATGGTGCTGGTCAGCCTCTCGGCCGTCTTCGACATCACGCTCAGTTTCCCCAAAATAGCCGGTGTCGTTGTCGGAATCGGCCTGTTTTACGGCGCGGTCGAGTTCGCCCGGCGGCGCAAACATGGCGTGTGGTTAATCCTGATCCTGCTCATCCTCGTTGGAATGGGCATGGCGTTGGTTGGGCTAATTGGCGCGGAATGGAGCGGCCCCTTTCGCTTCCTCAACAATATTGCCACCACCCTGACCGGCGGCCGTATCCACATCTTGGGCGCGGTGGATGGTGTGGTGAACAGCAATGAATTGGCCGGGGCGTTGGATTGGATCACGCCGCTGCTGCTGGCTTGCTCCATCGGCCTGTGGCCGCGTCTGGCGCGGAACAACCGCTTAGCCCTGCTCTTGCTGCTGGCCGTGACCGTCCTTTCCATCCTGACCCTCATCGCCACCCAATCGCGCGGTGGTATCGTCGGGCTGGCATTGAGCGTCCTGGTCATGGCCGCCATTGCATCCCGACGCTACCGTTGGCTGATCTTGCTGGCGGGTGTGGCTGTCCTGGCGTTGGTGATCGGCGTCCTCGCCTTTCGCGTGCCGGGAACGGCCGATCCCGTAGGCGACACCTTCGGCGTGCAAGGGCGACTGGAAATCTGGTCACGCGCCTTGTTTGCGCTGCAAGACTTCCCGCTGACCGGACTGGGCATGAACGGCTTCCGGCGCGTCGTCCATCTACTCTATCCCCTGTTCACCATTTCCCCACAGCTAGACCTCGCCCACGCCCACAACCATCTGCTGCAAGCCGGGCTAGACCTCGGCCTCGGCGGTCTGATCGCCTATCTAGCGTTGTGGTTGCTCGCCGCCTATCTGCTCTGGCAAAGCTGGCTGTTGGTGGGCGAACGGCGCAAACGCGCCTCTTCGCTGCCGATCTTGATCATCGGTCTCAGCGGCTCCCTGACCGCCGGGTGGGTCTTTGGCATGATGGATGCGATTTCGCTGGGGTCACGGCCGGGCTTTGTATGGTGGTTGTTGCTCGCTCTGGTTGTCGTAGTCTATGATAAATCCCAGGCGGCCGCCGCGGCCGATGATGGGGAAGGACACGGCCGCCACGGCCACCACTACCGCCGCAAACGGAAACGCCGCCGTATTACCCCCACCAGCAGCCCGCCCGCTCCCGTGCAGGATACGGCCGACAACGACCTTGACCTCGACATCCCCGAATTCGACGGGTATTCGTGGTAAAGCCGCCAATGTTGAGCAACTGGGTGGGGGTTTTGCATCGAATTAACGCGAATTACCGCGAATTTTGGACGGCGTTAAAAAAGGTCCTATTGGGTCGGTGTTCCAGCGTCGGCGGGCGGCCGCCTCAGGTTCAGGCTATTTTCACAAAGATAAAAGTAGCCCGTGTCGGCCAGCCGGTAATCATACTGATTTTCCCCCTGCTCCAAGATGACCCGGTAGCCATCTACCAACGCCTGGGTATACATCTGGCCGGGCTGGGGGCAGCCCAATGAGCCATCAGGCCAGACGACCTGCTCGCTATGGATTACTCGTATAGTCGAACGCTCTGCGCCAGTACGTGCCACCACGTCATCCAGCAACGCTTCCAACAAATCGGGGGGAACTTGTTCGATCACTCTTGGCCCTTCTCCTGCGCCCGGTGCCTCCGGGTCGCTGATCTCCGGCGTCGGTAACGCTTCCAACGGCCGATCATCCTCATCCAACGAAGGGTACGGCCGCGTCCCCTCTGCCGGAATGGGGTCTATGTCTAGCTCCCCATCTCCATCAGCCGGATAAGGTTCGGCCGTGTCCGCACCCTCAGGATACGGCATCTCTTCCACTGCCGGTGTGGTGACATCCTCACCCGTCGCCGGCACACAACCAACGCCAATTAGCAAAACAAACAGCAATAGGACGCTAATTGGCAACAGATATTTCTTCATAGTATAGTACACCTCCATAAAATTAGGACGTATTCAGTGTATCGTTGGTTCCATGAGAGGAGATTGGAGAGTAGAGATTAGAGATTGGTGTATTGGTGTACTCAGCGGCAAAGATTCATCATATACCAATACACGATTACACCAATACACCAATATACTAATTACTGCCTACTACTCAACTATCAACTAATCACTAACCACTACCCACTATTCACTACCCACTAACCCCCACAGGAGGTCTATTGATGAATGTTGCTATCATTGTACACGGAGGCGCAGGAAATTGGGATTTAACATCCACACGCCTGACGGAAGCGCAACAAGCCTGTGCCGAAGCGGCCGCCGCCGGCCAAAGGATTCTTCTCGACGGCGGGAGTGCGCTGGATGCCGTGGAAGCGGCCGTGCGTATCCTCGAAGATTGCCCCATCCTCGACGCCGGACGTGGCAGTTATCTCAACGCTGATGGCGAAGTGGAGATGGACGCGCTGATTATGGACGGCCGTACACTGCAACTGGGGGCTGTCGCCGCCGTCCAGCGCGTGCGTAACCCTATCAGCCTCGCTCGCCGCGTGATGGAGAGCAGCAATCATAACTTCCTCGTCGCCAAAGGGGCGGAGGAGTTCGCCGACCGTATTCACTTTCCGCGCTGCATGGTCGAGGAGCTGCTGGTCGAAGAAGAATTGGAAAAGCTCCACGAACTGGAAGCACAATTAGACGGCCGTCTCGTTACCTCTGGCCCTTTGGGCGATACAGTTGGGGCGGTCGCCTTTGATCGGGAGGGCAATCTGGCCGTTGCTACCTCCACCGGCGGCACCAAAAACAAGCTCCCCGGCCGCGTCGGAGATAGTCCGCTCGTTGGCTCTGGAGGGTACGCCGATAACTGGACGGCCGCTGCCAGCGCGACCGGCCATGGCGAAGACCTGATGCGTATCGTCGTTACCAAACAAGTGTGTGATTTCGTCGCCCAGGGACTGACCGCCCACTCCGCCTGTGAAGCGGCCATCCGCCTGCTGGAGGAGCGGACCCAGGGGGAAGGAGGGCTGATCGCCATTGATGCTCGCGGCGGCATTGGCTTTGCCTATAACACGGCCGCCATGCCCTATGCCTTTACTACTGGCGACACTCCTGTTACCAGCGGCCGATAACAAAAGTATAATTTACCGATAGTTAGGTCATCACCGTGAATGAAAATCCGCGTGATCCGCGTTTTATCCGCAAGCAATTCTTACTGCCCATCCGCGTAACTATTTCAGGTGGAGACAACATGGATAGTTGCCCATCATCAAGAATGACAACCTCACGCAAAGGCGCAAAGTTCACTAAGTTTTTTAAACTTTGCGTCTTAGCGTGCTTTGCGTGAGCTATTTTAGAGGAGAGCAAATCATGTACGCCAGAGTCACAACCACTCAATTTTCACCCTACCGGGTGGACGAGGCCATCCACAATGTCCGCAACCACGCCCTACCCGCCACCCAGCAACAGACTGGCTTCCAGGGCTTCACCATGCTGGTAGACCGCAATACAGGCAAAGGGATCATCATCACCCTGTGGGAAGGCGAGGAAGATCGAAAAGTCACTGGCAGCAACAGCGAATATTATCGCGAGGCCATCGGCCACATAGTGCCCTTGCTGATGGAAGCCCCAACCGTCGAAGACCTGGAAATAGTGATACAAGAGTGATCTCAAGCCATATGCGTAGATCGAATTGTTTTTAGCAACGAATTAGCACGAGTTTTCGCGAAAATGAATCAAAATTCGCGCCGCAAATATTGCGCCATGATATTCGCGCCAATTCGCGTAAATTCGTTGCAAACGTTCGAGTCCTAAGGAGATAAAATGGACTACGACACCCTCCCTTCAACTGATCGTATCCATCGAACGGTGGAAGCAGTGAACGCACGCGGCATCAACGCTGTTTTTGTGGAAACAAAAGAAGATGCGCTGGCCCACATGCTCTCGATCATCCCCGCCGGTTCCGTGGTCATGACCGGCGGTTCCGTCACGCTTCAGCAAATCGGCCTTGAGGCGTTGCTCATTTCCGGCGATCACCCCTGGCGCAACTTCAAAGCTGACCTGCTCGCTGAACCAGACCCCGTTAGACAAGCAGCGATGCGCCGGGAGGGGACGATGGCTGAATTTTTCCTCGGAAGCGTGAATGCGCTGGCCGAGAGCGGCGAACTGGTCTTCGCCAGCGGCAGCGGCAGCCAGTTGCCCGCCTATGCCTATAATAGTCGCAACATCATCTGGGTCGTTGGCGCACAAAAAATCACGCCGACGCTGGACGATGCGATGCGGCGTATCCGCGAGTATGCGCTGCCGATGGAAGACCAACGCCAAAGAAGCATGGGCAATAAGAACGGCAGTTATATCGGCAAAGTGCTGATATTCGAGAAAGAGCTGCCCTATATGCGCCGCAATTTGAATATGATCCTGGTTAATGAAGTCTTAGGCTTTTAGGTTTTTAATGACCCCAATTACCGCCATTGAAATTCACCACTACCGCCTGCCCCTCGACCCGCCCTTTCACGCTTCCTGGGACCCACGGCCGCGCACCCACCACGCCACCACCGTCGTCCGCGTCCGTGCCGGGGAGTATGAAGGGGTTGGCGCGGGGGATGCGATGCTCGGATTCAACGGCCATGAATACCTCTTTCTCGGCCAGGACCCCTTCGCCATCGAGCGTCATGTCCGCATCCTCGACAATTTGCAGTTTCATTACGGCCGCATGTGGCCGCTGGAAGTCGCCCTGTGGGATTTAATCGGCAAGCTAAGCGGCCAACCCCTGTGGCGGCTGCTCGGCGGCCGTTCCAACCAGGTCACGCTCTACGCCTCCACCGGCCAACGGTTGCCCGTGGAGGAGCGCGTCGCCGCTGTCCAACGCCTGCAGGCCGAAGGCTTTCCGGCCGTCAAGCTGCGCTTCTTCCACGACGACCCGCGTGATGACATCGCCACCGTTCGCGCCGTCCGCGAAGGCGTTGGCCCCGACCTGATCCTCCTGGCCGACGCCAACCAGGCGTGGCGGATGCCCTGGGACACACGGCCGCCCTGGGACTTCAAGACCGCCCTCTGGGTGGCTGATGCGTTGGCCGAACTGGGGGTCTACTGGTTGGAGGAACCACTCGGCCGCCACGACTATGCGGGACTCGCCCAACTGCGCCAACGGGCTAAAATCCGCATTGCCGCCGGAGAGGGCAACCGTGAAATCAGCGAACTCTACAGCTATCTGCAACATGGTTCGCTCGATGTTTACCAGGCCGATGTCGTCTGGAGCACAGGGATCAGCCGCGCCGTCCAACTGGCCCGCGCCGTACAAGCGGCCGGGGCGATCTACTCCCCCCACACCTGGGGGGATGGGCTGGTCTTGCTTGCCAATCTCCACGTCAGCGCGGCCGTTTCCCATGCCCCCTTCATCGAATTCCCCTATGACCCGCCGCACTGGACGCCCGACCGCCGTGACTATATCCTGCCCACTCCGCTCTTGCCTGACAACGGCCGCCTCACCCTCCCCAACACCCCCGGCCTCGGCATCGAACTCGATTGGCAGCAGCTAGAGCAATGGGCAGTGAACAGCGCATAAGAGAGTTGCCGCCTGCCATCCACTACTTTACTGATTGGCCCTATCCACCAAAAGTTGGATAGCAAAATCCATCTGTTGCTAGATGATGTACCAATGCCACCTGATCTATACTTTCCTCATCTTACTTCTGGAGGAATAAAATGATAAGTGCAATGGTATCCGATAAAAACAGTGTCTGGCGGCGAATTGGCATCGTGTCTGTTCTTTTGCTCTTGTTGATTGGCCCTAACTTTGGCCCCATCCCCTTTACGCTGCGGCAGAGCCTCTCCCTTGAAGGGTCGATCATCGGGATGTTGGCCTGGTTTTTGGTTGCGTTCGGCATCATCATCGCCGTAATCGTGCGGCTGAGTGGCATGTCCCTGCGGGAGCTACTGAGTTATGTCGGTCTGGGTGCTCCCTCCCGTCTGGCGGCGAATATTGTTGGCGTAGTTTTCGGCTTATTGTGGGCGGCTTCATTTTTGTTTGGCATCTTTCAATTTGATCCTGATGCCAATATCGTCCAAATCAGCGGTTTTCGTGTGCTGACCGCACTCTTAGCAGCCACAGGCGTGGTGCTGGAAGACATCATCACGCGTGGCTGGCTGATGAACCAACTGCGGGATTTGCAGATTCCCACCTGGGCACAGGCGTTGGCTTCGGCCGTTCTCTTCGCCCTCTATCACACCGTTTGGGCCGGGTTTAACATCTTCGCCTTTATTTTCAGTGTTGTGATTGGGTTGATTCTTGCCGGACTGTTCCTGTGGGGCAAGCGAAGCCTCACTCCCGTGATTTTAGCCCATAGCCTTGCTGTCCTCCTTGGCGAACCCTTTGCTTCGATGATGATTTTCATGGTACCCAATCTATAAATAGCAACCCTGCTAAACGGAAATTTGACCTAACCCGTAACCACCCAATTCGGTGGTTACGGGTTATACTATTTATATGGCATAGGACTTACGCATTTGACACGAATTTCACGAATAGCACGAATTTTAGCCTTCTATTTTCGTGAAATTCGTGTTATTCGTGTCGAAAAATTATTTGCTTACGTAAGCCCTATGGCAGAAAATCAGCGTCAATCTGCGAAATATCCGCGTCATCTGCGTAACCATTTTAAGCACCATGAAAATCCAAGCAGCTATCTTCCGCGAACCCCATTCCCCCTTTACCATTGAAGAACTCGACCTCGCCGGACCACAGGCTGGCGAAGTCCTCGTCCGTGTCGCCGCGGCCGGTGTCTGCCACAGCGATTGGCATCTGATGACCGGCGCGACCCGCCATGCCGTCCCCGTCGTCCCCGGTCATGAGGGCGCGGGGGTTGTCGTCGCCGTTGGGCCGGGCGTCACCCGCGTCCAGCCTGGCGACCACGTCGCACTCAATTGGGCGCCGAATTGCGGCCGTTGCTTCTACTGCCTCAACGAACGGCCGAGCCTCTGCGAAACCTACGTCGAACCGATTTGGGCGGGGACAATGATGGACGGCACAACCCGCCTCTCGCAAAACGGCCAACCCGTCTACCACTTCAGCGCCCTGGCCTGCTTCGCCGACCACACCGTCGTTCCCGAAGCGTGCTGTGTCCCCCTCGACCCTGACATCCCGCTGACCATCGCCGCGCTGATCGGCTGTGCGGTGACAACCGGCGTTGGCGCGGCACTGAACACCGTCCGCGTCAAGCCAGGGAGCAACGTCGTCGTCTTTGGCGCGGGTGGGGTTGGCCTGAGCATCATCATGGGCGCAAAGCTGGCCGGGGCCGCGCGAATCATCACCGTAGACGCCTTTGAGGCGAAAGGGGACATCGCCCTCTCCTTTGGGGCGACCGACTTCATCATGGCTGGGCCGGATACCAACGATGCCATTCGCGGGCTGACCAACGGCCGCGGCGCGGACTACGTTTTTGAAGCCATCGGCCTCCCCGCCGTCCAGGAGCAATGTCTCGACGCCGCCCGCCCCGGCGGCACGATCATCTTCGCCGGAATCTCCCCAATGGGCAGCTCGACCAATCTCCCCGGCGCGATCCTCACCCGCCAGGAAAAGACAGTCACCGGCTCCTACTACGGCAGCGCCAACGCCGCCCGCGACTTCCCGCTGTATGCCGACCTCTATAAGCGCGGGTTGCTCGATCTCGGCCGACTGGTCAGTAAAACCTACCCCCTCGACCAGATCAACGAAGCCTACGCTGACATGCTCAGCGGCGAAATCGCGCGGGGGGTGATTGTGTTTTCGTAGGAGGAGGAGATTAGAGATTGGGGATTAGAGATTAAGAGACTGGGAGACTAGGAGACTCTCCACTCACCACTCATCACTCACAAGGAGAAAGTATGTCTCAAATTGATATTTTGTTCCTCGGCAAAGAAGATGTAGACGCGCTCGATCTCGGATTGCAGGAGATCATGGACGCCATCGAGAATGGCCTTCGCGCTCATGGGCAGCGGCGGGTGATCATGCCCTCCAAAGACCATCTCGCCCTCAACTATCCGGAAAAGCTGTTCAACATCCTCAAAGGGTACGTCGGGCCGATTAATGTCGCCGGGGTGAAGGTCATCGGCGACTTTGAGAAGAACTATGAGCATAATCTCCCCTCCGAACTGGCCTTAATCACCCTTTACCATCCCGAGACCGGCGCACCCTTTGCCATTGTAGACGGCACATTGATCACCTGGATGCGGACTGGCGCGGTAACGGCCGTTGGCGCGAAATACCTCGCCGTCGAAAAGCCGCGCGTCCTCGGCCACATCGGCGCACGCGGCACCGCCTGGTACAACGTCCCGATGCTTGACCTGATTTTCGACTTTGAGGAAATCCGCGTCACCAGCAAACGGCCGTCCTCTCGCGAACGCTTTGCCGATACCCTCTCCGCCCAACTGGGCAAGCCGGTCACCGTCAAAGAGACAACGGAAGAAACGGTGCGCGACGCCGACATCATCATTGACGCCTCGCGCTTGCTCGAACATCAAGTTCTGGTCAAAGACGAATGGGTCAAGCCCGGCGCACTGATCCAGCCCTATGGGGCGGTGCTCTCCGTCGCCCCCACCCTGCCTTTCACGGTAGACAAAATGGTCGTGGATGATTGGAACCAGTGCCAAAAGTCGCAATATGGGCAGTTTGCGGGGTTGATCCAGGACGGCCGTCTACGAACCGAACACATCTACGGCGAAATTGGTGAAGTGGTCGCCGGTCTAAAGCCAGGACGCGAGTCCGATCAGGAACGCATCCTCTTCTGGCACAAAGGCTTCGCCATCAGCGACATCATGCTCGGCCACCTCGCCTATCAAAAGGCAGTGGAACGCGGCATCGGCACACTCCTCCCCTACTACCGCCAACCCCAGGATATGTGAGAAAGGTTACGCGGATGACGCGGATTTTGGTTTGAAAATGTCTCATATTTAACGCAGAGGCGCAGAGAGGCAGAGGAACAGAGATTTTCTCTGCCCCTCTGCGTTTGAAACAACTTTGCTTTACCGACTGTCGCTATCGCAAAAAAGTGGTATCTGCCAGTTAACCCAAGTTGCGTTACACTTCAGCCATGAGCACCCGACGCACGCGCCGCAAAAGGAGCGAGGACATACAACCATCTGACACACGGCCGCGCCAACTCTCCCTGCCCGACCAACCCCTACAGCGCCTCAACGAAGGGCAAATCGAGCAAATTCACGAAGCCGCGCTCTACATTCTAAACCACATCGGCGTGCGCTTTAACCATGAGGAGGCAATTGACCTTTTTCGCCATGCCGGGGCGCGGGTCGAGGACGGCCGCGTCTACCTTGATTGGCCTCTATTGGAACCGTTGCTCAATTCAGCTCCAGGCCACTATACGCTGCACGGCCGCAGCACAACGGCGAATGTGACTATCGGCCATACCCCCAGCGGAATCAACCAGTGCGCCACCATGCCCGGCGGCGGCGCGCCCTATGTCCGCGACCTGAACGGTCATCGTCGTCCCGGAACCCTGGCCGACCTGGCTAATTTCGCCCGCCTCAGCCAGCAGTCCCCTCTCATCCACGTCGCCGCCCGTAAAGCGGTCGAAGCGCAAGACGTGCCGCCGGAAATTCGCCATCTCATTTGTTGGTATGCGCTGCTGACGCTGACCGACATGCCAATCCAATCCGGCTTTGTCAACGGCCGTGCCGAAGCCGAAGAGGTAATCCAACTCCTGTCCGCTGTCTATGGAGGGGAAGCGATGATAGACGGCACGCCGGTGATGCATTGCAGCGTCAACGCCAACAGCCCCTTGCTCTATGACCGGCCGATGCTGGAAAGCCTGCTCTGCTTTGCCCGCTACGGCCAGCCGATCCTGATCGCCCCCTTTGTGATGGCCGGAATCACTGGGCCGACGACGCTGGCCGGGATGCTGGCACAACAAAACGCCGAGGCATTGGCCGGAATCGCCCTCACCCAACTCGTTCGCCCCGGCACGCCCGTCCTCTATGGCACTGCCTCTAGCAATGTAGATTTACGCAACGCCAACCCGGCCATTGGCAGCCCAGAATCGGCCGTTGCCATCAGCGCCTGCGCCCAACTCGCCCGGCGCTATGGCTTGCCCAGTCGTGGCGGCGGCGCACTGACCGACTCTCCCACGCCCGACGCACAAAGCAACTACGAGCGCATGTTCACCTTGCTCACCTCCGTGCTCAGCGGCGTCCATTACTTGATGCACGCCCTCGGCATCCTCGAATCCTATCTGACGATGAGCTATGAACAGTTTGTGATTGACCTGGAGTTATTGGGGATGATCGAACATTTTCTACGACCTATCGAGGTCTCGGCCGAAACGCTGGCGTTGGAAGCGATTGCAGCGGCCGTCAACAGCGGCCACTTCTTGGAAACCGCCCATACCCAACGCCACTATCGCGACGCTCACTTCCTGCCCCACCTCAGCCTGCGCCAGCCCTACGAACAGTGGCTCGACATGGGCGGCCGCGACGCCACCCAACGCGCCAACGCCCACTGCCGCGCCCTCCTCGATTCCTACCAGCCCCCAACCCTCAACCCCCAAACCACGATCCAACTATCCGACACGCTCAATCACTTGCTGAAACCCTACTCGTCAACCGACCCAACCCCCTTCCTCAAAACACTATCAATTGACAATTGACAGTTAAACATTGACAATTGACCATTATGTACATTCTTCGCCCGGCCACGGCCGCCGACTACGACTACCTCTATCAGTTGCACCGCAACACCATTCGCCCCTACGTCGAAGCCACCTGGGGCTGGGATGAGGAGGAGCAACAAGAACTGTGGCAAAACCACTTCGATCCCACCGGCCGCCAAATCATCCAACTCCTCATCGCCGATACCCCGACCGACATCGGCACGCTTGAACTCTCCTACAATGTTGACAACTGGTATCTTGACCTCATCGAAATCGCCCCTGAATATCAAAACCAGGGAATCGGCACGACGATCATCAGCGACCTCATCCGGCAAGCCCACGCCGCTGGCCTGCCGCTAACGCTTTCCGTCCTCAAAGCCAATACCCCCGCCCGTCGCCTCTACAAACGCCTCGGCTTCCAGATCACGGCCGAAGACCCCGTCCGCTTCCAAATGATCTGCCCCCTCCCATCTAATCTCTAAGTCTCCTAGTCTCTCAATCTCCTCTCAAGCATAGATCAATCGCTCTCCTGGCTCTGGAACCGGACGTTCTTGCGTCACGGCCGCTTCGATCCAGTTACCAATCGCCCGTTCAACATTAGCTACCATTTCCTGATAGGTGCGGCCGACGGCCGAGCAACCGGCAAGCTCTGGTACTAACGCGAGGAAGCGGCCGTTTTCTTCACTCCAATAGATGGTTACTTTGTATGGAATCATTTATTAGGCGTAAATAAGGCGGCCCTTTGGTTCTGGGATCGGCCGCCCTAGTTCCATTGCCGTTTCAATCCATTCCTGGATGATAACTTCCACATTTGCCAGCGCTTCCTGGTAGGTCTTACCATCGCTCATGCAACCTGCAAGCTCCGGCACCTCAGCGATAAAGGCCTCGTCCTCATCACTCCAATAGATAATTACTTCATAGCGGATCGAATTCATAATTCATCTCCTAACTTGTATTTAAGGATAATGTCACGTACTTGTTTTACTTGATAAGCTTTTGCCCTTCCATCTTGAGGTTGAATATTAATGATTTCCTCCAATCCCGGACGGGTAAAAATATGATGACTCCCACGAATACGTTCATCGAAGCCAAGTCGCCGCAACAACCCACAAAACTCTTGGAAGTCAATGTTACGGTCTGAAGTTCCCTAAAGGATACGATTTAAGAGCTTCTCGCGACGTGTCATATGCCTATTATATCTCATACGAACGATAAACCGATCAAACAGCCAATAGTGTGTAGGCTCGTAGTCCATCCAGACACTTAATAAATGAGGCAAATATCAAAAATCGGCCTTTAACCATTCAAGTCGTATACCGTGTCTTGGCACAAACCCCGGCTTTTGAGACAATGCAAATGTGGAAACAAGCAGCGCACCAACTCATATCAAAGCACTTCCAGCGCAAACGACGATTAAGCTACGCAGTCGCTTACCGTTGTTGGGGCTAGGGCTGTTGCTGCTGGCGACGTTGCTCTTGCCCGATCAGGTCTGGAACACCTTGCTTTTGGGATTGGGCGGGCTTGGGGCATTGGCCTACTTCTGGACGCGACAACTGGCGCGAGGGCTACATGTCTCGCGACGTTTGCGCTTTGGCTGGGTCTCCGTTGGCGACCGGCTACAAGAGGAATTTACCCTCCACAACCAGAGCACTGTTCCTGCCTTGTGGGTCGAGGTGTTGGATCGCTCCACCGTCCCCGGCTATCATGCCTCCGTGGTACACAGCGCTGGCGGCGGCGAAAGTGTAAGCTGGCGACAATCGGCCGTCTGCCAACGACGCGGCCAATACCATCTCGGCCCCTGGACGGTGCGTAGTGGCGACCCCTTTGGCATCTTTGTCGTCACCATTGACTATCCTGAGCAGCAGGAAATTATCATCCATCCGCCAGTACACGCCCGACTGCCTATCCCCTTGCCCAGCGGCCAGAGCGACGGCCGCGCTCGCACGCCGGAACGCGCCTGGCGGGCGACGGTCAACGCCGCATCCATCCGCAACTACGATGTCAACGACCCTTACCGCTGGATCCATTGGCCGACCACCGCCAGACGCGATGAACTTTACGTGCGCCAGTTTGACCGCGACACGGCCGGCGACATCTGGCTGCTGCTCGACTGTGAGGCGGCCGTGCAATTGGGCGAGGGGGCCGACAGCACCGAGGAACAGGCGATCCTGCTAGCCGCCTCCCTCGCTACCCACGCCTTGCAGCAAACCCGCGCCATCGGCCTGGCAACCTATGGCCAGCAACCGCAACTGGTCATCCCTGCCACCGGGCAAGGGCAGCAGTGGCGGCTGCTACGGGCATTGGCCCTGGCCGATGCCTCTGGAACAACCCCATTGATACGAGCATTGCGCGATTTGGGGCAAGCTGCCCGGCGCGGGGCGGTGGCGGTGATCATCACACCCAATGGTTCGGCCGATTGGTTGCCGGAACTGCTGGCGCTCTCCCGCCAAGGGATTGAAAGCCAGGTCGTCTTGCTCGACCGCGAAAGCTTTGGCGGCGAGGGAAATAGCGAAGGGCTACGTAGCGCCATCACCCGGCTCGGCTACAACTGCACCGTTGTCCGCCTGGGTGATCTGGGACGGCCGCTAGAAGAAGAAGCCCGTCGCGGCTTCTGGGAATTTAAAGTCACCGGACTGGGCAAAGTCATCACGGTCCGCAGCCCAACGGAGGCAAGATAGGACGCAGATTGCGCCGATATTTTAAAAATCAGCGCAATCCGCGAAGCATCCGCGTCAATCAGCGTAACCTTTTTCGATATGGTACTAGAAGCAGTAGTCTGGGCCTGGGATCGCTTTCGGCCGCGCGAAGGGTGGCTGACGTTGCTGCTGGTCGCGGCAACGGTCGGCTGTCTGGTAGCGGCCGTTAACGAAGTGGGCTGGGTCCCAGAGGCGGGAGTGGTCATTACGGCAGCGACACTCAGCTTCTTGCTCTCGTTGCTGCTGGCGCGGTCGGCCGTCCCCACCTGGCGGGCGTGGCTCTATCTCACGCTCTATGGAATGCTGGTAAATATCGTTGTCCTGGCGCGGTTGCGGCCGTCGTGGGCGCTGTTGCGCGAGGGATGGGCGGCGACCAGTGCCTATTGGCGGCAGCAAAGCGCCCTATTTGTCGAGCGCATCGGTGGCTGGCTGGCAACGGTTCAGGCCGGACAGAGCAGCGATGAGACCATTGTCTTTGCTTTCTTCTTGGGGCTGGCGGCCTGGTTCCTGGTCGCCTATGTCGTCTGGAGCATTTTCCGCCAACAACGGCCGATGGTCGGCCTGACATTACTCGGTCTGGCAATGGCGCTGAATGGCTTTTACGGCAATGCGCCCATTTATTGGTCGGCCATCTTTATTGGGCTGGCGGTGCTGACGGCCGCCGCCACCCACTACGCCAATCTCGAAACCAACTGGCAGCGAAAGAAAGTTGATTACTCAACCGAAATCCGGGCGGAATTGCTGTTGTATGCCGGTACGGCGGGGATGGCGTTGGTCGCGCTCTCCTGGGCGGTCCCGGCGATTGATATTAGCCGCCTCTCCGAAACATTTAGCCAGCAACCGGCGGTTGTTGCCGCGGAAGAGGCGATCTCCCGTGCCTTCGCCGCCATTCCCCAGCCACGCGGCCGCTTTGGTCGTGGTGGATCGGCCGTTGCCGGACAGCGTGGCACCTTGCCCCGTTCCTTCCTGCTCGACGAAGGCCCAGAGTTGCTGGAAACAGTCGTCATGACCGCCACCGTCAGTTGTAGCGCGGACTCGTCCCGAGGAATCGAGGGATGCCAACCCGCCTTACCCGGCTACCACTGGCGGGCCGGAAGCTACGACATCTACACTGGCCGTGGCTGGTCGCTTTCGCCGGAGCGAAGTGAGGAGGTAGGGGCGGGGGAGATGATCGGCGATCAGTTGGCGGAAGAAACGGAGGAGCAGGAGAGCGGAGGGGCAGGGGAGATAGTGGAGCAGGAGGTACAGTGGGTGTTTGACCAGCGGGAGATCCGCTATTCGCTTGGTTATCCGCTGCGCTTTGACCAGCCGGTGGTCGCCGCCTGGCGTGGGCCGGGCGATTTCTCGCGCGTCTGGGGACAGCCCGATACGCCAATGACTTATACGATAGAAACCATTGTCCCCAGGGCAACGGCCGCTCAACTGCGCCAATCCCGCCTGGAGGACATTCCCCCTGCCCTCCTCGCCCGCTACACCGCCCTCCCCGATACAATACCGCAACGAGTCCATGACCTGGCTCAGGAACTAGCCACTCGCCACTTGCCACGCGCCACTCCTTACGATCAAGCACGCGCCATCGAACAATTCCTGCGCCAGTACGACTATAATCTGGACGTGGAACGGCCGCCGCCCGATGTCGATGTGGTGGACTACTTCCTCTTCGACGCTCAGGAAGGGTACTGTGATTACTATGCCTCGGCGATGGTTGTCTTGGCACGGAGTGCGGGGCTTCCGGCGCGGATGGGGACCGGCTTCCTGCAACAGCCGCCCGATGAAAACGGTGTGCAGATCATTCGCCAGGTCAACGGCCACTCCTGGGCGGAAATCTACTTCGCCGGATATGGCTGGATCGAGTTTGAGCCAACCGCGCCGTTTATTAGCCCCCATGACATCACCGCGACCTCGGCCGATTTTGAAATCCTGCCGGGGACGTATGAGAACCCCTTCACCCCATCAGACACATCGGCCGACCCCCCACCCATCCCCAACCGTGCGCCCCAACGCGACATCCCCTGGTGGTGGGTTCTGCTCGCTGTCGCGGTGCTGGCGCTGCTCTGGTGGCGTTGGGGGAGAGGCTGGTGGCGCGAGTGGCGGGAACGGCCGCGCGACCTTGATAGCATTGAACAGGTCTATTGGCGCTTGCAAAACGTGGCGTCTGGACTCGGCTATCCACCCAGCCCCAGCCAGACGCCAAACGAGTTTGCCACCAGCCTGCTGATGCACATGGAAACAATCGGAAGCGACGAAGCGGAGCTTGTCCCGCTGCAACGGCCGCTCACCCGCCTCGCCACCCTATTCGCCACCCACCAATACGCGCCTGAATCAACGACACCAGATGGCGAAGTCACTCGTCCAGATGGCGAAGTCACTCGTCCAGATGGTGAAGCCAATCGCCTAGATGGCGAAGCCTATCGTCTATGGCAGCAGGTAAGTCGGCCGCTGTGGGTCGCCCGCCTCCGCCACCTACTTGTAGCGCGATTTGGCAAATCGCGCATCTCAATTGGGGCGCGGCCGTAGCGACCTCGACAAACGAGGACGTTTGTCCCTACCACTATCGTAGCGACAATCCTCCGGATTGTCCGGCAAGCCGTTCCGGCCTCGACAAACGAGGACGTTTGTCGCTACTTACCCAATAACCGACGGCAAAAAGATTTCAGTCGGCTTAGGCAACGACTCATGTGTGCCAGACAAGGTCGCCCAAAAGCCACTCTTCAAGGCATAGTTGCCGCCCGATGCGCGTCCCGCATCCGGCTGTCCGGCCGTCCCACGCAATGTATAGGGGCCGCCGCTGCTGTTGCCGCCGCCAGCATCGGCCGTCCACCAGCCAATAGAGAACCCATTTAGCAAGTCACCCGGCGCGGCGACAATAATCCCCACCGCCAGCAACAAGCAGATACCGAGGAGAAGCAACGCTTTTTTACGCATCATCCCCTCCTTAGCGCAAGGTGACGAAGACCGGAATGGTCTCCTGTCCCGCTTGCGGGGCCGCCAACGCAATGCCGATCACCGGCGCGCCTTCGGTCACGGTCATCCCTTCCACCTGTCGCGTTTGCAGAGCACGTGCTTGCCCGGCCAGATCGGAAGCCGTCAGCCGTTGTCCGGCGCGAATATCGCTATTGGGACTAATCTTCATCTCAGCCACGCCATAGATGATTAGCGACACAAACTCGCCGGGTTGGGCCGCGCCTTCCGCGCTTTGCAAGCTTTCCGCCCCTTCCTCCTCCTTGCCCGGAGCCAGCGCCCACACCATACGGCTGTCCACCACGCCGATCACGCCGTTGTACGTCGCCTGATCGGCGCGGCGTACCATTGGCAGCGCATTGTGCCCGCCGGGCAATGCCTCGCCCGCGCCGGTCACTGCCACCACATCCCCGGCCGTCAGTGCATCCGGCCCGGTCACACGGGCAACCAGCGAAAAGGCGTTGGCGACCACATTACCCGCTTCGACCTTATCCACCGTAAACAGCGCCCACTCGCCGTTGGTGTCGGCCGTGTTCGACCACAAACCATAAGCGCCGACACCGGGGCTGGGAATAAAGAGGCCATAATTGGGATAATCGGGATCACTGCCAACCTGGATGCCGTCGTCACCCGTATCAAAAATCCGAACCCCGTCAGAGCCAGTGGTATTGCTAATCACGAGGCTATAATCCGCGCTAGGGCCGATCCGCAAGCCGCCCTCGTTTGGCACCTTCAGCCGTATCCCGGAATTATACAGTTGCCAATCTCCCGTCGTGCCATCGTAGTAGGTCCAGGCATGGAATGAACCGTCCGTAGCATAGCCGTAAAAGGGCCAGCCGCCTGGGTTCGATGTCTCGACATACATGCCGCCATAGTCATTGGCCGCTCCTTCATAGCGGATGCCGAAGACTTCATTACTGCTGATGCGAAAGTCTCGGCCGATGCCAACAAAATTGATGCCCTCGTCGGTATAAACATTAGGCAGGGACAACGCAGAGGGCGCAGGGGTCAGCTCCTGGCGCGGCGAAAGAGCGGTATGTGGTCCGGCGCTGTTGCCCGGACGGACGCTGATTTGCAACCAGCGCGCACCGTCGCCAAAGGCTCCAGTCCCAAAATCCAGCTTCACCGTAAAAACCCCCTCACTGACGGCAACGTCGTCTAGCGTCACCGTTGACCCTACCTGTGCGCCCGCGTTCGCCGCATCAAACAATTGGAACTGAAAATCATATAGACCATCGGCCGCTTCCGCGCCGTCCGTCAGATGTCCCTGATACGTAATGCCCGTCCCGGTGGGTGCGGCAACGCTCCTTTGTTGCCGCTGTTCCCCAGTCGGGGACATTTCACCGGACTGCGCCGCTACATAGGCAGCGGCCGCCAGCAGCAGACCAAACACCATTACCACGCCCATACCTACTACGAGATACAAATGCTGTCGCTTCATGACCCATCATCTCCTATACTGTCTATCACCCTGCTGAAAAACAAAAAGAGGCATTACCGGCGGTGAAAGTTCCCTGGTAATGCCCCTTCAATAAAAAATCGGCCGTTTGGTTACGCCTGTTAAGCAACACTCCCGGCCGATTTCTCATTAACTCATCAATAATCCTTAACTACCGTTACAACACCCTCGATCTTCTAAACTGGTAGGGCGTCGGACAACAGAACTACGTAAGCCCAAAGCGATATGCTAAACGGGCAGCCCATTCCGTGACCACGCCTCACCGAATCACATTGTAAAGCCTGATGGCTGGCTGGTCAACGGCCATTTAGTACACTGTTTCAAAGGTTTTAGCAATTGTCATTCTGAACGGAGTGAAGAATCTCTTGCAACCTCCTGTACCAGAAATGTATCAGGGATTCCTCGCTCCGAAGACTCCGCTCGGAATGACAGTTGGGTTACTTTTGAGACACTGTATTTAGCAACCCGTGCTACGTGATTGCAATCAAAATCCGCGTCATCCGCGTTTTATCCGCGCAATCTGCGTAACAATCCCAATGAAGTTAACATAAAAATATAATTTATATCCCGATCTATATCCCGATTAGTACAAATGTCCGCCCTCTTGTCTCGCTGCTTATGTTACAGTACGTTGTAACCACAGAGATGTGGCTTCTGTCTTGATGCCATGTAGTTTCGAAGCATTGGGCAGGGCTACCCGCTAAGTTTCCTCCGCCCGATTCTGGTGGAGGCAAACCATTAACAATCATGGAGGAAAGACCGATGAAAGCAAGAGTATTCGTAGTAAGTACTGTTCTTATTTTAGCCCTGGGATTCGTTGTCGCTTCCCTGGTTGTCGCCCAGGGGGCAAGCCCACAGAACGCGCAAGCGGAACAGGCGGATGAAGAGAGCCAGCGCGAAATGGAGATGGCACAAGCGGCCGAACGCGCCGGAGCAAGCGCCAATCTTCCCCCAATTGCGGCCGACATCACCCTGCTCGGTCCAACCGCTGCCGCCCCCCTATTTGTTGGCATCAGTAGATCCATCAGTTCCACGTTTCTAATTGATCCCAGCACCGGCATGAGCTACCCTCAATTTGAGGGCGTGCCAGTATGGGGATCGGCTTATGATGCGGACAACGACCGTGTCCTCTTCATCACCGGCTCCGGGCTTTATGAATGGCCGGCTGGCAGCGCACCCAACTTGCTTGGAACCATCACCAGCGCAACCTCTGGCGCAACCTTAGCGATGGTTGGTCTGGCCTACCACGATGGCACGCTTTATGCCATTCGCAATGTAAGTTCGACTGATGACCCAGAAGCGGTCTATACGCTCGATCCCGCAAACCAGGAGGCGACGCTATGGACAACCTATGTCAGCAGCACGGCGAATGTTGACCTGGGTGGCTTGGCGGCCGATCCCAACAGTGGAACGCTCTATGCTACGAACGATGATGATTCCTTACGTGGTCTGGTGGAAGTAGATATGGATGGCAACCTCACGCTGGTTGCTCCCTATCCCGATGGGCAGAGCGACATTGATGGTTTGGCGATTAGCGACAGCGGACAAGCCTATCTGGTCCCCGATGAACCCGGCCTCATCTATGTCTACGACTTTGCCACCATGACCTATACCACGCCGATCAGCAATCCCTGGACGACCAGTGAAAACTTTTCGGCCGCCACCTGGCTGCCCGAATCAGCCCTGGAAGGGCCAGCGATCAGCCTGGAAAAGACGGTTGGCACGGATCCAAATGTATGTGCGACCACAAGCACCCTGAATATAGACGCGGAAACCGACGTTACCTATTGTTACGAAGTAACAAACACAGGGACCGTCACTCTGACCCTCCACGACCTGGATGATAGCGAACTGGGCAACCTGTTGACCGACTTCCCCTATATTTTGGCCCCTGGAGCGAGTGCCTTTCTAACGCAGACAGCAACGATCAGCAGCACCACCGTGAACACCGCCACCTGGACGGCCGCCAATGAGGGGCCGACTGACGTGGTGACGGCGACAGCGACCGCTACCGTCACAGTCGGAGGCTCGGTTCCGGGTATTACTTTATCCAAGACGGTTGGGACCGACCCCGGCGAATGTGCCACGACGGATGAGATTACCGTAGAGCCAGGCACGGCCGTCACTTACTGCTATGAGGTGACGAACACAGGCAGCGTTACCCACACGCTCCATGACCTGGACGATAGTGAACTGGGCGCAGTTCGCAGTGAATATCCCTACGAACTGGGGCCGGGCGCGACGCTGGCGATTACCGAAACGGCCGTGGTCACCACCAGCATCACCAACACCGCCACCTGGACCGCCTACAACGAAGGGCCAACCGATGTGGTGACGGCCACCGACTCAGCGACAGTAACGGTTAGCGGCACGCTCACCCCGGCGATCAACATCACGCCGGAAAACTTCTCCCTGGCGGTGGGTGAAAATGGGCAGCTATCCCGCCCATTGACAATCAGCAACACGGGAACGGCCGATTTGCAGTGGTCAATCGCGGAGGCGGCCGATGATTGCAACGTTCCTGGCGATGTCCCCTGGCTGTCCGTTTCACCGCAATCGGGAACGACAACGGGCGGCAGCAGCGACACCATCGAGGTGACGCTGGACGCCACGATCCTCGACGCAGGGGATTACAGCGCCTTGCTCTGTGTGCAATCCAACGATCCTAACCAACCGACCACAACGATCACCGTGTCGCTCAACGTCTTTCCCAACTTCATCCGAATGCCAATCGTAATGGGTTCGCCGCAAGGCAATCCCTAACTTTGACGTTCACCACTATCTTTGCAGTTTTTGTAATCGTGAAAAATGGAACGCAGATCATCGCTGATCATTCGCAAATTGACGCTGACCTTTTCTAAAAATCAGCGTCCGCTCCGAAAGTGCAAACATAGTGGTTTACCTGATACGGAGGTAACTATGAGTATGAGAAAAAGAGTATCTATGCTCTTCCTGATTATCGTAATCGCCTTGGGAATGGTCTTTGTCTCCCTCGCGCTGGCTCAGGATGCCGGGCAAGGGACGGCGCAAGACGAAGGCGAGCTGGAGGCGGACAAGGCGGAAACGGCCGAAGACCAGGCCGCTGGCGGGGAGTTATCGGAAGCAACCGCCGGAACGCCCAACGCCGACTTCACGCTGCAAGGGCAGGTCGTCGTTTCCGCGCCGCTGTTTGTGGGCGTAGACGACATCAACATCCCCACTTACTTGATTGACCCGCAGACGGGGGAGGCCCACCCGCAATTTACGGGCGCGGAAATCTGGGGCGCAGCCTATGACCCGGATAATGAACGGATGCTACTCAGCAGCGGCGCCACGCTCTATCAATGGCCGATCAGCGGTACGCCCACATTGTTGGGTACATTTGAAAGCAGCGCATCCGGCAACGCCCTGGCCATCGTTGGTCTGGCCTATGCCGACGGCACGCTATACGGCTCGCGGACGCTCAGCAGCGACCTCGACCCGGAAGGTATCTACGCGATTGACCCCGATACGCTCCAGGCAACGGCGGCAATCACTTACAACGTCGCCCCTTCCGCGATGGACATCGGTGGTCTGGCGGCCGATCCAGCCAGTGGCACGCTCTATGGGACCAATGATAGCGCTCTGATGCGTGGTCTGGTTCAAATTAGCTCCACCGGTGATGTGACCCTTGTCGCCCCTTATCCAGAAGGGGAATTGGATGTGGATGGATTGGCGGTGGGGGATGACGGCCGCGCCTACCTTGTCACCGATGGGCCGGGCGAAATCTACGTCTATGACTTCGCCACCATGACCTACACCACGCCGATCAGCAACCCCTGGACAACGAGCGAGCTTTTCTCCGCCGGGGCGTGGATCAGCGACCAGGTGAGCGATGGCGCGGCCATCGAGCTGGTGAAGACGGTGGGAACCGAGCCAACCGGCTGCGCCACGACGACGGAGCTGGTTATCTCTGATACGGCCGATGTCACCTATTGCTATGAAGTCACCAACACCGGAACGATTACACTCACCACCCACGACCTGGAAGACAGCGAACTGGGGCTGCTCCTGACCGGCTTTACGCAAGAACTGGCCCCCGGAGCCAGCACCTCTGTCACGGAGACGGCGACGATCAGCGCGACAACCACCAACACCGCTACCTGGACCGCTTCCAGCCTGGGAGGGACAGACATCGTCTCCGACACCGCCTCGGCGACGGTGACAGTCGGCGAACCAGGCCCGGCCGTCAGCCTGAACAAAACGGTGAGCCCCATTCCCAATCTCTGCACCAGCAGCGACGAGATCGAGGTCGAAGCGGGCAGCGAGGTGACCTACTGCTATGAGATCACCAATCTGGGAACGACGACCTATACGCTGCATACGTTGGAAGATAGCGAATTGGGCACGCTGTTGGCGGACACGGAAGTGGATTTAATCCCTGGCGATAGTGCCACCTTCGTCCAATCAGCGATCATTTCCGCCACAACGGTCAACACCGCCACCTGGACCGCCTACAACCTCGATCCCAGTGGGGGTATCACACCCACGGATGTAGTCTCGGCCACCGATGTAGCGACGGTCACGGTCACCACGCCACCGCCGCCAACCTCGACATTGGCGCTGACGAAGACGGTCGGCACCGACCTGACCACCTGCGCGGACACGGCCGAGATCACCGTCGAAGCGGGAACGAATGTCCTCTACTGCTACGAAGTGACCAACAACGGCCCGATCTCGCTGACGTTACACGATCTGGAAGATGACCAACTGGGGCCGCTCCTGACCGCGTTCCCCTTTGACCTTGCCCCAGGAGCGACCACGGTGGTGACGGAAACGGCCGCGATCAGCACAACGACGACCAACACCGCCACCTGGACGGCCTACAACGAAGGGCCAATGGATGTGGTCTCCGCGACTGCTGCGGCGACCGTCACCATCAGCCCGACCGGCGCGGCCGATATTGCTGTGTCACCAGAGGCGTTGAGCGGTTCGGTGCTGCAAAATACGCAGTTGACCCAAACGTTGACCATCAGCAGCACCGGAAGCGGCACTCTGGAGTGGGCAGTTGAAGAAGGGAGCGACTGTAGCACACCGGGAGATGTTCCCTGGGTCAGTGCCTTCCCCTCGTCGGGGACAACGGCCGCTGGCGAATCGAGCGATGTGGATGTCATCTTTGACGCCACCGGCCTCGATCTAAACGTCTACACCGGCACGCTGTGCATCGGCAGCAACGACCTGGATAACCCACGGCTATCTGTGCCGCTGACGATGACGGTCACGGCGGCGACAACAGACTCCGTTGACTCTGGTAGGGACGAGGCGGACAACGAACCGGCCGCCCCAATAGGCCTGAGAACGATGGCTATCCTGTTACCCGTTGGTATGATCGGCGCGGGCATTGGCCTCGGCCGCCGTCGCCAGGCATAGTAACCAGCTTTCACACAAACAGACCTCTGAGGTTTTGCGAAGCTTGCTTCACTGGCCTCAGAGGTCTGTCGCTTATAGCAAAGAAAAATAAGTTGTTATTCAGCACCTAAACGGCGCAACTTTGCTTCTAATTCGGCAATTCGTGCCTCGGCCGATTTGCGTGCGGCCGCTTCGGCCTTACGTGCCGCTTCCGATTCCTCAGCACTCAGCAACCGCTGACCATCCGGCCCAACAAAACGGAACTCATCCTTGTGTAATTCCAGATGAAGTCCCAATGTCTCGCTAAAGAGGCGCAGCGTGCCATTAGAGGATGGTTCCGGCAAGATTGGGGTGTAAACGCCATCTTCCAGACGCAACCCTTGCAAGGGCGGGTTGAGGTAGTCGGCCGTTGGGTCAAACTGGAAGTACTCCTTCACCCCCAGATAAGCATATAACCCTTTCTTGATGCCTAAGTCCTGACCGGCCGTACTCGCCGAAGTGATCTCCAAGATAAAGTCCGGCGCTTTCGGCTCACGCCAGAGCCTATAAGAGCGGCGGCGGCGTTTCGGTGCGCCAACTACCACAAAGACATCCGGCGCGACCACCGCTTTGGGATTGCCCTGCTCAAAGTAGAGCAGCATATCCCCGGCGACATAGACATCAGGATGGTCTTGGAAATAGATTCGCAGAGCCGTAATGGCTTAGATCAATGGGATCAGTTGAAAGTCGCTTTCTGCCATTGGCTCTCCATCGCTATCAGGGTATTCAAGCTCTTCTTGCAGTCCGAGTATTTCAGCTAATGTCATTGCCATCGCTCTCACCTCTCTGCACAATTATACCATTGGTCGCGCAATTTTCTTGAGTAGAGAAACCGGGTTTCTAAGCGCGCTTTCCAACAACACTTATCCTAACCCTCTTTCTATGTCTTCATCGCTATCAGTGGCATCAACGGAATCAGGCGGAGGTGTTGCGGCCGTTGCCCGCTGTGGCTCGCCTGTCGCCTCCGCGCCCATCTTTTCGGCAAGGGCTTGGGCTCTAGGGTCGAACCGCCCTTTGTACTCATCAAGCACAATCCCTGACCAAAGCCGGGTGCGGCGGCTATTATAGGCTGCGCGGCCGATCATATGCGCCGAGACAGGGGCCGTAATGAACACAAAGGCAATGGTTGCCACCGCGCGGCTGGTGACGCCCTGGCTAACAGCCCCCTGGCCGCTGAAATGAATAATCATCGCCAAAAAAATGGCGCCGATGCCAAGCGTTGCTGCTTTGGTCGTCACCGACATGCGCAAGAGAATATCGGGCATACGCAGTATCCCAATGGCGGCCATGATGACAAAAAACGTGCCGATAAACATGAACAAAATGGTGATCGCTTCTTTCATATTCCGGCTCTCTTGCTTAAATAGAACGAAAATGCCACCGTCCCCAGGAAAGTGATCAACCCCATGACCACAGCGACATCAAGCAAAACCGGCTGCTCGGTGGCAATGGCATAGACGGCGATCAGGCCCATACCCGTCGTAGTCAGCAGGTCGAGCGCAATCACGCGATCAGGCAACTCCGGCCCCCTCACCAGGCGGCTGAAAACGATTAGAATGGCGATCACGAGAATAGGTAGGATAAAGTTTCGGGCTACTGCAACAACTAATTCGGGCATTAGCTTAAGACCTCCGCTATTCGCCGCTCCAGACCATACTTAATTTCATGTCGAAACGCTTCCGCATCTTCCACAAACAAGGTATGGACATAAATTGTATTCAGATCAGGAGAAACATCCAGCACGAGCGTGCCAGGTGTTAGCGCGATTAGATTAGCCAGAATAGTGATTGACACAGGGGTTTTGATATCCAGCGGAACAGCGATGATGGCAGGTCTCAGCGGCAATCGTGGTGACAGCACTGTATAAGCAACACGCAAATTAGCCAGGACAAGCAGCCAGAGGAAATAGAGGGCGAAAGCGAGAATTGATTTTACGCGGCCAAAGTAGTCCTGGGCTGGCAACATCCCTCGCAGCAACCAGAGCAACAGGTAGGAAAAGATAAAGCCGACAGCAAAATTCGTCTGTGTAAAGTCGGCCGTCAATACCATCCAAACAAGCGCCAACATGACATTTAAGAGTAACATCCGTTATCGCTCTCCAATCAGCGCCGGGGACACGGCCGAAATATAGCCCGCCGGGTCCAACAACTGTTCGGCCGCTTCCAACGACAAGGAAAATACCGGCTCCGCCCACAGGCCAATGAGCACGGTAATCGTTGCCAACACGGCCACCGGCAACACACGCGCCAACCAACCGCCGGAGGAGAGTTTAGCTTCTCCGGCGGGTGCCTGACCATCCAACACGGGACGCTCCTTCCAGAAGACCTCCGCCCAAATCTTGGTCATCGAATACAACGTCATAATACTGACCACCAGCGAGACGGCGACAATGACATATTGCTCCAGCTCTAAGCCCGCCCGCACCAGGACAAATTTACTCCAAAAACCGGAGAGCGGCGGTATTCCGGCCAAAGAGAATGCTGGAATGAGAAAGAGAAGCCCTAAGAGAGGGCGGCTGCGATAGAGTCCGCCCAAGAAGGAAAGCTGGTAAGTACCATGCAGGCGATTGACCAAACCACTAATCAAAAACAGGTTCGTTTTAACGACGATATGGTGGATGATGTAAAAAACGGTGCCGGCCAGCGCCAGCGGCGAAAATAGCCCCAGCCCCATGATCATGTAGCCGATCTGGCTGACGATATGAAAAGACAAAATCCGGCGAAATTCATTCTGCGAGGCAGCCCCCAACACCCCGACAAACATCGTTAGCCCACTGATGACCAGCAGCAACAACGACGTGATCTCTGGTTCTTGTCTGAAGAGCAAGGTAAAGACGCGGACAATGGCATAGACGCCCACCTTGGTGAGCAATCCGGCAAAGATGGCGGAGACGGCCGCCGGAGGCGTGTGGTAAGCGGCGGGCAGCCAGAAGTATAGGGGGAAGATCGCCGCCTTAATCCCAAAGGCCACCAGGAACATCATTGCCACCGTCGTCACCAACTCCGGCTGCGCTTCTGTAATCCTGCTCGCTCGTAACGCCTCGAGGGTCAGATTTTGTGCCAGATCGGCCATGTTCAACGTTCCGGTAAGGCCATAGAGGATGCCAACGGCCGTTAGAAATATCGAGGAGGCCACCAAATTTAGGGTCACATACTTAATCGCCCCTTCCAACTGCGCCCGCTCCCCACCCAACGCCAGCAACACAAACGAAGCGATCAGCATCACCTCAAACCAGACATAAAGATTAAAGATGTCGCCGGTCAGGAATGCACCACAAATGCCCATCAGCAAGATGTGGTAGAGCGGATGATAGCCAAAAGCCTGTCGTGGGGCGTCTATGTCCGCCAGGGCATAGATGGCGACGGCCAGGCCCATCAGGCCGGTCAGCACCACCATGATCGCGCTGAACAAATCGGCAACCAGGGTAATGCCAAATGGCGCTTCCCACCCACCCACATGGACGACCAGGATGCCATCAGCGCGGACAGTCAGCAGCAAAGCAACGGCCGCCAGCAGCAAAGCGGCCGCGCCCACCAGGCTGACCAGCCGCTGCAATCGTTGACGCCCCCAGAGCAACAGCAGCACAATAGCCGTCAGAAACGGAATGAGCGGCGGTAAGAGCAGAAGCATGTCAGAGCGAAATTCCATTGTAGCGTACTTACCTATCTGTGGAGGTCAGCGCGTCCAGATCATTCGTGCCGGTCGTCTGGTGCACCCGTTTGATCAGCACCACCGCAAACGCCTGGATGCCAAAGCCGATCACAATGGCCGTAAGCACCAGCGCTTGTGGAACGGGATCAGCGAATTCCCCCAGCAAGAGGAGTTCCCCTCGCGGCACCAACGGCGGCCCCTCACGGGTCAGCCGGCCCAACGTGAAGATCAACAGGTTGGACGCCTGTCCCAGCAAGCCCAGGCCAATGATCAGCTTGACAATGCTCCGGCGCAACATCATATAGACGCTGGCAGCATATAACGATCCAATCACAATCGCTAAGATAATTTCCATGATTCCGCCTACTACTCCTCTGCTAGAGAAAAAATAATCAGCAGTGTTACGCCAATTACACATAGGTAGACGCCCACATCAAACAACAGTGGTGTACTCAGCGTCCCGACCCCAGGTAGCTCGATACCGCTCCAAACGCCGGTCAGAAATGGTTCGTCTGACACCAGGGGCGCAACCAGACCGCTAATCAGAGCCAGGAGCAACCCGACAGCAATGAGCATTCGTGGCTTTATGCGCATCAGTCGCTCTGCTTCCTCCACGTTACGGGCAATCGCATAAAGGACAAAACCGGCGGCGGCGATCAGACCACCGATAAAGCCGCCTCCCGGTTCGTTATGCCCGCGAAAGAGCATAAATATCGAGAAAAGCAACAGCAGAGGGAACAAATAACGAGTCGCTGTAACTAAAATGAGCGAGTGCATAACGGGCTACCTTCTTTACTCTTCTGCCGAAGCATCTGTCTCTCGCCCCGGCCGCAGCTTCAGCAAGGCATAGACGCCAATCGCCGCCACCGACAAGACCGTAATCTCAATCATCGTATCCATGCCACGGAAATCAACCAGGATGACATTGACGACATTGCGGCCGTGTGCCTCCACGTAACTGCTCAGAGCATAGAACTCCGTCAGACGTAGCTCTGTGTCCACGGCCGTTGCCGCCAATACCAGCGTGGTGATCATCACCCCTACGGCAATCGAAATGATTCCATCACGCACGCGCACCCACTTTCCGGTAAAGCGGGCAAAGCGCGGCAGGCGATATAAGACCAGAACGAAGAGGATCACGATCAACGTTTCAACGGAGAATTGGGTAATCGCCAGGTCCGGCGCGCCGAAGAGGGTATAGATGAGCGCGATGCCATAACCGACCACCCCAAGCGCGGTCACGGCCGCCAGCCGCGATCTGACCTGGGTAGCGGTGAATGCCGCCAGGATAATCAGCGCCGCAATCGCTACTTCATGGAAACCCACCTGCAGCTCGATCTCCGGCCAGATGGGGATGCCGCGGCCGACCAGGAAAAGCGCGACCAGTCCCATGACGGTGAGATTAATGGTGATCAAATAATTGCGTAGATGGCGGTTTTGAAACAAGTTCGTCACAGTGGCGGCAAACCACAAGAAGCCCTGTAATCCCCATTCGTACCATTGCGCCGGGCCAGCGCTAGAGACCATTTGTGTCAGGCGACGGCTGCCGCCGAGCAAGGAACGGTGACCGAGATAGAGCAGAATCCCCCCGGCAAAGGTGAGCAAACTGAGCAGGAGCATGGTATTGACGCCATGCCACAAAGCCAGACTCAATTCAACCGGGTGGCCGGTCACGCTCGCCACCACCGGCGCAATCAACAATCGCCCCAGCGGCGCGGCCAAAATCCCCAACAGGATCGAAAAGAGGCCCAACAGCAAGGAACCAAGCCACATCGCCGGGGGGGCCTCCTTTATCGGTTGGTCGTCTGCCTGGGGTGGGGATGGTTCGACGGCCGGACCAAAGAAAGGCCGGACCAGAACTACCCCCGCCGCCACAATTATGAGGATATTGGTGGCGACGGCCGCTGCGGTCAGGAAGCCGGTGGCCGGGCCGGTTCCTAGCGTCGCCTCATACATCAACTCCTTGCCGATGAAGGCCAACGCCGGGGGAAATCCGGCCATGGCAAAGGCGGCCAGGAAGACCCCCACCAACGTTATCCGCAACGAACGAGCCAGGCCGCCCAGTTTGGTGATGTCGCGCGTGCCGGTCTGATGCTCAATCGTCCCGGCCGACATAAACATCGCCCCCTTATAGAGCGCGTGGACGAGGAGAAAGACGGCCGCAGCCTCCACCGCATGTTCCGTTCCAATCCCCAACAGCATCACCAACAAACCGAGGGCGCTGATCGTTGAATAGGCCAAAATCCGCTTGAGATCGATATGTTGCCAGGCCAGCCACGCCCCCAGCAAGGCGGTGATCGCACCGATAATCGTCAGGCTATAGAACCACTCTCCCGTATCCCCCATGATCGGGTTCAACCGCGCCAGCAGGTAGATACCCGCTTTGACCATCGTCGCCGAATGGAGATAGGCGCTGACCGGCGTGGGGGCGGCCATGGCGTTGGGCAACCAGAAATGAAAGGGGAATTGCGCCGACTTGGTGAACGCACCCAGCAACAGCAACAGCAACGCCACCGGATAGAGCGCGTGTTGCTGGATTTGCGCGGCCGATCCCAACAACTCTGAAAACGTCCATCCCCCGCCGATAATCCCCAGCACCACCAGCCCGGCCAGCATCGCCAACCCCCCGCTACCCGTCACCAACAATGCTTGCAGGGCTGAAGCGCGAGAATTCCCTTTGTCGTGTTTGAAGCCGATCAACAGGTAGGAGGTAATGCTGGTCAGCTCCCAAAAGATGAAGAGTAACAGCAGGTTATCGGCCAGGACCAGCCCCAGCATCGCCCCCATGAAGAGCAGGATCAGGGTATAGAAACGGCCGAGCTGCCGGTCGCCCTCCAGATAGCCCGCGGCATAGATCACGATCAACGTGCCAATGCCGCTGACCAACAACGCCAGCAATAAGCTTAGGCCGTCAATGCGAAAAGTAAGGTTGATGTCTAATGAAGGGGCCCAACTTTGGGTGATGTGGCGTATATCGCCGTTGGCGACAGGGCCGATCAGAGTTACAAAATAAGCCGTCAGACTCAATGGCAATAACGCCAAAATCCAACCGGCTGCGCTCCCTATTCGACGCTGGAGCAGTGGCGCGGTAAAGGCCAATCCTAATATCGCAACAACTACAATATACATCTACCCTTTTAAGCTTGCGCTAGTTCATTACTAAAAACTCGTGACTGTGTAAGCTCCGATTATTCTACAATCCACCAAAGCAGGCAACAGAAACCCGGCAGTGACCGGGAAAGCGACTGGTTTTTGGAAAGCTTGAGAAGGAAAAAGAAAGGGCTGGATAAGCGGTATCATCTTATCCAGCCCATAGTCGAAGAATGGAAACAGGGTTTCTTAAAGAAGCCCGGTTTCTAAAGCTTTAGCAGCGACTTAATCTAACGGCCAGTCGCGGAGGATGCGCTCTGTCTCTTCCTTGTGGTCTGTTTCATCGCGCACCATGTCCTCAAGCTGGACTTGAAGCCCCACATCGCCAAACTCGCCAGCCTCATCAGCTCGCTGGATATAACCAGCCACAGCGCGACGCTCCGCCTCTAGCACCGCCTCCAACATTTCACGATTTGAGTTAGCGGCCGGGACTGGGTTCGGAGTGGTAGTTGGTTGGCCGCCCAAGGCAACGATCTTGTTCGCCAGGAATTGGGCATGGGCCTGCTCATCCGGCACTTCCTGGAGGAAGAATTGGGATAGCTGCGGCCGATAAGGCCCGGTAGTCTTGGCCGCATAGGTGATATACTGGACGATCGCGCTAAGCTCATCAGCCAGGTCCTGGTTCAAGTTCTTGATCAATGTTTCTTTGTCCACGTCTCTGCTCCTTTGGTATCTTAAGGACGGCCGTCGCGAACGGCCGCCTCGACTCTATTATAGCAGATTACAGGGCGGGCGGCTTATGTCCGGGGCATATCTTCGGGCAAAATCGGGGGCTTTTCGGCTGAAACGGAAGAGTCAACGAGGTTGTCTCTCACCCAACTATCGCCGTCGTGGTTCGTAGCGCGGCGATATGGGGCCATGCGGATAGACGGCCCGCGACACGCCACCTAGATTCGACTTCAACTCATGCGTTCCGCCGTTGAAGAATGGCTGGTAATCCCACTCCACAAAGTCGGCCGGCTGGCTCGGCCGCGCGATAAAGATATCGCGCCCCGTACCGCTCAAATGACCGGCTGTAAAGCGGTTGCGTGTCCCCAGATAGAGGCTGCTGTCGGCCGGATCGATCCACAGCGCATTGGTATTCTCTCCGCCAACGGTCAACTCTAGCTCAGCACCGCGTACATAGACCTGCCAATACCCGTCTCGCAGACTGCCCGATGGGCCAGGGTTAAACACCAGCAGATCATGACCACGGCCAACCAACGCCTCTGTCTCGCCGGGGACGTTGAAGCGGGCGTCGGTGCTGATGACTAAACGGCCGTCTGCATCTAAGGCCAGCGCATCAATGGCTTCGGTCTCGACGCTTAACCCGATGTCCAAGCCCTTGATGAAGCGCTCAAAACGGCCGCGTGTGTGCGTCCCCAGGTTTACCGGGACAAAACGGATCACATCATTGTGGGTCACCTGGCGAATCTCGGGCAAGGTTAGCGTGCGTGGGGTAAAGGCCATTAAAATGGAGCCGTCAGCCAAAAGCTCAAAGGCATTGAGGTTTTGCCCCTTCAGCCCAACATCAGAACCATCAAAGTATAGCGACCACTTCCCCTGGTAATAGACCATGATGTCGCTGGGGTCAAAATCAACATGGCCCAACCGGCCGGAACGGGCAAAGCTAGCATAGAGCGCACCCCCTCGCGGGGCAAGCTGAAGCGGGGGGAGGGTGTTTGTTGTTTGTGCCGCACGAAGCGGAGGGCTACCCAGGGCTGAAATCAACAACAGTACCAATACGAAACCCAGGGCAACCACCCGGCTCGCACCTATCTTCCAATACATCACAATGGCGCTCCTTACCACGCCACTATAGCGGGAGTTGCTTACGAATAGACTGAAGGTGGCAGGTGGCAGGTGGCAGGTGGCAGGTGGCAGGTGGCAGGTGGCAGGTGGCAGGTGGCAGGTGGCAGGTGGCAGGT
>CAYPHY010000048.1:0-38659 GCA_964410625.1 uncultured Ardenticatenaceae bacterium | reverse complement strand
AGGGTGCAAGCACATGGGATCAGCGACAAACGAAGAAATTATCCCCTTTTTGCGGCGTATCCCGCTTTTCAGCAGCCTACCCGATGATGATCTGGAGGAGTTGGCGGCCGTCGTCGAAGAGGTGCGGGTAAAGGCGGGCGAGATGCTCTTCGCGGAGGGCGACACCGGCGACCGCGCCTATATTGTCAAAGACGGCCGTCTGGAAATCCTCAAAAATTCCAGCGGCCGTGAGGTACTACTCTCCGTCCGTCACGCCGGGGAGTTCTTTGGCGAGCTGGCTCTGCTGGAAGAGGCGCCGCGCATGGCCGGTGCTCGCGCTCGCAGCGATAGCTTGTTGCTGACGCTGCACAAAGTCCATCTCGACGATCTACTCAGCCATAGCCCCTCGGCTGCGCGGGCGATGTTGCAGACCGTCCTCTCCCACTGGCGCAACACAGAAGCGTTGCTCCGTCAAAACGAGAAAATGGCCCAACTTGGCACGTTGACGGCCGGGGTGGCCCACGAACTGAACAACCCGGCAGCGGCGATGAAACGCTCCACCACCCAACTGGCGAACGCGATTCAAGCGTTGGGACAGGCCAGCCGCCAACTGGCCGAAGCGGGAATTACGGCCGCCGAACAGGAGTTGTTGGAACAAGCGTTGCGGCAAACGGCAGCCACCACCGCCCAAGTCGCCAAACTCGACGCGATGGCCCGCAGTGACCTGGAGTATGAATTGGAGGAGTGGCTGGAGAGTGTTGATGTGGCTGATGGTTGGGAGTGCGCGCCCATCCTGGTTGACCAGGGGTTTGATGTGGAAAGCCTGTCACAATTGGCGAGTCGCTTTGCGCCGGAACAGGTGTCGGCCGTGATCGGCTGGCTGGTGGCCTCGCGCCGTGCCGACTCCCTGCGCCAGGAGATTGGCGAAGGAGCGACGCGCATTTCACAGATCGTCTCCTCGCTGAAAGAGTATGCCTATCTCGATCAGGCTCCGGTGCAGCCAGTGGATGTCCACGAGGGATTGGAAAACACGCTGATCATCCTCAACCACAAGCTGAAAGAGGGCATCCGCATCGTCCGCAACTATGACCCCAACTTGCCGATCATCCAGGCTTACGGCAGCGAACTGAACCAGGTGTGGACGAACATCCTCGACAATGCGGCCGATGCCATGGAGGGACGGGGTGAGATCGAGCTTTGCACCTGGCAAGAAGGAAAGTGGGTGGTGGTCGAGATCAGCGACAACGGCCCTGGCATTCCCGCCGACATCCTGCCGCGTGTCTTTGATCCCTTCTTCACCACCAAGCCGCCGGGCAAAGGGACGGGGCTGGGGCTGAATATCAGCTACAATATCGTCATCTATCGCCATGCGGGAGACATCCAGGCCTTTTCCCGCCCAGGGCGCACCACCTTCCAGGTGCGGCTGCCCATTGATCTGCAGGCGGCACAGGCGGGCGACACCGTCGTTGACAACATCCCCCAACCAGAAGATGAAGAAATAGCCCACATCTTGGAGACAACTCGCAATATCGCTGTGGTCGGCATCTCCGCCAGCAAGGAGCGCGACGCCTACACCGTTCCAGCCTACTTACAGCAGGCGGGCTATCGTATCTTCCCGGTCAATCCTCGTCTCCAAGAAGTCTTGGGCGAACCCGCCTATCCCGATCTCTTATCCATACCAGAGCCGGTTGATCTGGTGCTTATTTTCCGGCGCGGTGAAGATGTGCCGGAAGTGGCCGAGCAGGCCATCGCCATCGGCGCGAAGACGGTCTGGATGCAAGAAGGAGTGATAAACCTGGAAGCGGCCAACATGGCCGACGAAGCCGGTCTGGAAGTGGTGATGAATATGTGTATGCGCGTCTCCCACCAACGGCTTACTGCCGACCACTAACTGTATTCTCTATCACCAAACTATACCAAGATGTTCGATATCCGGTCTGATGAAAAACGCCTGGTATGGATTCTATTCCTCTTTTCTTTCCTGCTTGGAATCCCCCGCTATTTTACCAACACCGCCTCTGATGCTTTGTTTCTGGCTGAATATGGGGCCGAAAACTTACCTTTCGTCTATATCGGCTTTGCCGTTTTTGCCCCCTTAGCGAGTATCATCTACGCCAACCTGGCGGCACGGTTGCGCCTGGGCAGGCTGCTGGTTGGTGCATTATCCCTGCTGCTGTTGATGCTGGCCGGGTTTTGGCTCTTGTTTGTGCTGGTGGACGCCCCCTGGCCTGCGTTGGCCTTTGCCATCTGGTTTTGGGTATTGTGGGTAATTAGCAGCATCATCTTTTGGAGCGCCGCCGGCCGTCTATTCAATGTCCGCCAGGCCAAGCGGCTGTTTGGCTTGATCGGCTCAGGGGAGATCGCCGCGGCCGTCGTTGGCGGCATCGTCATCACCCCATTGATCAATGTCGCCGGGACCGTCAGCTTGCTCTTTGTTGGCCTGCTCGGCGGCATTGGCGCGTTAATTTTGTTATTCTATCTCTTGCGCTGGCAGCCGGAATTAAACGCGCTTCCCAGCCAGACGACCGCGCCCCAGGAAACGCAACGGGCCAAAGCTCAAAAAGGGGAGCGTTCCCCTTATGTCCTGCTGATCTTCACCGTCTCTTTTCTGGCGGTGGCGGCCTATATGCTTCTCGACAACACCTATTATGCGCTGGCGGAAGTTCAATTTCCTGATGAGCGCGAGCTGGCAAGCTTCATCGGCGTCTTCTTCGCTGCTGTGGGCTTCGGCTCCTTCCTAACCAAGCTGCTCTTCGACGCCCCCTTTCTGCGTCGCTTTGGGGTGCGGGGGGGGATCATCGCCCTGCCGCTGACGGTACTCACCGGCACAACCTTGGCGATTGTGCTTTTCTTGATTGGCGGCACAAATCCGGCGGCCGTTTCGCCACTGTTCTGGGTCATTGTTGTGACCAAGCTGGTTGACCGCTGGGTGCGTGATTCGATGGATAAAACGTCGCTTCAAGCGCTCTACCAGCCGCTGCCCACCGCCCAACGGTTGAGGACGCTGACCCAGGTGGAGGGAATTGTAGAGCCATTGGCGGCCGGAACGGCGGGGCTGGGCATTCTGCTGCTGAGTCAACTCTTCACCTTTGCGCCCTCGCAGTTGCTCTATGCGCTGTTGCTGGTGGCGGTTGTCTGGCTGGTGGCTGGGATCATTCTCGGCCGCCGCCACTATCCGGCCATGCTGGCCCGCGCCTTGCGCCAACGCCGCTGGACGGCCGAAGCGCTGACGGCGGCCGATGCCTCTAGCATCCAGGTGTTACAACGCGCATTGCAAAGCAAAGACCCCGGCGCGGCACTGTATGCGATGAATTCGTTGGCCGCTTATGATCCACAAACCTTATTAGACAATCTACCGTTGCTGCTCGAACACGACGCCGCTGTCGTTCGCCTGGAAGCGTTGCACACGCTGGAGCGTCTCAGCCATCCAGCAGAGGGGCATTCGTCGCCCGACCTGTCCCCAGTGTTGCCCATCATCCAGCAGATGATCGCCACGGAACCGGCGGCCGACGTTCGCGGCGTCTCCATTCAAACCTACGCCCTGTTAGGCGAGCCTGAGCAGGCATTGGAGGAGATCCGGCCTTATTTGAATGATCCGCAGCCACTGGTACAGCGTGGGGCGATGGTCGGGCTGTTTCGTGGTCATGGGATTGAGGGCGTGCTGGCCGCCGGGGAGCGTCTGTTGTCGCTGGCAAGCTCGGCCGACGGCCGCGACCGCTTGCTGGCGGCACAGGTTTTGGCCGGGGTGGGTGATCCTTCTTTTTACCGCCCCCTGGCCCGCCTGCTCCAAGACCCAGAGCTGTCTGTGCGCCATGCCGCCTTGTTGGCCGCCGGACAGGTCAAAAATCCTCGTTTGTGGCCGGCCGTTGTCGAACAAGTGATGGATGCGAAAACGAGCGGAGCGGCCTCTGTGGCCTTGCGGGCTGGGGGAGAATCGGCCGTGCCATCGCTCGTCGAGGCGTTGGCGCAATACCAGCAACAGCCAGAGACGCTACTGCGGCTGGTGGCGATCCTCAAACAGATCGATCATCCCCAGGCGGCGGCCGCCCTGGCCGACCAGCTAGACCATCCCAATCTGCTCGTCCGCACCCACACCTTGCAAGCATTAGGTCATAGCGGGCAAGGAGAAGTGGCGCGTGATGTGATAGAAGCGCAAATAACGGCCGAGGCGGAGTGGGGAAATTGGCTGCTGGCAACGCAAGAGGAATTGAAGGTCAGCGGAGCGTACCAGAACGATTGGGACCTGTTGATCGGCCGCGCCCTCGACCGTCAGAGCAAGCTGTTGCAACAACGGCTGGTTGCCCTGCTTGCGCTGCACACCAGGAACGAGTTGATACTCAGTTTGGGCACAGCGCTGAATGACGCCTCTGGGGAAAAGCGGGCCTATGCCCTGGAGACCTTTGACATCACCATGTCGGCCGCGCTCAAGCCATTGCTGTTGCCTCTGTTGCGGCGGCTCTCGGAACCAGGACGGGCTGCCACACCGCCAGGGGACGCGCCTAATCGCCTGGAACGACTACACGCCCTGGTGGAGCATACGGAACTGGATGACTGGACACGCGCCTGTGCCTTGTTTGCGCTGGTGGCAAACACAACCAGAGGAGAAGCAGCGACCACAGAAGAAGCATTATCATTGGCATTACCATTAGAGACAATTCGCGAGACGGCCGAACGCTACCAGCAGATCGGCCCTCCTTTGTTGCGGGAAATGGCCGTCTGGGCATTGGCCTGTCTGAACGGCCTTGCTGCTCGGCAAGGGGGCCAAACGGAGAAGCAAACGATGCTGACAACCATTGAACGAGTCATCTTTTTGCGCGGGGTGGAGCTATTTCGGGCGGTGCCAGACTATGAACTGGCGCGGGTGGCCGAAGTGGTGCGCCTGGTGGAGCTACAAGCGGGCGAGCAGTTCATCACCCAGGGGGAACAGGACCAGTCGCTCTATATCATCGTGGACGGCCAGGCGGATGTGGTGCGGGCTGGAGCAGGTACAGTCGCCACGCGCGGCGCGAAAGAGGTGATTGGCGAGATGGCGTTGCTCTCTAATCGGCCGCGTACGGCCGATGTGGTTGCCGCCACCGAAACAACGGCATTAAAGATCGAGCAAGCGGATTTTCAGGCGATTATGGAAGCAAGCCCGGAGCTATCACAAGGGATTATACAGGTGTTGGTAGATCGTCTGGAAGAGGTGTTGCAGCGGGAGACGGCATTGCAACAAATGATTGAGGGCGGTGCTTAACCCCGCCATGCCGTGCGGGCTCTATTGTTTGAACCTGCATTCGCAGGTGGGAATCTTTTCGCGAGGCCTCTGCCTTGCCTTTCGGCTACTACATCCCCTCTGCGGATCTTCAATTCCCAGGTAAGAGGCGTTGGCTCAACGCTAGATACCCGTCTCGCACACAGCAGGGTTAACTGTGCCGATACTAGCACACTCCCCCAGCAGAAGCAAGCGAATTTTTACCATTTCAAAGTAGGAGATAGTGGCTAATAGTGGCTAGTGGAGAGTGGCGAGTGACGAGTATAGAGTACCACTCCCCACTCGTCACTCGCCACTCTCCACCATCTCCACCAGGACAGCGGCCGCCAGATTATAGCCAATGATGCGCGAATCATTGTCGAGTTGAATCGTGATTGGGCCTTCAAAGGGGGCGGCGTCTAGCACCGTCAACGTTGCATCGGGAACAAGACCAAGCTCCGCCAGATAGCGCAGCATTTCGCTGTTCGAGTCGTCGAGTATGCGGGCGACACGGGCGACTGTGCCGGGGGGCAGGTCGGCCAACGGCCGTGTTTCGACGGCCGTGATAGAGCCATCTTTTGCCGGAATGGGGTCGCCGTGGGGGTCAAATTCGGGGTGGTTGAGGACGGCGGCGATGCGCTCCTCCAGTTTCTCGCTGATCACATGTTCGAGGATGTCGGCCTGCTCGTGTACTTCATCCCAGGAAAAGCCCAACGCTTCCATGAGAAACAGTTCGATCAGCCGGTGGTGGCGAATGACTTCCAATGCCAGCTTTTCGCCCGCCTCCGTTAGCGTCACGCCGTAATGCTTTTCATAATTGACCAGTTTCAGCTTTGCCAACCGCTGGATCATGCTCGTCGCCGACGCCGGTTTGACCTGTCGCGCCTGGGCCACGCGCGTCGTCGAAACCGGCGACTCCTCCAACGCCAGGCTATAGATCGTCTTTACATAATCTTCAATTGCCTGGTGGTTGAGGTTATCCCGTTGTTCTGATTGTCCCTGGTCCAGAGCATGAATCTTCGGCATTAATATAGTATAGCAGATTACAGGAGTGGAAAGATATAGATTCTGGTTTAACGGTGTTTGTGTATTGGTATATTGGTGTAATAGTGTAGTACGTGGATAGCAACCATTTCAAATATACCAATACACCAATATACCATGTTATTATCCTAAAACTCCCGCAACAACTGTGCATACCCGCGCAACCCCTCAGCCATTGAGTCGAGGGCGATGCTCTCGCGGATGGTGTGGACGATCCCTTCTTCGCCGGGGCCATAGCCCAAAACGGGGATGCCATAAGGGGCGTAGTGTCGGCCGTCAGTCGCAAATTGATAGCTACTCAGCTCAACCGGCCGCCCCATCCCCTTACTAATCGCCTCCTGCGCTTTCTGGGTAGCCTCGTGGTCGGGGGGCGTATAGAAGCCATAGATGGTCTCATCTGAATCCTTTAGTTCCGCCTCCGGCTCCCAGGCGTCGGCCAGCGTATGCGGCCAATCGGCCGCCAACCGCTCGACAAACGCTTGCAAGCTGTTCAGGCTCTCGGCCGCTGTGCGAAAATCGAGCAGTACCCGCGTCCAGGCCGGGGTGACGTTGCCGCTGCGCGTGTCCACCTCAATGATCGTCGGGGCGACACTGGTGGGGCCAAGCAGCGGATGGGCCGTTAATTCCCTTTGCGCTTTTTCCAAACGGGCGAGGAAAGTGGCTAAGGCGTAGTTGGGGTTCTCCCCCTGGTGAGGGACACTGGCATGGACGGAACGGCCGTGAAAAGTCAGCCATAGCTGCACAATCCCGCGATGCCCCAACGACAGGCGATTGCCCGACGGTTCGGCGATGACGATCAAATCAATTGGATAATCAACGTGCTCGATCCAGTACAACGCCCCCGCGCCCCCCGTCTCTTCCTCAACCACGCCGCTAAAGACGACATCACGACGCGGCCGTTCTCCATTGCGTAGCAGCGCGGCCACGCTATAGACCTGCACCGCCAACGGCCCCTTCATATCACACGCCCCCCGCCCCAGGATACGGCCGTCGCGAATCTCGGCCGCATAGGGTGGCGCCGGCCACAAAGTGGGGTCGCCAGGATCAACATGGTCGGTGTGGCTGTTCAGCGCCAGCGCCCCTAAATCCCGTTCGCGGCCGTAGACGCGGCCGATGACGTTGCCGATCCCATCAATCGCCACCTCGTCAAAACCCAGTTGGCGTAACTCGGCCGCCACCAATTCGGCAGCGGCCGTTTCCTCCCCCGGCATACTCGGCGTCTGCACCAACCGCCGCGTAAAGTCTACACAATCATTCAATAACTCATCCCAATTCATTTGTACGTCCCCATGATCGGTGAGCGGTAAACCGTAAGCGGTAATCAGTTATCGGATTTTCTGATCCGATCACCGCTCACTGATTACCGATTACCTCAATCTCTAATCTCCCAGTCTCTTAATCTCTCAGTCTCCCAGTCTCCTAATCCCCAATCACCCCCAACACCCCCACCACATTCAACACCCCCTTCGACAAATAGGAAGCAGGCAGCACGTACTCCTGGTCTTTGCTGCCATCGGGGCTACGTTCAGAGCAGTGGGCGTTGCCCCCGGACGGGCCGAGGCCATCAATCGTCGGCAGATGCTCCCAAATCAGGTTGCCATCGCTCAGACCGCCGCGTGCTTCCGGATCAACATGGAAGCCGAATCCCTGCCCGGCCGCCTGGAACAAAGCCAGCAGCCGGTTTGTGCTATCGTTGACCGGCCAGGGTTCCCAACGGCCGTCCACCTCCACCGTCACCCGGCAAGGATAGCCCCCTTCAGCACTGCGTACGCTGGTATAGCCGTTCAGGGCCACCATGCGTTCAATACCGGCTTCAAATACAGTGGGGTCGAAGGCTCGCATCTCCACCGTCGCCACCGCCTGGTGGGGAACGCGATTAACGACGGTGCCACCAATGATGGTGCCGACATTGAAGGTGATTTGTTGCTGATAATCGGTGAAGGCCGCCACCTGCTGGACGACATCGGCCAACTGCACAATGGCGTTAGCCCCCTGTTCGTGCGCGGCTCCGGCATGAGAGGCTTTGCCCGCGGCCGTAATCGTATACCGCGCCATCCCCTTGCGGGCGACAACGAGACGGCCGCTATCCCCATCCACCGCGCCCCCTTCAAAGACCAGGGCGGCTTTGGCATTGCTACCAAGTCGCTGGCGACACAGCTCCCCGAAGTCACGCACCAGCACCTCTTCGGCCGCATTCAGCAAGATCACCCAAGTGACGCGATTGAAAGCATCGGGGAAATGGGTTTGCAACGTCTCCAGCACCAGGTAGATCATCACCGTCCCACCCTTGATGTCACACGTGCCGGGGCCATAGATGCGCTCCCCCTCCACACGCCAATAAAAGTTATTGGCTTCCTCCTCAGTAGCGGTATAAACGGTGTCGAGATGGGAGATCAGGCCGATGACCGGCGCGTCTGGGCCGGTAGCCGCTTGGCGAGTGAGGACAAGGTGTTGGCCGTAGCTGGGTTCGGCCGCCTGTACTCGTTCGGCGCTGAAACCAAGTTGAGCGAAGCAGTCGGCCGTCAGGTCGCCGAGGCGATTCACCCCGGCGGGATTGGCCGTAAAGCTGTTGATCGCCACCATCTCGCGTAACATATCAAGATAGCGCGGCAAGTTGTGGCGAATGGTGTCATAGATGGGTTGGTAGGAATGATGCTCTAGCATGTCCCATTTATAGCACAGATAAAGCGGAAGACGGCAATAATTAGCCAGTAACGCGGGTTGCCAACCCGCACAACAAAGTTGGGTATTGCACTATCAGAACATTTGTGCTATACTATTGGTTGTATTGGTACAACAATCAAAGGTCAGCATGTGGTCATCACTGGCTACTTTCCCTAACAGCGCTTTGGATCATTCACAAAAAACGTGCTACGATCAGCACTGTTAGAGACAGCGGGAAAGGGTAAAGCCAAATTTAATTGGGCCACATATAAGGAGAGCGCAATGTATCAAAAAATTATCATCGTTGGTTACCTGGGTGGCGATCCGCAAATGCGCTACATGCCCGATGGGACAGCAGTTACTAATTTCAGTCTTGCAACCAATCGTCGCTGGAATGATCGTAATGGTCAGCAAGTTGATGAAACCACCTGGTTCCGCATCAGCGTGTTTGGACGCCAGGCGGAAACAGCAAATGAGTATTTGACCAAAGGGAAGCAGGTTCTGGTTGAAGGTCGCCTTCGACCAGACCCGGAAACCGGTGGTCCTCGTTTGTGGACTGGTCAAGACGGCACGATGCGTGCATCCTTTGAAGTTACTGCTGAGTCATTCCGCTTTATTGGCAGCCGTGATGGAGCGAGCGGTGGCTATAGCGACGAAGAGTCATATAGCGGTGGCAATGGCGGCGGCCGCGTGGCAGCACAAGAAGAAGACGACATCCCGTTCTAGGTAGCTGAAAGCCAACGAAAGACAACAACGGATAAGGAAATAAGCGGATGGATGAATAACCATTCGTTCATTTCTCTATCCGTTGTTGTCTTTTTGTTTAACCAGGCTTCACGGCCGTCACCCGTGCACTAAACAAACGAGCCGGGCCATCCAACGAGAGCGTCCCCGCCAGTTCCACATCGGGCGCTGCCTTATCCTGCACCGATATATCCACAAAACCGGCGGCTTGCATCGCCGCCACATAATCGGCCACATCCTCCGCCCCGCTGATGCAGCCTGCCCAAGCGGAGGCGTCGGCGCGTTCTTGTGGCGAAAAGTGACCTTGCGTCACCATATCGGAGGCGGCAATACGGCCGCCCGGCTTCAACACCCGAAACGCTTCGCGAAAGACGGCCGCTTTGTCCGGGCTGAGGTTGATCACACAGTTGGAGATAATCACATCAATGCTATTGTCTTCCACTGGCAACGCCTCGATATACCCCTGACGAAACTCGACCTGTTCAAAGCCCAGTTGCGCCTTGTTGCGGTTGGCTTTCTCCAACATCGCTGGCGTCATATCCACGCCGATCACATACCCTTCCGGCCCCACCTGTCGCGCAGCCATAAAGACATCTATCCCCGCGCCCGAACCGAGATCAAGCACAGTCTGCCCCGCTTCCAGTCCAGCCAGCGTGATCGGGTCGCCACAGCCAAGCGATAACCCGGTGACATCGGCCGGCAGCCAGCTTATATCGGCCGTATATAAATCACTACCGCAGCCACAATCACTGTCGCCACTGCAACAGTCGGCCGCCTCTGTTACGCTGCCCGTCGCCGGTTGGCAACAATCGGCCTCCTGAGCTATTGGCAGTTGGAACGACTCGACAACGCTGCTATAACGTTGGCGGACGACTTCATGGACATTTTCAGGTGTTAAAGTGGTCATTTCTCCCTCATATTGATGAACGTCTATACAAGTTGGTAAAAAAAAGCGCGAACGACCATACGGATTATGCAGCCGGGACTGTACTAATCTCACTCAGAGGAATAGCGTCCATTGCCGCAGCCGATCGCTCCGGGGCAAAGACACGCATCAGACGGCCGCAGCACACCGCCACCGCATCCTGATTGAGTGAATAGAAGACCTGGCGGCCGTCGCGCCGCGTATGAACCAGCCCCGCCTCGCGCAGCACGGCCAGATGATGAGACACAGTAGGCTGGGTCACGCCATTCAGCTTCTCCACCACATCATTGACACATAGCCATTGACAGCAGAGCAAGCGCATGATTTCTTGCCGTGTCTCGTCGGCAATCGCCTTCGCAAAGAGAACTGAGTCCATATCGAATCTAAAATATAGATGATTGTCTATATAAAATAGTATTATATAAAAATGAAGCCCCATGTCAAGCCCCAAAGATCTATTTGTTGACTACAAAGCAAAGTGAATAGATAATCAGTAATACAATGTATTACTGAGGTCGTAATATCACATGACTACTACAAGTCGCACAAGCAAAATTTTGAATATATCGGTGCCACCAGAAATGTATGAGGCAATTGAGGCGGTTGCCCAAGAAGAAAATCGTACCAAGAGCGAATTAATCCGCGAGGCGTTTCGTCACTATCAGTTCATTCGCCGTTGGCGGCTGATTCGCGAGTGGGGCCGTGAAACTGCGGAACGATTTGGCATTGAAACGGATGAAGAGCTAGAGCAGTTTCTCGGTTAATGGCTACCTCAGCCTTACGCATTGTCTTTGATACCAACGTCTATGTCTCGGCCGCCTTGCACGGCCGAGAAGCAGAAACGATCTTGCACCTCGCCTCAACCTGGCGAGTAACCCTCATCGCCTCTGAGTTTATTCTCAGAGAACTTGAAGAGAAGTTACACGAGAAATTTCAATGGCCTGAGAACCAGGTCACACTGTTTCTTAAGACGATCCGCGATTTAGTCGAAATCATCGAACCAGACATGACACTATCTGTTATTGAAGAAGATGACGATGACAATCGTATTCTTGAATGTGCTGTTGCTGGTGAAGCAGGGTTAATCATTACCTATGATCAGGATTTACTCCGTCTAAAATCATATGAGGCGATTGGCATCATAACCCCGCGCCAGTTTAAATTTTATGGACTGACATACAATTAATAATGACGCTAGACTTCAATTAGTAGCTGCTGTGTCGTGAGCCGCCTTCGCCGTCTCATCTAATATCCCCAGAAAGCGCTGATACATCGCCTGCGCCTCGGCCGCCGTACGACCAATCGCCGTCACCCCAAACTGGCCTAGCTCGGCCACACCGCTGAACATGTGCATGACAAGACCGGTCTGGCTGCAATGGTCAAAGTGCAGACGGTTGCTGCTGATGATCTCAAACAGGTCGTCGGGGGTGAGCACGCGGTAGTCGTCGGACTCCACATGGTCGCTGGCGACGTAGTAGCGGTTGCCGCCACGTGCCGGGGAGAAGAGACCAGTTTCGGGATCATATCGGCCGTCGGTCAAATATTGCAGCGTCAGATAAGGGGCGGTCGTCCCCCCTTTACGCAAATTCACTTCAATCGCATACGGCCGCCACTCGCTACCGCCCGAACGGACAACGAGGAAATCGAGCGCGAAACGGCCGAGAATCCCCTCCTGCGCCAGCCGTTGGCCGACCTTCTCCGCTTCTTGCGTGATCAAGCGGCTGTATTCAGGATTGGCGGGGAAGATCGCGCCGAGGTAGCTTTGGCCCCCTGGCCCGCCGAGCATCTGGTCATGGGTGGAGAGGATTTCCACCTGGCCGAGGGGCGAAATACGCATCTGCACGCTGGGGCTATGCACTTCGTCGCCGCTGATCATTTCCTCGACAATCGCCCCGTTGGAACCTACACTGCCGATATACCAATCATACGCAGTGCTCTGCACTTCAAAGCGGATGCCGCGCAGGGCAGTGGCAATGGCCTCTCGTTCGGCCGCGTCCCCTGGCACAGGCAACCCTTCGAGCTTCACGACACCATTGCCCATCCCCGAAAGCCCCTCGTTCAGCTTGACGATGACTTGCGCAACGGCCGGCTTTTGGGCGCGGATGGTGGCAATGGCCTCAATCAGCCCGTCTTCACTGGTCAAGTTCTCTACGCCTAACGGATGCGCCACACCCTCCTCGGCAAACAATCGTCGCGCCCCGCTCTTTGTGCCAAAGGCGAAAAATCGGGGATCGGCGGCATACATCGGAATCCCCAGGCGCACCGCCAGTTCACGCTCCTTGTCGGTGGTGGTGAAGGGAATAATATGGGCGCGGTCGAGATCAGGGATCAGCGAGCGGATTTGTTGCAACAGGCGCTGCCGTTCCAGCAGCTTCTCCACCAACGGCCGTGATGAGCTATCCAGCGGCGAAACGAGAAACAACCGCTTGCGGGCGTGGCTGGCCATCACACCGGGGATCATTTGCAAATAATAGTCCAACACATCGGGCATGATCTGTTGCGAAGTGACGTAGATCATCTGCAGGCGTGGCTGGCGCAGCAAGAAAAGCATGAACAGAAAACGCTCCTCATAAATTCGGTGGCGTGTCCCGTCAATTTTGACATCGGCCGTCATCGAAGGGACCACAACCAATGTGTTTTCCTCCTGCACCGGGCCGCCGGGGTCAGAACGGCCAATCGTCTGCCACAACGGCACGAGTTTTTCCTGCAACGCATTAAACTGGGCTTGTAGGTCTGCGGGATTCATGTTCCTCCTGAAATTTTTAAAGGATGAAGGCTGAAGGATGAAGGCTGAAAATGCAGTTCATTCATCCTTCATCCCTCAGCCCTCATCCTTCATCCTTTTCTTGCTATTGCTTCGGCCGCCCGCACCGTCAGCGGGATCATTGGGCCAAAGGCTTCAAAGCGGCCGTCTTGCGTTTGGCCGCGAAGGTAACGGATGTAGATTTGGGCGATGATCACCGCCAGCCGGTAAAGGCCGAGGGCGTGGTAGAAGTGGAGATGATGGATGGGGCGGCCGCTTTTTTCGGCATACCAGGCGGCCAACTCCCTCCGTGTGGGAAAGCCCAGATCGCCGGTGGGCATCATCGAGATCGCCTGGAAATAGGGTGGATCGTCCGCTTCCGTCCAATAAGCCAGCAACGCCCCCACATCGCACAGGGGATCGCCCAGCGTACACATATCCCAATCAAACACGGCCACCATCCGCCCCGGATCGTCGGCGGCCAACATCACATTATCGAGCTTGTAATCATTGTGGAGTAACGAACTATCGGCCGTCCCCGGTTGGTTGTCGCCCAGCCAACGATAGACCCACTCCATCTCCGGCAACGCTTCATTGGGCGTACCGGCCGTGGCCGCCTGCCAGCGACGGTACCAACCCTCAATCTGGCGCTGGACAAAGCCTTGCGGCCGTCCCAACTCCCCCAACCCGATTGCCTTATAATCAACCGCATGGAACTCAGCCAGGGCATTGACCAGCGCCTTACTCATTCGTCGCGGCGCGTCGGGCGTCGCCTGGTAAACAGCGGGCAACGACCGGCGCACCACCACGCCTCGTTTGCGTTCCATGATAAAAAACGGCGCGCCAATAATGGATTCATCTTCGCAATAGTGAAAAGCCTGGGGAGCATAGGGATAGGCTTGATGCAACAGTGACAAGACGCGGTATTCACGCCCCATGTCGTGGGCGGAGCGAGCAACGGGGCCAAGCGGCGGCCGTCGCAAGACGTATTCCCTTGTCCCATAATCAAGCAGATAAGTCAGATTGGCCGCCCCGCCCCCAAACTGCCGCACCCGCCGTAAAGCACCAACGCCCGGCAACTTATCACGTAGATAAGCCGCCAGGCGTTGTTCATCAAATCGTTCGTCTACCCGAACGCTGATCGTATCATCATGTGCGCTGCTGCCACTCATAGAGGCATATTGTAACCCTATTTTCGAGAAGCAGTGAATGATTTTCTGGTGTAATGGTGTATTAGTGTATTGGTATAGTAACTAATACACCGATATACCAATACACCTATCTCATCGTCGCAGCAGCAAATAGACCCCGCCACCGATCAGCACCAGCGGCCAAAACCAACCGCTACCCCATCCAAATTGGCTAAGCAAGAAGTACGCGCCTAAAAGGACAAGGATGGCGCCGATGGTTCCGGGACGGCCGATGCGGCCGACGCTTGCCGACACTGTCTCGCCAAACTCATTGACATTTTTTTGGATAACCTCTACTCCTGTGCCATCAACACTCCCCTCACTGGGCATGATGATCCACAGCAGCAGATAGATCGGCAAGCCGATACCGCTGGCAAACAACAAGACAGCAAACGCCAGGCGCACAAAGACCGGGTCAATGCCTAGATAAACGGCCAGACCACCGCATACACCGGCGATCATCCTGTCCGTTTCACTTCGCATTAATTGTGCCTGAGGCATACTATTTAACCTCCATCAGATAACTAAGATTCTACCCCCTATACGCGGCATGTTTAGCAAAGTTGCGGGGCGAAAAAAGAAGAGATTAAGAGACTGAGAGACTAGGAGATTAAGTTACTCAGTCTCCCAATCTCCTAGTCTCTCAGTCTCCCATTCTCTTGCCCAAGATGAGCGTGCGATCAGCAGCTTTGATGGAACGGCCGTCTTTTGATATAGTATCAGGCTGTGTGCTGGCCGCCTATTGCACATTTGCTCTATCGCCATAGACGCAAAATCTGTTATGATTATACAGGCGGAGCGTTGGGCAATTGGCCAATGAATTTATCTTTGTCATGGAAAGAAAGAATCGCCGGGCTAGTGCGGATACCATTTGCCGACCGGTTAATGGTCTTGGGAATACGGGCGATTGTGCGGCCGGTACGGATCGGTGTTGCGCTTATTGCTTTTAATGAAGAGGGCGATGTGCTGATGTTACGCCATGTGTTTCATCCATCCTTTCCCTGGGGACTCCCCGGCGGCTGGTTAGCTGCTGGCGAAGACCCTGGTGATTGCGCCCTCCGCGAACTGCATGAGGAAGCAGGATTAACGGCCGATCTCGGCCCCCCTGTCCATATCGCTCGCGATCCCCATCCTGACCACATCGGCATTGCTTATTTAGGTTGGATTCACCCTGGCGAGCCTGAGCCAGGGCCGGAAATTATGGAAGCGCGTTGGTTTGCGCCCAATAAGTTGCCGCAGCCATTGCTACCCTTTACCAAACAAGCTATTCTTGCTGCCCACACGCTATACCGGGCTTTACCGAAAGGCGTAGCAGCTTCATCCGCAATGCGCTTAGGTGAAACGGCCGCCGGAGAATCGGCCGTAAACTGAGCCAAGATCAATCATGAATCGCAATACTTCACCAGGAGTCGGTCAATGGGTCACGGCGTCGCTAATCGTCGTTGTCTCCATGTTTCTCCTGTTTAAGCTCTACCAATATGCCGGGACGCGCACCCTCTATCCCACCGGACTGACCATTGCCGGTTTGGATGTCAGCCAGATGACCGAGGAAGAGGCAACGGCCGCGCTGACCGAGCAATATATCAATACCGATATCCTTGTCTACCACGGACAGGAATCATTCAATATCAGCCCCGCCCGTGCCGAGTTCACGCTCGACCTGGAAACGATGCTCAATCAGGCTGATTTCCAGCGCACGCGGCAAGACTTCTGGGCTGGCTTCTGGGGCTTTCTTTGGGGCCGGCCGGTGGATGTCGATCCGGTGGAATTGAGCGCAACCCATAACCGGGATGCGCTGCGGATGGTGCTGGAAGAGATCACCAGCCTGACTGATACCCCTGCCCAGCCGCCCCAACCCGTTCCCAGTTCAATGAGCTTCCAATACGGCACGGCAGGAATTGAAACCGACATTGAGGCCAGCTTTGCCGACGTGGAGGCGGCGCTATACCGGCCGAGTTCGCGCGAGGCCCATCTGGTGATTGCACCAAAGGCCCCGGAACGGCCGAACATCAACCTCCTGACCCGCCTCCTCGTCAACCGCTTGCAGGTCTTTGAGCAAGATACCGGCGGCGTCGCCAGTATCTTTATCCTCGATTTGCAGACCGGGCTGGAAGTGAATATCAACGGTGATGTGCCGATGTCGGGACATCACATTATGAAAATACCGCTCATTGTCGAGCTATATCGCGTACTGGACGGGTTGCCCTCCCTAACCCAGCGTCAACTCATCTCTGATACATTGGTGGTCAGCTCCGAAAATGAGGCGGCCAACGCGCTCTTAAACGTCATTGCCGGTCAAGAAGACCCCTATAAGGGCGCGGAAATATTGACCGCTTCTATGCAGCGACTTGGCCTGCGGAATACCTTTATGATGGCCCCCTTCGACCAGCCGCTGCGACCAGGGCAACGGCCGCTGGAGACCCCGGCCAATACCGCCGAAACGCAACGCACACGGCCGACGGATACGATGCAAACAACGGCCGAAGACATCGGCACGCTGCTGTCCATGATTTACTATTGCGCCACCGGACAGGGCGGGGCCTTGGTTGCCGCCTATCCCGATGATGGGTGGCAAACAGAATGCCTGCAAATGCTGGAGTACATGGAGAAAAACAAGATCGGCAGCCTGTTGGAGGAAGGCATCCCACCGAATACCCCGCTGGCCCACCGGCACGGCTGGAATAGCGATACCCACGCTGACGCCGGGATCGTCTTCACCCCCGCCGGGGACTATGTGATCGTCGAATTCTTATACAAACCTGACTGGTTGGAGTGGGAACTCAGTTCCCCGCTGTTGGCCGATGTATCTCGCGCCGCCTATAACTACTTCAACTTCGACGCCCCCTATCTAGGAGGCGAAACGGCCGCTACCAACAACAATTAACAGCCCGTGCTGACGGGCCACAGCAGCTATGTTCCTGCAAACATTGCGCCGCCTTTTAATTTGGTCGCTCCTGATCCTGGGCGGCGCCTATCTTCTTTACCAGGGCTTCCTCTTTTACCGGTCACAAGACAAGTTTCCGCCGGGGACGACGGTTGCCGGGTTGTCAATTGAGGGGTTGACAATGGATCAGGCTTCGGCGTTGCTCATTGAGCAGTACATGAGTCCGCTGGTACTGGTACGTGATGACCAACGTGTGGCGGAACTCTCTCCCCAAGATGTGGGGTTTATGCTCGATCTGGAAGGGATGTTAGCCCAGGCCAAGCATCAATGGGAATCACAAGAGCTATGGCGACGCTATGCCGAATTTGTGATCGGCCTCTCGCCACAGCCCATCACCGTCGAACTTCGTGCCATCCACGATGACGCCGCTTTGATGCAACGGTTGCAGACCATTGCCAGCTTTGTGGATAAGCCCGCCACGCCCCCTTCCTTCACCGCCCAGGGCAGTGATAATGCGGCCGGAACAATTGCCGACGGCCGTCCCGGCTACATCACCGACATCGAGGCCAGCATTGTCCCCTTACGCGATGCCCTCTATCAGTCTGACGAACGCGTTGTTGAACTGCAATTCATTCATCAACCGGCCCCAGAGTGGGGACTTCACTTATTGGAAGCTGAAATCGAACGTCAGTTGGAAGCGTTCACCGGCTTTGGCAGCGTCTTTATCCTCGATCTACAAACGGGTGAAGAGATCAACATCAATGGGGATGTCGCTATTTCCGGCCTGAGCATCTTAAAAATCCCGATTTTTATTGACGCTTATCGCGTACTCGACCAGCCCCCCGATGCCTTTGTGCAGGGCTTGTTCCTGGATACGGCCACGCGCTCCAGCAACCACGCCGCGAACCTGCTGCTCCATGTGATCGCCGGCGAAGACAATACGTATCGTGGTGCGGATATCCTCACCCAGGACATGCGTGCGCTGGGGTTGGTCAATACCTTTATGGCTGTGCCTTATGACGCGGCCGAAGTCGCCACCCGTCCCAGCACATTCCAGACCCCGGCCAACTCCCGCACCGATATCAACGTCAGCCCTGACCCGGCCCGGCAAACGACCACCGAGGAAATCGGTACGCTGCTGGCTATGCTCTACTATTGCGCCCAGGGAGAAGGAGGGCTATTAGCCGCCTACCCGGAACAGATAACCCAATCTGAATGTCAGGCCATTCTCGACCTGATGACGCAGAATGTGGAAGGAAATTTGCTGATCCGTTATGGCGTTCCGAAGGAAGCGGTTGTGCCACACAAGCATGGCTGGAGCTTCAATGAGCACGTTGATGCCGGGATCGTCTTTTCTCCTGGAGGCGATTACGTAATCATGGTATATCTCGCCCAACCGGAGAGCGATTGGTTATCCTCTGAATATAGCTTCCCTTTCATCAACGAAATCTCCCGCGCTACCTATAACTACTTTAACTTTGACAACCCTTACCTCGCCGATCTCAGCGGTGTGGCGGAAGAAATCGAACGCGCCAGCGCCCCGGCAACCGCCCCTGTGGATGGCAATTGAGATAGGTGGCAGGTGGCAGGTGGCAGGTGGCAGGTGGCAGGTGGCCTGGAGCATAAACTGTCTACTACCCGCTGGCAATTACTTACTAAAAATAGAGGAGCAAGATGGAATACCGCCGCTTAGGACGCACGGGGCTGAAGGTTTCGACGATCTGCCTGGGAACGATGCAATGGGGCTGGACGGCCGAAGAAAAAGCCGCCCACCAGGTGATGAGCCGTGCCGTCGAGCTGGGCTGTAACTTCTTTGACACGGCCGACGTTTACTCCCGTTGGGCCGAAGGCAACCCCGGTGGCGTGGCTGAGCAGGTGATCGGCCGCTGGCTGAAAAACGGCCATGTCCGGCGCGAGGAGATCATCATCGCCACCAAAGTGCGCGGCCGCATGGGCGACGGCCCCAACGACCAGGGGCTTTCGCGCCAGCACATTATGAACGCCGTTGACGCCAGCCTGCGCCGCCTACAAACCGACTACATAGATCTCTACCAGTCTCACTCGCCCGACGAAGAGACCCCCCTCGACGAGACCTTACGCACCCTGGACGATCTCGTTCGTGCCGGTAAAGTGCGCTACATTGGTTGTTCCAACTATCCTGCCTGGTTGTTGGCGAAATCGCTCTGGATTTCTGATGTGCGCGGGTTGAGCCGCTTCGATAGCCTGCAACCCCACTACAACCTTGTCCACCGCCCAGAGTTTGAGCGTGAGTTGCAACCGCTATGCCTCGATCAGGGCATCGGCGTCATCCCCTATAGCCCGCTGGCGGCCGGTTTTCTAACTGGCAAGTACCGGCGGGATGAACCCCTGCCCGATTCCGCCCGTGCCAGCGGCGTCAAGTCCCGTTATCTGAATGATCGCGGCTTTTCGGCCGTCGAAAAGCTGGAAGAGATCGGCCGCGAAAAAGGGGGGACGGTAGCCCAGATGGCTATTGCCTGGGTGTTGGCGAATCCAGCCGTCTCCTCCGCCATCATCGGCGCCAACAGCGTTGAACAACTAGAGGACACCATGAAAGGCGCAGAAATCAACCTCAACAAAGAAGAAAAGGCCGCCTTGGATGAGGTAACAGCTTGGAAATAACTTGACCCCAAGTGATGGCCGAATGATGGTCAGCGCTTCTCCACATACCAATCGCAGAAATCCGCGCAACGGCCGTCCTCATCAAACTTGATCACAAAGATATTATCGAATTCGCGAATGAGTGTTTTGCCGTCGGCCGCATAGTATAACGAACGACCGTTGCTGACGGCCGTGTTGCCATCAACGGCAATCGGTTTATAGTCGGCCGAATAGGTATTCGGCTCATCTCGATTTTCCAGCCAACCCGCCACAATCGCCTCACGACCCTCTAGCGGTTTATCATAAGGGCCATACCGGTAGGTTGCACCTTCACTAAACAACGCCCGAATCGCCTCTGGGTCATAGGATTTCCACGCTGCCACATAATCTTCCAGCCATTTCGCCACACGCTGATAATCGCTCATCTTCCTATTTCCTTATTATCCGATGCCTGAGCAAAGCCATGCTACTTGATAGCACCCGCCTTACTCCCTATAATAGATTTTGATAGTAAAATAACAAATGGATTATCACCTGTCAAATCCTGTTTCGATGGTAAAAAAAGCGGTTTTATGAGTGTTCAACCACAAGAGAGAACATTTACCTTCCTCGGCGAGCGACTTTGTCTGGACTTTGCCAATACAGTTAGCGACCACACTTCCGCCCACCCGACTGAGTATTTGCGAAGCTACACAGACCTTGTCGCCTGGGCAAAGCAAGCAACTATCATCCCGGTCGACCAGGCACAAGCGCTTCAGCAGAAAGCTGAACACCGGATGCCGGAAGCCGCGGCCGTTCTCCGCCGCGCCCATGATTTACGAGAGGTCATTTTTCGTGTGTTTGTCGCTCTGGCTTCTGGCACATCGCCAACGGCCGCTGATCTGGCAACCCTAAACACCGCCCTCCAGATGGCTCCGGTCCAGCTTCGTGTGACGGCCGTTGGAGAGCGATTCATTTGTGATTGGCTGGCAGACCAGGAAGCGTTGGATGGTATTTTGGGGCCGGTGGCCTGGTCGGCCGCGAACCTGCTCGCTTCGGACGAAGTGCGCTGGGTGAAAATGTGCGATGGCGAGATGTGTGGCTGGCTCTTTCTGGATACAACCAAGAACCACAGCCGCCGTTGGTGCGACATGGCCGACTGCGGCAGCCGCGCCAAAGCAAAACGCTACTACCGCCGCAAAAAGCAAAACAGCAACAGATAGGCAAACAGTGGTTGACAAAGCATGATGAACAGCACAAAATCAGCAGAATGCCGAACTATTATAGGCATATCAAATGAAGGGTCTGCTCGCTAAGAAACTCGGTTTCTTTGCCGAAACCGAGTTCTAAAATCTGAATGTGGAGGTAGTCATGCTGAATACAGAAGAAATGGAAGTTCTTGAACGAGCCGAAACAGATGATGGATCCATTGTCGAGGTTATGCAATATAGGAAGCTGAAGGGATCGGCCGACATCCGCACGGCCGAAAGTCTCTATTACGCCAGCCAGGGCGGAATGCACCTGAAGATGGTACGTATCCGCCTGAACGAGTCGGCCGCGCGGGTGGAAAGAGGCTCGCTCTACTTCATGAAGGGCAATCTGGAAATGCGGGCCAGCACCGGCGGTGGTCTGATCAAGGGCCTGACGCGCAAGATGGTCTCCGGCGAGAGCTTTTTTGTCAACGAGATTCGCGGAACGGGAGATGTATACCTGGAACCAACCTTCGGCCATTTCTTTTTGCATCGCGTGGATGAGCGCGAAGGGGGGACCATCGTTGATAAGAGCCTTTTTTATGCCGGTACCTCTGGTTTGGATATCGCAGTCGGCCGCCAACGCACCATTTCCGCCACCCTGTTTGGCAAGGAAACTTACTTTCAAACAAAAATCTCTGGTACAGGTGTGGCCGTACTTTACTCACCTGTGCCGCGTGATGAGCTGCTGAGAGTGGAGCTAAATGACGAAAAGCTGTTTGTGGATGGCAACTTCATGTTGATGCGCAGCGAAAAGTTGTCTTACCGCGTGGAGAAAAGCAGCAAGAGCCTGCTGGCTACCTCCGTTTCCAGTGAGGGCTGGTTGCAGACGTTTGAAGGCACTGGCTTTGTTTGGCTGGCACCAACGATGCAAGTGTATGACAAATTAGCGACCCAAGAAGGACTGCTGGCATTGGCCGGGCCGCCAGGCATTATCCCAACCGAAGAGGAACTGGAATCTGAGACATTCCAAGCCTAACCAGGATAAAAATTTGCAAAAACTGATCCCTTTTGAGGCGTTCAACGATACCAAAGACAATAGCAGGCCGGTGTTGCATTTTGCCCATCCCAATGCCTATCCACCAGCCTGCTTTCGCCAATTTCTGGCCCCATTCTTGCCCGACTACCGGGTTTTGGCCGTCCACCATCGGCCGTTGTGGGCAGACAGTCACCCATCAGACCTCGTCTCCTGGAAGCAAATTGCCGATGACTTAGTATGCTTCTTTGAACAGCAAGCGCTTACGAATGTCATTGGGGTAGGACACTCGCTGGGGGCGGTGGCAACGCTCTATGCTGCCCAGCAACGGCCGCAACTGTTCCGCGCCCTGGTGTTAATCGAACCGATCTTCCTACCGCCAGCGGTATTAGAGGCGTTGGCCGTTACGCCGGAATTGATCGAAAACATGCCCTTGTTGCAAACAACACGCGGCCGTCGCCAACAATGGCCGAGCCGCGCCGCCGCCTTCGACCATTTCCGGGCTAAGGCTGCCTTCCAACGCTGGAGCGACGAGGCGTTATGGGACTTTATCCAACATGGGCTGCGCGAAGATGCAGCAATGGGAGGCGTCCGGCTGGCCTATTCGCGCGAGTGGGAAGCGGCGTTCTACGCGCGGCCGCCGCTGGACGTGTGGCAGGTCTTACCACAGGTAACGCATCCCACACTGGCGATCCGCGCCGCCGCTTCCGACTCGCTCTTCCCCGAAGCGTGGACGCTATGGCAAACATTACAACCAGGTACAACCTTTGTTGAAATACCCGATGCAGGACATATGGTGACGATGGAACGGCCGTTGCAGGTGGCAAAAACAGTGCTTCAGTTTTTACAATAGAAGCTTAAACGGCCGTCTCCGCTTGAATCTCATGGAGGATATTAGAGACTTCTGTCTCCGATTCTATATGTCGAGACAGAACATGAGCCGTTGTCTCTAACAATCTATCAGCGTATCGTTTGGCTAAATCCTGTCTGAGTCCCTGACCAATATAAAATCTCAAGAGTGCCTCAACACTCATGTCGCGTCCTTCAGCAAGCTTCCCTAGTGAGTCAAGTGCATCATTCGGTATATCTATGCTCACTTTTGTGCTGGCACGCGTGCGTATGCTAAGTTCCCAGTTATCTTCGGTCTTCATAAAGCCTTCTTTCAGCACGGGTAGTGGGACGGGCGGAGATGATTCGTGCCCTTTCACCACGTTCAGTAAAAACTGTTATCAACAATCTTTGTGCCAACGAATAACCAATTATGAATTGTCGCTCTTCGTCTTGCCTGCTGGCATTACCTGTTTGATAAAAAGGATCAAAGAATACCTCAGCGGCTTCTTCAAAGCTTACACCATGTTTGTCAAGGTTGACAAGTGCCTTATGGCTGTCCCACTCAAACTCAGCCTTGCAGACGAAAAACAACTTTCATTCAACACTCCACCCCATCTATGTATGTAACATCAGTTTATCACGCACAGCCGCCACATCGTTAGTAATCTGCGCCTTAAGTTCCTCGATGCCGCTGAACCTCATCTCCGGTCGTATCCGGCCGATAAACTCCAATCGCACCACTTTGCCGTAAATATCCTCGTCAAAGTCCAGCAGATGTGCCTCGACCCGCAAATGGTGACCGTCTACCGTCGGCCGCACGCCGATATTAGTCGCGGCCAGATAGCGGCGGCCGTCCACCCAGGCGTAGGTGGCATAGACGCCATTGGCCGGAAGCAACAACTCATCCCACACCGTCAGATTAGCCGTTGGGAAGCCAAGCAACCGGCCGCGCTGGTCGCCCATAACTACGACCCCTGAAAGGGAGTACAACCGTCCCAGACAGCCGTTTAGCTGCTCTACGTCCCCGTCTTCCAATGCCTCGCGGATACGACTGCTACTGACGATTTCATCTTGCCAATGCGTTAAGGTATCCGGTATTTCGACGGTGAAACCGAGTTGTTTGCCCTGGCGACGAAGAAAAGGAATGTCCCCTTCCCGTTTATAGCCGAGGGCAAAACGGCCGCCCCACAACTGGCGCATATCGAGTGACTGGCGCAATTGGGCTACGAAGTCGGCCGCGCGAATCTGGCGCACATCGTGATTAAAGACGTGGACCACTATCAAATCCATCCCGGCACCAGCCAGCAATCGTAGGCGATCATCCAGGGTGGTTAGATAAAAACGTTGCGGTAAATCTTGCAAGACGCGACGGGGATGGGGAAAGAAGGTCAGCGCGGCCGTGCGTACCCCGTCTTTCCGCGCCTGTTTAGCCATTCGCCCCAACAAATGCTGGTGGCCGAGATGTACGCCATCAAACGAGCCAATTGCCAGATAGGTTGGCTCATAGCTGGTGTACTCGCTCAAATGAGTTACGTGAACAATTTCTGTCATAAGTTGGTTAATGGTTATCTTTAGAAACCGGGTTTCTATCATCAAAAGGTCTGTTTAGTAATAGCCAAGAAACCCGGTTTCTGTTCCCAAAAACTTTCCGCAGTTTACTTTAGCGATAAAGATGAGAAAGAATCAAGCCAGGTCGAATTGTATCAGAGGCGCGATGTCTGGCTAACGAGCGGATCATGCTATAATGGTGGTCGTTGGAGGATGAAATGACCATACAAGTGACACGGCGTCTTTTTTCCGTAACTGAATATGAGCAAATGGCAAGAGCCGGGGTGCTGACCGAAGACGATCATATGGAGCTAATTGAGGGGGAAATTCTTGCTATGAGTCCGTTGGGGCCTCGTCACGCGGCCGTTGTCAGCCGCTTAAACCGTCTTTAGGTCATGATCTTCCTGGGCTGCCAGTATCCTCTTCCGGCCGTCGCCACCCCAATAAACATTCCCGCTTCATCATAAACCGCAACCAACTCAGTCCTTGGCTGCTCTGGTCGCTGCGGCAATCGTTTCCCTTGTTGTAATTGCCCGCTTTCCTCCATCGTCAAATGGAGGCGCGGCAAATGAGCAACGGCTGCCTCTCCCGCCAACAGATAGCGCTGCCAGTTCTCGGCCGTTAGCTGGTCGAGGGGAACGGCCGATTCCACATCAAACTCGCCAACGGCCAGGCGGCGCAGCACAACGACATGCCCCCCACACCCCAACACCTGCCCCAGATCATGGGCCAGGGAGCGAATGTAAGTCCCAGACGAACAAACGACACGCAACCGCAACCAGGGCGGACTAAACGCCAACAACTCTAATTCATAAATCGTGATCTCACGGAAGGGGCGTTCGATTTGGGCGGCGCGGGCAGCGTCCTGGCGGGCCAGCTTATGCAGCGGTTGGCCCCCTTGTTTAACAGCCGAATAAAGCGGCGGTTGTTGGCGGATGGGGCCGCGAAACTGGGATAGGGCGGCTTCCACTTCCTCCGGCGTAACGACAACGGGCTGTTCAGCAATCACGGCCCCTTCCGCATCGTAAGTATCGGTTGTTTGACCGAGGCGGATGGTGGTTTCATAGGTTTTCGGCCGCCCCACCAGATACTCAACCAGTCGCGTTGTCCGCCCCAAACAGACCAGCAGCACTCCTGTCGCCAATGGATCAAGCGTTCCGGCATGGCCTACGCGGCGAATACCCATCAGCCGTCGTATCCGCGCCACCACATCATGGGAGGTCATGCCGCCGGGCTTATCAATATTGAGAATGCCTTCGGGGTTCATGGTGCCAGGATGACAAGGTGATAGGGTGACAAGGTGACAGGGTGCGGGGTGGAAGCGAGCTCACCTTGTCACCTCTTCACCTTGTCAACTTGTCATCTCAGCTCGCGTCTCGCGAATGAGCTGGCGGCAGGCATTCACAACGAGTGCTTCCGCCTCGGCCAGGGGAACGTGCAAAGTACAGCCGGAAGCCTGGGGATGGCCTCCGCCGCCGAACTTCGCCGCCACTTCGGCCACATCATACGGGGCGCGTGAGCGCATACTGACGCGCACCGAACCATCTTTCATCTCCGTCAGCACCACGCCAACGGCCACTTCTTCCACATCGGCCAACAAATTCGAGAGGCCATTGCTGTTTGTCGTGTCGCCAATCGCCTGGGATGCCCGCCGGCTGATGGACGTCCAAAGCAAGCCATCATCAAATTGCATCCGCCCCAGACCGACCCCCCACAACTGGATGGTTGCCAACGGCCGCAATACCAACGCCGCCATGGTGACATCAAATAAATTGCCACCCGCATCCATCAGATCGGCCGCCGCCCGCAATGAACGAGCCGTGGTGTTCGAGGTGCGAAAGCCCAACGTATCCGTCACCAATCCCGTTAGCAAGCTGGTGGCGATCCCCGGCGTAATCGGCTCATTCCACTCCTGAAAGAGGTAATGGAGTATCTCAACTGTCGCGCTGGCTTTCGGGTCTACCAAATTAAAATCGCCAAATTCAGTATTGGTGATGTGGTGGTCAATATTGATCAGCGTCGGGCTGGGGTTTGGCAACGCCGTATAGACCTTGCCCATTCGCAAATGGTCGCCGCAATCCAGCGCGATAACCAGGTCATAGGCGGTATTGGGTAGGGGGCTGCGTCTTACTTCGTCGGTGAGTGGTAAATAGGCGAAGCGTGGTGGAACCTTGTCCTCACAGGCCATTGTCACCAATTTCCCACGCTCCTTCAGAAACTGCCCCATTGCCGTCAGCGAACCAATGGCGTCACCATCAGGATCAACGTGGGTGATAATCAAAACCGTATTGGCCTTCTCAATGGCATAGCGAATCATAGTGATTAGTGGCGAGTAGATTGTGGATATTGTGGATATTATGGATAGTGAATAGTGAGCAGTGGATAGTGGATAGTGATAGTCGGGAGCACAATACTCGTCACTCGTCACTCTCCACTATTCACTCTTCCTCATCCGCCGGAGGGATATTCAATTGACTGAGGATTTGGTCAACCTCCTCACTATAAGCTTGGGAAGGGTCCCAATGAAAACGGAGGTGAGGCGCAGTGCGTAATTGCACCCGTTGTGCGACTTCGCGCCGCAGAAAGCTGTTGGCCCGCTCCAGGCCAGCCAACACTTCCTGCTGACGGTCCTCATCACCCAAGGCATTGACATAAATGTTCGCGTATTGCAACTCCCGATCCAGGACTACCTGGGTAATGGTTATCCCTTGCAAACGGGGATCGCGCGTCTCGCGCAGCAATAGCTCGCTTAAAATGTGTTGAATTAACTCGGCCGTGCGCTCGGCTCTTGTTGGCTTCATCGCTTAATAAAAAGATAGCAAACAGCGATTGCCTTAGCTTTCGGCCGCTGTTCGCTCATCCCCTTTCACTTTTACCGGGCCACTCGCTGGGTCGTGAAGAACTCAATGATGTCGCCAGGCTGGTAATCATTCCAACCTTCGACATGCACGCCAAACTCAAATCCGGCCTTCACTTCACGGACATTCTCCTGAAGGTGCTTCAGGCTGTCAACCGGCCCAGTGTGGAGCAACCGGTTGTTGCGAATGACACGCGCCTTCGCATTGCGGCGTGCCTCACCTGCGCGTAAGTAGCTTCCGGCAATGGTGCCAACCCCTTTGATCCTGAACACCTGGCGCACTTCACCGCGGCCGATCACCACATCCTCATAGGCCGGAGCCAACATCCCCTTCATCGCCTTTTCTACATCTTCGATCAGCTTGTAGATAATGCTATAGATGTTGATCTCTATCTGTTCGCTATTGGCTGCATTGCGGGCAATCGGATCAATTTCGACATTGAAGCCGAGAATAATCGCATCGGAAGCGGCCGCCAGCATGACATCGCTTTCCGACACATTCCCCGTAGCGGCACGTAGGATTTCCAGCGACACTTCCTCATTGCCCAACTTATTCAGCGAAGAGACAATCGGCTCCAGCGATCCTTGCACATCGGCCTTGACCACCAAATTCAGCGTCTTGGTATCCCCCTCTTGCAAGCGGGCGAAAAACTCATCAAGGGTTGCGGCACGGGCGCGGCTGCGCGTATCGGTTCGGGCCTCTTCCTGCTCCTCCGCCACCACGCGGCGGGCCGTCTTTTCGCTGTCCACCGTGCGGAACTGATCGCCCGCCTGGGGGATGCCATTGAGACCGGAAACAGAAACAGGCGTGGCTGGGCCAGCTTCGCGCACATTACGGCCGCGATAGTCAAACATAGCCTTGATCCGGCCGTAATGCTCCCCAATCAACAGCGTGTCGCCACGATGCAGCGTGCCATTTTGCACCAGCAGGGTAGTCATAACCCCTCGGCCGCGATCAATCTTCGCTTCCAAAACCGTCCCGGTCGGTTCCGCCTTCGGATTCGCGGTGGGTTTGGTCTCCTCCGCAACCAGCAAAATCGCTTCCAACAGGTCTTCAATGCCCAACTTCTCTTTGGCCGAAACGGGAATGACCATCGTATCGCCGTCCCATTCGTCGGGGACAAGACCAATGTCGGCCAGTTGCTGCTTGACGCGCTCCGGCCGCGCCGAGGCCAAATCAATTTTGTTCAAAGCGACGATGATCGGCACATGGGCGGCGCGGGCGTGGTCAATCGCCTCTCGCGTTTGGGGCATCACGCCGTCATCGGCCGCCACCACCAAAATGGCGATGTCCGTTGCCTGGGCACCCCGCGCACGCATTGCCGTAAACGCCTCGTGACCCGGCGTATCCAGGAAAGTGATCAATTCACCATCTTTTTCGGCCTGATACGCGCCAATATGTTGGGTAATACCGCCTGCTTCGCCGGAGACAACGTTGGTCTCACGAATGAGATCAAGCAGCGAGGTCTTGCCATGATCAACATGTCCTAGCATGGTGACGATGGGCGGCCGTGGCTGGAGGTCGGCCTTATTCTCTTTAGCCAACACCTGCCGCCAGGCGACCTGCTCAACCGGCTCCAGCTCTTCCTCTTCAACCTCTTCACGCTGAGCGACAACGTCAAAGCCCAGTCCATCAGCGACAATGGCGGCCGTGTCGAAGTCAATCTGCTGGTTGATATTAGCCATGATGCCATTCGACATCAGCTCCTTGATCACATTAATCGGGCTGACCTGCATCAATCCGGCTAGTTCGCGGACGGTTATAAAATTAGGTACTTCAATTAATGTCTTTGTTTCTGCCATATAGTTGCTTTCCAAAATAAATAAGCCGCAGTACCCCTGCCCTTCTCCTGTGCAAGAAGAGAAACCAGAAATACATCAATCAATAATCAATCAATTCAATAAATGCCAAGCACTTAAAATGCCGAACATTTAGAAGCCGGGCTTCGCAAGCGACCATTGATCGCCGAAACCCGGTTTCTATTCTGTCCTATTTTAAGTAATCTCTCCCGCAATGCTGCGGGAGCACAGATAACTAATGAGTGGTGACCAGCAACTCAGCAGATGCGACCTTGCGTTCGCGTACAACTGGCTTGGGTACCTGCAACGCCGCACGCGCGGCCGCCAGTGCCTCAAGCTCAGCGTCAGACAGTTGCGTGTTCAACGCTTGATTCAGCAAACGGGCCTTGCCCAGCGCCTTCTCCCAGCACTCTGACTGGTCACAAAGATAGGCGCCACGGCCGCTGCGTTTGCCTGTTGGGTCAATTACCACGCCCTCATCCGCCGTGCGCACCAGACGGGTCAACTGTCGCTTGTCAAACTGACGGCGACAGGCCACACAGGTGCGCTGCGGGATATGCTTTTGGCGTGTTTTCCCAACTTTCTTAGAACTCATCTTCTTCCCATTCGGGGCGACGGCGGCTGCTCTTGCGCTTACGCTTGATAACCACTTCACCCGACTCTTCATTATACTCTAAATGGCGGCCCTTGCGCGTCTGTGCCTTTTGCTTTTCGGCTTCTTCTTCGGCCGTCGGACGCACCACCACAATGGACGGCTTCTTCTTCGGCGCGGGCTTCGGCGCAGCTTCCACCAGCTCGATCAACGAGCGTGACAAATCTTCGATGGCTGGAATGCTCTCTTCCTCTTCTTCGGCCGCTTCCTCCGCCACCGGTTCTGGTTCTGCTTCGGCCGCTTCCTTGTCCTCTGCCTTCGCCTCGCCGTTTGCGCTAACGTGACCATCTACAACCAATTCCTCAACCTGTTCCAGCACGGGGACCGATTCCTCTTCCTCGTCACGTATCTGCTCTAGCCAGGCCGGTTCATCCTCTAGCATCTCCTCTACCAGGGCGATTTCAGCAAGCTCCTCTTCAGAGAGCGTGGTCTCTTCCTGGGGCGCGGCCACTTCTTCAACCGCCGTGAGCTCTGTCTCATCCTCAACGGGTTCAACCAGGTCGGCAGGAAGTTCCGCTTCTTCCGTTGTCGCTTCTTCCTCAACGGCCATCGTCAGCGGGCCTTGTTCGCGCTCATAGGCCGCCAGATGTTCGCGCACCGTCTCCAGCGCCTTATCACCCAGTCCCTTCAGGCGCAGGAAATATTCATCCCCCATCGCCAGCGTATACAAGACATCGCCCAACGTTTCTACATTGGCGTCCAGCAACAGGTTGTGGATGCGACCGGGTAAGTCCAGCACATCCAACGGATGCTGCCATGCCTCTTCCGGCACACCACGACGGGCGGCGATCCGCTTTTTGCGGAACGACTCGAAAGCCGTCGCCCGGCTGGCGATAATCCGCCCTTCCACTTGATTGACCAGGCGGTCCAGGGTCATGTAATCTTCGGCTGTGATCGGCCGCCCAGCCTGCTTCTTCGCCAACACATTGCGCACCTGCTCCAGGAACTGCGTATCGCGAGCCAGTCGCGGATCAACGGCGGGATGGTCAAGGTTGTTGAGCGATTCATTGGCCGCTTCGGTCAGGCTCTTAATATCAATGCGCCAGCCGGTCAGCTTTGCCGCCAGGCGAGCGTTTTGCCCTTCGCGGCCAATCGCCAGCGACAACTGATCATCCGGGACGATGACGACGGCCGTTTTCCCTTCCTCCGGGTCTTCTTCCAGGAAAACCTGGGAAACGCGAGCCGGGCTGAGTGCCTTGGCGATGAAAATGCGCTGGTCCGGGTCCCACTCAATTACGTCAATTTTCTCGTCGTTCAGTTCGCGCACGATGCTCTGGATACGCACACCGCGCATACCCACGCAGGCCCCCACCGGATCAACCCCGGGCTGCAACGCCTGGACGGCGACCTTCGAGCGTTGCCCGGCCTCGCGAGCGATGGATTTAATATCCACCTGCCCATTGTAGATTTCCGGGACTTCCAGCTCTAGCAAGCGGCGCAGCAAGTTGCGATGGTTACGGCTGACGATAATTTGCGGGCCACGGCTGGTGCGGCGCACTTCCAAGACATAGACGCGAATCTTGTCGTGGGCACGGTAGCGTTCCCCCTGTACCTGTTGGCCTTTGGGGAGGATCGCTTCCGTACGGCCGAGACCGATGGTGATATGCTGGCCGCTGATGCTCTGCACCGTACCGTTGACCAGTTCCCCTTCGCGGCCGGAAAAGTCCTCAAACAGATGCTCCCGTTCCGCCTCGCGCACACGTTGCAACAGGACTTGCTTGGCAGTTTGGGCGGCAATGCGGCCGAAGCTTTCGGTGGTGCTGTCCACCATGACCACCTCACCCAACTCGACGTTGGCATGTTCGCGCCGTGCCACTTCCAGCAACACTTCGGTGCGATTGTCCATGATGTCTTCGACGACCTCTTTTTCAGCATAGATCGTCGGTTCACCGGTGCGTGGGTCAATCTCCACCTCCACCCGTTGCGTGTTGTTCAAGTTTGCATCACGCCGGTAAGCGGAAACAAGCGCTGTTTTCAGCGCCTCGAAAACATCTTCCTTCGGCAGATTACGCTGCTCGCAGATTTCGTTAAAAGCTAGAATGAAATCGCTCTTCATGTGACCCTGTTTGACCCTTCCATATTTTGCAACGAATGGATATGGATTGTACTCAATTTATTGAGTAATTCCATTGCTTGCTACCATTTGTTGCAGTGCAAATTCTACTGTTTAACAAACAAAAAAAGTGGGTTCCGCCCACTTTTCCGCCAAAGACTTCCTCAGAAGCTATAAGATATAAGCATTATAGCATGGGGGGTCATGATTTGCAAATGTTGTAGCCCGCTTTGGCAAACTGGAGCTTACGGTTTGGCAAACCTACAAAACTCCCCCCAACACCTCCCAACACCTGCCAAAACCTACCCGCATACCTGTCCCTACCTGGACATAGGATTATCTCACTTTTTCTTGTTACCCTGGCAACGTAGGTTACAATTTTCTCCGGGAAGAGGACAAAATATGGAATCATTACATGAGATGGAACTGGCGCTAATACGCCTGTTCCAGGAGAGCTATCCGCAACTAGTAGGCTTTTTTTCCTTTGTCTCGGCACTGGGACAGGAGGAGTTTTATCTCCTGGCAATGCCGCTGATCTATTGGTGCATTAACAAACCCTTTGGCAAACAATTGGGCTATTTATTCTTAGTGAGTGTCGCCTTCAACGCCATCGCCAAACAAGCATTTCGCGGGCCACGGCCGTATTGGATTGACCCATCCGTTGGCCTCTCCTCTCAGGAGGAGTATGGAATGCCCAGCAACCACGCCCAGGCCGCGGCCGCGCTCTATCCCTTTACGGCCGCCTGGATTCGCCGTCGTTGGGTATGGGTGTTGGCCTTCCTGATGATCTTGATCATGGGGGCCAGCCGCGCCTATTTGGGCGTCCACTTTCTATCCGATGTCCTCGGTGGCTATCTGTTGGGTTTTTTGCTATTGGCCGCCGCCGCCGGTTTTTGGTGGTATCTGGCGGAGGCGTTTAGCAAGCGTATCCTCGGCCAAAAGCTATTGGCGGCCGTCCTTGTTCCCCTGCTCATTGGCGCACTCTATATAGTCGTGCGTCTGCTCGTTGGCGAGCCGGATACATCCCTTCCCTGGGCAACAGAAATCCCACGGGCGGAACGGGAGATGGTGGATTCCATAGCGACGGCCGTTGGCGCATTGTGGGGGTTTGGCATCGGCGTCGCGCTGGAGGCCAGCCGCGTTCGCTTCCACTCAACAGGCCCGCTCTGGCAACGAGCGTTGCGCTTTGTGTTGGGCATAATCGTGGCCGTTGGGTTGTGGGCGGGGCTGGACGCTATCTTCCCCGATGATCCCCTCTGGCTGGCCGTCCCCTTACGAATTATCCGCTACCTACTGCTCACCTTATGGATCGCCTATCACGCCCCCATGCTCTTTGTGCGTCTGCGCCTCGCTTCGGCCGACCCCCAGCCGGAGATTAGTATGAAGATATGACAAGATGACAGGGTGAAGGGGTGACAAGGTGAAAGGGTGATGGGGTGGTGAGGCAAAAGTTGACGGATAGAAGCTCACCCATTTACAATCACCTTGTCACCCTGTCACCCCCCCATCCTCACAAACCGTTCGTCTTGGGTAAGCGTCAGGCGTAGGCCCGTCAGTAGATCAGTCTGGGGCTGGAAGTTGAGCAGTTGGCGAGCGCGGGAGATGTCGGCCGCCAGCGACTGCACCCCCCCTGGCTTTTGGCTATTGTGGATGACGTTTGCCCGCTTGCCACTCACCTGTTCCACGAGCTGGACCAAATTTTGAACGGTCGTTCCATGACCACTGCCGATATTGATCACCTGGCGGTTGATATTTTGCGCGGTGGCTGCCCGGCCCAATGCCTCCACCACGTCATCTACATAGACAAAATCGCGGGTCTGGCGGCCGTTGCCAAAGATGATCAAAGACCCCCCCGTCAGCACCTGTTGCAGAAAGCGCGGAATCACCGGAGCGTGGGAAACGGGCAAGCTTTGGCCGGGGCCATAGGCATTAAAGATACGCAGCGCGACGGTCTCAATCCCCCATAGTTCGCCAATGGTGTGGATATATTGCTCGGCCGCCCACTTACTGACAGCATAAGGACTGTCCGGCTTCGGCATGTCTTGTTCACGAACGGGCTGGCGTTCCTGGTGGCCGTAGACCGCGCCAGACGAGGTAAACACGACGCGCCGCACGCCCGTATCGCGCATCGCCTCCATCAAGCTGACCGTCCCGCCGACATTCACGCGGTTATATTCGCGGGGATGGAGAATGGATTGGGGGACGGCTACACGAGCAGCCAGATGGTAGACACAATCCACCGCTTGCAGCAAAGACCAGAGTAGCGGGATATTGTCTACATCCCCCTCGGTGAAGCGGATGGCCGGGGCAAGGCGGTCGCGGCGGCCGTTGCTCAGGTCGTCCAACACATGAACATCGTGACCATCGGCTGCCAACCGGTTAGCCAACGTCGCCCCCAGGAATCCGGCTCCGCCGGTAACAAGAAATCTCATCTCAGTGCAAAGGGTTCGGGATGTCCGGCGAAGATGCGGTCGAGGATTTGCATCTCGCGTTGTTGAACGGTATTTAGAAACTCGGCCGCGCCCCCCATCTGCTTAAAAGCGGCAAAGCCCCTTTCCAGAAAGTCTTGTAGCTCATGCCAACCCGCCATTCGCGCCGGACGGCGTGCCAGTCGCACTGTCATGCCGATCAGTGGCAGGCGCACCAGCCGGTCAACGCCATCTCCGACCTCCACTATCATCGCGATTTGCTTCGCCCGGTCATCATAATTATCGCAGAGGCGATAGGCTTCGGCATACTGTTCGGCCGTGAGCGTATCCTTCATGCCCACCTCATTGAGCAATACATCCAGGAGCAACTCATCCAGCTCATCGGTGAAATAATGCAACTCCACAACCACGCGCAATGTGTGCAGTACCCGTTCCGGCAAAATCTTCAGCATAGACTGGTACATGCGCTCAATATCCTGATTGCGCTGGCTGAAGTCACGCGGGGCATAGATGTCGCTGAGAAAGAATTGCGCCGCCGCCCGGTAGCGCGGACTCTCCAGGAAGTCGGCACGGGTTTGCGCCAATCGTTGCGCTTGCCAGCTCCGCAAAAGCTTCATCTCCGGCGAAAGGTCACGCCCGGCCACACGGCGGTGGCGGCCGGGGCCGCCGCGTCGTAGTTGCTCTATTAGTCGGGCAGCGTGTTGGGCAGAGGGAAGATCACTCATGGCCCTGATTCTAACATGAAAAGAAACGCTTTTCATCGGGCTTGATAAAAAGAATCTATTTAGATACACTTCTAATTAGATATAAATCTATATAGAAGGCGATCTAAACAGAGATGGAACAAGAACAATTCGACTCACTACTACAATTTTTTAAGGTATTAGCCAACGAAAGTCGCCTCAAGCTGCTGGGGCATCTGGCAAATGGGGAACGGAGCGTGGGCGAGCTGGCGCAACTGGTCGAGCTGCGAGAACCAACCGTCTCCCACCACCTGGCAACGATGAAGGAGCTTGGACTAGTGACGGTGCGTGCCGATGGCAATGTACGCTACTACAAGCTGGACCCTAAGGCGTTGGAACGGATGAGCAAGGATGTGCTCTCCCACTCCAATTTGGCGACCCTGGTGGATGATCCGCGCAACCGCACCTGGGAGGACAAGGTGTTGCAAGCGTTTGTGCACAACGGCCGCATCAAAGATGATCCCGCGCAATGGAAAAAACGCAACGTTGTTCTCCACTGGTTGGCACAACAAATTGAGCCAGATGTACGCTACAGCGAAAAGGAGTTTAACGAACTGCTCCACCAATACCACCCCGATCACGCCACCTGGCGACGTTATCTGGTGGAAGAAGGTTTGGTAAAGCGCGAAAAGGGGATTTATTGGCGGGTGGAGAAAGAAGCAGAGAGCGAGAGATTGCAAGATTGAGCGATTACGGCGTTACAAATCGCTCGATGGTCGCCTGGCTCCACAGTTGGTCTAGCCATGCCTCAAAGGTCTGTTGCAACATGGCATAGCGCATATCGGCCGTCATCACGCGGTTGGGGTCGCGCTCCGTCACTTGCACAATGTAATAAGTTGGCAAGCCGTCGGGATTCGTGGCTGTGATCACCTCGCTCGTCTCCCCCGGCTGGAGGGCAAACGCGGCCGCTTCCACCTCGCCCACCAACAACGAACCGGGGGCAAAGTAGCCCAGGTCGCCACCGTTCGCGCCGGTCACGCGATCCAGCGAATTTTGTTGGGCCAGGAAGGCGAAATCATCACCGTTGCGAATACGATTAAGTAGGTCCTGCGCCAGGGCGAGGTCGTTGACCTGAATATAACGGGCGCGGACTTGCTCAATCGTCTCCGGCACGGCCGCCGTCACCACATTGACCATCCGTTCCGTCACCATCTCCGCCGCCAACACCTGATGAAACTCCTCCGCGGTGTAGAGATTGGCCTCTAGCCAGGCATCGAAGTTCATCGCCCCGCCCGTCGAAGCGCGAAGCTCCTCGATGCGATTATCTACGGCCGCTGCGTCAACCACCACACCGGCGGCCGTCGCCGCTTGTTGGATCAATTCTCGCTCAATCAACGCATCCAACACCTGAATGCGGTAGTCGGGTTCCGGCGTCGCTTCGGCCTGTGGCACAACACCTGTCACCTCTCCCTCCCCTTCCGCCGGTGGGGCTGCTTCTGCATCACCATTATCCGCCACATCCGCGCCCACTCCCGCTTGCGCCTGTTCATAACGTGCCAGTTCGCGCTCATAATCAGCCAGGAAGATGGGCTGGCCGTTGACCAGCGCGGCCAATGGCTCTGATGGGGTTGGCGTGGGGGGAACGGCCGTCGGCGATGGAATCTCGGTAGCAACCGCCGCTGTATCTTGAGCGGAAGGTGGGTTGTCGGCCGTTGTGGTCGCGTTGCCCGTTCCGTTCTCACCGTTCTCTGTTGGAGAAGGGTCATCCTGGCGGCAAGCGGCCGCCAATAGCAGCAGAGCGATGAGCAGCAAGCGGCCTGCCTTACCCATCAAAAAGCGATATTGTCGTGTTGATTGATTCCCCACCATGAATAAAATTCCTAAACGCAATTCTGTCATTGCAGCACAGTGATAACTACATAGGCTACTACAATGAAGATACCAATCAGGCAGCCCAGGCGCAACAATGAAGCGGTCAGCCGCAGCGCCACCCGCAACAGCAACAAAACGGCCGCCACGGCGATAATCAGAATAATTAATCTCGTAAAGTCAATTGCTGCTAAATCCATTACATCTAATCTCGGTTATCGGTTATCGGTAAACGGTACACCATCTGCCACTACCATAGACCACAGACCACAACAGACCACACCATATACTATACAATGGTCGGCCGCTGCCGCTTAACAATACTTCCCCTTTTTCACCACCCCCTCACACTCGCCACCACCACTAACCACTAACCACTCTCCCCCGCTTCACCACCGTCCGCACCAGATTTGTCCCAAAACGATAACCGAGAAAGCGGTAATCGGGAACATCAAGGATGAGCAGGTCGGCTTGCTTCCCTGGTTCCAGGCTGCCAACTTCCGCACCTCGGCCGATGGCATAGGCAGCATTGCGCGTGGCGGCGGCCAACGCCTGGGCCTGGGTCAGCCCCATATAGCGGCAGGCGAGCGCGATCACCATCTGCATAGATTCACACCACGCCGTACCGGGATTGCAATCCGTTGCCAACGCCAACGCGCCACCAGCAGCCAGGATCTTCTTAGCCGGGGTATAGTCGTGGTGGGCCAGGCCAAAGGGCGTCCCCGGCAGGCCAACCGCGATGGTTTCCCCCTGCCCCAACGCAGCAATGTCCTCATCCGGCGTTTGCACCAGATGATCGGCCGACACCGCCCCCAACTCCACCGCCAGCTTCGTCCCGCCCAAGCCGGCAAACTCATCCGCATGGACTTTGAGCCGAAAGCCGAGGGCAGCAGCCGCTTCCAAAATGCGCCGCGTCTGCGCCAGATCAAAGACCCCTTCTTCGCAAAAGACATCACAAAACAACACAATGTCGCGCTCGCCCATCCAGGTTGCCCCGGCAGGCAACATCTCGCCAATCACCAACTCTACATACGCATCCGTCTGGCCCGAAAACTCCGCCGGTACAGCATGGGCCGGTAGGAACGTAGGCGTCAGTTCGATGGGCTGTCGTTCGCCCAATGCCCTGATCGCTTCCAATTGCTTCAATTCGGCCGCGGTCTCCAGTCCATACCCCGTTTTCGCCTCGGCACTGGTTGTGCCATAAGCCAACATCCGCGCCAGACGTGGCAAATTATCTTCGACCAACGCCTCCAGGCTCGCCTGCCGCGTCTGGCGGACAGTGGACATGATCCCTCCACCGGCAGCCATAATCTCCATATAGCTCGCCCCTGCCAGCCGCTGCTCAAACTCACCAGCGCGGTCGCCAAACCAGGAAAGATGGGTATGGGGGTCAACAAAGCCAGGGACGACACATCGGCCGCCCGCATCAATCATCTGCTCGGCGCGGAAGGAGGCACGCAATTCGGCCGTCTGCCCCACTGCCACCACCAGCCCATCGCGAACCGCCACCGCGCCATCTTCAATTATCCCCAGCGTGCCTAACGCCGCCCCGCGCTGTGGCCCCTCCCCCGGAACCACACACAACTGCGCGGCCGAATGAATTAATAAATCAATTTGTGTGTCATTGTTCTGCATAACTTTTCCTTATTAACGGCAGGTGGCAGGTGGCAGGTGGCAGGTGGCAGGTGGCAGGTGGCAGGTGGCAGG
>CAYPHY010000047.1:27346-38709 GCA_964410625.1 uncultured Ardenticatenaceae bacterium | reverse complement strand
AATGAACAATGAGGCAATGAACAATGAGACAATGAACAATGAGACAATGAACAATCAAAAAATCCGCGGCATCTGCGTGCATTCGCAGAATGCCCATCCGCGTCATCCGCGTAACCATACGAACAATGAGACAATGAACAATGAACAATGAGCAATGACACGGGAAGTACATTATATGAATGTTAATGGAATAGGGGGTTGGCATTTGTTATAGTTTTCACTAACCGAACTTGCGCAATTGATGTGAATGAAGTTGATGAGTATACAGTTGATCGAATGACGATGATGATTAAACAGAAGATAGAACCAGTGGATCGGCGAGAAGACCTCCCTGATCATGCTGACGGGCAAATAAGCAGCTTTGAGCCGGTGGTGGGCTTACGTGACCTTAGCAAGCGTTTTGTGGAAGGCGGCCGTGAACGGTATGTCCTCAACCGCGTCAGCTATGACTTCCGCGAAGGGGAGTTTGTGGTGTTGCTCGGCCGCAGCGGAAGCGGAAAAAGCACACTGCTCAACTTGATTAGCGGGATTGATCGGCCAACGGCGGGGGATGTGGTCATTCAAGGGACGGCCGTGACCCAGTTGAGCGAACGCGACCGCACCCTCTTTCGCCGCGACCACATCGGCTTTGTCTTTCAATTCTTCAACCTCATTCCGACCCTGACCGTTCTCGAAAACGTCACCTTGCCGCAAGAGTTGGCCGGGCGCAACTGGCGCGATGTGGAAGCGGATGCGCTGCACTTACTGGAACGGGTTGGACTCGCTGACCGGCGTGATACGTTTCCCGACCGCCTTTCCGGTGGGGAGCAGCAGCGGGTAGCGATTGCTCGCGCTCTGGTACATGATCCGATGCTCGTCCTCGCCGATGAGCCAACCGGCAACCTGGACGAGGAAACAGGCCAGCGCGTGCTTGATCTGCTGCTTGATCTGACCCGCAGCGCGGGCAAGACCTTGCTGATGGCGACCCACAACCCCGACATCACCCCCTATGCCGACCGGGTGTTGGAGTTGCATGATGGGCAGTTGGTGGAAAGGTAAAAGGGTTACGCGGATGACGCGGATGTAGCGCGGATTTTCAGGCTTGTCCCAACTATACCAATATACTAATACACCAATATACCGCTATCATGAAGTCTCAACCATCCCCATCCACCATCACCAACCGACCCCTCTGGCGGCTGGCGTGGCGGCGCATCCGGCGGCGGCCGTTCCAATATATCTTGCTGATCATCGGCGTGGCGATTGGCGTGGCGATGATGATTTCGATTGATCTGGCGAATGGCTCCGCCCGCCGTGCTTTCTCGCTTTCGACGGATGCCGTGACGGGCAAGGCGACCCATCGCATTGTCGGCGGACCGACGGGGATTGAGGAAGCGATTTACCGGCAGGTGCGCCAGGGGATAGGCTTCTCGCCTGCCGCGCCGGTGGTAGAAGGGTATATCTCCTCCGAAGGGTTGGGCGAGCGGCCGTTGCGCCTGATCGGTATTGACCCCTTCGCCGAACCCCCCTTCCGCGACTACTTTGACACGCCAGGACAGGGGAACAGCAACGCGGCCGAAGCCGGTGCGTTCGATACCGAAGGTCTGACCGCTATTCTCACCCAACCAAACGCGGTAGTCCTTTCGCAGGATGCGGCCGAACGTTACGGGCTGGAACTGGGCGATCAACTTACGCTGGACATAGCCGGTCGCTCGGTTGAAGCACGCCTGGTTGGTCTGCTCAACCCGGCCGATGATGTCACCCGTCGCGCCCTGGATGACATCATCTTCACCGACATCGCCTCGGCACAAGAGATGCTCGACCTGCGCGGCCGTCTCAGCCACATTGACCTGATCGCCGAGGATGAGGACGTGCTTGCACCACTGCAAGCGATTTTGCCGGAGGGTGTGGCGCTGGAAACGGCCGCCGCCCGCCAGAACGCGGTGCAACAGATGACGGCCGCGTTTGAGCTAAACCTGACCGCACTCAGCCTGCTCGCCCTCGTCGTCGGCATGTTCCTGATCTACAACACCGTCACCTTTAGCGTCGTGCAGCGGCGGCCGCTATTTGGTACTCTACGTTCGCTTGGCGTGACCGGCAGCCAACTGTTTCGGCTCATCCTCGGTGAATCCATTGCCCTCAGCCTGATCGGCGCGTTGTTGGGTCTGGGATTAGGCGTGCTGTTGGGGCGGGGGACGGTGCGACTGATCACACAGACGATCAACGACCTTTATTTTGTCGTCAATGTTGAAAGCGTCACCATACCACCGATGACGCTGGTGCGGGGTGTGGTCATCGGTGTCGGCGCGGCCGTCCTGGCCTCGTTACCCCCCGCGCTGGAAGCGATGCGTACCACGCCACAGACAACGCTGCGGCGCTCGACCCTGGAGAGCCGGGTGCGCCAGCTTCTGCCCTGGCTCTTTCCCGCCTGGATCATCACAACGCTCATTGGGGCGGGGCTGCTTTGGCTGCGTGGAGGCTTAATCACTGCCTTTGCCGGACTGTTCACTATCTTAATCGGTACCGCCTTACTCGCGCCACCGGTGACGGCCGTGCTCATGTGGTTGGTCGCGCCGATCAGCGGCCGTTTGCTCGGCGTTCTCGGCCGCATGGCCCCGCGCGACATCACCCGCTCGTTAAGTCGCACTTCGGTGGCGGTGGCCGCGTTGATGACCGCCGTGGCAGTGATCGTCGGTGTCTCCATCATGGTTGGCTCCTTCCGCCAGACCGTCGCCCAATGGCTCGACCAGACGCTTCGCGCCGATGTCTTTATCTCGCCCCCCAGCGTCAGCGCCAGCCGTTCGACGGGCATTCTCGATCCGCAGATCGTCGCTGAAGCCTCCGCCTGGCCGGGGGTGGAACAGGCGGTGACCTCGCGCACCGTGCAGCTTAACGTCCCGGCGTTCGGCCGTCCGGTGCAGCTTGTCGCCGCCAGTGGTGACGTATCTCAAGGCAACCGCCGCTACGCCTGGATACAAGAGGGTGTGGCCGACCCCTGGCCGCTGCTGGAAGCAGGAGAAGGGGTGATTATCTCCGAAGCGTTGTTGCTGCGCGAAAACCTCTCTTTGCCGCCGGAGCCACTAACGCTGCCAACGGCCGCTGGCCCGCGCACCTTTCCCGTCCTCGCTGTTGATTACGACTACTCTTCTGATCAGGGCGTGATCCTGCTGGATGATGATCTCTATCAGCAGTTATGGGGGGATTCGTCGGTGTCGGCCGTTGGCCTCTTCCTCGCCCCTGGTCAAGATAGTGAGCAAGTAGTGGCGGCGTTACAGGCACATTTTAGCGGCCGTGACGGGCAAGCTGTGTTAATACGCTCGAATGAAGTGCTACGCCGCAGCTCGCTGGAAATCTTCGACCGCACCTTTGCCATCACCTCCGCCCTGCGCCTATTGGCAGTGATTGTCGCCTTCATCGGCGTGCTGAGCGCCTTAATGAGCCTACAACTGGAACGGGCGCGGGAGCTAGGCACACTCCGCGCCACCGGCATGACCCGCGAACAGTTGTGGCTGCTGACGCTGGTGGAGACCGGCTTGATGGGCGCGACGGCCGGGCTGCTGGCCATGCCCGTTGGCTATGTCCTGGCCTGGATTCTGATCTACGTGATCAACGTCCGCTCCTTTGGCTGGACACTCAATATGCAGCTTGAACCAGCCTACTTCCTCCAGGCGTTGGCCGTGGCCGTCATCGCCGCGCTGTTGGCCGGTATCTATCCCGCTATTCGCTTGAGTAATATGGAGATTGCAACGGCCGTGCGTGAGGAGTAGCAACTTTTAGAAACCGGGTTTTTTCAAAAAACCCGGTTTCTCGAAAAATCATGAAACGATTCATTCCCGTTGGTATCTTGCTTCTTTTATTGGTCACGGCCGTCTTCCTCATCTTTCGGCCGTCCCTCGCCGGAAACAGTGAACCCACGCTCGAAGCATCGCTCGAATCCTTGCTGGTGGATACCGGCCAAAATGAAGGGTATGCGCGAGCGTTAGTTCCGGGAGATGTCGAATTTCCGCGCGACCTCGGCCCGCACCCTGATTATCAGACGGAATGGTGGTACTACACCGGCCATCTGGAAACGGCCGACGGCCGCCCCTTTGGCTTCCAATTCACCATCTTTCGCCGCGCCCTGACGCCTCCGGGGGAAGCAAGTAGCCTTGAGGGTGAAGCCTCTGACTGGCGCACCAACCAGGTCTACCTGGCGCACTTCACCATTAGCGACATCGCCAATGAGCAGTTCTATGTCGCCGAGCGCTTCAGTCGTGGCGCGGCCGGGTTGGCTGGCGCACAGGCGCAACCCTATCGCGTCTGGTTGGAGGATTGGACGATGGCGGAGACGGCCGAGGGGCAAGTGCAACTCCAGGCGCAAACGGATGAGGTGGCGCTTGACCTGCTGCTGACCCAAACCTTGCCGCCGGTCTTGCATGGCGACGAAGGGCTTAGCCCGAAGGGGCCGGAGGCGGGGAATGCCTCTTACTATTACTCGATTGTGCAGCAGCAAGCGGCCGGAAGTGTAACGGTTAATGGTCAACGGTTAACGGTTAATGGGCTGGCCTGGAAGGACCATGAGTATAGCACCAGTGCGCTGAGTGCAGGGTCGGTCGGTTGGGATTGGTTCTCGCTGCAACTGGATAATGGTGGAGCGCTGATGCTCTTCCAGATTCGCCGTGAGGATGGCTCGTTGGAACCGATGTCCAGCGGCAGCTATATCACGCCGGAGGGAGAGGTCGTAGATTTGAGATTGGGCGATTGGAGCTTGGAGATTTTGGACACGTGGCGCAGCGAAGCCAGTGGGGGAGCGTATCCGGCGGGATGGTGGCTTGTGATTCCGGCGTTGGATTTGGAGTTGGAAGGACGGCCGCTGATGCCCAATCAAGAACTCAATATCTCCACAACCTATTGGGAAGGGGCCGTCTCCTTCAGCGGCTCAATTGGCAACACACCTCTGTCGGCCAAAGGTTATATTGAAATGACCGGTTATGCCGGTTCAATGGACGGCCGCCTGTAGCAACAATCCTGCGGATTGTTTCGCCCAACTTATTGACAAATCACTATTCGCCGATTAAAATTTAGATTTATCTAAATTATTGATTTGCTGTGGTGAATATATGGCAAAGCTCGTCCTCCTCAATTTTCCGGGACATGGACATGTCAACCCAACCCTCCCGGTTGTGACCGAACTGGTACAGCGCGGGCATGAGGTGTTTTATTACAACACCGAGGAATTTCGGCCGCCAATCGAACGCACAGGCGCGACCTTTCGGCCGTATCCCGAACCCAATCTGACATCGGCCGAATTTGCCAATATCGTTGGCAATCTGGTCAACGTGACACGCCTCCTCTTTGCCGAAAGCAAGCGACTGTTGCCTTTTTTGTTGCGCGAACTGGAGCGCGAACAGCCGGATGTGGTGGTATTTGATTCCATCACCCTATGGGGGATGCAGGCGGCCCATCTGCTGCGGTTGCCTTCGGTCTCCTCCATCAGTACGTTTGTGCAGGAAGACGTGAAAGGGTTGATGAATTGGCGTGACGTGCTTTATCTACTGCGCAGGGCTTTACCGGCCGTTCCCGACTTGCTACGGAAAAGACGGGAGTTGGTTCGCATTTACGGAAAAGATGTTTTTCCTCACAAAGACATGTTTCCGGCCATTGGCGAGCAGAATATAGTCTATACATCACGAGCGTTCCAGCCGGAGACCCCTTTTATCAATGAGTCGTTCCACTTTGTTGGGCCGTCCATAAATCCCGTCACACGGCCGGACACGGCTTTTCCCTGGGAACAACTGAGGCAGAGCAAGGATAACGGCCGCCCCCTCATCTATATCTCCTTCGGCACGCTCTACCACCTCAACCAGGCGTTCTATCGCGTCATCTTCGACACCTTCGCCACCCATGAAGCCCAGTTTATCCTGTCTGCCGGGAGCATGACCGACCTGGCCGCACTCGGCCGCATCCCCGACAACTTTATCGTGCGCAACACCGTGCCGCAGTTAGCGTTGCTGCAACAGGTTGACCTCTTTACCACCCATGGCGGAATGAACAGCATCAACGAGGGATTGTACTATGGTGTCCCGCTGCTTGTTATCCCCCAGCAGATGGAGCAACTCCTCAACGCGCGGCAGGTGGCGGCGCAGGGAGCGGGAGTCGTCTTAGGCGAACGGCCGCCCTACGGCCGCACCACCGGCGATGAATTGCGCCAGGCGGTAGAACGCTTACGGACGGATGACACAATCCGTCGCAATGCCCAACGAATTAGTGAATCATTTGTGGAGGCAGGGGGTTTTAGCAGGGCGGCCGACATCATCGAGAGCGTGGCGCTGCAGAAAAAGAGGGAAATGCCAGAAACGGCCGCTTCATTCGACGGCAAGCGCGCAGCTTTGATCCACTCATAACCCTCTAAGCCTCATCTCTTTCAAAAAGAGGGCACGGATTGGCACTGACGACACAGATTTTCTCTGTGTTTATCGTCGTTAATCCGTGCCCTTTGCTGCTGTTTAATCCTTACACTTGCTTGTATATTTCACCTCCCTATCCAAATTAGCGGCCAAATTCCGATTTTTCAGTATGAAGCCCACTACTTTTTGTGATACAATCGCTTTTACTGGCCTGCTGACCAGACAACAGTAGACTAATAAGCGATAGTCTATAGACTTGAAATTGTGCCTCTGAGTTTTCTATATAAGTTAAGTCACTTAACTCGGAGGCTCCCAGCGTGAAGAGGTTTTCGAATGATAGAAGTCGTCATTGACAGCATCCGCATTAGTCTGGTTTCGCAGCACCGAATTGTGCTGTTGCGTGAAGTGGATAGTGAACGCCAGTTACCGATTTGGATTGGACCTTGTGAGGCGGACGCGATTACGATTGAATTACAAGATGTGCGAGTCGCTCGCCCCCTGACCCAAGATTTGCTGAAAAACGTAATTGGCGAGCTGGGGGGTGCTGTCTCCCACGTGTTGATCAAAGAACTGAACGAAAGTGTGTTTCACGCCCGGCTTTTCATTAATGTAGAAGGCGAGCAAGACCCGCGCGAGGTGGATTGTCGGCCGTCTGATGCCATTGCGCTTGCGGTGCGGGCCAAAGTGCCAATTTTCATTACTGAAGATGTGATGGACATCGCCGGAGTTGAGCCGGAAGCTGATATGCAAGAAGCGGAAGTGGCTGAAGAGGATGTGGGCAATTTGGATGCCTTCAGTGACTTCCTCGATACCTTAGACTTTGACGATTTCGACGAGAATTAGAACCTTGTAGGGGCGAGGCATTCGGAACAAAATTTGTGAGAGCCATCAGAGGCTTATACCGGCTGCCCCGTCCTTATCAATCTGACAACAACGGATAGGGAAACAAACGGATGGTATTTTCCCATCCGTTTCTTTCTGTATCCGTTGTTCTTTTAGCCGCACTTGATTACCTTGATGACCGATGCAAGCTTTTGAAGAGGAACGTCTCTTACCCCATAGCGTAGAAGCCGAAGAGGCTGTGCTTGGCTCTTTGTTGATTGACGAAGATGCCGTGTTTGAAGTTGCTGGTTTCCTGAAGCCCGACGCTTTTTACCGTTCGCAAAATCGCTGGATCTATGACGCGATCCTTAGCCTGAATGAGCGTCACGAGCCGGTAGACTATCTGACCGTAACTGAAGAACTACGCCGTCGCGAACAGTTGGAAGAGGTGGGGGGCGAGGCCTATGTCCTCAGCCTGGTTAATGCCGTCCCGACCTCGATCAATGCGGAAAGCTATGCCAGACTGGTCGAGGCGGCGTCGCTGCGGCGGCGGCTGATCTCGGCCGCTGGAACTATCGCTCGTCTGGCCTATGACGAAGCGGAAAATGTGGATATTGTCCTCGACCGGGCAGAGCAAACGCTGTTTAGTATCAGCGAACAACGGGCAACACGCGACCTGGTTCCGATTAAGGATATTGCCAGCAGCTATCTGGAGCGCATTGAGCAACTACGCCAGCGGGGGGATGAGTACATCGGCGTTCCCACCGGCTTTGTTGACCTGGACCGAATGCTTGGTGGGTTGAACCGCTCGGACTTGATCATCATTGCTGCGCGGCCGGGGATGGGCAAGACTTCCCTGCAGAATGCCATTGCTCTGACGGCCGCTCGCCGCTTCGATAAGCGTGTCGCTATCTTTAATCTGGAAATGTCGGGGGAACAGTTGGTGCAGCGCATGGTAGCGGCCGAAACCCACATTGATTCGCAACGGTTGCGCCTGGGCAATTTGCACGAAAATGAGTGGGAGTTGTTTTATCAGGCGATCGGCCGTCTTTCCGAAGCGCCGATTTTCATTGATGACACCCCTTCGATCACTCCGTTGCAACTGCGAACGAAGTGCCGTCGCCTCTATGCCGAATATGGTCTTGATCTGATCATGATTGATTATCTGCAACTGATGTTGGCCGACCGTGCCAGCAACAATCGTGTGCAGGAGATCAGCGAAATCTCGCGCGGCCTGAAGGCGTTGGCCCGCGAACTGGATGTGCCCGTGATCGCCGCCTCGCAGCTCAGCCGCGCGGTTGAACAACGACAAAATAAACGGCCGGTGCTTTCCGATCTTCGCGAAAGTGGATCAATTGAGCAAGATGCAGACGTAGTAGCCTTTATTTACCGCGATGACTATTACAACCCTGATACCAGCGAGCGGCCGAATATCGCCGAAATCAGCGTCGCCAAGCACCGCAACGGCCCCACCGGAACCGTAGACCTCTTCTGGCATGGCAAACTCGCCACCTTCCGCAACCTGCAACGGCAAGAAATTTCGCTATAATTAACAATGAACAATGAACCAATGATCAACGCTGTTGTTCATTGTCTCATTATTTCATTGTTCATTGGTGAACTATGCACGGTTTTTCTGGTTTTCCCGACGGGCGGCAGCGCACAACGCCGATCTTTAATCTCTTTTTCAGCGACTTGCTGCCCATAATTGATCATCTGGCCGAACTGAAGGTCACGCTGTACGCTTTCTGGGCATTGGGGCAGAAAGAGGGCAAAGTGCGCTATCTGCGCCTGACTGACTTTCTCAACGATGCCGCCTTTGTCAAGGGGCTAGCGCCGACCACACAGTTGGCGACGGATGCGCTGCTGGAAGGTATTGAGCGGGCGGTGGCACGCGGGACATTTCTCCATGTCAATGTCGAGAGTGCGGACGGCAATATAGACCTTTACTTCCTTAATACAGAGAAGGGACGCGCGGCCGTTGATGGCATCACACGCGGTGAATGGCGGCCGTCGCCCGACGACGAAGCGCCGGTCTCGTTGTTGGTAGAACGGCCGAATATCTTTGTGCTATATGAGCAAAACATTGGTGCACTGACGCCGATGATCGTCGAGGAACTGCGCGACGCCGAAAAGAGCTATCCCGCTCGCTGGATTGAGGAAGCGATTAAACTTGCCGTCGAGAACAACGTCCGCCGCTGGCGTTATGTTTCCACCATTTTGGAACGATGGCGACAAGAAGGAAGACAAGATGCGCACGGCCGCCGAGATTCTCAAAGAGAGCTACAACAACAAATCCCTGACCATCTCCAAAGCGTCATCAAACGCTGAGGCCGCGGTTGGCCCCGGCAAGCCCGACTGCCCATTTTGCGGCGGTTTGGGCTATGTGATCCCCGATGTCGGTCCGGAACATCCTGGCTTCGGCCGCGCCGTGACTTGCACTTGCCGGGCGAAGGAACAGGAAAGCTCACGCCGCGACAACTTGCTGCGGATGAGCCAGATCGGGGCGTTGCGACATTGCACGTTTGAGTCATTCTTGCCTGATGGCCATGGGCTGACGGCCGCGCGTCAGCGTAATCTAAAAATGGCCTATAGGCGTGTGCGAGAGTATGCCGAAAACCCGGACGGGTGGTTGGTGCTAAAAGGGGGGTATGGCGCGGGAAAGACGCATCTGGCGGCCGCCATTGCCAATTATCGCCTCGACAACGGCCATCTGGTGCTTTTTGTCAATACGCCAGACTTGCTCGACCACTTGCGGGCCACCTTCAGCCCTAGTTCTGATGTTCGCTATGATGAACGCTTTGAGCAAATTCGCGAGGCACCGCTGCTCATCCTCGATGACCTGGGTTCGCAAAGCAACAGCGAATGGGCGCAAGAGAAACTCTACCAGATATTCAACCACCGCTACAACGCCCGCCTTCCTACCGTGATCACCACCAACCTGGAGTTGGAAGCGATTGAAATCCGTATCCGTTCGCGCATGGTTGATCCGGCGTTGGTTTCTATCGTCCATATCGCTGCCCCCGACTTCCGCCGTGCAGGGATAGACCAGGAACACTCTGATCTCTCTTCGTTGAATTTGCACAGCGACCAGACGTTTGAGCGGTTTGATTTGCGTGAACGGGAGTTGCCACGGCCGCAGGCGGAAAATTTACGTCGCGCCTTTGAAACAGCCCGCGAGTTTGCCGAGAAGCCGGAGGACTGGTTAGTGCTGAATAGCGTCGGCTTTGGCAATGGCAAGACCCATCTGGCGGCCGCTATCGCCAACCATGTCGCTAATACCGGAGAACCCGTCCTCTTTATCGTTGTCCCCGACTTACTCGATCATCTGCGGGCGACTTTCCAGCCGACGAGCGAAGTGCGGTTGGATAAACGCTTTGAAGAAGTGAAGACGGCGCCGCTGCTGGTGTTGGATGATTTAGGGACGGAAAGTGCGACGGGTTGGGCGCGGGAAAAGCTCTACCAGTTGTTTAACTATCGCTACAACGCTCGCCTCCCAACCGTGATTACCACCGCCACGCCGGTGGATGAACTCGATCCTCGTCTGGCAACACGCATGTTGGATGTTACCCGCTGCACCTTCTTTGTCCTGGAAGTACCGAGCTATCGCGGTGGGGTAAAGGCGAGACGGCCGAAGGGACGGCCGAGATAAGCCTGGTCAATTATTAAAGAGGTTTCATGGTGCTCAGAGTCTACCTGGATACCAGCGTATACAATCGGCCGTTCGATGATCAAACACAGCCACGAATCTGGTTAGAATCTCTGTCGTTATCGGTCATTCTTCAGTTAATTGGTAGCGGCGATGTAGAATTGGTTACGTCGTCTGTGCTATTCTATGAAAACAACCGGAATCCGTATGAGCAGCGGCGAGAGTGGGTCATCAAGGTAAGTGAAGCTGCGGTATTAAATCAGTTGGTAGACGAATCGATCAAAACTCGAGGCTTGTATTTTGAACGGAATAAAATTAAGGCAATGGATGCATTACACTTAGCATGTGCTGAAGCAGCGAATGTGGACTATTTCGTGACTTGTGATGATCGTTTGATTAGACGTTATAATGCCTTACCAGATGCTCTTATTGCGACTTGCGATCCAGCAACATTTGTTCGTAAAGTAACAACTGATTGGGATTTGGAGTAATTAACATGAGCGTAAAAGTAAATGGCGAAGCTGAGG
>CAYPHY010000047.1:0-27246 GCA_964410625.1 uncultured Ardenticatenaceae bacterium | reverse complement strand
TGATTGGGATTTGGAGTAATTAACATGAGCGTAAAAGTAAATGGCGAAGCTGAGGTGATGCGTGAAGCATCGGAAATCTTGTTACAACATCTAAGCCCAGCTAAGTTCGCTCGATTTTGGGCTAACTGGCAGTTGGGACAAGGAGATTACCTGCGCTGGCGTGATGAGTTCTTTGCTGGTCAAACGGTTTCTCAACTATTTAGTGCTGTGCAAACATTTCAAGAAGAACAGAACTTTGAACGTGCGTGAGGCTCGCACTTAAGCATATTGAATCCGAACAAGTAAATGGGTATTGAGGGGAATCCATTTGATGTTGTCGTTGTGGGCAACGTTGGAATTGACACTAATGTCTATCTTCACGGCGCGGACATTGACTTCAGCGTCGAGGCCAATTTCACCGAGAACCTGGATTGTGTCGGTCAGGCAGGAGGATATACCAGTCGCGGCTATGCCCAATTAGACTACCAGACGGCTTTCATCGGGGCGGTGGGGGATGACCACAACGGCCGTCTCATTCGCGATGAATTCGTCCACGACGGCATTGACATGACGGCCGTCTTCACCGACCCGGCCGGGACCAGCCGCAGCGTCAATATTATGTACCGCGACGGCCGGCGCAAAAACTTCTACGACGGCAAGAGCCATATGGCTTTGCAGCCAGACTGGGAGCTGTGCCAGTCGGTGCTGGCTGGAGCACGGTTGGCCCACTTTCATCTACCCAATTGGGCGCGACATCTGCTGCCGGTAGCGCGTGAATTGGGGCTGACCATTGCCTGTGATATTCAGGATGTGGTCTCGCTCGATGATCCTTATCGTCAAGATTTTATTCGTTATGCGGATATTCTGTTTTTGTCGGCCGCCAATCATGCCGATCCAACGCCTTTAATCAATGCGCTTCTATCTCGCAAGCCAGAGCAAGTGGTGGTGGTTGGGATGGGGGCCAAAGGGTGTGCCGTTGGCGCAGACGGCGACATTCGCATTTTTCCCCCTGTTGAGATGGAGCAGCCGGTCGTGGACACGAACGGCGCGGGGGATGGGCTGGCGGTGGGCTTTTTGTCTGGCTATGTATTGGGGGATATGGCGATAGCGGCCGCCGTTTTACGCGGCCAAATTGTGGCGCGATATACCTGCACGTTGAAGGCGGATTCGTCCCGTTTGATTACGGCCGTGCAGCTTGAGCAGTATTATCGTTCGCGGGTAGGGGCGAGTTTCAGAGTCGGGGAGGACGAATAAGCGGCCGTCGGTCCCACTTGCTTACAAAGGTAATATTATCTAGGGACACAAATATTTGTTGTGAGTCGGTTCTCTCGCTGTAATTGAATACCAGGTAAAAATTATTCTACTTTATTGGTATTTCGGCCGTTGACACCAACCCCTCCCCCTATTACAATAGAACATATGAGCTATAAATGGATTCGCGCGAGTGAGATTGGGCAGTATGCCTATTGCCGCCGGGCGTGGTGGTTAAAGCGCGTGGGTGGCGTGAAGCCGCAGAACGTGCGCCAGTTGCAGCGTGGGACAGAGTTTCACCGGCAACACGGCCGCAAAGTGCAAGGCGCACAATGGTCACAGCGGCTGGCGTTGGCGATTTTGTTTGTAACGGTAGCGTTTTTTGTGTATCAGATGTTGGTCGGTTAGTTGGTTGGTTAAGGATTTTTTGACACGAATTTCACGAATGACACGAATTAGAGTGAGAACACTGAAGTCCGATATTTACCACGGGTTGAAACGGATTTAAAGGATTTGCACGGATTCCTTTTGGGCATTGAAAACTCAAGATTAAGGTAACGTATTTATTCGTGAAATTCGTGTCATTCGTGTCAAAGCATAAATCGAATGATGACGAATCTGGGTGGTATGCCCTTAGCCCTTTTTATTGGTCTGCTGGCGCTGGCCTTTGTGCTGTGGTACTTCGGCCGTCGCTGGCAGCAGGAGAGTGGCCTACCGGAAGGGAACGTCATCTATACCGACACGGGGGCGTGGCGGCCGAATGGGGATGTGCTGCACGCTGCCGATGTGCGGCTGGTCGGCAAGCCTGACTATCTAGTCGAGCAGCATGATGGCTGGATTATCCCCGTCGAGGTGAAATCAAGCCTGGCCCCGCAACAGCCCTGGGACGACCATATTTTGCAATTAGCGGCCTACTGCTTGCTGGTGGAGGAGAACTATGGGGTACGGCCGCCCTATGGCATCCTCCAATACCGCGACCGTGCCTTTGCCATTGATTATACCGAAGACCTGGAAGCGGACCTGCTCTATGTCCTCGACGAAATGCGCGGGGTATTGAGCGATGGCGAGCCGGAGCGCGACCACGATGATCCCCGCCTCTGTGCCGGTTGCGGGGTGCGGCGGATGTGCAATCAACGATTAGCTTAAAATAGTTACGCTGATGACGCGGATATAACGCAGATTGACGCTGATTTCATCTTCTATTGAAATCTGCGAAAATCTGCGTCCCTCCTGTTTTCTCGCTATAATTCCCCTATGTCGTCTACAACTATTCAACGGGCAACCGGGTTTCAGGATGTGCTGCCGGAGGAACGGCGGTATTGGGATGCGATTATCACGGCCGCGACCGATCTGGCGCGGCGCTATGGGTTTGAGCGGATTGACACGCCAATCATCGAATATACCGATCTCTTTGTGCGTGGGGTGGGGACGGGGTCCGACTTCTTTGTACAAAAGGAGATGTATACGATTGAGGAGCCGGATGGGTCGAGTGTGACGCTACGGCCGGAGTTCACCGCCGGGTTCATGCGGGCTTATCTGCAGAATGGGATGGGTAGCTGGCCGCAGCCGGTGAAGCTCTACACCATCGGCCCCAGCTTTCGCCGCGAACGGCCGCAGGCGGGGCGTTTGCGCCAGCACAGCCAGTTCAACGCCGAAATCTTGGGCGAGATTGACCCGGCGGCCGATGTGGAAGTGATGATGCTGGCGATGAACCTCTATCGCTCGTTGGGCTTCAAGGGGCTGACCTTCCAACTGAACAGCACCGGCTGCCCGGTGTGTAAGCCTGGCTACGTCCAAAAGCTGGTGGAATATCTGGGCGAACATGTAGACAAGCTGGCGGCGATTGACAAGGAACGGCTGGCGCGTAATCCATTGCGTGTGTTGGACAGCAAAGAGTCGGGGATGGACAAACTGCTGGCCGATGCGCCGCACATCGCCGATCATCTCTGTGACGACTGCCGCGAACACTTTGCCGACTTGCGGCTGTTGCTTGATGATCTCGACCAATCTTATACGATCAACTTTCGGCTGGTGCGCGGGATTGATTATTACACCAAGACCGTTTTTGAAGTGTGGCAGGAAGGGATTGGGGCGCAAGCGGCGTTGTGTGGCGGCGGCCGCTATGATGGTCTGGCCGAAGACATTGGCGGCCCTTCCACGCCGGGCGTTGGCTTCGGCAGCGGTATTGAGCGCATTGTCCTGGGCATGAAGGAGCAGGGCGTCACGCTTGCTGAACCTCTCCCGTTGCCCGTACTGGTCGCCCATTTTGGCGGCGAGACAAAGGAAGCGGCCGTGCAGTTGGCCTTTCGCCTGCGCGAGCAGGGGATTGGCACGCGGCTGGCCTTTGCCCGCGAACGGCGCAGCCTGAAGAGCCAGATGCGTGAAGCGAATAAGCACAACGCTCGCTTTGTGCTCATCGTCGGCGAGACGGAACTGGCTGAGGGTAAGGTGACGGTACGGCCGTTAGATGGTGGCGAACAGGTGGATGTGCCACTCAATGAGGTGGTTGGCTGGTTGAACGAACAAGTGAACGCTGATTAACGCGGATACTACGTAGATAAATGCTGATCCTGATAAAAATCAGCGTTTATCCGCGTAGCATCCGCGAAAATCTGCGTCCCTCATCTATGAACCTCATCGGCATCTTACAACAGCCACGAATTCCCAAATCAGCACCACTGGCGGCCGAGATTGCGGCCTGGTTAGCAGATCGCGGCGTGGATTCGTGGACGGCCGCACCCTGGGATGCCGATGAAGACCTGGGCGAATCGCTGTCTGATACATCGCTGTTGATTGTTCTCGGCGGAGACGGCTCTACCTTGCGGGCGGCGCGCTGGACTGTCCCGCATAATGTGCCGATTCTGGGGATCAACCTGGGGCGTGTTGGCTTCCTCAGCGAAGCACAGCCGGAAGATTGGCCGGAGAAATTAGAGAAGGTACTTCACGGTGACTATTGGATTGAACGTCGCTTGCTGATCCACGCCAGACATTGGCGCGGTGAGCAGGATTTGGGTGGCTATGTGGCCTTGAATGAGGTGGTCGTCGGCCGAGGGGCGCAATCACGCACCATCCGCCTCCATTTACAGGTTGATGACGATTTAGTGACGATGTATACGGCCGATGGGTTGATTATCGCCACCCCAACCGGCTCGACAGCCTATGCGATGGCCGCCGGCGGCCCTTTGTTGCCCCCCCAGCTACAAAACATTATCATTGTCCCCGTCGCTCCCCATCTCAGTTTCAACCGGTCGTTGGTCTTGCACGAAGGGGCCAGGATTAGCGTGCAGGTCGAGATGAGCCATGAGGCCAATCTGACGGTAGATGGACAACGAAGCATTCCGTTGAACAGCGGCGATAAAATTTTGATCACCAAACACGACCAAACTTGTTCCTTTGTGCGTGTAGAAAGTTCCGGTTACTTCTATCGCCGACTGATGGAGGGGTTGGGACATAAGTGGGCGCATTTGTAGGGAGAGATTGGATAATTGGGGATTAGAGACTGGAGATTGAGAGATTAGGAGACTGGGAGATTGAGTGAATGGATGATCAGCGAAAATCTGCGTTTTATCAGCGTCAATCTGCGTACTGTCTGAAGGGTTGCTCATGGAAATAAGTGGACCGAGGTTGCGGAATTTGTTACGCCAGGCGGAGCGAAATGCGGAAAATGGAAAGTTTGCAGCGGCCGAGATGCTCTATCGTCAGATCATCGAGGAAGCGCCCTCGGCCGATGCCGCCTGGGTTGGTCTGGCCCGCGTGCTATTCGATCCGGCGGAGAAGCGGGCAGCTTATGAACGGGCGTTGGCCTTGAACCCCGACAATACGGCGGCCGCGGCGGCCTTAGCAGGAGAGGAAGAAAAGCCCCTTACCCTCACGGAAGATGTAGCAAGCACCGCGACCCAGGAAACGGCCGCCAGCCGCGTCAAGGAAGCGTTGCCCGCTGAAAGCACGGGACGGAATAAATGGGAAGTGGTCGGCGAGACCAGTGGACAGGCCGAAGGGTCCTATATTGAAGGGCCGTTGGCCGAGACCCATGAACTGTTTTGCTATCGCCATCCTGATCGGCCGACGTCGTTGCGTTGCTATAACTGCAACCGGCCGATTTGTATGCGCTGCGCCAACAAGACGCCCGTCGGTTATATCTGCCCGGAATGTATGCGTGAGGCGGAAGACACGTTCTTTAATAATCGCTTTTTAGACTATGTGATTGCTGCGGCCGTCTCGTTGCCCCTCAGTATGTTGATCGGCTTCCTGTTGATTTATGTGCTGCAGGGAGGATTTGGATTCTTTTATTACATCATCTTATTCATGGTTAGTGGTGCGGTGGGTGGCTTCATCGGCCGCGTCACCAAACGAGCCATTGGCAACCGGCGCGGCCGTTACCTGCCCCATTTGGTCGTCGCCATGATGGTCCTCGGCGTGCTTATCCCGGCATTCCCCATTTTTCTCGCCGTCCTGATGGGCCAGTTTGGTTCATTACTCGCTTTGGCCGGTCCGGCGATATATCTTTTTGTCGGTGGTGGTGCAGCGTACTGGCAAATGCGCTAAAATTCACTTATGCATCTGCATCAAATTGACGCGAATGGAAGAACCTCGCCTGCAAATTCAGACGAATGTTCGCGAAAATTCGCGCTAATTCGATGCAAAAATTCTTAATGGTATAAGTCCAAGTTGTCACGTATGCTGACTGAACTGAGCATTCGTAATTTTGCGATTATTGACGAACTGCGTATGCAGTTCGCTCCCGGTTTTAACGTCCTCACCGGCGAAACCGGCGCTGGTAAGTCAATCATCCTCGATGCCGTGACGCTGGTGTTGGGCGGCCGAGCCGATACGACGATGGTGCGCGCCGGTTGCGAGGAGGCGATTGTCGAAGCCCTCTTCCGCCTTGAACCCCCCTTGCAACAGCGGCTGCAACCCCTTTTAGAAGCGGAAGGGTTGGACGATGAAGATGCGGGGACGTTGTTGCTCTCGCGCGAGTTGCGGACGAACGGCCGCAGCATCAGCCGCGTCAACGGCCGTGCCGTCAACCTTACCCTCTTGCGCCAGGTAGCGGAACCATTGATTGACATTCATGGGCAGGGCGAGCATCTCTCGCTATTGCATCCTCGTGCCCACTTGCCGCTGCTCGATGCCTATGGTGGACTGGTTGCTGAGCGGGAAGCGTTGGCGGCGGAAGTGCGCAAACTCCAGGCCATCCAGCGCGAACTGCAATCATTGCAACGGGATAAGCGTAACATCGCCCAACGGATCGAACTACTTGAGTTTAAGCTACAGGAGATTAATGCCCTGGCCTTGCAGCCGGACGAAGAGGAGGAGCTTCGTGCCGAGCGCACCCGGCTGGCGAATGCCGAGCAATTGGCCCACCACGCGGCCGAGGCCACCGCGCTGATGACGGGCGTGGACGATGACACCCCTTCGATCACCAACCTGCTGGGCAGTGTCGAACGAGCCATTAGCCAGTTGGTGCGCTTTGATCCAACCAAAGAAGGGTTGCTCGATAATCTACAAGGTCTGACCTTTCAGTTTAGCGAAATAGCCGGAGAGGTACAGGACTATCTCGACCAGTTGGAATTTAACCCGCAACGGCTGAATGTGGTCGAAGAGCGATTGGAGGCGATCAGCACGCTCAAACGGAAGTACAACGAGGACAGTATTGCTGGTCTGCTGGCAGCGCGTGACCGTGCTCAGGAAGAACTTAAAGTATTAGAGAATAGCGAGGTACGCACGGCCGAACTGGAAGCGGAACAGGAGAAGTACCTGCGGAAAATCGGCCGTGTGGCGATGGCCCTCTCACAAAAGCGAAAGGCAGCGGCCGAAAAGCTGGCCGAGTCCGTCGAATACCATCTCAATGAGCTACGCATGGAAGGCGCACAGTTTAAGGTGGCTTTTGCGCTGGAGCCGGATGAGAATGGCGTGTATATAGAGACTGAGAGACTAGGAGATTGGGAGACTGGGACAATCTCGCAATCTCCTAGTCTCCCAGTCTCCGATTTCCAATCTCCAATCCCCCCCAGAGTTACCTTTGATGCGATGGGGATTGACCGGGCGGAGTTTTTGCTCTCGACCAATCCTGGCGAACCGTTGAAGCCGATGGCCAAGGTTGCCAGCGGTGGCGAGACGGCGCGGTTGATGTTGGCGTTGAAGACGGCATTGGCCCAGGTTGATGAGACGCCGACGCTGATCTTTGACGAGATTGACCAGGGCATTGGCGGCCGTGTCGGGGATATTGTCGGCCGCAAGCTGTGGGGCCTGACCAACGGGGCGCAGCACCAGGTGATTGTTGTCACCCACTTGCCACAGTTGGCCGGTTATGGCGACGCCCATTTCCACGTCAGCAAGCATATCCAGGACGGGCGAACAACAACGGCCGTTCATACACTGGAACTAGGCGGCCGTGTGCGCGAGCTGGCGGCGATGCTGGGGACCGAGAGTACGGCCGCACGCGAAGGAGCCGAGTCCATCTTGCGGCAGGTTCGGGCTGTAAAGCAAATGGAGCCTGAACGGGGTTAACTCTCGACCGATTGGTAAGGCTTGACTTATAAAAGTATAGGAAGGGATAATTTACCCCTGAATTGGATTGTAATTTTAGGCCCTGTTTTAGGGCCTTTTGGTGTTTGGTGATGCGACAGTCAAAGTTTAGCCTCACGCCTGGACTACGGGATTTCGTGGGCGATTACAGGCGTTATGGGTTTAAGGATAAAAGCCACCTGGTTCGAACTGTATTACTACGCTTGAAGGATGAGCTAGAAATGCAAAGCCTCAGGCAGTCTGCAGCTTTGTACGCTGAGATTTTTGGAGAGGACGCTGAGCTAGAAGAATTAACCGAGGCAGCACTTGTGGATTGGCCGGAATGACAAGCGTAAAACGAGGCATGATCATCGATTTCAAACGTGAGCCAGCCACAGGTTCAGATACTTTATAATGGATTTTCCTAGGGCTCAACTGCTACAAAAGTATGATGTTTCACCGGACGCGCGGTTGGGCGGGGGGATGGAAGCAGAAGCCTATGCGCTGGATTCCCACCGGGTGCTGAAACTGTATCCTGGGACAACGAGCCTGTCGCACTTGAAAACGTTGAAGACATTCTACGAAAGTCTGGAGCGCCAACACCTCCCCTATGAGTTGCCCTATATCTATGACGTTATTCAAGAGGGTGATACGATTGTTACGGTCGAGCGACGGTTAAATGGTGAAAGGCTGGAAGATCGCTTGCCCGGTCTGGATGCGCGGCAATTGGAACAAGTGATGGAGCGCTATTTGACGGCCGTTTGCGCCTTATCAGCCATCAAAGCGTCACCATCTACAGAACGATATCTGCTCTTCGATTCGGAAGGAATCAGTCAACAAACGAATGGCGATTGGCATCACTTTCTTGATCGCTATCTGGCATTAAAACTCGCCCAGCTAACACCCTATCTCTCTCGTGATGTGGCGCAGTTCGCGAGCAAAATCGGGCAGCTTCGGGCGTTTCTGGCCCAACCCTATGATGGCGAACTTTCCCTCCTTCATGGCGATTTTTATCCTGGGAATCTTTTCGTCAACGATGCATTGGAAATCAACGCTTTATTCGATTTTGGCTTAATGACGATGTATGGGGATGCGCTATATGATGTGGCGACGAGTTGGGTGTTTTTTGATATGTATGATTCTCTCAAAGCGGATCTGCGCGGCCGTTATTTAGAAGTGATTCTGGCAAGACTCGGAGAGCAAGTTCGGGGGAAGCTCTATCGCTACGTACTGCTCTATAGCATTCTAGGGGCCAATGCCTATTCGTTAGAATGTGCCGATGGACATTATTTGTGGTGCGTGGCAAACTTGAATCACCAGCACTACTGGGACTATATTGAGTAGTGGTATAAGTGGTATAAGAGATGGGAATGCATAGAAAAATAATAATTGATACTGATCCCGGCATTGATGATGCGCTGGCGATCTTGATGGCGCTGGGGGCGGAGTCGTTGGAAGTGGTGGGGCTGACGACGGTGTTTGGCAACCATGAAGTAGAGGCGACTACGCGGAATGCGCTCAATATCCTCGAATGGGTCGGCCGCCAGGACGTTCTCGTCGCCCAGGGCGCGGCCGATCCCCTCGCTCGCCCTCGCCGTGCCACGCCGGTCGAGGTACATGGCGAAGATGGGCTGGGGAATGTATTTTTGCCGCCGCCACAGGGACGGCCGATCGCTACCCACGCCGCCGACTTCATCATTGAGCAAGTGCTGAAACAGCCAGGGGAAATTACACTGCTGGCGGTTGGGCCGCTGACCAATCTGGCGTTGGCCTTGCAAAAGGAACCGCAGATCGCCGCCGCCGTACAAGAGGTGGTCATTATGGGTGGCGCGGTGGATACGCCGGGCAATGTAACGCAGTGGGCGGAAGCCAACATACACGGCGATCCGGAAGCAGCGGCCGTCGTCTTTGCCGCCGATTGGCCGCTGACGTTGGTTGGTCTGGACGTAACCACCCGCGCAGTGTTGGGGAATGCTGAACTGAAGCAGATCGCTGCGCTTGGCAATCCCTCCGGGGAATTACTCGGCCGCATCTTCCCTGTCTACCAGCAGTTTCACCGTGATTTTTATGCCCTTGATGGCGGAACGCATATTCACGATCCGGCGGCCGTTGCCTGGTTGCTCGATCCTTCCTTGTTCCACACCGAGCGCTGTCATTTACGAGTGGAGACGAGTGGGGAGGTAGATGGACGGACGGTGTGGGAAAGGGAGCTGATTGGGGAACGGCCGATTTATAGCGTTTGCGTAGATATTGATACGAACCGGCTGTTGTCATTGATCCAACACTGCTTGTCCGCTTTATAAATTGGTCACTTGATCGAGTGGCCTGTGAAGGGATTGATGGCGGCCGCCTGTTGCTTATCAGGGTGAGATTTGGTACTATTAGCACAATCAACTAAGAAAAGCGTTGATCGAGAAATAGTAGGTTTGCGGAACAGGCGCAGAGAGCGAACGTTCGGTGCAAGTTCGTGCTGATCAATAGACCGAACCCATCTCGATAGCTGTGGGCGAAAAGGTTTGCTGCTGAGGCAAACCGCGAAGCCCAACCGGTTAGTCACCGTTAGCCGACTGGCGCATCGGCCGCTAAATCAACAAGCAGCCTGGTGCGTTCACCGAGTGAGGCGGAGTGTTCCGTCTAAGTAGGGTGGTACCGCGAGATTAGGAAGTCTCGTCCCTAGTGGGGCGAGGCTTTTTTGATCTACGAATCAAAGTAGAATCGCTGACGCAAAGCCACAAAGGTCGCTAAGATTTTGTCCTTTGCGCCTTAGCGTGCTTTGCGTGAGCTGTTTCTGAGGAGGCGAATAGATGGCATCAAAAAATGGTGTGGTTTCGAGAGCAGAAGACTTCAACGAGTGGTACAACTCGGTGGTGCTGAAGGCCGATATGGCCGACTATGGGCCGGTGCGGGGGACAATGATCGTCAAGCCCTATGGTTGGGCGTTGTGGGAGAACATGACCGCCGTATTGGATAAGCGCATCAAGGCGACGGGGGTGCAAAACGCTTCCTTCCCGATGTTCATCCCGATGAGCTTCTTGCAGAAGGAAGCGAAGCATGTGGAGGGGTTTGCGCCGGAGTTGGCGGTGGTGACGCATGGTGGCGGCGAGGAGCTGGCCGAACCGCTGGTGGTGCGGCCGACTTCAGAGACGATCATCGGCCATGCCTATGCCAAATGGATTCAGAGCTACCGTGACCTGCCGGTGTTGCTCAACCAGTGGAACAGCGTCGTGCGTTGGGAGTTGCGCACGAAGATTTTCCTACGCACGCTGGAGTTTTATTGGCATGAGGGGCACACCGCCCACGCAACGGCCGCCGAAGCAGAGGAACGCACGCGCATGATGCTCGATCTCTATACGGACTTTTCCGTCAATGAGGCGGCCGTGCCCGTCATTGGCGGTGTCAAGTCGGAGGCAGAGCGTTTTGCCGGGGCCATTGATACGCAGACAATGGAGGCGATGATGGGCGATGGAAAGGCTTTGCAGTCCGGCACATCGCACAACCTCGGCCAAAACTTCGCCAAAGCGTTTGATATTCAATATCTCGACCAGAACAATGAGCTTCAATACTGTTGGACAACTTCCTGGGCGATCAGCTCGCGCTTCATTGGGGCGATTATCATGACCCACGGGGATGATCAAGGGATCATCATGCCGCCCAAGCTGGCCCCTTACCAGGCGGTGATTGTGCCGATTTACCGCAATGATGAAGAGCGTTCGGCCGTCATGGAAGCAATGGCGCGTATCAGTGGAGAACTGGAAGCGGCCGGTATCCGCTTGAAGGTAGATGACCGCGATAATCTAACGCCGGGCTTCAAGTTTAATGACTGGGAATTGCGCGGCGTACCGGTGCGCGTGGAACTTGGCCCGCGTGATGTGGCGAATCACTCGGTTGGGTTGGCGCGGCGGGATGTGATCGGCCGCGAAGGAAAGCAGTTTGTCTCGCAGGATGGGCTTGCCGCGCGTATTACTGATTTGTTGCAGGATATTCACCAGAGTTTGCTGGAGCGGGCAACGGCCTTTAGTCGGGAGCGCACCCGCGATGTAACCAACTATGATGAGTTCAAAGAAGCGATCACCAATGGCTTTGCTCGTTGCTGGTGGGCAGGAAGCAATGAAGATGAGCAAAGGGTGAAGGAGGAGACCAAGGCCACCTTGCGTTGCTTCCCCTTTGAACAGCCGGGCGGCGACGGAAAATGCTTCTACACCGGCAAACCGGCGAACCAAATTGCGATTTTCGGCCGTGCTTATTAGCGCTATCCCTCTTTTTTAGGACACAGATAAACACAGATGAACTCTGTGTTTATCTGTGTCCTTAACCTCGCCCGGTACTAAAGTCCCTGTACCACCGATATATCCGAATCTATAACCGCGACATATACGCCCCGCCTTCAAGACTCGTTACGCTATCCAAGCGAATACTTGGTCAGGAATGGCTATCTTAGCACTTCGCTCTTATTTAAGGAGCGAAGTTTTGGTCTGCTTTCTACCAGACTTGCTGCCATTCCGGCCACAGGCAGAACTTCTGCCAAAGGAGTCTATAACATGGAAAAAAAGACAATTCTTAAACTGTTTACTTTGTTGGTGTTGGCTCTATTTGTAGCGGGTGGGTTTGGAACGGCCGTTTATGCCCAAACCGACGACAGCACCGCACAACAAGACGACGATTCAGCGCAAACGGATGATAGTGCACAGCAGGATTCTGATTCTACCCCTGCGCAGCAAGCACGGTTAGGGAGTGTATATGATGTGATTGTCGCTGATGCGCGGCTCTCCTCATTTGAGACATTGGTGAACGCGGCCGGATTGGCGAACAACCTGGACCAGGACGGCCCATTCACGGTCTTTGCGCCGACGAATGACGCCTGGGCAGCTTATGAAGCGATGGTTGCTGAGGCCACCGCCGATGACAGCGGTACAGAAAGCGCAGCGGCCAGCGCCACATTGACGCAGGTGTTGCTCTATCATGTGGTGAATGGCAACTACCCGGCTGGCGTCGTGGCAGGCCGAAATTCAGTGGCGACCTTGCTGGGCGAACCCGTTTCTTTTAGCAGCGATAGCCAGGGTTTGATGCTGGATGATGGGGCGCGAGTAGCGGCCGCCGACATTGCCGCTTCGAATGGTGTCGTCCATATTATTGATACGGTGCTGCTGCCGCCCGTCAATTCTGTGTTTACTTCGCCGCTAGGTTCGCCGGAACAGACGATTGCTGAGGTGTTGGAGAGTGACGGCCGTTTTGAAGCCCTGCTGACTTTGATGGATCAAGCCGGTCTAATGGATGAACTGCGCGATGAGAGTGGGGACTACACCCTGTTCGCGCCGACGGATGATGCTTTTGATGCCATACCCGAAGAGGAGATTGGTGAATGGCTGGCTCCTGGCAATTCCCAATTCGTCGGCTTTATGGCCTATCATCTGGTGACAGACAGGCTTGGTATCAACCAGATCGCGACTGATGACCTGATTCCGACGTTGGAAGGACGGCCGCTCTTCGTCACGACCGATGATCAACTGGGTGTCTACCTCAATGACCATCCAATCACTGAGTTTAACATTGTTGCCTCAAATGGCGTTATCCATGTGGTGGACAGCGTTTTAATGCCTTAACCTTCGATTACAGTCTTACAGTCTGAAAACTGCTAATCACTAACTAAACAAGAAATAAGCCCTTTGCCCTGGTATCAATTCCCGGCGCGAAGGGCTTTTTCTTTGACCGCCTACTGCCCACTACTTTCTGACTGTTCTCCTAGTTGATCGTCACCGGAATTTCCGGCGACAGGCTGTGCCAGGTGCCACGTTGTTGCAGGCAAGCATCGAAGCCATCGAAGCAGATCACCAGACGGAGAGTGTAGTTGCCTGCTTCGGGCAGCTTGATATTGTCCTCCCACTCCAGGCCGCCGGGGCGAATGACGGAATCGGGGCCGCCATAGCTTTGTTGGTACCACTCTTTGCGGTCAACGCCATCTTTCTTCGGCATCACGCCGAGGGCGTTATAGGCGACATCACCGCCGGTGGAGTTGGCGACGTTGAAGCCAAACCAGACGGGTTGGTTGACTTGCAGGACGGCGCGTTCCTGGATTTCAAAGTAGGAGGCGACGAGGCCGTTGGCCCCAACGGGTGGAGGTGGTACAGCGGTAGGGGGAACGGCCGTTGCTGTTGCCGGGATCGCGGTTGGCTGCACCTGTACCGGAGCGCGGGTGTTAGTAGGGGGAATGGGAGAGGCAGAGGGTTCCGGTGTGTCGGTCGGCGCAGGTAGCGTGTCGGTTGGCAGTGGGGTAGCGGTTGCCGGAAGTGGGGTGCTGGTGTTGATGACCATCATCGGCGGGGGCAAGGTAGCGGGGACGGCCGTGTCGGTGGCCGGAATTTCAGCGACAACTTCGGTGGATGTAGGGGTGAGATCGGCCGTGTCGTCCAATGTTTCAGCCCGACAGCCAAGCAGTCCGAGCAAGGCAATAATCATGCTCAGAAGGGCAACTAATGTGTAGCGTTGACCTACGTTTTCGTTGTTTTGCTCCATGTTCCTTCCTTCCATTTATTTATGCTACAGCATTGTATGGCAAAAGAAACACGGTGCAAATGGGCTTATTTACGCTAGGGAGTGGTTATGGTTAAAGTTTACAAGCGAAGACCGTTGAGATGATCTGGTTTATCATCTCAACGGTCTGGAAAGGGCTGGAGGTTAATCCAGCGATTCGGCGAAGGCCAGTAGCGCTTCGGGGGAGAGCTGGTTACTGTAGAGCGTATAAGTGATCCCATCCGCTTCCCAGAGCAACCAGTTGGTGGGGAGCAGGTTTACCGCTGTGGGGGGTAAATCCAGGTAAGGATGGGACATGAGACGGCCGCTAATCACAACCCCTTCTTGCCCGCGCACGGTGATCTCGGCAACAGTTTCGTTGGGGCCATAGGACTGCTCAACGGTATAGTCTGCGGCAAATTGGGATTGGCTGAAGGTCAGAAAGCCATCCCCTTCCAGTTCGCGATAGCTGGTGATGACATGGGTGCCATCGTCCTCCGTCACCACGACCCAGCCGCCTTGTATTTCATAGCCATCGGGAGCCGCAGCCGGGGCCAGGATGTTGAAACCGGCGTGAGAGGTAGCGGCGGCGGCCGATTCCGCTATTTGCCGGGTGGCGGTGTCCTCTGCAGGAGGCACGGCCGTTGGCTGGATGCCTCCCGGCGCTTCGGGGATACGTGCTTCCACTTCGGCGGTACGATCACGGAGGAGGATCGCGCCAATCTGCCGCAATTGTTCGCCAGCGAAGGCGCGGGCGGTGGGGGAGATCGCCAGCGCCAGGATAAGGGCCAGGGCAGCGAAGGCGGCCGCCAGGGCCGTCCGGCGCAACACCGGACTTTGAATAGTCGGTTGTTTAACCATCGGTTTGTTAATTCTCCGGTATAGGTTATCCGCAAAGTCACGCGAAGGCGCTTCACGAAATTGAGTTAGAAATTCTTCGTCATTCATGGGGTTGCTCCCATTCGGCACGCAGTTTTTGCAGCGTGCGGTGCAAGATTACGCCGACATTGGATTCGTTGAGGCCGGTGAGATGGGCGATGGCACGGTTGGTGAGGCCAGCGCCATACCGGAGAGCCACCAACTCCCGGTCGCGGTCTGCAAGCCGGCTGAGGAGGAGGGATAGCCGTTGAAAGTCGGCTCGTTGGGCGATCACATCCTCCGGGGCATCATCGGCCGCGAAAAGCGTTGCCGCTGTTTCGTGGTCGAGATGGTCAATGGATAGCGCCGCATGCTGGGGCGAGGGCTGTTGACGATAATGGTCAATAACCACGCGGCGAGCGATGGTATAGAGCCAGGTGCGAAAGGAGGCGAGGTCGCGCCGGTAGCGATGGCGTTTGCGCCAGGCCTTTTCAAAGGTTTCGGCCGTCAGGTCTTCGGCCAATGGCCCATCGCCGAAGCGGTAGCGAAAGAAGTTATATATCCTGGGTAGCTCCTCACAGTATAGCTCGGCAAAGCCTGCTTCGCTGGTGGGTGCGGCCGTCCAGGATAAGGTGATTGATTTTATGGTCATGGAAGTAATACTTCTGTTCAGACAATTCAGTGCCGTTTGATGTTGTCAGCAACGTTTCTACTGAATTATACGGAGCGGCAGAAGAAGTATTACAAAATTGGGGTCACTATAATGAAGAGGTTGCACAAATCGCTTTCAGAGGACGCGGCCACTCCCTTCGGCCGCGTCCCTACCTCTCTATCTGCTACCCTTAAGGCACCGATTGGAAGGAAACGTCGTCAATGAAGAAGCTGCTGAGGATTGAGCTGTCGCTCTCGGCTGCGCCGTTGCAACCAGTGCATCAGCAGACCAATCAGGCCAAAGGCGGCGAGGTGGAAGCAGAAGAGCCAGATGTTGAGCGGATTAGGCTTCAAATCGGCGCGGTGGACGAATGTCATCAGCAGGTCGAGAACGGCCGCAGCGATCATCAAATTCGCCACCATATAGAACCGCCCCCAATCGCGTTCGACCAGCACCCACAGCAAGCCAACGCCAAAAGCACTGAACCAGGAGCCGAAGACGCGCACCATCAGCGCCCCGATCTCCCAGGGCCAGATGGTGATGATCCAATCCGGTCGTAGCAGGGTAATCGCGCCAAACAGGAGCAGCAAAGTGCCGGTCACAATGGCAACGGCGCGGGTGGCGGGGGTGATGGGCTGGTTGCTGACCGACCAGTTGGCGCGGCCGCGTTCATGCTGGATGTAGAAGGCTAACGCCAACAGCGGCGCGCCGATATAGACACCAAGCCAGTAGACCAGGCTGAGTCCACCGTGAAAGGTTTCGAGATGGAGGAGGGTAGTCGTAGTCAGTAGAATACCGGCGGCAATGAGGATAGGGACCAGATAACGTGCCGGTTCCCATTGGCCGCGCAGGGTGACGGCCGCTACCGCCACCGCACCTCCTAAATACAGTGCGCCAAAGAGGGCGGCGCTGATCGGTGGCTGGATCGTCCAAAAGAAGAACGTATCGGTGCGGCCGGGAAACAAGAGCAGCAACAGGCCGCCAATCAGGGCGTTGATCGCCACAAACCAATAGGCAAGTTTCAGAGGGAGCGACATGGGTTTATTGGTGGTTGGCATATTATTTGCTCAACAATGGTTACGCGGTGTGCATTCGCGAATGCCAACGCGGATGGGACGCTGATTACGCGGATTTTCATATTCTTTATTTCGCTACGGAGGGCATCGATCATTGCCCTAATGTGCAGTTTATCAACGATTGGTCGTCCTTGTACCTGACGGCCGAACGTTTTCTCGCCCTAACTTTTGACAGGCTCTATTGTCTCTTTGTGTTTTCCCTATGCTTCCTGGATCACAATATCGAGTGCGGCTAAGGCAGTGATCGGAATGTCTTGAAATGTGGCGATGCCGTTTTCGTCGGTTACGGCCGTTACCGTCTGTCCACCATATTCTAATTGAATCTTCCTTCCCGCGCTGCCAGGAGCGGGTTGTTCCGTTCCGGTCTGGTACGGCTCGGCCGCTTCACGGAGGATGGCGCCGCTTTCTGGACGGTTGGCCTGGATGGTGAGCGTCAATAGCTGGGGGGATTGGCGGCGGGCGCGGGCTTGCACATCGAGAGCGGGGACACGGCCGACGCGCTGGTTTAGCAAAAGCCAGTCCTCGGTTGGGGCGGCCGTCGCGCTGTCTGATGCTGGTTTATGGCGGAGCCGCAACCGTTGAGCGTGTCCCTCGGTGTGAACAGTGACATGCAGCGGCTGTCCCCATAGGGTGGTTGTTGTTTCTGCTTCAAGCCCGGCAGCAGGCTCATCATCGGCCGCTACGATTGCCTCCGTCAACGCGCTATAGGCTTCGGCACATCGTTCGCAGCTTTCTAAATGACGAATTTGCTCGGCAAAGCGGGTGTCTACATCCTCGCCAGCCAATTCGGCGGTGACAATTTCGGCCAGCGTTTCGTCGCTGAGATGTTCACCTGGTGGTTCGGTAAGCAACCGTCGTAGTTCGTCGAGTCGCTTGCTCATTGCGGCTCCTCCACCTTGAGAATGTCTATCAATTGTTGGTGACCCTCCGCATAGAGGCGGCGGAGGCGTTCGACTACCCGCGCCTTTGCCAGACGGACTTCATGGACGGGCTTGCCCAGCCTGGCGGCGATCAGTCGTGGTTCTAAGCCATTCACAAAGGTGGCTATGGCGATTTGCTGTTGCAAGTCGGTGGGCAGATGTTGCTCGAAGAAAGCGATCAACTGCTGTTCATCCAGGCGGCCGAATGCGCTTGCTTCTGTGGCGCGGTGGTCGCTCGTCCCTTGCACTTCGCCAATGGCCTGGGGGATGTCGGCGGCCGTCAACGCTTCCAGTGCTAAGGTTGTGGCGCGGCCGCCACGTGCCTGTGCTTGCTCGCTTCGCGCCAGGTCAATGGCCTTGCGTTGTAGGACCCGTAGCGCAAAGGCCAGGAAGGCGCGAGGCGTGCGCAACGGGGCTTGTTGCAGCCGTTGTTGCAATTCGATGACCGCTTCCTGGACAAGGTCTTCGTGCTTTTCCGGCTGGTAGCTGGTGTGGCGTGCCTGGCGCAGCAACCAGGCACGGAGTTCCGTCCAGACGCGGTCGTGGTTTGGACTCTCGGCGCGTAGGCAGTGATCGTGGAGGATGGCGGCATAGAGTAGTTGTAGTTGGCGTTGGATCGCGTGGCTGGCGGCCGTGCCCGTCAAGCCCTGGCGTATGATGTCGGCACAGATTTCGCCCGCCAACTCGTGGGCAGAGGCCAACTGCCAATCCCGGTTGATCAGCAGTTGCCTGACCAGCGACGCGCATTTTCCCTCATCCATCGCGATACGTTTTTTTATCTCTTTCCGTCTTTAACCAACGAACCAGCGATCGCTAGAGTGCACACCGATGGCCATCGGGCTGATCCACCTTGCGGTTAGGGAGACGTCCCAACCGCATCTCAAAAGGAGAAAAACCCGATGATTCGCGTTCGAGAAAACCTGGTTCGCTCGTTTTTGCTTGCCTCGCTATTGGCGCTATTGGCGCTCAGTCCGCTCCACATCACCCGCACGCTGTTCGCAGGTGGGGGGCCGGTGGTTGCTACTGATTGCAATGGTGGCTCGCAGTGTGGCAATGGTGGCGGCTAAGCCAAAAGTATTTGCATCGAATACTACGCTACGCTCAGCACAAGCTTACGCGAATGAACGCGAATTTTAGGCCATAATTTGCGTAAATTCGTGATAATTCGTTGCTAAAAATTCTTGATTCTTAACTGCGTAAGTCCTGATGTTATAAGGACGGCCGTTCCAGCCGTCCTTATCATTTTATCCGCTATTTACGGACAGCCCAGACATTGCATAGCTCCCCATGTCACTGATTCCATCTCGGCCGCAACGGCCGCGCGTTGTGCCTGGGCTAACGCTTTAGACGGCGAATCCCCCAGTCTTAGCTGTTGCAGGAGCGTAGCCATCAGCATCGTCCCTCGCCCATCTACCACCGGCCATAGCGTGCCAATGACGGTGGATGCGCCAGCGGTGAGGCAGGCGGTTGCCAGACCAACAGGCTCGTCCCCTTCATAGAGCCGGTGGGCCAACCCACTGCAAGCGGAAAGGGTCACGAGCGGCGGCAATGGCCCCATCTGCCCCAATTCATCCAACCAGATATCGCGGTCGGCGAGCGCCAGGCCGCTAAAACGGCCGGTTAGACGATCGGCGAAAGCGTGTGTGGCAAAGTATAAGTGGTCAAAGTGCGCCAGGCTGTTTTCTTTCGCTACGGAGGCCAGACGAAGAGAGGTTGCTTCACCATCGGCTAAGACCAGCGAACCAGCGGGTAAGTGCTGGGTTAGCTGTGCCACTTCTTCGGGCACGGCTGCTAAATCGGGATGCCGTCCACCAAAATCGGAGACAGCGACCAGCAAGTGTGGTCGTGGATGGGGCGGGTGGGTTTCCACCCGTCTGGCCCGTTGCCAGAGTTGAACAAGCGTTTGCCATGAAGGGATGATCGCCGGTATACAACGTTCAACCAGGTGTTGCTGTTGCTCCCCAATCAACAAGGCCGCCCAGGGAAGCAGATGCAAACGACGATGGGGGGAAATGAGCAACGTTGTTTCTGCTGATAGATAGGGTTGGACAAAGGGGGGAAAGAGCCAGGAACCAAGCACAGCGAGTTGTGTCTTTTGCCAACCCTGTTTGCGGCCGCTGCGGGTGCAATGCTCCAGCGCATAGCGGACTGCTGGTGTCATTTCGCTAAACCACACTCGACGCTCCTCGGCCGTCACCATGATCCCGCAAACGCCATCGGCTAGTTGGTAATAATTCAGCAACACCCAATCATCACCTAGCTTGCGGGTGGTGCTATGGACCAAATCAGAAAGGTCGAACGCCCGATGATTTAGGCTTGGCATAGCTGAATCTTGCGCATACTGAATTCGCTCCAATTGAGCGATCCTTTGATCGTACTGCTGCACTTTGCTGATAAATTGATGTTGCAGTTCATAAAGGGAAAGCGGCCGTGAAGTGGCATCCGCGCCGCTTTGCCGGATCGTTTGCTCTAGCCAGCGAATCTCCGCCACCAGCTCCTGAATCTCATCGGTCACTTCAATCCGAGCCAGGCCAGACGACCAGTGATGTAAAAGGGTTTGCGCCTTGCTCTCTTCGATAAAGGTCAACGTTTCAAGCACGGCCGTTGACTCTGTGGCAAAGCTGATGGCCCGGTCGAGCATTTCCACCGGCCGACTGAGATAGGCTCCGACCAACGCCGGTTGCCACAAATCACGTCGCAAACGACTGAGCGCGGCCGCGGCCTGCTGGTAATGGTCTAAGGCGCGGGCTGGCTGTTCTTTTTCCGCCAACAATGCCAGCCCCTGGTTGGCTTGCCAGGTTAGCTCGGGGATTGCTCCTTGCGCTAACTCCAGAGCTTTGTTCCAGGCAGTACGCGCCAGCTGGGGGCGACCGGCAAGGGAGTGGAGACGCCCCCAGGCGTTGTGACAGGCGGCCTGTTCCATAACCATCCCTAATTGCTCATAGAGTTGCCCGGCCAGCCTGAGATGGGTTTCGGCCGCTTCCAAACGACCCATCGCCGACAAGACTTCACCTAAGAGGCGGTGGGAAAGTGCCTGTTGCGGTTCGTTGGGTTCATTTTCCGCCACAGCCAGCGCTTGCTGCAAGCACGCTACCGCCTCGGTGGTGTCCTGGTTGTGGTAAGCAATGATCGCTTGCATCTGATAGATTTCGGCCAGCATGTGGGGGCGGCCCGATTCTTGATAGTGGATGACCGCCCGCTGCAGCATTTTTTCAGCAAGCTGTGGTTGGTCGAAGCGCATCCAGGCGGCCGCCAGTCGCTGTTCACAGGCCGCCAATCGCTGTGGAAAGTTGCTTTGCTGCAGCAGTTGATAGGCTTGTTCCAGTAGCCCCAAGCCCTTCTGAAAGCGGCTTAACTGTAGATAACACTCCCCCTGGTCCATCAGCGCGACCGCTTGCAACCATTCGTTGCCGATCGCTTTATTCAACTGTGCCGCTTGCTCGTAATAAGTGATGCTCCGTTGCAAATTGCCTTTAAGAAACTCCAATTGCCCCATGTCGAGCTGGACATCGGCGACAAGCCCTTTCAGCGGATAGTGGCGGTAGATGGTATCGGCTTGTTGTAACGTCTGTTGGGCGGCAAGAACTTTTCCGCGACTGGTGTATACCTGGCCCAGGCCGTGCAAGCATTGTGCTTGCCAGAGGGGAATATCGGCCGTCTCGAAACTTTGCGCGGCCGTGCTAAACAGTTCTTCGGCCGCTTGCGGGTCTGCCTGATATAACCAGGAGAGCCAGGCCAACTGAAATTGACCTTGCGCCAGTAGCACCGGGGCGTTGTTTGCCGCAAAGATAGCAAGCGCTTCCTGGAGATGGTCGAGGGCGATTGGATAAATGCTCTTGCGGCGCATGATGCTGCACTGGAGGAGATGGCAGCGTCCCAGGCCGATCACGTGACCGGCCGCTTCAAATTCCGCTTCGCTCAGCTTGACCAGCGCGGCCGCTTGCTCAATTTTACCGGTTAGCATATAGGCATAGGCCAGCGATAGACGGCAATCAGGAGCGAAGGCATGGAGAGAAGTGGCGGCCAAGACCGCCAGCGCATGGTCGAGTTCCCGGACTGCCTGATGATAGTCGGGCCGTGTCCAGGGGAGGGCGTTGAGTTGACAGGCGCAGGCGGCAGTCCACTCCTCCCGGCCTACTGCCGTAAAGCCTGCCCGCGCCCGCACCACGGCCGCTTCGACGCGCTGCGGCCGCACCCAGGCGTTGGCCGCCCAGGCCAGATACCAGGCGGCGAGTGCCTGTAAGAACAAATCATTCGTTTGTTGGGCAGCGGCGTCGGCCGTGGCCATCAGTGCCCAACTATGGCGCGGCTCAGTCAGGCTGGCCTGTTGCGCGGTGGCGGCGAGCCTCTCCAGCAGCGGCCGTGTGAGCGTTGGCAAAGTAGCAACCACGCCCGCTAGCTCGGATTCGTTGATCTGGGCGGTGAACAGTTGTTGGGAGCGGGATAGGAATTTTTCGTAGGCGGCCGAATTGCCTGGTGCAGCCATGCGGCCATTGTATCAGGTGGGGGATAATTCTAAAACCAATTGCAGGTCGGAGACAACAAGCATCTCCACCGGATCAACGACGCTTTCCAGCGCCAGGAGGGGAAAGGCAGCATAGCCATAACGATCAGGGGTGGCTGTGGCGTTGAAGTCACCCCAGGTGATGGTCGCTTCTAACGGGGGGAGTGGATCGGATTGGGCGGCCGTGTTCAGTTGCAGCCGCAGCCACCCTGGCTCGGTCATCGGCTGGATCGCTTCCAGCATCACGTTGAGCGTCAGCTGATCGAGCTGCACGCTGTCCTCGATAAGGATGAAGCTTTCATCTTCTAACAGGGAACGGCCGCCGGAGCGATAGACGAGATCGGGCGGGCCGAAAAACTCGCGGTTGAGACGGTCGTGGAACAGTCGCCAGATCAGCTGCTGTCGTCCTTCGCCGGTGTGGCGAATCTGCGGCTTGGCTTTTGTTTCCTCTAGGAAAGGGAGCGCAACGGCCGCCGGAGGCAGTTGCTCCACCTCCGCTTCTTCCAGAGGAGCTTCCAGCATGTCCAGCGCATCCAGGAAGGCGGCCGATAACGCCGGTTCGGCCATCATGCGCCTGAAGTATGCCGGATAGCGGCTGGCAATATCCACACCTGCCAACGCATCGCTGAGGATCACAGAAAGCATCGTCTCGTCTTCCGGTTCTAGTAGAAAAGGGGCTGCTGTTTGTGGAGGCAGGGCTGATTTTAGCAATGCGACGGCCGCTTCCGGCCACACACTGCTATGCTCCAGCTGTTGGCGAAGCGTCATCACTTTTTGCTGGACCCAATCCGGCAGCAAGTCCCTTTTTTCTTCCTCTTCCACTTATTTATTATCCCTCTTACTCCTTAAAATCTTACGCAGGTTAGCCAATGCTTCATAGTGGAGACGGTAAATTGCATTGACTGTTTTCCCTTGTTCGGCCGCAATTTGCTTGAATGACCAGCCATCAAAATATCTTCGCAAAATCAACTGTTGCTGGGCGAGCGAAGGAAGCTGGGCGATGGCATCGAGTAACTCTGACTTGTCCGCGATTTGTTCATGGAAAAGGGATGTGATCTGGTCGCGGAGCATGTCCGGTCCCGTCTCCCATTGATCAACCGACACGATATTTTGTTCCTTCTGGCGTTCCTTCATCAGACGGGCGATGTGTTTGTTGACCATATGTTCCACGATTACAAAAGCCCAGGGCTCAAAGCCAGTGTCATAGGGAAAGTGGGCGTGCAAGATTCGCACGGCGGCTTCGGTGGCGCAATGGACATGATGTTGGTGGCGACGGATCTCTTCGATGAGCAAACCTTTCTGTTGCAGCCGCCCAAACGCCCAGCTGTGTAGCTTTTTATAGATTGGCTCCCAAACCTCTGCCCGGCGTTCTTGTTGAATCTGGTGGATATACTCATGGAGTTGCTCGTAATAGTCCGCTACCCGGCGAATGTAATCTTCGAGGTCACCGTTTTCCTGATGCTTAAGAAAGTAACGGACACGGCCGCGTGCGTGATTCCTCAGCAGAATCGGCTCCAACGCAGCCATCAGCTTGCCTCCCCCCAGGGCAGCGAATTGTTCGATCGCTTTTTTGAGATCACTTTCTGACGGTTCAGTGCCAACTGCCATGTGCTATATACTTTTTGTTCCGCTGCTTTACGATTTAACCAACGCTCAAGTTGCGACTGTGCAGCATTATAAGGGGAAAGACATGGAAAGGAAATGAGCAAAATTATACCTTCGCGTAAGATCAGGGGGGCGAATGTGGATAGTATAAAATGAGGGAAACAACTCGTTCCCCTTGTTTCCCAGTCGTTCTTATTCTCTTTTAGACACGGCCGTTGTGGCACCTGCTGCGACGGCCGTGTCCGCTTTTGTAGAGCGATTTGCCAAATGGCTCAACCGAATGCGCGATTTACCAAATCGCGCTACAGGGGATGGTTCGCTTCACCGTTTTCTGTTTGCAAGCTCAAATAGTACAAGCGCAGAATCCTGAGTTCATCAAAGCTGATCGTTTCGCCCAGTGCATCGAATACCGGTCGCAGGTATTCGGTCCCTAGTTCGGCGAAAGCATCTAAGACCCGTTGCTGCTCGGCCGCACTCGATCCCGATAACGCTAGCAGTCCTTCTGTTCGGATGGGATCGCCTTGCTGGGCATATTTCCACAGATGATTAAGCACCGTGCCGATCTGGATGACCTCTTGTTCGGCGATTTCTGGAATGGAACGGCCGCTATTATACATCTCCGCAATCTCCTCCGACCGGCTCAGGCCGCGCGAGCGAGAGCGGGAAAGGGGCGGGGGTGGGGCGGCCGCTTTTGGTTTTTCATCAAGGTCATTTTCCTGGCAAAAGGCGCGGATCAGCGGCAGAAAGTCGGCGGCGTATTTCTCTAGCTTGACCTCGCCCACGCCAGTCAGCTTTGCCAGCGACTCGCGCGACTGGGGAAAGTAGGCGGCCATCTCCACCAGGGTGCGGTCGGAGAAGATGATATAGGGGGGCACTCCGGCGGCCGAGGCCAATTCACGCCGTTTTTCGCGTAGTTGTTCAAAGAGGGCAAGATCGTAATCCACTTCCACCGGCCCGGCTTTGCTTCCGGCATAGAGCGTATGGGTATGCTCAGGCTTGTCCGGCGGCCGTCCCATCACCTGCTTGCCCTTAAAGACGGCATAGGCTTCGGCCGTCAGCTTCAGGCTGCCGAACTGTGCATCTTGCACCAGCAGGCCAAGCTCAATGAATTGGTGGGCCAGCTCTTGCCAGGCGGCGGCCGAATATTCGCGGCCGATGTTGTAGGTAGAGAGCCGGTCGTGGCCCCTTTGCAAGACGCGCTTCGACCGTGAGCCCCGTAGTACATCCACAATGTGGCTGATGCCGAAGATCTCCCCGGTACGTTTGACGCAGGAGAGGAATTTTTGGGCGGGAATGGTCAGGTCAATCAGTTCGGTGGCGGGAACGGTTTGTTCGTTGGCGATACAGTTGTCGCACATGCCACAGTTGGCGGCCTTTATCGTCTCGCCAAAGTAGGCCAATAACGGGCGGCGACGGCAGCCGGTCCCTTTAGCGAAGTCTAACATCGCCCGCAGCCGTTCCCGCGCTCCGGCTTGCTGGCCGGGGTCTTGTAGGGCGATAAAGTAATTGATGGTGCGTACATCCCCCTGGCTGAAGAGCAGCAGGCAGTCGGCACGTAGACCGTCACGCCCGGCGCGGCCGATTTGCTGGTAGTAGCTGTCGGGGTTCTTCGGCAAATCGTAGTGGAGGATAAAGCGCACGTTGGATTTGTTTATCCCCATGCCAAAGGCGATAGTGGCGACCATGATCGCCCCTTCGTCGTGGGTGAAGCGGCGCTGATGTTCGCGGCGCGTCTGGTCGTCCATTCCAGCGTGGTAGGGGAAGACGGGCAATTCTCTGGCAAGCAAGGCGGCCGCCAGTTCATCCACCTGGGCACGAGTGGAGCAGTAGATGATCCCCGATTGCCCCGGCCGTTGGCGGATAAATTCTAGCGTTTGCGCCAGGCCGTCCCGCTTGCGCTCGACGGCGAGGAAGAGATTTTCGCGGTTGAAGCTGGCGACAAATTCGTCGGCGTCGCCGATCTCCAACGACTCCTTAATATCATGGCGCACGCGCGGGGTGGCGGTGGCGGTCAGCGCCAGGCAAACGGCCTGGGGCAGGCGGCGGCGCAAGGCGACAAGCTGGCGGTATTCCGGCCGAAAGTCGTGGCCCCATTCAGAGATGCAGTGGGCTTCATCAATGGTCAGGCAGTTTACCTGGCAACGGTCGAGCAGCATTAACGTTTCTGGACGCAGCAATGTTTCCGGCGCGGCGTAGAGCAGCTTGATCTCCCCGGAGCGGATGCGGCCGGTGGTTTCCAGATAATCACTATAGGCGACGGTGCTATTGAGGAAGGCGGCGGGAACGCCCAATTCGCGCAACTGCTCCACCTGGTCTTCCATCAGCGCGATCAATGGCGAGACCACAACGGTTAGACCGGGAAAGAGCAGCGCGGGTAGTTGGAAGCAGAGCGACTTGCCGCTGCCGGTGGGCATAATCGCCAGCGAATCGCGCTTTTGCAGCAGGTTGTCAATCACTTCGGCCTGCAACGGCCGAAAGCTATCATAGCCAAAGACACGCTTGAGCTTTTCCTGCGCGTCCATCAGGCTCAGGTCAGGCCAGGGAACGGGCGCGGCGGCCGTTGGCAGCGGCGCTACTGTTGGTAGTGGGGCTTGTTCTGAATAAATCTCTCCCTCGTCGAACCAAAAATCTGCCTCAACGGGGAAAAACCAGCCTGAAAGCTGGACGTGGCAACGAGGTTCGTGTTCAGGGCGCTCCGGCGGCCGCCACCAATGGGCGAGGGAAACACGGAGCAGCGTACCGGCTGGGATTTCGGCGATGGGTTCTTGGAAGCCGACGAAGGTGAGGGTACGGCCGCCGTCGGCCGTGGGATAGCGATAACGCAGCCGCTGGCCGCTGTCATCTAGGGTCAGCGGTTGGTCGGGCCGCCAAAAGAGGGTGCTGCAAGCGGGAATGCCCGTTCGTTCGGCAATATACAAGGCGCCATGGGTTGTGGCCTGGGTCAAACCCTCATATAGCAGCTCAATGCCGTCTGTATGGGGCGGCATGTGGCGTTCGATGAAGCCGATCAGGTCGTCAAGTTGTGGCAGTCGTCGCTTGCGATGGACGATAAAATTTTCAACATGGGGTGGGATCACCGTCCCGGCCGCTTCCCCTTCGATGTCCCAAACTTCACCAACGTTATACTCCATATTGAAATGGTCGTTGGTATCGGCGTCGGGGGCGATCAGGCGCAGGGAACGGCCGTCAAAACCAATCGCCCCAACACAAGCCCCGCCGCCCATCCGGGTCTTGGCGACAATCACAACTTTCATCCTAAGCTCCTCCTTTTGTTAATAACCAGTGTTAGCAACCAGTAGACAGTTGACAGTAAGCAGTAGTCAGTTTACGCTTCTGCCACCTGCCACCTGCCACCTGCCACCTGCCACCTGCCACCTGCCACCTGCC
>CAYPHY010000046.1:35728-39249 GCA_964410625.1 uncultured Ardenticatenaceae bacterium | reverse complement strand
GGCAACCACAAGGGTTGCCCCTACTTTAACGCGAATGGTGACTGTACGCCAAAACGTTCTAATACCGCGATGATTTCTTGTTTGGTCGGCAGATTGTGGCCGGTCCCGCGTTTTTGTACCTTCGCCGCGCCGGTGGCGTTTGCCAGTTGACCCAACTCAGGCAGGGCCAAACCTTGCAGGTAGCCGTAGATCACGGCCGCATCCAGACTATCCCCCGCGCCGGTCGCGTCTACCGCCAGGACGGGAAAGCCGGGGGAGATTTCGCTGGCCTCGGCCGTCACCAGCAAACAACCGGCCGCGCTGCGCTTGACGACCACTAACGCCGGGCCGGTTGCCAATAGCGAGTGGGCGGCCGCCAGCGGGTCTGCCTGGTCACTCAGACGTTGCGCTTCCTCTTCGGTGGCGAGAAGGACGGTGGCGAGAGCGGCCGCTTCCCTGTGCCAATCATTGTCCAGCGCCGGGTTGCCGGGGCCAGGGTCGAAGAAGACAGGCGTATTGCTGGTGCGGGCGAAACGGAACGCTTCAAGGATCAACGTCGCACCGCCGGGGTAGTCAATCCAACCATCGGCAAACAGCGCCTGGGCGTTTTCGAGGAGGGGTTGCCACTGCGCCGGCAAGTGGGCCAGCGTTTGCGCCGTGCCAATGGCCGGATCGCCGCTATAACCGAGGTAGGCGGGTTCGGCCGTCTCGTCAACCAGGACGCCAACAACCGGCGTGCGTACTCCTGGGCTGACGAGAATATGGCTGGTCTCAATGCCTTCCTGCTGCAATCCGTCGAGCAGCATTTCGCCGAATGGGTCGTCGCCAATCTCGCCCAGCGAGGTGACGGGTAGGCCGAGGTGGGCGGCGACGATGGCGACATTGCTGGCGCCGCCGGGGCCAACGTCGAGATGGGTCACAGGCTTCAGGTCTTTGGCCTGGACGGGGAAGGTGGGGATGTGGAGATTGAGGTCAATAATCAGATCGCCAAGGACATCAACCATAAGTTAAGGCTCCTCGATTGTTATTGTTACGCAGATGACGCGGATGAGGCGCAGATGACGCGGATTTTTATTCTTTGTAAATTGCTTCCCAGAAAATAGCTCACGCCAAGAACGCCAAGTCGCAAAGCATAGAATCTTAGCGACCTTTGCGCCCTTGCGTGAGGTCTTCATTCCTTATAAGTTGCTCAAGGAAGTCGCTCACGGTTAGCGGGGCCGGTTGGACGGGAAGGCCGAGCGCGGCCGCCAGGCGGGTTATTTGTGGCGGTTGGACGGCCGCTGCTTCCAACAAATCCGCCTGTCCGAGAATAGTGGTCGTTGGCCCATCTGCCACTATTTGCCCGTTTGCCATCACCACCACGCGCTCAAAATGTTCAGCGCAGAAATCAATATCATGGGAGATGGTGAGGATGGTGCGGCCGTCTTGCTTGAGCGAGCGAATGATCTCGCCGACCAGGGCCACCCCCTGGCTGTCGTGGCCGGTGGTGGGTTCGTCGAAGATGACGACCGGCGTTTGCATCGCCAGGACGGCGGCCAGCGCGATCAACTTGCGTTGAGCTGGATGCAGGTCGTAAGGATGGCTCTGGGCGACCGCTTCCAATTGCACCTGGCGCAGGGCGTTGGCGACGGCCGTTTCGATCTCGGCTGCCTCATATCCCAGATTGCGCGGGCCAAAGGCCACTTCTGCCCAGGTGGTAGACTCAAACAGTTGGTCGTTCGGGTTTTGAAAGACGTAACCCACACGGCGGGCCAGTTGAGCGATGGTGTGGGCTTGCGTATCCCAGTCACCAATCAACACGCGCCCCTGACTGGGCTTGAGCAGGCCGTTGAGTTGTTTGACCAGCGTGGTTTTGCCCGCGCCATTTTGCCCGATGATCGCCACAGCCTCACCAGCAGCAATAGAGAGGCTGACATCTTGCAAGGCAGTGACGCCGGAGGGGTAGGTGAAGGTGATGTGATCGAGGGTGATGTTCATTGAAAAAAGGGAATGGCCTGTTCCAGCGTAACGGGCAGGGCGGATTTTGCTTCAACCAGACCCTGTGCCTGGGCTTGCCGGGCGGCTTGCGTATAGCGGGTGGGCATGATGCCATGTTGCTCCAGCTCGGCCGAAGCGAGTATCGTTTGTGGCGGCCCATCGGCGACGAGGCGGCCGCCCGCCAGAACCAGCACGCGATGGGCAAAAACGGCCGTCCATTCCAGCTTATGTTCGGCGAGGATGACTGTCGTTTCTCCTTGGGCGGCCAATTCGCTGAGGATAGCGAAGACATCGCGGGTTGCCTGTGGGTCAAGTTGGGCGGTGGGTTCATCAAGGACGAGGACACGCGGCCGCATCACTAGCACAGAGGCGATTGCCAGCCGTTGTTGTTGTCCGCCGGAGAGCGCGAGTGGAGAACGATCAGCCTCCTCGCTTAATCCAGCCTGCGCCAGGACGAAATCCACGCGCTCGATAATCTCCTCACGCGGCACACCCAGATTCTCCAGGCCGAAGGCGATTTCTTCGCGCACTGTGAAGCGCGTGCCGCTGATCTGGTTGAAGGGGTTGGAAAAGACGAGGCCGATCACCCCGGCCAACTCCGCCAATGGCGTTTGCGCCACATCCTTGCCTGCTACCTCGATGTTACCGCTTAATGTCCCACGATAAAAATGGGGGATGAAGCCGGAGAGGGCGTAGCAGAGGGTGGATTTACCAGCGCCGTTGGCGCCAATGACCACACAGAATTGTCCCTGGGGAATGTCGAGGGTGACGTCCTGCAACGCGGCCGTTTCGGCGCGGGGATAGTGGTAGGTCAGGTCTTGCAGGTGGATCATATTTTGTTGAGCGATTTGGTAAATCGCTGCTTTAGACACGCGATTTACCAAATCGCGCTACATAAAAAGTCGGGCTGCGACGAGGGCAACGGCCGCCAACACCAACAACCAACGCAAGATTCGCTGGGCGGCCGAATCCTCCAAGATCAGCAAGCTCGTTTTGGGTCCAACACGGCCGAAGGCGCGGGCTTCCAGGGCAATCGCTCGCTCTTCAATATCCACAATGCTGCTGAGGATCAGTGGTTTCACCATCGGCAACAAAGCTCTTACGCGGCGCAGCAGCGGGCCTTCCGTTTCCAACCCTCGCGCTCGTTGGGCATCGAGAATGGTGCTGGCCTTCTCCTGAAAACGCGGGATGAGTTGCAGCGTGGCGAGGATGATATAGGTCAGCGATTTGGGTGCGCCGCGTTGGGAGAGACTGAGCATCAGTTCATCAGGGCGGGTGCTGAGCGAAAGCAAGAGGAAGCTGCTGACGATCAGCAGGATACGGCCGCTGCTGCGCAGGGCAAAATCCACCCCCTCTTGTTTGAGCGAAAGCGGACCGAGTGTGAAGATGGGCGTGCCTTCGGTCCAAAAAAGGCCTTGGATAATGAGCAGCGAGATGGCAAAGGGCAAGACAAGCGGCCAGATAGTGCGAAGCAACGGCCGTAGCACTCGCCCCCAAATCGCCAGAGGGACGACCAACAGCACGAATGCGGCGTAGATCAACCACGTTCCCGGCAAGGCAACGGC
>CAYPHY010000046.1:0-35628 GCA_964410625.1 uncultured Ardenticatenaceae bacterium | reverse complement strand
ACCAATCTCTCAATCTCTAAGTCTCTTAGTCCCTCAGTCTCTAATCTCCCCCGCACGCGGAAAGCGGTCCAAAAAGCGCAAGGGCAACCCCTTGAGGATCAGCCATACGACGAGGAAGCTCGCCAGCTTGTCTATTGGGTCGGAGACAATACCCTGGCCGAGGGCGGCTTCCAGGACGCTGGCTCCGGCGGCGCGGAAGAAGGCGACGACGGCATCCGTTCCGGTTCCAGTCACGCCACCAAAGAGATAGGCGGTGATGGGGGCGGAGATAAGCGCGGCGACGACGCCGGTGATCAATCCGGCAAGGACAACGCGCCACCATTGGCGGAACCAGCCCCAGGAGGCAAACAGACCGGCGAGCAACCCGATGACGGCCGCCACTGGCGCATAGGGGGTATAGCCTGGGTTGATACCGCTAAGCCCCCAAATCAGGTTGGTGAGCAGGCCGGTTAGTGCGCCCGCCCACGGCCCGGCGACCACGCCGACAAATACAGTGCCGATGGAATCAAGATAGAGCGGCAAGCGCAAGGCGACGACCAGTGTGCCGAGGGCGATATTGATCGCAATGGCAACGGGGATCATCACCAGGGTCAGGGTTGTGAAATCTTGTCTGATGCGGTTCATTGTGCACTACTCCGTTAAGATGGTTACGCTGATCTCGCAGATAATACGCTGATGGCGCTGATTTTCATTTATTGAACGCCTATGGTTGCTGTGGTTGGCTATGGTTGCAAGATGTTGGTGGCGATGCGGTCGGCTTGGTGGAGGGCTTTTTCCAGGGCGATCAGGTCATCACCTTTGATGGGCTGTGTTTCCAACTCGTCGAAATAGCGAGCCATGGCGGCACGGCCGCCAGCAACCAACAAATCACGCCTTTCGTCGCTCATATCAAACTCCGTTGTGCCATACCCGGCCGCGGGAAGGCGGCAAACAAACTGCTCAAAGGCTTCGATCACCATTTTATCATGCGCCTGAGTGACGGTGTTGATCAAACCCAGCACACGGCTCGGCAAGGGAAATTCGGCCGCGTTGAGTGTTGTCTCCCCTGGGGGGCATGTTTCCGTCCCTGGCACGATGAGATTTTCGTCAATCAGCAGGCCGAGGACATTGGGTTGCTCTTTTGCACCCATCATGCTCACCACATGGTCCTGGCTGGAGAGGAATAGTTCGATGGGGAAGTTGGAGAGCAGGCCGCCATCCACAATGCGATGGCCGGTCAGATTGTGCGTACCGAGATACAATCCCCACTCCTTCTGCCAGATCACTTCTTGCCAGACCAGGGGCAGACTCATGGACATGCGTACCCCATAGACAACCGGACATTCAGGTGCGGTTTCGTGGTTGAGGACGAGCATTCGACGGCCGCTGGTGTCGGCGGCGATCAACGACAAATGTTTGCCCGTCGCCTCATAAAGTTCGGCGAAGTTCATCTGGCTAAAGCGACGCGGTTTTCCGCGGAACGTTCCCCAGTCCAACTTCTCCCGGAGCCACTCGACAAAGTGATGGGCGGAATACCAGCCGCCCAACTCGATAAATGAAAGGAAGTGACGGAAGCGATCATGGCCGAGGACGCGCAGGACCAGTTGGTCAAAGCGATTTTCGACCGTCTCCGGGAGGAAGGGGATGTCTATCGCTTCCAGCATGGCGGCCGTCGCGCTCGTGCGCAGTGCATCGTCGGTGAAAGGAAGGGGCTTGCCGAGAAAGCTGGTGAAAATCGGCTTGTCGTCTTCATCCTTTTCGCAGAGGGCAGCGAGCATCTCTTCGGTGCTATATCCGGCGGCGATGAAGGTGGCGGCAATCGCTCCGGCGGAAGTCCCCAGCAAGCGGCCGTGCGTGTGTCCTCGCGCGTCCAACTCTTGCAACGCGCCAACAAAGGTCATCCCCTTCGCTCCACCCCCTTCAAAAACTAGGTCATATTGCATTGTTACCTCCTGTCAGCGGGAAAGCTGCTCAACACCTGTGCCAACCCTCACATAGTGATTGGCGTATCTGCGCCTAAGCCCAACGATGGTGGTCGGCCGTGTTTGCTCCAAGACATAGGCAATATAAGCGGCCAACGTCGTTTTCCCAGTCAGGGCATATCTTTATTGCCCCTCGCTGCAACCATTCCTAGAATAACATCGTAAGATAAATAATGGTAACGAAAAGCGGAAATGATGAATGGCTCGACGGCTCAGCCAATTAGAGCATTCGTTTCGTTCACGCAGTTTGTAATTTTTCCGACACGAATGATATGAATTTCACGAAATAGAAGACAACGTTCGTGTTATTCGGCCGCAAAATTTGCGCCAATTTGTGTCAAAATTACGTAAGTCCTATAAATTTTTAGGAACTCGGTTTCTGGCTCAAAGCGAGGTCGCTTTCTGGAAAGAGAAACCGAGTTTCTTAGGAAAGGAGAAAATCTGATGCTGATGTCAACTACAACTACCTTGCAGGACCGCCGGATTGAACAATATCTGGGTATTGTGCAGGGCGAGGCCATTTTGGGGGCGAATATCTTTCGCGATCTGTTTGCCGGGATACGCGATATTGTCGGCGGCCGTTCCGGCGCTTATGAGCAAGAACTGCGCCGAGCACGGGAGATCGCGATGAGCGAGATGGAGCAAAGCGCCCAGGCGATGGGGGCCAATGCAGTCATCGGCGTTGACATTGACTATGAAACGATTACCATGGGCAATGGCGGCGGGATGTTGATGGTGACGGCCAGTGGCACGGCCGTTGTCGTTGGCGGTTAATAAGCGGGACGCATGTGAACATGGATGTACGCAGATTTTTCGGTATATGTTGGAGTGGTCTGTGTGCATTCAGAGTAGGTCTTCGGGGGTGGAATTTTTAACGCAGAGGCGCAGAGAGGCAGAGACGCAGAGATTTTCTTATACTTCTCTGCGTCTCTGTTCCTCTGCGCCTCTGCGTTTTGAATTGATTTCCTAAAAAAATTATCCTCATGGTAAAAATTCGCGTTTGGTTTTTCCCTCTGTTTGTCGTTTGGCTGGTTGCCGGAAGTGGCAGGGCGGCGGCCGCCACCTTTTCCACGCCGCCAACACAAGAAGCTACCCCCTATACGTTTGAGTCCGCTCCCTGTATGTTTGAGGGGTTAGACCTGGGTATCACCAGCGTGACGCCGGAGGACCAGGGTTTTGAGTGTGGCTATGTGACCGTGCCGGAGCGACACGACAATCCCGAGGGGACGCTGATCCGCTTGCCGGTCGCCATCCGTCCGGCGACCAGCGCAGTCGCCCAGCTTGACCCCTTGTTTCTAGCACAGGGCGGCCCCGGTGGAAGTGCCTTTGAGATTTTTTCGTTGCTGGTCCCCAACACAGAGATAGCAGCCGAGCGGGATATTGTCATTTTCAACCAACGCGGGACGCAGTATGCCGAACCGGATTTAACCTGTACCGAAGTCCATCAGGCGCGAGCGGAGCTGTTGGCGGCGACCGGCGAAGAAGCGGACGCGCTTTACAGCGCTGCGTTGGAGGCCTGCTATCAACGACTGGCGGCCGAGGGAATAGACCTGTCGGCCTACAACAGCCTGGAGAACGCGGCCGATGTGGAAGGAATCCGCCGGGCATTGGGCTACGGTGACTATAACTTTTACGGCGTCTCCTATGGCACGCTGCTCGGCTTGCACCTGATGCGCGATTTTCCAGAGAATTTGCGGGCGGTCATTCTCGATAGCGTCGTCCCGACCAACATTAACTTTGTGACCGAATCGGCCCAGAGCGAAAACCGCGTCTATGATGAGTTGTTCGCTTCCTGCGCGGCCGTTCCCGACTGTGCGGCCGCCTATCCCGATTTGGAAGCGCGGTATTTCGCGCTGATTGAGCGATTGGAAGAGAACCCGGTGACGCTCACGCTATATGATCCAGAGACGGGCGAAGCGGCCGACGCCGTATTGGATGGCGCGAGCTTGCGCGGCGTGATGTTCCAACTCTTCTATGTGGCGAACTTCGGCGCGGCCTTTCCTAAGGTGGTCAGCGAATTGGAAGCGGGCGACTATACCTATCTGGAGCAGATGTGGCCGCTGTTTGCCTTTGACCGCTCGCTCAGCGAAGGGATGTATTATTCGGTGATTTGTGCCGAAGACGCCGACTTTCAAACGGCCGATGGGTTGAGTGATGATTTACGGCCGCTCATCGCCAACGATGTGGAGGATGAGCTACGGTTGTTTCTCGATACCTGCCAGCGGTGGACTGTGGATGAGTTGGACGCGGCCGTTGATGAGCCGGTGCGTAGCGACATCCCCACGTTGCTGCTCTCCGGTCGCTATGATCCCATCACGCCGCCGGCGTTTGCGTCCGCTGCGGCCGAAAGCCTCTCTAACAGTTATCACGTGGTCTATGAACAGGGTTCGCACGGCGTCGCCTTTCAAGAACCATGTATCAACAACATCATCCAAGATTTCCTTGATCAGCCGGATGTTGAACCCTCAACCGCTTGTCTGACCACCACTGGGTTCGAAGCGTTTACGCCGCCGGATGCGATCATTTTGCCCCTGCTAGGAAAGGTCAACCAGTTGGATAGCGATCTGGTGTCGCAGTTTATCTATGGGGTGCTGCTCTTTTTGGTGGTCGCCTCCGTTCCAGTCGTCTGGTTTCTCGCCTTTCTGGTCAATGCGTTGCGGAAAAATCCGCCGGTGGCGACAGCGGAGGAAAAGCGGTTGCGGCGCATGGGTTATCTATTGGCGATTGCGTTTGCGCTGTTGACGGCCGTGTTCACGATTGTGCTGGCGGCCGTTATCTTCACCGCCATACTGGACCCGATCTATGCCATTTCGCTGGCCGTCCCACGCTCATCTTTGCCTCTCTTTTTCATTCCGCCGTTGCTGGTCTTGATTGCCGTCGGAATGGTCGTCATCTCTGTGCAGCAGTGGCGGAGTGGGGCGTTGTCGGGGATCGGCCGTGTCTATTTCAGCATCGTCACCCTTTGTGCCGTTGGCTGCCTGGTGCTTTTAGGGATGCAAGGGCTACTGCTCCCTCCACTATAACGCGGGGTTGAGCGTAGCGCGATTTTCCTAAATCGCGCTTCTTTTGACGGCAACATGGCAGCGATTTAGGAAAATCGCTGTACCAGATCAAGGGGAACTTTTCTCTCCTGTCACACGTCCTCTACTTATAAGCATTTATCCCTTCATTTGACCGCATTGGAAATGCCTGGCGCGAAGACGCAAAGGCCGCCCGATAATTCTCTTTGCGCCTTAGCGTGCTTTGCGTGAGGTGCCTTCAGGAGTGTGAGAGATGAAACGAATCGCCATTATCCTAATTGTATTGGTAACGATTACCGGTCTGGCGCTGTTGCAAGGCTGCGATAATGAACCCGACGGGCCACCACCGGCGGCCGAGATGCTGCCGATGCTCCCCGGCTATAACCACGTGGAAGGACAAACGATCACCACCTATGTCAGCACATTGGCTGGTGGGGCGGCGTTGTTGGCCGGGCAACCGCAGTTGACGGCGACGGTGGCCGTTGTTGACCACATCATCGGCTGTTACCAGGACGTGGGCGCGGTGCGAGCGCGGGTCTATAGCCAGGTGGAACAGCCGTTGGCGGCCGGGGCGATTGCCATTGGCGACCGCAATCTGATCAGCGATCCGGCCAATCTATTCCAGTGTGTCCTCCCGGCGACGCTTGATGCGGTTCCTACCTCGCCGGAAGGGATCGAGGTGCAGCCCTGCACCGCCCATTACACACTTTCTCAGGATGACAACGAGTTCTATATCATCTACGCCGGGACAACGCCGGAGGTTTGCGCCGCGTTTTGCGAGAATCTGGAGGGGTGTGTGGCGCATGTTTCAATGAATAATGGGGCAATGAGCAATGAACAATGAGACAATGAACAATGAGCAATGAGGCTATGAACAATTGTAGCACGGGTTGCTAACCCGCAAGCTCTGGTTTTTGGATGGAAACCCCAAACGGGCTGTGTTGATAATTGACAATTGTCCATTGTTCATTGACAATTAGAGGGTCATGTACGGCGACCCACAGGAACAGCGCAAGCAACGAGCGATTGAGGATTTTCATCGCGCCCGGCAGCGGGGGAATTGGGAGCAGATCCTCGGCCGTCTGCGCGGCCGCCAGGTAGATTTGCTTTCCTATGACACCGTTGCTGACCAACTGAAGGTGGTGGATAGCGAAAAGCGCGGGGTGGAGGAGATCCCGTTGGATGCGATTGTGGGCAGCGTCGGCCGTTATGATGACTTCACCCGCACCTTCATGCCGCGCAAAGCCCATGACCAAGAGCGCTGGGCCGGGGTGATGGCCGCCGCGCCTGATGTCAGTCTGCTGCCGCCGATTGATGTCTACCAGATCGGCGACATCTATTTTGTGCTGGATGGCAACCACCGCGTTTCCATTGCCCGGCAGCAAGGGTATAAGACGATCAAGGCGCAGATCACGGAAGTGCGGACGCGCGCGCCACTGCCCCCAGGTGCACAACCGGATGAGATGATCATCCACGCTGAATATGCCCGCTTTTTGGAGCATACAAAGCTGGATATGCTGCGGCCAGGCCTGGACTTGCGGGTGACGGTCCCCGGCCGTTATGATGACCTGCGTGCCCATATCGAGGTCTTTCGCTATCTGGCGGAAACGGCCGAAAATCGTGACTTGAGCGACGAAGAAGCGCATACTCGCTGGTATGACGACTCCTATTTGCCGGTGGTGCATACCATTCGCGACTTGCGCCTGCACCACCACTTCCCAGGCCGCACAGAAACGGACTTTTATCTATGGGTAGCGGATTACCAGGCGGAGCTGAAGAACCGCATTGGCTGGGAAATTTCCCTGGATGAGGCGGCGGCGAAATTGGCCGCCCACTTTGACGACGCCCAGCCTGAAAGCCGCATCCAACGCTGGCGAAAACGACTGCATTGGTGGGGCAAGAACAAAGCAGCGGCCGGCGAGAAAGCGACTGTGCCGGACGATGCGGATGTTGAACCCTGGGTGGTGCAACGACGGATCAGCCGTTATAGCAGCACGCTCTTTGCCGCTATCATGGTCCCCTATCGCGGCGACCAGGGGGATTGGCAGGCGTTGGAGCAGGCGTTGTTGGTTGCCCGGCGGGAGAAGGCGCAACTACATGGCCTGAACGTACTTGATAATCTGGGCGATGCCAATGTTGAAACGGCACAATCGCTCTACCGCCAGTTCACTGAAATTTGTCGCCAGGCCGCCTATGAGCCGAATGTCGTCGTCGAGATCGGTGACTTTGCGGAAAAAATCAGCGAACGGGCGGTGTTGAATGATTTAATCGTACTTGGCCCATCGTTTACGGCCGCGTCACAGCAAGACACCTTGAGTAGGTTGGTGGCGCAATGTGGGCGGCCGATTCTGATTGTGCCCGACCAACCCAGCCCGTTGGATTCGTTGTTGCTGGTCTATGACGGCTCGCGCAAAGCCGATATGGCCTTGTTTATCGCTGCCTATTGCGCGGAGCAGTGGAAAAGCCGCTTTGTCGCGCTGGTGCCGCAAGGGGCGCGGCGCAAGGACGAAAGCGCGGTTGATTATCTGAGTGATTATTTGGCTATTCACGAGGTGGAGCCGGTGATTGTGTCGGTTCCGTCGCTTAATACCGGACAGGTGGTGCAGACGGCCGTCGAACAGGACAGCCAGCTCATTGTCTGGGGCGAGCCAACCGGCAAAAACCGCCCCTCGTTGTTGAAAGGAGTGTTGGGACAGTGGTCGCGCCCTGTCCTGGTTTGCTAAATGAGACTGTATATTATTCGCCATGCTCAGTCAGAGAACAATGCTTTTTATGTTGGTCATGGGACACTCGGCCGTCGCGTCCCCGACCCGCCGTTAACCCCACTTGGACACGAACAGGCGAAGTTGCTGGCGCAACAACTGGCCCAGCCCGTTCCCTCAATCTCCACCGGCCCAGGGGATGAGCAGGCGGCCGATTTTGGGCTGACCCATCTCTATAGCAGTTTGATGGTGCGTGCCATTGTGACCGCCAGCTATGCGGCCGAACGTTTGGGCTTGCCGCTGGTGGCCTGGCCCGAAATTCACGAGATCGGCGGTATTTACGACACGGTGGGCGAGGGGGAGAGCGAGGAGAAGATCGGGCAGCCGGGCAATAACCGCGCCTTCTTCGCCAGCACCTATCCCCATTTACGCCTGCCGGAAACGATGGGTGAGGGGGGCTGGTGGGATCGGCCGGCCGAAGCACGCGAGGCGGCATACGGCCGCGCCCGCGAATTTTGGCAGACATTGCTGGAGCGACATGGCGGAACGGATGACCGGGTGGGGATTGTCTCGCATGGCGGCTTTTTCCAGCGGATGATCGCCACCCTGATTAACCCCCATAGCACATTGCCGCCGGAGCGGGCGGCCGTGGTTGAGTCGGCCTATCAGGAAGGGACGCCAAAGCCGCGACCGACGACGGCCGAGGGCATTCGCCGGGTGTGGTTCGACATCCAAAACACCTCCATCACACGGATCGACTTTTTCGATGCGGAAGCGGTGATTGTCTATTTGAACCGCGTGGACCATTTGCCGGTGGAGTTGATTACTTAGTTGATTGCTTGATAGTTACGCAGATTGCGCGGATAGTACGCTGATGAGGCGGATTTGTATTGGTATATTGTGTTCCGCTCTTGTTGTTACTCTTGCACAGCCTTCACGGGGTCTACAAATAACAACAAAATTGGCTGACTGAGCCACTTTCTTCATTAATCCCACATCTTTTGTTAACGGGAATCATAGGATTATGCCTTAAAATAAATAGTGTAGAGAAACCAGGTTTCTTGAAGAAACCCGGTTTCTAAAGAAGGGCATAAAACGAATGAAAAATTCCTGGAAAATTTTGACCGTTCGCGGTATTGATATTCGGCTGCACTTTACGTTTCCCTTGATTTTGCTTTGGGCGGCCGTCCAGTTCGGCCTGCTTTCGGGAAATATCAGTAGCGCCATATTTGGGATCGTCGCGGTGACGATCCTCTTTGCCATTGTCACGCTCCACGAGCTGGGGCATAGCTTTGCAGCGCAATACTATGGCATTCCGGTGAAGCAGATTGTGTTGTCGCCAATTGGCGGCGTGGCGCAGTTACGCGAGATGCCGGACAAGCCCATTCAAGAGTTTGTGATCGCCTTTGCCGGTCCGGCGGTGAACTTCTTGATCGCCATTGTGATGGGGGCGATGATCTTCGCGCTGAACATTGACCTGACCAGCCCGCTGGCGATTTTGTCGGGACAAAGCGGCTTTAGTTTGAGCGCGTTGTTCTCCTATGTCTTTTTGTCCAATATCTTCCTGGCATTGTTTAACCTCTTACCGGCCTTTCCGCTGGATGGCGGCCGTGTCTTTCGGGCGTTGCTTGCCATGCGCCTGGATTATGTGCGGGCGACGAATATCGCAGCGGCGGTGGGGCGAGTGGCGGCCGTTTTGCTCGGCTTCTTTGCGCTAACCGGCGGCAGCTTCTTCCTCATCTTCATCGCTATCTTCATCTACATGGCGGCCGGGCAGGAGGCGCAATATGTGCGTTATCGCCAGGCGTTGCGCGGCTACACAGTGCAACGCGTCTTTTCACCAACCGCCTATCGCCTGGTTCCGACCAATACGCTCCAACAGGCGGCCGATATGATGTTGTATAGTGGGCAGCGTGACTTTCCGGTGGTGGTGGATGAGCAGCTAGTTGGCTTTGTCAGCCAGCAGGACTTGGAAGAAGGGTTGCGCCGCTTGCCGCGCTACACGCCAATCAGCGAGATTATGCGTCAGGACGTAGAGCCGGTCATTCCGGCCGATGATGTCTTTGAGGCGCAGCGCCGTCTGCTCGAAGAGCGATTAGGGGCGTTGCCGGTGGTGGCGGCAGACAGCCGGACGGGCGGCCGATTCCTCGGTCTGCTGACCCTGCGCCACATCGCCGACCTGCATCGCCTACTCTCAATTTCGCCGGACATTGCCCCGCGCACACAGTCGGCGTAGCAGTAGCAGATTAGCCATTTATTCAAGCCTCTCGAATACATTCGGGAGGCTTTTTGTTTTTCGGACAAAAATGATAGACGGTAACGCGATTTTCCTAAATCGCGGTTTTACACAACGGCGTCTACGCAAGCGATTTAGGAAAATCGCTGTACGCTGATAAGCAACTCTAATTGACGTACCCAGACAGCGTACTTTTACTTGTGATATGAAACGGCCGCGACTTGGAGCAAAACCAGATAAGCCACATCCAGACCCGGAGTTGCTTGAACCGATCTTCGCCCAATTTCCTGGCGTCCTGGCGGTCTACCTGTTTGGCTCAACGGCCGCCGGTAAACGACATGCGGAGAGCGATATCGATTTGGCAATTGAGGTGACGATTGATTTAGGCAATCATATCTAGATGATCTGCGGACTGTGTTTGCACCGTATCTGTAAAGAAAAGACGTTGCATCGCACGTTTGTAAAACGCCACGACTTTACAGATATTACACTTTATTTAAACTGATGGTAACGGATTTGTCTCCAACGGAGACGGAATCACGGGCAGCGGCCGTCTCCAATCCATCTAATCCATCCATCCCATCCGCTACCAATCTGGTCGCCAATGTCTCCTGCATGATGTAGTCGCGGAAGTTTTGGACAGCTTCGGCCACCTCACCGGCCGCCTGATAATGCAACTCAATGCGGTCGGCGATGTCGAAGCCTGCTTCCTTGCGTAGATTGTTGACTGCCCGTACCAGGTCACGGGCGTACCCTTCCTGCACCAGTTCCGGCGTCAGTTCTACGTCTACGGCGACGGTCACGCCCTTGTCGCTGGCTACGGCCGCCGACCCCCGCGCCTCGGTCAGCACAATCACGTCATCACCACCCAACACCACATTTTCACCATTGAGGTTAAGCGTCAACTGTCCCTCAGCCTGGAGCGTGGTGGCGGCTTCGGCCGCGTCCAACGCCAACAACGCCTGCCGCACCTGTGGAAAGCGAGAACCAAACTTCGGCCCCAGCGTGCGGTTGTTGGGTTGCAGCTTGTAGCTGACCAGATCGCCCACGTCGGAGACAACTTCGATCTGCTTGACGTTGATCTCCTCGCTCAGCACGTCGGCCAACTCCAGCAGGTCGTTGCGCTCTTGCTGGCTGCCGACAAAGACCCGCGCGTTGGCTAAAGGCTGGCGCAGCTTGACATCGGCCGATCCCCGCGCCGAGCGGCCGAGGGCGGCGGTGTTGATCGCCAACCGCATCTTGTTCAACAGCCGCCGGTCCAGCGACGCTTCATCCGCCTGTGGATAGAACGTATGGTGGACGCTCAACGGCGCGTCCGCCTGTAGCGAACGGACGAGGTTTTGGTAGATGGCCTCGCTGGTGAAGGGGATGAAGGGGGCCAGCAGCTTCACGAACTCGACCAGGACGGTGTAGAGCGTGGTATAGGCGGCCGCCTTATCCGCGTCGGCTTCGCTCTTCCAGAAGCGGCGGCGCGAACGGCGTACATACCAGTTGGAGAGATCGTCCAACAATGCTTCGAGGGCGGCCGTTGCTCTTTCGGCATCATAGACATTGAGCGCGGCGTGGACGGCCAGCGTGGTCTCATCCAGACGGGCGATGATCCAGCGGTCCATCTGCGCGTTGGCGGCGATGGGCGAGACGGCCGCCTTGTCACCGTTTGGTGACCAGTTGTCGAGCTTGGCATAGGTGACGAAGAAGGAGTAGACGTTCCATAGCGGGATCAGAAAACGCCGCCGCGTTTCGTCGCCGCGATTATAGCCAAAGAGCAGGTTTTGCTCCGGCTTGCAACTGGCGTAGAGCCAGCGCATCGTGTCCGCGCCCATTTGCTCCGCCCCTTCGTTAAACTCGATCATGTTGCCCGATGATTTGTGCATTTCGCTACCGTCTTCGGCCAGCAAGGTCGCATAGCCAAAGAGATTGCGGAAGGGTGGCTCCTCGGCCAGCACCGTGCTCTGCGCCAGCAGGCTATAGAACCAGTTGCGGAACTGGCCGGGGAAGCTTTCAGAAATCCAATCGGCCGGGTACCACTTCGCCCAATACTCCGGGTCTTGGCGGTAGCGCAGCGTGCTGAAGGCCACGATTCCGGCGTCGAGCCAGGGATTGCCGACGTCGGCGATGCGGCTGACCTTACCACCGCAGGAGGAGCAAGCGATCTTCACCGCGTCAATGTATGGCCGGTGGGGGGTGTGGCCTTTGAACGTTTCCCAGCCCTCAATGGCGCGTTCCTCCAGTTCTTCCTCGCTACCGACCACGGTGAACGCGCCACACTCGTCGCAGGTCCAGATGGGCAGGGCGAGACCCCAGTAGCGCTTCTTGCTGATCATCCAGTCGTGCATGTTACGCAGCCAATCCATCTCGCGGTCATAGCCAAAGGATGGATACCAGTTGATCTGGTCTACGCGGTCCATGATCTGGTAGCGCAGACTGCGTGCTTTTTCTTCGGCCGTCACTTCCTCGCGCGGCTTGTCATAAACCGGCCCCATGCTGATGAACCACTCATCCACCAGCCGGTAGACCAGCTCCGTGCCGCAACGCCAGCAATGGGGATAGCGGTGCTTATAGGCTTGCTTGCGGTAATAGATGCCCTTTTCGCGCAAGTTGGCGAAGATGGGGTTGGCGACTTCCTGCACCTGCTCGCCGGTCAACCAGTCGAAGCCGCCGACATAGACGCCGTTTTCGTCCAGCGGGGCAACGACGGGCAGGTCAAACTCTTTGCTCAATGCAAAGTCCTCCGCGCCACAGCCGGGGGCGATGTGGACAATGCCCGTCCCTTCCTCTGCACCAACATCCTTCCAGGGGATGACGGTATGGGTGTAGCCAGCGGCGGCGAAGGTTTGTTGCACGACGGGCAAGTCGTCGAAGGGGCCGCGATACTCCCAGCCGACCATCTGCGACCCTTTCAGTCGGTCAACGACGACATTGTTTTTGCCCAGCAGGGAGTTGGTCATGGCCGCTTCGGCCAGGTAATACGTCCAGCCATCTTCCGCCTCTACTTTCACATAGTCGAGGTCGGGACCAACGGCCGCCGCCACATTGCTGGTCAACGTCCAGGGGGTGGTTGTCCAGACCAGCAGCGCTTCGTTTTCGCGGCCGAGCAAGGGGAAGCGGACAAAGACGGAGTCGTGGGTGATCTCCTTGTAGCCGTCGGTGACGATCTCGTGCTGGCTGATACCCGTGCCACAGCGGGCGCACCAGGGCATCACGTCACGCCCTTTGTAGAGCCAGCCGTTTTCCTGGCAACGCTTGAGGAAGCCCCAGATTTGGTAGTTGTTTTCGTCGCTGAAGGTGAAGTAGGAGCCGCCCAGTTGCGGCAGGCCCAGTTGGGCGACGATTTGCTCCACCGTACCGCTGACCGGGCCGTTTGGGCCTTGCACGGTGATCTCCTGCTGGGGGTCTTCCTTGAGCAAGGTGCTGAGGCGGCGTAGTTCGTCGGGGTCGTTCCAGTCCATCCAGTAGCCGAGGCGGATGGATTGCTCGGTCTGCACGGCCGCATATTGCAACACCCGCGCCTTACAGAGGCGGACAAACTCCGCCAGGCCAAACTCCTCAATGTCACGCTTGCTCTTAAAGCCTAGCTCCTTCTCGACTTCCACCTCGACCCATAGCCCCTGGCAATCAAAGCCATTTTGCCAGCGTTCGTTTTTGCCGAGCATGGCGTGATAGCGCTGGTAGAGGTCTTTATAGGTGCGCCCCCAGGCATGATGGACGCCCATCGGGTTGTTGGCGGTGATGGGGCCGTCAATGAAGCTGAAGATGCCATGCTCTTTTTCGCTGGCGGCCCGCAGGCGGCGCAGTTCGTTGAAGGCGTCGCTCTCTTGCCAAAAGCGCAGCACGTCGCGCTCCAGGGCGACAAAATCTACTTTGTTGGGGACATCTTGAAAACTCATAATTGCTTGTCCTTTTTTACCACGGATGGATACGGATTGGATGGATTGGCACGGATTTTTTATCCACGTTTGTTTGCTTCATCCGTTTCATCCGTGTTTAAATATTCAATTAGTCGGGTTGCTACGGCCGTCAGTCCATCGTCGCGTTGCATTTGCAGCGGCCGTTTGTGCGGGTCGAGCCAGATGGTTCGTTGTTGGTCGGCCCAGGTGATGGTGAAGCAATCGGCCGCCAATTCCTGGTTCATCACGCGGATGGTTTCCGCCTCTCCTTTGCTGATGGTGACACAAGTTGAGGAGAGGAGCGGTTGCTCGTCGTCTGTGGTCAGTTCAGGGCGGAGCAAGACGGCCGTTGTTGCCTGTGCTGGGCCAGTTGACCAGAGTAGAAAGGCCAGCCCAAGCGTGGTCGAAAACCAGAACCCTGCCTCATCCAGCGGCTCTATCGTTTCTTCATGTACTTCATCGTTAGCCCGCTGTTCCAGCAGCAGACTTTTGTCTTCCCACAAAACCATGCCACTGGCAGCAAGCCTTGGCTTCCAGAAGCGGTACTTCAATTGCACCGGCTGGCCCGACGGGTTGAGCGTCAGGTGGTATAGGGTTGACTGGCCGGAAGGAGCCTGTTGGGCGTCGAGATCCACGCGCAAGAAGCGATAACCGTCTACCGCATCGGATAGCCGCCAGGACTCGACTGCGCCAGTCGGCCGTCCATCTTGCTGATAGACCAACTTTCCAGCGGCAATCGGCCGTTCGTAGGGAAGCTCATGGATGATAAAGCGCATGTTTTTCTCGACACGAATGAGACAAGTGGACACGAAAAGATTATTTCGTGAAATTCGTGTCAAAAATTCATTCGTCTAGCTCAACATAAATACGTTTGTTAATCTTGCCCTTGCTTTTGTAGTCGCTGATGCGGATGCGGCCGACTTCGCTGGTATTCGCCACATGGGTCCCGCCATCGGCCTGTAAATCCAGCCCTTCTAGTTCGACCGTTCGCACTTCCATGATCCCTTCCGGCAGAAGGTTAATTTTGGTGCGTATCAGGTCGGGGATGGCGAACGCTTCGGCGCGAGGGAGAATCCGCACATGGACGGGGCGAGCGGCCGCCACTTCGGCGTTGACTGCGGCTTCGATGGCCGCCACCAACTCCTGGCGCATCGTCTCAAACTCAAAGTCCATCCGCCCTTGCAACGGTTCCATGTTGCCTCCCGTCACCTGGGCGCCAAAATCGCGCCAAACCACGCCGCAGAGGATGTGCATGGCGGTATGGGTACGCATCAGCCGGTAGCGGCGTTCCCAGTCGAGTTGGCCGTTGACGGCCGTTCCCACCGCCGGTAAGTCGCCTTCAATGTAGTGGACTGGACGGCCGCTTACCTTCTTCACCTTCGTCACCGTCCAGCTTTGGTTGCCAGCGTTCAGCGTGCCAACGTCGTTTGGCTGGCCGCCACCGCCGGGATAGAAGGCCGTGCGATCCAACACCACGCCACCATCTACTTGTTCAACGACAACGGCCGAAAAACTCTGCACATATGAATCCGTCTCATAAAGCAACTCAGTCATCATTCATTCCCTTAAAGCGTTACGCTGATTGACGCAGATACTTCGCAGATAATCGCTGATCCATTCAAACTTAAATTTAAAATCTGCGAAGATCAGCGTAGGATCGGCGGAAATCTGCGTCCTAACAATAAAAAACGCCTTCATCCCACACTTGGGACGAAGGCGTCTGCTCTCCGCGGTACCACCCAACTTCCGGGCAAATGCTTACCCGGCACTTTGCCGATAACCAACATTATCGCCATCCATTAACGGCGGATGTCCCCGGCCAGGTCTACTCAGCGACTGGTGTTGCTTTTGGCAACGGATTCGCCTTTTGGCTGGCAGCTCCTGAGGGATTTTCAACGGATGGTTTGTATCTGACTTACACCGGCTCAGACTCGCTGGACAAGCCGTTTCCGTCTACTCGTCTCAATCACAGCTTTTCAATCTGAAAAACGTTACGCAGATGGCGCCGATTCTCCGCAGATTTCGCGGGTTTTTATTTATGCACCACAGCGTATGTTGACTTATAGATTATGCTCGATCAACGGCCGAAAGTCAATTGTGTGCATATTCTTTGACCGCTTCGGCGAGGGTTTCGGTGGCCCATTGGTTGAGGCTCTTGCCGCTGACTTCGGCGGCCGTGGCGACGGCCGCGTGGACCTCTGGAGGAACACGAAGCATGATGTTACCGGAATAAGGCTTTTGTGGTGCGCGGTTCAATCTCGCGCAGGTCTCCAGATAGTCATCAACCGCTTCTTCAAATGCTACTCGTAGCTCAGCAACTGAATCACCGTGAAAGCCAACAATGTCGCTTATGCCAGCAATATGACCGATAAAACTTTTATCTTCATCACTATACTCGATTCGAGCGGCATATCCTTTGTACATCATTGTATTCATCGCTCTATTCCTGCTTGTTCCAAAAATCGCCGCGCATCACGTACTTGATAAGGTTTTGCTTCTTTTTGGGGATGCGGCCGATGGAAAGTAGCAACCACGCTGTTTAGCTCAAAGCGCACACGAGAACCGCTTCCTTCAATAGTTCTGGCTCCAAGAGCTACAAAAAGTGCCTCAATTCGCCTCCATTCCAAACTAGTAGGAACTGGCGATTTGAAAAGACTCTCTAGGGTTTCGCGATGCTTTTTGTTCAACAGTGGAATGATAGCACAAAATGCTATCAGCTGCAATTGTACTAGGTGATAGTGATAGGAGGAAAAATCTAATAGATTGATAGACAACTTGACTGATACATTATATAGTGTAGTCAGTCATAGTGACTGTTGTGGCACAGGTATCGCCTGAATACACTTTGTGGGATCATCATGGATAGCACAACAACGCCGTTTCGTAACCAGGCCTTACAAATTTTTGAGCAAGCACGCCGCCAGGCGGATATTGACCTGTTAACCGGACGGTTGACGGGCCGTGACACTCGCCTGCTGCCTTTTGAGGTCATTCGCCGCAATTTGCGCCAACAAAGCCCGCTTTATCGGGGCATTCACCATGTGCCATTGGATAAGATTGTCGGCAGCGCGGGGCGGTATAATGAGATGACCCGCCGCTTCCTGCCGTTGACCAATAGCATGAAGGAGCGTTGGATCAATGTGACGGCGTTGGCGATGAGCGAAGGGTGGCCGCCGGTTGATCTGTATAAGGTCGGCGATGTTTACTTTGTGAAGGACGGAAACCACCGCATCTCGGCCGCCCGCCAGCTTGGCTATCCCAACATCGAAGCCCACGTGTGGGAGTTTCCCGAAGAAATATTTATTGGCCCCAATGACAAACTCGATGACATCCTCATTCGCTTTAGCGATCGAGATTTCATGGAAAGGACGGGACTGGATCAACGCATTCCCAATCATGGTATCCGCTTCACAACGTCCGGCCGTTATTCAGAGTTGTTGGCACAAATAGAAGAGTTGCGCCATATCCTTTCGCTGATTGACGAGCGTGAGATACCTTTTGAGGAGGCGGTTGATTTGTGGTATGAGATGATCTACCTGCCCACAGTGCAGATCATCCGCGAATCGAATCTGCTCTCTGCCTTCCCCGGCCGCACCGAAGCGGATCTCTTCGTCTGGCTATCCACACACCGCGATCATCTCCGTGAAGCGTATGGCGAGTATGAGCATCTGGCTGATCTGGCACAAAAGTTGGTGGACATCTATGGCGAAAAGCCGGTGGCGAAGGTGCGGCGGCGGGTGAAGCGTTTGCTCGGCCGTGATGAGCTACCACCCTTACAGGAGCCAGACTCCTCGTAGGACAATCCTCTGGATTGTCACTCGTAAGAGCCGGACTCCCCGTAGGACAATCCTCTGGATTGTCACTCATAAGAGCCAGACTCCTCGTAGGACAATCCTCTGGATTGTCACTTACAAGAGCCAGAATCCTCGTAGGACAATCCGGAGGATTGTCGCTACGGTGTGGGGCTTTTGGAAATTGTAGTTTGGTTGTTATAATTCCGGCTTGCACTCGGTCACGCTGAGCTGAGTGTATTTATTGTTTTTGCCCGCTTGGGCAATTAGCACCTACCTTTTGAGGTAGGCAAGGATGTTAAGGAGAAGAAGGAATGAAACAGTTAAAAGTCATTCTGGTACTGCTGTTACTGGCAGCAATGGCCCTTGTTGCGTGTAATCCATCTGGTGGTGAACCGGCGGCCGAAGACCCCGCCGCAGAAGAACCGGCAGGAGAAACGAGTGGTCTGCCTGACCTGGGCGGCCGTGAGATCACGGTTGCCGTAGAAAATGCTTATTTGCCGTTCAACTACATTGACCCCTCCACCGGCGAACCGGCGGGTTGGGACTATGACGCATTGAATGCGATTTGCGGGTTGCTCAATTGCCAACCGACCTTCGTCGAAGCAGGTTGGGAAGGGATGATCCAGGCGGTGGCCGATGGGCAGTATGACATGGCGGCCGATGGCATCACCATCAACGAAGAACGCGCCCAACTTGTTGATTTCTCCGACGGATACATCAACATCGAACAGCGCTTGCTGGTTCGCCTGGATGAGGACCGTTTTGCCTCGATGGAAGATTTTGTCGCCAATGAAGAGCTGGTGATGGGCACGCAAGTTGGCACGACGAACTATGAGACAGCCATCCAACACCTGCCCGAAGCGCGGATTCAGGCGTTTGAGCAGTTCCCGTTCGCCGTTCAAGCGTTGATCGCCGGTGATGTGGATGCGGTGATCATGGACGAGACGGCCGGTTTGGGCTATGTGGGCGAAAACTCGGATCAGCTCATGCTGGTTGGCCCTTCCCTCTCTAGTGACCAACTTGGCTTCATCTTCCCCAAGGGTAGTGATCTGGTGGAACCGGTCAATATGGCGCTCCAGGAGTTGGAAGCAAACGGAACGATGGAGGAGTTGGCTGGCCGCTACTTCACGCCTGAATTCACCATCACCTACGACGATCTGGAGTAGAGCCACTGCGCTTTATCACTATAAGCATGTAGAATAAGCCGAAGCGTCAGGGATGGTTTCCTCCCTGACGCTTTTTTTATACCCAGTCCCCACCGAACAGGGTATCATTTATAGCTACATGCACTTTCATCATTCACCCTTCATCCTTCATCCATCCATTTTTTAGGAGGTTCTATGGCGGCAACCACTCAGCACGAAGTTGAAGTAGGCGGTATTGGTCGAGGCAGTTGGCGTGGCTTCCCTTACTGGTTGCTAATCATCATCGGCTTTTTGGTCTTTATGCTCGTCCTGCTGCTGACCCAACCGGGCTACAACCAGGCATTTAATTTTATTCGCGGCAATTTTGGTGGTTTAGATGAGTTGCTCGGCGGAGATTGGGAAGCATTTATTGGGCAGGGCTTGTCGCTGACCATTTATACAACGCTGGCGGCTTTTGGTTTGGCTTTGATCATCGGTTTGATAGTGGGACTGGGACGAGTTAGCAATAATGTGGTTGTTCGGAATCTCGCCACAACCTATGTTGAATTCATTCGCGGCGTTCCCACATTGGTCTTGATTTTCACCGTTGCCTTTGTCTTGGTCCCTGACGTCACCGGGGCGTTGGGGCTTGATCTTCGCGCCATCTCGCAGAATACGCGGGGGATTATCGCCTTAGCGGTTATCTATGGGGCGTTTTTGGCCGAGATTTTTCGCGCAGGGATTGAGTCTATCCCGCGCGGACAAATGGAAGCGGCACGCTCCGTAGGGATGAGCGCGGCACAGGCGATGCGCTACATCATCTTGCCCCAGGCGGTGCGGAATGTGTTGCCGGCGTTGGGCAATGATTTCATCGCCATGTTGAAAGATTCGTCGTTGCTGTCGGTGTTGGCCGTTCGCGAACTGACGCAAATGTCACGTCTTTATGCTGGGAGTAGTTTTCGATTTCGAGAAAGCTACCTCGTCTTGACATTTCTTTATTTGACCATGACATTGGTGTTGAGTTTGATCTTGCGCTGGTATGAGCGACGGATACGGCAGGATGAAAGGTAAAAGGATGAAGGTTGAAGGTTGAAGGATGAGGGATGAAAAAGGAGTTGTGGATGTGATGAATGTAGATTCTACTTCTTCCGGTAATGCCGGTAACGGCGACGATAGTATCGTAGACGATAATATCGTAGACGATATTATCGTAATTGAAAACTTGCAGAAGAATTTCGGCCGCTTCACGGCCGTCCGCGACTTCAGCCTGCGTGTTAAGCGGGGTGAAGTGGTGGTGATCATTGGTCCCAGCGGCTCCGGCAAAAGCACCGTCTTGCGCTGCATCAACCATCTGGAAACGCCCTCCAAGGGGTCGATCTATATCAACGGCATACACCTGGAGGCCAAGGGGACCAACATTAACCAGATTCGAGCCGAAGTGGGCATGGTCTTTCAGCAGTTTAATTTGTTCGGCCACTTATCGGTGCTGGAAAATGTGGCGATTGCCCAGCGGCTGGTGCGCAAACGCAGCAAGGAGGAGGCGGAGCGTATCGCTATGCAACAGTTGGAGCGTGTTGGCATACCGGAAAAGGCCCACGCCTATCCTCGCCAGCTCTCCGGCGGCCAGCAGCAGCGGGTGGCGATTGCCCGCTCGTTGGCGATGAACCCGAAGATCATCCTCTTTGACGAGCCGACGAGCGCACTCGACCCGGAGATGATTAAGGAAGTGCTGGATGTGATGCTCGACCTGGCAAAGGGGGGGATGACGATGGTGGTGGTGACACATGAAATGGGCTTTGCGCGTTCGGCCGCTAACCGCATGGTCTTTATGGATGGCGGCCGTATCGTCGAAGTCGCCTCCCCAGAAGACCTCTACAACAACCCGCAACACGAGCGGACGAAGTTGTTCTTAAGCAAGATCCTAACACATTGAATGAGTGGCTAGTGGCTAGTGATTAGTGGACAGCAGTCTACTAACCACTAACCACTCGCCACTAGCTACTAGCCACTAGCCATTAATAAAAAGGAGGAACGATGGTCGAGCTACTGCACCAACCTGGCTTCTTGGGGACGAGCGCGAATTGGGCGGCCGATATGACGTTGTTGGTCAGCGCGTTGGTGGCGATTTTGCTCAATGTGGGTGTGGTATTGGCGGTGCGCGGGCAGTATAAAGCGCATCGTTGGTTCCAGACTTCGGCGGCAACGCTCAACGCCATCCTCGTCGTCTGGCTGATGATCTTGCCCTTTTTTGATTTTGTGGCCCCGCCTGATAATCCGGCCGATCTCCCCCTCTCCGCCCTGTTGACCACACGCATTCACGCCACCGTCGGATTTGCCGCCCTTATCTTCGGTGTGTTTGTGGTCTTGCGAGCAAACAAGCTGATGCCGAAGGCGTTACGCTTTAACAACTATAAGCTCTTTATGCGTATCTCCTATTTGCTCTACATGCTGGCGACGTTGATTGGCCTGTTTGTCTATATCACCTGGTTCGTCGGCAACCCCAACCCGCCTACTTATTAGTGGAGAGTGGGGAGTGGAGGGTGCCTTTAGGGTGTGTTGCTTAATAGCGCGGCGGGTTCAACCCCGCGCGGCATCAGCCCCACACGCTCGTGAGGTGTTTGACAGCCCCCCGGCCAATGCTAAAATGTTATTGATCGAATATTGTCGTATAGTATGGAAATGAGTATGGAACTAAAGCAACAATTACAGGCTGATGTGGCAGCGGCGATGCGGGCAGGGGAGGCGCAGCGGCGCAATGTTCTGCGTGGGTTACTAGCGGCCGTCAAACAAGCTGAGGTGGACGGCCGCCAGACGCTGGATGATGAAGGCGTCCAGGCGGTATTGCGGAAGGAGATCAAACAACGGCAGGAGAGTATTGCTGATTTTGAAAAGGCCGGGCGGTCGGCTGACGTCGAAGAGCAACAACAGGAAATCGAGATCATCGAGGGCTACTTGCCGCAAATGCTCTCGCGTGAAGAAATTGCCGCGGCCGCTGCGGCGATTATTGCTGAGCTAGGTGTGACCGATGTGAAGGGGATGGGCCAGGTCATGGGGCGTTTGATGCCGCAATTAAAGGGGCAGGCCGACGGCCGTCTGGTCAACGAAGTCGTTCGCGACCTGCTGAAATAACCTTGTGTCGCCAGAAAACTCGATTGCTCCACCGGTGAATACGTTTCAACGTCTCCGCCATCTGGTCGAGGACGCTATTCTCTGGGTCTTTTTTGTCGTCGTCACCATTGGGATGACGGTCATTCTGTCGCTTAATCTGCGTGGCGGCATAAACCTGGCTGTCACCGAAAATCAACCGGCCCCGGAGGATGTATTTGCGCCGCAATCTTTGACCTATATCAGTGAGATTGAAACGGCGCAGGAACGGGAGGAGGCGCGGCGTGCGGTCCCAGAGGTCTTTTCTTCGCTCGATTTGGGCATCGGCCGCTCGCAACTGAGCCAGGCACGGGCGACCCTCTCCTTTGTTGACGTGGTACGGGCGGACAACCATGCGTCGGCCGAGCAAAAGGTCCAATATCTGCGGGCGATTGAGGGGCTGACGATTGAGGAAGGGTTGGCGACGGAGATTTTGAATCTCAGCCAGAGTGATTTTGATGAGGTGCGGACTGATATTTTGCGTATTATCGAAGATTTAATGCGCGAAGAGATTCGGCCGAACCAGTTGGCCGATTACCAACGTACCGCACGCCGCCTGGCCAGTCTTGACTTAACGCCACCACAGACCATCGTTGTTACCGGTCTGGCCCATCAATTTATTGTCCCCACCGTCTTTCCCGACGCAGAAGCGACGGAATTGGCGCGGCAGGAGGCGGCCGCGGCCGTTGAACCGGTGACGCGCTCCGTCGCGCTCGACCAGCGTGTGCTTCGCGCCGGTGAAATTGTTACGGCATTAGACATCGAGCTATTGGAGGAGCTTGGCCTATTGCGCCACGAGACCAACTGGCTGGATATTGCCAGTCTCTTTATGGCCTCCTTGCTGTCCGTGACCCTGATCACGCTCTATTGGCGACAATTTGAAGCCCCGCGCTATCCCGGCGGCCGTAATCTGGCGGTTGTCGGTGGCTTGCTGTTGCTGTTTACGGCCGCCGCGCGAGTGATGGCTACTTCCGATGTTTTGTCCTTTTGGTATCCAATTGTCGCGCTGGCGATGTTGTTGACCGTTATTTACAATGTACAACTCGCCATCCTGGTCGTCGCCATTATGTCAACCTTGACTGGGATAATTGCGCCGTTATCGTTGACCTTGGCGGTCTATTTGGCTAGTGGTGGCTTTTTGGCGGCATTGACCCTGCGCGACGCGCAGCGAGTGACGACGATTTTCCGCGCCGGATTGGCCGGGGCGGTTGGACATATTTTTGCCATTCTCCTCTTCGCCTTGCCCCAGCCAGTGGATCCGCCGCTTTTGTTGCAGCAAATTGGCTATGGTTTGGGCAATGGGTTGTTGTCGGCCGCGCTGACGATGGCCGGTTTCTATTTTTTGGGCAGCGGTTTTGGCGTGATGACGATTTTGCAATTGCAAGACCTGTCGCGGCTTGACCATCCACTGTTGCGCGAACTGCTGCGCCGGGCGCCGGGAACTTATCATCATAGCATCATGGTCGCTAATCTGGCCGAGCAGGGCGCGGAACGGATTGGCGCGAGTAGCGCCCTGGTGCGTGTGGGGGCGTTTTATCATGACGTGGGTAAGATGGTACGGCCGCCCTTCTTTTCCGAAAACCAGGAGGGGGTAAATCCCCACGACTCCCTCGACCCCTATACCAGCGCCCGAATTATCATCAGCCACGTGCGCGACGGGCTGGAGTTTGCCCGCAAGTACCGCCTGCCGCACCGCATCCGCGACTTTATCGCCGAACATCATGGGGAGCGGTCGGTGAAGGGCTTTTTGCATAAGGCGCAAGAGGCAGCGGCCGAAGAAGGGGGAACGGTGGACGAGAACCTGTTCCGTTATCCAGGCCCGCGGCCGCGTTCGCGTGAATCGGCGATTGTGATGTTGGCCGACGCGATTGACGCCACTTCGACCGCGCTGCGGCCGAACACCGAAAGCGCGATTGTCAAGCTGGTGAATAGCATCATCGAAGAGGACTTGCTCGATAAACAGTTGCAATATTCGGGCCTGACGCTGGGCGATATTGAGCAGTTACGCGCTTCGTTTATCGAGACCTTAAAAGGGCGCTTTCATGTGCGTGTGACGTATCCGGGCAATGAAAATCTCATTACCGAAGGCCCCGCCGCCATCGCCCAGCTAGGACCCGGCGCAAGCCAGGAAGCAACCCCGCTCACAGAGAGGCAGTTGCAGAGACGGTTGGAAGCAACAAGATGAGAAGGGATGAAGGATGAAGGATGAAATTCATTCATCCTTCATCCTTCATCCCTCATCCTTCAGGTACATCATGGCGTTTGAAGTTGGTATTGAGCAGGAGGTGGCCGTTTCGGCCGAGGTGGTGGCGTTGTTGCAGGAGGCGGCCGCGGCTACGCTGCGCCATGAGCGGGTGGGGGAAACGGCCGCTATCACCATTCTGCTAACCGATGATCGCGCCATTCAGGCCCTTAATCGTGACTATTTGGGCGAAGATCGGCCGACAGATGTCCTCAGCTTTCCCGCCGGAGATGCATTGCCGGGCATGGACGACTTTGCCCACTATCTAGGGGACATCGCCCTCTCTGTTCCCTATGCCACACGCCAGGCAACGGCCAAAGGGCATGGGGCAGCGGCCGAGATGCAACTCCTGGTCGTCCATGGCGTCTTGCACCTGTTGGGCTATGACCACAGCACGGCGGAGGAGCAGCGGGAGATGTGGCAAGTTCAGGCGCAGGTGATGGAACAATTGGGGTTGGGGGCAATCGCGCCGGTTGATGAGTGGGATGTCAATGCTGAACGGCCGTCCGCGCCAGGAACTGTATAGCCGGGCGCGAAGCTTTCGCTACGCCTTTGAGGGCTGGTGGTTTGTGCTGCGCACGCAGCATAATGCCTGGATTCATGCGTTGGTCAGCATTGCCGTGTTTGTGGTTGCCTTTTGGCTGCGCCTGCCCTTGCGTGATTGGGCGGTCTTGATATTAGCGGTGACGATGGTCTGGATGGGGGAGTTTATGAATACGGCGTTGGAGGCCATTGTGGATATGGTTATGCCGGAGGAACATCCATTGGCTAAGGTGGCGAAGGATGTGGCGGCGGCGGCCGTATTGCTGGCGGCGGGCGGAGCGGCCGTGATCGGACTACTCATCCTGGGTCCGCCGCTGTGGGCGCGTTTGTTTGGCTGAGGGCGGATCGTGGGTCGAATGGATTAAGGCTTCCTGGCCGCTATTGCGGTATTGTCGGCGGCTTTGTTACAATGCTTGCTAATTGTGAGCAAATTGGCAAAGCCTGGTCTTATCCTCGTTATACTCGTCATCGTCGCTTTCGGCGTGTGGCGGGTGTTGCCGCAAGCGGCCGCTGCGCTTCCCGGCCGTGTGCGCCAATACATCCCGGAGCCAATGCTGGCGTTGGTGACAACCCCCTTACCGACCGCACTCCCCGCGCCGCTTCTGCCCTCTCTCGCCGCGCCAACTGCTATCGCGGCAACTGCTCTACCAACGGAAACGGCCGTTCCTACCACGAACTCCTCTCCCACGGCGGCCGCAGATGATTTGACACCACAACCCACTGCTACCCTTTTCCCCTCTCCGACAACGCTGCCGACCCCTACCGCTACCCCAACTCCCGCCACGCCCCCCATTGCCAGGATTGACGGTCTATCCATCATCCCCCAGAAGTTCAACAATTGTGGTCCGACCAATTTAACGATGGTGCTGAACTATTACGGCGTGGAGGTGGACCAGTTTGATGTCGCCGCCGTTGTTCGCCAAAACTACGAAGACCGCAACGTCTCGCCGGAGGAGCTGGCCGGATATGTGGAGAGGGAGACTGGATTGGAAGCGGCCGTCTTTCGCGCGGGCGACCTGTGGCAACTGAAGCAACTTCTCGCCGCCGGGTTGCCGGTGATCGTCGAAAAGGGGCTGGTCCCCGATGAGGCGACGGGTTGGATGGGGCATTACCTGACCCTTTATGGGTATGACGATGCCCATGGTGGGTTCCTGGTGCTGGATACCTTCCTCGGCCCCTGGAATGAAGGGGAACAACGCTGGGAGAGCTATGAAACGGTGGCCGACTATTGGGCGCACTTTAACAACACCTTTTTGGTGGTCTATCGCCCGGAACAGGAAGCGGAACTGCTGGAGCTAATGGGGCCGACGATGATCGAGCCGCTGCCGATGTGGACACGCGCGGCCGAACAAGCGCAGCAAGCGATTGCTACCAACGGGCAAGACCCCTTCGCCTGGTTCAATCGTGGGACGGCGCTGACCCATTTGGCACAGTTGACGGGCGAGAGGGATTACTATGAGCAGGCAGCGGCCGCTTTTGATCAGGCGCGGGTGATTGGCCTCCCGCCACGAATGTTATGGTATCAATTTCAGCCGTATGAAGCGTATCTGGCCGCTGGCCGTGTGGAGGATGTTCTCGTTTTGGCCGAAGCAACGCTGGTCAGCCAGGGTGGGCGCAATGTGGAAGAGACCTATCTCTATCAGGGACATGGGCTGCTGGCACAGGGGGATGTGGCGGGGGCAACGGCCGCCTATCGCCGGGCGGCCGCGCTCAATCCCAACTTTACGGCCGCGCAGGAGGCATTGGCGGCCGTAGAATGATTTCTTGCTCCGTTAGACAGATGAATTGAGTGACGAAATTAACCACGGATGGGTACGGATCGAAGGGATTAACACGGATTTCAAGCCGAAAACCCGTAAGAATCCGTTCAATCCGTGTCATCCGTGGTTAACTCCGACAGGAGTTACGCAGGTTGTATTTTTTCCGACACGAATTACACGAAATTGAAGACAAAGTTCGTGTTATTCGTGCAATTCGTGTCAAAAATGCGTAAGTCCTGTTCGAATTCAGATCAGTTGCTTGAAGGTAACTGCCTGACCATTATTTGACGCGCACATGCTGGGCAGTCTCGTCCGTGTGCACTTCATACTCCTGCCCATCCGCGCTCAAAATGACCAGCCAGCCCGGTGTGATCGCTTGCAGACAGCTCTCGTCAGGCTGTCCCAGCCCCAAGCAGGAATCGGAGAACTCGGTTTGCTCAATCGATACGACTTCGATATCAGCCTCCGCCACACCGAGCACACCAGCCAGGTGAGCCACGGCAGCGGCGTCAGGGGCGTTGCCCATCTCGCCAGCAACGCGCACTTGTTCGCCGGTTTCATCCGTGCGCACTTCATACTCCTGGCCGCCCGCGCTCAACATGATCAACCAGCCTGGTGTGATCGCTTGTAGACAGCTCTCGTTGGCCTGTCCCAATCCCAGGCAGGAGTCGGTAAACTCGGTGGCCTCGGCCGACAGCAGTTCGATTTCCGCTTCCGTCAAACCTAGCTCATTCGCCAGATAGGCAATGGCTGCGGCCGTGGTCGCATCGGCGTTGTCGGGTTCTGGTGTCTCGCCCGCGTTGTCCTCTACTGCCGGTGGGGCCTCTGTAGCGACCGGTTCCACCGCGCCAGGTTCCGCATCCATCGGGCTGCAGGCGGCAAGCAGGGCTGCCAACAGAATCAATATCAAAATAAATGGCTTATAGCCGGACATAGTTGTTACTCCTACACTCTAAACTTTTGTGTTTTTCTGCTCTATGGCGTTCCTTAAACAGAACGCGCGTATTAGCATAGCCATTAAACGCTTAGACAGGGAAATTGGTTCCAGCCAATTTCCTGTGGAAAACGCTGGTTGTCTGTTCTAATCGTTCGCCAGGAGTAAGTTGGGGAGGTTCCTCGAGAAACGGGGTCTCCTGAAGAGACCCCGTTTCTGTTGGTCTTAGAAAATTGATACGGGCGCGCGGCCGTTGCTGAAGAGGAAGGGGTGTGGTTGGGCGGTGACAAGGCGCAAAAAGGCATGGGGATCAGCGCGAAAGGCGTTTACCGCCTCGGTGGACTGGAGGACGATCACGTTTTTGCCTCCATCCAGTTGCTCGATTTGCTTAAGTTGCTGGATGATTCCCGGCCGGACTCGCTCTGGATAGTTCCAGATTTTACGCAGGAAGCGCGGAAAGCTGATATTGAAAATGGACTCGTCACAATCGTCGGCGATGTCGTGCCGTTTTTGGTAGCGATATTGGAAGCGGCGTTTGATGGCGCGGAAGACACACAGCCAGCGGGGGAGGTCGAGGAGGATGATGGTATCGGCCGCCTGGAGCCGAATGTCGAGCGTCCGGCGATAGGTCCCATCAATGATCCACTTCTCGCCAGCCACCAGGTGGGTTACAATAGCCACGCGCTCCGCTTCCGGCGTCTTTTCCCATCCTGGGCGCCAAAAGAGGCGGTCGAGATGGATGACGGGCAGGTGCAAGTGATGGCCCAGTTGTTGGGATAGGGTTGACTTGCCTGCGCCGCTGGAACCAATGACCACAATGCGCCGCATGGTGTCACGCCGTAGGGTGTGTGCGGTCTCTCTGTTCAGCGTTATAACCTGTTGATGTTGGTGGTCATTGTGACGATTTATTTGTTGTTCTGTGGAAGTTGCAAATGCAATGTCCGGATCGGTGGTTAGGCCCATTCCGAGGGTGTTGTTAGCTGTATAGATCATGTTGTAAGACCTGAGTATTTTTACTTTTTGCCGGACGGCCGACGCGCTGCGACTGTCCTGTAAAACCTCGCCTATCGTAATTGAAAGCCGATAACTTATGAGTGAATTTGCCGTTAAAATTACCTATAAACCTGACCAAAGTACTCCCGTGCGTTGGTTATGGTCTCATCTACGCCGCCATCGCTTTTTGATTGTGAGTATGTTGATTGGCTCGTTTGGCAACGCAGCCTTAGCGGCCGCCATCCCCATCTATGTCGGCATCGCCTTTAACGCGGCGTTGGAAAGCCCGGCGGACATGCACACCATTGGCATGGCCGCACTGGCAATTGTGATCAGCCAGACGGTGCGGGCGGTGTTGCAGTTCGGCCGCAATTTTTCCAGCGCCGTCATTGGCGAACGGCTGGAACGCGATATGCGTCGCGAACTGTATGTGGACTTGCTGGGCAAGTCCATGACCTTCCATGATTTGCAGCCGGTGGGGGATACGATGGCGCGGGCGACAAACGACGTGCGCGAGATCAACTACCTCGTCTATCCGGGCATCAATCTGGTGGTAGGGTCGGCCAACTTTTTGGTTATGCCGTTGTTGCTCGCGCCACAGTATGATTGGCAACTCATTTTCGCGCCGTTGTTTTTTATTGTGACCTATGTGTGGGCATTGTCGCGCTATATGAGTGTGTTGCAGGCGATTGCCGACCGGGTGCGGGGAGCGTTTGGGCGTTTGAATACGCGGTTGGCAGAGGCGATTGATGGCATTGAGATGGTGAAAGGGGCGGCGCAGGAGACGCAGGAGATTGACCGCTTTCGCGGGAACACCGCTGAATATCGGAATGCGGCCGTCGCCCAGGGGTATGAAGAGGCGAAGTTCCTGCCACTCCTGTTATTGGGGATTACCGAGGCGATTGGTTTTGCCCATGCGTTGATTCTGTTTAATCTCGGCCGCCTGGACGTAGGGGATGTGGTGGCGTATATAGGGCTGTTGCAACTTTTTATGTTTCCTACCAACATCTCCCTGATGGCCTATTCGCGCCTTTCCTTGGGCCTGGCGGGGGCAAGGCGGATTTTGTCGCTCATTCAAACGCAGACAGACCTGGATGAGAATCCGGGAGGGTATCGGGGGACCATTCGCGGTTCGATTCGCTTTGAAAACGTTACCTTTGGCTATGTGGAACAGGTGAATGCCTTGGAAGATGTTGATTTCGAGGTGCGGCCGGGGCAGACAGTAGCGATTGTGGGACAGACGGGATCGGGGAAGAGCACGCTGGCAAAGTTGGTGAACCGGACGTATGACGTGAATCGTGGTCGAGTCTTGGTGGACGGGGTAGATGTGCGCGATTGGAATTTGGCCTCGTTGCGGCAGCAAATTTCGATCATTGAACAAGATATTTTCTTGTTTTCGCGGACGGTGGCGGAAAACATCGCCTTTGGCAATCCGGCGGCGACGCAGGAGATGATCGAGGAAGCGGCACGGGCGGCACAGGCGCATGAGTTCATCATGGGCTTTGAGGATGGCTATGAGACGGTGGTCGGCCAGCGGGGAGTGACGCTCTCTGGCGGACAGCGGCAACGACTGGCGCTGGCGCGGGCGTTTTTGACGAATCCGCGTATCCTGATTTTGGATGATTCGACGAGCGCGGTGGATAGTGCGACGGAAGACCAGATTCAACAGGCGATTGAACGGGTAGCGGCCGACCGGACGACCATCCTGATCACTCATCGCCTCTCCCAAATTCGCTGGGCGGATTTGATTGTCGTCTTGCGTGGCGGGCGGGTAGCGGCCGTGGGCGACCACACGACATTGATGGAAAGCTCTCCCGCTTATCGCCGTATCTTTGAGCAATATGAAGCGTTGGAGGAGTGACAGGGTGACAAGGTGAAGAGGTGACAAGGTGAAGAGGTGACAAGGTGACAGGGTGCAGCAATCATTCACCCTGTCACCCCCTCACCTTGTCACCTTGTCAGATTTCAAAATGAGGCCATTAGTTAATTATGCGCGTTGGCAGGGGGCGAAGTTGCGGCTGCGGGGACGGGATGAGACGGCCGTTTGGGGCGAGTTGGTCTTTGCGGCCGAAGCCGGAACGGGACAACCCGATGCGGGTCAACCCGGAATGGGACAACAACATACCCAACCCTTCCGCTTTGAACTCAACACCTGGCGACTCCATCTGGAGGAGACGGGCCAGGTGTTGCAGTTGGATGAGATGGGGGTGGTGGAGAAGAGAGTAGGAGACTGAGAGATTGGGAGACTGAGAGAGTAGTAGACTGGGTTGCTTAATCTCTTACTCTCTTCAGTCTCTTAGTCTCCCAATCTCCTCTCAAGCCCATTTCTGCCGTCGGGCTTCAGTGACGTTGGGAAGATTATTGAATTTGGCCAGGATATACTCCAGTTGTTGCAGATCGGCTACTTCGACGATCAGATAAATCGTCATAATGCTGTTAGCTGTCAGCGTCTTGGTGCTGGGGACATTAACCTTTTGACCGCGTAAGATACTGATCATATCTTCCAACAATCCTGAACGCTGGTAGGCGCGGACGACAAGAGGCACAGGATAGACATTGGCGTCCATCCCCCACTCAATCCCTTCCTCCACAATCCGGTCGCGATCTTCGCCATCCATACGGGCTAACTGTTTGCAGTCGCGCTTATGGATGGTAATGCCGCTGCCCCGCGTAATGTAGCCGACGATGGGGTCGGGCGGGATGGGATTGCAGCAACCGGCGATCTTGGTGGCGAGGCCGCTGACCCCTTTGACGATTAGCCCTTTCCCTTTCGGTTTCGGCCGCAGCAAGGGCAGCAATTCTTGATCTTTCTCGTCGAGATGTTGGCGCATCAGAGTGATGGCGCCACTGACCTGGTTGCTTTGGATGTCGCCAAAGCCGACCCTGGCGAGAAAATCCTCTTCATCGTTATATTTGAGCGCGGTGGCAATGTCCTGCACGGTATAGGTGTCGCTCAGCCCCAGGCGGCGCAACTCTCGTTCGACCACTTCGCGCCCCTGTTGGATGTTTTGCTCGCGCTCTTGCTGGCGGAACCATTGACGAATCTTGCTGCGGGTGCGGGCGGTGGCGGTGTAACCCATCGAAGGGTTCATCCAGTCGCGATTTGGCCCGCCCCGTTTGGCGGTCAGAATCTCTACCCGGTCGCCGGTCTTTAGCTTGTAATCGAGGCTGACCATCTTGCCGTTAACACGCGCACCCCGACAACGGTGGCCGATCTCGGTGTGGATTTGATAGGCAAAATCAATCGGCGTGGAGCCATAGGCCAGGTCAACCACATCCCCTATCGGAGTGAGCACCTGGATGCGCTCTTCCAACGTCTCGATTTCAAGCGACTCGCCGTTTTCGCTGGTGATGTCCTCTTCTTGCAGCATCACCAGCAGACCCCGCAAGGCCTCGATCCGGCGTTGCACGGAGGCACTGAGATTGACGCCCTGCTCCTTATAGGCCCAATGGGCGGCAACCCCTTTTTCCGCCTCAATGTGCATACGCAGCGTGCGAATTTGGACTTCTAATTTATATTTGGTTTCGTCCGGTTTTTTGCTGGTTTGAACGGCCGTGTGCAACGACATATACCCGTTGGCCTTCGGCTTGGCAATGTAGTCGTCGAACTCGCGCGGAATGGGTTCCCAGAGGCTGTGCACGACGCCCAGCACCTGATAGCACAGGTTACGGTCTTCCTCTTCCTTTTCCTTCAGCGATTTGGCTGCGTATGCCTGCGGGTCGTTGGGTTCCAGGATCACGCGCAACGCTTCCAGATCGTAAATCTGGTCAAAGTTCAACTGCTTGCGCTTCATCTTGCGATAGATGGAATAGATGTGCTTGGAACGGCCGGTCACGGTCCCGCGCAAGCCCATCTCCTTCAGCCTGACACGCAGCTTATTGGCCGCCTCTTCGATGCGCTGGTTGCGTTCTTCCCGCCGCGCATCAAGACCCCTGGCGATTTCGCGATACTTTTCTGGGTCGAGATAGCGAAAGGCGAGGTCTTCTAGTTCCCACTTCAGTTGCCAGATACCAAGCCGGTTAGCAAGACGGGCATAGATGTGCAACGCTTCATAAGCGATCTGTTGCTGCTGCTCCCGCTCCAGGTTGCTGGCCTTACGCAAATTTTGTAGGCTGTCGGCCATGCGGATGAGGATGATACGGATGTCGTCATCAATGATGGTGCGAATGGCGCGGCGAATGCCTTCTAAGATTTGCTTGTCATCAAGGACGGCTACGCCGAGCTGGGCACGCTTCTTTTTTTCGCTGGCGCTGGCGGTTGCTTTTTGGGTATACCTATCGAGGTCAGCCAGCCCTTCAACGAGCATCGCCACATCGGGGCCGAAGGAGTCGCGGACGGCTTCGATGGTTGTGCTAGTGTGCGGCCGCAGCACATCATGCAACAAGCTGGCGGTTAGCGTTGCGGCGTCGCCAAAACCAAGCTGGAGAATGGTCTGGGCGACGGCCAGATCATGTTCGATATATAGCTCCCCGGAGTCGCGCCGCTTCATGGCGTGAGCGCGATTTGCAAAATCATAGGCGCAGCGAATTTGTTTCACTGCTTCGCCGCTCATGTCTGCGGGCAGCCCTTTAATGAAGGTATCTAATGTGATGACCGGATACCGGTTCATGGACATATCCAAAATGCGCAAGCCGAAGACGGGAGACCGCCTGATTGCGATCTCCGGTCTTCCCTCTATGCAATTACCAAACTTTTTGAATTGAACGAACGCCGGCGTTGCCCAGACCAGAAGGGCAAATAAATAAAAAGAAGCGTTGCCCCTCTACGAGAGGGTCTTCGATCAATGTCTTATCCGTTACCGTTGCTATCCTTCATTTGCGAGCGTAAGGAGTCCACACCTTCTTTGCCCGAATCGAGGACGATGCGTGCCTGTTGCTGGAGCTGCTCGCCCAATTGGCCCGCTTTGCCCCTGGCCCCGCCGATGGCTTCTCCGGCGCGATTGGCATAACTATCGGCAACACCACGGACCTGCCCGATCCGTTCCTGGCCCGTCTCGCGTAGTTCGTCGCTCATGTCAATGATGCGGCGACGAGTCTCTTCGCCGGAGCGGGGGGCCAATATCAACGAGACGGCCGCCCCTACCAGGCCGCCGATCACAAATCCGGCTAAGAATGCGCCTAAGTCATTACTGTTATCGTTCATGCTGAACCTCCGTAGTCAGCCAACAGTGGACGGAAAGGAGGTTGTCCACCGTTGACCGAGCATAGTTGATTAAACTTTCAATCTAAATAAAGACGGCCGTTGGCGTTGCCTAGCGGTCAAGGTTGCGGCGGGGGTTGCCGAACAGGGTGGCAAGACCGCGCCGCAGACCAGCCATGTAGCTACTGGCGGTGGTGACGGGACCAACGACATTGCGGCTGACAAATGTCGTTGTACCGCGTAGCGTCCCCAGGGTCTCGTTCGTCTTGTTGAGAATGGGCTTAATCTCAAACTCCAGCATATTGACCAGGCGGATGGTCGTGACCAGGAGCAGGATTAGCACAATGCCGGTCAGGCAGGATGTCAGGCCGAGGGCAATGAGGAAGAGATCGCGAATGGTTTCGATCTCGGCCGCGTAATTGCTCGCCAACCAGGCCAATAGCATAATGAGCAGGACGGCGACAACCAACACAGCGACAACACCGAGGATAATATAGAGCGTGGGGATCAGCTGTCGTCCTCGGGGTTGTTCGGTGGGTTGAGCGTATCGCTCAACTGGCGGCGTTGTGGACGCCGGTAAATAATCTGCCGGTAGCGGGGTGTTGGTTGTATCTCTCATAACGCTTCTATATTGCTGAACTATGTAAAGTATATCACAGATGGGGATCGTTTGTGTAACGTCAATTTCATGTCTGTTGCCCGGCCAGCCACCAGCTGAGCAGCAGGGCGACCCACGCCCCTACGCTGGCGCTGAGCAGATTGACCGTCCCCAATTGTAGCAGATGGAAGTTAAACCATTCCCCGGCAATGTGGCCGACGATAAAGCCCAGCCAGGCGGCGAGCAGATAGGTGAGGATTCGCCGCAGCGGGCCGCCGAGGACGACATGGAAGGCCGCGCCATAGGCGGTTGCCAGCAAGAAGCCGAGGATCAATGGAGCGGCCGCACCACTCATTGGATGATCCCACCGCCGATGCAGATGTCCCCGTCATAAAAGACCGCCCCCTGGCCGGGGGTAATGCCATAGACGGGTTCGAGGAAGTGGACGGCTGCGCGTCCATCGTCTAACGGCCGCACTTCGGCGGCGACCGGCGCGGCCTTATAGCGAATCTTCACCTGGGCAGGGACGGCCGCTTCCGGCGTCCCATTGACCCAGTTGACCTCCCCGGCGATCAGTTCCCGCTGGTCGAGCAAAGCGCGTTCGCCGACGATCAGCGCGTTGCGCGGCGTGTCTTTGGCGATCACAAACACCGGTTCGGGGGTGGAGAGACCCAGCCCCTTGCGCTGGCCGATGGTGTAATGGGGCAGGCCCTGGTGTTGGCCGAGTTCGCGGCCGTCGGTGTCCAGAATGGGGCCGGGATTAAAGACACGCAGGCTATAGTCGCTCAGAAAGCGGCGATAGTCCCCATCCTTGAGGAAGCACAAGTCCTGGCTCTCCTTCTTGGCGGCGACGGTCAGCCCCATCTTCCGCGCCAACTCGCGCACCTCTACCTTCGTATATTCACCCAGGGGGAACATGACATGGGCCAATTCCTGCTGCCCCAGGACGTGGAGGACATAGGACTGGTCCTTGCTGTTGTCTACGGCTTTGAGCAGGCGGTAGCCGTCGGCCGTTTGTTGCACGCGGGCATAATGGCCGGTCGCCAGATATTGCGCGCTAAGTGCTAGAGCGCGTTGCAGCAGGTAGGTGAAGCGAATTTGCCGGTTACAGGCGATGCAGGGGTTGGGGGTCATTCCCGCTTCGTGCTGGTCAATGAACAACTGCACGACGGTGCGGCGAAAGTGGTCCTGTACGTCAATCACATAGAAGGGGATATTGAGCTTGTCGGCCACGCGCCGCGCGTCGGTCATCTGGTCGAGCGTGCAGCAGCGATTGGCTGGCGCGTCTGGCCCTGCGCCCGGCTCGCTCCACAGGCGCATCATCAGCCCGACGACATCGTACCCCTGCTCGACGAGCAGGGCGGCGGCGACGGAGCTGTCCACGCCGCCACTCATGGCGACGACGACGCGCGTGTTTCGGTTTTGGTTGGTGTCGGCCGTGTGGTGACGGCCGTTAACTGTATCGGTCATTCTTGGTTATTGGGAGCCTGTCTTTAACACAGAGGCGCAGAGGAGCAGAGACGCAAAGATTTGTTTAATCTTTGCCTCGG
>CAYPHY010000045.1:36891-40597 GCA_964410625.1 uncultured Ardenticatenaceae bacterium | reverse complement strand
TTCAAAAGTTTGAACAACTGTCATTCCGAGCGGAGTCTTCGGAGCGAGGAATCCCCAGCAATTCAGTTGTAGCAAAAAGAGTGATATTCACTATTGGCTCACCCCACCCCGCAATTATATGCTCTTCTTCAGTGATAGTGGCTAGATTGGCTTCGCCGGTAAGTACGGCCGTTGCGCCTGTACCACACCCACCGCGCAAGTCCCAACCTGGCTGAAATAAAGATCGCTTCGCCCCCACCAAGATTAACCCGGTTGCAAAGTCTGCCAGGTGGCGGTAAATTGTGGGTGGGGCGGCCGAATTCATTTTACCGGTTTTGTAGTGGTTCATTAACGGGTAAGGAAGCATCACCATTATGTATCAGCACACACCAACCAGCCGCTCCTCCAGACGGCTAACGCTCTTATTATGCTCGCTCTTTTTAATCCTCCTCAGTGGGTCGCGCCTTCTCGCCCAATCCGACTCCGTTGGCGGCGAAAGGGATGTCCAACCAGACGCCTCGGCCGTCAACAAAATCTATTGGACAGACAAAGATGACCAGTTGATCGGCCGCTCCAACGCCGACGGCAGCGACTTTGAAGTGTTGGTCGAGGACGTAGACAACCCGCGCGGCATTGCCCTCAATATCCCCGGCGGCAAGATGTATTGGGCTGATCAAGAGAAGGATCAAATCTTACGCGCCAACCTAAACGGGACCAATGTGGAAGTGTTTCTGGCGATGTCTAAGGACGATCTTCCCAATAACATCGCGCTTGATCTGCAAGGAGAAAAGATTTATTGGACCGCGCGGGCGCAAACGCTGCTGCGCGGCCGCGATGGAATTTGGCGAGCCAATCTTGATGGCAGCGAACGGGAGATGTTGGTCAACTTCCTCGATGGCCTCGATTGGCCGGTGGGGATTGCCCTCGATCTGCCGCGCGGCAAAATGTATTGGGCCGAGCTACGCAACGCACGAATCCGCCGCGCCAACCTCGACGGCAGCAACATCGAAACCGTCCTCAACGCCGCTGATGGACTTCGACGGCCGATGGAAGTCGCCCTTGATCTCAACAATGACCTGCTGTATTGGACCGACGAGGAGGCGGCGACCATCCGCCGGGCCGATCTAAATGGCAACAATGTGCAAAAATTGCTCGGCCCGGAGCATGGGTTGGAGCAACCGCGCGGCCTCGCTCTCGACCTGGCCGGGGGCAAGATGTATTGGACCGACAAGGAGGCCAAACGCATCCAACGCGCCAACCTCGACGGCAGCGGGCTGGAAACGCTGCTGGATGATGACGATGGCCTGAACTATCCGCTCAGCCTCGCGCTCGACCTGGGTGGCGGCGTAACTTGCTATCCGCTCGCGCTGCGCCACACCGGCTCTGGTGCGCCCCCCACGGCCGCGCCCGAAAGCTCCCCTGGTTGCCAACCGGGGACCTATAGCGCGGGGGAGAGCATCAGCCTGACGGCCGCCCCGGCCGACGGCTGGAGCGTAGAGCGTTGGGAAGGCACAAACAATAATAGCAGCTCCTCGACCACCAATATCCTGACCATGCCCGCTACCAGCCATACCGTCACCGTCCGTTACAAGCAGAATCCCCCTAATTGCTATCGCCTGACGCTGGCCCACAGCGGCATGGGTGACGCGCCCGCTGCCTCTCCCCCCAGTTCGCCCGGATGTGGCGACGGCCTCTATCGGGAAGGCACGGCGATCAGCCTGACGGCCGCACCCGATACCAATTGGGTCGTAGAACGATGGGAAGGGACCAACAACGACAACAGCACCGCCACCACCAACAGCCTGACCATGCCCGCCAACGACCACACCGTCACCGTCCACTACATCCCGACCATACAATGCTATAAGCTCACGCGCATCCATACCGGTTCCGGCAGCGACCCGGCGGCCGAGCCTGAAAGCTCGCCTGGCTGTGCCCCAGGACAATATACCGCCGGAGCGACCATCGCGCTGACGGCCGATCCCACCGAAGGGTGGCAAGTGAAGAACTGGAACGGGACAGTTAACGACACCCTGACCACGCTGACCAACCAGGCGATGATGCCCGCCGCCAACCACACCATCATTGTCAACTACGAGCCAATCCCCTGCTATCGTCTGACCCGCACCCACCAGGGGGAAGGCAGCGAGCCATTGGCGACGCCGTCGCGCTCCAGCTTCTGTGGGACCGGAGAGTTTGTCGCCGGAGAGTTGATCACCCTCCAGGCCAACCCGGCCAATGGTTGGTCGGTCGGCGGCTGGAACGGCACCAACAACGACAACAGCCAGGCCACCACCAACACCCTCACTATGCCCTCCGGCGCCCACACCGTGAGCGTGCGCTATAGCGAGGCGGCGGCCGTCTGTTACCAGTTGACACTCAATCACAGCGGACAAGGCGCAACCCTCGCCGCCACTCCGCCCCGCTCGGAGGCGTGTTCGGCCAGCCACTATGTGCAAGGCGAGGTGATCACGCTCAATGCCACACCGGCCATTGGCTGGCAGATCAACGGCTGGAGCGGCACGGCCGATGATAGCAGCCAGACCGCCACCAACAGCCTGACTATGCCCGCCGCCAACCACACCGTCGTGGTACGTTATGCCAAGGCCAACGCCATCTTTATGCCGATGGCGACCTACGGTTTGCCGCCCGATTGCTTCCAGGGGCCAGGGGAACAGGAGCCAAACAACAAAGCGGACGAAGCCACCGGGCCAATCTGCCCCTGGATCCCCTCCCTCCAGGGCTTCCCCAATGACAACTATGACTTCTTTACCTTTGAGACAACGGCCGCTGGGCCAATCACCATCCGCCTGCTCAACCACACCAACTCCGGCGTCCAGGTGCGCCTCTACTATCAGGAGTATGTCGCCGGAAACAGCGTCGCCCTCGGCTTCCTGCCACCCGACTACCGGCTCACCTGGGAAGGTGCGCCCGGCCTCTACTACATTCTTGTCTTTACGGATTCGCCCGTTTCAGGTACAACTCAGCCCTATACCTTAGAAATCACAAGACCGAAGTAGCCTGAGTTTGATGTTTGCCACAGATTTAACGGATGAGACGGACAAACACGTAAAAGAAAAAATCCGTGTTTATCCGTCTCATCCGTTTTAATCCGTGGTAAATTTTTAGGCGACTCAATGAAGGTCAGGTAACGAAGCGAGACAGCACAACGTTGGTTTATTGGCAACTGGGCATTTTCACCTTTACCCTGTGGTTGGGGCTATATCTGATCGGCCGCAATCCGCGCGACGGCCGTCTGCTGCTCGCCGGAGCAGGGCTGATCGCCTATGCCATCGCCCTGGCCCTTGATCTGCTCTCCGGCTATGCTCCCCGCGCCTTTCTCGCGCTCAACTTCCTGCGCTGGCAACCCCTCTTTCTCTTTCTGCCCACCATCTGCTGGTTGGGGTTATTGATCCTGCTGCTGCGTGGCGACGGCCGTTGGTACTCCCGCCTGCAACAACACCCTCGACCGGCCGCCGTCATCCTCGCCGCGACGATGATGTTTTCATTGGGTTTAAGCCTGCTACTCTTCCCCTTTTCGATCTTTCCGCGCTCCTTCATTATCTTAGCCATTGGCTTTGATCTGCTCATCCTCGGCGCGATCATCGGCATATTGGATGCCTTCGACGAGGGGGAAACGCTGCTGCCCCACTTTTTGCGCTCGATGTTGACCGCCGCCCTCCTCGCCTTGCTCTTTGTTGCCCAAATCGCCCTCATCGCGCGGCTG
>CAYPHY010000045.1:0-36791 GCA_964410625.1 uncultured Ardenticatenaceae bacterium | reverse complement strand
CGCCGCCCTCCTCGCCTTGCTCTTTGTTGCCCAAATCGCCCTCATCGCGCGGCTGACGGGCGGCATCACCTATGTGTGGCTGCTGCTGTTGCTGGGCGTGTTGATCACTGTCGTGGTGGTGCAAATCTTCGCCGGCCGCTTTCAAACCCTGCTCGACCGACTGGCCTTCTTCGACAACGCGCGGCTGCGACAAAGCCAGCAACAGCTTCGCCAAAGCAGCGAGGCCGATCTGCGTGCCAACCAATCCTTCACCCTGGAAAAGCTGGATGAGGAGGAGTTTGCGCGGTTAACGCGGCGGGCATTGAGCCATCTGGACAATCCGCCCCGACTGGCGGCCAGCCCGCTGACACGCTTGCCGCTGGTTGACGCCCAACTGGCGACGGCACAAACCGCCAACGCCGGGCCGCTGGAACGCGCGGCCGTCTTGCGCCAACTGCTGACCGAAAGCATCGAACGCCTCCGCCCACATGGCGAAGAGCCATTTGGCACGACCGGCGCATGGCGACACTACAACGCGCTCTACTACCCCTACGTGCTAGGGCTGAAGCTCTACGGCCGTCGCCCCTTGCGAGATGGACTTGATGGAACGGCGCAAGCGGCCGTGGAGTGGTTCGCCGCCCAGGTCCCGCAGCGCACGCTCTACAACTGGCAAAACGAAGCCGCCCACCTCATCGCCCGCGACCTCCGCATCCGCTCCCAGAGAGTATAAATGTCACACAACGGTAGAGACAAACGTCCCCGTTTGTCATGGCTGAACGAGTTGCTAGACAATCCGGAGGATTGTCGCTACGGTTACTCAGCGGTAGAGACAAACGTCCCCGTTTGTCGTGGCTGAACGAGTTGCTAGACAATCCGGAGGATTGTCGCTACGGTCGCATCTGTAACACGATTTGCCAAATCGTAGTTTGAGCCTCGCGCCAATAGGGGCTGCGGTTTGGCAAACCGCGCCACGATTTGCAAAATCGTGCCACAAAACGGCCGATTGGCACACTTTGGCACACTTTTTCATAGATTCGGCACCCCACACTCCCTATGCTGAGAAGAAAAGGCTGAAGGATGAATTATGAAGGATGAAGGATGAAAGGAGTGTTTCTCTCATCCCTCATCCTTCAGCCCTCATCCCTCATCCTTCATCCCTATCTTTCGGAGGTTTTCAGCATATGGACACAACATTCACATCACAAGCAGTTTCATCCAACCCGTTGCGCTGGCCGTTGCGCCTGGACGGATTATTTAGCGGTGCTGGCGGCATTTTAGCCATCGCCTTCGCCCAGCCATTGGCCGCGCTGACCGGCATCGAGCCACCACTGGCACTGATCATCGTCGGCATCGGCCTGCTCGACTATGCCGCGCTGCTGCTGTGGGGCAGCACACGGCCGCACCCCCCGACCCGCATCGCCACCACCGCCATCATCCTCAACGTACTCTGGATCATTGGCTCCATTGCGTTGTTGCTGGGCGGTTGGCTGCCGTTGACGGCCGTTGGCAAATGGCTCATCGTCCTGCTCGCCTTCCTCGTCGCCGACTTCGCCATCTGGCAAGGCTGGGCCTTACGGCGCTTACATCGCTGAGCGGCGCGGCCGACTATTTGATTCAGAGGCGCAGTGGTTCTCTCCAAACGACTGCGCCTCTGCGCTTTTCCAGGAGAAAGCCGATTTCTATTTTGTTTGGAAGCCCTAACGAATTATGATTTAATTCCGGCTGCGTGTTCAACCAATTGAACCGGTCCCAGATGGTCTACAATTGAACAAACTGATTGTTTCACAAAGGGAAAGCAGCCGTCATGATTAAAGCAAAGGGCTTCGGCCGTTCCAATGTCCTCCTTACCATCTTGCTCACAACGCTCCTACTCACACTGTTCAGCGTGGCCGTTTTGGCCGCCCAGACCGAACAGACATCACGCCCGCTATCGTTGACGGCCGAGAGTGCGGCCGTCTCCGCCGTCAACCGCATCTATTGGACCGACAGCGGCAGCGACGAGATCGCCCGCGTCGTGCCAGGGAGCAGCAACCCGGAACCCTTGCTCGATGGTCTTCCCGACCCACGCGGCATCTCCCTCGATCTGGCAGGCAACCGCATGTATTGGACCGACCAGGATACGCGCCAGCTGCTCTCCGCCAATCTCGACGGCTCCGACGTGGATGAGTTGCTGGTGATGGCCAATGGCGACCTGCCCAATGTCACCGCCCTCGATCTGGCACAGGGAAAGATTTATTGGACTGCTCGCGCCGCCAGCAGTAGTCGCGGCAAAGATGGCATCTGGCGGGCAAACCTCGACGGCAGCCAGCCAGAGTTGCTGATTGAGGAAAGTGATGGCCTCGATTGGCCGGTGGGCATTGCCCTGGACTTGGATGCGGGACAGATGTATTGGGTGGAGTTGAACAGCAAACGCATCCGCCGCTCAAACCTCAACGGCACAGGGGCGATCACTGATTTAGTCACCGCTGCCGCCGGTTTAGAACGGCCGCTAGAACTGGCGCTCGATTTGGACGGCAACCAGATGTATTGGACCGACGAAGCCGCCGGAGTGATCCGCCGTTCCAACTTGAACGGCAACAATGTGCAAACCTTGCCCATCGGCGGATTGCAACAACCGCGCGGCGTGGCGCTTGATCTGGCCGCCGGTAAGCTTTATTGGACCGACAAGCAAGCGTCGCGCATCCAACGCGCTAACCTCAACGGCACTGATGTGGAGACGCTGCTCTCGGCCGCCAACGGACTCAGCTTTCCGCTCAGTCTGGCACTCGATCTGGCCGCTGAAATCACCTGCTACCAACTGACCCGCACCCACACCGGTTCCGGGGGCGATCCGACGGCCGCGCCCCCCAACTCCGCCGGTTGCCCAGCCGGGCAATATATAGCCGGTGAGGTGATCAACCTGACCGCCGCCCCGGCCGATGGCTGGCTGGTCGCCAGTTGGAACGGGACCGACAACGACGCCTCCACGCTGCTCAACAACCAGGTGACGATGCCCGCAGCCAACCACACCGTCACGGTCAACTATGCGCCAATTCCCCCCACTTGCTATACCTTGACTGTCACCCATAGCGGCATGGGGGCTGATCCCATCTTCTCTCCCGGCAGTTCGCCCAGTTGCAACAGCAGTCAATTCCTGGCCGGGACCGTGATTTCCTTGACCGCCCAGCCAGCCTCCGGCTGGCGCGTGGACCATTGGTCGAACACCGACGATGACACGTCAACCTCGGTTAACAACCAGGTGACGATGCCCGCGGCCGATCTCACCATCACAGCCCACTACGCGATCATAACGGCCGACTGCTACCGGCTCACGTTGAACGTTGTGGGCGAAGGCAACACCCCCGCTGCCGCCCCAACCAGTTCACCTGGTTGTGGGGCGGGAACGTATCTGGCGGGAACGGCCGTGAATCTAACCGCCCTGCCATCCCCCGGCTGGCAAGTCGCCAGTTGGAGCGGCACGGACGACGATCTCAGCACACAACTGCAAAACAGCGTGACCATGCCCAACAACGACCATACCGTCACCGTTACCTATACTCCAATCTGTTACCGCCTGACTTTGCAACATAGCGGCTCCGGCAGCGATCCACTTGCTGTACCGGCCAACTCGCCACAATGTGTAACCGGTCGTTACATTGTTGGGGAACAAATCTTCCTCAGCGCCGAGCCAGCGGCCGATTGGGAGGTGGATAGCTGGAACGGAACGAACAACGACAACAGCAGCGAGATGGAAAACAGCCTGACAATGCCCGCCGCCGACCATACCGTCAGCGTCAGCTATGTGCGCTCGGCGTTTGTCCAGCGGCTCTTTCTACCGCTGGCTTCCACCTCCTGCCTCTTTGCCCAGCACGAACGGGAACCCAACCAACCGGCGGCCGATGCCTTTGGTGCGCTCTGCCTGGATCAGGTATTCACCGGCTTTCCCAATGACTCCAACGACTACTTTTTCTTCTATTTAGCGGAACCCGCCCATGTCAACATTACCATGAGCAACATGACCGGCCAGGCCCCGCAATTGCAACTTTATCGGGAAGTGGTGGCGGAAGATAATCTGGCTATATCCGTTGGCGGCACACCCTACACGGCCAGTTGCAACCTGAGCGCAGGGCGTTATTACGTGCGTGTCTTTGTCAATGGCAACTTTAACAGCGTCACGCGCTATGAACTGGAGCTACGCCAGAGTCCGCCGACAGGGACGATTCCCGCTCAAGGATTTGATTGTTAGTCGCACTCAATACGCGCTTGAGGAGCAGTCAGCATCCAAGAATTTACATCAATCTGCACCACGAAAGCCTATTTTAGTATTTGCTTATCCGTCATTCCGAGCGGAACGAGGAATCCCTTGCGATTTCGTTGACCAGCGAATGGATAGGGATTCCTCGCTCCGAAGACTCCGCTCGGAATGACAGTTAGGTTGCTTTTGAAACAATGTATTTAGTGCAAATTCGTGTAAATTCGTGGATCATCTCGTTTTAGTTACTTAGCCTGACTCAAGTAGCTTAGCCAGCAGCTCCCGTTCCCCGGCTTCGTCGCTGATCTCGCCGTCCAGGCGGGCTTCGAGCAGTCGTTCCAGCAAACGGCCGTATTGTGGCCCCGGCGTCAACCCCATCTGGCGCAGATCGTGGCCGCTGATCACCGTCTGCACATGCTGCCACTCATCAACGAAACGATCAATCAGCGCGGCAATGGGGCCGCCTTCATGCAGGATGCGCACTGCCAGCAAGACACGCGGCGCAAACGGCCGCAACAAGCGCGTAACCACGCTCGGCCGCGCGTCCTCCGCCAGCTTTGCCAGTTGCCCACCCAACTCAGCCACCGCGACCACATCCACCTCTGTGGCGTTTTTCGTCTTCAAGCGCCGCGACACACCACGCTGCACGGCCGCCGGAAAAGAGGCCAGCCAGAGGGCGTAGTAGTAAAACACCGGCGGCCCCTCAGCCAATGTTTGCCCCCACAGCGGATGCCCTGTATAGCTTGCCACCCGCCGAAAGGCGGCCGCTGCCTCCGCAGGCCAACTCAGTCCCGGATAAATATGGGCCAACACCCCCAGTCCATCCAGCCGCTCCATCACCCGCACCGGGTCCGCTTCGGCCAACGCCAGTTCCAGCTCGTGGCGGATCCGTTCGCCCGTCACCCGCGCCAGCAGCGGCAACGCATCATCAATCAGTTCGGCCGTATGCGGTTCGATCTGAAAGCCCAGCCGCTGTTCCAGTCGCGCGGCACGAAGAATGCGCGTCGGATCATCCACAAAGCTGAGACTGTGCAAGACGCGGATTAACCCGCGCTCCAGGTCGCGACGGCCGCCATAAAAATCCAGCAACTCGCCCAGATAGGCACCATCGAGGCGGATCGCCAGCGTATTGATCGTGAAATCACGGCGGTGCAGGTCGAGCTTGATTGAGCCGCGCTCCACATCCGGCAGCGCGGTCGGCTGGCGATAGAACTCTTTGCGGGCGGTCACAAAATCAATTGAGGCCGGAAGCTCGGTCAGCAGCGGCTCATTGGCCGTCGCTTCCAGTTCTGCCTGCGCTTCCATCACCTGCCACATCTGCGGCGTAAGCGACCATTTGGCCGTGCCAAAACGGCCGTGCGTATGCACCTCCCCCCCATACCGTTGCTGCAAATGTTGCACCAGCTCAATCGCATCCCCCTCGACGACCATATCGAGATCGCTGGGACGCTTTTGCAACAACATATCACGCACGATGCCGCCGACAAAGTAAAGCGGCATTTGCAATTCGGCCGCCGCCTTCCCCACCACCTGCACCATCCCCCACAGTGGTGATGAGAGAGATTCGGCCAACAACTGCTGCTGGTTTTGCTCCCCCTTTTCCGGCGTCGGCCCAAAGAGCGCGTTGAGGATGTCGGTGCGGGTGACAATGCCAATCGGCCGCTGGCTGTTGCTCCCCTCGTCATTCTCCTCGGCCAAAACGGGGACCTGGCCCCACCCTTCATCAAGCATCAGTTGCCGCACCTGCTCCAGCGAGTCCGACGGCCGCACCGCCACCGACCCCGCCTTCATGATCCGGCTCACCGGCAACTCCCCCATCCCGTGGCCCATCGCCCGGTCAACTGCCCGCCGTGTCAGCAGACCGGCCAACCGCTGCTTGCGCTCGTCGTAAAGCGGATACCCCTCGTGACCATGGCGCTGAATGAAGGCCGCCGCTTCGCTGATCGTCATCGTTGTCGGCAACGTCTGCACCCCATAGGACATAATCGCCGAGACCAGTGTGGCCGGTTCAACGACATGGGGCAACAACGAGCGCAGGTGTTGCTCAACCCCGGCCAGTGTTTCATCCACCACCATAGCAGCGGCCGCGCGGCTATGCCCTCCCCCGCCCAGCTCTCTGGCAATGCGCGAGACATCAATCTCTTCGCAACCGCTACGTGCCACCACCTGCACCCCATCGCCGATTTCTACCAGCACAAAGAGCGCGTCGGGGGTCAGCGTCTCGCGCAGCCGGTGGGCGACGGCCGAAATCTCATCATCAAAGCCCTTCGGCGCGGCCGCCGTGGTGATCAGAATGGAACGGTCGTGGATTTCGACCCATTTTGTATGGCGCAGCAACTCATCATAGAGCGCACGCTGCCCACTGCTGAGGGGGATAGCCAGGAATTGCCGCGCGACCGGCAACTGCGCCCCTTGCTCCAACAGCCAGGCGGCCGCGCAAGCATCACGCGCCGTCGTTGTGTCATAGCTCAACGAGCCGGTGTCCTCGTAAATCCCCAACAGGAGCAGGGTCGCTTCTTCGGCCGTCACGCTCTTCCCCGCCGTCTGGAGCTTTTCCACCAGCAGTGTCGCCGTCGCGCCAATCCCCTCCACCTGATAACTCCATCCCGGCTGCGGCTCATAATCGAGATGGTGGTCAATGACCTGGATGGTCAGACCGTCGAGCGGCCGTTCCAACGCGCTCCGCACCAGGCCGGGGCTGTGGGCGTCCACCAGCAACACCCGTTCCACCTTCCCCCGCCGCCACTCTTGCGGCCGTACAAAGGGCAGCACATCCCAATAGAGCGTCAAAAATTGCTCCACATTGCGATTCAATTGGCGTGGCAACAGCGCGGTCGCCTCCGGGAACAGCTTCTTCGCTCCCAACAGCGAGGCAATCGCATCAAAATCAGCCTTCTCATGGGTCAGGACGAGCATAAGGGGATTATACACTAGAGTGGGCGGTAGTAGGAGGGGGCAAGTTGTGAGTGGCAGGTGGCATGTGGCAAGTTGCATGTGGCAGGTGGCAAGGTGCAAGTGGCAAGTTGCATGTAGCAGGTGGCAAGTGGCATGTGGCAAGTAACAACTATCCGTCACCCATTACCTGCCACCCGCCACCCCGACCAATCTCCCAATCTCTAACCCCCAATCTCCCCCTTTTCATATTGACTAAATAGAACATTCGTGCTAAATTAGAACAAAAGTTCTGAACCCGGCAACTGTGTGAGGATGAGCATGAAACAACAACCTTTTTTCACCCGTTCCGATGGGGCGTTTAGCCTCAATATTGGCGGCCGCGAGCTGGCGTCCCGTGACATGATCGTCGCGACGATTCTGGCTATTGCGCTAATCGCGTTTGAGATTTTCAATTTTGATACGACCCAATTTGCATTAGAAAGCTTGCTTGGCGGGGAAAAGTTCTTGGGCATCATGTGGGCCAGCATCCTCGCCATTGCCTTCTGCTCGATTGACTTCGCCGGTCTGATCCGCATCTTCACCCCCGAAAAGGGAGCCGACGAGCCGCGCATCGTCTGGTATCTGATGGGGGCGTGGTTGTTGGGGGCAACGATGAACTCGGTGATGACCTGGTGGGCGGTGTCGCTGACGTTGCTCAACCATGATTTCGGCAATGAAGTGCTCAGCCGTGAGCAACTGCTGCGCTATGTCCCCATTTTTGTTGCCGCGCTGGTCTTGCTGACGCGCATTTTGTTCATCGGCGCCTTTACCGTTGCCGGTGAGCGCGTGGTGCAACAGGTTGCCCCACAAAAGTCGCAGCGCCGACCACGGCAAGCAGGCAATGCCAATCTGCAACGGCCGCAACAAGCCCCTCTGCGCCAGGCCCCCGTTCGCGCACGTGCAGCAAGCCCAAGCCCACGTGCCGCGGCTCCGCGCCCTGTTCCCGCCTCGCGTGCCGCCACACCTCCGCTTTCCCAGGCGGCCGACGACGAAATCAGCTATCACCCATTGGAAGAGGATGTCATGCCTACCCCGGTGAAACAACAACCGCAAGGCAATGGCTTCCCACGCGGCAACGGCACATCCTCACGGATTCGCAATCGGCCGCCTATGCCCAACGTGCGTAATCAAATTCACACCCACACACCGGGCCGTCATTAGAATAAGCGTGGGGGGTAGTCAGTAGTCAGTCTAGTAGTCAGTGGTCGGCAAGCAGTCGGCAGTAGGTAGTTGCCTCACCAGTCCACTAACTACTGCCAACTGTCTACTGATTACTGCCTACTGACCACACCACTGCCGCCTGCTTACTGAATCATCAAAACAGTGGCACAACCGCAGATCGGAGGTACACTATGGCGCTGAATACGCCGACGATGCACATGGTAGATTCGCCATTGGACGAATATTACGACGAAGACGACTACTACTTCCCCACCGAGGGATATGTCCTAATTGACCCCACCCAACATGTGCAACAGCGCATGTTGTTGATTTTAGGGGTGACGATTCTGGTCCTTTTTGCCTTTGGAACATTGGTGATGCGCCAGTTCCGTGGTGGCAACCAGGAAGCGGCCGCCCAGGCCCAGGCTGCCCCGGAAGCGGCCGTTGTCGAAGCGGTGGAAGCGGCCCCTGTGCCTGGCAGCGGTGGCGGGACCATTTCGCCTATCTTCACCCGCGAGGTGCAATATTGGGCGCCGCAAATTGTCGCCTGGGCAGCGGCCGCTGGGGTTGACCCGAACATGGCGGCGACGATTATGCAGATCGAGTCCTGCGGCGACCCCCAGGCCGAATCCCACGCCGGAGCAAGCGGGCTATTTCAGGTGATGCCCTTCCACTTTACGGCGGGCGAGGACCGCTTTAACCCCGACACCAACGCACTACGCGGTCTGAACTATTTTGCCGAACGAATGCAACAGACGGGGGGCGATGTCGGCCGCGCCTTTGCCGGTTATAACGGCGGCCATGTGGCGGCCGGTGGCAGTTGGGATAGCTGGGCGGCCGAAACGCAGCGCTACTACACCTGGAGCACCGGCATCTTTGCCGATGTCCAGGCCGGTAACACCACCAGCGAAACGCTCAACCGCTGGCTCCAGGCCGGTGGCGCCAGCCTGTGCCAACAAGCCGCGCAGCGTTTAGGCTTGCAATAGAAGTTTCAACAGAAACGGGTTTCTAAATAACAACGATTAAACAGAAAATGAGCGGCCGTAGGAAAACCTTACAGCCGCTCTTTGCTATTCCGGCAGAATCGGGTAGAAACGTGAGGGAGAGTAGGCGCGACGACACACTGAAATAAAAGTTCGCGCTATCCGCTTAACGTGACTATTTCTATTTTCTAAGGAGGCAATCAAATGGCAATCAAAATTACCTGGCACGGGCACGGGACTTTTACACTGGACATTGATGGCGCAAAGGTCGTCGTTGATCCCTTCTTTGCCGGTAACAACCCGGCGGCAACCGTCGCCGTCGACCGGGTGGACGCTGATTTCATCCTGCAAACCCACGGCCACGCCGACCACATTGTGGACATGATCCCCCTCGCCAAACGCACCGGGGCGCAAGTGATCGGCAATGTCGAAATTTGCAACTGGACTGGCAAGCAAGGGCACGAGCACCACTTCTCGATGAACACGGGCGGCGGCCACCAGTTCCCCTTCGGCCATGTGAAGTTGACCCGCGCCTTTCATAGCTCCAGCTTCCCCGACGGCAGCTATGCCGGTAATCCCGGCGGCTTCATTGTCACCACCGGAGACAAGCGAATCTATATCGCTGGAGATACCGACGTCTTTAGCGATATGGCGTTGATCGGCCGCAACAAACTCGATGCTGCCATCCTGCCCGTCGGCGACAACTTCACGATGGGGCCGGAAGACTCCCTCCTCGCGCTGGACTTTCTCAAGCCCTCGGTCGTCATCCCCGCCCACTACAATACCTGGAATGTGATTAAGATAGATGTGGAGGAGTGGGCAAAAAGTGTGCGTGAACAGACGGCCGTTGAGCCGGTTGTGTTAGATATCGAAGGGAGCTATACGCTTTAGTTCAGGAGTTACGCATTTTGACACGAATTTCACGAAAATATAAGGCAAAAATTCGTGTCATTCGTGTCATTCGTGTCAAAAAATATTGATTGCGTAAGTCCTATGTTTAGAAACCGGGTTACGCCATTGGTTTGAGCAACCCGGTTTCTACCAGCTATCCTTTATTCGTCCTTGTTATTCCCCAGCAAACCGAGGCTGCCAAACAAATTAATGGGAATCGGGAAGACGGTCGTTGTGTTGTGTTCTGTCCCAATTTCGCGCAACGTCTGCAAGTAGCGTAACACAATGGCATTTGGCTGCTCACCCAACACCCGCGCCGCCTCTGCCAATGTCTGTGAAGCTTGCATTTCGCCTTCAGCGTCAATGATCTTCGCCCGGCGGCTGCGCTCCGCCTCCGCCTCGCGAGCCATCGCCCGCACCATTTGCGTGTTTAGCTCCACATCCTTCACCTCGACAATACTAACCTTCACCCCCCAGGGTTCGGTGGCCTCGTCCAGAATTTGCTGCAAGCGGGCGTTGATTATTTCCCGTTCCTGCAACAGTTGGTCGAGCGTGCTTTGGCCAATGACATTACGCAAGCTCGTTTGCGCCAACTGCCAGGTGGCACGTTGATAATCCTCAATCTGCACCACCGCATCCACCGGATTGATCACCCGGAAATAGGCGACCGCATTCACGCCCACGGTCACATTGTCCTGCGTGATCGCTTCCTGCTTCGGCACATCCAGCGTCACCGTCCGCAAATCAACAATCCGCATCCGATCAATCAGCGGGATAATGAAGAAAAGGCCAGGGCCTTTTGCCCCAACCACACGGCCGAGGCGAAAGATGACGCCACGCTCATACTCCTGCACCACGCGGATGGCAGCGCGGATAAACGTCAATAACAGGACGACAACAATTACAATATAGAACAGATTTGGTATCATCTAAACTCCTTTGTGAGGATGGCAAGCATCGCAAACAACAAAAACCGGGCTTCTAACATACTACTTTACATATATTATACGAATTATTCGGGGTTAGGTAACAGAGGTTACAAAAGTTATGGGAGTGAGACAACTACGCAGCCAGTTGATCAGCGGAATTAGGGGAGATGTATTAGAGTTAGGCGTCGGCCGCGGCGCGAATTTGCCGCTTTATGGAGCAGCCGCCCACGTCACCGCCATAGACGTTGACCCAGAGCGCCTTGCCCGCGCGGCCAGAGTCGTGGAAAGGCTCGGCCGTTCGGCGCAAATCACCCTCCGCCACGCCGACGCCCAAGCGTTGCCCTTTGATAACGATTCTTTCGATGTAGTGGTTGGCACGCTCGTCTTTTGCAGCATCCCTGATCCGCTACAGGCATTAGCGGAGGTTCGGCGCGTGTTGCGGCCGAACGGCCGTCTCCTGCTGCTGGAACATGTGCGCGGCCAAACCCCATTCATGCGCCGCCTGACCGACTGGCTGCACCCGCTGTGGTTTGCCCTGCAAGGACAGTGTCACCTTAACCGTGAAACGGCCGCGACGGTGACAGCGGCCGACTTCCAGATCATCGAAAGCAGCACCCACTCCTGGGGCCTCCTCCAGCGCATCATCGCCAAACCCGCCGGAGGTTCTATAGAGTGAAATAAATAATAACGCAGAGGCGCAGAGAAACAGAGACGCAGAGTTGTACTTCATTAAATCTCTGCCTCTCTGCGCCTCTGCGTTAAATATTTGCTCCCCTTCTAAGTCCGTCCCAAATCGCCGGATAATGCGCCCCGTCAATCAGTTCGATGCTATTGTCGTCGGGGTCGCGGAAGTAGATCGAGTGCGTCCCTTGCGGCCAATCCTGCTCATGCTCAATTGCCACTCCATGATCCGACAGACGCTCGCGCCAATCATCCATTTCCTCGGCCGGGACTGCCAACGCCACATGCCCACGGCCGCGTGCCCCATGCGCCGGGATGATGCTCTCGCGCTTCAACAACGCCTCTAGCTCAAAGAGGATCAACGTCGAGTCCGGCCCCGTTTGCAGAAAACAGGCGTCTCCGAAATCGGCCGTCACCGGCAACCCCAGCACCTCCGTATAAAACAGCCGCGCCCGCCCCAAATCCGCCACATACAACACCGCCTCAGCTACATTCAATATTGTTGTCATATTTCCTCACGTCTACAACGGATAGAGAAATAAACGGATTTTCTTAACCCATTTCAGAGATTGTCAAATAAACTACCGGATGGATACGGGTTTCTTCGGGCCATAAACATAAAATCCGTGAAAATCTGTTTAATACACTGGTTCAAAAGTTTGAACAACTGTCATTCCGAGCGGAGTCTTCGGAGCGAGGAATCCCTATCAATTCGCTGGTCAACGAAATCGCAAGGGATTCCTCGCTCCGCTCGGAATGACGTTGCGAGCACTTTTGAAACACTGCATTTAATCGTGAGCATTCTTTGAATGCACATCCGTGGTTAATCTTCACTTACATCCCCTATCATCCGCTTATTTCATTATCCGTTGTTGTCTTTTTTGTCGAAACCGGTCCCGAATCTGGCGAATGTGCGCCGGGCCGGTGCGGCAGCAACCGCCGATCAGCGCCGCACCCAGCTTGCGCCATTCACGGCTGAAGGTGCCAAACTCCGCCGGGACCGCTTCTCCAAGCCAGCGGTTCTCGGCCGCATCATACGTCTCGCCGGAGTTGGGATAGACGATCACCGGCTTGTCGGTCACCGCCGTTACCTCGCGAATCAAATCGGGGATATAGCGCGGGGCGGTACAGTTGATGCCCACGGCCGCTACCTGCTCAAACTGGCTCAAGTATTCGGCGCAGAGAGCAAGCGGCGTGCCGTCGCTGATGTGGCGGCCGTCGCGACAGCTAAAGCTAAACCAGGCAAAGCGTTCTGGCGTCTCCGCCAACAATCGCGACAAAGCGCGTGCTTCGGCAAACGAAGGAATCGTCTCACAAGCCAATATATCCGCCCCACTATCAGCCAGAATGTGCCACCGCTGCCGGTGAAAATCAACCAACCCGTCCTCATCCAGATCATAATCCCCCGTATACTCCGCCCCATTCGCCAGATAAGCCCCATACGGCCCCACACTCGCCGCCACCAACGGCCGCAACCTACCCCCTCTAATCTCCAATCTCCAGTCTCCCAATCTCCCAGTCTCCCAATCTCTTATTCTCCCCTGCTCCCCTGCTCCTCCGCCCCCCTGCGCTTCCCAAAACCCATCCCGCGCCTCCATCACCAACTGCACCGACAGGCGAATCAAGCGGATCGCCTCTTCTTCGCTCAAGCCCTGGCGCATGAAGCCGGGGATAGTCGCCTGGTAGCTGGCGCTGATGCAGCAATCAGCCCCTGCCCAATAGTAATCGCTATGCACCTGGCGTATCAGATCAGGGTCATCGCGCAGCAGTCGCGCCGACCAGAGATGATCGCCCAGGTCGCGGCCGCGTTTCTCCAGTTCAGTCGCCAGCCCGCCATCCAAAATCAATGCGCCCTGGTGTTCCAGAAAGGGTACAATCGGGTTCATAAATACCACCCGCCCCCGTAGCGACAATCCTCCGGATTGTCGAGTTAACCGGACAATCCGGAGGATTGTCGCTACGGCTTTAGCCAAGCGCGTTCACATGCGACGGCCGTTTCGGAAACAGAATATTAAACAGCACTTCTGCCTCAGCCGATTCCGCAAAGCAATCAGCAAAGGACAGCGACAGTTCCTCATAACTGCGATAGCCAAAAAGGGGTTCCAGAAAGGTCAATTCGGGAAAAGCCACATCGCCATCTTCGCTATGTTTGGGGGTATAGGTCGTGATTTCAATCAAGCGGCCCGCCTTAAACGACAACTTGATATGTTGGCGATAGAGGTTGAGCCGCAAGTCGCCACTATGGCCGGCCAGCACACTGGCCGCCAATCGCTGCTCAAGGACAGGGGTGATGTGGCGCAAAAAGGCGAGCAAGTCTGGCACGCGCACATAGAAAGCATAGGGGCGCGATTGCTTCTCCAACTGCCGACCTAATGCGTCATAAACAGGATGTTTCTCGCCAAAATTAAAGTAGACGTTGGTGATCGGCTTCTCGCGTGATTCATTCAGCCGCTTGGCCTCGCCCTGCCAATAGCGGGTCAGGAAAAGGACGACCGCTCGCCAGGAGTGGCCGGGCAACACACCCAGTTCGCTAACGACAAAACCCGTACCCCATTGCTGATACTCCACGTAGCCAACCACATGCCCACCGTCCCCTTCCGTGGCCGTCTCCTCCACCAAATAGACGTTCATCCGGTCGCCGAGGTTAGAATCATACTTATCAATCTCATAGCGCCAGATGCTCTCATCGCGCACCATCATCATCAAGCTATCGGCCGCATGAGCGCGATACAGCTCTTGCAGAAGTGGGATGTCGTCATAGGTCGGCCGTCGCAGACGGTACGCTTCTTGTTCAACAGTCGCATCGTTACCCGGTCGCGCCCAAAAGAAGTTACGGCCGCCGCCCAAATTCAACGCCATATCATAGCCAAACTGCCGGTAATACCAGGGGATGCCGGTAATCACCTGCACCAACTCCCCCCGCGCTGCGCTCTTGGCGTGAACGACGTCCATCTGTAAGCGCACCAGCCCACGCCGCCGGTAGTCGGGATGGGTCGCTACCAACTCCGGGCGGCCGACGCCAAATGGCAAGCCGTCATACGCCCACACCTGCGAGATGAGATTGAGGCTGGAGATGATGCGGCCGTCCTGCTTCGTATCCACGACAACGGTAAAATCATCCGCTTTCGTCGTCGGGTGCGTGCCGTCCATCAGGTCGCGCGTCCAACGGCCGAGAAACTCTTCCGGTGAATCGGGATTATCGCTATGCATGGCGATGTTAAAGGCTGCCAGCTCCTCCGCGTCCTCCGGCGTCGCCCAGCGCAACAACAACCCATCCCCCAATTCGCGCGGTAAACCAAATTGATCTTGTGGCATAAATGCATTATCTCCAGGTAGTTGGTTCTTAAATTTAATCTATTTAACGCAGAGTCGCAGAGAAACAGAGACGCAGAGGCTGTTTCATTTAATCATCTAATCATCTTTGCGCCTCTACCTCTTTGGGTCTCTGTGTTAAGATTGATTCTCAACATCCAACCTATTCAACGCAGAGTCGCAGAGAAACAGAGGTGCAGAGGCCGCTGCATTTAATCATCTCTGCGCCTCTGCCTCTCTGCGGCTCTGCGTTAAAATAAACGCGCTGATCTAATATTTAGTAATACTTAGACAGATTCTAACACAGTCACCCCCCAACCTACACCAACCTGCACAACCACACCGATTAAATAAACGGGGCAGGCACAAGGCCTGCCCCTACCGTTAATCTTGGTTGAGTGCCAGCGGCAGATAAATAAACTCGGAAAGCGGCGGGGTTCCCTCTTCTGTCGGCGTGGGACTGCTGGTGGCCGGTGCCACACTGGTCGGGGAAGCGGTCGCGTTTGGCGTCAGGGTAAAGGTGGCGGCAATGGTTGCGGAAGGCGTAGATGTTGGAGAAGCCGTGGTTGTGTTGGTTGGCGTCGTTGAAGCGGTGGCTGTCGCCGTCGCGGTTGGTGTCATTGTCGGCGTATCGGTCGGCGTTGCGCTTGGCGTGGGCGAGGCAGTCGCTGTGGCCGTCGGCGTCTCGGTTGGTGTCTCGGTCGGGGTAGCCTCAATCGTATTGGTTGGCGTGGCGGTGGGTTCCAACGGCCGTTTCTCCGCCCCTCCCGTGGTAAAGCCCAATGGCTTATAGACATCATGGATTACCGGCTGCACCCCCTCTACTGTCGTCGCATCCACCAATCCAAAGGCAAACTGCCTGGGGACCTGGGTCAGAAAGCGTTGGGTGCCATTGCGCCCGAAAGCAAGAATGGTCATTAGATTGCTGGAATTGGTGTAGGAATCGGTTGTCGTGTCTGCCTCGTCATAGTGGAGCATGAAGAGCGAACGGCCGACGACGGGATCAGCAGCAAACATCCACTCTTCACCGTCAATGTCGGCCGCCCAATTCTCATTCGCCAGCGTTTGCTCCCCCGTCGAACGCACAATGAAATCGGCCGCCGGTTGCAGCACTCCTCCGGGCGTCCCTTCATAAAGAAACCAATAGGCTGCCGGAGCTTGCACAACGGTCAGCCGGGCATAAGTCGGGAAAAACTCCCATAATACGCGCCAGTTCCCATCAAGGCTGTTGGCGCGAACGGTGATTTTCAGCGGGCCGCGACTTTGCACCCCGCTCTCCACCGACGTCCTTCCGGGATGGAAGTGACCGCCGTTGCTGGGGTGAACCAGGTTGGGGATGCCGCGAAAGTCACCGGCCGCGCCTGCCGCCGGATTCCAGGATACCCAGTCATTGCCGTCCTTGTCAATCACCGAAGCAAGGCCGCCGCCATGCTTGTGATACCAATAGCGAACATGCTCAGAGTTGATCTGATAACTCTCCACGTCGTTGGGGTCGGTCTGGTTATCACGCAAGGCCAGATGGCGGGGAAAGTCGGCGGCGGGTAAGCCTGCCGCTTGCGAATCGAAGTAGACATGGTAATGTCGCTGCTCGGCCGCTCCCGTCACCCCGCCCATCAACCAGACCAACGTGCCAATGGCGTTATTATTCGCGTTGTAGCCCGTACCGCGATCAAATTGGAAGGGAACGGCCGCGTCCAAAATACTGCCACTACTGTTCACCTCAATCACCCGGATGGAGTTGAGGTCAAATCCCCCGCTATCCCCCATGCTTGCCAATAGCGGCGTAAAGTTGACCGGCATTTCCACGACCCTATCCGATCGCGCATACCCGGCGGCGTCCACCGTCACGGCAAAGCGATAGCGCCAGGCATAGTCCCACCAGTTGTCCTGGCTGAGCACCGGCGGGGAAGGCGCGGCAAAGAAAAAGAGGACAGCGGAAAGCAAGACGGCCGCGAAGAGAAGTATCACCAGGCGGGTGCGGCCGCGTTCCGGCTGGCGGTTCGTTTGCTGATCACTCATTGTTGTTCCTATAAGCACTCTACTCATACGGCAAAGATAAGGGGCCATAGGCCACACAAATGCTGTAGTCTATCGCCCCAAGGGCAAATTTTAGCGAACAGGCCCACGCTATGCCAATGCGCCATCTGTCCTGTTCAACAGTTGTAAATATTGACACAAGTAGCTGACGATTTAGGTTACAACGTCGCAGCAAAAGCTGAATATAATGAGTAAGATTTACGCATTTTTGACACGAATCACACGAATAAAACGAATTTACACGAATTTTTACCTTCTACATTTCGTGAAATTCGTGTAATTCGTGTCGAAAATTGTTGGTTGCGTAAGCCATGATGAAGTTAGGGCAATCTGTCGTTGCCTTACGATATTAGGCCATCCTCCAGTTCACCCCTATTTCAATAGCGGAACTGAATGACCGTTAAGAGCGTCTTTTTTATGGTGCAACATCTGCCGGGCGACCGGTGTTTGTCTGTGCCTCGACGATATGTAGTAAAGGTATGTGAACCATGAGTACCAAACGTTACCTTATTCTCTTATTGCTGTTGCTGCTGCTTGTTAGTTGCCGCAACATGACCCCAACGCTGCCGACGCCAGTGGGAACGGCCGTCACACTGCCAACGGCCGCACCGACCGTTGCCCCAACGACCATCTCGCCAACGGATATTCCGCCGACGGACACTCCACCGACGGCCGTCCCTCCAACAACCATCCCACCCACGACCGTCCCACCGACGACAGTTCCGCCAACGACCGCCCCCACGGTGGCCCCGCCGCCAACGGCGACCCCACCCAGCCCCTCACAGCCGGTGCGCCTGACCTTTGCGCCAGGGGCTGTGTCGGCGACGGCCGATGGTACACTTGCCGCCGGTGGTGACTCCGATATCTACCTCATCCGTGCATTGGCCGGGCAGATCATGACGGTTGCTGTCAACTCCACCTCCCCCGGTGCATTAATCATCTCCGTCAATGACATGAACGGGCAATTAATCAGCACCGACCGCGACAATGTTGGCGTTTCGGCCGCGCTGCCGGCGACCGGGGACTATTCGATCACCATTGCCAGCGAATCGGCCGCGCCGCAAATCGCCTACTCGATGACGGTGACGATCCCGCCAGTGAGCGCCACGCCCGTCCCGCAGCGCATCCAATTTGCGCCAGGGGCAAACTCGGCCATCGTCACTGGGAATCTGGTGGCCGGTGGCGGCTTCCAAAGCTATGTGCTGCGTGCCAATGCCGGGCAAACGATGATTGTGGTGGTGACGGCCGATCCGGCCGGGCCGGTGACCGTCTTCGTGCGCGATGTCGGTGGACAGTTGCTCGCTTCCGGGCCAGATGGGACCGGCATACAAGTGTCGCTACCGGCTACTGGCGATTATTACATTGATGTCAGCAGTGCCGGTGCAGCCCCTGCCGTGGCCTATTCCCTGGAAGTGGCGATTCCGTCCAGTGCGCCTCCGACGCCGCAACAGGTTCGCATCCAGTTTGCCCCCGGCAGCAGCTCGGCGACGGTGAACGAATCATTGGCCTATGGTGGGGATGTAGATACCTTCGTCCTCCGCGCCCTGGCCGGACAGGAAATGACGGTCAATATCACGGCGAATGAGGCAGGGTGGATGAACTTCTTCGTCTACAACCAAAACAACGAGTTTCTCGCCTCCGGCACAGACGCGACCGGCCTATCGATCAACTTACCTGCCACCCAGGACTACTACATCCTCGTCAGCAGCATCAACGCTGGCCCGCCATTGAATTATGCAATGACCGTGACGATCCAGTAACACTGGTGATCTGACAACTTGAAGGACTGCTGCAAAGTTTACGGAAACACGGTGTAGATGAAGAAACCCTGGCTTCGGCAATTGCCGAGGCCAGGGCCGAATACAATGTCTAGGTTATAGGGGAAGCGATGCTATACGTCAATTACCGACGTTTCCCTCACTAATTTGCTCATACATATCCTCATGGATGAGCAGCACGCCCGGTCTCCCTTCGGCCGTATTTGACGGATCACCGGAAACACCGGCCGGAAGTTCGTTCCAAAACGGTCCGGCGGCATCACCCAAGACCGGCAGATCGCTCCACCCCTGGAAAGAGTAGGGTTCATCTGGCGGCGGCCGACATACTATCACAGCAAAAGGCAGCTCGGCCGCTACGCCTGATATACATACGCTTCGTACCGTATCCTATTGACCGGCCGTTATGAGCGCAATGTGCCCCTAAATGGACTGGGGATAGATGACAGGTACAGATCGTAACCGTTTATGAGGGGTTCAAAAGTTGCAGTGAGGAAGCGTGAGCCACGCATGATCGACGAAGGACACGAAGATAAACGCTTCGTGTCCTTCGTAGCGAAACGATAAGCGGCCAGCAGCAACCAGCACTAACCGCTTACCAGTAACCAATAACCAATTACCAACTACGGCAAATCACCCTCTACATGCAGTCCGTCCACTTCTTGCGTCAGACCAGCGGCCGCTGCGCTGAAGAATGGGCCGCTAAACTCCTCGCTGGAGAAGTCATAGCGGTAGACCTCGGAATGGCTGCCGCTGGCACTGTCCACGTTAAACGCCTTCTTCGTGGTCAGGTAGATCACCGTCCCGTCCTCATTGGCGCTGATGCTGTCCGTGCTGTTCTTCGGCATCCCTTCGGCCGAGCCATCCAACACCATGTGCCAGAACCCGGCCGTCGTCGCTCCCGTGTTCGTGGCACAGAAGCCGAGAATGTCTTCGCCCTGGAAGGACAACTGCCCGCCACCAGCGGCCGGGACCTTGCCTGTGCCGAGGGTGCTGATCAACAAGTAGGCGGTGCAGCTTCCGCCACCAGGTAGATCAACACCGCCGTCGAGGATGTGTAGCGCGTCGATCTTTTCGGCCGTTGTGGTCAAGCCGACGGCCGAGCCATCAAAGTAGAGGCTGAGGCTGCTGCCGTCGAAGTAGAGAACATCGTGTCCGAAGACCTGCCCCAGGCCGGGGACTTTGGTCTTGTTTTGGAAGAAGCTGATGTAGGCGGCCGTTTCCCCCGAATTGGGGATATAGATAGCATTGATGTCATGTTTGGCGTTGGTCAGGCCGAGGTTGCTGCCATCAAAGAACAGTGACCAACTGCTGCCGTCATAGTGGAGGATGTCCTCTTTGCCATAGGGGACGCTGCCCCCCGCTGCTCCAGCGGCCGTCATATACAGTGATAGCTCCGGCGCAGACCCGGCAACCGTAAAGCTCCAGTTGCTTGCCACCCGTTGGGGATCACTGTTGACATCGCTATTCCCCTGCACCGCCACGTTGTAAGTGCCGGGGTCGAGTGGTGCGTCGGGCGTGAAGGTATGGGTGAAGCTGCCGCTGTCATAGCTCAGCACACCGCTAACCGCCCCGCCTGGCCCGGTCACGCTGAAGTTGCTCAGCGACGTGGGCATCGCCTGGTTCCAGGTGGCGGAGATCACCGTCGAGGCGGAAACACCGGTCGCGCCATCGGCCGGATGGTGGGCAACCACAAAGGGATCGCGCCAATTCTCGACCGTGTTGTTCACCTGCTGCTCGCCAGTTGTGCCATAGTCAACCGTCAACTGCCGGTTGCTTAGCTCAAAATTGCCGTCGGCCCCCTTCTCCACCTTCTCCCACTCCCCGCGCGTGTACTTATACTCCACGCTGTAGCCGTCGAGGATGGTCAGCGTCACTTCCCAGGTCGTCGCGTCCACCGGCGATAGGGCAATGCCCGCCGGGTCCCAACTGGGATAGGTCGAACCGTCAAAGTCGCCAAAGCTACCGGCGATGTAGACCGTGCCGGGGGAGGGATCGGGGACGGTGACGGTAAAGGTCACATCCACCAGGCGACGTTCGGCCGTTGCGTTCACCGTATTCGAGGGATCGGAAGCGTTAAAGCTGGTATCAATCGCCTTGATGTAGTAGTTGTAGTTGCCATCGGCCGCGACCGTCGTGTCCACATAGCTCGTTGCATTCGGGTCGGCCACCGTCGCGATTTTGCTAAAACCGGGGTTGGACGTGTCCTCGCGCCAGATTTCAAAGCCATAGAGATCGCCGTCCGTGTCGGGATGGGCGTCCCAGGCCAGGCTGACACTGGCTGAGGTCGTCGCCGTCACTTCCAGATTGGTCGGCGCGGCCGGGGGGATGGCGTCGGTCGGCGCGTTGACCGTTAAGGTTCCGGCGTTGGCCGGGTCGTAGGGCGGGCCGCCCATATCGGTGTAATACCAGGTCTGGCCACCGTCGCCGCTCCAGCGCGTCGTATACTTAAATGTACCCGCCTGCGTTGGCAGCATTGTCCCTTGATATTCGTCGTTGTTCTGACCAAAATCATAGCCGGGGTTGGGCGACATCTCGAACCAGGTCCAAGACCCACTACTTGGTGGATCAGCCTCCGGCCCATAGCCAACTTGAGCGCGAATACCCGGCACAGGATCAGAACTGGCGTCGGTCACGCCGCCAATGTAAATATGGCCGTAGACGTTTTCCGTCGGATTGACCGCGCTCAAGACATGGTTGATTGTCGGCGGCCACTGCAAGTTATACCACGCGTCGCTCAGGTCATACTGTGGCGTGGCGCTGACTTCGTTGGAGTAATCGCTGGTCAACAGGGTGGTGTCGTTCTTGCTGACAACCACGTAGTAGTAGATGGTAGCATTCTGGGCCGTCGAATCCGTATAGCTCGTGCTGTTGGTGTTAGCCAGGAACTGGTAGCCGCCGCCACTGAGCAAACTACGATAGACATCATAGCTGGTAGCGTCCGTCGCGGCCGACCAGTTTAGCTCGACCGCGTTCTGTCCTGGCGTCGCCGCCAGATCGTCCACCGCCTCCGGCCGGTTGCTGAAGCCATCGTGGATGAGGATGTTGCCGTTTCGCGCCGGGGCGCTGACCGTCAACTCCCCAGAAGCGTTGATATTGACCGTGCCACCATTCAGCACATCTTCCAACGTCGTCCCGGCCGGTAAGTAACCGCTGACATCCACCGTGACATTCTTCGCCGTCCCGCTCTTATTGACAACCACAATCGCCGCGTTGGAGTCATTATCGAGCTTGCGGCCGTAGACATAGACGCCATCCGCATCATCGGTCAGCAACGGGTCAAAGGAGCCGGTGCGTAACGCGGGATGGCTGTTGCGAATACCAGTCAGCAACGACACATACTCAATCGAATTCGACTGCTCCGTCCCGTTTTGCATGTGGGCATAGTAGGGCGTGCCGCTGGCATCCAACCAGGGATAGGGGACGCGATTATAGGGGTCATCTTGCCACTGCGAACCATCATAGGCAGGCGGGTTAACCGTCCCCACCTCGTCGCCATAGTAAATCGTTGGCGCGCCGGGGAGGGTCATCTGCATCAGCAGCGCCCCCTGGTAGCGCTGGCGAGCGTCGCTCCAGTCGTAGCTGGGGTCGTTGTACAGCGCGGTGTTGTTGCCGTCTGCGTTATGGTCGAGCAAGAAGAGGACGCGGTTGGTGTCGTGGCTGTTGAAGAGGTTCATCATCGCCGCGAACGCTTCCGGCGCATAGCGCTCTTGCAAGTTCAGCAGCCGCTCGTTCACCTGTTCCGGGCTGAGTGGAGCCAGCGTTCCGGCTGAGCTACCGCCGTTGAAGTCATTGTCGGTGAAGGTCGTGTCGCGCCAGAAGCTGAGCACGGCCGCCGCGAACTGGTAATTCATCGTCGCGTCCCACTGGTTGTCAATCGTCCACGAGGTCGGGTTGCCCCACTCCTCGCCGACGATGTAGGCATCGGGGTTGACGGCATGGACGGCCGCGCGGAACTCCTCCCAATAATCATCACCGGGATCGTTGATCGTCCCATGATCGATCTCCGGGGCGACATCCAACCGCCAGCCATCAGCCCACTGCATCCAGTATGGCCCGACCGAGTTTACACCGTCGTCAATGAAGTAGTCGCGCACTTCGGGATGATCGTGCTGGTAAACGGGCAGCGAGTCGAAGATGCCAAACCACTTCGGATAATCGCGGTTGTCGGAGCAGGGAGCCGAGCCGCCGCCCGTATATTCGAAGAAGGTGTACCAGTCCACATAGGGGCTGGCCGTAGATTCACATGCACCGCTACCGTCGTTGCTGCCAATCGTCGTCGGGTCGCCGTCCGCGTCCCAACGACTATAGCGATCGAAGTAATAGCTATCGGAGGAGCTATGGTTAAACACACCATCGAGGATGATATTGATCCCCCGGCTGTGGGCCTCGCTAACCAACGTCTGGAAGAGCGCCAGATCGCCAAAGTTATCATCAATTTGCAAGAAATCTTTGGTGTCATATTTGTGGTTGGAGGGGGACTCAAAGATCGGGTTCAAGTAAATCGCCGTGACACCGAGGTCATCAATGTAATCCAGCTTGTCAATGATGCCTTGCAAGTCACCGCCGTAGAAGTTCTGGCTATATTTGTCGGCACAAACGGCCGTGCTACCTGGGCGGCTGCGCGGATCACAGATTCGCGCGTTCCACTCCGTCTGGTTGGAACGGACAATGGTATCAAACGCGCCATAGAAGAATTCACCCGCGCCCGGATTGTTGGTTGGGTCGCCATCGCGGAAGCGGTCGGGGAAAATCTGGTAAATGATCGCGTTCTTGACCCAGTCCGGGGTCTCAAAAGCGGGGTCATAGATAGTAAGCTGGTAGCTGTTGTCGGGGCTGCTGCCAAATACCTCTCCCCAACCGCCGAGGCGTGCATTATCATCCTCATAAAAGGCAGTGGCGCTGCCATCATTGGCGATGAAGCGATACCAGTAGACGGTCGGCAGGGCGCTTCCGGGCAGCGTCGCTTCCCAAAACTCGTAGGTGTTTGGGTCGCCGCTAAAGGTCACGCCGCTGGCTACTTTGTTCATCGGATAGAACGCCTCCTGGTTCGGACGGTCGTTCCACACGCGCACCGTTGCGCCGGTCAGATCATCATTGAGCGCACGCAGGCGCAGCGTAACCGGTGTATTGGTTGGGACCGCGCCACCAGGGTTGCGATAGAGTGGATCGCGGCTGTTGTGGCCCAATTCATTCCAATGGATGTTGTTGTCATTGGCGCTGATTAGCGCCACAGGGGTGGCTAATACAATAAAAACAAGGAGCAAAAGCGAACGAAACAGACGGGTCGAGCGTTTCGGTTGTGGGGTCATGTCACCTCTTATACGAGCCGGATTAAGTAATTCTCGCTACAATTCGACTGCAATTTTAGTGACAAACTGAATTAAATCAAGAGGTGGCAATAACGAATTAGTACTATAAGGATTAAAGAGCGGACACGAATTTACAGGGATAGGACTATCCAGAAATTTTTAGCATCGAATTATCACGAATGAACGCGAAAAATAGCTCTCAGTTCAGGTAAATTCGGTGCAAATGCATAAGTACACTATTTCAAACGTTTTAACAAATGTCATTCTGAACGGAGTGAAGAATCCCTTGCAACCTCCTGTACCAGAAATATACTAGGGATTCCTCGCTCCGAAGACTCCGCTCGGAATGACAGTTGGATTATCTTAGAATGCAGGGACCCAGAGGTAAAGAGGCACAAAGAAGTGTAAAAACTCTGCGTCTCTGCCTCTCTGCGCCTCTGCGTTAAAAGTGCAGGTCACTTCAACACTAAATGCCCTATCTGGCAAACCGCGCCAGAAAACCAACGATAACGGCCGCCGTCACCACATGCATCAAGATGAGGACCCCCTTCGCCGCGGCCGCAACCGGCAACGGCAGCGGCCCGCCGAACGACAGTAGCAATGCAATCACGGCAATGATCAGAAAGATGGTATACGGCCGCGCTGTAAATCTTCGCAATATCCACAGCAAGACGGCCGCGCCAATCGCTGGAATAAGGCTCATCACGATCACCGGCCCTGGCGTCAGCGGAACCAGCGGCGCGGTTGGCCCACCCATCGTAATCTCCACCGGGATGTTCAATACGGCGGTTGCCAGGAAGTAGATGATCAGATTGATCACGCCAGCCACCACCCCGGCGATCACCGCCGTCGTCCACAATCCTCGTCCATTCTTCGCTACTTCCGTTTGTCTGCTTTGTGCATCCTGTGTGCTTGTTACCATTTTGTTACCTCCGTAATTTTGAAAACCTGCTGAAGTCTACAGTCCAACTGTTGGACTGCTCGCTACCTATTAGCCATATTTGGACCCCAGAGATTTCCGTGCCTACTAACTAACCTTACCAATCCGTTCAACCCAACTCATTAGCCGACTAACTAATTAGCTAAAAAAACACCGAAACGAATTTATTGCAAATTGCTATAAACCTGTAGCAAGAGACGGCGCAGCAGAATCTGCTCTTCCAATGTCATATTCTGAAAGCTTATCTCCTCCAGTTCACGCCATACCGCTTGAATCGGTTCGACCAGTGTGCGGCCGACCTCCGTCAAGTAGACCCGCGATACTCGTTGATCGGCCGCGTCCATCTGCCGCTGCACCAACCCGGCCTTCTCCAGGCGGTCAATCATGCGCGTCACCGTCGCCGGTTGTACACAGAGCTGCTCGGCCACTTCTGATTGGGTGATGCCTTCCGCGCTTGCCAGCCGCAGCAACATCAACTCCTGCCCCGGATGGAGGTTGTGATGACCAAGCAACGCCTGCGCCCGGTTGCGATGTGCACGGCAAACCTGTACTAGCAAAAAGCCGGTGGTATCCTGAATCTTCTCGTTACTCATTCGCTTCGTTTTCTTTAGCCAGCTAACCAAATTATCCCCTGATTTATACCCTGCGTCAACCCGCCCTTTAGTACAGGATTAGCATCAACAAATGCTCCATAAAAGTGTACAATCATTCAAAATGAACGCATAATCTATCTAGCACCAATATACGATTACACCACTATACCATATATAAGGGGAAAACCATGTACACCACACGACTTGGCCCAGCCGGAGGATTGGGCGGAAAGCCATTTGGCGATTATGTCATACCCGTTGGCACGCGGCTGCGCGAAATCCACATCTATGCCAATTGGTGCGTTGACGGCTTACAACTAATCTTCACCTACGACAAAGGACGTAACAGCTCCCTGCCACGAGCCGGAGCCGGTGGTGGTATTCATCATGTTTTCTTTCTCGGCGAAGATGAATACCTGCTTGGTATCAGCGGCCGTAGCGGATGGTACATTGACAACATCCAGTTCCACACCAACAAGCGCAGTTCCCATGTTTATGGCGGCATCGGCGGCGAACAAGACTTCTACTTCCAGGCTCAAGAGGGAGAGGAGATTGTGGGGATATTCGGCCGCGAGGGGTGGTATGTGGATGCGTTGGGGGCGATTGTGCGGCCGCGGCGGGAGAGTGAAGCGTGGGGAGTGGAGCGTGAAGAGTGGAAGGTGAGTACCCCCCTGGTGGAGAGTGGACAGTCGGAAATGGCAGCAAATGAAGCAGCGGAGGCTACAACAGCAACCCGCACAACAACGCTAGACGTGGGGCTGCCGCCTGGTGGCGGTCGTGAACCGCTGCCGAAAGAGTTGCAAAAGGTGGAGGGGATTGGCCCGCGAATCGCTGCGTTGCTGATTGACCAGGGCATCTTTGATCTGAGCGACCTGGCACAAACCTCGGTGGAGCGATTGCGAGAAATACTATCGGCCGCCGGTCGCCGCTACAACATCGCCGACCCCACCACCTGGCCGGAACAAGCCGCCCTCGCTGCCCAAGGCGCATGGGACGCGCTGAAAGAGTTGCAGGAGAAGTTGAAAGGCGGCCGTAGGAAGATGACAGGGTGACATGGTGAAGAGGTGACAAGGTGTGGAGTGAATGATCACCTTGTCACCTTGTCACCCCATCACCTCGTCACGGCAATTCCAAATCAATCCCATCCACACTCTTCAACCCGGCCGCATCACCGTCCCAGAAGAAGCGGTAGGCGCAGTCGGTATTTTTGAGTCCCAGACTGGAGGGGGTGCAAATGAAGATGTCCGCGCCGCTGCCGCTGGCGCCAGGGACATTAAATTTGGCCTGGGTGTTGAGGTAAATCTCTCCATTGTCGTCAAGCCACACCCCCCACACATCAGGCTTTGCCAGCTTTGCATTGTGTGAGCCATCAAACAAGATAGACCAGCTTGTGCCATCCAGTAAAAGCAGGTCTTCATCCTGCCCCTTGAGATTGCCGGACGCGCCGGGGACGTTGAAAGCAGCGGCCGTGCTGATCACCAACCGCCCTTGCGGATCTAAGGCGATCCCGTCAATGTTCTCCCCGTTGGTCGTCAGCCCATAGGCCGAGCCATCCAACCACAGCGAGAACGTACCGCCGGAATAAAGCACGATGTCGGCGTCATCCACCAGCCCAATCCCCGGTACGGAAACCGGGACAAGGAAGCTGAGATAGAGGTCATCGCCGACCTTTGCCAGCCCATCAATGTCCGCTTTGCCCGGCAGACCAGCGGCCGAACCATCAAACAGCAGCGACCATGTGCCGGTCTGCAAATCATAAGTGAGAATGTCCTCGTCCCCGTAGGTGACGCCGCCGATTTTGACATTGCCCGGCGTGCTGAGATGCAGCTTGCCGACCAACGGCTCTTGCGCTGGTGGCGTGGGCAAGGGGGTAGGTGAAGGGGTCGGGGTTGGGCCAGGCCCCGTGCTACCGTCACGTGCTTCGGCCGCGCCCAAGGCGACATTCAGCGGCTTATAGGCGTTGCGGACGACATCCTTCACCGCGTTATAGGCCGTGGCGTCTACCAGACCAATGGTGAACTGCTTTGGCACCTGGGTGAAGTTACGGCTTTTGTTTTTGCGGCCGAAACCCATAATCGTCATCTTGCCGCTGCTGTCCGGCTTATAGGAATCAACCACATTGTCCTCGCTGTGGTGGACGAGATAGAGCGAACGGCCGGCAGCCGGATCACCCATATAGACCCACTCTTCCCCCGCCAGATCGCCCGACCAACTGCCTGAAGCGGGGTTTTGCGTGCCGTTCGAGCGCACGATAAAGTCCTGGTTGCCCTGCAAAACCCCGCCCGGCGTTCCCTCATAGAGGAACCAGTACTTCGTATCCGCCTTCAGCACAGTCATCCGCGCATGGTCGGGAAAAAGCTCCCATATCGCTTCCCAGCGGCCGTTATTGCTGGCCGTCTTAAACGTAGCCTTCAACGGCCCCGTGCTAAGCACCGTGCTGGTCATCCCGGTTCGGCCGGGATGGAAGTAACCGCCATCATCGGGATTGACTAGATTCGGAATGCCGCGAAAGTCGCCATTGGCCCCTTTCGCCTTGTTCCAACTGATCCAGTCGTTGCCATTGGCATCGTTGAGGCTGGAAAAGCCGCCGCCTTGCTTATGATAGAAATAGGTGGCGTTGTCAGTGACGATACGATAGCTGGCGAAGCCCTCATCCTGCACGCCATCGGTCAGCGTGACCCGCGCCGGAAAGGAAGGGGCGGAGAAGTTGCCGGAGGTGGCGAAGTAAATGTGGTAATGGCGCGTGGCCGTTGCCGCCGTTTGCCCTTGCAACAGGAAAACCAGCGTCCCACGAGCGTTGTTGGCGGCATGAAAGTTGGCGGCCGGATCAAACTGGAAGGGGACGTTGTCGTCAATCACCACCCCATTTTGGTTCACTTCCAGCACGCGAATCGAGTTGACAATCAGCGACCCGCTCTTATTAAGCTGGTTGAGCAGCGTGGTGAAGTTGATCTCCACCTCGGCCGCTTTGTTGGTTCGCGCCGTCCCACCGGCCGCCATCGTCACTGGTACGCGATAATCCCAACTGTTATGCCACCAATTCCCGGCCGCGGCCGCTTGCCACGGCGCGTGAAAAGAGATTGCCACCAGGAGCAGCAGCGCTGCCAGCAGGAAGAGTAAAATTCGAGGCACATTAAACCGATAATCCATCTTTGTCCTACCTTTACATAACGATTACTAAATACACCGTTTCAAAAGTGTTTTCTTATCTGTCATTCCGAGCGGAGTCTTCGGAGTGAGGAATCCCTATCAATCCGCTAGTCAACGAAATCGCAAGGGATTCCTCGCTCCGCTCGGAATGACATTGCGCTCACTTTTGAAACAATGTACTAAATAGGACTTACGCATCTTGACACGAATTTCACGAATTTAAATGGCGAACTTCGTGTTATTCGTGCCATTCGTGTCGAAAAACGTTGTCGCTACGTAAGCCCTGCCAAAGTAAGGATAGTATCCGTTCGATTGCTTACGAACTGGTTTACGAAAAGTTCACGGAAGCAAGGTTACTTCCCTACCAACGGCACATAGTGATGATAGTCCAAATTAGGGATCATTGTCGGTGTTGGCGAGGGATTTGGTGGATTGGGGGTGAGCGTGACGGCCGTCGGTGTGGCGGTTGTTGGCTGGTCTGCGGTTGGTGAGGGCGACAGGGTAGCGGTAGGCGTGAGGGTGGGTTGGCCCCGTTCTTCGGCCGCACCCAAGACGACCTCTAGTGGCTTATAGGCATCATGTACCAAAGCGGCCACTTCCCCATAAGCTGTGGCATCGGCCAAGCCAAACGTAAATTGCTTTGGAAACTCGTTCAGATAGCGACCGTTCAGATGACGGCCGAAGCCGAAGATAGTCATCCGGCCGTCATTCGAAGGCCGGTAAGAGTCCACAATATCATCATCGGTATGGTGGATGAAGTAGATCGCGCGGCCGACAGCAGGATCGGCGATATAGGCCCACTCTTCGCCCACCAGATCACCCGACCAGGCGGCCGAGGCCAGGCTTTGCTCGCCACTGGAGCGCACGACGACATCCTGATTCACCTCTAGCACACTGCCGGGTGTGCCTTCATATTGAAACCAATAGTTAAAGAGGGCACGCAGCACCGTCATTCGCGCATAGCCAGGGAAGACCTCCCACTTCGCCTCCCAGAGGCCATCACCGCTGATCGAATAAAATGAGACTTTCAGCGGCCCCTGGTTGAGGATGGTGCTAGTCGTCGTCGTGGTTCCAGGGTGGAAGTACCCCCCGTTGTCCGGGTGAACCAGGTTGGGAATACCGCGAAAACTGCCAGACGAACCAGGAAGCGCGTTCCAACTAATCCAATCAAGGCCATCGGCATCTACCAGACTAGAAAACCCACCACCCAATTTATGGTAATAATAAGTCGCACGCTCCGTTGCGATCTGATAGCTGTCGAAGCTCTCATCCTGCACGTTGTCGGTCAACGTGACCAGGGGGGTGATGGTCGGCGGTGTGAAGGAGCCAGAGGTATCAAAATAGACATGGTAGCGACGGGTGGCGTCGGCCGCTGTCTCGCCGGCCAGCAAAAAGATAAGCACCCCTTGTGCGTTGCGCCGGGAGTCAAAGTCGGCCGCCGGGTCAAACTGGAAAGGCACTTGATCATCCAGCACCTGCCCCTGCGCCGACACTTCGACCACGCGAATAGAGCGCAAATCCAACGCGCCGCCACGGTCTAAATCATGCAATAGCGCGGTGAAATCCAGCTCCACTTCCACTGGTTTTGCCGTGCGCCCATATCCGGCCGCCTCAACCGTTACGGCCACCCGATAATCCCAGGCGGGGTTATACCAGTCAGCGGCCGTCCCAGCATTCGCCAACCGCGAAAAGCTGAGAACGAATATCGCCACAACGCAAGTAAACAAGAATAATAATAAACGGCCGCCCTCTGGCTTACCCTTTAGTCCGGCTCCCTGCTGCTTCGATAAGTTGCTCATACCACCCATGCCACTCCTTACAGTACGCTTGCATCCTGCTACGATAATTATAGAAATGGAAGCTTTTTCTGAGCATCCTCTATTGGCGAAAAGGCGTCACTTTGCGCGAAAGATATATCTCAGGACTATCCTCAGATATATATAACCCGCTCCTGGGAGTGATTACAATCGGAGATGAGTACCATTCGTGAGGGCAGACGAACGAACATGAGCAAACAAAGTAAGCAAAAAAAACAAACGCAAGGTTCACAACCCGCCCAACCAAAACAACCGCCACAGCCACCAGAGATTGAAAAGAAAGCGCTCTTCCATCGCGAACAATGGATCGGGATTCCATTGCTCATGTTGTTGCCCCTGCTGGCGCTTTTCGGCGTATTTGGGGAGAGCCGTTCCGAAGCCGAGGAGTCTAATGCGCTGCTGGCCGTCCACGTTGAATACCCAACACGAAACCGCTATGCATTGTATGACTCGCTAGAAATCGAGATCGAGAACCGTTCCACTCAGGAACCCGTTTCAGTAACAGTCAAAATTTCAGAGGCGTATATTAGCAACTTCTCTAGCGTCACTTTTGAGCCTTCGGTTGAGCAAATCAGCGACGGCTTTTACGAAGTGGAAGCGCAAGAGGTGGAGGCAGGCGAAACCCGGCTGGTGTCTGTGGAGCTAAAGGCATGGAAATACGGCCGTCACGAGGGTCAAATCATCGTCACGGCCGACGGCGCAAGCGATATAACGATACCGATTTACACCTTTATCTTTCCTTGAACTGATCCACGAATTGATCCACGAATTTTCACGAATTCACACGAATAGGATTATTTTCGTGTAAATTCGTGAAAATTCGTGGACTCTCAGGAAAACCGTATGGACACCGTTCTTCGAGTCGCATTCGTCTACATCTTTCTAATTGTTGGCTTGCGCGTGATGGGCAAACGGGAGTTTAGCCAGCTCTCCCCGCTGGAGTTGGTCACGCTTCTATTGATACCCGACATCCTAAGCCAGGGCATTCTGCGCGAGGATCACTCCCTCACCAACGGCGTCATCGCAATTGGAACGCTATTCTCGCTGGTGTTCATCTCCTCTATCCTGCAACATCACAGCAAGACCTTCGCGAAAAGCGTTAGCGGCGAGCCGAGTGTATTGGTGGAAAACGGCCGTTTCATCCCCGACCATATGAACAAAGAGCGCGTTTCACCGGAGGAAATCTTCGACCATATGCACGAATCGGGCATTGAACGGCTGGAGCAGGTGAAGTGGGCCATCCTGGAGACCGACGGCAAAATCTCGATCATCCCCTTCGAGCAACAAGGGCAGCATAAGGCGCAGGAACAGGAAGTGATCTAGCTGCGCAACTTCAGCAGTTGTTCATAGAGCTGGCGCACTTCAGGGGATAACGTCTCCATTGTGACCATAATTTGGGCAAAGGCCAGTTGGGGGTCGGGCAACTGTTTCTGAAAGAGCCACTCAATATCGAGCCAAAAGCCGGGTAGGACATGGGAATAGAAACGGCCGTCCTGCAACGCTGCCGGTCGAAATAAGCCCTCGGAATCCAAGAGGTAGAAATCCGCTTGCTGTTGGCGCGGCCGTGGATCGATCAGCCAATATTCGGCGACACCCGCCTGTTCATATTCGCGGAACTTATCCACCCGGTCAATCGTCACGCTGCCGGGCGAAACCACTTCAATGATCAAGTCGGGGCCGCCGTTAAAGCGCGGGCCAACCAGTTGAGCTAAATTCTCATTGCGAATGAACAATACATCAGGTTCGCGAGAAGGGCCTCCAGGCCACAGCTTCACTTCAAATGGGGCGCTGATCACCTCACCCAGGTCGAATGCTTTGGAGAAGAGGCGCAACAGGCTCTCCAGGAAACCGGCCAGGAATTGATGTGTATACAGTGGCGGCATGTGGACGATGATCTCCCCATCAACCCATTCGACAATCTGGTCCTCAGGAGCCTGGGCCAGATAATCTTCATATGAGACAAAGCGAGTGCGCGTAACAACTTCAGGAATCATGCTATAGAGATTATTGTAGTCGCCTCAGGCTTCCTGTCAACATCGTTGTATCCCGGTTTGCCTAAACCGGAAGCTGCGGGTTGGCAACCCGCGCTACAGGGCTATTCATACGCCAATGCCTCGCGCACCGGCAAACGCGCGGCCGTTCGCGCGGGCAGCCAACAAGCAACGGCCGCAATCACCAGCAACAATGCCGCCCACACCGCCACGGCCCAGGGCAGATAGGCAAACTCCAACGGCCGCGAAAAGGTCGTCCCGCCCAATACCACATCCAGCAACCAGGTCAATGGGACCGCCAGCAAGCTGCCAATCAGCACACTGAGCAGGCTGATGATCAGCCCCTCGGTGATCACCAAGCGCTGCAACAGCCCGCGCTGCGCCCCCAATGCCCGTAGCACGCCGATTTCGCGCGAGCGTTCGAGGACGTTGATCCCCATCGTGCTCGCCAGCCCCACCCCGCCAACCACCGCCACCAACAACGCCGAAGCCAGCAGCATGATCACCACCTGCCGCAGTTGGGCGCGAATGCCTTCGCGGGTGGCGGCCGTCGTCTCTGCATACGCCACATCCATATTCCGCCGCCCAAATTCCGCCTGCAACGCTTCCGACACCCCTTCTTGAAAGGCTGAATCGCTGCGCTCGGTGCGCACCAGCAGGCGATTGGCGCGGTCTCGCTGCCCGGTCACGCGCTCAAATTCCTCCAGCAAGATGAAAGCTCGCGGGAAAATGGTGACCAGACTGACGCCGGACAGCCGCCAAACCGCGTCCTGCCGGTTATTCACCCGCACTGTCACGTCGTCATCTACCGCCAACGGCTGCAAGCGATTATAAGCCTCTGCGTTTACATAAAGTTCCGATTCGCTACCTGCTTGCAAGCGACGGCCGTACAGATTGACCGGCTGGAACATGATGGTGTCGGCGGGAATGCCGGTGAGCGACACGCTGCCACTCAGACGGCCGTCGGGGAACAAACGGCGCACTTCGGCGACCGGCCAGCTTTCCACCGCCACCACGCCAGGGACGGTGCGGGCGATTTGCTCCACGCGCCGCGCTGACTGCGATTCGACAAAATCAATGCCGACATCATAGGCCGATTCCGCGCTGATCATCTCCGCCGCGCGGTCGAAGCCATGCCGCACGTTGAAAGCGGAGATGAACATCCCCCCGGCCAGGCCCAGCGCAGCGACCGCCAACGCCAGCCGCCCCGACCGGCGAAAGGTGTTGCGTAGCGAGAGCGCCACCAGGCGCGGCATCTCCTCCAGGCGAGACAACAGCGAATGGCCGATGCTGCCCATCTCCACACCGCGGCTGTTCAAACTCTTGCTTACCGTCTGCCGCGCCCCCTGGAAGATGGGGAGGAAGGCGGCGACGGCGGGGACAAGCAACGCACCAATAACCTGTAACAACACCGTCAACGGCGGCAAGCCAAAGGAGCGCAGATCAAAATTGAGCGTGCTGGCAAGGACATTCATTTGCAGATATGCCCCACCCACACCCATCGGCAGCGCGATCAGCAGCGCCAGCAGCCCGAAGATGATTACCATCTGCAAGTAAAGGCGGGTGATCAGCCGGGTACGGCCGCCCAACGCCTTGATCACCCCAATTTGCGGCACTTGCTGGGCGACCAACGCGGCCATGATGTTGGCGACGAGGAAGGCGCTGAGCAGCAGCGTCAACGCCCCCAACGTTCCCAGCAGCATCCCGATGGTCTGCAAGCTGCTCTCGATAGGATGTTCGCCAGGGTTGGGGATGTTCACCGACAAGACCACCACCCCGTTGTCCTCCAACCACTCCACCACATGCCCCATCCCCCGCTCAATCGTCTCCCGGTCGGCCGCCTCCCGGTCGAGCGTCAGATAGAGCCGGTTGTACCCCTCCGGCTGGCCCAGCCGCGCGGCCGTCTCTTCGCTGATAAAGCCAATCGCAATCGGCTCGATGGTTGCCGGGAGCTGGCTCATGTCGTTGACAAAGCCGGAGATGGACAGGGAAGCGGCCGTCCCATCAGACATCCTTATGTCAACCACATCCCCTTGTTCGACGCCCAACACCGGCCGCAACGAGCGTTCGAGCCAGATCGTGCCGAGGGGAGGGGGTTGGGATGCTCCCGCTTCAAGGTATAAGCGGCCGACCGCCAGGTCCGCAAAATCGGGAATGGTGTCCAGCAACAGCGGGACGGAACGAGCACCAGCTTGCAGACGGCCGCTGTCGGCATACCGCGCCTGCGCTTCGTCCACCCCTGCCACTTTGGCAAGCTGTTCGGCCACGTCGCCGGAAACGGGGCGGACGGTCAAGATAGCATGGGCGGGGTTGGTCCCGGCATACCCCTCCCCCAATGCGCGGGGCAAGACGATCAAGGTCGTGGTCATCACCCCCAACGCCCCCGCGCCAACGGCAATCGCCGCAATCGCCAGGATCGTCCGCGCCCGGAAGAGCCACATATCGCGGAGGGTTTTGAGGGTTAATGTGGACATGGGATTGGAGATTAGAGATTAGAGATTGGGAGATTAGGAGACTGGGAGACTGAGAGACTGGGAGACTAAGTGCTGCCTACTGTCTACTGTCCACTGCCTACCGCCCACCGGCGGCCGACAGCCGTACCTCATGTTCGGCGATAATCCGCTGTAGTTCGGCGCGGAGGCGGGGGGAGGAGTCGAGCAGGGTGTCGAAGGTCGGCCGATCCAATGCCAGCACGGAAACGGCCGAATCGGCAGCGGCGCGGACGGTGGCGCGGCGTGGTCCCGGCTTCACCAGCGCGATCTCGCCAAAGTAACGGCCGGGCTGCAAGCGGTCTACCAGCACATCACGGCCGTCCGGCATTCGCACCAACACATCCGCCCGCCCCTCGGTGATGATGTAGAAGCGGTCGCCCAGCTCTCCCTGGCGGATGATCGCCTGGCCGGGGTCGTAGCGAATCGGCTCCACCTGGCGGCGAATCTCCACCAGTTGGTCATAGTCGAGCATCGCCAGGGCGCGGACAAAGTGCTCATTGACCACTTCCCCATCGGCGATCAACACCGTGCGCTGCACCCGCGCCGCTTGCGATTCATCATGGGTGACCATGATCACCGTCTTGCCCGCGGCCGCCAGCCGTTCAAAGAGCTGGAAGATGGTCTCGGCCGTCCGTGAATCGAGATTGCCCGTTGGCTCGTCGGCCACCAGCAACGCCGGGTCGTTGGCCAGGGCGCGGGCGATTGCCACCCGTTGTTGCTGGCCGCCGGAAACGGCCGCGGGCATCTTTCGCGCCTGGTCGGCCATCTCCACCTGCTCCAGCAAGTGCAGCGCCCGCTCACGCCGCTCCTTCGGCGGATAGAGGCGGTTAATGTCCATCGGCAGCATCACGTTCTCCACCAGCGTCAGCGTTGGCATCAGTTGGAAGAATTGAAAGACGATACCGAGGTGACGGCCGCGCCACGCCGCCATCTGCTCTTCGTTGTAGGTATGGAGGGGGTCATCGCCAACGTAGATTTCACCGGAGGTCGGCCGGTCAATGCCGGTCAGCATATTGATCAGCGTCGTCTTGCCACTGCCCGACTTGCCGATCACGGCCACAAACTCCCCCTGCTGGATTTGCAGGTTCAGCCCATTCAGCGCGATAAACTCACCGGCCGGTGTGCGGTACGCCTTCACCAGCCGGTTGATCGTAATAAAGGCTTGTTTCTGCAAACTACCATTGGCTGTAGGCTGGGGCTGCTGGGGCTGAAATAGAGTGGTATTCTGTTGCTCGTTTGGATTGTGCGGAGGCTCAATCACCGGTGCAGCGATGCCGGGTGTATTGGTGGTGTTGGTCATGATGTACCATTATACCCGACACCCCTGGGGTGATGAAGGGTAAAAAGGCACGTCATATTTTACACAGAGGTGTAGTAGGTGGGATCGGAAGGCAATCTTAACGCAGAGTCGCGGAGAGGCAGAGACGCAGAGATGGAAAGATTCCTCTGCGTCTCTGTTCCTCTGCGCCTCTGCGTTAAAAAAGCTTACTCTACCTACCGGCTACGGCAACTCACCCGCCACATGCAAGCCGGTCACTTTCTCCAGCAAGCCCGTTGCCGGGGCGCTGAAGAAGGGGCCGCTG
>CAYPHY010000044.1:21527-41497 GCA_964410625.1 uncultured Ardenticatenaceae bacterium | reverse complement strand
GGATTCCTCGCTCCGAAGACTCCGCTCGGAATGACAGTTGTTCAAACTTTTGAAACAGTGTACTTAATACAGTGTTTCAAAAGTGATCGCAACGTCATTCCGAGCGGAGCGAGGAATCCCTTGCGATTTCGTTGACCAGCGAATTGATAGGGATTCCTCGCTCCGAAGACTCCGCTCGGAATGACAGTTGTTCAAACTTTAGAAACAGTGTACTGAATCGTATATAATGCAAATTATGGACAACAAGCCAAAAAGCATATGAGTTTTTACCCCTCTTCTTGGGCAATTGAGGAATTGAAGGACAAATTAAAACCATATAAAACAACTGCCCATGCGATTCAGTTTACATTAGAAAATCCCCTGCCTGAATCGCTGATTGAAGCGCTTGTTCTTACCCATTTACGAGATATTGACGCTAATAGACAATAAGCCCATGAGCTTCTATCTGAAAGCTGCTGGGTGAATAGGTTGCGGGAACACCTGACCCCTCTACGCCGGGAGAGGAGGAGCTTGGACACTCTCCTGTGCAAAGACTTCCTCAATGATGCTTTCGATGGGCGGGTCCTCGACGGTCAGGTCGGCTACGTCAACTTCGGCCAGCAATTGTGCCGTGATCCGTGGTGTGTCCGTCCGCGCCACTTGCAACGTTACACGGCTATCATCGCGCTCGATCACTTCGCCATAAGGGGATAGGTCGGTGTGGTTGTCGGCCAGGGTGATGATGATCTTCTTGTAGGCGGTGAATAGCTCCACCAGTTGTTTCAGACGGCCGTCATAGAGGATGCGGCCGTGGTGGATGACGATCACGCGCGGGCAGAGGGCTTCCACATCGGCCATATAGTGGCTGGTCAGCAAGACCGTAGCCTCATAGCGCCGGTTATACTCCTGCACAAATTGGCGGATGCGCCGTTGCATCGTCACATCGAGGCCGATGGTTGGCTCGTCGAGGAAGAGCACTTTCGGCCGGTGGAGCAACGAAGCGGCGATCTCAACCTTCATCCGCTCCCCCAGCGAAAGATTGCGCACCGGTTTATTCATCAATGGCTGCATGTCGAGCAGCTCAATAAATTCGTCGCGGGTCTGCTTGAACTCATTTTCGGGGATGCGATAGACGGCGCGGTTGAGGTCGAAGGAGTCAATCGCCGGGATGTCCCAAAAAAGTTGGTTCCGCTGACCCATAACGAGCGTGATTTGCTCCAGGAAGGACTTTTCGCGGCGCGATGGTTCATAGCCCAGCACCCGCGCCTCGCCGCCACTGGGGTAGAGCAGGCCGGAGAGCATCTTCAGCGTGGTCGTCTTGCCCGCGCCATTTGGCCCCAGAAAGCCAACCACTTCACCGGGGGCGATGGTGAAGCTGATCGTATCCACAGCCTTGACCTGGCGGGTACGGCGGCGGATGAGGCTGGTGACGGCCGTTTTCAGCCCCCCTTCACGCTCCGGCACAGCATACGTTTTTTGCAAGTTGTTGATCGTAATTGCGGGTGATGACGAAACCACAAGCGGTCCCTCTTAGTATTAGGACTTACGCATTTTGACACAAACTACACGAATAACACGAATTTTGGCCTTCTGTTTTCGTGAAATTCGTGTCATTCGTGTCAAAAAAATTACTGGTTACGTAAGTCCTGAGTTTTCTAATCTCGCAGTCTCCCGTTCTCCCAACAACACTTTCTCCCCACGCCGCGCTGAGTCATAGAGGGCCAGCAGCGTCTGGATATGGTCGCGCGTTTCTTCCAACGTCAGATATGTCGGTTCACCGTCGAGAATAGCCGCGTGCATATTTTCGATCTGGCCGAGGTAGAGTTCTTTCTGTGGCACAACGATCTCCTCCGGCTCGCCATCGGCCGCCACAAACCACAAATGGCTATCCGGCTCATGCACACCGGTGAACGGCCGTGTGATCACCAACCGCCCTTCTGTGCCTAAGATATCCACATGCGTATAGTATGGGTTGCGAAAGGAGCTGCTAATTTGTGCCATCGCGCCGTTGGCATAATGGAGCTGGCCGTTGAAGCTCTCGTCAATCCCCGTTGGCCCAAGCCACTGGTCGCCAAAAACCCATTGCGGCGGCCCGCCGAGGATGTATTGCGCCATGCTCACCGGATAACAACCGACATCCCACAAGCTGCCGCCGCCCATCTCCGGGCGCAAACGCACATTGGTTAGGGAGAGGCCATGGAAGTTGAAGACGCCGCGCACCACGATGACCTCCCCCAAACGGCCGTCCCTTACCCACTGCCCGGCGATCTTCGTTTGCGGATGGTGGCGATACATAAACGCTTCCATCAGCGCCAACCCGCGCTCACGAGCAGCGGCCGCCATCTCATCCACCTCCGCCAACGATAGCGCGAAGGGCTTTTCACACAAGACATGCTTGCCACAGGCCAACGCGCGGACCGTCCACGGCGCGTGGAGGCTATTTGGCAGACCGATATAGACCGCATCCACTTCGTCCGATTCAAGCATCGCCTCATAGCTGCCAAAGGCACGCGGAATTTCCCATTCGGCCGCACACGCTTTCGCGCTCTCTTCGCTGCGGCTGGCAACGGCCGCCAGGACACCCCGCTCAGAGGCGCGAATGGCAGGGATGAGTCGCCGGTTGATGTTTGCTGTGGAAAGAAGGCCCCAACGTACTTGATCCATGTTCTCCTCTTTTAGAAACCGAGTTTTGGCAACATTCGTTGCTTGGAAAAACTAGGTTTCTGAATTGTAATTGAGATGGAAAGGGGGGGCAACTGTAGCAGGGGTTGCCAACCCGTAGCTGCCGGTTTAGGCAAACCAGGTTACATTACGTGCAGGCAGACGGAACTTTCAGCAGGGACACAATCCTAAACTAAAATAACGGCCGCCAGATGTGCAAAAGCGATAGTGACCGCATCGGCCGCAATCTGCTAAAATCTTCTGTGAAAGCGGCCCAGGTAAAACGGCTCACGCAAAGACGCAAAGGTCGCAAAGTTATTTCTTTGTCTCTTTGCGACCTTTGCGTCTTCGCGTGGGATTCTCATGTTGAGATTCTTATCCGCAGGACTTTCCTATTATGTACGACGCGCTCGCCTACGACGACTTCATCCGCGTCTATCGCCGCGCCTTTTGGCGCAAGGTGCGTGCCCGGCTGACGGGGCGAAGCAACGACCTGCTGCCCTACTCCCAGGTGCGCGAAACGCTCCCTTTCCAGGGACAGCGTGACCTCGGCCTGCAAACGGTGCCGCTGGATAAGATCATCGGCAGCGTCGGCCGTTATCGTGACTTCGACCGCGCCTTCCTGCCCATCCAAAGCCAGACCAGCGAACGCTGGATGAATATCAAAAAGGCCAGCTATGAGGAGATCGTCTTGCCGCCGGTAGACCTCTACAAGATTGGCGACGTCTACTTTGTCAAAGATGGCAACCACCGTGTCTCCGTCGCCCGCGAACTGGGACAGATTGACATTGAAGCGTATGTGACGGAGATTGATGTGCCGGTGCGACTGACGGCCGATATGCACATTGATGATGTGGTGCGCCAGCACGAATATGCCATCTTTCTGCAAGAGACAGAGCTACACCGCTTGCGGCCGGAGGCGGAGTTGCTGCTCAGCGATCCGGCGGAGTACGGCCGCCTGCACGAACACATCAACGCCCATCGCTACTACCTGGGCGAAGACCGCCACCACGAAGTCCCCTATGCCGAGGCGGTCGCCTCCTGGTATGACAATGTCTATCTGCCATTGGTGCAGGCCATCGAGCAGGAGGGGCTGTTTCGCGCCTTTCCCAAGCTGACAGCGGCCGATCTCTATCTGCGCGTCAGCGATTATCAATGGCTGTTGCGCGAGAGTTATCAGGCACAAGAGGCGGTGGCGACGGCCGACCAGCGCATCCGCGACGCCGCCACCAACCGGCTGGCGGAGATTTACCAGCAGCGCGAAGTGCGGCAGATCATTCGCAAGCTGCGCCGCGCCACCTGGATCGAGCGCATGATCCGCGAACAGGAGCGGCAAAGCTTCCTCGAACGGACGCAGATCGAGCAGTTGCGGCCGGGGGCGCAAATCGTCGCCAGCCTGCCGGGCAAGTATGAAAAGCTGCTGAAGCATATCAACGACCACCGCTACTATCTCGGCCTGGAGCGACAGGCCGACGTCCCCTATAGCGAGGCGGTCGCCTCCTGGTATGACAACGTCTATCTGCCGCTGGTGGCGCTCATCCGCGAGCAAAACATCCTCGACGACTTCCCCGGCCGGACGGAGACGGATATTTATATTTGGACGATGGATCATAGAGAGGAGGTAGAGATTAGAGATTAGAGATTAGAGATTAGGGATTGGAGATTTGGTATACCAAATCTCCAATCCCTAATCTCTAATCTCTTCTTAGCGATGAGACTCTCCCGCGAAACCTTCGAGCAACTGGTAGACGACGCGCTAGACGAGCTGCCGCCGTTTTTCCATGAGCAGATGAAAAACATCGCCATTGTGGTGGAGGAACGGCCGTCGCGTTCGCTGCTGCGGCGGATGGGGCTGTCGGGCGGCCGTACCTTGCTCGGCCTCTATGAAGGGGTGCCACTGACGGAGCGCACGCATGGCTATCACCTGGTCTCGCCGGATGTGATCACCCTCTTCCAGGGGCCAATTGAGGCGGCGGCAGCGGCCGTTGCCCACGAGGAGGGGCTTTCCTATGAGGAGAGCGTACGGGCGGCCGTGCGCCGGACGACGATCCACGAAATCGCCCACCACTTCGGCATCAGCGACGAGCGTTTGCATGAGTTGGGGGCTTATTAACAACTGAACTTGACGTGGAGAAGCCGATTTTAACGCAGAGGCGCAGAGAAAAGAACTCTCTGCGTCTCTGTATCTCTGCGCCTCTGCGTTAAATAAGTTCTGCGTTGAACCAGCTACTTCCCTAACGATAAACAACAGAGCTAATGCGGGTTAGCTTCTCCCATTGATGATGGGCCTCGACCACACGCCAGGTGCCAGAGCGGGAGCGCGTGACCAGCGAATGGGTGATCACCCCCTTCGAAGTATAGCGCACCCCACGCAAAAAGTCCCCCTGGGTGATGGCCGTCGCCGCGAAGAATTGATCATCTCCAGACGCCAATTCATGATGGGTCAGCTTGCGCTCCAGATCATAACCGGCCGCCAGCAACCGCTCGCGCTCCATATCCGACTGTGGCGCCAGCCGCCCCTGAATCTCGCCGCCCAGGCCGCGCATGGCGCAGGCGGTAATCACCCCCTCCGGCGTGCCACCACTGCCGATTACCATATCAATCCCCGTATCCGGCAGCGAAGTCATCAACGCTGGCGCGACATCCCCATCACTGATCAGCCGGATGCGTGCCCCGGCCGAACGAACCGCCTCGATTTTGTCCTGGTTACGCGGGCGGTCGAGGATCACCACCGTCACCTCGTCTATATCAATTCCCTTAGCACGGGCAACGGCCGCCACGTTCTCCGCCACTGGCGCGTCCAAATCCACCTTCCCCACTGCCTCCGGGCCAACGACCAGCTTGTCCATATAAAACGCTGGCCCTGGATTCCACAAGGTCCCGCGCGGGGCAATGGCGACGACCGCCAGCGAGTTGGGCAGCCCCTTCGCCAGCAGGTTTGTCCCCTCGACGGGATCAACGGCCACATCCACCTGTGGCCCGCGGCCGTTGCCAACACGCTCCCCATTATAGAGCATCGGCGCTTCATCCTTCTCCCCCTCGCCGATGACGATTATGCCATCCATTCGCACCGTGCCGAGCAAGAGGCGCAGCGCATCGACGGCCGCCTGGTCGCCCTCCTCTTTTTGCCCGCGGCCGACCCAACGCGCGGCCGTCAACGCCGCCGCCTCCGTCGCCCGCACCAGTTCCAACGCTAGATTACGACTTGGTTCTTCAGCCATGCTTTTCCTCCTAAAAGAACAGCTCACGCAAAGACGCTAAGAGCGCAAAGATAAAAAAACTTAGCGTTCTTTGCGCCTTTGCGTGAGCCTCTTCAGCTTTTACGCATTGCCCGCACCCAAAAGGCAAAGCCCTCGCTAAACGGCCGAAACCGTTCCCCTTCCTGAATCACCACCCCCCTGGCTGCCAATTGGCGACATTGGCGGATGGCGATGGTGGTGGCGGGGATACTCTCCTTCAGCGGGAAATGTTGTTGGGCGAGGGGGGTGAGGCTTTGCCACAGCGCTTGCCAATGGGGTTCGGCCGCGCGGGTAAATTGCTCCCTCACCGTTGCCCAGCTATAGGAGCGCACCGCCAGACCGTCAAACAAAAACTTGCCCGCTATTTGCAGATAGAGCGGATGTGGCCCGCACAGTTGCAGCAAGTGGCTGACCGCACCGGCGGGGATCGCCAGCCCCCGTTGCTGGGCGGGAATGGTGAGCAGGTCGCGTGCGGCCTGCTCCTCCAACAACCCTAGATCAAGTTGTTGGAAGAGGGAGTAGAACTTTGTGCCCATATCGGCCTGGCGAAAGAGATCGGCCAACGGCCGCTGTGAGGTAGTCACCAGCCGTATCTTCCCCTGTGCCGCCAACTCGTGCCAGACCTCAAACAATGGATCGCCAAACTCCTCTGGCCGTTCCAGCAACTGCTCCAGGCCATCAAGGCACAGCATCGGCTGGAAACCGGCAACCTTTAGCTTGCCAGCAGCGGCCGCAAAGCGGTCTAAGTCCGCCAACGCTGGAGAGGTGTCGGGTCGGATTTGCCGCCACCATTGTTGCCAGATGGTATTGAGCAGACCGGAGCGCGTGTGGGCGCGGTCGTCTTTCAGGTCAATCCAGGATAAGAGCAGGTGGGCCTCGGCCGGAAAGCCGCCGCGAATGAGCGCGTATTGCAGCGAGGACTTGCCAATGCGCTCTGGCCCAACGATGGCCGTGTGCCTGCCCTGTAATACCGTCTGGCGCAGCGCGGCCAGTTCGCGCTGCCGCCCAAAGAACATATGCAGATTGGTCACCGGCTGGCCGGGGAGGTAGGGGTTATCAATCACCGGCCCACTGGGTTGGCCGTTGGTTGCTTCGGCCGTCTCCGCGGCGGCCGTTGGCGGTGTGGGCATGGGTGTGGATGAGTCGGGCCAATTGAACGTGGGGTGCAGGTCCTGGGTGGAGGGGACGGGCGGAGGCAGATAGACTTGCTCCCGTGCTAGTTGGCGCAACTCCCGCCCCTCCGTTGACCATTGCCAGGTCAGGCTTGTATCATCGCTCAATTCATCAATCCAGGTTAGCGGCGCTTCGTCCTTGTCGCGGTTTAGATAGAGCTGGTAACGGTGGGCTAGCTGGGGATGTTGTTCGACCAGCAGCCGGACCAGCTCCGCCAGACGGCCGCGTTGGCGCATCACGCGCAGCAAGCCACGCGCCAGCCCCACCTGCTCCTCGCTCTCCAGCGTCTCCGGCTCGATGTTTAACCGGGCACAGAGGGCCAACAGCCCTTGTTCATCATAAGCTTCTTCAATATCCCGAAGCAACTGTTGCTGATCCATAATCTTTACTGTGATCATAGCCTTATCCTGCCGCTTTTACAAACGGCCGTTTGTCCTGGTGGGTGCGTTGCGCCTCTACCCATACATGTACAGCGATTTTCCCAAATCGCTGGCATAGCTGCTATCGTGAGAAGCTGCGATTTAGGAAAATCACGCTACGGTAAATGTACAGCGACTTTCCCAAATCGCTGGCGTAGCTACTGTCGTGGAGAAACCGCGATTTAGGAAAATCGCGCTACGGTAAATGTACAGCGATTTTCCCAAATCGCGCTACGGGAAAATCGCATTACGATTCGTTGCCTGTCTCGTATAACCCACATATCGAAACCTTAGCTATAATGAAGCGAGTTGTTTATCTGTAGAACCATGCTGCGACTTTGACGTAATAGGTACTGTGGAATCTTTCATCGAACAGTTCGGCTATCTGGGCGTATTTCTGATCAGCTATCTTTCCGCCACGCTGGTCCCCCTGGCCTCCGAAGCGGCCGTTGTCGCCGTCTACGCCTTGGGGTTTAACATCTGGCTGATCATCCTCTCCTCCACCAGCGGCAGCGTCCTCGGCTCGATCACCAACTATTACGTGGGCAAAAAAGGGAGCGAATTTGTCCTGTCGCGATATTTCAAAATGGAGCCACAAACCCTGGTGCGGGCGGAACGCTTTTTCGAGCGTTGGGGGGCGATCACCCTCTTTTTCTCCTGGGTCCCCTTCATCGGCGATCCGCTGACGCTGGTGGCTGGGATTGCCAAAGTGGACTTTCGCGTCTTTCTCTTCTGGGTCACTTTTGGCAAGCTCCTACGCCAGTTTGTTATCCTCGGCCTCGCCAGCCGCATCCTGCCCTACTTCTTCTAGGACAAATAAGTTCGTTAATAACTTTTTTACGCTTCTGTTTCATAATCTATAGGAGTTATGCAGCTTATAGATTTTTTCGACACGAATTTCACGAATGACACGAATTTTGTCTTCTCGTTTTGTGAAATTCGTACGCAACATTTGCGCGAATCATGTTGAAAAAAATTGTTGCTGCGTAGCCATACTCTATATAAACGGTAAATCAGGTGGATATTCCGGACAAGTGAAGAAATCGCTTAAAAAGCGGGCGATCTACCTGAAACTGTGGTTTATTTAGGGTTGCTATAAACTAAGTACACTGTTTCAAAAGTGATCGCAACGTCATTCCGAGCGGAGCGAGGAATCCCTGGTACATTTCTGGTACAGGAGGTTGCAAGGGATTCTTCACTCCATTCAGAATGACAATTGTTAAAACCTTTGAAACAGTGTACTAAGGTTAGACCTCTGAGGTTTTTAAAACCTCAGAGGTCTGAGAAAAAGGATTCTCATGCCAAGAAAGAGCTTTTTTGTCTTCATGTTGATCTTGCTACTGGGATTGGCCGGTTGTGGCACACCACTCTCCGCGGTCATTGACCAACCAGACCTGGACCAGGCGGAGGTGGCGGGGCAAACGGCCGCTGCCCAAAGCAACCAACCCGATACCGGCGGCGATCTCTCCGGCTTCCTCTCCGAAGACCGGCTGATCAACCTCTATGAACAACTCAATGACTCAGTGGTCAACATTCGCACCAGCGGCGGAACGGCGCGGGTCATCCAGCTTCCCGAAGAGGAGGAGCAAACACCAGCCCCGGACTCCGAGGAGTTCCCCGAAATCCCCGGCTTCCCCGAACTGCCCGACTTTGACCAGGATGAGCCTTTTCAACCCTTTCCACAAAGCGGCGAGGGATCGGGCTTCGTCTATGACAAAGAAGGCCATATCATCACCAACAACCATGTGGTAGCCAGTGCGGAGCGCATTGTTGTCACCTTTGCCGACGGCCGTGAAGCCGACGCCACGCTGGTTGGCGCAGACCCCGGCTCCGATCTGGCGGTGATCCAGGTGGATGTCGAGCCAGAACGCCTCAAGCCGGTGACGCTGGGCGATTCCGATAGCCTGCGCGTCGGTCAATTTGTGGTCGCCATTGGCAACCCGTTTGGGCTGAACGGCTCGATGAGTGTCGGCATCGTCTCCGGGCTGAACCGTAGCCTACCGGCGGAAGCGCGAACCCCATCGGGGCGTGGTTTCACCATCCCCGGCATCATCCAGACCGACACCGCAATCAACCCCGGCAACTCCGGCGGGCCTTTGCTCAATCTTGATGGCGAGGTGATTGGCGTGAACACGGCCATTGAATCTCCCATTCGTGGCTTTGCCGGGGTGGGCTATGCCGTTCCGGCCAGCATTGTCGGCCGCGTCATCCCCGATATCCTCGACGACGGCACGGTGGAAACGCCCTGGTTGGGCATAAGCGGCCGTGAACTGGATGGCGATCTGGCGGCCGCTATGGGTTTAGATTCTGACCAACGTGGCGTTTTGATCATCGAGGTGCTGGAGGATGGCCCATCGGCCGGGAGTGGGCTGCAGGGCAGCGAAGAGGAAACGACGATCAACGGCTTCCCGGCGCTGATCGGCGGCGACATTGTGGTGGCGATTGACGATCAGCCGGTCAACGACTTCGACGACCTGCTGACCTATATCGTCGGCCAGACCAGCGTCGGCCAGACCGTCACCCTGACGGTGCTACGCGACGATGGCGAACAGAGGATTGAAGTGACGCTGGGGGCGCGGCCGTCGGCCGAAGAATAGACGGCACGCAAAAACCGAGATGGTGGTTTGTAGGGGCAGGTCTTGTGCCTGCCCAGAGATGGACAACGAGACAACGACTACCCCATCCTTCTGCCCACTCTGGATCAGGGACAAAGGCAGTGGCATCAATCGTCAGATCGTCTCCTTGACGCGCTAAAAAGGTGATAGGCAAACGGTAAAGACGGCCGCTGAGCAAGACGCCGCGAACCAGCAAACGAATCGTTGTCAGCGCCGCGGCCGGGTCGAGGTTGATGCTACTGGCAATAGCGGGGGCGCAAACCATATAAGGTGCGGCCGTATCCATGACGGTCGTGGCTTTCAGCCCTTCAATCATCACTTGCAGCATAATGCGGGGCATTAGCTCTTGTTCGGTTGCCGGACGATAGTTGTAGTCGGTCAGGCCGGTAGCGAAGGACTCGCCATCTGAAAAAGCGAGCAATGCTACCATAGGGGCGTGACCAGAATGCCGCTGTTGTTTAATTCCCCCACCTGCTCGGACAGTCCATCAAGCGAGTCGGCAGCAGCCAATAATTCCCCATCGCGCAAGGCGACCCAACGGCCGCGATAGTCGTCCCAATGGGCATTGAGCCAATCGCGGTTGGCCTGGATGCCGGGACGCGGCGGCGCTTTGCTGGCGGTTACGGTTGGTGGAGCCAGGATATGGGCCATCTTTTGCAATTCAGCATGGTCCGGGTATCGTTGCGCTCCCTTCGCGGCCGCTTCCTGGGCGACGGTTGGTGCGCCAACGCTCAAGGCCAGGCGTACCACGCGGGCAAAGTGATCGGCTGGGTGATTGTTCCAATGAATGGCCTGGTAAGCGCGGGCAAAGGGAGAAGCATCCTGAACGGTAGAGGCTGCGACGGCCGCTTCCAGGGCTGCCATTTCCGCCTCGGCCGCTTTCCGGCCGGATTTCGTTTTGCGTCTCTTCGTCATCAAGGACATAGACACATTGGAGCATAAAGCGGCGCGAGGACGGAACATCTGTAGGATCAGGTTACTGTAACGCGGGTTGCCAACCCGCAAGCTTCCAGTTTAGGCAAACCAGGCTACATTAGGGGTAGCCGCCTGGCTGCATGATCATTGGTGGCAGCAGGATGTTGAACTCGGCGCGGATTTGGGCATCCAACTCGGCCGAGAGCAACTGCGGGAAGTGGCTTTGCAGCACGCGGCGGGCGTGGCGGCGGGCGGCCTCGCGCATGTCGAGGCTGCCGCTGAGTTCCCAGTCGCCACGCGAACGGCGATCGGCCGTGTGCGGGTAGTGGCTCTCCGTCTGCATCAGCGCCAGCGTCTGTTCGTGGCCGAGGTAATGGCCGTCGCCATTGCACACCTCGTGGATCACATCCAGCGAGAGGGCCTCTTCCGTCACTTCAATGCCACGCACCAGTCGCATCACCTGCCCACAAATGTCGTCGTCAATCACATACTGCTCATAAGCCACCGCCAGCAACGATTCCAGCATCCCGGCGGCGTGGTGGTTGTAGTTGGCTCCGGCCAGGGCGGTGACGGCCGTTGTCAATCCCTTCTCATATCCCGCTTGAATATCCGGTAGTTTGCTTTCCGTGATACCACAGGAGTTGTAGATCGGCAGGTCGTAGAAGTGGCACATCTGCGCGGCAGCGGCGTTCATCAAGGCCATCTCCGCGCTGCCGCCGATCATATTCCCTGTTCGCAGATCGGCGACCAGTGGCATACTGCCGACCAACGCCGGATGGCCCGGCCGCACCAGTTGCACATAGGTCAGCGCGGCCAATGCTTCAGCGATGACCTGTACCATCGTCCCCACCAAGGAGGCCGGGGCGGTGGCCCCGTTCAGCGGTGCGGCGACGATGGCGACGGGGATTCCGGCACGGATGGCGGCCGTCAATGTCTCGGCCGTCTCCGGCGCAAAGCGCAAGGGGCTGACGATGATGCCGAAGTTGATCGAGAGGAACGGCCGCGCCTCAAACGCCGCCTCGCTTCCGGCGACGAGGGAGGCCAGCCGCTTGATCTCCGCCACCTTGTGGGGAAAGTAGCAACTGCCCATGATGTGCTTGTTGGTCGCGGCCAGGCAGGCGTAGAAGGTGTTGATGTCGATGTCTTCGTTGCCCATGTCACGGGCGACGACGGGGCGCAGGTAGAAGTGGATGTTGTCTAGCGTTTCGACGAGACGGCCGAGATCATAGACATCGCGCAAGACGGACTCGCGGGCGTGGCCGGTTTCCAGGTCGAGCACTTTCACCGCCGCGCCGCCCGTGCCGAGGTATACCTGCTTGCCGCGCAGGTGGAGGTCGTTGCGGCCGTCGCGGCTGTATAGCACTACATCGCGGTTCGCCAGCTTCAGCTTCTCCAGCACCAGTTCGCGCGGCAAGTAGACGCGGTTTTTGGCCGCGTCAATCCGCGCTCCCGCCTGGGCGAACAACTGGCGACACTCCGATTCGACGATGCCCACCCCCGTTCGCTCCAAAACGGTGAGCGCGGCGTCGTTGATGCGCTCTACGTCCTCCTGGGTTAGCGGTTGGTAACGGCCGCCTTCCAGGCCGGGAGGCAGGCGGGTGGATTGGTGGCTGCTGGCGGCCGCTCGTTCGCGGCGGCGGTCTGTGGGGCGGGTTCGGCGGTTCATGGGCTACCTCGGAGGTTGGGAAGATGGAGATTGAGAGACTAAGAGATTAAGAGATTAGAGATTGCTTGTATATTGGTGTATTGGTTATTGGTGTATTAGTTTAGTGGGTGGGGGTAATAAACCAATAGACCAATATACCAATAAACCAACACCTCCAATATACCAATACACCAATACACCTCCCGCCCACTGCCTACTGTCCACTAAACACGACGGGTGTTTGAATCGTGTCGGTTGCTTCGGAGACGGACAAGGGGTTGTAGCTGGCGGTGAGGTGGGTGCCGCAGGCAGTGATTTGCTGCTCGGTGCGTAGAAAGAAGCTGCGCAGGCGGGTGTTGGCGTCGGGCATTGTTTGGGTTCGGCCGTTGTTGTCCTCAAAAGTTATGTCAATTCGCTTTGAAGGGAGGTAAGGTTGGGCGACGACCGGCCAGGGGAGGGCCAGCGCATGGTGGAGGGTGGCTGCCCACTCGGCGGCCGTTTGTGCGCGGCCGACTTGCAAGCTGCGGCCGCCCCAATCCTCTCCGCCATCATCATATCCGGCGAACTTGCTCACCCAATCAGCCTGTTCGTCGAGCAAACGGGGTAAGATAGCGGCCGTTAATGGCAAGGTCAGCGGCAGGCAGGCGTCGAGGGTTGCCAGGGTAGCGGCCGTTAACCGTTCGCGCACCACCGGCAGTTGCAACGCGGCGAGAATGAGCTTGCTTTCCAGATAGAAGGTGGTTGGGTTGAGCATGGTCGCTCCGGTCTTTTCCCAGCGGCCGAATTGTTCCAGCCGGTTGGCGGTGAAGCAGTTGAAGTAGCCGAAGCGAAAGACGGCCGAATTGCCCAGGTGCTCCGGCCACTGCTCATCATCCGGCCACCAATAGCGGAGTAAATCGCTGTCCCGCAGACGGCCGAGTAAATCAGGGTTCCAGCCAGCCGGTTTGCGGGAAACGCCAAACAGCGGCGGTTGCCAGCGGCGGCCGTTGGCGACCTCGGCGGCCATGGAAGATAGCGGCCGGTCATACAACACCCAGGCCGTTGCGCCACGCTCGGCCAACGCCCGGCAAAAGGCCAGTTGTTCAATCAGAAATTCGCTCCACTGTTGGCTGCCGACGATGAACAGGGGACGGCCGTTGAGAAAGCGGGCAAAGGTGTCGGCCAGGTCGGTTTCCAGGCCATAGCCCACCTGCATGGCGTGGGCAAAGCCCTGGGCGGAGGGGCAAATTTCCAGTTCGGTGGCGATCAGTTGCAGCCCGGCGGCCGTTTGCACCAGTTGGAAGTCGGGGCGAAGCGCCAAGACGCGCTGTTGGCACACCAATTGCGGTATGTAAGCAGGTAGCTTGTGCTGGAGTAAGTCAGTTAAGGGTTGGCCGGCGGCCGTGCCATAGAGGTCACTGATGACATCAAAGAAGGCGAAAACGGCCGTGGCAATCTCCGTTAGCGAATCGCCCACTGCTTGCGGCAGTGTAAAAGGCTGGCAAGCCGCCAACCACCAGGGGCCATCTATCCCCGCAAAACCTATCCCCGTCGCCGCCATTCTATCTTTGATAGACATATGAAAGCGTTACGCAGATTGACGCAGATGTTACGCTGATTTACGCGGATAGAAAATAAAAATCAGCGAAAATCTGCGTTACATCCGCGTCAATCTGCGTCCCATACTCTAAAAAGCCTTCCAGTACAACGCAGCCATTTCGCTTTCGCCGATGGGGCAGGGGTTGGTCGTCCAGTTGAGGTCAATCGTCGCGTTGTGGGCCATCGGCGGGATCATCTCTTCCGTCACGCCGACCTCGCGCAGGCGGGTGGGCAGGCCGACCTCCTGATTGAGCTGGTGGACGCGGGTGACGGCCGTTTCCGCCTTAGCCGTCCCACTGCCATTGAGCGCGGCCGCGACCAGGGCGTAGGGTTCGGCGGCGTCATTGAGATTGTATTCCATCGTATGCGGCAACATGATTGCGCAGGCGTGGCCGTGGTGGACATTGGCAAAGCCAGAGAGCTGGTGGGCCAGCGAATGGCACGCCCCCAGCCAGCGGGAACTGATGGCAATGCCGCCGAGCATCGCGCCCATCATCACCTCATACCGCGCTATGCGGTTCCCTGGTTCGTGGACGGCGACGGGCAGGCTGCGGCCGAGCAGCGTGATACCTTGCACAATCAGCGGGTTGAGCGCGAGCGGGGCGGTGTTGGTGGAGACAAAGGCTTCGATGCAGTGGGAGAGCGCGTCCATGCCGGTAGCGGCCGTCAGGAAAGGAGGCAGCGTCATCGTCATCTGCGGGTCAATCAGCGCGACAGTGGGCAGGAGCGCCGGGCCGCCGACCCCTTTCTTCAGTTTAGTCGCCTCGTCGGTCAACACCGCCCAGGGGGTCACTTCCGCGCCCGTCCCGGCTGTCGTTGGAATGGCGATCATCGGCGGCATGTCGCGCACGTCAGGGACGGGGCGGGCCAGTTCGCCGAGCATCAGCGCATAGTCGGCGATACTCGCTTCCGCTGGGCCGCCCGCCTGTTCTCGTACCCCCTTTGCTGCGTCCAGCGCGCTGCCCCCGCCGAGGCCGATGATCAGGTCGGCCCCACTATCGCGGAAGGCGGCGGCGGCCGTGTCCACTGCGGCAATCGTCGGGTTGCCGGGGATTTGGTCAAAGACGGTTGCGCCAATGCCAGCCTCACGCAAGGAAGCAAGCACCGGCTCCAATAGACCGGCGGTGCGGCAGCCGGGGTCGGTGATGATGAAGGCGGCCGTCGCGCGAAGTGCTTTGGCCTGTTGTCCGGCAAGTTCGGCCGCGCCAAAGCCGAAATGGGTCTGGCCCGGCCAGACGTAGTTGGCGATTGTTTGAATCATATGGTTGATCCTTGATGATGAATGGTCTCCTTATCTGTCGCTTGAAGATGCGTACCGGCTTGACGATGTACGGCAGGCATTGCGTCGCGGTGATTTGAAGACGGCCGCTAAATTAGCTCGACTCTATAAATTAACCCCCATTGCCGTTTAATGGAACGCCCCAGATAACCTTTCCTACCATCTGCAAACGAACCTTACCGTCTGGGCAATAGGTTGATACCAGGCGTTTCGCGCTTGCATCGAGCTCATCGGCCGCGCGTGGACTCATCCGGTCGCGGGATAAACCGTTGCGGGCATGGAACGATTCAATATAGGCCTCAATCGTTTGCTCATATACCACCGGTTGTGTCCGCTTCTCGCCATGTGGCTCAAAGAGCGACCGGTGGGTTAACTCCTCGATCAGGTTATAAGGCCGGTACTCGCGGTTGGTGGAATAGTGATTAATGATTTCGATCAGTTCGCTATTCCAGGCGGCCGCTGCGATGTCGTACTCGACGATGGCGAGGAATCCGTCGGCCGCTAACAGTTGCCGGAAGCGGCCGAATACCACTTCCCAATCCATCCAGTGTAGGCTTTGTCCGGCGGTGATCAGGGAATAGGGAGGGGATAGCCCAACATCTTCCATCGCCCCATGCAGCCAGCGCAGCCGGGGATGATCGCCGCCGGGAAGGGTTTGACCTTTGGCGATCATTCGCGCGGAGATGTCAACCGCATCCACCCTGTCCACGTAAGGAACGAGGTAGCGGGCGATGTAGCCCGTGCCACAACCGGCGTCAAGGACGGTGCGTGGTTCGGCCGTGATCAACCCCGCGAGGATGTCAAATGTCTCCGGCGGATAAGGCGGCCGAAAGTGGTACGCTTCGACGACGCTAGCATCGCCGAATTGGGCGGCATACTCCGGTCCCAGGTGGCTTGGCTTCGGCAACAAGTTTCTTCCTCACTTACACATCCACGAATTGACACGAATCCACACGAAAGAATTCCTATTAGTGAAAATTCGTGAAGATTCGTGGATCACCTACGAAATCGAACCAATCCCATACGCCCCATGCAACACCTGGCCGGTGGCGAAGCGTTCCAGGCTGTAGTCGCTGATCGGGACGCGCGGCCGTTGGCCGAGAACGGTCTGCGCCAGCCCTTCGCCAATCGTCGGCGCCAGTTTGAAGCCGTGGCCGCTGAAGCCAACGGCGACGTATAGCCCTTCGTACCCCGGGACCGGCCCAACGATGGGGTTCCAGTCGGGGGTGATGTCGTAGGGGCCTGTCCATCCAGCGGTGACGCGGCCGTCCTCGAAGGCAGGCATCCGGCGGCCGATCAACGCCCCGATCCGTAGATGGTGGGCGTCGTCAACGTGGTCGGTCAGCGTGTCGGGGTCATCAATCGGGTCGCCATGGTCCCCTGTGCCGACCAGCACCACGCCCCCTGTTTCCGGGCGGAAGTAGATTTTATCCGCTGTGGTCAGGTCTTTGACAATCGGCCAACTGATTTCATAGGGACGGTTAATCCGTAATGTAATCACTTTGTGGCGGCTGATTTCGAAGGGGAAGGAGAGGCCGACCATGCGACCGAGATGGTTTGTCCACGGCCCGGCAGCGAGGATGACGGTTGGCGCTTCAAATGTGCCGTTGTTGGTTTCCACGCGCTTTCGATCGCCGTTGAGCGAGAGGTTGGTGACGGCCGTTCCCGTGTGGAACTTCACGCCCAAATCTTGTGCCCGATTCGCATAGGCATAGGTGGTTAAATGGGGGTCGGCATAACCCGCCTGCGAGTCATAGCCGATGACGCCGACATCATCGGTGTAGAGCAGGGGGTGGCACTCTTTTGCTTCGGCGGCCGTCATGATGCGCGTATCAATCCCGTGTGCGTTCTGTTGGCGAAAGACGGCCAACATCGGTTCGCGGTGTTCCTCCGGGCCGAGGATCAGATAGCCGGTGCGCTGGAAGCCAGGGTCACCGCCGATCAGCTCATTAAAGTGAGTGAAGATTTTCAGGCTTTCAACGGCGTGGAGCAGGTTGGACTCAATCGAGTAGTGGGTGCGGACGATGGCGCAGGACTTGGCCGTGCCACCGGAGGCGAGTTCGTTGCGTTCGAGGACGACGACATTTTTCGCTCCTGCCTTAGCGAGGTTGTAGGCCGTTGAGCAACCGATGACGCCGCCGCCGATGATGATGATGTCTGCTGTGGAATGTGTGGAATGACTCATTGTTTCGCTCCAAAGACTACAACGGATATTAGAAATAAACGGATGTCTCTTTACCATCCGTTTATTTCTATATCCGTTGTCGTTTTCGCTACATCCACGGGAACGGCGCATTGGATTTAGGTAAGGTCTTCTGTTGTTCAAAGCGGCCGAAGGCAAAGGGGGCCAGCAGCTCACTCGTCTCGCCGGTCAAAATCCGCGCCACCTGTTCGCCGACGCCGATCATCTTGAAGCCGTGGTTGGAGTCGGCGATGGCGTAGACGTTGGGGTGCACAAAGTCGAAGACGGGGAAGTTATCGGCCGAAAACGCCCCAATCCCCCCTGATGGCTTGGTCGAGGCAAACCGCCGCGTCCCTTCATACCGTTTCATGCAGTGGGCCAGCGACGCGACCCAAATGTCATAGAACTGGTCATCCACGCAGTAGTAAGGGCTGCGCGAGCCGTAGGGGTCAACGGCCGCTTCCGTCCCCGCATCCAGCGGAACCGCGCCCCCCTGGACAGCGTGCTTGTCGCGCTTGAAGTAGATGCCCCAGGGTTGGTCCCAGACGAGGCGGCCGTCTTCGCTGTATAGTGGCACGTCGCTGTCTACATGGACGAGGGGCGGCCGTTTGCCGTCGTTGGTGATGTGGATCAGCGGGTCAATGTCAATCTCCCCCTCTTGCAAGGCCAGATAACGCCATAGTTCGGCCGTTTGGCCGGGGTTGCGCGGGTCGGGGACTTCCAGTGGCAGTTCCAGCATTCGCCACAGGTTTTTGATCCAGGGGCCGACGGCGACGATGACCATGCCGACTTCGATATTGCCGAAGTCAGTCTCGACCACGCTCACTTCCCCCTGGCTGTTGAATTGAAAGCCGGTGACGGCCGGGCCGGTGATGATCCGCGCGTCTTCCCGTTCGGCCTTGATCGCCAGCCCGTGAATCGCCTGGCGGCTCCAGGCATGGCCGCCGCGGTGTTCATGCAACACCACTTCCAGGTCGGTTGCCTGCCAGTCGTGGAAGATGCCCTGCATATATTGGCGCACCTCTTTCTCGCCGACGACGAGAGTGGAGGGATAGCCCAGTTGCTGATGGCGATTGTAGACGGCTTCCAATCCTTCACGCATCGGGGCGAAGGAGGCGGTCAGGTAGCCGACGGAGTTATAGGCGAAGTAGTCGGGGTCCGATTCCCAGATGTCCATGCAGTGCATCATCAGCCGGGTCATTGGCTCCTGGTAATAGTTGCAGCGCACATTGCCACAGGCCACGCCCGACGCTCCAGCGGCAATGCTGCTCTTTTCAATGACCAGAATGTCTTCGCCACTGCCCTGGCCCGTTTCCTTGAGATATTTGGCGAGGTGGTAGGCGGTGGAAAGACCGTGTACCCCGGCGCCGATGATCAGATAGTTTACTTTCTTTGGCAAAGCCATTGTCTTTTCTCCTAACTAAAAAGCGTTACGCAGATGACGCGGATGAAACGCAGATGAACGCAGATTTTTATCTGCTTTGTTACAGGGCTACAACGGATGGAGAAAACAACGGATGATCAATCCATCATCCGTTGTTTTCTTTATCCGCTGTTGTCTTTTCTCCAATCTCCAATCTCTAATCTCTAATCTCCTACTCTCTTTCCGAAATCTTTGCCAGCCGTGCATTCGCCAGCCGGATCAAGTCCTGGGCGTCCATCTCCAGCCCAAAGAGCAGGTCGCCGGTGCTGATGTTGATGCGGCGGCAACGGCCGATGGCCTCGTCAAACAACACCGGAACCTCGTCGGGCAAGCAGAGGGGATTGACCGCGCCTTGTGGATAGCCGGTGACGGCCGTGATCGCTTCGGCCGTGGCAAAGGTCAGCCGCTTCCACCCCCCTTCCAGATGGTCATCTTTCAGGTGGGCGCGGACTGCCCGGTGGTCGAGGCGGTCGGGGCCGAGCAGGCAGGCCATCACATAGCGCGTGCGGCCGCTTTCGCGCAGCAGGATACATTTGACCATCTCCTCCGCTTTGACACCACGCTGGGCGGCCGCTTCTTCCACGGTGAAGACGGGTTGGGTGTGGGGCAGGAGGGTGTAGGGGACAGCCTGGGCATCCAGCAGGCGCGTGGCTTTTGTCTCAATCATCACTCGTAGCGACAGACTTCGGGCAATCCAGAGGATTACCCTACCATTCGTAGCGACAAACCTCCTGGTTTGTCCGGGCAATCCGGAGGATTACCCTACCGTTCGTAGCGACAAACCTCCTGGTTTGTCTGGGCAATCCGGAGGATTACCCTACCATTCGTAGCGACAAACCTCCTGGTTTGTCCGGGCAATCCG
>CAYPHY010000044.1:3780-21427 GCA_964410625.1 uncultured Ardenticatenaceae bacterium | reverse complement strand
GAGGATTACCCTACCATTCGTAGCGACAAACCTCCTGGTTTGTCCGGGCAATCCGGAGGATTACCCTACCGTTCGTAGCGACAAACCTCCTGGTTTGTCCGGGCAATCCAGAGGATTACCCTACTTTGTTGAAGCGTTTATTATATGGCGCTTTTGCTTTACAATGGGGTTATTATGTGGATCAAGTGACGCTGCTGGTGTATGAAACGCTGGTGAAAATTGTCACAATATGGTTATGCAATGGTTACGCGGATGAAGCGGATGGAACGCGGATCACGCGGATTTTTTCTTGTTATTCTTCGACACGAATGACACGAATTGCACGAAAACAGAAGAGAAGTTGGTGTTATTCGGCCGTAAAGTTTGCGCCAATTTGTGTCAAAATGCCGAAATCCTAAAAAAACAAATCCGTGAAAATCCGTCCCATCCGTTTCCATCCGTGGTTAAAGGAAATAAAGCTTTGTTGAAGTCTACTTTTCCCTCACGTCCAGTGACGCTGCGGCCGATGGCGGGAGGGACGAATAACGGCCGTCGTCCGGCACGCTATAGCTATTGGCGGGTGGGGTATGGCCTGCCTGCGCCCCATGTGTTGCCGTTCTATATCGAGCAGGCGGGGGAGTACCATTGTAAGCCTCGTTATGTCACCGGCAGCCTTGACCATCCCGACATCACCCAGCTTTACTATCATTTAGAGGGAGAAGCGACCTTTGAACAGCCGGGGGAGCGGCCGATCTGCCTGAAACCGGGTAATTTGCTGATCATCCCGCCGCGCCAGACGGTCTATTACCGTAGCCCGAATGGAATGAAGTACCATTGGCTCTCATTGGGTTCCTATTGGCCGCCAGTGTGGGGGACGCGGCCGTCGGTGCGCCTGTTGCCTTATGCCTATGACCGCGAACTAGAGGCGCGGTTTGCCGAAATACGCGAGGTATTGATTTTGCGCCAGGCGGGCTTTTCACTGAAGGCGGTGGGCATCTTCTATGAACTGATGGCGCGATTGGAGGAGCTGTCGCCCTCGCAATCGGTGTCGGAGTCGGCCTACCCCGAGGCGATGCGCAATGCGATCACCTACTTGCGCGAGAAGGCGGCCGACCCCTTTGATGCTGGAGCGACGGCCGCCGCCGTTAATCTCAGCCAGTCCCATTTGCGGGCACTGTTTGAGAAGTGGCTGGGCGAGTCGCCGCGCCAGTTCCACACTCGCTGTCGCGTGGAGGAGGCGATGCGCCTGTTGCAGGAGCAAGAGTTACCGGTGACGGCCGTGGCCCTGGCCGTCGGCTTCCACGACGTGCGCCACTTCTCGCGGGTGTTCAAGCGGGTGGTGGGCTTGCGGCCGAGTGAGTATGCAGGGTTAGGGAAATAGAGTGATGATGCCACCAGTCGCCGCTATGAACGTACATGATCCAGCCGGGATCATGTTTCCTCACCTAAAGGCGATTACATTTGATTTGCAGGCTCTCTTTGAAAGGGTATTTCTTACCGTCACGGCCGTTACCCAACAGAAATCCCCGCAATATTCCGTTTGGCTACAACCAAATAGCTTTTTTCATGTGACCTACCACGCCGCTGATGTCACCGTCGGCGAGGATTTTTTGACACTGTATCGTCGCGCGGCCGCTGCCTGTCATCCTGAACAAATCATTCACCTCTGCTTTATTGATCGGGTTGCATTCGTCTTGCAGAGTCCATATCGGGGCGCATTTATATCCGATATACGGAACTTATCGGCCGGGGATACGCCGCTTATCTTCCAGCGCTCGGCCGCAGCTTGGGAGACGCATCCTCGCAACTACCACGATTTAGAACAGATGGTGACGACGGCCGGGGAGTGGCTCTTTGGCAAGTCGTTGGACTTCGCCTGGTGCCATTTGGCGCTACAGGCTCGTCAGCTACAACAAATCCTGCCACTGCTGACCCGCCGTGACCTGGCGATGTTCTGTGAATTGGTGTTGGCTCTGAGGGATGAGTTCAAGACGAAAGATGTGGATTGGTTGGCCTGGGAAGACCCATTCATATTCGGCCGTAATTCGCTGGAACTAAAAAGAGAACGAGAACAAAGCCCTTCCGAAACCCGCAAGCGGCTTGCTTATGTGATACCAATGTTGCAGTTGTTGAGTCGTTAGAAACCGGGTTTTTTCTTAAAAACCCGGTTTCTAAACTATGCTACATCACCTACATCACCATCTCGCGTTGCCCTTCGTGGATGCCTTCGGCAAACTCCTCAATCATCTTGCGGTTGAAGGCGGGGATGTCGTCCGGTTTGCGGCTGGTGACCAGCCCCTGGTCTACGACCACTTCCTGGTCCACCCACTCGGCCCCCGCATTTTTCAAATCCATTTGCAGCGTCTCGTAGGAGGTCAACTTGCGCCCTTCGACCACTCCAGCATCAATCAACGTCCAGGGGGCATGGCAAATAGCGGCCACCGGCTTACCGGCCATAAAGAAGTCACGGACAAACTCCTGGGCGTCCGGGTTGCGCCGCAGCTTGTCAGGGTTCATTACCCCACCGGGCAACAACAGCGCGTCAAACGCCTCCACACGCGCCTCATCTAGCGGCACATCTACGTTCATTTCTCTGCCCCAATCGGTATGGTCCCAGGCTTTCACCTTACGGCCGGCGGGGGAGACAATTTGGGTCTGTGCGCCCGCCTCTTCCAATGCTTGTTGCGGCCGTGTCAACTCCTCTTCTTCAAAGCCATTTTCGACGAGAATGGCGACTTTCTTGCCTTGCAACTGTTGGTTTTGCTGGTCCATCCGGTTCATCTTTTGATTCATACTTATACTCCTTTTCCAAAGGGGATAGGTGGCGGGAACAAGCCCGACCACCCTATATACAGCGTATCCACTCCCCGACCATACTTGAAGCAGGGCGATTAGGATATAGACCCGGTTATACAAAATGGATAGGCGGAAGATATAAACCGAGACTTGGGTGGTCCATATTTTTCTGACACGAATGGCACGAATAACACGAATTTTGCTGTCTGTTTTCGTGAAACTCGTCTCAAAAATGCGTAAACCCTGGACTGTTATTCAACAGTGCGCTGGAAACGATTCACAATAGAACGAAGTTGACGAAGCCGCGAAGTTTCGCAATACTCCTGGAAACCGGGTTTTGGCAACGTTCGTTACTTGAAAAAGCCGGTTTCTGAAATCATATAAGGAAGCAGAACAGGATGAATTTTGAGAAGCTATCGGGTGTGTTTGCAGCGGCCGTGACGCCGCTGAACGATGATTATTCATTAGACGCGGATGCCTTTCCGGGATTGTTGAGCTTTTTGGCACAGCGTGGCTGTCATGGGGCGGTGATTTTGGGGACGACGGGGGAAGGGCCGTCACTTTCCGTGGCTGAACGGCTGGCGCTCTATGAAGCGGCCGTTCGTGTGCGCGAGGAGCATCCCGATTTCCTGTTGATCGCCGGAACGGGAACGCCCAGCCTGGATGAGACGGTGCGCCTAACGAAAGATGCTTTTGATTGTAGCCTCGATGGCGTGCTGGTGCTACCCCCTTTCTATTTCCGCAATGCCTCAGAAGAGGGATTGGCGTTGTGGTTTGGTGAAGTGCTGCGCCGGGCGGTCCCTGCGAATGGGGCGGTGTTGGCCTATCATATCCCCGCGGTGTCGGGTGTGGGGTTGTCGCTGGATTTGCTGGCGCGGTTGCGGGAAAGCTTTCCCGGCCAGTTTGCCGGACTGAAGAACTCGGCAACGGAGCCGGAACATACGCAGGCGTTGGCCGAGCGTTTTGGCAAGCGGATCACCATCCTGGCTGGTGACGACTCGTTGTTTAGCACAGCGTTGTCCGGTGGCGCGGCCGGGTGCATTACCGCCCTGGCGAACCTCTATTCGCCGTTGCTGCGCCAAATTTGGGATGCACACCAGAGTGGGGACAGCGATGCACAAGCTAAAGCACAGGCGGCGATGACGACATTACGGCGGCAGAGCGGCCGTTACGCCCCCGCCCCGGCCTTAATCAAAGCCCTGCTCGCCCGTCGCCACGGTTTCCCCCGTTGGGCGGTGCGGCCGCCGTTGTTGCCGTTGTCGGCCGAGATGGAAGAAGCGGCCGCGACCGAGATGGATGTGATGTTATAACAAACACGAGGGCATGATGTTGGCACGACGTTATAGATATTCGACCCGATTGTGCATTTCATCAGGGTGTAAACAGCGTGCATCAATTCCAGAAACCTGACCCATGCTCCGATGTAATGGATATCAGCTTGTCCAAACACAATCCCAGCATGCTCAGTCCCGGTAGCGGCCAAGGCTACAAAATCCGCATCATACGTGCAAAGGACGCGATTCATCCTTGTTGCTCTTTGAAGGTGATTCAGGTCTAGATCATCCAACAAATTTAGATCGCGCACAGTTACGGCGTCAATATCTCGACTGCCCAACTGGCGTGCGATCTCGACCGGCAGGTTCTCGTCAAGGTAAAAGAGAAGGTTGTTGGTTGCCAAAATTGTTTTGCTTATATTTTCTGGCTGTGACTATTTGCTGGCGAATGTCCTGATCGAGTTCGTCTTTGTGCTGGTAATAGTAGGCGAGTGCCGCATGGACTTGCGCCAGGGAGAGTCCATAGTCGGAGGCGATTTCATCAGGCGTGCGATTGTGGAAGATCAAAGCCATTACAACATCTGTTACACGCAGACTAGTTCCGGCAATGCAAGGTTGGCCGCCACGTACTTGTGGATTGATTGTGATGAGATCGATGGTAGCGATTGTTTCCATGATTTTGTTACCTCCAACCCATTATACCAGCTATGGGATGTACAGCCGATAGATGGGGGCGAAGTCGGAACCGGTGGTGAGATAGAGATTGCCGAAGCGGTCTTCGCCAAAGCTGGTCAGGAAGTCGAGTTCGGCCAGCGTTCCTAGCGGGTCAACCTGCCACTGCGGGCCGGGCTTGTGCAGGGCGAAGACCTCGCGGGTACACATGTCGCCGAAGATGAAACGGCCGTCATTGGGGTTTTCCACCGGCCGGTAGACATAGCCGCCGATCACCGCGCAACGGCCACTGCCATCGCGGTGGGGATATTCATAGACGGCACGGACGAAATGCTCCGGGTTTTGGCATTGGGGGATGTCGTTGGCTTCGGGGATAACCACTGGCCCTTCGATGCACGGCCAACCATAGTTAAAGTGGGGTGCGAGTAAGGGGGCAATGTTGATCTCTTCCCACAGCAGGTCGCCCACTTCGCCGATGTAGATTTGCTCGCTCGGCTCGTCCACGTCAAAACGCCAGGCATTGCGCAGGCCCATCGCCCACACCTCATCACTGACCGAGAAGGTGGCGTCGAACACATCTTCGGCCGGGGCGTCGTCCACGCGCAGGCGGAAAATCTTCCCCTTCGGCGAGCGGATGTCCTGGGCAATCAGCAACAGGCGGTCGTCGCCATGCCCAACATAGAGGTAGTTGTCGCGCTTGTCAAAGTCTAGCCCGCCCCCTTTGTGGACATCAAACGATTGCTTCTCATAAAACAGCCTCGTTTCGCTGCGGGGATCGGCGACATTGGGATCGGCCGTCACCCGGAAACGGGCGACGACAAAGTGAACGTCAATCGTATTCCCTTCGTGGCGGCCGGTGGTATAGGTGACATAGAAAAAGCCGTTGTTGGCATAGTTGGGGTGGAAGGCGACATCATACATGCCATACTCCCCGCGATGGCTGATCACATGATCGGAGATGTCGAGGAAGAGGGTGATACGGCCGTCTGGGTGGAGAATCTTGATCCGTCCCGGCCGTTCAACGACGAAGAGGCGATCATCCCCGGCATGGGTGACGGCCGTTGCCTGTTGGAAGCCATTGCCCAACGGTGTAACGCTGAAGATGGGGGCGGGAGGGCTGGTGAGGATGGGGAGGTAGATGCGGCCGTCGCTCTGTCCCGCTACGCGAGGAGACAGGAGGACCATTATCGTCATGATCGCTATTAAAGCGCTCAATTGAGCGGTTAACTTTATATTCTGAAGTTTATTGTCGGTTTGACTTGACACTTTGTTACCTGCTTGTATCTTGGCAAGAGTTAAGCTTACAGATGCCTTAGTCTACAGGAGGATGATAACCAGCCTCGATCCACAAGGCGCGTGACCGAATGCGAAACTCATCATTTAATGAGAGTGCTGCAACTGTAGCACGCCCAATGGCTGTCTTGCCTATGATTTTTGTATTGTCCACACTCCATGCAAAGTGCTCTGACCATTTTTGTGTTCTTGGATTGAACAAGGGGATAACGGTACTCGTTTTCGGATCAGGATAATCTACTAGCATTCCTTTGGCCTCATTGCACAAACGGCATGATAACCATAGGTTATCCTCCTCATCGTTTCCACCCAGTGCAAGAGGATGGATATGTTCAACTGTGAGCGGAATACCGCTAACTACCTCTTGAATCTGGCAGTAACCACAGCGATGCTTCGCCTGTGCAGCAACAAGAGGCCGTAATTTACGAGATAAGCGACTCACTGGACAGCAGGATAGGCTAGTTTATCTAAGGTAGGTGGCTGATAACCACGTCGTTTGAGGAGGACGGCCGCATACGCCTTGCGATACATGAGAACATCTGCTTCACGACGCAGTGTACTCAGAGTTGCTTCCTCTTCTTTAGTTAGAGACGCTTCCTTCTTTTTTTCAAGTATAGCTTCATAAGTTGCCCATTGCTGCGGAGAGAGCGTCCGCATGGCCTCTTTTTGTAACTCTGCCTCATTCATTTCTAGAAGTGGATAAACATCCGCTTGATATACTTCAGGAATATCTTTAAGCAGAGGAGGCAGACTGTGATGTAGGCTTTGCTCGATGATAGTATCAATCGGCCGACGCGCTAACTCGGCCGTTCGCTCAAGTTGATCATAAAGGGAATCAGATATTTCTACTGTTATCGCTCGTGACATGGTCTAACTCCGTTTAACCGTTACTCCACTTTAGCGAGAAAGGTGATATTGGGCAACACTCAGGTGTGCAATCTGGCAACCCGCGTTACAGGCGGTTAATCTCCTGGATGGCGAACGGGATGGAGGCGGTGGGAACGGCGATAGGCGAGTAGGCTCTCGGCCGTATAGACCGCCAGCGCGATCCAGATGATCGTAAAGCCGATCACCCGCGCCGGGCCGAAATCTTCACCGTAGATCAGCACGCCGATCAGAAATTGGATGGTTGGCGCGATGTATTGCAACAGGCCGAGGTTGGTCAGCGTGATCAGCCGCGCCCCGAAGCCGAAGAGTAGCAGCGGCAACCCGGTCGCCACGCCGGAGAAGATGAGCAGGGCGGTGGTCAGCGTCCCCTGGTTGCCAAAGGCGGCCGTTCCCTGCCACTGCCGGTAGAGCAGGAAGAGGACGGCAGGAAGGAACATCAACGCCGTCTCCAGGAACAGCCCTTCGGTGGAGGGGAGCGCGGCCGTCTTGCGCAACAAGCCGTATAACCCAAAGCTGAACGCCAGCGACAGTGCGATCCAGGGGAATGCGCCATAGCTGAGCGTCAGATATAAGACACCGCCTACCGCCAGCATGATAGCGACCAATTGAGCGGGACGCAGCCGTTCTTTGAGAAAGACGACGCCCAGCAGTACGTTGACCAATGGATTGATGAAGTAACCGAGACTGGTTTCGACGATGTGGCCGTTTTGCACGGCCCAAATATAGATGAACCAGTTGATGGAGAGGACGACGGCCGTAACCAGGAAGGTCAGCACAATGCGCTTGTTACGCAGCGACGGCCGCAGCCAGCCCCAATTGTGGCGGTAGGCCAGCAGCAAGCCGACAAAGACCAGCGACCAGGCCATGCGGTGGCTGAGCACTTCGATGGCCGGTACTTCCTGGAGGATTTTCCAGTAGATCGGCAGCAGCCCCCAGAGTAGATAAGCGGCCGCGGCGTAGAGAATGCCTTTATTCATGGGGTGAGTATACCAATATTACCGATGTACCTGATAATTAGGTGCTTCCTTTGTAATCAAAACAGTATGGGGATGGCTTTCGAGGAGTCCGGCGTTGGTGATGCGGACGAAGGTGGCTTTCTCATGCAGTTCGCTTAGATCGGCCGCGCCAACATACCCCATCCCCGACCGCAAACCGCCGAGCAATTGATACAGTGCGTCCTGGAGCAGCCCCCTGTAGGGGACCTGGCCCTCAATCCCTTCCGGCACAACTTTCTGTCGTTCGGGTGCGACAGTGGCGGTGGAACCGGCGGTAGAACCAGTGGGTGAAGCAGCGGCCGTCCCATTGCCAGAAACGGCCGAGGCATAGCGGTCGGCCCCATGCCCTTGCATCGCCCCCAGGCTGCCCATGCCGCGATAGACCTTGTAGCGTCGCCCCTCGTGGTGGACAATCTCGCCGGGGCTTTCTTCCAGCCCGGCGAGCATCGAGCCGAGCATGACTACATCGGCTCCGGCGGCCAATGCCTTCACGATGTCGCCGCTGTACTTGATGCCGCCATCGGCGATGCAGGGGATGTTGTGTTCGCGGCAAACGGCCGCGCAGGAGGCAATAGCTGACATTTGTGGCACGCCCGATCCGGCAATGATGCGCGTGGTGCAGATGGATCCCGCGCCAATGCCGACCTTGATCGCCCCGGCCCCCGCTTCGATCAGGGCACGTGTCCCTGCGGCCGAGGCGACGTTCCCGCCGATGACCGCCAACTGGGGGAAGCGTCGCCGCGCCCGGTGAATGGTTTCTAGCACCAACCGCGTGTGGCCGTGGGCGGTGTCAATCACCGCGACATTTACTCCAGCTTCAACTAGCTGGTCGAGACGAGCCAGGCCGCTCTCGCCGACGCCGATGGCGGCGGCGCAGAGAAGACGGCCGTTGTCGTCGATCACAGCCAATGAATCCGCCTCCGTGTCCCATTCGGCGCGTTTCACCTTGTCCACCTCTGCGGCCTGTTCTTCGGGTGAGAGGTTGCGATGGATGACGCCGATGCCGCCCATCCGCGCCAGGGCAATCGCCATCGCCGCTTCGGTCACGGTGTCCATAGCGGCCGACATCAGCGGGATGTTGAGCTGGATACTGTCCACCAACCGTGTCCGCAGATTGACTTCGGCCGGTAAGACCTCGGAATACCCTGGAACGAGCAATACATCATCAAACGTTAAAGCCAAATCGCCAAACTCTGGAGCAAAGTTCATCGTGTTTTTCCTCTTTTGACACGAATGACACGAATATACACGAATTTTTCGTGTATATTCGTGTCATTCGTGTCAAAAAACATAAGCTCCCTAATCGAAAAGACGATTACCATTTGTGGGATGATAATCGTCTCCTATCCTATCAGTCTGTTATTGTGATTCGCGGCGGGGCTTGGGCTTGATGACACGCCGCCGTCGCCGCCGTGCCTGGCCGAAGTCGGGGATTTTGTTGTAGCGCACCAGCAACAGGTAGACGCCGACCAGCGCCAGCAGAATCGAAATGATCATTGAATAGGTGATCGGCGTTGTGCCAATCGCCACCTGATCGGGGCGAAAGAGTTCGATCACGGCGCGGCCGACGCCCCACCAAACCAGAAAGATGCCAAACAGTGTCCCTGGCTTCCATTGGTCGCGGTTGCGCCGGTTGAGCAGAACGAGGACGACGAAGCCGAGCAGCAACCACAACGACTCATAGAGAAAGGTGGGGTGGAAGCGCGTTTCCAACGGGAATTGGGTCAGGTCTTGATAGGCAGGGATGCGGTGTTGGGCGTCAATCAGCAGGCCCCAGGGAAGGGTCGTTGGCGGGCCATAAAGCTCCTGGTTGATGAAGTTTCCCCAACGGCCGATCGCTTGCGCCAGCAGCAGCGCCGGTCCGGCGACATCGGCATAGTGCCAGAGGTTGATCCGCCGCCAACGGGCATAGAGGGCGACGACGATGGCCGCGCCAATGAACCCGCCGAGGATGTTCACCCCACCAGCGCGGATGTTGATGATGTCTATGAAGGTCTCGTATTGATCGCCGCGTCCGGCGATGAAGTCAAGGATGACATAGGTCAGGCGGGCGAAGAGATAGCCGCTGAAGATGGCGATGATTAGGCCGTTGAGAAAGTCGTCCACGCTTTGGCCGCGCCGGTCTATCTCCCGCGCCCCCCACCACGCCCCCAGGGCAATGCCCAGGGTGATAATGATTCCATACCAATAAATCGGGAACCCGCCGCCAATTGGAATCGTAAAGGCGACTGGATCAATCTGAATCGCGTCAAACATGCTAATTATTCCTCTAACCGAAAATTAAATTTATTCCAAATAGCCCAGGCCGCGCAGGCGTTGGCGCAGTTGCTCATCGCTATCGACATCCACGGCCGCTCCGGCCACCTGTCCATCCCGTTCACGGTTGACGCGAAAGACCATCTGCTCTAACGCGCGGTTGAGCGCGGCCACGGCCGCATGGCTCTCGGCCGGATATTCCGGCAACAAGTCCTCTAATTCTAGCGGATCAGCGGTTAAATCAAAAAGTTCGTCCGGTTGTTCGTCCACGCGGATCAGCTTGACGGCTGTTGCTTCCCCATCCCCCGGCTGCAGCTTGCTCTGGCGAACGACAGCGCGGCGCATTTGCAGGCAACGCTTGCTTTCTAATAGCTCCGGCTGGCGGGCCTGGATCGCCTTGACGAAGTTCAGCGGCGGATAGACCTCGCTGAAGGCCGTTTTCTGCTCCGGGTCGGCGCCACGAATGGTGTGGTTGAGGGTCAGGCGGCCGATAGCCGCTTCATCCAGCCGGGGATCATCCGGCAAATTTCCGGCGGCGTTGAGCATGGTATGGTAGACACGGCGCGTGCTGACCGGCGTGCTGATACGCTGGTTGGCGGCCAATTGTCCCGGCCAATGGAGGATCAGCGGCACATGCACCAACTCCTGATAGGCGACAAAGGCGTGGCCCATGTAGCCATGTTCGCCCAGTCCATCCCCATGATCGGCGACGATGATCGTCAGTGTGTTATCGCGCCGTTGGCGTTGCTCTAGCCAATCAAATAGCTGGCCGAGGTAATTGTCCTGGTAAGCCACCTCCGCGTCGTAGAGATCGCTCAACACCTGGCTCTCTAATTCCGAAAGGGGTTCAGCCAGCGGCGCGGCCCAGCGGTACGCTTCGCGGTTCCAGGTGCGCATGATCGTTCGCGCTTCTTTGCTGTTGCGGAAGTAGGGGGCGACGCGATCGATAAACTCCCCTGGCGGCCAGAAGGGGAGATGGGTTTCCATCAGATTGAGAAAGAGGAAGAGCGGCCGTTCCCCCGTCCGTTTCTCCCGGTTCTGCAAGAAGGTGACTATATCCTGCACCGAGCGTTCATTCTGCCCCTTGAAGTTCGCCATCTTTGACCACAGCGGCGTCAGCCAGGCATTGAGCGAGACGCGAAAAGCAATGTCGGACTGGCCGAAGAAGTTTTGGATGGGGTAGGAGATGCGGCGTAGGAATTGGGTATAGGCCTCGGCCGCACGGCTCAGCGGCCAGGGAAGGTGGCTGGAGCTTTGCGGCAGGCTGGGGAACGCGCCACCATAGTTATAGAAGGTGCGAAAGCCGCGTTTGAAGCCGTTGTTGAGGATGCCCACCAGCGGGTTGTTGCAAAAGCCAACGGTGTCGTAACCGGCGTCGCGCAACGTTTCGGCGAGATGCGGCCGATCCGTGCTGAGTGCCCGCGAGGATTGCACCACCCCATGCGCCGTCGGATAGAGGCCGGTGAACATCGAGGCGTGGCTGGGGACAGTCCATTGCGCGGGGGCAATGGCTTGCTCAAAGACCACCCCCTGGGCAGCAAAACGGTCCAGGTTGGGGGAGATCGGCCGATCATACCCATACAGCCCCAGCCGGTCAGCGCGGTGGGTGTCGAGAACAATAAAGATTATGTCGGGTGTCGAAGAACTTTTTTGCATTAATATACGTTTATAACCAAATTTGTCAGCTCTGTAGAGCGATTTTCTAAATCGCTCATCAAAACGCGCGATTTACCCTTGTCCAATGCGCTACATTATTCGTTAAACCAGGCCAGCATATTGTGTAGCAGCGTTTCCTGGATGTCGGCCGGAAGGGCGACGAAGGGGACGAACAAAAAGATGCTTTTCTGATTATTCAATGTTTCATCAACGGCCGCCAGCCCAATCGCTGCCCCGGCCGCTTCCTCATCTGGCCCGCGCACCAGAAAGACCTCTTCCGTCTCCGCCTGTTCAAAAACCTCGGTCAGCGTCGTTTCATAGGTCTGGTCCAGCTCGATGACGTCACCGGCCGTCAACCCTTCCAATAAGATGGGATCATCACCGGCCACTTCAAGCGTGCTAAGGGGGGCCAGTTCAATTTCACCAAAGAGCGATGGCGATGCGCCAGTGATCAGCACTTCCCCCCCGGCGTCGAGATAGTTGATGATGACGCCCGTGTCCTCGTCGAACAACCCTTGTTCATCGCGATAGTCGCCGGAATCCCAAATCAGGAGGTCGTAGTTGTCGAGCATCCCTTCTTGCAAAGGGCCATCGCCGCTTGCGCTCCACACCTGCACGGTGTAGTCGGTGAGCAGGGCGGCCAGTGCCTCGCTGCTGGTGAAGCCATCAAGCAGTGGCTCGCCGTCGTCGTCGGCAAAGATGAAGATGTTTTCGATGGGGCCAGCCGCTTCCCCTTCATCTTCACCCGCGCCCGGTTCCCCTTCGCGGACGGTCAGTTCATAGCTGCCGCCGTCGTTGAAGTAGTCGCGGACGACAATGGTGTAGGTTCCTGCCTCTACTTCCACGCCCGCCAAGACTTCCTCGCCACCGGCAAAGGTGCTATCGGCCGAACCCACCTGGATGTTGTCGGGATCATATAGTTCGAGGATGGCGTCCACCTCTTCGCTGGCTTGCAAGACGATGTCAATGGTTGCTGGACCGTCGCTAAAGCTCCAGGCATGGCGCTCGTCGGCCGCCAACGTCCCCTCCACCGACTCGCCCAATTCAATCTCACCCTGAGGAGCGGCATCAATTTCGCCCGGTGGTTGCTCGCCGCCACTGCCGGGTGGGGCGATCTCCGGCGTGCCGCTGGTGTCCAGCACCGCCTCCACCGGCTCATCAGCCACGCCCGTCGGACAGAGCGCGAGTTTGTCGGTCAGCAGGCAGTCGGCCAAGGCATAGTCGGCATTCAGCGGGACAAGATCGATCAGCCGGTTGATGGTGTTTTCCAGCCCCTCTTTGCTGGCGGCGAGGACGATCACCCGCTGTTGTTCGTCACCCTCGTCGAGGAGGATCAACGCCGTACCGGACATTTGCACCGCGCCGAAGCTGGATTCGATACGGCGCATGGCCGTTTCTTCGGCGGGCGGTTCGCTTGCTTCGTCTGCGGCCGCTTCGTCTCCTGTCGCTTCTGCCGCTTCCGCTTCTTCCTCAATCGGCGGGTCAATGACCAATGTGATCCCCGCCGCTTCTAGCACATCGGCCACGTCGCCAGCCTGGTTATAGAGGCCTAGTTGCAGGATGTCGCCTTCGTTGCCCGGCTCGGCCGTCAATGCCAGGCTCTTGGTCAACATGCGAAATGCCGCCTGGAGATTGATGATCTCGTCGAACGCATCCGGCCCCAACTCCGGCGTGCCGCTGAAAAGTAGTTCAACGGAGTTACCGAAGAAGTGGGGGAAGTCGCGCACTGTGTAGACGCGCTCGTCCCCATCGGCGAGGAAGTCGGCCACCTGGGCAGCAAAGCGGCCGTTGTCATAGACGGTGTAATATGGCTCCATCAAGAAGTGCAGGTCGCCAACGGCCAGCACACGGCCGCCACTGTCCATCGGCTCGACCGGACTGAGCGCGGCCAGCGGCAGATTCCCCGGCCGGTCGGTGTCCGATGACCAGGTGTTGGCGTCGCCGGTCAGCAGGGCAGCGGCCGTTGGCCCCACCTGCAAGGAGTGGGAGCCGTAAAAGACGAGTTGCTCCAGGTCGCCGGTCAAGCCGTCGGCTTCGCCCGCGTCTCCATTGCCTATGCCGTCGCCGTTGAGGATGATGTTGCGGAAGTTGCCTTCGTTTTCGGCGGTGTTGTAGAGATAGTCGTTGTTGAAGGTGATGTCGAAGGGGTTGGCGAGACTATTCAGCGGCAATTCGGCCGTTTCCACCTCCGGCGGCGCGAAAATATCCGTCTCCGAAAAGACAACGTCATAGCGGGTGGGGTCGCCGACGAGCAACAAACGGCCGCCGCGCTCCACAAAATCAATCACCGCCACCACCTCTTCTTGCGTGTAGTCAACCAGGGGGGCGATAACCACAAAGGCATTGGCCGGGCGCAGGGCGGCCGCCAGATCACCGCTCGTGTAAGGCAAGAGCTGGTAGCCCCGCGCCGAGAGCCGCGCATCGAGGTAGTTGATCTCTTCCAGGTTGAAGCGGTTGTCATGCGCCCGGTCGAGCAAGACCACCCCCTCGCCGCTTTGCGGTTCATCCACAAAGTTGCTGGCGGCCGGGGTTGGCACGGCAGCGACGGCCGCCGGTTCATAGCGTGGCGGTTCCGCCCGTTGCGCTCCGCCCAGCCGGTAATATTGCAAGTACCGCGCGGCCGTTGGCGCCGCCAGGAGCAGCAGGAAGATGAGCAGGTAGAGGAGGGGTTTGCGCATAGGTGTTTTAGGTTAGCGGTGAGCGGTAAGCGGTACTCGCTAATCGGTAATCGGTGATCGGTTTGTATTGCTATCCGATTACTGATCACCGATTACCGTTTACTGGTGACCAAAGGGTAACTCCATGTAGCGGTAATAAATCCCTGGTGGAAGCTCCACGGGGGCAGCCCATAGCTTGGCGGGGTCAATGGGGGCGGGTTGGTAGCGGTTAGCGGCTGCGGCCGCGTCGCCACTCACGCCAAAGAGGGGCAAGGGGATAAACTCGGTGTCGAAGGTGAGCGGGTATAGCTCGACCACTTCATAGTCCCTGACCCCGGCGAGTTCGGCCGCGCGGCGAATCGCGCCATCGCTGGCCTCCATGCCATCTACCAGTCCCATCTCCAATGCCTGGACGCCGGTATAGATTTCGGCCCTGGACAACGTTTCCAAATCGGCCTGTAGCCGCTCGCCGCGACCGGTGGAAACGGCTTGCAGAAAGGCGAATTTGGCACGTTCAATCTGTCGTGTATAGCCATCGCGCGTACCGCCGAATGCTTTGTATGGCCCGGTGGTCAGCAGGTCTTCTTCGATAAAGACCTCACCGGGGAGGGAGGCGATGACGCCGATGCTGCCAACGGAGGAGGTGGGTTTGGCATAGATTTCATCGGCCGCCGCCGCCATGTAGTACGCGCCGCTGGCCGCCACCAGGTCAACCGAAGCGACCACCGGCATGTCGCGCCGCGTCTCCAGCACGTCGAGGAACAGCTCTTCGCTGAAGGCGGCCGATCCGCCGGGGCTGTTGATGATGATCACCGCCGCTTTGATCGCCGGGTCCTGGCGAGCATAGGCCAGTTGTTCGGTGATCTCATAGGTGGTCAGGCTGGCGATGTCATAGCTGAGGCGCACCACGCCGATCTTTGGCTGTGGCACCAGGCGCGGGGCGAGGAAGAGGCCGAGGGCCAGCGGCAAGATGATGACGAGGAGGACGGCCGCAATCAGCCGCAAGGGCGACCGCTCCGGCCCAAACTCCGCTTCATCCACTCCAACCAATCCATTACGTTCGCTCATAATTTGCTCCGGCAAAGAAGAACCAGAAGAACCAACAGGCTATACTGTGCCTGACGGCATAGCATAGCAGAGAGCAAGACGTATCGCAACACGACGTGGCATTTGGGAAATTCCTGTCCAGTAAGCTCGCTTTACCTGCTACTTGCTACCTGCCACCCTCATCTCCAATCTCTAAATCTCCCAATCTCCTCCTCAAGGACAAATCAACAACATCCCCTCCCAATGGGTGAGCAGATGGTTGAGCAGCGGGGTGCGGCCGTTGTTGGTGGAGCGGCCGAAGCCACCCTTGCGACTATAGCCACCGATGATCAGCAGGTCGCAGCCAGCGGCCGTTGCTTGCTCGACGATGGACAGCGCCGCCTCACCGGCACTGGCTGCGGAGTGGTGGAAGGCGGCGTTGATCTCATGCAGTGCCAGATACTCCTGGGCGCGGTCGGCCGGGTCGTTGTTGCGCGAGCGGCCGCGGCCGTTATCGAGCGTCATCACCGTCAGTTGTGTTTGCCACTGTTCGCCCAGATAGGCGGCCAGGAAGAGGGCTTCCTGCGATTGGGGTGCATGGTCATAGACCAGCAAGGCGTGTATGGGCAGTTGCTGGTGTGTGGTATCGGCCAACAAAATCGGGCGGCAGGTCTGGCGAATGAAGCGTTCCAAATTGCCGCGCTCGACATTCATCTGCGTCCCCTGGAGAAAGTCGCGGCACAGGACAACGAGATCGAGCATCGTCGTGCGGTTGCAGATGCGTTCCACCGGATCGCCCCACTCTACCGCCAGCACGCCCTGTATGTTGGCGTTAAAGCAAGCTCGCTCGAAGTATTGGCGCACGATGCTGATCAACGTATCGGCGCCGGACTCTCCTGGTGGTACAAAGAGCAGACCGCAAAGCTGCCCTTGTTCGGCCGTGGCAACCGCCAGGGCCAACTCCATCGCCGCCCACCCAGGGGCGGGACGGCCGATGCTCGGCGGCAGTGCCAGCGGGACTAACACATCGCCGAAGAGACGGCCGCTGTAGCGTGCCAGCGAGCGTTCGCGATTCCACGCTTCAGTTGCCGCCCTCCCAGGCCAGGTGCGGGATGCAACGAGGTTGGTGACGGCGCGGCCCATCCGTTGCGGCAAGCTGCCATGCGCTGGCGGCCGGATGCGCTCCACCAACCGGCTGACGGCCACCTCCGGGCGGATCGGCCAGCCCAGCTCATGCTCCAGCATCTTGCGATGGGTTGCCAGCCAGACGTAAAAGTCGGTCTCCGTGCGGCCGGGGAAGTGGCGCAGGATGCCTTGTTCGCGAATGGCGACGATCATCGGTAGATAGCTGTTGTCATACCAGTGGGCGACCGCTTCACGGTCGGAAAAGTCGCGTGCTTCAATGAGTTCTTGGAAGTAACGATGGACCTCGATCAGATTTTCCAGGTGGGCATACTGCCCCGGCACGGTGACCTGGAAATCAGCTTCGGGATGCAGCTCATCGAGCCGTGTATATTCCAGGAAAGCGGCCAGTTCCGCCTTGATGATTAGATCGTCTGGCTGCACATCGGGGGTCAGCGGCACGCGGGTACGTACCTCGGTGACATAGGCGTCAATATAAACCACCCCTTGCCGCCGGGCGATGGAGATGCGGTGGTTGCCATCGGAGACGAAGTAGGCGTTGCCGATCTGGTAGACTTCGATCGGCGGCAGGTCGCTGACGTGGTGGGCGGCCGTGCGTACATTGACCCAACGGTTTTGGTCTTCTTCCAGGCGAGGGAGGAAGGTGCGGGTGAAGTCGTTGGTACGGCCGACGCTGCCGACGATGGCCTCTACTGGGATTTGCTGAAGGCCGCGTGAGGCGCGGCCGACTTCGCGCAGCTTGTCAGTGACTTCGTTGAAGGCCAGCAGTTCGGCCGATTTGCCGGTCAACCGTGCGGCCAACGTCTCCAACGACGCCTGCCAGCGGGCATATTGAAAATCTCGACTTGCCTCAGAACGGGCAACACCTCTTTTATCCATGAGGGTATTATATCTTTTCTCTGCCAGTCATGTAGCGCGATTTGCCAAATCGCGTAACGCTGGTTGTCACCTAGCGCGATTTAGCAAATCGCGTTACGCTGGCAGTCATGTAGCGCGATTTGCCAAATCGCGT
>CAYPHY010000044.1:0-3680 GCA_964410625.1 uncultured Ardenticatenaceae bacterium | reverse complement strand
ATTTAGCAAATCGCGTTACGCTGGCAGTCATGTAGCGCGATTTGCCAAATCGCGTTACAGGGCGAGGAATTGGCGTTCGTAGAGGTTGCGGTAGATGCCGTTTTGTTCCAGCAGTTGCTCGTGGGTCCCTTGTTCGGCCACGCGGCCGTCGTCAACCACATAAATCCAATCCGCCCGTTGGATGGTGCTGAGGCGGTGGGCGATGACGATGGTAGTGCGGTCGGCGAATAGTCGCTCCAGTGCCTCCTGGATCAACGCCTCGGTCAGCGTGTCCACATGGGCGGTGGCTTCGTCGAGGATCAGAATGCGCGGGTCGGCGAGGACGGCGCGGGCCAGGCACAGCAACTGCCGCTGGCCGACGGAGAGATTTGCACCCCCCTCTAACACCTGTGTCTCATAGCCGTTGGGCAAATCAATGATGAATTCATGGGCGTTGGCCAGGCGGGCGGCCGTTTCGATCTCCTCCAGCGTGGCCGCTGGTTGGGCAAAGCGGATGTTGTCGGCGACGCTGCCCATGAAGAGAAAGGAGTCTTGCGAGACCAGTCCGGTCTGGCGGCGCAAGGATTGCTGGCTGACCTCACGCACGTCTATGCCGTCAATGCGTACTGCCCCCTGTTGCACATCATAAAAGCGCAGTACGAGGTTGGCAATCGAGGTCTTGCCCGCGCCGGTGGGGCCGACGAGGGCGATCATCTGCCCCGGCTCGGCGCGGATGGATACATTCTTGAGGATGTCCGGGCCTTCGGGGCGGTAAGCGAAGGTGACGTTGTCGAGTTCGATGTGACCGGCGATAGGGGGCATCGGCCGCGCATTCGGCTGGTCCTGTACCGCCGGTTCCGCATCCAGCAGGCGCACCACCTGTTCGCCACCGGCCATGGCCGATTGCAAGGTGGTGAAAAGCTGGCTTAGCTCCTGCAATGGCTGGAAGAAGCGGTTGACATAAGCGAGAAAGGCGACCATGATGCCGATGGTCAACTCATCGGCGGCGACGGCACGGCCGCCAAAGAACAGCACAATCGCCGTCGCCAACATCGCCAAAAACTCGACGGTGGGCATGAAGGCCAGCGAGAGGGACATGGCGTTGATATGCGCCCGGCGGTTGGCGTCGTTCACGCGGTCGAAGCGGGCCTGCGATTGCTCCTCGCGCACGAAGGCCTGAATGACGCGCATCCCGCCGATGTCTTCGGCCAGATTGCCGACCACTCCGGCGACGGTGGAGCGCGTGGCGCGATAGGCACGGCGGGCGCGGTGGGAGAAGAAGTAGGTGAAGAGCATCATCAACGGCAGGACGATGAAGGTCAGCAGAGCCAGGCGCGGACTCATGGTGAGCATGATGCCGATGATGCCCACCAGAATGAGCAAGTCTCCGGCCAGGGTGATCAAGCCCTGGGAAAGCAGGTCGTTGATCACAGCGACGTCGTTGATCACCCGCGAGACGGTGACGCCGACGATGTGGCCCTCGTGGTAGTTGAGCGAGAGGTGTTGCAGGTGGTCGAACATGGCCGCCCGCATGTTGGCGAGGACGCGCTGGCCGGTCCAGGTTAGCAGGAAGCGTTGAACGGCTGTTGAAATCGCCAGCAGGATGAAGGCAGCGGCCGTTAGCAGGGCGACCCGGTTCAACCCGGCCGCGTCCCCGTTCGCTATATGTTCATCAATCGCAATGCGGATTAGATAGGGTGTGAGCAGCGTCATCGCCGTTGCCACCAGCATCAGCAGAAAGGCCAGCAGCATTCGCCGCCAATAGGGGCGGAGAAAGCCCAACATCCGCCTGACGACATGGGTGTTGATCAACGGCCCTTCGTCGCCGCTGCCACCCTCGCCATATTGGCTGAGGGTGCTGCGTGGCCCCATTGCGGTGCCGGTTGAACCGATGGAGAAGCTCATTAGCGATGATTATACCCGGCATAAGCGTTGTTTCGCCACTTCCCCTTTAACCACTGTTTAACTTCTTTTTGTGTGCTGGTACGTTTTTGGTTTAACCACCCTGCACAAGAAAATGATCCGCGGCGCTTGAGTATGGCCTGGATACTTCCTACAATTAGTAGTGTCGAACATGATTCACAAGCGATAGTTATATCCGTGTGATTCATGGGTATGAGGAGCATTTTATAATGAAAATTGGGCTGTTTTATGGCTCAAATACGGGTAATACCGAGATGGACGCGGAACTGATCAAGAATGCCTTTGATCAGTACGTGCCGGGGGTGGTCGAACTTTTCAATATCGGCGAGGTCGATCTGCAAGAGATGCAGAATTATGATCTGTTGATTGTTGGTTGCCCCACCTGGAACATCGGCCAATTGCAGGACGACTGGGACTTGAAGTATGACCAGTTAGACACGCTTGATCTGCATGGAAAGAAGGTGGCGATGTTTGGGGTGGGCGACCAGTTTGGTTATCCCGACAATTATTGTGATGCGATTGGAATTATCGGCCGTAAATTGGAAAAACGCGGGGCTGAACTGGTCGGCTTTACCGATGCCAGCGATTATGAATTTAGCTTCTCGGAAGGGGTGGAAGACGGCGTTTTCCTGGGGCTGGCCCTGGATGATGATAACGAAGTCGCCCTGACGGAAGAGCGCATCGCCGACTGGGTGCTGCTATTGCTGGAGGAGTTTGGGATTATGGAGGCTATGGCGGTCTAGGGGAGATTAGAGAGTGAGAGACTGGAGATTGGGAGACTGACTACTGCCTACTCCCTCCTAACTGGAGCGACGTTCCAAGCTCTCGCGCTTGTGCCTGGTGGTAGATGTATTGCGCGGCCGCTACGTCTTCAATCGCTAACCCTAACGACTTGAAGAGGGTGATCTCGTCGGCCGCCGTTCGCCCCTGGACGCGGCCGAGTAGCAGTTCGCCCAACTCGCCGAGGATGTGGTTGTCGTCCACCGCGCCTTCGGCTTTGGCAAAGCGGAAGTCGCCGGACTCATTCAGCGCCGACTCGCGCCGGTCAACGTAGAGGCGCGAGCGGGCAACGGCCGCCGCGTCCAGCTCCCGCGCAAAGGGAACGCTGGAGCCGACGGCGTTGATGTGGACGCCGGGGCTGAGCCAACTCCCCTGAAGGATGGGATCGGTAGCCGATGTCGTCGTGCAAATGAGATCCGCTTCGCGCACGGCCGCTTCGGCCGTTGGCATCGCCTCGACAGGCAGTTTGAATTGTTGCGCGGCCGTCTCTGCAAAGCGTCCGGCGTTTTCCGGGGTGCGGCTCCAGACGCGCACGCGGCGGATCGGCCGCGCGACCACCATCGCTTCCAGATGCGCCCGCGCCTGGGTCCCGGAGCCGAGAATGGCAAGATCGCCCGCGTCCGGCCTCGCTAGGAGGCGGGTAGCAAGGGCACTGACGGCCGCCGTGCGAATTTCGGTGACGGCCGTGGCGTCTATGATCGCCATCAGTTGGCCGTGTTCGGCGTCAAAGAGCAAGACCACCCCCTGATGGGAATCAAATTCCGTGCCGTGATTGCCGGGGAAGACGGTGATTACCTTCACCCCCAACGCCGCAGCCGCACCATCATAAGCGGGCATCATCGCCAACGCGCCGACCTTTTTCGGCAGCCAGAGGACGGGGCGCAGCGGCAGGATCACTTCCCCTGCGGCCAATGCCTGCATCGCCGCCGCCATCACCTCCACACAGTCGGCCATCGGCAGTAGTGTTTTTACCTCTTGCTGATTGATGATGATGGTTT
>CAYPHY010000043.1:39700-41539 GCA_964410625.1 uncultured Ardenticatenaceae bacterium | reverse complement strand
TTTGCCTTTGCAGTATAGTCGGCCGTGAAAACGGTTATGGTGTCGTGATGATGCCTTGCACCGTTATGGCATACTCCGTGATGGTTCCCCCTGGCGGCACAATATCTATGGCAAAGGAGGTGGCGGCAGCGGGGGCGATTTCGCCCTCTAGCTCATGCAGCACATAGCCAGTGACGTTTCCCTCGTCGCCATAGACAGTGATGACCACGACCACGCCGGAGGCGACGGCCGCTCCCTGGTTCACAACCTCGCCCGTGAGCCGCAGCAGTGCTGTGTCCGCTTCCTCGGCCGTTTCTACTTCCGTTTCTGTGACGCTCAAATCGAGATAACGCGAGCCGAGGCTATTCATACGATTTCCTCCGGCCACTCTGGCCGCTGCCCGGTCAAATTCAGATGGTGCTTCGACGAGCAGCGTGCCAAAGGGGGAGCGGCCGCCACCGACGATGATGCTATTGGCCGTCCATACCTGATGTGATAGCAATACGATGCCACTCGCATCGAGGAAATCCACCGCCACCTGTACGCTTTCTATCGCCTGCTCGCTGCCGTTGACCACCTCACCCAACACCCACCAGCCCCCAGCCGGGTTCTCATACCAGCCCACCCCCACCACCTCCACCCCACTGGGGAGCGTGTCAACCGCTATGTCGGTCGGAGCAACAGCGGCCGTTTCCGCCGGTAAAATGATTTGTTGCCCTATCTGCAACAAAGCCGCTTGCAGACCAGGGTTGAGCGCGACGATTTCCTCTACGGTCGTCCCGCGATCAATGGCAATTCCCAGCAGCGTGTCCCCTTCTTCGACAACGTAGATGATTGGCGTGGGCGATGGTTCGGGCGATGGTTCAGGTGGAGGCGCGGCCGTCGTTGCAACGGCCGCGACGGTTGTGCTAATTGTCGCTGGTGTCGTGAGCGTTGGTTGGGGAGTGGGCGCGGCATCCGACGCGAGTGGTTCAGCGACGGCCGTGGGGATAGCCGTCGGCTGTGGTGGCTGTGGGGGAGAGGTTGCGGTCGCTTCCAGGGGTGGAGGGGCAACGACTTCGGCCGTTGTTGTTTCCAAACCTTCGCCCGGCAATTGATCGTTGCCCTGGCATTGGGTTGCTGCCCCCAGCAACAGAAGCAAGACCAACCACCTCAGCCACCAATCACGTCCTTCCCTCATCGTCGGGGAGTATAGACCGCTTTGCCGGGTTGCGGCCGATCAATCACAAACTTCTAACGAATACCCCAAGTTGAACATTGTAAAGAAACCACCTTCGGTCCTTCGACAGGATTTACAGGATGTGCTTTCCCTCTGTTAATCTTGTCTATTTCTACTATCTGCGCAACAGTTCGCTAATCCCCCACCACATACCGATTGTACCATTCAGCAACAACGCGTTCGTATGGCTCTGCCCACGTTGCCCACACCTCATCCACATAACGCTCGACCAGCTCTGTCCGCGCCTCGGCCGTCTCTCCTCGCATAATATCTGCCACTGTCAAGCTGCCCGCGAACGAAGGCGGTATCAGCCAATGGAAACGGCCGTGTTTCGTCCCACCCTGCTCACGCAATGCCCGCCGTCGAATCCACAACGCCTGATTGTGTCCCATCCCACGCACCAACACACCGTACAACGTCAGTAAATGCACGGCCACCGACTGGACCGCCTGCGGTGACGGCGTGCCGGGATGTTGTGCCGCATAGGCATCCACCAGCAGCCCGACGGCCGGAGCAGGAGCCAACGGCGGTTCGCCACCGTTGAGTAAGTTGCTATACAGTTCCCAACAGGCGGCCGATGCTCCAATATAACGATGCACCGCCCCCTCACTCCTCGGCAATTGTGCCTGACAGCCGGGGCA
>CAYPHY010000043.1:0-39600 GCA_964410625.1 uncultured Ardenticatenaceae bacterium | reverse complement strand
TATAACGATGCACCGCCCCCTCACTCCTCGGCAATTGTGCCTGACAGCCGGGGCAGGTTTCCAATGCTAAATCTGTCATACCAGTCTACTTAGGTTTCCTTCCAATGTTGTTAGCTAGACTTATGAGCTGAAACAGCAACAAACCAGGGTGTTAACTTACTAAAAAATGGCTATAATCTAGCCAGAATGCGATATGAGATCATCTTTGCTCCTGAAGCGCTAGAAGACCTAAAACGCTTGTCGGCCCGAAATCGTAGGACGATACGTGATGCCATTGAGAACCATTTACGACACGAACCCAGGAAAGCTAGCCAGAGTCGTATCAAGCGATTACGTGAATTAAGTCACCCACAGTATCGCTTGCGGGTGAACGAATGGCGTATCTTCTATGATGTAGACGAGCAAATTGTAGAAATCATCGCTATTGTCGCCAAGTCTAGTGCAGCTAACTGGCTCGAAAAATTCGGAGAACAGTCATGAAACATGTTGCCTTGTCCGAGGTTAAAGACCGTCTTTCAGAATACCTACGTGAAGCGGAAGAAGAAGTTGTTATCATCACCCGTCACGGCAAGCCAGCGGGCGTGTTAATCGGCTTCGCCACCGAAGATGATTGGTTTGATTTTCGCCTTGAAAATGATCCCCGCTTTCAGGCACGTGTTGCCCAGGCACGCAAGAGTCTTCGCGCGGGAAAAGGTATTCTTCTAGAAGATATTCCTGAATCATTCTGGGAAGAAGAGCTCGATAACATCTAACGCATTATTATTTTCGTGAAATTCGTGCCATTCGTGTCAAAAAAGAATTGAGCAACCGCGCTACCGTTCCTTACTGTGCCGCCACCAACGTCGCATAGTAGCCGCCTAAAGCCAGCAACCCTTCGTGCGTCCCCTGCTCGACGAGCAGGCCATCATCCAACACCACGATCATATCGGCATTGCGCACCGTACTCAGCCGGTGGGCGATGACGATCCGCGTGCAATTTAGGGCGTTCAGATTAGCGTCCAATTGCTGCTCGGTCACGGGATCGAGGTGGCTAGTCGCCTCGTCCAGCAATAAAATGGCCGGGTCTGCGGCCAGCGCCCGCGCCAGAGCCAGCCGTTGTCGTTGGCCGCCGGAGATAGTGGTCGCATCTTCAGCGACAAAGGTCTCATACTCCATCGGCATCTCGTCTATATCCTCGTCAATGACCGCGATCCGCGCCACTTCCCGTATGCGATCCATCGAAATGTCCGGCGCGTGCAGGGCGATATTCTGCTGGATCGAGCCGCTGAACAAAAAGGGTTCTTGCAACACCACCCCAAATTGTTGCCGCAATTCGCGCACGTCAAACGCTTCGGCCGAAATTCCATCATAGCAAATCTCCCCCTCTGTCGGCCGATAAAGACACAATAGCAAGTAGCCCAACGTACTTTTGCCCGACCCGCTGCGGCCGACAATCGCCACCTTCTGCCCCGCCTCGATCTTCAGCGAAATATCTTGCAACACATAAGGCGCGTCGGCGTGATATCGAAAAGTGATATTGCGCAACTCAATATTCCCCTGCAAGCGGCGCGGGTCATGTACCGTTTCTGCGTCTGCATCCGTCCCCGCGACCACTTCCTGCTCCGGCGGCGTCTCTAGCACATCGGCGATGCGGTCCAGATGCGCCCCTGCCAGTTGCAACTGCTGCGTACTGCGTACCAGCGATGAAAGCGGGCTGAGAAATAGGGCAGCGATACTATTCAAGGCCAACATCTGCCCCAAACTCAACACACCAGCCATCACCTGGTAAATCCCCACCCACAACAGCACAACGGGGGCGAGGGCGCGAATAAACCAGCGACTTTCATCAATCACTTCCTCGACAAAGCTCTCCCGCGTCGTGGTATTCAACGCCCGGTAGAAGAGGTTCTCCCATGTACTAAACGCCTGCTCCTCCGCTCCTGTCGCCTTCAACGTCGCCGCCCCCTTCAGCGTCTCTACCAGATACCCCTGCTCATCGGCCTCGGTCGCCAATGTCTCCGCCACCATTCGCCGTTGGTAGGCGGCCGTCCCCAGCAACACCACCACCTGCAACAGCCCAAAACCGATGGCGATTGCCGCCAGCAACGGGGCCTGCCACAATAAATAGGCCAAATAGGTCAGCACGAGGACGCTATCCAACACCAGCGACAGCGTCTCGCTGGTGATTGTCTCGCGCAGCGTCGTATTGCTATTCAGCCGCATCAGCAAATCACCGCTCGACCGCTGCTGGAAAAAGGAAAAGGGGAGCCGCCACAAATGCTCAACAAAGCCAGTCATCAACCGTGCGTCCAGCCGTACTTGCAAATTGAGCAGCAACACGGAGCGCACAAGGCTGACCACCGCGTGCGCGGCCGTCAACACAATCACCCCCACCCCCAGCAGCGTCAGCGTACTAACGTTCAGCGATGGCAAGACCTCATCAATCAACACCTGGGTGAAAATCGGACCAGCCAGCGCCAGCAACTGAACCACCAATGACGCCGCCAAAATCTGCACCAGGATGCCCGGATGTTCCAGCATTACATTGGCAAAATAGGCTACCCAAGAACGACGCCCGGCCGAACGACGCGGCTGAAAATCCATCCCTGGCGCAAATGTTAAGACAACGCCGGTAAAGGCCTCATCAAACTGCTGTGCAGTCAGGCGCATCCGGCCGAGCGCCGGATCAACCACCTCCGCCCCTTGCGGCGACCAGCGTTCCAGCACCACGAAGTGATTGAAGCCCCAATGGAGAATGGCGGGCAGCGGAATGTAGGGCATGTCTTCGGGTTCAATGGAAAACGCCCGCACCTGCAACCCCAGCTTTCGCGCTTCGCGGGCAATGGCCTGCGCCGTTACCCCATCGCGGCTGACTTCCAGCAACGTCCGCAACTCATCCACCCGTGTTTTGCGGCCGAAATAACTCAACACCATCGCCAGACAAGCCGCGCCACACTCCACCTCATTCATCTGGAGCAGCACAGGCACGCGACGGCGGAAACGGCCGCTGATCCATTTGTACCAACGCGGCGGTGTGGTTGTGTTGGTTGTATTTGTAGAGGTCATCAGAAAAGTGGTTTTACTCGCCAATGTTGCTTCTGGCAAGTAGCTGTTCTAGAAACCGGGCTTCTTTTTTTGCTTAATCATCTGACAGGAAAGGCATGAATGAGTCGAACGATTGTGGTGGGCCGTCCGTGGTTGGCATAGATTGCGGGTTTGGGTCTGGGCTTGGGGATGGTGTGGGCGGGTCTGGGACGGCCGTTGCCTGCTCTGCTCCCCTCGTTTCCATTGCCCCGCCTTCCGCCTGCTCATCCGCTGGCTGTGTCGCTTCAGTTGGGGTTAAAAGTGATGTTGGCCGCGCCAGTTCCAATCGCTGTTGGTTGGCATTGCTGCTCCCATTCGCCTCAAAAAATCTCCCCACTCCTGGTAGCAAGGCCAGTCCCGGTTGCATGCCGATCTCAATATGTGCCTCGCCAATGCTGCCCAGTAGCGCGGCCGTCCCCTCCTCCAATGGGATCAGCGCCACCAACACTGGCCCCTCAACAAGCAAGCCGGTGCTGTCGTCTAACCCCAATCGCGAACGAACGACGGCCGGAGCGACCACCTGCGGCTCGACAAAGGCTACCGAACTCATCACTCCCGCGTTCTCAACGGCCGATGGCTCCCTTTCTAACGCGCTAAACAGCAACCGCGCCCGTTGGTATGGCACAAGCCGCCCTTGATAGTCAGCGGGAAGAAAGGCAGCGACCATTGGCCGGTCCGGATCATCCGCTTCCGCCCCGATCAGCTCCGCCGGAGCGGCCACCACCACCGCCGGGCCGCTGGCATAGACCGGCGTTCGCGCTGCCCACAGCATGACCGTAAACAGCAGCAACAAGCCAAATACAACCCAGAGGACAAACGCCCAGGGCAACGTCGCATAACGCGGCAGCGCGATTTGCTCCAGCCGTTCGTTATAACGCTTCAGTGCGGAGGGACGGAAGATTTGACGAGACATATTCGGTAATCAGTAAGCAGTAGGCAGTTTCGAACTGGCTACTGCTTACTGGCTACTGCCGACTGATCGGCAACTCCAATGCCAGCAGCGACGGTACACGCTCTGCAGCAGAGAGGCGCAGCAGCGTATAACCGATCCCGGCCAGACCGGCCATCAGGCCGGGCGTTTCTACATTCAATGGGGTTGCACAGCGCCAGCCATGCTGTTGGACATCGGCCAGCACGGCCGTCCCATAACGCTCAGCCAACCCGTGCAGTCCCACATCATCCAACACAACGGCCGCTTGCAGCAAAAGCTCAACATACCCCATTATCCCCTCAAACAGCGAATGGTTGCCAGCAAATGCTTCCGCCGCGACGGCTGCCACCGCTTGCCCAATACCCTCCCCGACGGCTTCCGCTTCATCACCTAATCGCAGCCAGGGCAACGCTCGCAGCCAGGCCATCAACAACCCCGGCGTGGCGTCACCAGCCAACAACGCTGGCTCCGGCTGGAAACGCTCCTTCCCGCCAATAGCCGCCAACGTAGCCAGTGTCCACGCTGTTCCCGCCCGGCCATATAAGAAGTCCGCAAGCGGCACATCGGGAACATCCGCCTGCTCACCATCCAGGTGGTCCAAGACCTCCTCCGCCGCTTGTTGCGCCACTTGCAACGTTCGTGGCGAAGGCGTAACCTGGTACACAGCCAGCAATCCCGCCAGGAGTCCAGCCAACCCCTCAGCCAACCCCACTTCCTCATCCTCGGCGATCTCTTCCAGCAAGAGATCGGCCGCTTCAACATAGCGTTCGGCCGCCCGCAGCAACGCCTCATCCTGCCAGAGCGTGCCTAGATGGGCAAGCGCATACAGTTGGCCGCCCAGCCCATTGAGCGCACCAATCGGAGATAGCGTGTCCAGCTCCTCCCCTTCATACTCTTCCGCCAGCAAACGCGCAACCGTCGCTATGGCCGCCCGCGCCAACTCTGTCCAACGCACCTCTCCAGTCAACACACCCAAATGGGCCAGGAAAAGGGCGGTCCCAGGCAGGCCATCACGCAGGTCAGTATCGAGCGGTTCAATCTGCCAATGGCGGCCGTCGGCCAACTCCAGTCCAAGCCAGTCAGCCTCCCCCTCCGCGCGTATCACCCGTGCCTCCAACCACTCCCCAATCCTTCTCGCCTCCTCCAAAAACGCCCCTCCGTCCAGCGCTTTCCCACTCTCCAATCTTCCCCACTCCTCTGCTCCTCCGCTCCCCTGCTCCCCTGCTCCAGCATTGTCACCAATGCCGCTCTCCTGCTCCTCCACAACCGTCGCCAACGATGCGCGAATAAACCAGCGTTGGTGTTCCAAATCCGCTTCATCGAGAGAAGCAATGCGCTCTAGTGACGCTTCCAGACCGGAACGGGGAAAGAAATCAGGGATCGGCCGTCCACTGCTGCTATAAGCGGTTTGCGAAGCGGCATAGGTTGCAAACAGGGGGATGTCACCGCGCAGCAAGTCATCCCGTTCATGGGGGATCAGGCGGGCAATTGGCGGCTCCTCTTCCGCATCTTGCCATAGCTGGTCGAAGAAGCGATCCCGCTCCAGCGCATCGCGCATCAAATCGGGATGGAAGCTTTGAGACAACAACCGCCCATAGCTTCGCCCGGAACGAGGCAAGACGCGCACCTCAACAGCGGCGAAGGGGGCCAGTGGGCTGTCGGCCGCCAACAACGCCTCCCGCTTCTCAACCAACAGGCGATACATCGTAATAAACCCCTGCTCAATCGCCTGGGCATAGTCAACGGCCAGGGCAGGGCGGCCATTTAGAACCGGCAAATTCTTGCCCCCCTTAATCCGCCTGCGCTTATGAACGAGGCGCATCGTATCCAACCCTTTGTCCTCCCAGGTTGGGGAAGCATCGGGAGTCAACTGGCCCGCTATCCCGCCCATCCCGCTCTCATCGAGCGGAGCGGCCGTTTCGTCCTCGCCCAACTCCGGTTCCGGCAAAAGCCCCAGGCGCAATACTGAATGATAGGTGGCATTATCGAGTGCCAATTCAAGCGCAGGCCAGTCGGGATCAGCGTCGCGGGGGTGGAAAAGCGCCTCCAAATCAATCAACACCGGGTATTCGCCAACGGCAATGATGTTGCTCAGGTGAAAATCCGTTGCTTCCAGCGCGTAAAGCAGGGCCAGATAAGCCCCCTGGCGTTGGTAGAAGCGCTCCACCTCCGCTTCTGAGGCGCATTCGGCCGTGTCTAGCCACTCCACCCAGCCATGTGTCGTGCGGTCGAGGAGCTTCAACGGGCGAAAGTCGAGGGGATACCCCGTATCATGAAGCCAGCCCAACAACGGCTGAAAATGGGCTTCCGCAGCCAGGGAGCGTGGCTTGTAGACCACTTTTAAGCCGTCGGTAAATTCAAAAATGATGACTGAGCGGCCGCCACGCTTGGTGCTTCCCTGCGCCCCTGCCAGTCGTTGCAAGGGAGCGGGTTGGCGTTCTGGGGCGAAGGTGTCGTAAACAGCCTGCCAATCAGCGCACAGCCGTTCCACCAGCTCGACGCTGACCCGCTGCCACAGGTCAAGTCGTTCGGCAACCAGACGAAAGAGGAGGGGGTACTCTTCAAGCAACGGCCGAATCCTTTCCGGCCGGTTCAGTTGTGAGCAATAGTCCTCAAACCGTTCTTCAGCTGTGTCTCCCACCAACTCGCCGCGCAGACGGGCGATATTCATCTCCAGCACCAGCGTCGGCGTCACCATCTCCTCCAGCGACTTGCGCACCATCCCGTAAAGCATCCCTTCCAACGCTGCCAAGTCGGTGATGGGGTTCTCAGCCAGGTTGGCTAACAACTCCACCAACTTCTGATGTACTCCCTTTCGCGCAGCCGCTATCAGTGGCACAAACGCCCGCAAGAAACCCTTCTCTCCGGCTTCTTCTCCCACCTGCGCTTGCGCTCCATCCGTCTGTTTAGAATCACCAAAATCACCAAAATCGCCAACCGCCTCAAACAACCGCGCCAGCGGTTCCGCCCATGCTGGTAATGTGACCACATTCGTGGCCACGGCCGCCGCATAATCATCTGCGTTGCGGCCAAGAATCCGCTTGAACTGTTTCCTATCCAGGCCATCTTGCGCCAGCCGTTGCTTGAAGAGCGCGGGATTGTTAAACGGCCGTTGTGCTTTCCAACGACGCAAACGCTTGTTGGCCTGGGTGGCGGCCGATGGCCCAGGCAGAGATTGACCAGATGCGGTCTGATCGGCCGCTTGCTCTATGGCAATTCGTTCCCACAACGTCAAGGCATTGAATAAAGAGGTGAAAGGCAAAACATCATTCATAGCGCACAAGCATTATAAAGCAACAATGAACTGGTAGTCGAGGTGTCGAGATACAGAAGTAAACATTCTCTGCTATCTAACCGTCAACCCACTACCAACTACCAACATAAAAACCTCTGAGGTTGATTCGCAATCTCGCGACATCAACCTCAGAGGTTTACTTCAATCTATTGATCGCACCTGTCCGTTATGAACGGGATTTCTTGCTTCGGGAACGGCTACGGCTGCGGCTCTTCTTTTTCTTCTTCTTTTTCTTCTTTTTCTTCTTTTTCTTGCCACCAGCAACCAGTGCCAGTTCCTCATCCGTCAACTCCAGCAATCCCGCTGGATGCTCCGGCAACAGAGCGCGTGCTTCTTCGTCCAAATCGCGGCGATATTCGTCATCTTTCCACGCCTTGATAATGTTTGCAAAACTCATGATTTACTCCTTAATCTAAATTTCCCAAGCCTCTTGGGTTTACCTGATTCATCTACTTTGTGAAACGCATTCAACTCACTCCGTTGTCTGCTTATCTGCTTTGCGTTTCACTTTCCTTAACCGCTTACATCCATAGTTTATTCCCGAACAATTGCGAATCGCTGAAACTAAAATTAGAAACTTTCCAATCTTTGCCTCACAAAGGCTTAACCGTTATATGCGAAACTATTATTATGTATAATCATGATCTATCATTGGGAAAAACAAGAGAACTCATAAGAAGGGATGAGCAAAGAACAATGAATCGCACCCGCCTTCTGGCGCTGTTGCTCGCTGTGGTGATGCTGTTGCTCGGTTTTGCTGCGGGTACGGCCGCCACCACTTACCGGTTGGCCGGCACCGATGCCCAACAACCACCCACCTCGTCTTCCCAACCTTCGGCAATAACCAACACACCGACGCCACCCACAGAAGATGCACCGGGTGCTGACATCCCAGGCTTGCCTCGTTATCCTGGCGCAATCCGCACCGAATACCGGCACGAGCTAGTTGATGGCTTTTATGACACCGAGGTTGAATATCTCGTCACGGCCGACTTTGATGCCGTCCACGATTTTTACAGGTCTATATTTGATGAACAAGGATGGATTGTGGCCGATATAGGTATCCATATGGGTGAGTGGACCTTCCTCGTTGTCTCCGGCAGTCGCGAAGCCCTCGTCGAGTTAGAGGTCGAATACGGCCTGGTAGAAATAGAAATAGAAGTCACTGAGCCGGTGACGAGTGGGGAGTGATGAGTGGCGAGTGACGAGTGGTTAGTGGCTAGGGATAGTCCAATAATCAACGACTAACCACTGTTCACTGACCACTAACCACTACCCCGGAGGATCAAAACGATAGCCCGCCCCTCGCACGGTCGTGATAAACGACTCTTCACCCGGCCGATCAATTTTGTTGCGCAAATAGCGTACATAAACATCCACAACATTCGATTCCGGGTCAAAATCATAATCCCAAACACCGTACAAAATCTGCTGGCGCGAAAGCAACTGTCGTGGATGGCGCATGAAGTATTCAAGAAGTGCAAACTCTCGCTTCGAGAGGTCAATCAGTTGATCATCCAGCCAGGCGCGTTGCGCCAACAAATCCAAACGCAACGGTCCGGCCGTAATCAGCGAGGACTCCGGCTGGTCTTGGCGACGAGTAACCGCCCGAATACGCGCCAACAACTCTTCAAAAGCAAAGGGCTTGGTAACGTAATCGTCAGCCCCCGCATTCAGCGCGTCCACTTTGTTCTTCACGTCGTCCCGCGCCGTCAACATCAACACCGGCAGCCGCGGCCGCGACGTGCGAATTCGCTCCAACACCTGATGACCGTTCAACCCCGGCAACGATATGTCCAGCAGGACCACCTCCACCGTGTCATCGGCCGCCAACAGAATCCCATCCTCCCCCGTATCCGTCACCACCACCTGATGACCATGCGCCCGTAATCCTTTTTCCAAAACTCGCGCAATGCCCTCATCATCCTCAATAATCAAGATTCTCATGAAATATAGTATAAATTACAATCCATTAGATACAATATACAGCAGGTATAGGGTAGAGCATTATGCAGGCCACATTTAGAATGATTGGAGCACGTAGCGCATGAACTGGTTAAGAGCATGGCGCAGGCAGCCTTACTGGGTTGAATCAGTCGCCCTGGGCGGCTTGCTGATCGCAATCGCCGCCGCTGGCCTGATCGGTCTGGGGATCAACAATCGCGTCCGGGCTATCACCAATGAGTCCTTGCGTTACGATGTTGAACTAGAAGATCGCGGGGATGATTTCCGTGTGGCTGTCCTCGATATGCGCCACTTCCACCGCAACATCACCTTTGCCGGCCCCACACGAACCGGCGTAGCCGACTTTGAGGCCGCGTACCGGCAAATGGTAATACAAATTGACCGCCTGGAAGAGTTAGGCGTCACTGAAACAGCCGCTACACCGACCCAATTGCGAGAAATAGCCGAACAGTATTATGAAGAATTTCGGCCGATGATCGATCTCTACAACAGCCAACGCCAGGATTTTTTCCTCGCCAGTGATGACGGGCTAGTGCGCCTGGCCGAGCTGGAAAGTGCAGCGTTGGCGGTCGAGCGATTAGGTGAAGCGCGTGCAGCGACTGCCTTCCGCAGCGTGGAAGCCGCCGAAAACGTCGCTAGAGCGGTGCTACTAACCGTTCTCGGTGGCCTAATTCTGGTCGGTGTCGGCTTTGCCTATCTGATCATCACCAACTCGCGTGAAAAGCAGCAAGTCGCTGCCCAGCTTGCCAACAGCCTGCGCCTGAAGAACGAATTTATCGCCGACGCCTCCCACGAACTACGCACGCCCCTGACCGTCTTACGCGCCAACGCCGAGCTAGCGCTCCAACTCGACGCCTCTTGTGTCCACACCGAATTTCTCGAAGAAATCCTGCGTGAATCAACCCGTATGACCCGCCTCGTCGAAGACCTGCTCTTTCTCGCTCGCTCCGACGCCGATCAAGTCCCCTACGAATTTGAAACCCTGGACATCCACCCCTTCTTCATCGAACTCGGCGAGCGAGCGGCCGTCCTTGCCGCCAAACGCGACGCTACCCTCAAAACCGATTTAAAAGCCACTGGGCTGCTGCACACGGACCCCGCTCGCATCGAGCAACTGATTCTCATCCTCGTTGACAACGCCGCCAAATACAGCCCCCCCGGCAAAGAAATCAAATTCCGTTCTACCACCCAGGACGGACTGCTTCGCGTCGAAGTGGCCGATCAGGGCAGCGGTATCCCCGAGTCCGAACTGCCATTCATCTTTGAACGCTTCTACCGCGTAGACAAAGCCCGCGCCCGCAAACAAGGCGGCTCCGGCCTCGGCCTTTCTATTGCCCGGCGTATTGTTGAAAAACACGGCGGCCGCATCGAAGCGGAGAGCCAGTTAAATGAAGGGACCACCATGCGCTTCTACATTCCATTGGTGTCTGAAGCGGATGGCCTAACAGCCAATGAGCTACAACTGCCAGGGAAAGCAAATGCCTCCCTCCCCCATCGCGTGAGAAATTCGTAGCAAATCGCTAGATCACATGACCGCAAATTCGGTGAGCGGCCGCATCGTCGGAATGGTGAAAAGCCAGAACGATGTCCTCAATTCGCTTTATCCACCAGCACGCACGGCTGTAATCGCCTCAGTAACATCCCGGACGACTTCATCCTCTGATACTAACGGTGTATTTGCCCGAATGCGATCAATGACCGTGAAACGTGCTTCCCGTGCAGCCATAAGCTGTTCATAATACTCAACTGATATAACGGCCGCCAGTGGCTTGCCACCATACTCAATAATGATCGTTTCACCTTCGTTGTGAATACGACGTAGTAAATCTATAAATTTGCTCTGCGCCTCTTGCACATCGATATATGAAATCATAGTCACTCACCGCCTAGATTACAGCCACTTTGCCCTCATCAACGTTTGCTACTATATAATTATCCCCACTTACCAAAAATTTTAAAACACCAGACAAAACAGGACATTACTGGACATTTTAACTCGGCCGAGGTTTGTATAACGCCAGAACTTCCACTAAAATCCCCTAACCTCAATTCCCACCACGTAACCCGGTTTGCAAAACCGGAAAAAGGAGCATTGGAGTGGACGACATTCGCTTCGACACTTACTATCGCTATGACGACATTACTCGCTTCCTGCAAGGCTGGGCGGAGCAGTATCCAAACCTCTGCCGCCTGGAAAGCATCGGCAAAAGCTATGAAGGGCGCGACATCTGGCTGATGGTTGTGACCAACTTCGACAGTGGCCCCGACAAGGAAAAACCCGCCTATTGGGTGGATGGCAATATCCATGCCACCGAAGTATCCGCCTCCTCGGCCGCCCTCTACCTGCTGCACAAGCTGTTCCAAAGCTACGGCACAGACGAGAAAATCACCTACGCCCTTGACAGCCGTGCCTTTTATGTTGTGCCACGCCTGAACCCCGACGGCGCGGAGATGGCCCTCGCCGACCGGCCGAAATACATTCGCAGCAGCACCCGCCCCTACCCACGCGAAGATAAACTAGATGGCCTGCACCAGGAGGATATTGATGGCGACGGCCGTATCCTGCAAATGCGGATCAAAGACCCCAACGGGGCGTGGAAGCTCCATCCTGATGACCCGCGCCTGATGGTGCTGCGCGAACCCGACGAGCCACCCGGCGGCGACAACTACCGCCTGCTCACCGAAGGCACCATCCAAAACTACGATGGTGTGTTGATCAATGTCGCCCCCACCCTCGAAGGCTTAGACCTCAATCGCCAGTTTCCCGTCTTTTGGCAGCCAAATGAACGAGGGGCCGGGCCATACCCGACCAGCGAACCGGAAACCCGCGCCGCCGCGCAGTTTGTTGCCGACCACCCAAACATCACCGGCAGTATGAGCTTCCATACCTTCAGTGGCGTCCATCTACGGCCGCCCACCAACGGTGGCGACGACACCCTGCCCACCCAAGACCTGTACACTTATAAGAGGATCGGCGAAAAAGGGAAAGACCTAACCGGCTATCCCGCCGTTTCCGTCTACCACGACTTCAAATACGACCCCAAAGATTACATCAAAGGGACATTCGATGACTGGATGTATGAACATCTAGGCGTCTATGCCTGGACAACGGAGATTTGGAGCGTGCAGCGGCAGGCAGGGATCAAAGAGTTTAAGTACATTGAATGGTTCCGCGAGCATCCCGTCGAAGAAGACCTCGCCATCCTCAAGTGGAACGACGAAGTGCTGAATGGCAGCGGCTATGTGGAGTGGTACCCCTTTGACCATCCACAATTGGGGCCGGTCGAGCTAGGCGGCTGGCACAACATGTACACCTGGCGCAACCCGCCGCCGCAGTTATTGGAGAAGGAAATCGCGCCGCTGGCCGACTTTGCCATCTATTGTTGCCTCATCTCCCCCAAGCTGGAACTCCATCGCCTGGACGTGACCTCCAATGGCGACCTCCACCACATCCGCCTCGTCGTCGAAAACAGCGGCTGGCTGCCGACCAACGTCACCCAAAAGGCCGTAGATATGAAGGTGGTGCGCGAAGTAGAGGCAGACATCAGCCTGCCGGAAGGGGCGCGGCTGGTTAGCGGCCGTCCCAAAATGATGCTCGGCCAACTCGTCGGCCGCGACCACAAATCTGTCTACTACTACACCAACACCGACGCCACCCGCGAACGCACCAAAGCGGAGTGGGTGGTCGAGGCCCCACCCGGAACGGAAATCACAGTGACGGCCGTCCATCCTCGCGCCGGAACCGTCCGGGCAAATACGAGATTGGGAGACTGAGAGATTAAGAGACTGAGAGATTGTGAGATTGTAGTCTCTCAGTCTCCTAATCTCCTAGTCTCTAAAATAACGACGAATGACAAACCTCGACACACTAAACGATGCTCAACGGGCGGCCGTCACCGCCGAGCCAGGGCCGGTGCTGGTATTGGCCGGGCCGGGCAGCGGCAAGACGCGCGTCCTCACCTATCGCATCGCCTATCTAATTGATGAGATGCAGGTTCCCCCCTGGCAAATTATGGCCGTCACCTTCACCAACAAGGCGGCGAAGGAGATGGGCCATCGCATTGAAGCGTTGCTAGGAGGCCGTCCTAGCGGGCTGACGGTGGGGACCTTCCACGCCATTTGCGCCCGCCTGCTCCGTCGCGAAAGCGACAGCCTGGCCTACTTCGACCGCGACTTCGCCATTTTTGATACGGCCGACCAACTGCAAGTGGTCAAACAAGCATTGGCCGATCTGAACCTGGACGAAAAGAAGTTTGCGCCGGGGAAGATGCTCAACGGCATCAGCAACGCCAAGAATGAACTGGTCACACCAGAGATGTACATGTCCACCAACTACATCTCCGAAGTGACGCGGCGGGTCTATGAGCGTTATCAGGCCATCTTACACGCCAATAACGCGATGGACTTTGATGATTTGCTGATGGTGACGGTGCAGCTATTTGACGAACGGCCGCAGGTTTTGACCAAGTACCAGCAACGCTATCGCCATCTATTGGTGGATGAGTTCCAGGATACCAATACCACACAGTATGCATTGCTGACGCGGCTGGCGGCCGCACATCACAACATCTTCGCCGTCGGCGACGCCGACCAATCCATCTACAAGTGGCGTGGCGCCGACTTCCGCAACATCCAGCGCTTTAACGAGACTTTCCCAGAGGCGGAGACCATCTTGCTGGAGCAAAACTATCGCTCGACGCAGATCATCCTCGACGCGGCAAAAGCGATCATCCAGCGCAACCCCAACCGCGTGCATAAGGAGCTATTCACCACCCGCACCGGGGGCCAGCCGATTATGATCCGCGAAGCCTACAACGAGCAAGAAGAAGCGACAACCATTGTCGGCACCATCCAAAACCTGCTCTTTGAAGGCTACCAGGGGGGCGACTTCGCCGTCATGTACCGCACCAATGCCCAATCCCGCGCCATTGAAGAGGCGTTTGTGCAGGCCCAAATGCCCTATCGCCTGGTTGGGGCGACACAATTTTACCAACGGCGCGAAGTGAAAGATGTGCTGGCTTATTTGCGCGTGGTCGGCAATCTGTTTGATTCCGTCAGTCTGGCGCGGATATTGAATGTGCCAACGCGGGGGATCGGCCGCAAGACTCAGGAAGAGCTATTCGCCTGGGCTGCCCACAATAGTTGGCAACCCGCCGAAGCCTTGCTCTTCCTGGCCGAAGACCCCACACTCCAACACCCCTTTCGCGCTCGCGCCCTCACCGCCTTGCTGGAAATGGGCCAGTTGCTGCAAGGATGGGTACGGCTGCGCGACCAACTCAACATCGGCGATTTGCTCGATACCATCCTCGCCCAAATTGACTACCGCACCTATATTGACGATGGCACGCCGGAAGGGGCCGACCGCTGGGAAAACGTGATGGAACTGCGTAACGTGGCCGCGCTCGATGAATCTGGCTCGTTGATGCAATTCCTGCAACAGGCAGCTCTCGTTTCCGAAACAGATAACTTGCAAGACACCACCAGCGTACCGACCTTGTTGACGCTCCACGCCGCGAAGGGTCTGGAGTTTCCGGTGGTCTTTATCACCGGCCTGGAAGACGGCATCTTGCCCCATAGCCGCTCACTCGATGATAGCGAGGAACTGGCTGAGGAACGCCGCTTGTTTTATGTGGGCATCACCCGTGCCAAGGATCGCCTCTATCTCTCCCATGCCTTCCGCCGCACCTTCTGGGGGGATAGCTCGGTGGCCGTTCCCTCCCGCTTCCTGACCGATCTGCCGGATCACTTGCTCGACGGCTACACCAATGCCGGAGCGCGACGCAAGGAGACAAAATCCCGCGCCAGTTCCTGGACGAGTGGCAGCGGCCGAAGCTTGTCTGATCCAACCGAATGGTCATCGGGTTCTACCTACAGAACGCCAGCCCCCAGAATGACAAGAAGCACCGGCACAGGCTTCACCGCCGACAACAGTCGTAAGCTCCCCCGCCCCTATTTGGAGGATGATGAAGAGGAGATGGAGGTCGGCCGCCAGCAACCCAAGTTCCGCACCGGCCAGAAAGTGCGCCATACAAAGTTCGGCGAAGGGACGGTGATCGAGAGCAAGCCCACTGGCCAGGACGAAGAAGTAACCGTCGCCTTCCCCGGCATTGGCATCAAACGCCTCGCCGCCAGCTTTGCCGGTTTAGAGCTGATTGAAGGAAAGAAATAAAGAAAACAGCAACGAATTAACGCGAATGTACTTGAATTTGTATTGTAAGACTTACACAGTTGACACGAATTTCACGAATACCACGAACTTAGAGCCTCATTATTCGTGATATTCGTGTCATTTGTGTCAAAAATATGATGAGTGCGTAGATACATTTCGCGAAAATTAGTGTTAATTCGTTGCAAAAAAGATGCACTACTTGATAGACGGGCATAATTTGATCGCCAAATTAGATGACCTGACATTGGATGATCCCGATGACGAGGCGAAATTGGTCTTGCGGCTGCGCAGTTGGACGGCCGCCAGTCGCAAGCGGCGGGTGACGGTCATCTTCGATGGAGGATTACCAGGGGGAAAGTCCACCCGCCTCTCCACCAGTCGCGTCACGGTCGTCTTTGCTTCTGCGGGGCAAACGGCCGATGATCTGCTCATCCGACGCATCAACCAGGTTAAGAATCCGGCCGAATTTACCCTGGTCAGCAGCGACGCGGAAGTATTGGCCGTTGCCCGTAAGCGGCGGATGCCCCTGCTGCTGGCGGAACAGTTTGCCACGCAGTTGCCCCCCGAACGGCCGCGTCCGGCCGCTGCACCGGTTGAAACAACGGATGAGCAGCGAATTGCGGAGCGTCGTGAAACCCCGCAACTTAGCGACGAGGAAGTGAATGAGTGGCTCGAACTGTTTGGCCCCGTTCCAGAACGCAAAGCACCGCCTCCACCTCCCCCACCGCCGCCTGAACCGGCAGAAAAGGAACCCTCTCCACCTGCGAAAAAGCGCGATATTGGTCGTGTGGACCGAGAGCGGACGTTGTCGGCCGAAGAAGTGGAGGAGTGGCTTCGTTTATTTGGGCAGAAAGGGGGCTGACAAAACATTTGTTCGCAAATTTACCGTCCTTCCTGTCGATCTGTCGCCCGGTTATTCGTCGTTCTCATAAAGCGGCAAATCCAATGCCGCTAATATCTTTCAATTTCATTTGGAGGCAAGACATGCGTTACATGCTACTGCTTTATGGTGACGAGACAGAAGACAGCGACCTGACCCCGGAGCAATGGAACAGGATTATCGAAGCCCACAACGCCTTTGGCGCGGAGGCAGGCGAGAAGGGTTACAACCCCACTGGCGAGGCCCTACATCCAACCACGATGGCGCAGACCATTCGCTTTGAGGACGGCCGCGCCACCCTGACGGTCAACGGCCCCTTCGCCGAGACCAGGGAACAACTGGGAGGATTTTACCTCCTCGATTGCAACAGCATCGAGGAAGCATTGGAGATGGCGAGCAAGCTGCCGATGAGTACCGGTTCGGTGGAAGTGCGGCCGGTGGTCGAGTTTGGTTAACAATTGGATAGCGACGGCCGGTAGATTATCGCTATTCAGGCTACTTATCTTTTAATCCTCATACAAGCCAATAAGGGTCACACCATACCGGTGTGACCCTTATGAATCAAATCAGAAAACGATTTCCGTTACGGTCGTTATGGCCTAACGACAACCGGCAGGAAGGTGCCAGACGCGCCTTCGCCCGCCAGCGCAAACTCGGTGAAGTGATCGGCCGTGCAAGTCACGACGTTATTGTCTGTGTCCACCTGCGAATCCAGCGGCTTCCACAGCGCGTCCACCTCATCAAAGTAGTAGCAACCGAGCGTTTCCTCATCTATCCCTCGCCCATCCAGTTCAGCATCACTGTAACCCAGCGTCATCGTAAACGCCTGGTTGAACTCAGTCACCGGAGCCGGGTTGCCGTCGCTTTCCGCCTCGTCAAAGGCCTCCAGGCTGAACTCGCGCAGCGTTGCTAAACCGGGCGGCTGAGAGCGAGCAGCAGATCCATGACCCACTTCATAAAACACGTCGAAGGTAGTGGGGAAGGAACCAGGCTGAAACGCAATGGCAAACTGGCTGGGGTCATGTTCAATCGTGCCACCACTAACCGGCTCAATTCGACCCTGGGCGTCTGCCTCGCGCAGCAATGCACCGGTCCCGTCCGGATGGAAGGCAGAAACCTCGACTGGCCGGTTGGGATCTACATCGTGGATGAAGTCCAGTTTGGCCGTGCCATTCTCGACGATTGCCCGCGCCACTGGATTCCCATCCTGCAATGCAGTCAAGATACTGCCATTGATCGGATAGTTGATCTCCCAGATGGTTGGATCAAAGATCACCAGTTCATAAAAGAACGGCGGGAAGACGATCCGGAAAGGATTCTGCGTATAGAGTTTCATCGTCGGATCACCCAGCACGTGATAGATGAAAACATCTGTATCCGCTTCACTTTGCGTGACATCACCGGCTGTCTGCGCCACTGGCACCTGGCTGATCAGATAGGCTTTACCATAGTTAAGGATGTCGCCCAGGCGGCGGATAGAGGTGTTACTACCATCCGCCGGCAGCAGATCAGGCCAGGTAGCATCGAAGAGACCACGTGTGAGGGCGCTGTTGGCCCATGTAGGGCTGACCCGCGTATCGCCGATGATGCCTACCGCGCCCCCTTCCATCCGTAGCATTTCTTCAGCCCAGGAGGTGAAACCGGCGGCCGATGGATAAGGCCACGATTGCATCGCCGAGTTCAAGGTTTCGTTGTCGAAAATGCCACTGGCGCAGTTGATGCTGTAGATCACAGGTGTCAGGTTGCCATTCGTCAGATCGGCCAGATCACTGGTGAGGAACTCCGGATCGCTCCAACCGTCTACCCAACCGTGATCGCGGTGTAGGGCCAGGAAGGTGCCGTCGTTGATCGCATCAACGATGTCATCTGTATCACCAGCCCAGGGGAAGCCGCTACTGGCCCGCAGGTCAACGGGTAACAGTGTGCCGTTAAAGTAACGGTTGGGCGTGTTGGTGCCGGTGGCGTTGGTGTTGTAGATGCGTTGCACGGCGTAGCCTTGCCCTTCCAGTTCGTCGCGTACCAGCTCGGCCGTTTCGATGAAACTCCGCGCGGCCGTTCCGGTTTGCGTTGCGCCTGCCCGACAACATTGGAAGTAGGCGGCGAAGGTCAGGTCATTGTAAAACGAGGGAGCGAATGGTGGGCTTTGCTCATAGGCGATCACCTTATCCACCACTCGCTGCGCATCGGCCAGCGTATCCACCGGAATACGGCCGTAAGCCAGATCGGGCACGGTGTCACTATTGTCCATCAGCGCGTAATCGAGATCGGAGCCGCCACTTTCGCCATAGACGGTCGTGCGATAGAAGGGAGGGATATGCTCGGCATCCCCCAACAGCAACACATAGGACGGCCGCACCAAACATTCGTCAAACTGCTTGCGGATGTAATCGCGGATTTGTTCGCGGGTGGTTCCGATGTCGCCAGGGTCGCTGCCGGTTTCGAGCACCCGCGTCGAAAGGCCCCGGCTCACCTTCCAGTCGCGCAGATCATCGGCCGCAGCCCGGAAAGCGGGATCGGTGATGATCAGGTATTCAAACCCCCAGCACAGCGGAACAAAGGTGATTGGAAAGTGATACTCAAAGACGGCCCTGTGATTCAACGCCTGGGCATATATCCCATCATAGCTACGCTCAAACGGATTATTGAGTACCGCTTCCGGCAAGAATCCATCCTCGCCACCCTCAAAAGTCAGATCAAAGTCTACTGAACGGAAGATGGTAAGCAACTTCTGCGCCGGGTTATACTGTCCCCCGGCTATGTTCAGTTGCACCAGGTCGAGGTCGCGCATTCGACCCATCGGCTGGACGGTAACAACTTCAGGGGGAAACAACTCATCTTTGGCGTAGACGGCTTCATCTTTGGTGAACGGCGGGTCGTCAAAAATACCGGGCGGGGGGTCTTGCTGTTGTGTTGGGGCGTCGGCCGCGTGCGGCTGTGAAGGCCAGAGATCAACCGTATAGGTCTCGCCAGAGACAACCTGTAACCCACCCACCTTCACCGTTGCGCCGCGCGGGACGGCCACCATCCGCCGGGTGACGGGTACATCCGGCCAACCGGGTGTTTCGCCATAGACCTCAACGCCGGGGGAGATGAACTGCGTATAAAGCGTGCCATCCGGCCCTTCGATCTCCAACAGTTTAGGTAAGGGGAACTCATAGGTCGCCGCAAAGCGACGGTTGGTGGATTCACCGATGGTGATGTTCACGCCAGGTGGAATCCCAGGAGCGCGGGCATCAAGCGTTTCATGTAGGTCGGGGCTACCGAGTAAATCGGCCGTAACATCCTGGTAAGGTTCCTTTGAAGCCATACCGAAGAAGTAGCTGCTGTCTCCACCACTCTCCTGCCGGCTGCTGCAAAGCCCAGGGTCAAAGTAGATGTAGACAACGTTGCCGATTTGCTCGGCCGCTGGTGGGGCTATATTTCCCACACCCCCTTTGCTGATAACGAAGATGTCATCAGCAGAGCCATCTCCATTATAGTCCAACTGCGCGATCGGCCCGAACTCAAGCTGCATCCGAAAGACACAGGCAACGGCCGTTGTGCTGATGGCCTCCTGCAGGTCAATCCGATAGAGATAAGCATACAGCCCCTCGCCAGGCGTACCTGCTTCCCCCTGTGGGAACAGGCGGGACTGTAAGAAGGCATCACCGATGGTGCCAGGCGGTGTGAAATGGCTCGTCTGGTCATCAGCGGTAATGGTGCAATCGGTATCAAACTGACAATTTATATCGGGGGCACTGACGTCGACAATCGTGAGCGCAGCGGTTGGCGCTGCTTGCGTGGACCTTCCGCCAATAAGCGCGGTAACGAGTAATACGAGTACAACAAAGGCTCCCAAGAAGAGCCGGTGACCAAAAACAGGCTTGCTTCTAATGCGTTGCATTTAATACCTCCTTTCAGATAAGAAGCCAACCATTACTACAGAGGTATGAACGAACAATCGCCCTATTTTTCGTTGTCTCGAACAGTCAGCCCGTTTTTTTTAAGGTTAGGACTTATGCATTAAGCAAAAGACAGTTTTCCAACTGAGATTTGTCTCTTTTCTCTCATGTATTATGCATCAGGTCTGCCCTTTACTTGACTTATAAATGATGCGCAAGCCAGTTACTATACGTTTAGAACTCGATGTGATTGAATACTTCAAGGATTTATCACAGGAAACAGGCATTCCCTATCAAACTTTGATCAATCTGTACTTAAAGGATTGCGTCGAGTCTCAACGAAAGGTATCACTTAACTGGGCGGCTTGACACAAAACGTAACTAATCTTAGTGGAACTGATGCAGATGCTCTTCCCGGTGTTCGCCGTAGGACTCATTGGCGATGTAGGTCCATAGCGGTTTACCATTTAGCCAGGCAAAGTGGTTCGGGTCAGTCAAGAGATCTTCCGGCAAAGATTCGACCAGCGCTCTCACCTCCCCGGCGGAACGGCGGAAGTTGTCTACAATCTCCTGTGGCGGCCGTTCGTTGGCCTCGCTTAGAATTTGGTCGTTAATGGCCGTTTCTTCCTCATTCGTCACCCACTGCGGGGCTGCACCCGCCTCCATCGCCTGGCGGACAACGTTGATCATGTACTGTTCCCAATAGGTCAGGTGATGGAGCGTCTCGCGCAACGACCAGGCATCGGGCGACGGCCGTTCCGTCAGTTGCGCCTCGCTCAAACCGGCCAATCGGCTTTCCACTTCTTCTTGGGCTGCCCGCAATTCATTTAAGAACGCTTGCTTGTTCATTGTTTTCATCAGACACCTTCCTGAATATCTATCAAAGGACTCGAATTAGATGGTTACGCGGATTATCTATCATTCATTTTAGCCAGAAGCCATCCTCCATGCCTTTTGTCTCTGTCTATTATACCCGGTTCCATTCCACCTCCACCCACACTGGCGCATGGTCGCTGGCGGCCGCCTGGCGAATCGCGCCCTTATCTAGCGTCTTAAAGCCACGAACGAAGATATGGTCGGCGGCCGTCGGCCGGTAGGCATAGCTAACCATCGTCGAGCCTGACCCTTTTGAAGCCCGCTGCATGTCGGCCTGGGCAAACAGGTTCACCAGACGTTGGATTCCGCGATTGCTGACGGTGTTAAAGTCGCCCCCAACAATGACGTGTTCCGCCTGCTGCGGGATGTCGGCAATGATCGTCTCCACCTGTCGTCGCCGGTGGTTTCTGGAAGTGAGATAGACTTCTGTGTGGGTGCTATAGACAACGATCTCCCGTTTTCCCACCTCTATCTGCGCCCTGGTTGCCAGGCGCATCTCCCGGTTGAGGGGGCTGAGACCGGGCAGGATGATCTTTTCCGGGTTGAACAGCGGCCACTTGCTCAAGATAGCATTGCCGAAGTTGCGGCCGTGATAGTTGTGGATACAAGCAGGATAATAAACGAAGTTGTATTGTAGTTGGCGGGCTATCTGCTCAGTCCCATGTTCATTCATCTCTTGCAGGAAGATGAGATCGGCCGCAGCCAACGGTTCATACCGGCGGAACGCATCTATTGCCAGCACGATTGCTTTGCCAAAGTTAATATTATAGGAAACAACTCTGAGCCTTTCTTTTGGAGAAGGGGAAAGGGCCGCATAAAAGCCCTCAAACTTCGGGCCTTCCAGGTTGTTGTAATTTCGGGCAACAGGACGATAGCGCGAGATCAATTTTAGGTATAAGTCAGGTCAGCAAACCATCTATCTAAGAGGCCACACCTAGCTCTGGAAGAGGGTTGATAGTTAAAATGTGGTGCAATGCAATCCCATCATCTAATTCATGCCACCATACGCCATAACCGTCAGATTCAATACTGAAATCTTGTTGCTGTTCTGGTGTAGCTTCTACCAGCCACTTCATTCCGCCGCAGGGAAAAATGATAATACGGCCGTCATTCAGGGCTACGGTGAGCAGATTATTCGTGAAAAAGGCATTCACGATAGTTGTTTCATGCAAAGAATCCATGATACCACTCTATCAACTCTTCTCGGCGTTGGCGCACAATTTCCATCACTTGTCTCAACTCTCTCGGGCTAAAGTGTCGGCTCCATGAGATTGAAAGATCATACAACCAAATTTTAGCCCGTTTTTCAGCCTTCACGATATGAACATGAGGCGGCTCATGCTGATCAGCAGAATAAAACTGAATTTTATACCCATCAATCATTTTTGAAGGCGTATAGGATCATATCATGCTTATCAATTCGAGAAAAGTGGCTATATCAAGCGTAGGTGCTTCATGAATCCTGTGAACTTTATTGAGTAGCGTATCTGCTAAATCGCCCCAACGAAAATTGACATCTCTCTAGCCCTCTGCTAAAATCCATCCGTCTTAGCATTTTATGGCCTTCTAAAACAGATAGACGCCCCATTCGTCTAGCGGCCCAGGACGCGGCCCTCTCAAGGCCGAAACAGGGGTTCGAGTCCCCTATGGGGCACAGTTCCGAGAGGCTTCATCCGGGTATGGATGAAGCCTTTTGTTTTAGGAAGGGGATTAACAGAGTAGAGATTAAAGATTGGGTGATTGGTGAGTTGGATTTGATAGAATTAGGTTGAATGAGTGACGAATACGCGATAGTAGACCGGCAGCGATACCGGCAGATATTGAGCTTTTTCGGGCGGGCAATCCTTCATGTCATTTGGTGGGATTTGTTGCTCGGCCGTTTGCCCTTTGTTCGCAATATGGTCTCTCGCTCGCGGCCGCAGCGGATGCGTGAAATGGCCGCCCGCTTTCGCCTGTTGGCAATTGAAATGGGCGGCGTGATGATCAAACTCGGCCAATTTCTCAGTTCGCGTGTAGACGTATTACCGCTGGAGATCACCCAGGAGCTACAAGGCTTGCAAGATGAAGTGCCACCGGTTGATACGGATGAAATATTCGCCTTGCTGCGGCATGAGTTGGGGGATTTATCCCAACGCTTTGCGCGAATTGAGCGCCAACCATTGGCGGCCGCCTCGTTGGGGCAGACCTACCGCGCCTGGCTGTTGCCTGATGATGGAACTGCCAATGGTCAATCACGGATAGATACGGATACGACGGATCGAAACGGATTATTTAGGAACGGAGACGGATTGGCCGATGGCTATGCTCAGGCGCTGGGCGATGCGGTGGTGATCAAGGTGCAGCGGCCGGGGATTGAGGCGTTGGTTTCCACCGATTTGGCGGCACTGCGGGTGGTGGCGCGTTGGTTGGTGCGCTATAAGCCCCTCGGCCGTCGTGCCAATGTACCGGCTTTGGCCGAGGAGTTTGCCCGCACGCTATGGTGTGAACTGGACTACATCGCCGAGGCCGACAACGCCGAACGATTTAAGCAAATCCATGCTGGCAACCCGCGCATTTACATCCCCGCTATTTACCGCGAACATTCGACCCGTCGCGTCATCGTCCTTGAAGATGTAGAGGCACTCAAAATTGCAGAAGTGGATAGCCTTGTTGCTGCCGGAATTGCCCCTCAGGAGGTGGCCGAAACGCTGCTTGAGGCGTACTTCAAGCAGGTATTTATCGCTGAGTTTTTCCACGCTGATCCCCATCCGGGGAATTTGTTTGTGCGGCCGGTGAGGGAGACGGAGGAGATTAGAGATTGGAGATTGGAAAATGGATGGGGGGAGAGCAAAGCGCAAGCGAATGGGGATAACAGAAGAGAGGGGCGGCCGTTTCAACTGATCTTTGTTGATTTTGGCATGGCGGTCGAAGTCCCACCGGCTACGGGCGAGAATTTACGCAAGTTTCTGGTCGCCCTGACGCAACGTGATGCCCGTCAGTGGACGGAAGTCGGCCGCGATTTAGGCTTCTTCTTGCCCGGAGCCGACCTAGAACGCATCACCGAAGCCCACGAAGCGTTGCTCAACCACATCTGGGGGCGGAAGTTGCTCGAACTGGCCCGCCCTGACCCCCGCGAAGTGGCCGAACTAAGCCGCGAGTTTCGCGACCTGCTGTTTGATCTCCCTTTTCAGCTTCCACAGGACTTTATTTATCTCGGCCGTGCCCTGGGCATGATTTCCGGGCTGATCTCCAACCTCGACCCACAGATCAACCCCTGGTACCAGATTGAGCATTATGGCCTGGAACTGTTGCGCTTGCAAAACACCCGGCACTTACGCGATTTCAGCTTGGAAACGGCGTTTGATGTGCTGCGGCCGTATCTGGAGACACCAGCCCGCCTGCAACGGCTGATTGACGCCGCCGAAAAAGGGCAACTGAGTGTGAAAATAAAAGGGGACCGCGAAGCAGCGCGTATGCAAGAACGGATCGAACGGCGGGTCAACCAGCTTGGCTGGAGCATCGTCACCGCCGCCGGTATTCTCTCCGCCACACTAATCTATCTGGAACGAAAGCGGAATGGGGATAGTGGGTAGTGGACAGTGGTTAGTGGCTAGTGATGAGTAGGGAGTTATCACTCTCCTAGTCTCTTAATCTCCAATCTCTTTTTGGATGTGCTAAAATAGAGCTATGCCAATACGGGTGTTGTCAGAGCAATTGGCTTCGCAGATTGCCGCCGGAGAAGTGGTGGAGCGGCCGTTTTCCGTTGTCAAAGAGTTGTTGGAAAACAGCATTGACGCCGGGGCGACGGCGATCTTCGTGGATGTGCGCCAGGGCGGCCGAGAGTTAATCCAGATTTCGGACAATGGGACAGGCATTTCGGCCGAGGAGATCGAGACCGCTTTCCAACGCCATGCAACTTCCAAGCTGCAATCGGCCGCTGATCTACAAGCAATTCGTACCCTTGGCTTTCGCGGCGAGGCATTAGCCGCCGTTGCTTCCGTCAGCCGCGTGACGGTCGTGAGCCGCTCGCAGGGGGAGAAGGTAGGGGTGCGCTTAATTCTGGAGGGGGGCAACCTTGTCAGTCGTGAACTGATGGGCGCACCACAAGGGACGGTTATCAGCGTAGAGAACCTCTTTTACAATGTCCCGGCGCGGTTAAAGTTTCTAAAGAGCATCAGCAGCGAGAAGCGACTGATCGATGAGTTTGTCACCCGCTATGCCCTCGCTTATCCCCACATCCGCTTTCGCCTGACCCACGACGGCCGCCTGACCTTCCAGACAACGGGCAGCGGCCGTTTAGAGGATGTGTTGGTGTCGGTCTATGGCGCAGAGCAGATGGGGCAGATGTTGGAAATCGCTGGGGTGCAGGGGGGCGGAGGAGCAGAGGAGCAGGGGAGCGAGGAAGAATCGCTGATCGCTAATCTCCAATCGCCCAGTCTCCCAGTCTCCCAGTCTTCTATCCAGGTACACGGCTATGTCGGTGCGCCGAGTTTACATTGGGCGAACCGCAGCCATATTACCTTGTTTGTCAACGGCCGTTGGATTCGCGACAACCGGCTCACCTATGCCGTCATCCAGGCGTACCATACCTTGCTGCCGACAGGTCGCTTTCCGTTGGGGTTACTGTTTCTAAGCGTTCCACCGGAGGATGTGGATGTGAATGTGCATCCGACGAAGGTGGAGGTCCGTTTCCGCCATGAAAACCTGGTCTTTGGCGCGGTGCAACGGGCGGTGCGCCAGACCTTGTTGGCGACCAGCCCGGTGCGGCCGGTCAGCCTCTGGCCGGCGGCCGAACATAGTGGTTTTGGCGCGGGCAATTGGTCGGCAGGACAACCAACCAGCGGCCAATGGACAGATAACTGGACGGCGGCCGACGATGAGTGGCAACTGCCATTACCGGCCAATGGGGATGACGGCCGCGCTGGCGAACCAGATGAGGTAGCGTCCCTTCCTTCGATGGGGCCAGCCAACGATTTGTGGGCAGCGGCCGGGGGAGAGCGGTTGCCAATGTTGCGTGTGGTTGGTCAGGTGGGAGCCGCCTATATCATCGCCGAGGGGCCTGAAGGGTTGTTTCTGATTGACCAACATGCCGCCCATGAGCGAGTGCTCTATGAGCAATTTATGGCCCGGCAGCAACAAAACCAGGTCGCTTCACAAGGATTAGTAGCCGGCGCGGCCGTGCGCCTGACACCTTCGCAAGCGACGCTATTGGAAACACATTTGCCACTATTAACCCGTTTGGGTTTTGAGATCGAACCCTTTGGGCCACAGACGTTTATGATGCGGGCAGTCCCGGCAATCTTGAGCCGCCAGGACCCGGCACAGTCGTTGCTCAACGTTCTCGAGGATTTAGAGGGGGAGAACACGCCGATGCAATCGGCCGTTGAAGCGGCCGTCATTAAGCGCGTCTGTAAAACAGCGGCGATCAAAGCCGGACAAACGCTCTCTACGCAGGAGATGGAAGCATTGATCCAGCAACTGGAAGCGTGTGCCAACCCCCACACCTGCCCCCACGGACGGCCGACCCTGATTCACCTCTCAGCCGCCCAACTAGCCAGGCAATTCGGGCGGTAGGGATGAAGGATGAGGGCTGAAGGATGAAAGTAGTTTAGGAATTACGCTACGCATTTTTGACACGAATGGCACAAATAACACGAATTTTGCCTTCTATTTTCGTGAAATTCGTGCCATTCGTGTCGGAAAAATATGAACTGCGTAAGTCCTGTAGTTGACCTTCAGCCTTCATCCTTCATCCCTCATCCCTTAGAAACGTTAGTTGCCAGTTGGCGGGTTGGTCTTCGGCGCAGGTTTCAAGGCTTAGGTCGCTTTCGCTGGTGCGGCCGTCGGGAAGCGTAACAGTATAGTCGGTGTCGGGCTGCATGGTGAAGTCGCCATACCCCCCTTCTTTGAAACCGGTGATGAAGCGGTCGCTCCCATCCGGCCAACTGACGACAATAGGGATTCCCGTCTGTGGCCTTCCATTGGTATCCACGACCAATACCTGAATACGGCCGCCTTCCGCTTCCTCCGGGCATTGTTGTTCGCGGTTGAGCAACTGGAATTGTGCGGTTGTGGCGGTGGGTTCAACCGTTGGTGTCGGGCTGGAGGTGGCGACCGGTGTCGGAGTAGGTTGGTTGGCAACGGCCGCCGGTGTAGCCACGACAATCCCGGTGGGGACGGGCAAGGGCGCTTGTTCCGCGTCCATCGTCGGCAGAGTGACCGAATCGGCCGCCGGAGCAAAGAGGGCGACGGCCGGGGCTTCTATCTTCAGCGCATCAGCCAATGTTGCCAGGGCGCGAAGGTCGGCCGGCGGCCGACCAGCACGGATACCGGCTTCGAGCTGGTCGAGGATCGTTTGTTCGATGTCGGGCTGGTCGAGGGCAGCAAGGCGGCTTTCAGCAAGAGAAAGGTTGGGAGAGCTGGCATAGCTGCGGCCAATTAAATAAACATATTCCGTCTGGTAATCGCTGCTGAGGCGGGCGGGGCTGGCTTCGACAAAGACAACGGGATTGAGAATCCAGGCATAGTAGAGCGCGGCCGCCACGCCCACCAGCAAACTGAGGACAAACAGCACCAGCGCCCGACGCCGGTTTCTTCTGCGTATCACGCTGCGCTCATTCCTCGAATACTGATCCACCATTGCTCATCCGTAACGACAATCCTCTTGTGAATTAAGTATTTAATCAGGTAATGGGATTGTCATGCTGAACGAAGTCTTCGGAGTGAAGCATCCCGCGAATCCAGCTCGTAGGGATTCTTCCTCGAAGACTCGTCAGAATGACACGGCTATTACTCGCTTATTTTCTTAATCTACAACTGGATTGTCGTCCTATTCGGTCAGATAAGGCGCAAACACAGGCGAACTTAACCCCAAGTCAGCCGCCAGCCGCGCCAACGGCCGAATGATCCCCTCATCTTCTCCAGCGACCGCCAGATCGGTTACTGATTCGACTAGCTCATCGCGATAGTCGGAGCCAAGTTGGGAGAGGCGGTTTTGGGCGGCCATCAGGTCGCCATCAGCGGCATATACCGTGGCAATCATCAGCGCATAATCGCGGCGATAATCTTCACGTAGAATGGCAGGGTTGGCTTCAGTGTATTGAATCGGCCAAACGACCCAACCGAAGATTAATCCCAGGGCGATTCCAATGGCAAAGCCGAAGACAATGGTGATTAGAGAGCGAGACCGGCGATCGCTGCTGTCCATCCGCATCCAAAAAAAGAAGCTTCCAAACCGGAAGCCGCTTAAGTTGCCCAGTCTGTAGCCGGGTTTTATAATCCATTGATGCTATGTCTGATGCCGAAGGTGGGAATCGAACCCACACTCCCGAGGGAACACGATTTTGAGTCGTGCGCGTCTGCCAGTTCCGCCACTTCGGCAAAGCGTGAGAGTGAGTATAGAATAAGGGATTGGTTCTGTCAACAAAGACAACAAAGAAGAGAGCGTGGAAGATCAAGAGATTAGGAGACTAATGGGAGTCGGCCGGACCGAAGTAACTTTATGGACGAAGAGGCACTGATTCGCCAGGCGCAGAAGGGAGATGTAGCGGCTTTTAACCGGCTGGTACTGCACTACCAGGAGGTGGTCTATAACGTCGCCTACCGGATTATGGGTGATCCCCCTTCGGCCGAAGATATTGCCCAGGAAACCTTTATCACCGCCTATAAATCGTTGAACCGCTTTCGCGGGGGGAGCTTTAAGGCGTGGATTCTGCGTATTGCCACCAACCGTTGCTACGATGAATTGCGCCGCCACAAGCGACGGCCGCAATCCTCCATTGATGAAATCATGGACGAGAATGAGTCGCCCGCCTTTTTACGCAGCCCGGACGAAGGGCCAGAACAGCACCGGCAGCGGGTGGAACTGGCAGTGGCGATTGAACGTTGTCTGGATGGCTTGCCGGAGGACCAGCGAATAGCGGCTGTGTTGTCTGATGTCGAAGGGCATGATTACCAGGAAATCGCCGACATCATGAGCGTTTCGCTGGGAACGGTGAAGTCACGGCTCAGCCGCGCACGGGCGAAATTGCGTGAATGTTTGCAACATTCACAGGAACTATTACCCGGCCAATATCGTCTAGAATCTAGTAGAACGTGATGTGATTATGAGACTGAGAGAGTAGGAGACTTGGAGACTGATAGGAATCTCCTAATCTCCAAGTCTCCCAGTCTCTTCTTAAAAGAAATGTTTGACTTTTTACGCAATCGGACGAAGTCGTCCGCGGAATTAACGCAGGAAGCGTTGAGCGCTTACCTGGATAACGCTCTGGCCCCGGCCGAGCGGCAACGCCTGGAACGACAGTTGGCGCAGGATGCCCGGTTAGAGGCGGAGTTGCGCCAGATGCGCTTGTTAAAGCAGCAGTTGGCGCAGTTGCCGCGTCGCCGCGTGCCGCGCAACTTTACGCTCGACCCTGCGCTTTACGGCCGTCCCCAACGCCAGCCCTTGCTGCAACTCTATCCCGCTTTGCAAGGAGCGACGGCGTTGGCCGCGCTTATCTTTATTTTGCTCCTCGGTCTGGGCTTTTTCCAGGGGCAGTTTGGCGTGGGGCAGCCGCAAACAACGGCCTTTGAGACAGCACAGGTCGCGACAGAAACAGTCGTGACAGAAACAATTGAAGAGGAAGCAGCGGCCGAAACCATGGCCATAGAATCGGCGCTTCCAGCGCCGGCTGAGGAAGCGGCCGAGGAACCGGTCGAGGAAACAACGGCGGTGGAGGCGGAGCTTGTGCTGCCAACGCCCCTATCGGATACACTGGATAGCCAGGCATTACCGGTAGATGTGCCGCCAGACGCGGCCGAGGCCGAAACGTTGGCGACGGAGCCGGCCACAGGGGCGGCCGATGTTGCAGACCTGGCCAGGGAAGGGGAAGTGGCGACGGATGAGGCAGTGGCTGATGCAGAGGCGTTCGAATTTGATACGGAAAGTGCTGAGGTAGCGAACCAACCAGCGGCCGAAATTGCCGGGAGCAACCTGCTCTCCTGGCAGCTTGCGCTAGGCGTGTTGTTGCTGGTGCTGGTTGTCCTGCTCCTCTTCGCCCGACAGCGGTTGCAAAGATGGTAGTGTATTGGTCTATTGGTGTACTGGTTATTGTTGACTTAACCAATACACCAATAGACCAATACACCGCTTACTCCCCACTACCTACGAACAGATGCCAACAAGCGCCCCCGATTACATGGTCTATTGCCCCCGCTGTGCGACGGCGTTGGAGACGCGGGAGGTGTCGGGGAAGCCGCGACGGGCTTGCCCCGCTTGCGGCTTTGTCCACTTCACCGACCCGAAGGTAGGGGTCGGCGTGCTGGTTGTGGATGAGGGCAAGGTGTTGCTCGTAAGGCGGGTGATGGACCCGGAAAGCGGGAAGTGGAGCCTCCCTTCTGGCTTTTTAGACCAGGGAGAAGACCCACAGGAAACGGCCGTTCGCGAAGTCCTCGAAGAGACCAACCTCCAGGTTGCTATTGAAGGCTTGTTGGATGTCTATCACAATCCGCCAGAGCAAGGGGGCGCGTCCATTTTCATCCTCTATCGGGCGCGACTGCTTGGTGGTGAACCACGTGCTGGAGACGATGCCGACGCAGTTGGCTTTTTTGCGCCGGATGCTCTTCCCGAACTTGCCTTTACCAGTACCTTCGAAGCCATTCGCCATGCCCGTTCGTTATAATACATAGGGTGCAACGTATAGTAAGGGGATTCACCTCTTTGCAGCACATCACCGGTCAGGCGCTCGAAGGGGGCTTCTTCGGCCGTCGTGAGCAGATGGATATTGCCCCAATTATTGTATTTGACGAAGTTGATGAAGTCGAATGATGACATGGGTTTTTCTCCTGAATATAGCAAGTATATGGTCTACTCAAGCCGTTCAAAGCTCATGACTCGCCAACCCCAGTCTTCGTCGAGGATTTCAGGATGGTTGTATGAAATGTGACTGGGATAGCCATAGATCGGATCGTAGGTGATATTGAGCCATTGGGCGTGTTCGCTTTGGAGTTCGGAACGGGCAAAGTTGAAGAGGGCGGGAACAGTATAGGACTCGGCCGCATACACCTCAACCTCACACTCTCCAAATTCCATCGGCGCAGGCACACAACTGGCTTCAGTCTCAATGACCTGATTATCCTGTACAGTGATATGGTGGGTCTGGGCGTGCCAGATGCTGTTGACGACGAGCAATTCCAGCCGGTAGCTGGTGACGCTATGTTCCGTCCATTGTTGCTCGGCTTGCGCTAACTGTCTGAGGGGCGTGGCGGCCGAGGTACAGGCAGTAGCAAGGAGCCAAAGCGACAGGAGAAAGAGCAGGGACGGCCGTTTGTTCACGGAAGCAGCTCACTGCTTAGGCTTGCTCGAAGTCGTAGTCGAGGGTGTAGGGGATCTCCCCCTGGCCATGGGGTGGGTAGCCACCCGTACCGGTTAGCCCCTGTAATTCGTCGGTGCCGGAGTTGGGGACAACCGACCAGGTAGCCTGCACTTGACCGTCGGCATAAGTCCCGCTGACTTGCAGGACGAAACTGCCGGAACGGCCGCCGAGCAGTCCAACGATGCGTTGCATCCCGACAAAGGTAGCGGCGTTGTCGCTGGTATAGACCATCAGATAGCGAACGGCCGCCTCCCCTTGAATGTCGCCGGTGAAGGTTTGGGTCGTGATGACACTGGCAAGCCCTGCCCCACCTTCTATCTCGTCGTAGGTTTCTTCATCCCAGCTTTGTACCTTGAATGTGCCGGTTGCTTGGGTTGTCATTGGGCGCTCTCCTATAAAAGTTACTTGAATGGCGGCCGTTAGTTATTCACGGGTTCGGCCGCTGGCTTAGGCTTCGATTTTTCTTGGCCGGTGGTTGTGGTAGGATGGGTTTCCTACTTGATCACCCGGAACCTTAAGTGTACCACCTCTTTTGTTTCGATCACTTCCATTATTTCAAGCTGAACATGCCCACCAACAAGGTTTTCAACCAGTCGCACACCGCTGCCGAAGAGCACGGGAACGAGGTGGATGAAGATTTCGTCAACGAAACCGTGTTCGATCAATTGCTGTGGAACGTTCGCGCTGCTTACTCCAATGTCCTTATCTCCGGCTACTTGTTGCGCTCTTTCAAACGCGGCTTCAATGCTATCCACAAATGTATAAACTCCTCCCGTGGGTATATCATCTGGCACAGTGTGGGAGACGATGATCGTTGGTACCCGAGTCGAGGGGACGGGGCCGTCTGCGCCCCAATCGGTAAGGGTTTCGCCGGGTTCAACACGGCCGCCGGGGAGATCCCAACAACCAGGAAAGAGGGAGCGAGTGCTGGCGCGTTTCATGACGAAAAGCTGCTGGCGGCCGTTTGGTGGATGCCGGTTTCGAGGCGCAATAGGTGGACGCCTTGTTGTTGAGTGTAGGCGGCGAGGTGGTCAAGCAGCAGTTTGCCAAGCCCACGGCCGCGATGGCTGGGACGGATGTACATCCGTTTGAGTTCGCCGTAGTCGCTCCCGTAGAGTTGAACGCCACCACAGCCCAGGGGGATGTCTTCCTGGCGCATGACGAAGAAGGCGACCCCCTGCTGAATGAGCTTCTCAACGCTGTAGCCATGACGGCTTTTGGCCGGGTAGTGGGGCGCAAGGGTGGCTTCCAATTCATCAATCAGTTGCCGTGCTGCGGGGCTATCGGGGCGTTCTTGGCGGATCGCAATCTTCATTAAGCACCTTACCTGGCTTACACGCTCGTCGGTTGGTCAGTTGCAGGGGTTAATTTTTTTTAGCGGATGAGCTAAGATTCCAGATCGCCGATTTCGAGCGCCCATAGACGTTCGGTGATGTATTCGATGCCGCTGCGCAGGTGGCGGCGGTAGGTGCTGAAGGGCAGGTCGAGCAGTTCGGCCGCTTGCTCTTGGGTCGCAGCGGGTTGAAAGTAGGTGTGGTAGAGGGCGCGGTACATCTTCAGCAGGCGTGGAGATTCCTGGAGGGCGTCGGCCGTTCCTTGTAACAGATTACGCAAGGTCGCTACTCGCTCATTGGGAGCAGCATTGCCAAGACGGGATAGGACCAGGCGCGAGTGGAGCAAGGGGTTGCTGGCAAGGGCGTTGAGGTTGGCAAAGTCGCGCAGGCCATCGCGCACAGCAGTGGCAAAGTCGGATTGGCTGAGGACTAAGACGGGTTCGGTGGCGGCGGGAGCGTGGGCCATGTCGCCTCCTATCTCGCGGGCGGCCATCAATTCAAGCCAGATTACTTGCGGCAACACCCGCCAATCGTGGCCGAAGACAGTGTAGGGACGGCCGACTGTAAAGCTCGCTTCGGGGATGGGGTGCAGGTCGGCATAGGTGAAGACGGGCTGCCAGAAGCCAGGGTTGGCACAGGTGAGGAAGGTGTAGGCCAGACCGGGCGTGGTCAGGAAGGATTGGACGATGATCAGGAAGAGACGACTCTGAACAGTGGATACATCCTGGTAGGTATCGCGGGACATCCAATACCGGAAGTAGCCAGCCGTCTCGCCGGGGCGCAGCGGGGCTTGGTGGCTGAGATAGTCCCAGGCGCGTTGGACGGCCGGGTCTCGCTTCCTGTCCTCGGCAATGAGTTTTTCGAGGGGCAAGCAAGTGACAAAGCCCTCGATGTCACCGGTGGCGCGGCGGACGATGGTAAATGCTTCTGGTGCACGCTGTAGCCAGAGTGCGGCGAGAGCGGCCGACTCCTCCCCTTCGTAGCGGTTGACCATTTCCAAGATCACCGCTTTGTCCTCCGGCCGGTAGGCGTCGGTAAAGACGGTTCCCGTTTCTTGCCACTCGAAATAGGAGCGCACGGCGGGGTTGTCGCGATGGAGGTAGATGTAGTCGGACAAGACGCGGCGTTGTTCCTGGCTATTGGCCTGCTGGACACGGCGCATGTAATAGTTTCGCGCCCGGTCATGGAGTTTGGCATACCAGTCGGGGTTGCGCCAGCGGACATCGGCGGCCAACGCCTCTCGCGCCAGGTCGTGGGGGTAGATGCCGCGCCGGTCGGTGTCTATGAAGGAGAGGGTGCGTAGCCACTCGAACAGGTCGTGGGTATCGGCCGTGTCGAGCAGTGCTTCTAACAGGGATTCGGTGGTCAGGCGCACCAGGGCGGAGGCCTCAAGCGCTGCGCGGTGGGCGGGACTGGGGACCTGGTGGAGCAACTGTTCGAGCAAGGTCTTGATCACGTCGGGGGCAATTTCCGGGTGGAAGATGGTCCCCGGTTGTTGATCAAGCACATCGGCGACGAGGGAGAGGGCGAGGGCGTGGCCGTGGGTGAAGTTGAGTACAGCCTCGTGTTGCTCGTCGGGAACGTGGCGGCGTTGCAAATAGGTGCGGCTTTCTGTGGGGCTGAGATTACGCAAAGGGAGGATACGCATCATTGCTTGCCAACCGGGGTCGGTGCGCCAGGCGATGGAAGGTGGCTGGCGGCCGGCGGTAACGGTGAGGACATGGGCCGGCAATTGGGGCAAGAAGGTGTCACGCAGCCAACCGTCAAGAGGGTTGATTCGCTCGTAGGTATCGAGAAGGAGGACGACTTTTCCAGCACGGGTTCCCAGATAGTGAATTGGATCGCTGTCCAGCCCCAAGCCAAGCGCTTGCGCCAACGCGCCGAGGAAGTCATCGGGGGTGGCTTCGAGGTGACGGCCGTCGAGCAACACAACGAGGGCTTCTGTCTCACGAGCCAGATGGGCGTATTCACGCAAGAGAGTCGTCTTGCCGACGCCGCCAGGGCCGAAGATGTGCAGGACATAGAAGGGCAAATCCTCTTCACTGAGTGCCTGGCGAAAGAGGTCTAGTTCGGCCGCGCGGCCGACAAACCGCTGGCGACGTGCCTGTTCCAGTCGTTCACTGAGGAGCATTTTTGACATGGGGGCATCACCCGCGAATCTACGACCTTGCACAAGTTAGGAGACTAGAGACTGGAGATTGGAGATTAACAGCAGCTTCTATCGCTTACCCTCTAATCTCAAATCTTTAATCTCAAATCTCTATCTGAATGGCGGCTATTCTACCCTAATCATTCTCCATTATCCAATATCCATTCAGAAGTAGTGATCTGGCAAACTACTTACATATTACTTTGGTGATCGGTACGATTTTGAACGCAGATGAACAGGGATAAATCAGCGTTTGTCTGCGTTCGTCCGCGTCCATTGTTTGCTTGTCAGAAAAGAGATAGGCAACGAGTGTGTCAAATAGGCCAAAGTGAACAGGGAATGAACAGATTTTAGGCTGGTAATTTGGGAGATTATCCTTTATTCTTACACTATCTTCAGTTACCAGTTATTGTAGCGGTTATTGGATTCGCTTATGGACAAGAATGAATCATTAGCAATCGTGCAGGCGCATTTTGAGGCGATCAATTGGGGCAACGCGGCCGACGGCAGCAAGTTAATGAGCGATCACGCTACATTGACTCATGTAGCCACCGGACAGGTGTTTCGAGGGCCAGAGGGGTACGGCCGCTTTTGGTCGGGCTGGCGACAGGCGTTTCCCGATTTCTGGTTAGAGATCGAGCGGTTACATACGGGCGAGGATTGGGGTGTTTGTGAGTATATCTTGCGTGGAACGCACAAAGGCCTCCTCTTTTTACCCACTGTCCAACTGCGGCCGACGGGCCGGGCAATCACGCTCAATGTCTGCGAGACGTATCAGATGGGCGCGGGTCGCCTGACGGCGGTTCATTTCTACACTGACACCACTTCGCTGGCCCGCCAGCTTGGCCTGCTTCCCTGCTCCGACCTGCAACCTTACAGTGTACTCATAGCTAATTAACTGCCTGCGGGCAGCGCACAAAGATAAATAGACGGCGGTATTCGGCAATCGCTACCCAAGTGATGGGTAGTGACCACTGGATACAAAGTTCCGGCTGCCGACGCTAGAAGGCTTGCGCTTTATTGTTGCCTGCCAGTTATTTTTTCGAGGCGATTATGACGATTTCATCTTCTCTACCGGCGAATGTTCAGCAGCGCAAAGGGGTGCGGCTGGGCGGGATTGTTGCGTTGGCGGAAAGTGCCTGGATGGGCTTTCCGCTGGCAACAGAAGTGGTTGACCAGGTGCGGTTGGCTCCGGCGGCCTTTCGGCGTTGGGGGCAGGCCGTACGGCCGCGCCGCCCTACCCTTTCCCTCCGTTCTTTCAGCCGGTTGTTCCAGCGAGAATTTAGCATTGCCGAAGCCAGCTTTATCTTGATGGCCTCTTTCTTTTTATCGGCCGCTTTGGGGGCTGTGCGGCAAGTGTTGTTTAATGCCCAATTCGGGGTGAGCGTAGAAGCGAATGCTTATTATGCCGCCTTCCGGCTGCCGGATACGCTCTTTAGTCTGATCGCTGGAGGGGCGTTGTCCAGTGCGATGATCCCGGTGTTGGTCAATACGCGGCAGGAGAATGGGGAGGCGGCCGGATGGCGACTGGCGGGACTGGTCTTAACCACATTGATCGCCTTCTTTGGCCTGGTGGTGATTGGTGTGGAACTGTTTACGCCCTTTTTGGTCAGGAACCTGCTCGCGCCGGGCTTTGACGCGGAAACGAGCCAGCTAACGGTCCGGTTGACGCGGATCATGCTGGTCCAGCCGCTTATTTTGGCGATTGGTAGCGTGGCGACGGCCGTGCTGAACAGTCGCAATCGATTTTTCCCCACCGCCCTCTCGATCATCAGCCACAATGTCGCCCTGATCAGCGGTATCATTGCCAGCCGCTTTATCCCTGAGCTTGGCATCCTGGGGCCGACCTTTGGCGTGCTGGGTGGAGCCGTTTTGCAGGTAGCGATCTTGTTACCAGGACTACTGAACAGCGGTTCAAACCTTAAGCTGGCTTTCAACCTCGCTGATGATCGTCTACGCGAAGTTATCCGCTTGCTCATTCCCAACGGCTTATCGGTGGGGGTCAATTACTCTGGCTTTATCATTGATACTTCCTTTGCCACCAGAGCGCCGGAGGTAGCGGGGTTGGCCGCCATTTACAACGCCTTTTTACTGGTTGGTCTGCCAATTGCTCTGCTTGGGCAGGCGGTGGGACAGGCGGCCTTTCCCCGGCTAACTGCCTATGCGGAGGCCAACGATTGGAGTAACTTACGCCGCACACAGTGGCTTTCGCTGGGCGCGGCCGTCGGCCTGGCGGTGGCGGCGTTGGCAGCGTTGCTGCTGCTCGGCCGTTTCACCATTCGTTTCCTCTTTGAGCGCGGGATGTATGATGCGGCCGCCGGTGATCTGACTTATCAAGTGCTGGTGATCTATGCGGTCGCCCTACCCGCTTATATTGCCACAGAAGTGGTTACACGTGGCTTAATTGCGCTGCGGGACACGCGCACGCCCCTATTGACCAATAGCGGTCAATTGATCGGCCGTGGCATCATGATCGCGCTGCTGCTGAACCGGCTCGGTGTGCTGGCGATCCCGCTGGCTTTTGCGGTCACTTCGACATTGGAGACGGTGGCGTTGACGGCCGTACTCTGGCGCAAGTTGCAAAGCCGGGTGCGGGGGCAGGTGGCGACAGTGGTGGGGGACTGAGATTGGAGACAGAGAGAGTGGGAGACTAAGGAACTGAAGGCTTAGTGGAATCCGCGTTATTCGCGTTTGATCGGCGTCATCCACGCAACACAACAGTTGAAAAGGGAGTTGAGACGATGGCAGCAAAAATTGATTTTGATCCCATAAAAGTGGCGTATTATGAGAAGGCAGGTTGGGAAGCGTATTATGATCGCAATTGGCTACGCGCTTTGCGGCTGATGGTGCAGTTAAACCACGAGGCTTTTAATATGTCCTGGCCGACTGCCTTGACCGCAGCAATGGATATTGTTCGCGCTTCGATGGCTTTTGCGCCGTTGGAGAACAATGATGTAGCCCAGGCGACGCATCATCTGGAACGATTTTATAGCAAGGCACGCCGCTCAATGAAGCTAAACGCCACCGCCAAAGAGCTGGCCGATCTGGAAATAGATTACTGGATTGTTCACCGGGAATTGGCATTGGAACGTATTCAGGATCGCAACAGGGGCGATATTGAACCGATGACGCAATCGCTAAACCGCCTCCATGCCACGCTCTTTGATTCGACGCTGGAAGCGATGCGGCCGTCGGCCGAGTACCGTTCGCTGGCCGCCAAAACGGTGGATCGCATCACCGGCCGTTATTCGGAGGATGTTGCGGACGATTGGCAGCAGGTAGAACAATATCTACGGCAGGCATATACGGCCGTGATGGAAGCCCGTAAACCGCTGTTAACCACCGCAATTGCCTAGGGAGGCAAATGATGATTGGCGCGAACTTTGGTAGTGGAGGCGGTGGCTTATTTTTCGTTGGCATCTGCGTAAAGATTTAATTTCACTATTTATTAAGGAGAAAGCACATGGCCCTTTATAAGTTCGTTGATCATTGGTATGTCAAAGCGCCGATCGATACGGTGTATGAACACATTTCCAATCCACGCACCTACCCACAATGGTGGCACTGGTATGACAGTGTGCGGATTACGAAAGAGGTGGAATATCCCCACGTAGGTGGGCAGGCGGAGTTGCTGATTCGCTCGCCATTTGGCTACCGGCTGAAGATTGAGGTGGAAACGGTAACGGCCGAGCCGCCACATATACTGAAAACCGTTTCGCGTGGCGATTTGGCCGGAACAGGGGACTGGGAGTTTCGTCAGGAAGGGGATACTACCCACGCCATCTGGACGTGGATTGTGGAGTCGAACCAGCCGCTATTGAACCGCCTGGAGTGGTTGCTGAAGCCACTCTTTGCCCTCAGCCATGTCCTCGTTTCCGGCAGCGGACATCGTGGGTTAAAGAAGTTGCTCGAACAGGAGCGCGGTGGGCAGTTGGCAATTGATGGTGAGCAGTAAGATGGAGAAAGGATTGCCCAACGCATCGGCCGTTGGAGATAGTAGTATAAAACGCGGGACAGTGATTGATAATCCCGTGATTGGGCAGCGGTTGGTGGTTTGTGTTCCGCCGGACGAGACGGGCGGCCGTTCCGTTGTTGTCGAGTACACCTATAGGCCCTATGCCGGTAGCAAAGGACATCTAGCCCATATCCACCGCCACTACAAAGAGCGTTTTGAAATTCTCTCTGGCACGGCGCGTTATCGAATTGGTGACGAGGAGAATACGGCCGTAGCCGGGGACGCCTTTGATGTGCCACCGAATACGAGCCATCTCCACCCCTGGAATGATAGTGGCGAAGCACTACACATTCGTCAAACGATTGAGTCCCCGCAGCCTGACCTGGAAGGGCTTCAGGCAACGTTGGTGGCGGCCGAAACCATCGCTGCACTCGCTCATGAAGGTAAGCTAAACACCAACGGCCAACCTAATTTGCTCCAGGGAGCGATTATCCTCCACTCCTTGATGCCGCAGTCATTTACAGCAGGCGTCCCTTACGGCGTGCAAAGGGTGCTGTTGGCTGGGTTGGCGGCCGTCGGCCGTTTATTCGGCTACCGTTTATAATCTCCTGCTTAGTACACTGTTTCAAAGGTGTTAGCAATTGTCATTATGAACGGAGTGAAGAATCCCTTGAACCTCCTGTACCAGAAATGTACCAGGGATTCCTCGCTCCGAGGACTCCGCTCGGAATGACAGTTGGGTTACTTTTGAAACAATGTACTTAGTAACGA
>CAYPHY010000042.1:0-42078 GCA_964410625.1 uncultured Ardenticatenaceae bacterium | reverse complement strand
CATCCCTCATCCCTCATCCCTCATCCCTCATCCCTCATCCCTCATCCCTCATCCCCCATCCCTCATCCCTCATCCCTCATTCTTGCATATGACGAAAGTTAGGAGGAGTGGCTGACTTCGGCGTGCGGTAAGGGTGGCGGGTATGGCGTATGCTTAGTGGGTATGGTACATGAACAAAGTGCTTATCGCGTTTTAATTGTGGATGATGTCGCGGCCGTGCGCCAGGCGTTGCGCTGGGTGTTTGAGGATGCGGCCGAATTGACGGTTGTCGGTGAAGCGGGGGATGGGGAAGCGGCCGTCGTGAATGCAGAATTATTACATCCTGACGTCGTGGTATTGGATGTAGAGATGCCGCGCCGCAGCGGTTATGATGTCTGCCGGATGTTGAAGGGGATGGAACGGCCGCCGTTGATCGTCTTTCTAACCGTACATTGTGACCCGGCCAGCAAACAGCGGGCGTGGGCGGCCGGGGCGGATGGCTTTGTAGATAAGGGGGCCGGTTGGGCGGCATTGTTGTCGCAGATTCGCCAGTTGTTGCCATAGATTTAGCCACTTCTTGAACGAAAATGCTGTATACTTGAAGAAAAGTTGGATGTTACATTGCATAGTTAAGTTACTGATAATCAAAGGTGGTCTAAGCTATGCCGGTTGTTCTTCGGGTGAAGGGGTATCGTTTTTGGTTTTATTCGGCTGATCTGGATGAGCCTCCACATGTGCATGTTGGCAGGGGAAGTCATGAAGCAAAATTTTGGTTGTCCCCAGTGACCGTGGCTCGACCTGGTAACTATCGAGAGCATGAACTAAACGAGATCAGAAGAATTTTGCTGAAACATCATGAAGATGTCATGGATGCTTGGCAAAAGGAAAAGAACAAACGTGTTAACGGCTAAAGCAAAGATTCGGATAGATAAAGAGTATATTTCCATTGTCCCAATTGTGATTCCTGCTTTAGAAGAGGTGCGGCGGTTTGCGGCCGAATTGCATCAAAAAGGGGTGGAATGGCAGGGGGAGGCTTTTGGGTGGAGCGCGGAGTATAATCCGGAACGGCCGGAGCCGCCGCTGGATTCTAAAATGACCTTTACCCCGGCCGATTTCTGTATTGGTGAAAGCGGTATCTGGTTTTTCTCGCTGATGTGGGAAGACGGCCGCGATGCCGAGCCGGTTGAATTTCTTGATGATCGAAATGTTTTGTCTGAGTCGAGCAATCAGTCGTTAAACTAATTGCTGATACGATAGATGAAGCCACCTTTGTCGTCGCTGACGTAGAGGGCGCCGTCGCGGCCGACGGCCAGACCGACGGGACGGCCGCTCGATTCCCCTGTCTCCTCGTTTAACCAACCAGTTGCAAACGCTTCGGCCGCGCCGGTCGGCCGGCCGCCATCCATTGGTACACGCATCACATTGTAGCCGACAGGGACGCTGCGGTTCCAGGAGCCGTGGGTGGCGATGAACAGGTCGCCATGATACTCAGCGGGAAAGCTGTCGCCGGTATAAAAGACGAGGCCGAGGGGGGCCGTGTGCGCCTGTAGCTCGACAACCGGCTGCTCGACGCGGTTGCAGGCGTCGGGGCCGCCGAAGTCAGGGTCGGGGATGTCGCCGTTGTGGCAGGAGGGCCAGCCGTAGGTCGCGCCCTCTTCGATGATGTAGACCGTTTCCGGGGGGATGTCGTCGCCCATCAGGTCGCGGCCGTTGTTCGTCGCCCATAGCTCGCCGGTATCAGGGTGGATGGTCAGGCCGACGGCGTTGCGCAGGCCGGTGGCGAACAGTTGCGGGTTGTCGCCTTCGGCGCTGTCGTAGACCATCACTGCCGCGCGGCGGTTGTCCTCCTCAAAGCAGACGTTGCAAGAGGAGCCAATGGAGACGACCATGCGGCCGTCGGGCAGAAAGGCGACGGTGCGAGTGGAGTGGGAGCCGGAGGTGGGCAGGTCGCCTACGATGGTTTGTTGTTGATCGGCCGTTCCGTCGCCATCTTCGTCAACCAGGCGCACCACGCCAGAAGGGACGCCGACATACCACGCGCCCTCATGGTAGACAAGGCTATGGGGGCTATTCAGGCCGTCGGCGAAGGTATGGATGGCATCGGCGCGGCCGTCCCCGTCCTCGTCGGGCAAACGGGCGATGCGGTCTGCGCCCCGGTCGGCGACATAGAGCGCACCGTCGGGGCCGAAGGCGATGAAACGCGGGCCAGTAAGCCCTTCGGCATAGACATTCGCCTGGAAGCCGGAGAGAAGCTCTACGTCCGCCACATCACCGGAGCCGAGTGCGCCCCTGATGTTGGTCTGGCGGATGACGGGGAGGAACCAGATGAAGGCAGCGGCCGCTACTACCAGGAGTAGCAACAGGACAGCGAGAATCCAAAAACAACCACTACGCTTCATACTTGAATCATAGACACAGCGATAGCCCATACTATCAGCTTCTCATTTACGCTTAATTTGACATAATAAAAAACCATGACACTATATTTGGGTTTTAAGTGATAAATAGACCACTATCGCCCACAGTTACCGCTACTGCTTGTGTAAAAAACGGCGTCTATATCCTGTTAGTTAAAACGTCCTATTGCTATGGGGCCTGTTTTCTACTATACTGTGAAGTACCAATGGAAGTTGAATAAATTTCCGGCGGTAAATGAGGACGCTCCGAGAAATTTGAAGTTATCTCGTTTTACTAAGACCATTAAACCGATTTTCAGGAAACCCGACATTCATTTGATGGGAGAATGAAATCAAGGACTTAGTTGAGAAACAGAAAGTTACTAGGAGCTCCTCTATTTTTTTTGCAGAGAAAGCACCCGCGATAGCTAGTTGCGGGTGCTTTTTATTTATCAGGACTAAGAATTTTTGGCAACGAATTAGCACGAATTGACGCAAATTACGGCCTGGAATTCGCAGGCGAGGTTCGCAGTCGGGTGATTTCCTGCTGGTGTTGGGCTTCGGCCGTTGCCAGTTCGCGCAACAGTAGGGCTTGTTGTCGCAGGAGTGTTTCCTGGGCAGCCAACTGGCGGGCAACCCGTTGGTTGTAATCATTTTGCCGCTCGACCAGCGGCCGAATATACCAGCCATAGGCGGTGGTCAGCAGGCGGTTGAGCAACGGGCCAACGAGCGGCAGGGAAGAAGTGAATCGCAACGGCTCGATTTGTGAATGTTGCTCCAGCCCGGCGGCCGAAAGGGACTGCATGGGCAACTCCCAGGCCAGATTTTGCAGCGCACGGAACCCAGCCTGAATCTCCTGCCGGAGAGTGGGCGAACCCTCTGCTCCTGCCGCCATTTGCGCTTGCCAGAGGTCGGGCATAGTGAGGGAGACGGCTTCATAGGCCAGGGCGACCGCCAACCGCTCCCAATCGCTGATAGCCGTTAGCCACGTTTGCTCAGCGGGCAATGTCTCGACCAGTATCCGTTGCGGCGGGAAATGTTTCAGTAAGAATCGCCAGCGGCCGAAGTGGAAGTGGCGCAGATAGGAAAAGCTGCCCTTTACGCTGACGGCCGATTCCACATGGATGGCTACCGCTTGTGGCACGACCACGACGCGAAACCCGGCCGCTCGCACCGTGAAGCAAAGATCAACATCTTCATAGTAAAGGAAGTAACCTTCGTCGAACAGACCGGTTTGGGCCAATATATCACAGCGCACAGCCATTGCCGCGCCGATGACATATTCGACATCACGCAATGTGTCGTGCTGCCCTTGGTCACGCTCCTGGCTGCCGGTGTGGCCGGGCATGGCCTGGGGCGGCCGAATGTAGCCGCCAACGTGGTTGAGCATCACCCCATCGGGATAGAGCAGCTTGCATCCGGCAACCCCGATGGTGGGGTCCGCGCGGAAGGGTTCCACCAGTTGCCGCAACCAATCGGCCGTGACCACCACATCAGGGTTGAGCAAGACCGCCAGCTCAGAGTTGATCTCGCGCAAGGCGACGTTGTTCCCGGCCGAAAAGCCGAGGTTGCGCTGATTCACCCGGACGACAACACCGGGAAAGTGGTTGCGGACGAAGGCCACTGAATCATCGGTTGAGGCGTTGTCAACCAGGATAATCTCGAAGTGAGGGTACTGTTGTGCTTGTAGGGCGTTCAGGCAGTCGGCGAGGAAGGGACGGCCGTTCCAGTTGAGGATGATGACAGAGACTGTTGGATAGGTTGGATTGGCATCTGGATAAGCATCCATATCGTTATGCTACTCCTCCTGCGCGATCTGTGCCAGAAAGAGGGTAGGGGGTAAGCGATAACGGATGGTTATCGTGGTTGGACACCCGGCGCTTCGGCGGCGCGAAGGGCCAGTTGCAGGCGTTGGGCGGCCCAGACGGTGGCGATGATCCAGGCCGGAAGGCCGCTGAGACGGACGAGCCATTGGTCGGCCGGTGGCGAAAGCAGCTCGGAAAGCCAGGGGTACATGTGCAAGCCGTAGAGGTGGATGATCAGCATGAAGGTCGCCGCCACGCTATACCACTTTAGCCGCCGTTCTTCCCCGGCCAGCACGGCGAAAGGGACCAGCCACACCAGCCATTGGATGCCAATGCCAATGGTGACGACAAAGATACAGAGCAGGGTGGTCAGCATGGCATCGAGCAGGCTTTGTTGGCGCGTGAGCCACACGGCCGCCAGCCCCGCAGCCAGCAGTAGCCAGGTACGAAAGGCGACGATGGTATCGAAAAGGCTTTGCGCGGCGGGAAGCGTTTGGCCGAGCATCGCTAAAACGGCCGTCGGCCCCCAATAGCCCGCCACCCCACGATGGGTGAGGATTCGCAAAAGCATCGGCCGCACATTGGGCGAGAAGAGCAAGATATAGGCCAGGGTGATGAGCGTCGGGATGGCAATGGCAACGGCCGCATAATAGAGTTGCTCCCGGCGACTGCGCATTCGCAGCACCAGCAGCGGTAAAAAGATGACCGGCCAGGTCTTGTTGAGGATGGCCAGCCCCAGCCCGGCGGCGGAGGCCAGAGGGCGACGGCCGAAACGCCAATAGAACCAGGCCAACAGGGCCAGCAAGAGCGTCACCGCCTCAAATTGGCCGTGATAAGCCGTAACCAGGATGCTGACCGGATTGAGCGCGTAGAGCCAGCCCAGGTGAAGCGCATAACGTTCGGATAGTCGTTCACGCCTGGCACTATGGATGATCAAGGCGGTGATCGCCACATCGGCGAGGAGGGTTGGCAACTTAATCGCCACCACATAGGGTAGAAAGGTCCATTGGGCTAGCAGCGCCGACGCCCCCATGATCACCATCTGGAAGGGCAGGTAGGGATGGCGGCCGAGCGCGGCCGCATACACTTCCTGGCCTCCCAAAAGCCCATCGGTAACGAGCTTGTAGGACTCAATATCATAGGTGGCCCCGACGGGCAGGAGCAGCGTGGGGACCAGGCGGGCAAGCAAGGCAGCCAACAACACGATAAGCCAGCGCCGTTTGGGTGGAGGTAGAGTGGGGTGGGGGCGGCCGTCGGGTTGCCGGAGGAATAGAAAAGCCAGCAGCAGCGCCACTATCCACAAGAAAGCCCAGGCGGTCGCCTGGCGTACATCAGTCCACATTAGTCCACATTAGTCCACATTGTCTTGCATCGTTGATAAACAGGAACGTCGCCCCTTCACAGAGGCGACGTTCCGAATTAGATTACCGGTCTACTAAGAATCTACCCGAAAATTAGAGCAGCAACTTCTTTTTAACACAGAGGCATAGAGACGCAGAGAAAATCAAATAATCTTCGCACCTCTGCATCTCTGCGCCTCTGCATTAAATATAGGGAAGTTCGAGCCGCTTAATTGTTCGTCAGCGTTCCCACCACCGGGTTGAAGTTCGCATAGCGGAGAATCCTTACCGTCCCTTGAGTGGTGTTGTTGTCATTATTGGAGGTCTCCGTTACCGCATTGCCACTATCAATGACAGCCCAATAGTTGTGGGTCCCCAGGGGTAGGTTTTCCCAGGTCATGGAGACATGGAAGTTGTTGCGGCCGTCCCAACTGCAACCTGTTACCGCCCCTTGACTGTTTGGATCAAAGGGCACACTACCAATCGGTTGGGTCAAGGCAGCGTCCCGATAGAAGGTGACGGTAAACGGCTCAATTACGCTTATGGTTCCGCTATTGCGGAAGGAAGCCGTAATGTGGGCCGAACCCGTGTTGGCCCCGCCGCTGCTATCGAGATAGCCAATCACATTGGTGGCCTGTCCGCCAACGAGGTTGACACTGCCGGTGCTAGAAGTGGCCTCCTGGCGGAACGCCTGACCGATTGGGGTTAGCGCAGCAGGGTCGCCCGGTGTGAACGTTTGATAGTTCTGGACGATTAGGTTGCTGGAGCCACCAGACCACTCTGGCTCAGTGATGATGCTATACCAGAGCCACTGTTGCACAAGCCGGTTTCCATCCTGGGGATAACCTAGATTGGGGTCCGTCATCGTTTCCAGAACATCCATTGTTTCGCGCAGATAATTGGAAACGCGCTGCGGTGTGAAACAATTGCCGAACTCATCGGCCAGGAAACAGGAGGTCGGGGTATCTTGAACGTAGGGGTACAACAAGCCGTATTCACTGATGATCAGCGGCTTGTTTTGCTGCCCATGGTCCTTCATCCAGCGGCGCATGTTCAGCAGTTGCTCTTGGAAGATGCGGACACTATCGTGTTCCGAACGACAATAAACGTCGTGGCGTGGATCATTGGCCGCAATATCGGGCTGGTTCGGATTTGGACATTTGGAAGCATCGGCAACTGCATCCCATATGGCGAGGTTGCGGTCCGTTCCCAGCGCCACTTTTCCATCGCCATCACCCGAATCATTGAACGGGTGGCGCTCGGAAAGAATATAAAGATGCATATTCCAAACATCTACCGGCATATCTTGACCATACAGTTGGCGATAGGTGTCCCAAACGATGTCCAGATATTGCATCCGCCCTGGCGTCATCATCGAGAGACTGGCATGGGCCACCTTGGCAGTTGGATCAGCCTTCTTGATGAAGTGGTAGACTTCATGGTATGCGCGTGCGTAGACATCGGGCATGGTATTGCCCTGGACAAAGTTGTTGACATCCACTTCATTGCCCACCAGCCAGATTGAACCGGGATTGCGGCTGATTAAGAGGCCGAGGCCATCCCGGACGCGGCCGTTATCATCCGTATAGTAATACGACAAGGCTGGGCGCACCCTATAGGTGGGGAGCCGCTGGCCATTTACCTGGTTTTGACGGACGCTGACGACTGGCGCAAATTCGGCACTGGTGACTTCGCGGGCCCCATTGGGTCCAAAGTTCAGATACCAGCCGGCATCAAGCGTTGGCACCCAGGCCAGTGAATCGCGGAAGTCAGGGATGTAGCCAACGCCATAACGGCAGTTGGTGGCGGCTACGGTATTCGTTTCGTTTGCTGTTTCGGCCGATGAAGAATGAGCGCCAAACAGGTTGCGTGCGTCAAATGCGGGGCTTTCCGAAAAGGTTTGAGCCGCAAAGGCCAGCACGGCAAACAGGGCGATCATAATCGGCAGGAGTAATTTGAACAGGTTTTTTTTCATATAAAATCTCCGTCCTCAGACCAAAATTTGGGCCTGCGAATTTTGGCGGTTGGGGAATTGACTGTCAAGGGCATTACTGCCTAATTCCCACGTGGCGGGTAAGGCGAGCAATCCTTCGCTCTCTTTCGTTCCACCTTCGACTACCCGGAAGCTATACGCTTCCTCATGGTAATCGTAGGCGATGGGTTGGTAACTGTCGTGGACGGCGGCCGTTAGTTGGTATCGAGATGGCAACAGCGGCAAGCTTTCCACACAGTAACGGATAACGCCTGGCCCTTCGACAATGCCTAGCTCCAATCCACCACTGCGGTTGTTTGGGCCGTTCAGATGCAGGCCATCTTGCCGAAAAATAGCCAGGCCAAATTCGGGATCGGCAATGGGTTCGTGGGCGATGTAGTGAATTTCGACGGTCATTGGATCGCCAGTTTTGAAAATAGTTGTTTCTTCTCCCTCCTGGTTGAGAAAGCGAACGGCCGTGATCTCGATCTGTCTCGTTCCCCACCGTTTGAAACGAGTTGTCTGATTTTGAAACTGGATTTGCTCGCCCACTCGCTGGTAGGTGAAATCCTTATACTGTTCGATGATCTCATCGGCCGGCCCAGCGGCACGCACCTTTCCCTGATCCAGCCAGATGACTTCCGTACATAACTTTTGCATCATACCGATGTTGTGGCTGATCAGTATAATCGTTACGCCCTGCCGTTTCAACTCCATGATACGGTCCATACACTTGGCCTGGAAGGGTTGGTCTCCTACGGTCAGAATTTCATCAATGATCAGCACATCGGGCTGGACGTGGATAGCCACGCTGAACCCCAGGCGCATATACATGCCGGATGAGTAGAATTTTACCGGCATGTCGATGTATTCGCCCAGTTCAGAAAACTCAACAATATCATTAAAGTGGCGGTCTATTTCTTTATGGCTCAGGCCGAGAACCGAGGCGTTGAGATAGATATTTTCGCGGCCGGTCAGGTCCTGGTGAAAGCCCGCGCCCAGTTCGAGTAGGGCGCTGACACGGCCGCGAACCATGATCTGCCCGCTTGTGGGCTGAAGGATGCGGGCGATCATTTTGAGGATCGTGCTTTTGCCGCCGCCATTTCGGCCGACAATGCCCAGACATTGGCCGGGTTGCACAGCGAAGCTGACATCGCGCACCGCCCAAACAGCTTGCGTATGGCTCCGCCGGCGGCGCGAAAAGAAAGAGACAAAAGATTCCAGCACTGATTGCGGTTTGTCCGGCGTAAAGACGAAACGCTTGCTGACGTGCTGTAATTCAATGACCGGTTCGTTCATCAAAGTGTGGATACTAACCGATATTGAGATGTGTGACAAGGGGAGTGGGGAGTGGGGAGTGGTTAGTGGCTAGTGGTTAGTCTCCTAATCTCTAAGTCTCTGAGTCCTCCGCCGTTTTGTGTTCATTCGTGAGGATTTTCAACGCAGAGGCACAGAGCTTTATGTCAAATCCTTTGCGCCTCTGCTCCTCAGCGCCTCTGCGTTAAATTCCACATCAAGCCCCCCAAATCTCCACTCCCTAACCACCCCTTCACCTTGTCACCCTATCACCTTGTCACCCTGTCACCCTATCACCACCTCACCTTATCAAATAACGCCGTACCTCCAGGCGGTAGAAGGGGATGGCTTCCACCAGGGTTAGCCTGTCATCAAGCCATGCTTCGCTGGGCCAGGAGGGGATGGGTTGGCCGGGGTTGCGCTCGGCGATGATCCAAATGTGGTGGCTGAGGGCACGGCCGTCATCTTCTCGGCCGCCCTCCACAACCGCTTCTAATTCATCCGTGCGCTCGGTTCGCGGTCTGACAGTGGGTTGGTAGTAGTTATAGGCGGTGGCGATCCAAAAGGGGTCTAGCCAGACGATGTCGGTGGGTTGGATATTGGCGTTGACGTAAGCAACCGCGCCGCGCCAATCATCTTTGGGGACGAAAAAGACCGTAACCAGCGTGGCTACTAAGGAGAGAAGGACCAGGATGCTCCAGATCGGCCGTTGCCAACGCCGAAGTTCAAGCTGCATGATCAGCCATGCCACCAGCAGAATCACCAGCGGCCAGCCGATGACGAGCAGCCGCTTAACGGTGTAGAAGCGGGGAATGGCAAGCAAGACGGTCGCCAATGCAAAGAGGATGATGGTCAGCGGGCCAAGCCAACGACGACCTGGCTTGTGGCGCAGCAGGCGTTGGGATAGCAGCGCGATCACCAGCAACGCGCAGATTCCCAAAACCAGCAGCATGAGATAGTGCCAGGTAGCAAAAGCGGGCAAGCCGAAGAGCCTTTGCAGGCGGTCGAAGATAAAAATGCGGTTCAGATCGCCAATCGTGCGTTGCAGATGGGGCAGCCAGGGTTGAAAAAGCCACCAGGCAAGCACCGCCGACCCCAACCAGGCCAGCAGCCGGAGTCCGTTGCGGCCGCTCTGCCACCAATCAATCAGAAAAAGCAAGCTCAGCCCCAACCACAGCGGCAAGACCGTATAGTCGAGATAGAACCCGGCTGTTGTAGTAAGGGCCAGGAGCAGCGTGGAGCTACCAAACCACAGCAGCGACGAAAAAGCAGGTGTGCTTCCGGTCGCGCGGTTATTTGCGTCAGCGCCTTTATAATTAAAAGTAGGAGGTCTCCAGGAGAGGGCCAACACCAGTAGCAGACCGATGCCGGTGACGAAGATGTACATCCGTGCTTCCTGGGCATACCACAGGTCGAGCGAAGAGAGGGCCTGGAGCGTGACGGCGAGTAGCCCCACTGCTTGCCCAAAAAGGCGACGGCCGAGCAGATAAAGCAGCCCCAGATTAACGGCCGAGATGACGGCCGACGGAAAGCGAACGGCCGCTTCGCTCTGCCCAGCCACCTGTTGCCAATAGTGGAGTCCGGCATAGTAAAGCGGCGGGTGGGGGTCGGCCACGGTGGCCCTGGCGGGCCAGATGCGGGCCATTGGTTCGGCCGCGTGCGACACTGAATACGCTTCATCAAACCAAAGGCTCTTACTACCCAACGGAGCGAAGCGCAGCAATAAACCAATAACCAATATACCAATAACGGCCGCTTTTGGAAGCCAGGGAGGCCATTGCTCTGCTTGCTGGTGCTGCTTCATGGTTGAACGGCCGTGTTTATATCCAAAAATAGATGAGCGGTCGAGCGGCAAGCGCTATTGTAGGCCGGATTGTTTATCCGGCCGGGAGATATACGTGGGTAAAGGTGGTATAGGTTAGAAACACCAACACGTGTTACATCTTAGCACGCACGGGTAAACAACCCGTGCTACAAGAACGAGGGGATTGTAATCCTATATCTATATCCGCTATACTTACGCCCTATGGAAGTGATTAGAACGCCAGACGAACGCTTTGCTCATTTGCCTGGATTCCCCTTCACCCCCCATTATGTGATGGTGAATGGGGTGCGGGTGCATTACGTGGACGAGGGAGAAGGGGAGGTTATCCTCTGCTTGCATGGAGAGCCAACCTGGTCCTATCTCTACCGCAAGATGATCCCGCCGCTGGCTGAGAAGTACCGTGTTGTGGCGATGGATTTTGTTGGCTTCGGCCGTTCCGACAAATACACCGACGAATCCGCCTACTCCTTCCAGATGCACCGCGATACATTGGTTGGCTTTATCGAGGCGTTGGATTTACGCGGGATCACCGCCGTTGTCCAGGACTGGGGCGGCCTGATCGGCCTGACCGTCGCCAGCCAGATGCCGGAACGCTTTGCGCGGCTGGTGATTATGAACACCGGCCTGCCGACTGGCGAAGAGCCACTGGGCGAGGCGTTTATGCGCTGGCGAGAAGCGGCCGAACGCTTCGGGCGACGATTGCCCGTCGGCCGTGTGGTGCGCGGTGGAATGGTCAATGGCAATCAGGTGCCGGATGAGGTGATCGCCGCCTATGACGCCCCCTTTCCCGGTCCGGCGTATAAGGCGGGGGCGGCCGTGTGGCCGTCGCTCATCCCGCTGAAGCCTGAAGACCCCGGTGCGGCCGAGATGAAAGCGGCCCGCGAAGTCCTTTCCCACTGGGATAAACCGGCGTTGGTGATGTTCTCCGACGGCGATCCGATCACCAAAGCCGGTCGCCTTTTCTTCCGCTGGCTGATTCCCACCGCCAAAGAGCAGCCGCGCATCGTCATCAAAGGTGCGGGACACTTTTTGCAAGAAGAGAAAGGGGAAGAGCTGGCCGAGCATATCTTGGCATTTATGGAGCGAACGGCCGCACTAAACCGAGACAATTAGAGGTAACATGTTGCAATACAAAGACATTATTACAGTTGAGCCTGGAAAGCGCGGTGGCAAACCATGTATTCGTGGGATGCGTATAACAGTCTACGATGTATTAGAGTACCTTGCTTCAGGCATGACATATGAAGAAATCCTTGATGATTTCCCATATCTTACGATGGACGATATCTTGGCCTGTCTAAGTTATGCGGCCGATCGGGAAAAGCATTATGTAATTGCACAGGCTAACTGATGTTACTCTTTGATCAAAATATATCGCCAAAGTTAGTAGGCAGACTGGCCGATCTCTATCCGAATTCTATACACGTACAGTCCGTAGGGCTTGAAAGAGCATCTGATCAAGAAGTGTGGGAGTTTGCAAAGCGTGAAGGTTATGTGATCGTATCAAAGGACGCCGACTTTAGCGAATTAAGCATGTATTTCGGATTTCCACCCAAAATCGTTTGGATACGTCTTGGTAATGCTTCGACGACTGAGATAGAAACGGCTCTGAGAGCAAATCACAATCGAATAGTAGGATTGATAGAAGATGAGGATGCGGGCGTCTTGCTGCTCGTCTAGGAAGTGAATGGATCAGAAATCGTTAATCACACTAGAATTTGATAAGGTGCGCCAGATTTTGGCCGGGTATACCAGCTTTAGCGCTGGGCAGGAGTTGGCTTTGCGCCTGGAGCCGACCACCGATGAGGAGGTGGCGCGACGCTGGCAGGCGGAAACGGCCGAAGCCGTGCGCCTCTTCAACTCCGACAGCAACGCCAGCGTGGGCGGGGCACGGGATGTGCGGCGGGCGGCCGACAACGCCATGCGCGGCTTCACCCTCTTGCCCGAAGACCTGCTGGCCGTCCAGGCGACAATTGTCGCCGGACGCACACTACGCCGCCAACTGGAAAAGGTGGAGGAACGCTATCCCCACCTGGCAGCCATCGCCTGGCTGATTGAAGAGTGCAAAGGCATTGTGGATGCGATCAGCCGCACCCTGGATGAGCGCGGCCAGGTGTTGGACAGCGCCAGCGTCAAGCTGGCAAAAATCCGGCAAGAGCAACGAGCCGTGCATAGCCGGATTCAGGAGAAGCTGCAACGCATCCTCAATAGCAGCATGAACCAATATTTGCAGGAGCCGATCATCACCACGCGCAGCGGCCGTTATGTCATTCCCCTCCGCGCCGATGCCAAAGGGCGGCTGAAGGGCATTGTCCACGACCAAAGCGGCAGTGGGGCGACGTTGTGGGTGGAGCCGCTGGGGACGGTTGACCTGAACAACGAATATCGCGAACTGCAAATCCGCGAACAGGAGGAAGTGGAGCGCATCTTGCGCGAGTTGTCGGAACTGGTGGCGGAGCAGGGGGACTCGATTAAGCGCGTGGTGGAACGGCTGGCGGAGTTGGATTTGATCTTCGCCCGCGCACGGTATGCGGCCGTGACCAATGCCACAGAACCCCGCTTTGTCGAATGGCGTCGCTTTGAAGCGCCTCGGCCGCCGCGCCATGCCAACGAGCGCGAAAAGTGGACGCCGCCACCGCGCAAACTCCATCCCGGTTCAACGCTGTGGATACGCGCCGCCCGTCACCCCTTGCTCGATCCAGAGACCGTCGTGCCAACGAATCTGACGCTGGATGAGGAGACATTTGTTGTGCTGATCACCGGACCAAACACCGGTGGCAAGACGGTCAGCCTGAAGACGGCCGGATTGATGGTGCTGATGGCCCAGGCGGGGTTGCATGTGCCAGCGGCCGATGCGCGGCTGACGATTTTCGATAACGTCTTTGCCGACATCGGTGATGAGCAATCTATCGAGCAGAGCCTTTCCACCTTTTCCTCCCACATGACCAACATCGTCCGCATTTTGTCCGAGGTGGATGACCGCTCGCTGGTCTTGCTCGATGAACTGGGTTCCGGCACAGACCCGGCTGAGGGCGCAGCTTTGGCACAGGCGATTGTCAACTTCCTGCGCGACAAAGGGGCGACTACGTTCATCGCGACCCACTATCCGGAATTGAAGGTCTATGCCAGCCAAACGGAAGGGGCGATCAATGCCTCCATGCTCTTTAATGTGGAAACGCTCTCACCGACCTATGAGATGAGCATCGGCATCCCCGGCCGTTCCAACGCCTTTGCCATCGCCCGGCGGCTGGGTTTGGATGAGACCATTCTCGACGACGCCCTTCGGCTGGTTGGCTCGGAAAGCTATGAGGCCGAGGACATGCTCAGTTCCATCTATGACTTGCGCGAGAAGATGGAGGCGGAAGAGGCGGGGACGCGGCTGGCACTGCGCGAGGCGGAGGCGGCGCGTGATCACCTGCGCCAACGACTGGCCGAAGTGGAGGCGGAGCGCGACAACATTTTCTATGCCGCCCGCCAGGAGGCGCAGCGGGAAGTGGAGTTGATCCAGGCTGAAATCCGCCGCGTGCGCCAAAAGCTGCGCGATGCAGAGTCGCTCAACCAGTTGAAGAAGCTCAGCAAGCAGGTGACGGAGATTGAGCAGGAGCAGGTGGCGGCGATTGCCAAGCCGGAGAGCGAGAGAGTTGGAGATTTGGAGATTGAGGAGAAGGGGCGTAGTAGCAATGAGACGAGGCGGAAGCGGCGGGCGTTGGAAGTGGGGGATATGGTGCTGGTGCGCTCGATCAACACACGCGGCGAGATTATGCAGCTTGGGCAGCGCGAGGCGTTGGTAGCGATCGGCCGCTTGCAAATGCGCGTCCCCTATGAAGACCTGGAGTTTAAGGAACGGCCGGTTGAGGAGGTGGAAACGGCTTCAACCGCCAGTTCGACCCATCCTTCGCCAGGGGTGGAGTTAGACATTCGCGGGATGCGCGTGGAAGATGGTGTGGAGCAACTCGGCCGTTATCTCGATTCCGCTTTCCTGGCCCGGCTGCCCTTTGTCCGCATCATTCATGGCAAGGGGACGGGGCGGCTGCGGTCGGCCGTGCGCGAAGCGATCACCCAAAACCGCCACGTTCGCGCCTGGGAGGAAGGCAAAGACGGCGAAGGCGGCCCCGGCGTGACCGTCGCGTTTATGGTAGAGTCGTAGCTAACTTACAGGACGGTTTACGCGGACTAATTTACCCTGGAATGGTTCATTTGCTGTAAGTGCTTCATGAATCCGAATTGCTTGGCCAACGAAGTCAATGTCCGCTGTGCAGACAATAATCCCTTGATGATCTGCACTTTGACGATGTAGACGCAGAAAGTCCTTGCGGTTGATAGTCACAACAATCCTATTGTCTGCGCCGGCTTCAATGAGTACTGCTTCATCAGGGTACTCCTGATTTGCTTTGCCTGTTTCCTGAATTGTTAAAACGTCATGCCCAAGCCGCCTTAATTCTTCAACGACTGGTCTCGGAAAGTTTTCATTCGAATAAAGGCGTGCCATCTGACCTATGCTGTTTCATTCTCAATAATCTGCTGTTCTATTTCTTCTCTATGTAGCTGAAAATAGCTCCAGGCATTTCGCAAATCCTCTGCTCGTAATGAGGGATAAGCTTGCAATAACTCACTTTCAGTCGCTCCCAATTTGCGATATTGTACTAATGCCCATACTGGAATACGTGTACCTACAATACGAGCTTTGCCACCAAGAACGCCTGGCGTTTGGACGATACCTGGAATGGTATCGCTCAGGTCACGAGCAAGCAATTGAAGCAACTTCAGTTTCTCCGCCTGGCTCATCTTACTGAGTAATCGCTCAGCCTCTTGTATACTCGTCATAGTTCTTACTGGGTCGTGTAATCTGAAAAAGATTATATAGTCTCGACCCTTATTATAGCAAATCTCGACGATTATCCATTGCTGTCTTGAGTGATTTCTGTCTGACGGCCGTTCGGACCACGCAGACAGGCCAGCCAGGGCTTGGCGTTTAGGCAACCCCCGCTTCTTCCAGGTGGCGTATCCGCTCCCATTCGGGCATTTCCTGGTTGCCGCCGGCCTCTTTCAGCACCATCACCTGGCGCATCTCCATGATCTGGTCGCGCAGCACGGCCGCTTTCTCAAACTCCAACTGCTGCGCTGCCTGCTTCATCTGCTTCTCCAGCTCTTTGATCATCTTGTTCAGTTCAGCCAACGGCAGGTCGGCGGCCGTCACATAGCGACCCTTCTCCTCGGCCAATGCCGGTTCCGCTTGCGCGGCCAACTCATCCGTCAGCGCGTGGACGGCCTTGACAATGCTGCGCGGCTCGATGCCGTGTTCTTCATTGTAGGCGATCTGGATAGCGCGGCGCATGTTGGTGGTGTCAATAGCTCGCTGCATAGAATCAGTGATGCGGTCGGCATACATGATCACTTTGCCGTCAACATGGCGGGCGGCGCGGCCGATGGTTTGTGTCAGTGAGACCTCTGAGCGCAGAAAACCCTCTTTGTCGGCGTCGAGAATGGCGACCAACGACACTTCTGGCAGGTCTAACCCTTCGCGGAGCAGGTTGATGCCGACGACGACATCATAGACACCGAGGCGCAGATCGCGCAAAATCTCCGTCCGCTCCAACGTGTGGACCTCGGAGTGGAGATAGTGGACGCGGATGCCCATCTCCAGCAGGTAATCGCTGAGGTCTTCGGCCATGCGCTTGGTCAGCGTGGTGATCAACACCCGCTGGCCGATCTCGACACGGCGGTTGATCTCCCCAATCAGGTCATCCACCTGACCGCGCACCGGCCGAATCTCCACTTCGGGGTCAACCACGCCCGTCGGCCGGATCACCTGTTGCACAACTCTGGCCGACTGTTCCATCTCATAAGGGCCGGGGGTGGCCGAAGTGAAGACGACTTGACCGAGTAAGGTCTCAAACTCCTCGAAGTTCAGCGGCCGATTGTCCAACGCACTGGGCAGCCGGAAACCATAATCCACCAACACCGTTTTGCGACTGCGGTCGCCGGCCCACATGCCGCGCACCTGGGGGATGGTCATGTGGCTTTCATCAATGACCATCAGATAGTCGGCGGGGAAGTAGTCGAGCAGCGTCCAGGGGCGGGAGCCGGGCGGCCGTTGGTCGAGGTGGCGACTGTAGTTCTCAATACCGGACGTAAAGCCCACTTCGCGCAGCATCTCTAAATCGTACATGGTGCGCTGCTCGATGCGTTGCGCTTCCAGCAGGCGTTTCTCTTGCTTAAAGAAGGCGATCTGCTCGTTTAGCTCTGTCTCGATGTCTTCAATCGCCCGTGAAAGCTTCTGTTCATCGGTGATGAACTCGCGTGCGGGGTAGATGACGATTTTGGAGTGTTCAAGAATGACTTCGCCGGTGATCGGGTCTAGCTCGGCGATGCGCTCCACATCGTCGCCCCAGAACTCAATGGTGTAGGCGGTTTCGGCGTAAGCGGGGTAAATTTGCAGCGTATCGCCACGCACGCGGAACGTCCCGCGCTTCAAGTCCATATCGTTGCGGTCATATTGGATGTCTACCAACTTCCGCAAGATGGTGTTGCGCCGGTAGGGACGGCCGCGCTCAATCTCCACCGTCACGTTGCCCCACGCCTCCGGGTTGCCGATACCGTAGATGCAGGAGACGGAGGCGACGATAACCACGTCACGGCGGCTGAGTAAATTCGCCATCGTCTGCAGGCGCAGCCGGTTGATTTCGTCGTTGATCTGCGTCTCTTTCTCGATGTAGAGGTCGTGCCTGGGGACATAGGCTTCCGGCTGGTAGTAGTCGTAGTAGCTGACGAAGTAGGAGACGGCGTTCTTGGGGAAGAAGTCGCGGAACTCGCTATAGAGCTGGGCGGCCAGCGTCTTGTTGTGGGCCAGGACGAGCGTCGGCCGTTGCGTTTGCTGGATGATGTTGGCGATGGTGAAGGTCTTGCCCGTTCCCGTTGCGCCGAGCAGCGTCTGGAACTTCTCTCCGGCGTTCATTCCTTCAACCAGTTGCTCAATCGCCTCCGGCTGGTCGCCGGTCGGCTGGAAGTCAGATACCAGGTTAAATTGAGGCATAATGGGTTACTCGTGGAATCAGGTAAGTCGTAGTCGGTAAGCGGTGAGCGGTAGTTAATTATAAGTTGCTCTGCGGTTGATGAGCATAGAACGAAAGTTCTTAATTATACCACATCCAGCGCGATTTTACCCAATTTTCAGCAAAATTGGGCTTCTGTTCAGGGTGCTCTAACACCGCCTATTGGACTAATTCGACCGGGCGAAAGAGAGACCTGTCAACTTCCGCCGTTCCTTCTGGGCCAGCGGCCGTCAACACCGCATAAACCCGCTCCACATCTTCCCGCAGCCGGGCGACATTGACGCCACGACAAACATCGGGCAAGGGGTCCAGCCACTGGCGCACGCGGAGTAGCATCTTCACCGCGCCGCGATAGTTACCCCGTTCAATTTGATAGTAGGAAATAGCGATCTGCAAGATGCCGCGATAGAGGTCACGCCCCGGCCCCTGGTCGGCCATCCACGCCTCTTCCAGATAATCATGGCAGGGATAGTACTCTCCCTGGTTGAAGCGTTTAATTCCCTCCATTGCGAGGTCGGAAAGAGGTTCGTCGCAAGTGTCAATCATCGTTTGACGGTCTAGCACACGGGCATGTCGGGCAAAGAGGGTGGGCATATCGGCCGTGAACTTCGACCGCGCCAGCACCACATCCGCCCCAACGCGCTTCGCCTCTCTGATCGTCTGCACATCTTCATGGGGGCCAAAAGCCATCACCGGGATACGCCGTGTTGCCGGGGAGGATTTCAAGGCTGGTATCCACTTTTGCCAGGGGACTTGCTGGTTGGTCAGGTCAAAGAGCAGTAGGGCGGGTTGCCATTCGCTGACTTTCTCGAAGAGCTTCCCCTCGCGGCCGTGCAGGTTTTCCCCCGGTGTTTCCAGCGGCGCGTTGGGGTCAATCTCGCCAATTTGCCCCGCGTTTTCCACCCACTGCACCTGATAACCATGATGCCGGGCGACATTGGCGATTTTGCTGGAAAACATGAGGTTAGAGACGAAGGCCACGATTAGAGGCAATCTATCATTAGCGGTAGACATTTAATTGGTTTTACTCCCAAATTGATTTTTAATCAGACCTGAAGGCCTGTTAAAGGCTTGACGACACCACCCTGATAGATTGCTTCAACTACAGAGGTATCCATGATAAAATCATCCATCAAGTCTAAGATTCACTATCTTTGCAGTTTTTGTAGAGGCCGAGAAGAGGACGCGGATAATCGCAGATGGGCAATAAAATTGCACGCAGATGAACACAGATATTTAGAAAAAATCAGCGCAAATCCGCGTGGTATCAGCGAAAATCAGCGTTCACTCTGAAACTGCAACCATAGTATCTATCATTGATTATAGCAGGTTCTTGATGAGACCGTGAGTTTTGCCGATTAAGGAGTTAGGTATGTCTGCTGACCGCCCTGCTTACTTGCAAGTGCACTTTGATCCGGTTGCTGATCCAGCGGCCGTCATCCAAACCCCCCACGCCCGCTTCACCGTCCTTACGTCGCGGCTGCTGCGGATGGAGTTTAGTCCCGACGGCCGTTTTGAAGACCGTCCCAGCCAGCCGTTTTGGTATCGTCGCCAGCCTGTCCCATCCTTCCAGGCGACGCGCGAAGATGGCTGGCTGACGGTGGAGACAGCGCATTTACAGTTGCGCTATCAGGAGGCCGTTGACCGCTTCACGGCCGAGACGCTGACCATCCGCCTGAAGCAGCAGGACACCATCTGGCGCTATGGGGACGAAGATGACGAAAACTTGCTCGGTACGACGCGCACGCTGGATGAGGTCAGCGGCGCGACGATGCTGGAGCAAGGACTGCTCTCGCGTGCCGGTTGGGTGGTGGTGGATGATTCGTCGAGCCTGGTCTTTAATGGGGAGGGGTGGTTGGAGCGGCGAAGTGGTGAGGCAGGGGAGCAGGGGAGCGGAGGAGCGGAGGAGATTGGAGACTGGGAGATTGGGAGACTTGAGGGGAGCAGGCTGGACTTGTATTTCTTTGGCTATGGGCGTGATTTTAAGGGGTGTTTGGCGGACTACTTTCGAGTGGCGGGGGGAGTGCCGTTGTTGCCGCGTTGGGCGTTGGGTAATTGGTGGAGCCGCTATTGGGCCTATACGCAGGATGAATTGACCCAGTTAATGAGGGATTTTCGCGCCCACGAGGTGCCGCTGTCGGTCTGCATCATTGATATGGATTGGCATCTGGTCAATGTGGGGGAAGGGATCAGCGGCTGGACGGGCTATACCTGGAACCGCGACCTCTTTCCTGACCCGCCGGGCTTTATCCACTGGCTGCATGAGCAAGGGCTAAAGACGGCGCTGAATTTGCATCCGGCGTCGGGTGTGCGGCCGCATGAAGAGATGTATCCCCAAATGGCCGAGCGCTTGGGTGTTGATCCGACCAGCGGCGAGACAATCCCCTTTGACATTGCCGATCCTGACTTTACGGCCGCCTACTTCGAGCTACTCCACCATCCGCAGGAGGCCAACGGCGTGGACTTTTGGTGGATGGATTGGCAGCAGGGGACGGAATCAAAGGTCGCCGGTTTAGACCCGCTATGGTGGTTGAACCATTTGCACTTTTATGATTTGGGGCGAGAGGGGAAACGGCCGTTCGTCTTCTCGCGCTGGGGCGGCCTGGGCAACCATCGCTATCCGATTGGCTTCTCCGGCGACACCCTTGTCACCTGGGAGTCGCTGGCTTTCCAGCCCTACTTCACGGCGACGGCGGCCAATGTCGGCTATGGCTGGTGGAGCCACGACATCGGCGGCCATATGATGGGCATTGAGGATGCGGAGTTGTATGCACGGTGGGTGCAGTTTGGCGTCTTCAGCCCGATTTTGCGGCTGCATAGCACGAACGTCCGTTTCCACGAGCGACGGCCGTGGGGCTATGACAACCACACCTTCCAGGTAGCGCGACAGGGGATGCAACTGCGCCACGCGCTCATCCCTTATCTCTACACTCTATCCTGGCGCAATCATACGGAACCGGTCGCTCCGGTTCGGCCGATGTACCACGATTTCCCCGACGAAGAAGCCGCTTACTACTGCCCACAGCAATATCTGTTTGGCGATCTGGTCGTCGCGCCCTATACAAGCGCGGCCGATCCCGATACACGCTTGAGCCGCCAGGCGGTCTGGTTGCCGCCGGGGGATTGGTACCATCTGTTCAGCGGGGAGTACTATGCCGGTGATGCCTGGTACGCGGTCTATGGCCGGTTGGACGACATCCCCGTCTTTGCCCGCGCGGGGGCGGTCTTGCCGCTTGGCCCGCTGGTCGGTTGGGGCGGTGTGGAAAGCCCACAAACGTTAGAGGTACACTGTTTCGCCGGGGAGGACGGCCGTTTCGTGCTGTATGAAGATGATGGCGAAACGACTGCCTACCTGGAGAATGATTACTGCCTGACCGTCTTTGAACAGCGGTGGTGTGGCGACGCGGTCGAGCTTCAGATTTCACCGGTCGGTGGGGAAGCGCGGCACGCACCGGCCGAGCGGCGTTACCGGTTGATCATCCATGGCGTGGGTCGGCCGTCGCGTGTTGTGTTGGAAGTAGATGGCGTTGAAGCTGATCATGAATTTGTCTATGATGCACAGGCTGAAACGCTGCACCTGGCTGAGACTCAGTTGCCCCGCGCCGCGTTGCTGCGTGTCGTGGCTGCGAGCAATGGGAGTGACTTCCTGGCGCGGCGAAATCGGACTGAGGAAAAGATACTGGATATGCTGTCAGCCTTTCGGCTGGATACGATGGCGAAGAAGGGGATCGCGGAACGAACGGCCGAGTTGCTGGATGATCCCGCCATCCTGGCTGACTATGCCAACGTGCTGCAAGACAGCCACACCCGCGCCTTGCTGGAGCTGACGCAAGGGGCAGGCGTTCACCAGATTAACCACACTCGCTGGCCCCGCCTGCTGCTACTGTGGAACAACCGCCAACAAGCGGGAGTGGAGTACCGTTATTCGCAGATGGGTTCAGGATGGGATATGGCGCGGCGGTTCCGTTCGGAAATGGGGGCCGTGCCGCGCTTCCGGGCGATTGTGCCGGAGGAAGAAGCGTGGCAGTTGGATGTAGACTATTGGGGGCAGGTCAGGGTAACAATGGGAAAGAAGGTGTAAGAAGGCAGGTTGCCCTTTGCACAGGGCCGGCCACAAAGCGACAACCTGCTGTCTCTAAATGATTACAGAGAAGTCGCTAGAGTCCAGACACAACCGTGGCAACCAGCATCAGGGCAAGGGCGAGGACGACGAGCCAAAAGCCAAGCCCTGCGGTGATAACCGGTAGGGCGACCAGATTGGCTAGGATGCCGAGGATGCCGACCACTAAAGCAATAATCCAGGTGATTTGCTTTGGTGCATTAAGTGCCATAATAACTTACCTCCTTGGGTTTTTAACAATCGGCCTGCCCGGCGATCATTGCCCTGTGGCTTGCCGCCAGCCGGAGATCGTGGGAACTAGCTACCCAACAATAAAAGGGGGAAAATGGGCAACTATTCAGGCTGGATACATTGTAAACCAAAAGGGATGAAAAGATCAATAATATAATGGCAAGACATACTGTGCATATTTTGTTGGTGGAGGATGATCCGGCGATTGCCGCCAGTTTGCAAGATGCGCTCAGTCGTGAGGGGTATCGCGTTAGCTGGAAGAGCAACGGCCGCGAGGGGATCGCCTTTGCCCGCGACCATAACCCGCAGTTGACGATCCTCGACGTGCGGCTGCCGGACGGTTCAGGCTTTGATGTTTGCCGCCAGATGCGCCAGCTCCAGCTACGCTTTCCTATCTTGATGCTGACTGTGCAGAGTGATGAGCTGGATAAGGTGCTGGGTTTAGAGATGGGGGCGGATGATTATCTGACCAAACCCTTCGGCTTGCGCGAATTGCTGTCGCGGATTCGGGCGTTGCTGCGCCGCGCCTATGGGGAGTTGGCGGCCGGACAGGGGGATGTGTTGTATGCGGCCGATTTAGTGATTGACACCACCTCCAGCCGGGTGTGGCGTGGGGATGAGGCGATCAACCTGACGCCGACGGAGTTCCGCTTGCTGGCGTACCTGGCGCGGAATCGCGGGCAGGCCATCGGCCGCGGGCAGTTGTTGCAGGCGGTGTGGGGGTTTGCGGCCGATGTGGAGAGCGAACGGACGGTCAATGTCCATATCCGCCGCCTGCGCGAAAAGGTAGAGCTTGACCCCAGCCATCCGGCATTGATTTTGACAGTTCCCGGTATTGGCTATCGTTTGCTGGGCTGAGATAACCCATAAGCGTTTGTAACTCTTCAAACCTCTGAGGTTGGCGAAGCAAAGCTTCGCACGAACCTCAGAGGTTTTTTTGTTTGGGTGATGGTTACGGGATTGTAACCACTCTGAAACCGGCGTGGAATGTGGACGTTGCACAATCGAGGGTGGAGGTTGTGATTGTGAAACGTTGGATTTTGCTGGTTATTGTTCTTGGGTTAGGGGTCGTTAGCACGGCCGCTTACTTCGCCTATCAAAACGTGCAGCAGCCGGAACCGGCCGCGCCTGTCAAACCGGTGACGGTGGGGGTGACACGCGGGGAGGTGATGCAGACAGTGACCGCGCCGGGGCAGTTGGTGGGAACCGGGGAGACGGTCTTGAGTTTGCCGGTGGGCGGCCGTCTTGTCGAACTCAATGTGCGACCGGGCAGTGTCGTGAAAACGGGGGATGTGGTGGCGCGGCTGGACGCGCAGCCCTTTGAGCAAGCGTTAGCCCGCGCTGAAATGGAGTTGGCACAGGCGGAAGCGGCACAGCAATACCAGCTGGCCCAGTTGCAACTTGCCGAAGCGGGCAGCCAGGCGCTGGTTGATCAGGCGCGGGCGCAGTTTCCGACGGTGACAGCGGCCGAGTTAGAGGCGCAAGCAGCGGCCGAGGCGGTGGCACGGGCGGAATATGAGTACCAGAAGGCGTTGGACCGGCCATGGGAACCGGCCGATGTGGTTGAGGCCTATCGCCAGGAACTGGTGGCGGCGCAGCGGCGGCGCGAGATTGCCGAGGCGAATTTGAGCGAGCAGCGCAACAGACAGTGGTCGGCTGGGGAGGAGGTTGCCGCCCGGCAAAGCGAGTTGGAACGGTTGCAGAGCGAAGCGGGCTATCTGGAAGCGAATGGCGTTAGTCCGCTGTTGGCATTGGCGGTGGAGGAAGCGGAGCGCGAATTGGCGGCCGCCGTTTTACACGCTCCATTCGATGGTGTAGTGCAAGATGTCGTCGTTCGAGCAGGGGAAACCGTAGCGCCAGGCCAATCGCTGATTGTGCTGCTGGACCCGGCGGCCGTCGAAGTACGCACAACCATCATTGAAGAGGATTTACCGCTGGTGCAGGTTGGGCAGGCGGCCGAACTGTATTTTGATGCCCAGCCAGATGTGGCGGTGAGCGGTGAAGTGGCGCGGATTGTGCCGCAGCGCGTGCCGGGGGAGGAACGGCCGTTGTACCACGTCTATCTGGCGTTGACCGATGGCGTGCCACAGGGTGTGTATCCGGGGATGACGGCCGATGCCTCGATTGTGATTGAGTCACGGCCGGATGTGTTGCGACTGCCTCGCGCGTTGCTGCGACCGGGAGCAGACGGGACAGCGACCGTAGAGGTATGGGCGAATGGGCAGCGTGTAGAACGAACAGTGTCTGTTGGCCTGCGTGGGGATGTATATACGGAAATCGTGGAGGGCTTACAGGAAGGAGAAGCAGTAGTGGGGGAGTGAATGGTTAATGGTTAATGGTCAATTGTTAATTGTGGCCGATATGAGGTGGGTATGAGTGGGGTGATTGAGGTGGAGAAGCTAGAAAAGGTGTATGGGATGGGCGAGGGGGTGGTGCGGGCGTTGGCAGGGGTCAGTATTGGGATTGAGCGCGGCGAGTTTGTGGCGTTGATGGGGCCTTCGGGCAGTGGAAAGTCCACGCTGATGCACTTGCTGGGCTGCCTGGATACGCCTACAAGCGGCCGTTATTGGCTGGAAGGAGAGGAGATCGGCCGTTTGTCCAAGCGGCGACGGGCGCAACTTCGCAACCGGCGGATTGGCTTTGTCTTTCAGACCTTTAACCTGCTGCCGCGCCTGACGGCATTGGAAAATGTGATCGTGCCGTTGCGTTATCGCGGCCGCGTGCCGGGAGCGCGTGAGTTAGCGGCCGAAGCATTGGCGGGGGTGGGGTTGGCCGACCGGTTGGGCCACCGGCCGTCGGAACTGTCGGGCGGGCAGCGGCAACGGGTGGCGATTGCGCGGGCGTTGGTCACCAATCCGGCGCTTATCCTGGCCGACGAGCCAACGGGAAATTTGGATAGTCGGACGGGCGCAGAGGTAATGGAACTGTTGCGGCGGCTGAACGAAGAGGAAGGACGGACGATTATTTTGGTGACCCACGACCAGCAATTGGCGCGTTATGCGACGCGCATGATTAAGTTGCACGATGGGTATGTCGTCCCCTCTGATGATAGTGGGCAGTCGGCAGTTGGCAGTGAAGGGAGATTGGAGATTAGAGATTAAAGATTAGGAGACTGAGAGACTGGATGACTGCTTACCGCCTACTGCTTACTGCCTACTGCTTACTCAAAAGAACTATGACACTCTGGAACACATTACTGACCGCCTTCTCTGGGATTACGGGTAATAAACTACGTGCCGCTTTGACGACGCTGGGGATTGTGATTGGGGTGGCGTCGGTGATCAGCATGGTGGCGTTGGGGAATGGGGCGCGAGCGGCCGTAGACGCCAGCTTTCGCTTTCTGGGGTCGGACACGGTACAGATTCGGGTGAAGGAACAGCTTGAAGACGGGGAAGTGGTTCCGGTCGGGGAGATTTTGTCTTATGAGGATGGGCTGCAAATGGCGGCCGACGTGGAATTGGTGGAGCTGGTGGCGATGGAAATCGGCGGGGCGGGCAAGGTGCGCTTCGGCCGCAACGTGCTTGATTTAGGGATTAGCGGCGGGACGGCCGAAGCATTGTCGGCGATGATTTCACGCGGCGAAGTACAGCCGCTGGACTGGCCGGAGGGACGGCCGTTGACGGCGGAGGCGTTTATTGAAAGCGGCCGCTTTTTCACCCCGGCCGAGGTGGTGGCGGGGGCCGATGTTTGTGTGTTGGGGCATCAGACGGCCGAGGATTTGTTTGGCACCGACGACCCATTGGAGCAGACGGTGTGGGTCAACCGGCATCGCTGTCTGGTGATTGGCGTGCTGGTGGAACTGGAGGTGATTGACCCACAACTGCGAAACCAGATGCGGCCGAACATCGCTTTCTATCTACCGATCAGCACGGCCATCCGGCAGTTGTTTGATCGCGAACCCTCAGTCGCCATAACGGCACGGGTCAGTGATGAGAGCCGGATGGACGAGGCCAAGGAGCAGATACGCGCGTTCCTGCGCCAACGACATGGCGTAGAAAAGGATGAGGAAGGTGAGTATGAAGATGATTTTGAATTGACAACACGACAGGACATCTTGGGGGCGCAACAAGAGGCGGCGCGCACCTTTGCCTTTCTGCTGGCGGCGATGGCGGCCGTGTCGCTGGGCGTCGGCGGCATTGGGATTATGAACGTCATGCTGGTCAGCGTGACGGAACGGACGCGCGAGATCGGGATTTGCATGGCCGTCGGGGCCACGCAGCGGGACATTATCGGGCAATTTTTGCTAGAAGCTGTCCTGATCAGCGCGTTTGGTGGGTTGTTGGGCGTTGCGGTGGGGGTGTTGTCCATTCCGCTGGCGGCCAGCCTGAATCGTGGCGTTGCCTTGCTCGATCCGGCGAGCATTCCGCTGGCGTTGGGCGTAGCACTGCTGACCGGCCTGTTATTTGGGCTATATCCGGCCGTGCGAGCGGCGAGATTGGACCCGATTGAGGCGTTGAGATACGAGTAAACCAATATTACAAATATACAAATACCCGGAGGTATACAATGAATCGGAAAGCATTAGTTATCGTTGGTGTGGTTGTGGTTTTGGGAATCCTGGCGGCAGGGGCGTATACGGCCGTGCGCTTGCTGGCACAGCCGGACACGGCCGGCGACCTGCCGCCAGGGGCGCGGGTGATGCAAGATGTGTTTGACGATGGCAGCGGGCGGGGGCCGGTGTCGGTGCGGACAGTTTTCTTGCCAGCGGCCGAGCTACCGGATGAACCAGGTGCGGCTGCGGGCATCGTCCTCACCCACCAGGACAATACGTTGACCGTTGGCACGGGCAACATCGAGTTGCGGGTTGAGGTTGAAGTGGATGGGGCGACGGGTGAAGAACAACGCTCGGCCGTGCCTAGCACCGATGGCCCGCAAGTGGAAGTGGTGATCACCAATCAGACGCTTCTTTATCGTGATGTGACCGACTTTGAAGCGAATCGGCCGACGGAGAGCGGAGAGCGGGTGTTGCAACAGGTTGTGCGGCAAGTGGAGTCGGCCGACGAAATTAAACCACAAATGGAAGTCCAAATCTGGGGCGAACAACGCGGCGACCGGATTGTAGCCGATGTGGTCGTCTTTGGGCCGTTGCCGGGGGCGTAGGGAGGTGGGTGAGCGGTAGTCGGTAATCGGTAGTCGGTAATCGGAGACTAAGAGATTGAGAGACTGGGAGACTGATTACCGATTACTGTCCACTGACCACTATCCACTAATCACTAACCACTAACCACTAACCACTCCTACCGTACACTCAATGGTATACTTCCATCCATGATACCTTCCTCCTTACGCTGGCGTTTGCCATTGAGTTATGCGGCCGTGGCGCTGATTGCCACCCTGGTGCTGGGGGCCGTGCTATTACTGACGTTACAGCGTTACTATCGTCAGCAAGAGCTGGACTATCTGCGACGCAACGGCCGCACCATTGGGGAGCAGATTGTTCCCCAGATGGAGCAACCAGGGTTAGCAGACGCGCTCCAGGCACAGGTCAAGGGGCTTGCCTTTTTGACCCAGCGGCGAATACAGATTTTTGATCCCACTCGCGCCACCCTGTTGGCCGACTCTGGGGATCCGCTGCAACCGGACGCCACGACACGCCTGTCGCTGGAAGTGGCCGTAGAAGGAGCAGGGCGGCAGTTTGCCCAGTCCTTTTCATTCCAAACAAGCGAGACTGAGAGTGAGCCAAAGGTTATCGTCCAGAATCAATTTGTGAACCAAAATGTGGGCCAGACGGCCGTTGTGACGCAAACAACCTCGGTTGAAGGGGGCGCGGCCGATCCGGAGATTGTTTCCCCACTGCAAGTGGCCGGGACACTTTTCGGCTTTGGGCTGAATACGGCGCTGGACGGGACGGAGGCGCGTTCGAGCCTGGCCGCCATCGAGCCTGTCTTTGGGCAAACGGGGGAGTTGGTTGGCTATGTGGTTGTCTCCGAGGGGCCGGACTATGGCCGGGACATCGTGCGTAGCGTGGCCTGGGGGTTGCTGGCGGCGGGAAGTGTGGCCGTTGTCCTGGCGGCATTGGCCGGTTGGTTCGCCAGCCAACGATTGACGCGGCCGTTGCTCTTATTGACGGAGACGACGCAGCAAATGGCCGCCGGTGATTTATCGGCGCGGACATCCCCCCGGACTCTTCGGCGCGAGGATGAGCTGGGCCTGCTGGCGGCCGCCTTTAACACCATGGCGACGCGGGTAGAGGAGACAGTGACGACCTTGCGCCGTTTTGTGGCAGACGCGGCGCATGAATTAAACACGCCGCTGACGGCGTTGCGGACCGATTTGGAACTGGCAGCGGAGGGACAGACAAAGGGGCATGATGGTCACGATGGCGGAGACGCGCTGCAGCGGGCGCAGCGACAAATTGAACGGCTGGAGCAGCTGACGACCGGCCTTTTGAATCTATCCCACCTGGAAGCGCCGGCAGCGGCGAGCGAACTGGTTGAAATTGATTTAGGGGCACTGGTTATGGCGCTGGCCGAACCCTATGCGTCGCGTGGAGAGCAAAAGGGGGTGGATTTTCAGGTGGCGCGGCCGACGGGGCCGGTAGTGGTTAGGGGGGAGGTAAACCAGTTACAGCAGGCATTGGGCAACCTGTTCGATAATGCGCTGAAGTTCACCGCTGCCGGTGGCCGGGTGGAAGTGGGCGTGGGCATGGACGCAGGTTGGGCGGCCGTCACCGTGACCGACACGGGGATTGGGATTCCGGCCGACGACCAGGCGTATTTATTTGAACGCTTTCATCGCGGCCGAAATGCGGCCGCTTATCCAGGTAATGGGTTAGGATTAGCGATTGCGCGAGCGATTATCGGCCGTCACCATGGGCAAATTGACGTCTCTAGCGGCGAAAGCGGCAGTTGTTTCACCGTCCGTTTGCCGTTAGCCGAATGAAATGAAGAAGGCAAGTTGCGGACAGTGCCAACCTTGCCTTCTCTTCAGCCTGTTTGCGCTGTTCACCGTTGTGAGCGGGTACGGGCGATGACAATCACCAACACCAGCGCGAAAAATAGGGCCAGAAACCCAACACCTGCCGGATTGAGTCCGGCGGCGGCCGATTGACCTTGCATTCCAAAATAGATACCGAGCATGAGCGCGATGATCATCGTGAACTGTTTCGGGACGTTAAAGGGCATGGGTTGTTATCTCCAACGGGCGTTTGGGATTTTGGAGGATGTAGAGAACGACTGACGATTGTTTTCTCTTTCCTTGCTTGCCCGCAAGTCCGAGGATTATCTATAGCTTTATACCTGCTGGCAAGTGCTTTAACTGACTATTTAGCTATGATTTGCCTCCGCATAGAGCCAGGCGGTCTGATAAGGGGCGAGGGTGAGGGTCAGGTAACGGCCGTCGCTTAACAGATACTGCTTGCCCTCGGTCTCGTGGGCAAGCAGATCGGTCAGTTGAGTGGGCGCGTCGCTGGGCAGGGCGGCCCAATCAATCGTCACCTGTTGCGGTTGTGGAGAGACGTTGTGCAGGCAGACCGCTTGTTCGGCCGCGCCAGGGGCGCAGCGCCACAGGGCAAATACCCCCTCCTGGGTGGTGAGGACGCTCTGTGCGCCATAGGGATGGAAGACGCGACCGGCCGCTTTTCGCTGGCGGAGCAGGTGGGAAAAGCCCTGGAAGATGTGATGGCGCAGGTGGTCCGGGGCGTTTAATTCGGCAGTCAGGCGGCCGACTTCCAGCTTCTCGCGGTTGATCGTCCGCTTGCGGCCGGTCTGGGCGACACCCTCAGGCCAGCTTCGCGAGCCAAAGAGGCTGTGGAAGTAGATGCCGGGGACGCCGCGCAAGGCGAGCATAATCCCCTGGGCAGCCAGGAAGCGCCGGGCGGCAAGCGCGGGTTCTTCATCCGGCCGTTGGGGATCGCCGAGGGCGTCAAAGTAATTGATATTCAGTTCATAGGGGCTGAGGCGGCCGTCGGGACTGTTGCGATGGGAGACATAGCCGCCCAATGCTTCGACCCTTGCCGCCAGTTGGTTAATTTCGCGCTCGCTGAGAATGCCTCGCGCCGGAGTCAGGCCAATGCCATCGTGGGAGGCGAGGAAGTTGAAGAAGGTGACGCGCTCGGAGGGCAGGGCCAGATCGGCCGCCCAGCGCGTCAGCTTTTCGGCGTTGCCGGTGTGGAAGGCGTGTAGCACCAGTGGGGGGAGCGAGAAGTTGTAGACCATCTGCGCCTCGTTGCTGCCGTCGCCAAAGTAAGAGATGTTTTCGGCGTGGGGGACATTGGTTTCGGTGACCAGGGCAACGTGGGGGGCGACCGCATCGAGGATGGCGCGAAAGAGTTGGATGATGGCGTGGGTTTGCGGGCGGTGGATGCTGCTCGTCCCCGGCTCCTTCCACAAAAAGGCGATGGCATCCAAACGAATGACGGCCGCGCCTTGAGCGACATAAAAAAGCAACAGGTCAATCACCTCCAGCAGCACATCGGGATTGGCGTAGTTGAGGTCAATTTGGTCGTCGCTGAAGGTTGTCCAGACGTGGCGAGGACCGGCGGCCGTCTCCACTTTCGTCAACAATGGAAGCGTGCGCGGGCGAAAGACGGCCGACAGGTCTAGCACCGGATCGACCGTGACAAAGTAATCTCGATAGCGTGGTTCACCACGCAAAAAGCCCTGGAACCAATCGCTCTTGGCCGAGATGTGGTTGACCACCGCATCAAACATCAGCCGGAAGTGGCGGCCGATTTGGGCGACATCTTCCCATTCGCCGAGCGCGGGATCAACGGCGCGGTAATCAATGACCGAAAAGCCATCGTCCGAGGAGTAAGGGTAGAAGGGCAGCAGGTGGACGGTGTTGATCACCTCCTTGACGTGGGCGTGGAGGAAGGGGGCGAGGGTTTGCAGCGGCCGTTCCCCCTCGCGCTGCACCATGTCGCCATAGGTGATCAGCACGGCATCGTCCTGATTAAAGTAATGGGTTGGCAGGGCCGGTGGGTTTGGCTGAAGCCGGTCCTCGTATGCTCCTATTAAGTGATGCAGGTGTAGGCTGACTGTTTCGGCCGCTTCGCCACCATAGATAGCGGTCAGTAACTGATTGATTCTTTCATTCATGAATGAGGCCAGTATGCATCGTTACTTGTTTTGTGCTATGGGTAAAGGACACGGCCGCTGTCACGCTCGACCCAGCGGATTTTATCGGCCGGGAAGCGCAGCCAGACATCCGCCCCCGGCGTAACGGTAAAGGTGGGGTGGGTGGCAACCTTCACAATGTCATTCCCAATGCGGATCGTCAGCAAATTTTGGGAGCCAAGTGGCTCGACGACCTGTACTTCGACCTTTAAGGCATCATCGGCCGGTTGGCGCAGCGTCTCCATGTTTTCGGCGCGAATGCCGATCAACATTTTCTTGCCTTCAAACGGTTTAAGGACTGGTTGCATCACATCGTGGGGGGTCAGATCGAAATCCCCTATACGGGCGTGGACGCGGCCGTTCTCCCGCTGGACTTGTGTCTCAAGGAAGTTCATCGGTGGGTTGCCGATGAATCCGCCTACAAAGCGGTTCGCGGGCATGTCATAGACCCGCGCGGGCACGTCGCACTGCTGGATGATCCCTTCATTCATCACCGCAATGCGGTCGCCCATGCTTAACGCTTCGATCTGGTCGTGGGTGACGTAGATGGTTGTCGCACCCAATTCGTGTAGCAATCGTTTTAGCTCCGCCCTCATCTCCAGGCGCAACAGTGCATCCAGATTGCTGAGTGGTTCGTCCATCAGCAACACCTGGGACTGCATGGCGATGGCGCGGGCAACGGCCACGCGCTGCCGCTGGCCGCCACTCATTTTGCTCGGATAGCGGTCGAGCATGTTGCCGATGTGCAGCAGTTCGGCCGCTTGTCGCACCCGGCGGTCCATCTCCGCCTTTTCGACCTTATTCATTTTCAGCCCAAAGGCGATATTGTCATAGACGGTCATGTGCGGAAAGATGGCATAGCTTTGAAAGACCATTGAGATGTTGCGTTCGCGAGGGGGGAGGTAGGTGACATCGCGGCCGCCAATGCTGATCCGCCCCTCGTCGGCCATGCCCAACCCGGCGATGGCGCGAAGCAGCGTCGTCTTGCCACAACCGCTCGGCCCCAACAGCACCATAAATTCACGGTCGTGGATGGTCAGGTTAATGTTGTCAATGGCAACAAAATCGCCAAATCGCTTGGTGACATTTTCAATCTTAATCTCAGCCATAGTTCACCTTCGGTGAGTGGCGAGTGATGAGTGGCGAGTGACGAGAATCATTCAACTCGTCACTCGCCACTCTCCACTCGTCACTACTTTGTCGCTTGTCCCCACATATTAAACAGGTAGCGCCGGATGAAGAAGATAAACAGCAGCGAGGGGATCAACATGAAGAAGCCCCCGGCAAACTGGTAGGGTTCGGATGATTGGTTGAGCGTCGTCAATATTTGCGCGGGCAAGGTGCGGTTGCGGATGGTGAGGATGCTGGCGGCAAAGACCTCGTTCCAGGACATGGAGAAGGTGAAAACGGCCGCCGCCGCGATACCCGGCAATACCAGCGGCAACACCACCCGCCGGAACGCCTGGACCGGTGTGCAGCCAAAGACCTGGGCCGCCTCTTCCAGTTCATAAGGGATGCTGGCAAAGACGCTGCCGATCACCAGGATCGTCGTCGGCAACGCCAGGGCGGTGTGCATCAGCGCCAGGCTATAGACGCTGTCATAGATGCCAAAATTGATAAAGACGACGGCCAGGGGAATAGCCAGCACAACGATAGGAAAGGCACGTACCGCCAGGATGCCCAATCTGAAGAGATCGCGGCCGCGAAACAGGTAGCGCGAGAGGGCATAGCCCGCAGGCGCGGCAATTATGGTTGACAACACCAGCGTGATCGCCGCGACAATCAAGCTGTTGATGATGCCGGGGATGATGCCGCGCGAGTTGAGGAAAAATTGCAGCGTATCGAAGGAGAAGGGAATGAACGGCAAGACGCTCTTGGGATAGGCACGCACGGTTGCCGGTGTGGTCAGGGCCATAGAGGCGATGAAGTAGATGGGGATGAGAATCCACAAGGCAATGGTGATGCCGACGATGTAGGTAAATACGCGGCCGAGTGCCTGGCGGCGCAACATCCGCCGGTGGATGGCCTGGACTTCGGCCGAGGCCTGGGTGGTGCTGCTTTCTGGTTGGGCGATGGTACTCATGTCGCCACCTCCTCTTGGGTGCGGATGGTCCGCAGATAAAGAAACGCGCTTACCATAGACAGGAGCAGGATAAAGCCAGAGTAAGCGGCGGCGATATTGGGATTGCGAAACTCATTGTATTGGCGGTACGTTTCATTGGCTAAAACGGTCACCACGTCACCGCCGCTGAGGGCGACGACGACGGCGAACACTTGCAAGGCCAAAATGGTGCGCAGGATGAGCGCGACCTGAATGCTCGGCCGCAGCAGTGGCAGGATGATATGGCGTACCCGTTGCCAGAAGGTGGCGCCAAAGATTTCGGCCGCTTCCAACACCTCCTGCGAGATCGCTTGCAGGCCGGAGACGAGAATCAGCATCACAATCGAAGTCGCCCGCCACACTTCGGCGAGGATGATGGCGATGATGATCCAGTAGCGGGTTTGGGCGGAGAGATAGGTGATAGGGACATCAATGATCCCCAACCCTTGCAGGATGGTGTTCAGAAAGCCGCTTTGGGTGAAGATGGCATAGAAGACAATGCCGACGGCCAGATCGGTGACGGCCAGCGGGATGGCAAAGATATAGAGCAGAAATTCAGTCCCGCGCAGGCGGGTTTGGACAACGAGCGCCATGATCATCGCCAGCACAAATTGGATGGGGATGATGATCACCATCAGCAGCAAAGTGGTGCCAACTGCCGGACGGAAGAAGCGGTCGTTGACCATGCGGGTGATGTAGCTGGTGGTGAATTGGCCGGTGTCGCCGCGATCAATGCGGCCGTTTTCTCCGTCGCCAAAAACCTGGATATAACGCGAAGGCGCCCATCCCTGGATGGAATCCCCATCTTGTTCGCCGCTGATTTGGTACCACACTTCGAGGATGGCCGATTCGACGATTTCAACAGGCGTTTGCCCTTCTAGTTGGGCGATGATTTCGCTATCTTCCTCTGGTTCGGCATAGATCGGCGTCGGTTCATCACTGCCGATGCGCGGCCGAATCGTTCCGCCAAGTGGCGTGCCGTCTTCCGCTTCTTCACGCACGCGGATGCGACTGTCGGATGACCAACCATCCACGGCCGCGCCATTCGCGTCCGTGGCTCGCACGCGAAACCAGGTTTCGGTGAGTAAGTTGGTCTGTCCCTGCGTTTGTCCATCTTCGGCGGAGAGGAGATTACCCTGGCGGCCGAGTATAGCGACTTGCGCCCCCTGTGGTAGGGTTCCGGCGGCCGCGCTCCCTTGTTCCGAGTCTGCGTACAGCGTCAGGGCAGCCTCATCGTTCCAGACAGCGAGGATCAGACCGCGCACCATCGGCCAGGCAAAAAAGAGCAGCAGATAGACGAGCGAAGGCAAGAGCAGCAGGTAGGGCGCCCAGTTGATCTTTGACCTGGGCGGCCGAGATGGTGGCGGTTTGCTTTCCACCGGTGCAGTTATCGTGGTCATCGGCCGTCCTCCTTTCGGGAAGAGATTGGGAGACTGAGAGATTGAGAGACTGTAAAACCAATTTTGAGTCTCCAGTCTCTCAGTCTCATAGTCTCTCAGTTAACCGGGCATGGCCCGTCGCTGGATGGGTCGGGGGCCCAGCAGGGGGCGCCGGTTTCTTCCATCAGGGCTTGCAGGTTGGCCCCTTCTTCCGCCAGCACGGTGGCGATGTCCTCGCCATTGAGCACGGCGCGGTCGAAGGCGTTGTTGAAGATTTGGTTGATCTCGCCACCACGCTCACCGAGGCCGATGGGCAACAAAGCCGGTAGGGCATCGGGGGAGTTCGCCTGGGCTTCAACGGCCTCTGCTTCCAAAGCCGTTCCGGCGGGGACATTGGAGAAGTCTACACCGGAGACAACGGGGAAGAAAGCCAGTTCATTCAAGACCGCCTCTTGCGTTTCCGGCCGGGTCAGATATTCGATCAACGCCGCCGCCGCGTCGGGGTCAGCGGCCGATGTCGTAATACTCAGTCCGGTGATCACGGGCATGAAGCCGCGTCCGGCAGGGCCAGCGGGGGCGGGGAAGGTGACGAAATTCTCCGGCTCGGCGTTCAATGCCTCGATCAGCCGGGCGGTGTGGTCAAAGGCCACCCATACTTCACCAGAGAGCAGTGGCTCTTGCATGAACTCATAGCTGATGGACTGCGGGTGGATCGTCGGCCACAACGAATCGCGTGCCCATTCCAGCATGGCGGCCGCTTCCTCGCTGCGGAAGTTGCTGACCATGCCGCCGGTGAAGGAGGGCCATAGATAACCTTGCAGGAAGCGGTGGAACAACCCCGCCTTGGGCAGCCCACAACGCGGCTCGCCCGTTTCGTCCAGGATGTTCTGGCACCATTGGCCGAATTCCTCCCAGGTCAGCGCGTTGACGTCTGCCCCTTCCGGCAGATACGCCAGCGCATCGTTATGGGCGGCCATGATATAGGTTGCCTGCGCCCAGGGGATGTAGTAGAGGAAATCATCCGTTCCCAGCAGACCAGTTTCCAAGAAGGCTTCGGCAAATTCGCGGTCGGCCGAGAGGTCTTCGGCGATGTCAATCATGTTGATCACGGCGTTTTCGCGTTGCAGGGGTGGGAAAGTGCCATGCAAGGCACCAATAACATCCACCTCACCTTCTCCCGCTTCCATACCGGCCAATACCAGATCAAGCAACGGCCCTTCTTCGGAGGCGGTGAAATCGTAGCCACCCGCTTGCAAAATGGCGCGGAACCTTTCTTGTTCCTCTACCGGCGAGAATTGGGTGGAGAAGAAGGTGACATCGCCCATAGCCCCGCCTTCGGCCGATTCTTCAGTCGGTTCCTCAGCCGGTTCTTCGGCGGGTTCTTCAGTCGGTTCCTCAGCCGGTTCTTCGGCGGGTTCTTCTGCCGGAGCTTCGGTTGGCTCTTCCGCCGGGGCCTCAGTTGGCTCTTCGACCGGTTCCTCGGCCGGTTCCTCTTCCGTTACCGGTTCTTCTTCTACGGCCGGTTCCTCTGTGGGTTGAGTGACTGGCTCTTCGGCTGGTGGAGTACTCCCTCCACCACAGGCAGCCACAAAGAGCATGACGATTAGCAGCAAAGACAACAGGTTTATTTTTCGAGACATCTTTCTTTCCTCCTCAGGAAATCAGTAGGCAGTAGCCAGTAAGCGGTAAGCAGTGGACGGTGAACCGTGGTCGGTAGACCGTGGACGGTAAACCGTAGTCGGTAGACCGTAGTCGGTAATCAATATCCCGACTTTTACACTACCATGCCGTTTGCTACATGCCGCAAGTGAAGTGGGCATTCGCCCTGTTGATACGCTTGCAATTGCGAGTGATTGGTTTGCTTAGGCACCACCTCCTTTTTATTTATGTGATGCGTGAACCACTCGATTCGCGGACAATGAGGGTGGGCATCAATAAGCTATGACGTTTGGCTAAGGGTTGTCCACTGACCAGTGCGATCAACATCCCGCAAAGCTGTTTGGCAATCTCGGCGATGGGTTGGTGCAGTGTTGTCAGTGGCGGGTTGGTGAAGGCCGCCAGGGGGATGTCGTCGAATCCGCCGACGGCGATGTCGCGCCCCGCTTGCAGCCCGTGCTGGCTGATGCGGTTCATCGCCCCAATTGCCATCAGGTCGTTTCCGGCGATGATCGCCGTCAGGCGGGGTTGGATAGCCAGTAGCTGCTCAACGGCCGTCGCCCCTCCATTTTGGGTCATATCGCCATTGACAATCCACTCCGGGGAGACAGCAAGATTGTTGGCGGCCATCGTCTCTTTGAAGCCTTGCAGCCGGTGGCGGCCGAACATCAAACCAGGCGCAGGGCTGATAAATCCGATACGCCGGTGGCCCAGGTCAATGAAATGCTGGGTCAGCAAACGCATCCCGGCGACGTTGTCTTCATCTACATAGGGAAAGTCGAGATCGTTGTTGGTGCGGCCGAAAGCGACAAAGGGGAAGTTGTGGCGGCAGAGGAGCGCGATGCGAGCATCCTCCTCCCGCGTGCGCACGACGATCAGGCCATCTACGCGGCCGCCGCGCACTGCGCGTTCGTAAGCTCTTTGTTCCCCTTCGCTATCCGGGGCATGGGTAGAAACGAGGAGATCGTAGTTGTGGGCGGCCGCTTTGTTGCCCACACCGGCCAGAAACTCGCTGAAAAAGGGATCGGAAAAGCGCGGCCCAAAGGTGGGGATGATGAAGCCCAATGTATCGGTGCGTTTTTTCTGTAGTCGTTGGGCGGTCAGGTTAGGATGGTAGCCTAACTCTTGGGCAACTGCTTTGATCCGCTGGCTCGTTTCGGGGGCCACATCATCGTAGCCAGCCAGGGCGCGTGACACCGTCGTGATGGATAGTCCGACTGCCTGGGCTATATCCTTCAGTGTCGTCGCCATTGAACTACTCCTGGTCTAACGGCCTACAGTTGAGTACGAGGATGGTAAACAGAGGTAAGTTCGGTGCCTGTACCCAAATCCAAAACGTTTTGGATACATGCACAGTGTAATCCAAAACGTTTTGGATGTCAATGAGAAGTGGAGCGTCCTGTCATTCCGAGCGGAGTCTTCGAAGCGAGGAATCCCCAGCAATGCACTGGTCAACGCAGTCGCCAGGGATTCCTCGCTCCGCTCGGAATGACGGATGAGCAAATAACTTTTGAAGTCTCGATTGGTTGACTTTGTATCAGGTAGGATTGACAGAAGGGGAAACTCGCCATACGCTTCTAGCTATGGCAAAACCAACGCTCCCCTTACCCGAACCCATCCGCGGCCGTGAGCCAGGAACCTGGGCTTGCGAAACCATTACCGGCCGCTTGCCAGAGATAGCGGCGCGTATCCCGCGCGAAAATAAGTTGCCCGATGCGGCCGTGCAAGCCATTGAACAACTGATCGCCGAAATGCCCGATGCACCTATCCGCCTGGTGGACGAGCCGGGCGTGCCGGACGCGGCCGATTGGCGGCGAGCTATCCAACCCTATGTGGGCTGGAACTGGCTTGATCCCCCCTGGTTTTTTGTCGAAAATTACTTTTATCGCCGGGTCCTGGAGGCGATTGGTTACTTTCGTCATGGCCCAACGCAAGGGCATGATCCGTTTCAGCAGTCGAAGGCACAGGGCCTTGTGGCGAGTGAGCCAACTATCGCTGCCCTGGCGGAACGCCTGGCGGGGTGGAACGCTGAAGGGTGGAAGGAGACGGTGTTTAGCGGTCTGTTGGCGGTTGCCTTGTGGGGCAACCAGGGTGATCTCAGTTTGTGGCCGGCCGACGCGGCCGAACGTCCCGACCACAGCAATCCGCTGCAAGCGACAGCCCACATCCTGGCTGATGATACGCTGGCTGTTTATCACCATTTGACGGCGAATAGCGGCCGTCGCGTAGATCTGATCACCGACAACGCCGGTTATGAGTTTGTGGCCGACCTCTCTTTGGTGGACTATTTGTTGGCGACGGGGACGGCCAAGCAGGTGGTGCTGAATGTCAAGTCCCACCCCTACTTTGTCTCTGACGTAACGATGCCCGATATAGAGAAAACGTTCGCTTTCCTTGAGAGGAGTGAGTATGAGGTGGTTCGGGCATTTGGAAAGCGACTGCGAGAATATGAGACTGGAAAGCGACTGACGGCGCAGACACATGCTTATTGGACTTCCCCGCGGCCGGGCTGGGAGATGCCTGATGATTTACGCGCTGAGCTTTCCCAATCAGTATTGTTGTTCTTTAAGGGGGATGCCAACTACCGCCGTTTGTTGGGCGATCTCCATTGGCCGTATACGACCCCGTTCGCGGCGATTGTCAGTTATCTGCCTGCACCTGGGCTGGCGCTACGCACGCTGAAGGCTGAACTGGCCTCTGGTTTGCAGGCGGAACAGATCGAGCGGTTGGACCAGGAAGAGCCGAATTGGATGGTTAACGGCCGTTGGGGGGTGATCCAGTTAAGCGATTGATGGGTAGTATGTTTAGGGCAGCGTAATCTCGACGAAGCTGGTCTGGTTGGGATAGACCCAAACCTCGGCTTTCAATGTCTCTTCCCCATGGCGGACGCTCACTTCGTAGTAACCGGCCGTCACATCGTCGAGCGCGAAGTTTTCCTGCCAGCTATCATCGGCGTTGAGCTGGTCTTGGGCATAGGTGGTGGTGGCGCTGTAGGGGGCGGGGCCGTCAATGCGGCGGAGAGTGACCGGCGCTTCATAGGCTGGGCTGCCACCGGGGAAAACCACACGTCCGGCCACCACGCCGCGACCGGGGAAGGGGTTGAGCCAGAGTAGCGGGTTGCGGGTGTTGGCGTAACTATTTTGGCCGATGCGCACTTCAAAGTGTAGGTGTGGCCCATCGGCGATGCCGCTGCCCCCAGAGAGGGCGATCTGCTCGGCCGCCCCCACCACTTGCCCAACGTTGACCAACACCTGCGAAAGATGTCCATAGAGCGTGTAGACCGGCTGACCATTATAGAGGAAGTCATGCTGGACAATGACCAGGTTGCCGTAGAAGTTGGTGTGGGCGCCATAGGCGGTGGTCAGGTCATCCCCGGCGACCACAACGGTCCCGCTGGCGGCCGTAAAAACGGGCGTGCCCAGCGGGACATTAAACTCGACGCCGTGATGCGGCCGCAGCGTCCCGCCGCGTGTGCTGCCATAGGGATAGGTCTTATCCGTCCAGACAACGCCCCCTTCAGGGACAGGCCGCCCTAGCCAGAAGTGGTCGTTGGCGGAGGTGGTCGGAGCCGCCGGGCGGGTAAAGGTCGGTTCGGCCGTTACAGTGGTCGCAGGGTAGGCGGCCGACGCCTCATCGCCGTTCGCATCTGCCTCAGGCGCAGTTGTTTCTGCTGGTAGCTGTGTTGCCGCCGGATCATCTGTTGGCACAGTCGCCAGGCTGAAGGAGGGCATCTGTGCTTCTGCACCGGCTGAAGCGGCCGTCACAACCACGGGGGGTTGCAAGGTGGGGACAACGACAGGGGTGGCCGAGGGGATAGTTGGCTGAGCAACGGATGGTGGCGTATCAAGGATGGGATCCTCAACGGCCGCCGGTGCCTGACAGGCGGCCGTTATCCCCAGCCCCACAAACCACAGCATGGTTAGGCCCAACCAGTGTAGCGGTCTGGACATTCGCCAATTGTTTGAGATGTAGGCCAAGAGTTTGCCAATCAATGGCACTAAAAGCCTCCGCGCTCCGCGGCAACAGCCGCGACGGCCGTTGCCAGTTGGCTTACATCGGCGGTCAATGCCTCTACCTCTTCGCGCCAGACGGCCGCCTGTTTTTGGTCTTGCAAGCCGGCGACATTGACCTTCACGTTCAACGCAGCGGCCTGGACGGCGGCCTGGGCCATATAGGCGGCGGCGGCGGCATCGGTGGCGGCGTTGATATTGCCGATGGTGGCGATGGTGCGGGCCAGATCGGCGACATCATAGGCCAGGCGGGCGACGCGCAATGGGACTTCGGCCGCGCCCAACGTCGCTTGCTCAATGGCCTCCGCGCGGGTGGCCTCGTCCACTTCCTTGTTGCGGATGGCGATCATCACCTGCTCAAAGGCGGCCGCATCCTCGCTGATCGCCGCTGTTAGCTCAGCGCGAAGCCGCCCCCCTTCCTCCAGGACGTGTCGCGCCTCTGGCTCCACCTCGGCATACTTTTTGCGGCCGAGCGTCAGCCCGGAGACCATCTGCACCAATGCCGCGCTCAACGACCCGGCCAACGCCGCCACCGCCCCGCCGCCCGGCGCGGCCGTCGCCGCCGCCACCTGGTCAAGGTAGCCTTCTAGTGTGACCATATCTTGTGTGCCCACATCTTGTGTGCCCACATCTTGTGTGCCCACATCTTGTGTGACCACATCTTGATCTGGAGACTGAGAGACTGGGAGACTCTCCCCTGCTCCCCTGCTCCTCTGCTCCTCCGCCCCTCCACTCTCCTGCTCCCCACCAAGCAACCACGACTCCAACACCTGGTTGTCCTGCATTCCATCCAGTTGCAAGTACCATTTGGCGGTTTCCAGCAACGCCTTTTGCGGAGTCAGACCAACCAGTTCGGCATGGGTGATCCGCAGGCCGTAACGCGCCGCCTCTCGCGCCACCATCTCTTGCACGCGATGGATCGGCGTCTTGCTGAAGTCGGTCAGGTTCATGCTCACCTGCCCCTGTCCCTCGACCAGGAAGCCTTTAGCCTGCACATAGCGCAGCCCGCCGCTGCTGAAGCGCACCGCACGGGCGATTTTTTCGGCAACCTCGGCGTTGTCGCAATTGAGGTAAATGTTATAGGCGATCAGGAACGGCCGCGCCCCAATGACCGTCGCCCCCCAGCTTTTCGGTTCGGCGGGGCCAAAGTCGGGCTGCCGTGCCGGGTTGGTCGCTACCTCTTTCTTCCACAGTTCATACTGCCCTTTGCGAATGGCGGAGAGGCTTTCGCGCTCCGGCCGGGTGGCGGCCGCGCCATAGAGATAGACGGCGATGCCCAGCTCGCGGCCGACGCGCTCCCCCACACGACGAGCGATTTCGGCACAATCTTCCATTTTGACTCCCTGGATGGGGATGAACGGGCAGACGTCGGTCGCGCCAATGCGCGGGTGTTCCCCCTGGTGTTCGTCCATGTTGATCAGCCTGGCGGCCGTGCCAATGGCCTGGAATGCCGCTTCCTCAACCCCCTCGACCGTGCCGACAAAGGTGATGACGGTACGATTGTGGTCGGGATCGGCGCTGACATCCAGCACGCGCACACCAGAAACGGCGCGAACAGCATCGGCGATGGCGTTGTACACTTGTGGATCACGGCCGTTGCTGAAATTGGGAACACATTCGACGATAGTTTGCATAGGTTGACTCCTCTGAAAATAGTTACGCGGATGACGCTGATAAAACGCGGATCACGCGGATATTTCGCTAATGCTCAGTACAAGCTTTCACTCATAGTGGTGCGGCGTGTCTCCTTCCTTAATAAACAGTTGCCAGTTGACAGTGGGCAGTAGCCAGTTTACCATCTTGATTGCCACCTGCCACCTGCCACCTGCCACCTGCCACCTGCCACCTGCCACCTGCCAC
>CAYPHY010000041.1:29029-47485 GCA_964410625.1 uncultured Ardenticatenaceae bacterium | reverse complement strand
ACAATGAACAATGAACAATAAAAGAATCCGCGTCATCCGCGTTTGATCCGCGCCATCCGCGTAACCATTTTAGTTGCCACAATGAACAATTACTCGTCTTTTCATTGTTCATTGCTTCATTGTTCATTTATACATTGTTCATCGCCCCCATCACCGTCAGCACTAAACGATTCAACAAATAAACCACCCCCAATCCAATCCCCCACACCGGCCGTCCCGCCGCCACCAACGCAACCACGGCCGCTCCAAAGACCACCACCTCTACCGCAAAGCGTCCCGGCTCGCGCAGCGGAATGCGTGCCTTCGGCGAAACAAACGTCCCCCAGACGACGGCCGCCAACAACGGCGCACCCACCCCGAGCAATATCCTCCACAATAAACTCCTATCCAGCGTAAACCCCCAATACGCCAACCCCGCCAGCGCCGCCAACTCCAATACAAACCGCAGTCCCATATTTACCCACTTAAACAGCTCCATCTTTTAACCTCTGATGATCCACGAATTGACACGAATCATCACGAATAAAAGCGTTTTCGTGTAAATTCGTGAAAATTCGTGGATTATGCTTTCAACCCATCCAGGTAGCCAACCACCACCCGCCGAAAGCTTTCCTCCAAGTCCAGCTCCATTTTAAACCCCTCGGCCGCTTCCAAGGCCACAAAGCCATGCAACATGGCCCGCAACCCGCGCACCGCGTGCAAGGCCTCCTCCCCCGCCAGGCCATATGACGCAAAGACCAGCAACAGCAGTTGCAATAATGCCTGTGCCGTCTCCCCCAACTCCTTCTCCTCTGGCCCCGGAGCGCGAACGGTTAGCAAATAGACACCGCGATTCTCCCACGCAAAGCGGCGATACGCCTTCGCCATGGCCAGCAACGCTTCGCGGCCGAACAAGCCCGCGGCCGCTCCCCTCAACGCTTCCAACAAGCGCTGCGAAGCCCACAACGCCATCCCTTGCCGCAAATCCTCCAGGTTCGCCACATGGTTATAGAGCGACGGCACGCGCACATCCAGCGCCCCCGCCAGCGCAGTCAGCGAAACCGCCTCCGCGCTACCCGCCTCGTTCGCCAGCCGCACGGCCGTCTCCACCACCACCTCTCGATTCAGCCACCGACGTTTACCCATTGACCGCCCGCTCCGCTGTCCGAATCGCCTCATCCATCGCCGCCAGTGGACTCGCCAACACACGCCCATGCCCGACAGCCAGCCGCGCCGGGTCCAACTCTCGCAAACGCGCGGCCGAATCCAACGCCGTCGGCAAATGCCAGGTGGCCCATGCCGGAAAGGGAAACGACCAGCGCATCACCCCGGCGACGGCGATGCCCCCTTGCGTCTGGAAGGCATCCCCGGCGATCAACGTCCCGTCGCGCTCATCGTAAAAGGCGATCTGGTCCGGCGCATGGCCTGGCGCGGCTACCACTCGCAACGACCCGACGTAATCCCCCGGCCCCAGCAAGCGGGTCGGCCGTGTCTCGCGCTGCACAAAGCCACCCTTCAATGGCGTCTGCGGCTCTTCCGGCAAAAGCTCTAATTTGCCTTGCAGAAAGTCGGCCGTTCGCCCCGCCAACGCCACTTCCACACCCGGCAGTTGCCCGGCGACTTCATCCAACGACCCCGAATGATCGGCGTGGGCATGGGTCAGCGTCACCCGTGTGATTGGCAGACCAATTTCGGCCGCTGCCTGCAAAATCCCCTTGCCACTACCGGCCATATTTGTATCCACGACCGTCACCCCATCCGCCTCGCGCACCAAATAGCTGTTAAACGCCCACAGTCGCGTCAATTGCCACAAATTGTCACCATACTTCGTTACGTCCATTGCTTACCAACTCCATATTAACTAATATAATTAGTTTATATATTAATAATATTAGTTTGTCAAGACGTTTCTTTATTTGCGGTAGCGATGCGTGAGCCGGAAACAAAAAAGAGTGGCAACCGCTTGGGCTGGAAAGCAATTTGCTCTCAAACCCTCGGTTGCCACTCTTTGCTAAACTAAACAGTCGCTGTTAAGTAGTGGTTGTTAGCTGGCTCATTAGGAGCGGGAACGGCTACTACGGCTGCTGCGGCTGCTACGGTTCTTCTTTTTCTTCTTCTTCTTCTTCTTTTTCTTCTTCTTTTTCTTACCACCAGCAACCAATGCTAATTCTTCGTCGGTCAATTCCAGAAATCCCGCCGGATGCTCCGGCAACAGGGCGCGTGCTTCCTCGTCCAAATTCACCCGATACTCGCTATCTTTCCAGGCTTTAATTATCGTTGAAAAACTCATGATATTCTCCTTACTCATCTCCCTACCAGGGAGCTACTCGAATCCTAATGCTGATACGTTTCTGTTAGTGAACTGCGAGGATAGCTGCTTTGTCTGTTGTCTGTTGATTGTGCTTGCAGTTCATTTCCTTCATATGACAGTATCATACCCCCCTAGCATTGCGGTTCGCTGAAACCAACATTAGAAAGTTTCCAATCTTTATTTCATTTAGGAACGGCCGTTATCAGGCAGCGCGTCACCCACATACCCATTTTTAGGGCAGTCAACCTATGCAGGATACGCCGGTATAGATGAAAATCCGTGTCATCTGCGTTTCATCCGCGTCATCCGCGTAACTATTTTCGAGAGTGGCTAAAGCGCTCTACATCTGTTGTCGTAAGTGGATGATGGCTTCTTCGAGGAAAGCGGCCGAACCAAAGCTGCCCGACTTCAATACTAAGAACAAAGGCGACGCTGTCAAGGTCAGGCATGAGGGCAGGCCGGGCTGGATTTCTCGCCAGATTTGCATCCCGCTGACCTCCAGCCGGTTGCAGACGGCCGCCGATGTCTCCCCCCCGGCGATGACCAGCCGGTTCACCCCCACCTGCTCCACCACGCGCCCGGCCACTTCGGCAATGGTAGCGGAGACCAGCCGGGCAACGGCCGTCTTGTCCAGCCCCCGCGCCGCCCCTAGCTCGCGCGTCTTTGCCACCTGCTCCGCTTCATAGGGGGAGTGGAAGACGACATCCGCGCCGCTTTCCAGCCGCTGGGCAACGGCCGCTACCAACTGGGCTATCTCCCTCTGCCGTGCCCTCTCTTCGGTCAATGCTTCCGGCGAGAAGGAGAAGACGGCCGTTCCTCCGCGCCGTAAATGCTCCACCTGCGCCCTCGTCTGCGGCATCAGGCTCCCGGCAGCGCACAACACCCCTAAGCCGTTTCGTGGTGGGATGGGCAGCGAGAACTCCACCCGCTCCGGCGGCCCCCAGACCCCCGGCAGCTCCTCGGCCAACGCCGAACTACCGCAGAGGACGGGAAAATCATGGACGGCCGCGGCAATCGTCCGCAACGCCTCCTGGTCCACCACATCCAAAATGAGATAGTTACACTCCTCGGCCATTGCTACAACCCGTTGCCGAAACACCTCCGCCCCTTGCTCAACGACTGTATAGTCGAGGGCGGCTACCTTGCGCTCCGTTTGTGCCTGGAGAATATCTACCAAATTCGATTGTCTCATCGGATGGATGGGATCATTGCGGAACTCGGATGCGGCCAATGGCACGCCGTGGACGTAGTGGATGGCGTTGCGGGTGGTGCGGCCGTTTTTCGGAAAGCCCAACACCACCACCGCAAACTCCTCCCCCAACACATCCAACATCGCGTCAAACTCCGCGCCGATGTTGCCGCGAAAGACGGAACAGGTCTTGTTGAAGAATTGGCGGCAACCAGCGGCTTGCAGCAGGCGGGTGGCGTCGGCCGCCTTGCGATAAGCCACCGCTCGCTCGTCCAGTCGTGAGTTGGTGTCGAGGATGCAGACGTTGGGTTGGGGGGTGTCGGCGGTGAAGGTGTAGCGGCCGTCGGGCAGGATGGAGTAAACGTGGGTTAGATACGCCCCCTTGGCGAACATAATGCCAATATCGTTCGCCCCCGTCACATCATCCGCCACCACACCTATCTTCATGTTAGTCATAAAAATGGCTCACGCAAAGGCGCAAAGGGCGCAAAGAAAAACAACTTTCCTCCCTTTGCCTCCTTTGCGCCTTTGCGTGAGATGATCCTCATTCCGTCCATTCGCGGCGCGGCCGATAACCAGCGTTGGTCAGGAAGTCGGTGACGGTGGACGGAGGGAGATGGTTGAAGGCCACGCCCGCGCTCCTGGCCGCCAGCACCATCCGGCAAGTCAGTTCCAGCGTGTGCAAGGCCATCAACGCCTCGCTGATGCTGCTGTCATAGACCAGCACGCCATGATTGTTGAGCAGCAAGATGTTGGCGGCCGTTGCCTGTCGGCCGACGGCCGCGCCCAATTCGGCCGAGCCGGGGTGAAAATAGTCCACACGCGCCACACGCTCCACATAGTACATATTCTCGACGAACAGATCGCCAGGAATATCCAGGTCACTACACGCAATCAATGTGCTGTAGAATGGAGAGGCGTGGAGGATGGCGTTGATCTCCGGCCGTGCCTGGTAGACGGCCGCGTGCATCGGCATCTCCTTCGACGGCTTGCGAGCGTAAACCGGCGGCGCAGAGGAAGACAGAGGACACTCAACAAAATCATCTGCCCCTAGAGCGCCAAGCTGGGTCCCGCTAGCGGTGATCAGATAGCGGTCGGCCGCTGTCCTCGCGCTCAGATTCCCCGAATTGCCCCAGGTTAGCTCGTGCTCCAACAAATATCGCCCGGCATGTGCTAACTGGGTGCGTAGATTGTCTTTATCGTTCATCTTTTTTTGACACGAATGACACGAATTTCACGAATAATGCCTGATACTTCGTGAAATTCGTGCCATTCGTGTCGAAATCTCTAACCCATCTCCCACTCAACCAGATTCACCTCCACCACCTCCCCCCCATCGCGGGGGATGCGGAAGGTTTTGATCTCGCAGGGTTTGAACGCGGCCGTAAACGTCCGCTCTAACAATGGCAGTGAAATGGTTGCCGTCGTCGCCGAGCGCGTCGTCTCATAGGCGCGGAGGATCAGGTCTTCGCCGTCCTCCCAACGCTTTAGCACGCTGATGACGATGTTGTCATCATCCACCGTAGCGAAGGCGTTGACTTGCGGCAGCGTCCCTTGGGGATGGTAGGTGGTGATCAGGGGGATCGGCCGTTGGTTCAATTCGGCCGCGCGTTGCACCGTTCGCGCATCCTCCCACCCCTTCGCGTGGGGGTAAATGGCATAGCGAAAACGCTGCTGCCCCTGGTCTATGTAGGGATAGAAGCCATCTGGGTCCGGCACTTTGGGGATGTGGTGGGCGTAAATCGGGCTACGCAACACCGTCAGCCCAATGTCCTGGATGCGTACATCGGTGCTGTGCTTGTCCTCATTGAGGATGCTCAACCCATACCGCTCGTGGGTCTCGCGCGAAGCGCCGGAGACATCCACCCAGCGTTGCACCGATTCCTCTTCCCCATTGGCGAAGCGTTCAATGTGGCCGTAGGGGATTTCGTGCGTCACCTTATGTAAATGCAAATGGGCGGGGAAGCGGATTTTGAGCATCTTGTGTTGTTCGCGCCAGTCCACCAGCGCATTGACTTCGATCAGCGTTGAATCGGCGTAGATGGCGAACTCCTGGACGAGTTGGGAGCGGCCGTATTCGCTGGTGACCCGCACCACCGCCTTCACCGGCCCATTGTCCACCAGTTGCACGCTGGTCGCCGTGAACGCTCCGACCATCTCGTTAAAGCTGAACGCCTGATGCCCCCAGGTGTCGCTGGTGTCGTTGATCACCACTGGACGCGCGGCCGGTCCCGCCAGCACTTCAATATCTTCCTGATAGTCACGCAGGCTGACCAGATAGCCGCTGTTTGGGTCAAATTCCAGGCGGATACGGCCGTTGTCCAATAGTGTATCGGAGGCGGTAAAGGGGGAGTCAAACGGCTGCGCCTCCGGCCGCTCCGCCATGCGGTAGACGCGATAGCCCAACGGCGGCAGGTCGGCCATGAAGCTCAGGCGGTGGCGGCCGTTGCTCGTCGCCTCCGACTGCATCAACTGCCAGGGGATTTCCCGCCCCTGATCATCCAACAAGGCGGGATGCTCCGGCAAAGCGCCATACTCCAACTCCACATTCACCCGGCTCTGCCAGGCATGGGGGTTAAAGACGACAATCGGCGTCACCGTTTCATCCTGCGGGATGTGGATGCGCCAGGCCAGCGATTGCAGAGCGTCGTTCAACGCTCGCGCCCCGATGGTCATCGCCTCACCGTGCATATCCCGCGCATCCTCATAGGCCGACTCCAGGCTCGTCCCGGCCAGGATGTCGTGAAACTGGTTGAACAGCACATTTTTCCAGGCGCGATGAAATTCGGCCGGATAGGGTTGGCCGCTGGTCAGATGGGCGATGGTAGACCACTTTTCGGCCGTCGTCAGCAAATGTTCGGCCTGCCGGTTCCAACGCTTAATCCCCGAATGGGCGGAGTAGCAGCCATTGGCATGGTGCTTCAACTCGTCGTGGACAATGGGGTATGGCGTCCCTTTGGCCGTCGTCTCTTTGGCCTCGACAGCGGCGAAGAAACGATTACAAGAGCTGAATTGCAAACGGGGGTAGTTGGGGTCTTCGTTCAGTTGGTGGATGTTGGCGATGTTGGCCTTTGTCGGCCCGCCGCCATGGTTGCCCACGCCATAGAAGCACATCAACTCATCATAGGGGGCCTTTAGCTCGCCCATCGTCCGCCGCACGACGCGGCCGATGTCGGCCGGGCCGGCGTTATAGCCAAAGGGGATGCGGAAGGCCAGCACCCGCGAACCATCGTCCGATTGCCACCAGAAGATGCGCGAGGGCAGCCCCTTCTCTTGCGGGCTGGGGCGCAGAAAGACGTAGTAGTCGAGGCCGCTTTTCTTCAAGATTTGCGGCAACATCCCATTGTGGCCGAAGCTGTCCACGTTGTAGCCGACGCGAGCGGTCACGCCGAACTTTTCCTGGAAGTAGCGTTGGCCATACAGCCCATGCCGCACATAGGACTCGCCGCCGGGGATGGTGCAATCGGGTTGCACCCACCAGCCGCCGACCACTTCCCAACGCCCTTCGGCGATGCGCTGCTTGATTTCCGCAAACATATCTGGGTCTACGCGCTCGACCCACTCATAGAAAGCGGCCGAACTGGAGACAAAGATAAAATCCTCGTCCTCATTCATCCGGTCCAACGCCGAACGGAAGGAGGCCAGTACCTCATGGAACCCTTCCTGCCAACGCCAGAGCCACACCGGATCAATGTGGGCATTGCCGATCATGTGTAAGGTTTTCTGTTTCATTTGATTATGTTGGTGTATCGGTATATTGGTATATTGGTGTATTGGTCCAATATACCAATATACCTCTTGTTTATCTCGCCCACTCCATCGGTTCGGGCGGGGTGAAGGTGGAGGTGAGCAGGACAGGGGTTCCGGTTTTCATCGCTTCCGTCGCCGCACAGAGGATTTCGACGATGTGGGCGGCCTGCTCGCCGGATGCGCGATGGGGACGGCCGTTAGCAATCGCCTCGGCCATATCGTGCAAGCTGTAGGCGTATTGCAAGCCGTTAAATCCCTCGCGCACCAGCGGCACCGGTTCATACGGCTGGTTGAACGCCCCATATTGAACATTGGCGTTGTACATATGCCAGCTTGGGAGATAGAGCGAGCCGATGTCGCCATGAAACTCAATCCCCGCCTGTTGCCCTTGCTGGGTGACGTAAAAGTTGGTCGTCAGGCGCACCACCACCCCATTCGCCATCTCGATCATCGTCACCACAAAGTCCGGCACGTTGATGGTAAAGGGGAGGCCGCGCTTGGTGACGCGCTCCGGCCAAAGCACCGTCCCATAGGCCGATACCTTCCGCGCCGGGCCAAACATCGCCGTCAGAATGGAAAGGGGGTAGACGCCGACATCAAACAACGCCCCGACCTCATAGAAGGGTTGCGGCTCTGGATGCCACACTTCGATCCGCCCCCAATTGACCTCGGCATAGACTAGCCGTACTTGCCCCAACCGCTCTTCGCGGATAGCCTTCCACGCTGTTTGCGCCGCTTCGCCCATGACGGTGAAGGGCGCGGCCGACAGCCGCAACCCGCGCTGCTCGGCCAACTCCACCAACTCCCTTGCTTCCTCATAGGTCATCGCCAGCGGCTTTTCGCTATGCACATGCTTGCCCGCTTCCAGGCATTGGCGGGTGACGGCGTAGTGGGCGTGGTGGATGGTCAGGTTGAGTACCACATCTATCCCCTCGTCGGCCAACATATCGGCCAATCGAGGATAGACACGGCCGCCATGCTTTTCCGCCAGCTTCTGCGCCCGCTCCGGCAGCAGGTCGGTCATCCCCACCAGCTCCAGTTCGGGAAAAGCCTTCATATCCCGCGCATACGCCTCAGAAATCACGCCACAACCAACAATGCCAACGCCTAATTTATCTTCGCTCATTCCACATCTCCATGCCTCCGCATGAGAATATCAAACAGAGCTTTCCTTTGATTTTGACACGAATGACTACAACGTTACAAAAGTAGTTTGACTGTCATTCCGAGCGGAGTCTTCGGAGCGAGGAATGACGTTGCGATCACCTTTGAAACAATGCAATGACACGAATAACACGAAAATAGAAGCCAACATTCGTGTCATTCGTGCCATTCGTGTCGGGAAAACCCTTAACTACGTAAGCCCTATTATCATTGATCCAAGACAATGGGCAAGAACAACCCTTCGCCTCCTTCCGGGGTTGGGGGCGGTGTGCCGGTCACGGTCGGTGTGGCGTTGGGCTGGCCGGTGGGCGTCTCCGTGGGGAAGATGAAGGGGGTTTCCGTCGGCGTGGAGGTCGGCGGTGGCGAAGTCATGCTGGGCGTAACCGTCGGCCCGGTCCCTCCGCCCTGCACTTCATAGGAGCCGATGTCACACTCGTTGGCCGATGCGCCCCCCGCCCCATTGCTGTTGCGCAGTTGGCCGCGCTGGTCTACGCCACCCGTCGGCGGCGCAGTGCAAGCGGCGTTCGGCGCGGCGTCAATCGCCGGACTGCCCGGCGGCAGGGCGTGGGTTTGGGTTTGGCCGTCGTTGGCGGCCAAAGCGGGTTCCAGAATCACCCCCAATGCGGCCGCTGGCACAATATCCGTCGCCCCCGGCGCAAAGCCCGCCGTCCCGCCGCTGCCGCCAAAGCCGAAGATGTTGTGACTGTTGGCGGTGACGGTGGTGTTATAGTCGTCTACAAAGAGTTCGCGGCCGTCCACCCCCTCATTGCCCGAAATCAGGCTGCGGGCCAGCGTCAGCGTCACTTCCGAGCCATAGAGGCCGCCGCCGAATTGCACGCCGCCATTGCCGGTCACCGTGCTATTGACTACCGAGGCGCTAATCGTCCGCAACGACAGACCGCCTCCACCGGCATAATCCACCTGGCCATCCACGGTGTTGCCGCTGATTGTACTGTTGACCACCAGCAGCGTCCCAGCATAGGCGGCAAGCCCGCCACCCCCATAGTAAGCGGTATTGTTGCTGATCGTGCTGCTGCTGATGACCGCTTCAGTGCCATACATGCCAATGCCGCCGCCATATTGACCGTAGTCCCCCTCACCCGCTTCATTGTCGCTAATCGTGCTGTTGGTCACATACAAAACGCCACGATATTGGTAGAGACCGCCGCCACCATCGTACTCCGATAGGTTGTCGGTGATGCTGACGCCGTTGACGCTCACGCGGCTGTGGTAGATGTAAAGCCCCCCACCCTTTCCAGAGGCGAAGTTGCCGCTGATGGTACTGTTCTCAATGGTGATCACGCCATAGGTGCTGTAGATCGCGCCGCCACTGTATGATTGGTTCCCGTTGAGCGTGCTGTTGGTGATCGTTATTTCGCCAATACTGGCGATTGCGCCGCCAACCGCATAATCACGAACGAGATTGCCGCCGCTGAGGGTCGCCTCGTTGAGCCGCAAGTGACCGTCGGGGTTGACGGCAAAGTGGCGGAAACGACGGTTGTTGGGGGCGTCGCGAACAATGGTGGAGCCATTGCCCTCAATTGTCACCTCGCTGCTGATCACCGGCAAGCCTGTGCCGCCATCGAGATAGTTGGTGAAGGATTGGGTGAGCGCGAAGTTACCGCCTGTGGGCAAGGTGATGGTGTCTGCGCCGTTGGGAGCACCGGCGGCGCAATCATCGTGGACGAGACCGTTGTTGGTGTCGTTGGCGTTGACGATGGCCTCGATCAGCGAGCAGACATCGTTGTTGGCGACAGCCACCTCACCATCGGCGACGAGGATGTTGTTGGCGCGTACTTCCTGGTTGGCCGTCTGCGCCAGCGCGACCATCAACGCCGCGCCGCTCAGTGTCAGCCCGATCCGGCCGGCCACTTTGCGCCGTTGCTGGCGGGAGAGGGATTGCAGCCGCTGGCGGACCGTGGTCAATAGCTGTTCATAGGCGCGGCCGAAGCGCGACCATAATTGGATGTGGCGTTGCGCCAACAATCCGGCCAACCAGTGGCGGCGCGTCTGATCGACGGGGGTCGGTGCGGACGCGGCCGTTGTCGTTTCCACCGATGTAGCAGGCTCCTCCACCGGTCCAACGAGATCATTAATGAGAGACATGACTTACTCCTTGCTGGGGATTTTGTGCCGCTGTGCCAGGACCCATGCTTTCAACATCTAATCTATCACTCTACGCCACAAAGTGTATGGAGCAATGAATTGCCCGAATTTCGCGCTCGTTTGTCGCCATTCGTTGCCGTCCTATTACTCCTCACTACCTTGTCCGATCAAGTCTGACCAAGTCCGACCAACGGCCGTAGAAAACGCTAAAGATGGGGCCAAGTATACTGTTTAATCGGGAAGGCAACAATCCAATGAAGTGCGGGATGGGGTTTTCAACCCAACCCGTCGCGGCCGGTTTAGGCAAACCGGGGTACAACCAGTCGTAGCACGGGTTGCCCACCCGTCGCTTCTTCTGGTTTAGGCAAACCGGGGTACGGACTAGATAGAAAACTGGTTATTGACAAATAGACCCATAACCATTATACTATGCCTATTACCCGATTAAGCGGGTAACACGGATAAACGGGTAGATAGGTACAAAGGGGTAAGACGACATGCCAGCACCACAAAACGAATTACTGGTCACACAAGCCGAGCAGGGCATCAGTGTGCGGCTCGAACCAGCCTACAATGTGATCCAGAGCCTGAAGCTGCTCTATCGTCATGAACATTTCTCCGGCCTAGGGGATTGGATTTACCAAACGGCCGCCGCGATGACCGCCGAAGAGTGGGAAAACCACAGGTTGGTCATTGAAGGCTTGTTCTATGCCGTCAGCCCGGAAGGGAGTTGGTCTAGCTTCCCGGCCTATATGGACCATCTGGCGACCGTTCCGCCCGAATCGCTGGTGGACAAGCTGCTCAACGCTTACATGAACCTGCCTTGCAAAAATATGGATGGAGATGGTTCGCCGTTGCTCACCGAGCGAGATGAGATTTTGCAGGATGTGAACAGCTACCTGCGCTTCTTGCGCCAACACTTTTCGGCCGAATGGCTAAACGTGGAGATTGAACGGCGAGCTTATACCTATGTCATTGATCCCCCTGCCCTGCAAAAGCTGGTCGTGGAGCATCTACGCCACATGTGGCACAAGTATGTGGCGGTGGAGTGGGAGACGGTGCGGCCGTTGCTGCAAAAGTCGGTGGAGGCTTTCCAGCAAGTAGAGTTCAGCGGGATGAGCCGGATAGAAGCGATCAACATGGTGCTGGGACGGCCGTTGGAGGATACGAAGTGGATGCCCTGGCGCGACGAGAGCGACCAGTTGGTCTTTGTCCCCTCGGCCCATATCGGTCCCTATACCGGCTCGCTGTGGGACGGCAACACGCTCTATGTGGTCTTTGGGGCGCGGCTGCCGGAAGGGACGGGGGCGGTTGTCCCCGAACTGAGCCGCGCCGAGTTGCTTGTGCGGCTCAGCGCATTGGCCGACGACACCCGGCTGAGCATCCTCAAGCTGGTGGCGGAAGAAGGGGAGTTGCGTTCGGGCGACATTATGCAGATGCTGAATTTGAGCCAATCGGCCGCTTCCCGCCATCTGCAACAACTGAGCGCGACCGGCTTTCTGACCGAACGGCGTTGCCAGGGGGCGAAGTGTTACCAGCTCAACCAGCAACGAATTGAAAACACGCTGCTTGCCGCCGCCACTTATCTGAGCATCAACCAACTGGCAAGCAACCATTTGATAGAAGATTTTTCATCCCTGGGACTGGCAACCCAGCCCAGCCTTGCCGCCTCGTCAGGCAGTTTGCGACCCTGGCGCGGCCGCATGGGAGGACATCATGAACTGGTTTGATTCGGAACGACAAATTCATGAACATGTGATGCGGGCGGAAACGGCCGCTCGCCACTATCCGCACATCGCCCATCTGGTTGAGCAGGAAAGCGGCCGTCGCCACCTCAACCATGTGATGCTCGCGCTCGGCGGCCTGCTCGTCAACTGGGGCAACCAGCTCCAAACCCGTTGGGCCATTGAGCTGCCTGATTGCAGCGGAACAGCGATACAGACAATGAGGCAATGAACAATGAGGCAATGAACAATGAGACAATGACCAATGAGACAATGAACAATGACCAAACCCCATTGTTCATTGTTTCATTGTTCATTGTTCATTTCTCTGGTACAGGGCGACAAAGCAGAGGCCAAATGGTTTGAATTTGTGTCTCCTCCATCCTTCTGTTTTGTTGCTGTGGACAAGGCGAAGCGGGAAGGCTACCCCGCTTCGCCAACGTAAGACCTCCCGATTCCAGTCCGGGAGGTTTTGCTTTTCCCCACCCCCCACTCCTCCATCCCTCAAAACCGTAGCGGCCTATAGGTTGCCATTTTCATAAACTTCACGTGAAAAAGTGGCGAATAGATCGTGACATCAGCCCATTTCGGCTTTCAAACGGTTCACGAGCGGCTTAGTATAATGTTAGAATAGGGCGAATGTGAATTTATGTGGACTATATAGATTAATCTGTTTCGGAGAATGCAAACATGACTATTGGCCAAGCCATTCTTTTTATTGTTATCGGCGGCGTGATTGGCCTGGTGGCCGCGCTGTTGGTGGGCATGGTGCTGCGGCGTAGCGGCCGGGAAAGCTTTGAAGCCCAGCGGCAGGCGCAACAAACGCTGTACGAAAAACAAATCAATGACCTCAAGGGTCAGTTAGAAAATCAGGCACGGGCGCAAGAAGAGCGCATTGACCAGCTACTCGCCACCCGGCTGGCGGAACACGGCCGCGCCATTGAGCAAGCGTTGCCACCGGTCATCGAACAGACAGTGGCGGCCGTCCCGCTTCCTGCCTCCCCGGCGGCCGCCCAACAGGAAGAGGGGTTGGCCGGTGATATGTTGGCGGCGCGGACAAAATTGGTGCGTGAGAAAAGCGGCCGTGGGGCCAATCTGCGCCAGGCACTGTTGCATGAACTGGACTTAAGCGGTGCGGACCTGCGCGAGGCAAACCTGAAGCAGGCGGACTTACGCGAGAGCTGCCTCTTCCAGGCCGATCTGCGTGGGGCGCATCTGCTTGGCGCCGACCTGAAGCGGGCGGACTTGCGCGAGGCGAAACTCGGCCGTGCCGATATGAGCGGCGCAGACCTCAGCCGCGCTGATTTACGTGGGGCCGATCTCAGCGGCGCAGACCTGAACCAGGCCGACCTCTCTGGGACGAAGCTTGACGAGACCACGCAGATGGACAACAAGTGGCGGCTGGTGTGGGAGATCATCAACCAGGGGGCGGCCGGGCGCGACCTGAGCCGCGCCGACCTGCGCGACGCCGATCTGTGGGGGGCGGACCTGCGTGTGGCGCGATTGTGGCAGGCGGACTTGACGGCCGCCAAGCTACATCGTGCCGACCTGCGCCGTGCCAAGCTATGGAATGCACGGATAGATGAGACAACGAAGATTGACGAAAAGTGGCGGCTGGCCTGGGAGATCGTCAATCATGGGGCGGCCGGGCGCGACCTGCGCCAGGTTGATTTAGTGGAAGCGGACCTGAGCAAGGCGGACTTGAGCCGCGCAGCGTTGAACAAAGCCAATCTAGCCCGCGCCGATCTCAGCGGGGCGGATATGAGTGGGGCGAATCTCAGCGGCGCAAACCTGGGCCGCGCTGACCTCAATGGGGCTGACCTGCGCGAGGCCAATCTGAGCGGGGCGCAGTTGAGTGGCAGCGACCTGAGCCAGGCCGACCTCAGCCGCGCCAAGCTGAGTTGGGCCAATCTGCGTGATGTGCGGATCAATGAGATGACCCAACTGGACGCAAAGTGGCGGCTGGTGTGGGAGATCCTCAACCAGGGGGCGATGCAACGGGACCTGAGCAAGGCTGATCTGGCCGGGGCCTTCTTGCGCGAGGCGAATTTGAATGGCGCTGATTTGCGCCAGGCGAAGTTGTGGTTGGCGGACTTGCATTCGGCCGATTTGCGCAACGCCAATCTACGCGGGACCGACATGCGCGAAGCCAATCTGGTGGGGGCCGATCTGATGGATACGAATCTGACCGACACCAACATCACCGGCGCACGCTATGACGCCAGCACCCACTGGCCGCTGGGCTTTGACCCCGATGAGGCGGGGGCGATCCGAAGATAACCCTTAATTGTCAATTGTTAATTGACGATTAACAATTGACATGCTGTCTCACACCCACACCACTTCCCCATCAGGGCTATCGCAGACTCGATTCATATGGGGTTTGCGATAGCCCTCACCCTCCTGTTCCACATCCTCCATATCTCCACCACCTTCTAAAATAGGGTATAATTAGGGTACGAAAAAATGGAGTGTGGTGCAGTGAAAATGGCGCCTGAGGGCCACTGCCAAACTGCCACCTACTTCCAAAAAGGAGCAACGCTATGTGTGGGCGATTTGCCTTATTTGCCTCGGCCGAAACCGTGGCCGACCATTATGCCCTGGCGGAAACGCCAACGCTGACTGAACGGTATAACATTGCCCCCACGCAACCCGTCGCCGTCGTGCGCCGGGCCGCGCAAGGGGATGAAACGGAGTTCACCTATCTCCACTGGGGGTTGGTCCCCTCCTGGTCGAAAGACCCCAGCGTGAGCAGCCGGCTGATCAACGCTCGTTCGGAAACGGCCGACGAAAAGCCCTCTTTCCGCTCCGCCTTCAAACGTCGCCGCTGTCTGCTTCCGGCCAGTGGCTTTTATGAGTGGAAAAAGGAAAACGGCCGCAAACAGCCGATGTTTATCCACCCCGCCCCGGCCGCCGGGCAAGACCATCTCTTCTCGCTGGCTGGGCTGTGGGAAAGCTGGCACGCGCCGGATGGCAGCATGCTGGAGTCCTGCACCATCCTCACCATCTCCCCCAATGAGTTGATGGAGCCGATCCATAACCGGATGCCGTTGATTTTGGAAACGGCCGACTATGGCACCTGGCTCGACCCACAGACGGAGGTGGATGAGCTAAGGCATTTGCTGCGGCCGTATCCGGCGGAGTGGATGAATGCCTATGCGGTGAGTACGGCGGTCAACAAACCGAGCAACGACAGCCCAGACTGTATTGTACCAGCATAACTCTTCATCGAAGCGTCTTGACAGGATTTCGACACGAATGACGCGAATAACACGAATTTTATTCTATTTTCGTGAAATTCGTGTCATTCGTGTCGAAAAGAATCAATAGCTGTTTACTTGGAAAACCTATCAGGTCTTGGCGGGGCAGGTCATGTGCCTGCCCAGAGAGGGGCAACCGCATGTCTTGTAGGAGCAGGTCTTGTACCTGCCCAGAGATGGGCAACCACAAGGGTTGCCCCTACTTTATATCTCGATAGATAGGCAAACTACTCGCTATCCGCTACCTTATGAGATAAACTGGCGGAATAGTTGTCACCGGCTCTATTAGCTTTGAGGCTGGCATGAACTCTTTTCTCGGTGCTGCCTCATCAAAAACCGTATCGAAGTTAAAATGAATGACCTTCCCGTAGAATACCTATTAAATCCCCTGGCACGCGTTGTGCGGACCGATCTAAATAACAACATTCAGTTAGACCTTTACCGTGACTATTTGGAGAAAGTGGTAGATACGGTGCGAGAAGGGTTGTTGGTTTTGAATCGCGAGCTAATCATTCAGTTTGCCAACTACTCCTTCTATAATATGTTCGCTGTGACGCCGGAAGAAACGATTGGGCAGTATGTTTATGAATTGGGGGACGGCCAGTGGAACATCCCCGATCTCCATCGCCTGTTAGATGATGTATTGCCAGAGAATGAGGCGTTTAATAATTATGAGATAGCACATGAGTTTCTGAACATCGGCCAGCGGGTGATGCAGCTCAATGCGCGGCGCGTAGACCACGTCCAACTGATCCTATTAGCCATTGAGGATGTTACGGAGAAACAGCAGGCCAGGATGGCGCTGGAGGAGCTTAACAGGTCGTTGGAAGAGCAAGTGGAGCAGCGGACGAAGCAGGTGCAACAACTCGCTTCACAATTGGTGGCGGCCGAACAGAAGGAACGCGGCCGCATCTCGATGATCCTCCACGACGACCTGCAACAACAACTTGTCAGCGTATTGATCCAGTTGAGCTTGCTGCGGAACCGCGTGGAGGGGGAAGTGGCGGTCAGCGAGCTAGAGGAAATGATGGAAAGGGTGCGCGGGGCGATCACTCTGACTCGCAATCTAAGCGTCGAGTTAAGCCCGCCTGTCCTTGAGGGGAAGAGCATGACCGAGGCCATTCGCTGGCTGGCGACGCAAATGCAGCAGCTTTATGGCCTGAAGGTGAAGCTGAAGGCCAAAGACGGCTTCCCCATTCTTGACCGCAACCGTCATATCCTCTTGTATCAGGTGGTGCGGGAGTTGCTCTTTAATGTGGTCAAACATGCCGAAGTCTCTGAGGTCGTTGTCTCTATTCAGCAGGAGGAGGGAGCGTACCGCATTGATGTGGTGGATGAGGGGGCAGGGTTTGATATGGCGCAACTGCTGCGCGAGGGTATTCCGCGTGGCGGCCAGGGGTTGATCAACGCTTACGACCGGCTGCACCTGATCGGCGGCCGTCTTGAGTTTGAGTCGGCCCCCGACCAGGGCACGCGGGGCACGGTCATCATGCCAGTTGATAACGGCCGCGAAAAGAAAAGTTCTGACACCGTGTAATGAGTAAACTAACCGAAAAATTGTTGCGATTGCGCTATTGGCGGCCGGGCAAGGGCAAGAAGCAGTGCAGCCATCTGGACCAGATTCGCGGCGTTTCGCCGAACAGCAGCGGCTGCCAGGAGTGCCTGGAAATGGGCGATACCTGGGTGCACCTGCGCCTCTGCCTGACCTGCGGCCACGTCGGCTGCTGTGACAACTCGAAGAACAAGCACGCCACCCAACATTTTCACACCACCCAACACCCGATCATCCAATCCTTCGAACCCAACGAAAGCTGGCGTTGGTGCTATGTGGATCAGATGATTGTCTCGTAGACGCGGATTGAAATCCGCGTCTGATACAGGAAGTGCGTTAAAACGCACTATACCCGCTATAACCCCGACCCATTTTAACGGGTTTCCCATATCAACAGCGGATTTCAATCCGCCCCAAGCTTACGGGTTGGCAACCCGCGCTACAGTGTGATAGCATGAACCCGCCAATCAAAAAATCCGCGTGATCCGCGCCTGATCCGCGAAATCCGCGTAACCATTTGAGGAAGGAACCTCCATGACTAGCGACACCTGGAACAAAGTAGACGACTACCTGACCGAACTCTTCACCCCGCCCGACCCGGCGCTCAATGGCGCGTTGCAGGCGACGGCCGATGCCGACATGCCCGCGATCAATGTCACCGGCACGCAAGGCAAGCTGCTGCACCTGCTGGCCCGTATTCAAGGGGCGCGGCGCATCCTGGAAATCGGCACGCTGGGCGGCTATAGCACCATCTGGCTCGGCCGCGCCTTGCCCCCGGACGGCCGTCTGATCACCCTCGAACTCGACCCGAAGCACGCGGCGGTGGCGGCCGCCAACGTCGAACGTGCTGGATTGAGTGATGTGGTGGACATTCGCGTCGGCCCGGCGATAGAGACGTTGCCGCAGTTGGTGGGGGATTCGGCCGCGCCCTTCGACCTCGTCTTCATTGACGCCGACAAGGTTAGCACCCCGGCCTATCTGGAGTGGGCGCTGCGGCTGACGCGGCCGGGGAGCGTGATCATCATTGACAATGTGGTGCGCGATGGTGGTGTGGCCGACCCAACCAACGACGACCCAAACATCCAGGGCATCCGCAAAGCCCTCGCTGCCCTCGCCACCAACCCGCGCCTCTCGACAACGGCCGTCCAAACCGTCGGCCATAAGGGGTATGATGGGTTGGCGGTGGCGTTGGTGATTGGAGATTAAGAGACTAAGAGACTGGGAGACTTGGAGATTGAAGGATGAGGGCTGAAGGATGAAGGATGAAAGATGGAGGTTCTCCTCTGCTCCTCTGCGCCTCCGCTCCCCTGCCTCTCTGCCCAACGGAATCAAAATCCGCAATCGTTATTCCTCGTCACTCGACGAGCGATAAAATAATCCGCGAAATCTGCGTTCCATCCGCGTCATCTGCGTAACCATCG
>CAYPHY010000041.1:0-28929 GCA_964410625.1 uncultured Ardenticatenaceae bacterium | reverse complement strand
CGATAAAATAATCCGCGAAATCTGCGTTCCATCCGCGTCATCTGCGTAACCATCGAAGCAGCACATGAACATCAGTCTTGTCTATCCACAAAACAAAATCAAAATCCGCGAAATCTGCGTTCCATCCGCGTCATCTGCGTAACCATCGGAGCAGCACATGAACATCGGTCTTGTCTACCCACAGAACGAAATCAAGAACCATGATCCGGCTTTTATCCGCGACTTTGCGCAAACGGCCGAAGCGCTGGGCTACAGCCACATCCTCGCTTATGACCATGTGTTGGGGGCCAACCCCGACCGGCCGGGTGGCTGGCGCGGGCCATACACCTATCAAGACCCGTTTGTCGAGCCATTTTTGCTCTTCACCTACATGGCGGCCGTTACCACCCACATCGGCTTCATCACCGGCATCATCATCCTGCCACAACGGGAGACGGCGTTGGTAGCCAAGCAGGCGGCGACGTTGGATGTGCTGTGCGGCGGCCGTTTTCGCTTTGGCGTTGGCACAGGCTGGAACGAAGTGGAATACATCGCGCTCAACCAGGATTTCCACACGCGCGGCCGTCGGATGGACGAGCAAATCGAGGTGCTGAAGCGGTTGTGGACCGAGCCGCTGGTCACTTATGAGGGACGCTGGCACACCATCCCCGACGCGGGGATTTTGCCGATGCCGGTGCAACGGCCGATCCCCATCTGGTTTGGCGGCCATGCCGATGCGGTGTTGCGGCGGGTGGCGCGGGTGGGGGATGGCTGGCTGCCCAACTATCGCACGGCGGCCGACGCGCGGCCGCATCTGGAAACGTTGGATAACTATCTGGCGGAAAACGGCCGCAGTCGCGCCGACATCGGCCTCGAACCGCGCCTGCGCTATGGTGATGGCGACCTGGACGCATTGGCGAAGCAAATCGAGGAGTGGCAAGCGGTTGGCGCAACCCATATCACCTTGAACACAATGTATGCGGGGTTGAAGACGGCCGAAGCGCATTTGGCGGCCGCGCGGCGCTTTGCGGAACAGTTCATTGACGATTGACAATTGTCAATTAGAATACGAACCATGAGTGACAAAATACCTGAACTGGAACAAGCTTTGGAGATAGCTTTAACCTTATCCCCTTTAGATAAGGTATTGCTTGTTGAGCAATTGATGGTGACACTCGAAGATGATCTTCGCCCCCCCCTAAGCCAGGAACAAAAAGCCTAAACGCGCTCTCTATGGCCTATGGTCAGATGTTCGCATTTCGGCCGAAGACATAGACGAAGCCCGTCACGAATTGTGGGCCAACTTCCCGCGAGAAGACCAATAGGCTCGTCGCTGGAAGTTACCATGCCAGAAATTTCACGGTTTTACGGTATAATCATTACTATGTACTATGAATTTGGCCGTCACCAACAGCCGCACTTTCACGCACGGTACGGCAACTATAAAGCCAGCTTTACCATAGAGCCACCTGCGCTACTGGCCGGTACAATGCCGCGTCGCCAACAACATTTGATATTGGCCTGGGCAGAGTTACACCAGGAGGAATTACTCGAAAATTGGCGGCGGGTGGAGCAAGAACGGCCGTTCGTCAGAATAGTAGGGCTGCAATAGGAGAGCGCAGTATGAGCGAGCATCCACCTCAAGAGTTGTACGATGTCATTGACTATGAGCTCGTATCTGATTACACGGTTCGACTTCATTTCGACGACAACAGTGAGCGCATTATTAATTTAGAACCCATCCTCCATGGCCCACTCTTCGGTCAACTTCGTGATCTGGAATTGTTTAACCGGGTTGAGTTAGACGAGGAACTAGGTACATTGGTCTGGCCCAATGGGGCTGATATTGACCCAACGGTACTCCACGATTGGCCGGAGCATGTAGATGCAATCATTGAGCGACGCAAAATATATACGGCCGTTATCTAGCTCAAGCATTGAATTGACAATTGATGATTGTCAATTAACAATTGTCAATTAGTATGGAACTTCTCGGTGGACCCCTCTTCGCCGTTGCCGGGGCCGGTGAATCGCACGGCCCGGCGGTGACGACCATTGTCTTTGGCTGTCCGCCTGGCCTGTGGCTGGAGCGGGAACAGGTGCAGGCGTTCCTCGACCGGCGGCGGCCGGGGAGCAGCAAGCACGGCACACCACGCCAGGAAAAAGACCGCATCCTCTTCCTCTCCGGCCTCTACCAGGACGACCACGACGCGCTAACCAGTGGCCCATCCATTACGACTGAGGAAGGGGAGCTAACGCTGACCACCGGCTCCTATCAGGCAGGCTACACCACCGGCGAACCGATCAGCGCGATTGTGCTGTCGGCCGCTGCCAAATCCGCTCACTATGATCAGTTTCGCGGGCCAGAGGGGGAGGTGCGCCCCGGCCACACCGACCTGGTGAAGTACCACCAATCACGCGGCTTTGTGGACATTCGCGGCGGCGGCCGTTCCAGCTATCGTTCGACCATCTCCGACGTCATTGGTGGCTCCATCGGCCGCCTGCTGCTGCAACAAACCTTCAACACCCACATCTTCTCCACCATCACCCAGGTTGGCCCGCTGCGCACGGAGCAAACGTTGGCAGCGGCCGTCAATCCCTTTGGCCCTTCTCTCCCGGCGGCCGAAATCAGTCGCATCGCCGAAACGCTGGCGGCCAACATGGACAGTTATGGCATTTGGACGCTGGACAGCGACTTTGCCCAGGCGGCCGGTGAGTTGATCCGCCAGACGCGGATCGAAGGGGACTCGCTGGGGGCAGAGGTGGAGGTGGCGGCGGTCAACGTCCCCCCACTCGTCGGCGACCCTCTCTATAACAGCCTCAAAATTCGGCTGACGGGGGTGTTGGGCGGGTTGCACGCGGCGCAATATTGCGAGATGGGGGACGGCCGTGCGGTCGTCGGGCGGCGCGGCAGCGAAAACAACGACCCCATCCGGCAAACAGGCTACCAGGCCAACAGCCACGGCGGGCTGATCGGCGGCATCACCACCGGCAATCCGCTGGTCGCTCGTGTGGGCTTCAAGCCGACCAGTTCGATTGTGCGGCCGCAGCAGTCGGTGCGTAAGAATTTGGAGGAGATCGAGTTTGAGCTACGCAAAGGCCGCCATGACCCCTGCGTCGGCGTTCGCGCGGGGATTACGCTCGAATCGCGGCTGGCGATTGAGTTGCTCAATGCCGTGCTGATGCAGCAAGCGCGAACGATAGACACAGCTAATTTTCAGTTGTTTGCTTCTGGGGAAAATCTCAAAGAGTAAGCTGGCTAAAAATGCTTAGATTTTTATAAACCAAGAATACGGTCATATTCGTCGTGACCGCCAATCCAGAACCACACAATGGTATCATCTTCGAGTTTGCCAAGCGCTCGATAAGCACGACCAACTCTGGCTGAGTAGATTGGTAGTCGAGGATCAACTCGCTTAAAGCGCAAGCTGGGATGGTAGTGGTTGTTTACCCACAGTCTATAGGCGGAATCAGCCTGTTCTTGGATTCGCTTGGGCAGACGATCATAGTGTTTCCAAAACTCTGCCGTGACCCGCGATTTCATCGTTTGAGGCGGCCTTCTCGTGTGAACTTCATGGGTTTCGTTTTTCCAGCGTGATATTCGGCGGTTGCTTCTTCAGCGAGTAAGAGTAATTTGTCTCGGGTTGCGGCAAACTTCTCTTCCCATCTTGCTTCATCAGCCTCAATTTCCGCCTCGCTCTCGCCAAAAATATCTTCTTCAGCAAGAAGCGGCCGTGTTTTTAAGAACAAAACAAAATCATAAACACTTTGCAAGCGTTCTGCAGGTAGTGTTTCTATTAGGTTATGCACCTCGCGACGAGTAATAGTAGAACCACTAAGTGCCAAACTTTCTGTATCCATAGTTTCTATTCTAGCACGAGCCAAGCGATCATCATAGTGATCAAGATTCAAGGATAGTCAGTGAAATTAAACCAACGCTGGATATGGGAGGGCGACCACCCGGCCGTCACATAGTCCATGATGTGGTAGAGCGTCAGCCGTGTTCCGCCAATGGAGAGACCAAACTGGTTGCGAACGACGGTAGGCTGCCCCTCAGGAATGCCCACGCGATATTCAACCGCTGATGCCTCGCGCAACTGTTCCAGCTCCGAAACGGCTTCCTCAATCTCTCGATAGCGCACTTCTTCATCCATACCGCTTATTGTAACATAGCCAACCCGTTTATAGAACACCGTTTGTGCAAGTTACAAAGAGTATGTATACTACGCAAAGTTCAGCCCTTTACCATAGGATAGTGAGTGAATGATGTTTCCCCATTCTGTGATTAGTCGCAGCGAACTGGCACGCAGCACGCGGGCAGCCATCGAACGCGCCCGGCGCGGCCAAACTGTATTTGTCGAGAGTTACGGTGAGGAACAAGTCGCTATTGTTGATGCAATGGACTACCGCTTGTTACGAGCAGTCGCCAACTATCGCCCTGACCCAAACGCTCCCTCTCAGAATGATGAAGCTGTTCCGGTGGGGTTATCGGCCGAAGCAGTAGAAGCGGCCGTTGCTCAGGCATACAACGACGTCCAGGCCGGATGGGACCTGGTCATTGCCGCCTATCTGGATGAAAACATCAGTTTAGGTCGAGCGGCGACCTTGTTAAACCTGGAGCGTACCGAATTGATCACCCGGTTTAACCGCTTGGGGTTGCCTCTACGTCTTGGTCCCACTTCTATGGCTGAGGCACAAGCAGAACAAGATACGCTTAAAGAGATGCTTACACAATGACGGCTTTGCTAGACACAACTGTTCTTAGCAACTTTGCCAATGTCCAACGCCCGGAGTTATTACAACAGTTGTTTGGCGAAACGGCCGTTATTCCACCAGCCATACAAATAGAATTACGCCAGGGGGAAATATTAGGGAGGATACCACGAGTTAATTGGCATTGGTTAAGGGTGATCGAATTAACTGAAGCTGAAAGTTTATTGGCCACTCAGTATGAATCTCGAGTCCATCGTGGCGAGGCAGAATGTTTGGCAGTTGCCCTTTCACGACGTTGTGGGTTTGTTTCTGATGATCGCTTAGCTCGGCGGCAGGCGAAACAAGGGAATATCTTAGTGTCTGGGACGCTGGGGGGCTGCTAGAATTGGTCGAAGGCCAATATCTAACATCGGCCGAAGCAGACCAATTGCTTTTAACCATGATCGATTACGGTTATCGTTCTCCCGTGCAATCTCTTCGCGAATTGAAACCGTAGCATAAGTGCAAGTCTATCCCTTCGCACATATTCTTCCTCTTAATCTATCACTCATCCCCCATAGGATATAGGTCATCTTTGAGGTGTCCTATTTTCGGCAAAGCATTATAACATGCGCCGGATGCGGATGGTGCGGATGGTGGGTTTCGGCCGTCTAAATAGGAGCCAAATAGGAGCCAAAAAGCCTTTGCGATCTTGATGCGATTACGAGGCGTAACCTGAGGTACAGACCGCAGCGGTTTTCACAAAAGACCCATTGCATGTGAGACCACTGTTCTATATAATGCGGAGCTATTCATTCGTTGCATCGAAAATTCGTGTCTGGTCATCCAAGCGGCCTGGGAGGTGGAGTCACTCCAGGATCACTTTGAGGCCCGAAAACTTGACATAAGGAGTTTGCATGTCAACTTATTACATCGCCCCGAACGGTAGTGACAGTAACGCCGGTAGTAAGGAGAAGCCCTGGAAAACCTTTGCCCATGCCACCCGGCAGGTCAAAGCGGGAGACATCGTGCTGGTACGTTCCGGCTCGTACCATGAAGTGGTCAATATCAAATGTGCTAATACGACCTGGAAAGCGGAGGACTCCAACCGCAGACCAGTTCTCGACGGTGGCTATAGCCAGTTTGCCCGTCGCTCCGATGGCATCATGCCCCCGCCAAACGCGCAAAAGAGCTTTCTGCCGGGGAGCGAATATGGCAAGATGCTCACAATCGGCGCCGCCAATGTGACCGTAGATGGGTTTGAAATCCGTAATGTAGCCGGGCAGCCGGTGGGGATTACGGCCGACAATGCCAAACTGCGCAACTGCATCCTGCACTTCGCCTATGGCGGGGGCATCCACGCCGAAAAGGTGCGTGCCCCATTGATCGAGAATGTCGTCATGACCCATTGCAACCAGAAGCGGTATGATCCAAAGAACACCGGCGGCGGCCCGGCCAAGGTGCAGGTGAATTTACTCTTCAAAGGGGTGCATGGCGGCGTGGTGCGTGGGTGTGAAATCTCGCACAATCACGGCGAGGGGATCGGTATTGCCGTGGAGAGCCAGAACTGCATCGTTGAAAACAACACCATCCACACCAACCTGCACATGCACATCGTCCTCAACCACGCCCAAAACAACATCATCCGCAACAACTTCATCTACCACCTGCATGAGCCGGAATTTCTGCAACGCAGCAGCGGCGACGCGCCAATTGGCATCCTGCTGGCGGATGAGATGGGGCGCAATGAAAAGTTGCAGTTGCGGCACAGTGAAGGCAATCTGATCTATAACAACATTGTGGTGGGGATGAGCCAAAACTTCGCCGCCAGAGAGAGCAAGAACTCTTATGGTGGGTTGCGCAATACGCGCATTTATAACAACACCTTTGTGAATGCACGACGGACGAAAGGCCCGGCGATCAATGTTCGCATCCCGCCAAGCAATGGTCATGCCAACAGCATTTTTGAAAACAATCTCATCGTCCAGGATGAAGGGGTGATCGCCCAGGTGGGTGGTGGCAAGGAAGTGTTGTGCCGCAACAATCTCTGGTCACGCGAGCCACCAGCGGCCGCCAAAGGCCCCGGCGACAAGGTGGGTGATCCCCATTTGCAAAGCCCAAAGGTGACACCCCCCGCCCCCACAAACTTCCGGCTGACCTCGCGTTCGTCGCTGGCGATTGGCGCGGCGCTAAAGACCAATTTGGCTGAAGATTTCTTCCGTGCCAAACGGGATGGGCAGCCGGACATTGGCGCACATGAGTTTAATGGCAAGGTGGAGGATGGGCCGGAACCGCCAGAGCCACCGGGGCCAGAGAGCAGGTTAAGGGCTGCTTTTGGCGTCGGCCGCCACCAGCGCAACGGCCGCGCCCCACACAAGGTGCAATTTATCGATCGCAGCCAGGGCAACATCGTCAAGTGGGCCTGGCAATTTGGCGTCCAGCGCAGTCGCTCCTCGAAGCCAAGCCCGGTCTATACCTATAAATCGCCGGGGAAATACACCGTCCGCCTGACTGTGACCGACGGCGACGGCCGCACCAACACCATCGTCAAGAAGGACTTCATCACCGTGCGCCAGCGTCAGCGCGGCAAGGATGTTGGTGTTGATGTGGGTGTTGTGGATGTTGGTTTGAACGGGTTGCTTGGCGCGGCGGCCGAAAACGGGGAAGAAACGTTGGAGCATGTGTTCCGCCGCTTTGCGCTGTATGATGTGGAGTCGGATAGCCAGTTGGCGGTGGGCGTGCAATTCCCCGACCGCAGTTGTGTGCTACATTGGGCCGAATCTTCGGCGGCCGACCCGTTAGCGGCCGATCCATTGGCGGCGGAATCGGCCGACGCCCTATCCTTCACCGCCCACTATGACTCCATCGAGGAAGTCAAGGCGGTGCACCTACAGCCGGAAGTAACGACTTTGGAGTGGCTCGACGCTGAAGAGAGCTAGAAAAGAGAGACCCAGTAAGATTAGAAACCGGGTTTCGGCAACTTCGTTGATCGTTGCTTGAAGAAACCCGGTTTCTGTGGCTAGTTATCATTCCCCCCTGGCCCCAGCAGGCGCACTTCGTGTTGGGGAAAGGGGAAGGAGATTCCGGCCGCTTCAAAGCCCAGCTTGACCCGTTCATTGATGGCAAAGGTGACGGGGGTGATGTTTGGCACTTGCACATACGGCCGCGCCACCAGCAACACGCCGCTTTCGCCCAGCCGTTTTACGGCCACAACCCCAGGTGGCTCCTGCGCCACGCGCTCCTCGGCCGCCATGATCTCCACTAACACCCGCCTGGCCGTCGCCAGATCATCCTCATAGCTGATCTCATACTCCAACTCCAGCCGCACCAACGGCCGCTTGGAGAAGTTGATGATGTTGCCGTCCATCACATCCCCATTGGGGATGAATACATCCTTGTTGTCCAACGTCAGCAAGCCGGTGTGGAAGAGGCCGACCTCGGTGACATAGCCGCCCACTTCGTTGATCTCCACATAGTCCCCCACCTTATAGAGCCTGAGCCAGATCAGCAGCACCCCGGCGGCGAGATTACCCAACGAATCTTGCAACGCCAGCCCCAACGCCAGGGCGACCCCACCCAGGACGGCGATCGCCGATGTGGTCGGGATGCCCAGGTGGCTTAGCGCGGCGATCAAAACCACCACCAGCAACAAATAGTAGATGATGTTGCCGAGGAAGTTGATCAGTGTTGAGTCGGCCCCTTTACCCAGCAACAAGCGGCGCACGCTGCGCACCAGCCAGCCGACGATCAACCAGCCAACCAACAAGATCGCCAACGCCCCCAGCACGCGCAGGCCGTAGGTGATTAACAGTGGACGGATGGCCTCGGTCGTGAAATCCATGCTTCTTAAGGATGAAGGATGAAGGATGAGGGCTGAAAGTTGTTGCCTCAACCTATCATTGACAATTGACCATTAACCATTAACAATTGACCATTAATTCATCCTTCATCCCTCATCCTTCATCCTTCTCTCCCCCCTCCAGGCCCAGAGGGCAATGAGAAGGGCAATGGCAATCAGGGCGGAGTTGATGAGGAAGGTGTTTTGCAGACCGGCGACTTGGGCAGCGGGGGAAGCGGCCGTTGCCCCTGCGTCCAAAATCGCCCCTTCAAAGGCAAAGACGCGTGCTGCCCAAAATGCCCCTAAGATGGCAATGCCCACGGTCTGCCCCAGGGTGCGGGTGACGGCCAGCAGACCGGACGCGACGCCATACCGTTCGCGCGGGGCCGCGCCCATGATCGCGCTGTTGTTGGGGGATTGGAACAAGCCCATGCCCACGCCGAGGGGGATGGCGCGGAGCATATAGCCAACGGCCGTTGTTGATTCGGTCAGCGTGCTCATCACAGCGTAACCAATCACCAGGGAGATGAGGCCGAGGACGGAGATCGGCCGCGTGCCATAGCGGTCGGACAGCGAGCCGGAGATGGGCGCGGAGATACCGAGGGCAATGGGAAAGACGGCCAGCATCAGCCCGACCTGGCGCACATCATACCCCAGGACGTTCTCCAGATAGAAAGGCATCAAGATAAAGGTCCCGGCAATGGTGATGAAGGTTGCCAGTCCCGTCACCAAATTGACGCTGAACAGGCGGCTGCGGAACAGTTGCAAGTCCACGACGGGTTGCGGATGGCGTACTTCAATCCGCAGGAAAATGGCTAGCAGCACAATGGAGGCACCAATTAGCAGCAAGACGGAGGGAGCGGTGAAGCCTTCGTTTTGCCCGATGGTCAGCCCCAATAGCAAGAGGAGCAAACTGATCGAGAGGGTAGCCGCGCCACCAAAGTCGAAGCGTTGCGCCCCGCCTGGTTTGCTGTCTGGCAGAAAACGCTGCACCATCAGCCAGCCGACGATACCAACGGGCAAGTTAACGAAGAAGATCCAGTGCCAGGAGAAGCTTTCCAACAGGAAGCCACCCAATGTCGGACCAAGGACAACGCCGAGCGACACGATGGAGCCGGTGATGCCCAGGGCGCGGCCGCGTTCCTGAGGGGGAAAGGCTTCGGTGACAATCGCCATGCCCAACGCCAGGAAGAGTGCGCCGCCAATCCCCTGTACCACGCGAGCAGCGATCAGCCAATAGATGGTTGGCGATAAGCCACAGAGGACGGAGCCGATGGTAAAGACGGCGTAACCGAGGGCGAAGAGGGGTTTTTTGCCGCGCATATCGGCCAGACGGCCGACGATCAGCAACAGGATGGTCATCGCCAATAGATAGGAAAGCACCACCCATTGCACGGCGGCAAAGGTGGCGTTGAGGGCTGATTGCAAGGTTGGCATGGCGACATTGACAATGCTGCTGTCAATGGTCGCCAGGAAGATGCCCATTGCCACGGCCGACATGACCAGCCATTTGCGGCTATAGTCTATTTCTGGCGCGGCAAGGGTTGTGAATGGTTGTGCTTTTTGCTGAACGGACATAGTTGATGGTTAAAACCTTGATTAGCGATTTAAGTAAGTTCCTTGAGAACAGAAACCGGGTTTCTTAGCTTTTACTAGACAGAATCGTTTACCGGTAGAAACCTGGTTTCTAAGAGACTGTTTGCCATGCAAACATATTGAATTTTAGGAAGTAAGTGCAGCGCGTCAACCTGTTCATTGGTACAGCGGGGGGGGAGATTGGGAGATTGGGAAATTGGGAGACTGGTATATTGGTGTATTTGTTTATTTGTTTATTGGTGTATATGTGTCGTTATTACACCAATATACCACTATACCAATAACCATCTACTATTTACTGACAATCTCCCGCAAATGCTCCACCCGGCTCTGATAGTGCAAGCGCCATACTTCGCGGCCGGGAATTTCGATGTGTTCGAAGTGGACAATGCCGGTATTGGCCGTCCATACTTCGCAGCGCCGCCAGGGGCCGATGTTGAAAATGTGGTCGAAGATCAGGTCAATGACCCCGCCATGACAGACGACGAGGACGTTTTCGCCACGATAGCGCTCCACCAGCTCCTCGACCAATGAACCGATGCGCGTGCGAAAGTGCATCAGGCTCTCCCCACCCTCGCGGTCGCTCATGCTGGCAAACGGCCGTTCGCTGCCCCAATACGTCGCATAACCCGGCAAATCATCACTGGGCCAGGGGGTGTGGTCGAAGCGATTGTTGCCCAGTTCGCGCAGGCGGTCGTCGAAATGAATGGTGGTGTCATAGGCTTCGGCCAGGGGCGCGGCCGTTTCCCGCGCTCGCTGCATCGTACTACAATAAATCGCTGCCACATGGTCCACTTTGCCCGGCAGCCAGGCCGCCAAGGCCGCTGCCTGTTGCTGGCCCAGCGGCGTCAGCCCGGTATCTTGGTTTCCGCCAGTCCAATCTTCCAGATTCACAAAGCTCTGGCCGTGTCGTATCAGATATAAGTGCATCGTTCTTCCTTGTAAAGTGATAGTGTGAAGCACAACTTTATCACATTTTTACTGCAAACTGTGAGAAGAGGGTGTACACTATGGGGTATGGGTTATGGGTATTACTACTTAATAACCAGGTGTATCAGCGATTACAGCCAGGCCAGCAGCAAAGGCTTATAATGCAACTATAGGGAGCAAGCGTGTGAAGAACGGAACAGAACGATATATGGTATTGGCAGCGCTATTTGTCGCGCTGATGGTGTTGCTTTCCACAACCCTGGACGGCCGCGCCCAGGAACCCACCCCAGAGAACCCAAACAAAGAGAGCATTCCCATTGAACCACACATCATTGGGGGCCAAGATGCGGAGCCAGGGGAGTGGCCCTGGCAGGTGGCGTTGGTGCGCCGGGGACGTAACATCTACTCCGGCCAATTCTGCGGCGGGTCGCTGATCCACACTTCTTGGGTGCTGACCGCTGCCCACTGCGTCAACGGACTGCCAGCGGCCGAGGTAGACGTGGTGGCCGGTATCCAGAATCTAACCAATCCAGAGGCGGGGTTCCAGCGGCTGGCAGTGCAGCAAATCATCATTCATCCCGCCTATAACGCCAATACCCAGGATAGTGATGTGGCGTTGCTGAAGCTGGCCAAGCCAGCCACGCTGGGGCCAACGGCCGGGGGCTTGTTGGTGCAGACGGTCGCGCTCGCCTCCGCTACCGCCGGTAATCTGGCCGGAGAGACAGCCACCGTCACCGGCTGGGGAGCGATTGACACCAGCCCCACCACCTATATCCCGGAGCTACAAGAAGTGACAGTGCCGGTGATCACCAATAACGCCTGCCGCCAACAGTATGGCAACATTATCACAGCCAATATGCTCTGTGCCGGATATGCGCAAGGGGGCAAGGATTCGTGCTATGGGGATAGTGGCGGGCCGCTGGTCGTCTTTCGCAATGGCAAATGGGAGCAAGGGGGCATCGTTAGCTGGGGTATTGGCTGCGCTGTGCCTGGCTATCCCGGGGTCTATACCCGTGTTTCGCGCTTTGCAGATTGGGTGCAGGGAAAGATTGGTGACGACTCCCCTCCCCCATCAGGCGAGGGGTACTGCCAAACGCCGAATCTGGCTATCCCCGATAACAACGCCAACGGAACGGCCGCCACGATGACGATCAACGCCAGTGGTAGGCTATCTGACCTGGATATTACCTTAGATGTGACCCATTCATTTGTCGGTGATCTGGTGTTTACGCTGGAGCATGTCAACACAGGGACAAGGGTGACGCTGGTGGATCGGCCGCAGTATCCTGCCTCCTCCTTTGGCTGCCGCCGCGACGACATCCAGGCCACGCTGGATGACGAAGCGGGGTCGCCGGTGGAAAACGCCTGTGCAACTGGTGTGCCGACGATCAACGGGGTGTTTCGGCCGCAGGAGGCGTTGAGCGCGTTTGACAACGAAACACTCTCCGGCCAGTGGCGGCTGCGGGCCTATGACCGCACATCGTCAGATACGGGCGTGGTCAACGAATGGTGCCTGGTCCCCACCACCGGTCAATCACCGCCACCGCCACCACCCCCGCCTGCCGGGGATGGCACGGTCTATTTGAGCGTTAGCAGCAAAGGCAACGTGCAGGGCGTCAGCTATGCGCCGGGGGATATTCTGGCTTATGATCAGGCAACTGGTGCGTGGTCGCTCTATTTCGATGGTTCCGACGTCGGCATCAAGCGCAACCTGGTTGGCTTTGTCCGTCAAAACAACGGCCATCTGCTGCTGACCTTCCTCGGCAAGCAGAACCTCCCTGGGCTGGGCAATGTGCCGCCACAAGACATTGTGCGCTTTGTCCCAACATCGCTGGGTGAAAACACGGCCGGCTCTTTCCATTTGTATTTCGATGGCTCTGATGTCGGGCTGACCACTCGTGCTGAAAGCGTGGACGCGCTGACACTGGATGCCAGTGGCAATCTGCTGATCAGCACCACCGGCACGGCTTCCGTTGGCACGCTTCGCACCACCCACCAAGACCTGTTGCGCTTCACGCCCACCCAATTGGGGACGAACACGGCCGGAAGCTGGTCGCTCTACTTCGATGGTTCGGATGAGGAAATTACCCGCAATTTGTGGGGCGCGTGGGTTGATGGGGATAGTGGTGATCTATACCTGAGCTTCGACCGGCCGGTGAAGTTGAATGGGAACAAGATGCCAGTAACGGCCGTTATCCGTTGTCGGCCGCAATCGCTCGGCGAAGACAGCCGTTGTGACTTTAGCGATTATTGGAATGCGGCCGAGCACGGTCTGGGCAAGCGCAAGGTAGACGGGATTTTCCTGGTCCCCTGACCCCGTTGTCATGTGTTTCGGCATTCAAGGAGAAATCTTCTATAATGCACGTTATGGACAATCCAGCAAATGCTACCCTGAACGAAGAACTAGAACCGAAGTTCAATCTTTGGTTGGAAGTTAGCGGCCGTGTCGCGCTCTCCATCTGGCGGGTGGACTTGTTGCAGGCAGTGGGACAAACGGGTTCGATCAGCGCAGCGGCCGAACGGGTTGGCGTCCATTACCGCACCGCATGGCAAAAGATTCACGAGATGGAAAGCCGCCTGGGGGTGCAATTGGTGGAGACGCAGACGGGCGGCCGTGGCGGAGGTGGTGCCAGGCTGACGGCCGTGGCCGAGAGCTATATCACACGCTTTAATCAGTTAGCGGCCGAGGTGGAGCGTACGGTCGGAGAGAGTTATCGGGAAACGTTTTGAGAAAGGGCGGCCATTGATACATCACCAGAAACCGGGTTTCTTCGGGGCGTACTTTTCGTTCAGACGGCCGCGTTTAGTGCAAGCTCAAGAGCCGATTCCCAATTCCGTTGGCTGCCGTTTTGCACAAACAAGACCTTGGCTGTGCTCGCCGCTTCTCCCGCCCCCACTGTACTTTCTGCTCCGGCAACGGCGGCAACAGCCGGATAACCTGCTTTCCGCATGGCGGCCGCGCGGCGTTGCGCCCGTTCAACATCGTTGCGATCAATAACGGCCGAGACTTCAACAACCAGCCAGACCCTTTCCACGTCAGGGCGCAGTTTCGGCCGCCCATAAATCAGAATGTCGGCCAAGCGTAGATCGTCCAGTTCTTCTTCGCTGAGATAAGGTTCCAAATCATCTTCAATATCATTGATATGGATTGCGCGTGCCTTGCGTAAGAGTCGCCCAAAGTAACCAGATGCTTTGTCGCGATAACGTAGCTCAAGAAACTGCCCATAAGCATCATCCGCCCTGGGTTCCATGCGATCAGCCCGTTTTAATAATAGCTTTAAAGCCTCTTGGGTCTGTTGTTGCGCTTCAGCGAGTTCAGCAAGGGCTGTTTCCAGACGCTCCATACGCCCTTCTGATCGCTTCTGCGCTTCGGCCAGTTCTTCCATTCGCTGCTCAGTCCGGCTCTGCGCTTCAGCCAATTCTTCCATTCGCTGCTCAGTCCGACTCTGCGCTTCGACCAGTCCTTCCACTCGCCGCTCAGTCCGACTTTGAGCCTGGGCCAACTCCTCCACCCTTTGCTCAGTGCGCTCCTGCGCCTCAGCCAAGCGAACCAACGCCGATTCCAGGCGGTCTACCCTTTCTACCGTGTCATACTGTACATCCGCCACTTCACGTAAGGTGGTATGAAGCGCGTCAAAATCCTCACGGCGTACAGCAAGCTGGGCACGCACATTCTCTTCTACCGCTTCAACCAGCTCCAGCATGGTCAAGCGTAGCTCTTCGGGTAGATTGCGTAAAATCGGCGCGTAAGTCATTGTAATGACCTATTATACCCTAATTCGGCCGTCGTCTACAGTGCATCAAGGTAGCTAATTTCTTCGGATAGTACGACAGCCAGATTAGCTTGAAGTAGATTTACATAAACAAATTCTATTGCGGTAAAAGAGGAGATTCTTTGCCAGCTAGCGGATTTTAAGGCGTGATTCAGCCTTGTTACACTCCGCTACACGAAAAATATGTCCTTATTTTGCGGTTGCGTCAATTATTTTATTATGAGTAACTCATAATTAATTGTGGAAGATAATTTCACGCAGTTCGAGTAGTGTCATCGGTTCTGGGCCGAGAGAATGGCTGGTGAGGAACTGTTCGAGGAGGGCTAAACCGAGGCTGAAGACCTGGCTGCGGTTGGCGCCAAAGGCGGCGTTGAGCGTGCCGTGGACGCGGCCGAGTTCAATCGCCTGTTGTGGCGAGACGCGAATGGAAGTCCACTTCTCCGGCACGCCTTCGGGGGGCAACGGCAAATCCCACAGCAGATACATAGATTCCAGATCGGTGACGCCTTCGGGGATTTCGCGCGTGCGGCCAGCAACGGCCAGCCGCAGCGCCTCGCTGCGGGCGGTCAGAATGGAAATAGCCAGGTCGGGTAAATCGGCACGTACTAACCCTTCTGGCAAATAGTCAACCAGGCGGTCCATCAGCGCCTTTTCATCGTCGCGCAAGGTGACATAGACGTTTTGGCGGCTGATCGCGCGCCGCGGCCGTCCGCGACGGGGCTTCTGCTTCAGTAAGGCGGCCAGTGAACTGACTCGCTCGTCGTCGTCTTTTGCTCGCTTCATTCAGCCTGGCGATACCCCTGGTGGTTTTCGAGGAATTGGGTCACAAATGCCCCATCAATTTGCTGCCCCCCAACCTGCAACAACTCCAGGCAGATGTGGAGACAGAGCAAACAGATGCTGCGCGGATAGCCGCGTGTCTCGCGCCAGATGGGCAGGATGGCGTCGTCGGTGAACAGTGGTGGCATTTTCGGGTCGCGCCCGGCCGCCAGCAGACGGTACTCAATCAAGGAGCGCATATCATCGGGAGCCAATGGATCAAGCGATGAGCGCGTGGCTACCCGGTCATTAAAATCGGGTGAGTCGCGCAGGATGATGTCTAGCTCGGGACGGCCGAGCAACACCAATTGGTACGCCTTCCCCCCTTGTGGGTCGCGAAAGTTGAGCAAGCGACGCAACTCCGTGAATTGCTCCGGCCCCAGCTCATGCGCTTCGTCTATGATGATCAGCGGCAACACACCCTTAGCCGTTTGCTCGATCAGAAAGGCGCGAAACTCGTTGAGCTGATCTTCCGTTGCCCGTCGCGTTTTCAGGTCAAATTCGGCCGCAATGCGCCGCAGCAACAACAGGCCGCTTTTCTTTGGCGGCTCGTCCACTTTGGCGGCCACGAAGTCCGGGCGGCGATCATAGCGACTGTGGAACCAGGAAGCCAGCGTGGTCTTGCCCGTGCCAACCTCGCCAACAATCACCGAAGCCCCCTGCCCTGCTTCGACCATATAGCTCACTTTGGAAAGGGCGCGACGGGTTTCGGTGGAAAGATACATGAAGCGCGGGTCTGCTTCGATGGTAAATGGGGCGACGACAACGCCAAGACGCTCCCAGTTTGGGTTAATCTGCGTTAGATCACGCTCCAGCAATCCGTCATTCATCGGAGTTAGTATAGCGGAACCTTTCATAAAAGTACAGTCCTAGAAAGAATAACAATGCAGTTGCACGTCCACTTATCCACTCATTATACTAATAGATGACAATAAATGTCAATCTATATAGTATAGATTTATTGACATAGCTTTTTATTTCTGTTAGACTGTTCGTTAATGGGGTATTATCGCTATAAATGGGGATAATGCCAACTGTATGTAGCAAATCTATTGTGGTGGTGGATGAACAGCCGCCACAAAGACAAAAAAAAGGGCCAGACTTGAAGCCTGGCCCCGCCGGATATAAGCGTTCGCTACCGCCGACTAGCTCAGGTGCCGCCAACATCTGAATTAGCGCCCCTTAATTGGGGAGGGGGATTTTTTGTCCCTACGCGGTAGCACACTCTCCAGGTAAGAGCATAGCACAGGGCGTGTAGCCTGTCAATGTTAGGAGAGTGGCAGGTGGAAGGTTGCAAGTGGCAAGTTGTTGTCCACTGGTGATTTTACATTTGCCACCTGCTACTTGCGACTTGCTACCCTAAATCGTTTCTTGCCTGGTCAAGCGAGCTGCCATTGACCGTGCAGGAAACCCTGGCGGTCGGCCGTGCATTGGGCGTTGTAAGAGCAACGGGCGTTGCGAGTGCGACGGGCTACACGGCCGATCAACCAGTTCCCCAGGAGCCTAACTGTTGTCCTCCTCTCCGGGGCCAGGAACCGGAAGAACACTATTCTCACGGCCGTTCCCCTTCCCCCCACCCCAGCGACCACCCTCCAGACTATATTCCTAAACATCTAGGCTGGAATAGCGAGGGGCTGACACGTTCGCTGCGGGCGTCGGCCGCTCGCCAGGCACGGAAACAGGCACAAGAAGCCGCCCGTTCGCTTGATTGGCTGGCTGAATTAGCCCCCGTAGCACAATCCTCTGGATTGTCCGAGTCTCCTGCATCGGTAGCTTCCCCTAGACAATCCGGAGGATTGTCACTACGGGAGATAGAGAAGGTCTATCCAAGCGTGGCCCTGGGCATGTTGCGCAAGAATCTGGCTGCGGCCGGGCGCATCTGGCTCTTGCTGCGCCATCTGGACAGGACGGCCGTGGGTTGGGTAGACCAGGAAGCGGCCGTCCGACAACTGACGGGAAAGGGGGAACCGCTGCGGGTTTGCGGCTGTCGCCAGTGGCGCAACCTGCTCAAACAAGGGGAAGGCATCTTTTGGCGGCAAGGGAACGGCCGTTTGTGGCTATGTTCGGTGGCGAAGGTGGCGGCCGCGTTGGGCGTTGATCGGCTGAGCGGCACGCCGGTCGCTGTGCCGGTGGAGGTGCTGACCCAGGGTATCGGGACGGTGCGGGCACATCTATACGCCACTTTTCACAGCGGCCGCATGAAGCCAACGAAAGGCAACGGCCGCCCCATCTCCCGCCAAACCTTGCAATCGTTGAGCAGTGTCAGCCGCCGCAGCCAACACGCCTATGAGCAACGGGCCAAAGTCCGCGTGCAACGCAATGATGCGCTTGGGCCGGTTGCCAATTTATCCAACAAGCAAGAAGTGGCCTGGCAACAAGGATCAGCCCATTACCAACTAATTGACTATCACGGCCGCCACGGCCGTCCCCACACAGCGTATCTCGCCTGGCAATTACCGAATAGCTATAGCGGCCCGCATGAGCCTTTGCCACGCGGCCGTCAGAAACGGATCAACCGGGAACTCGTAGACCTGTTTATAGACGGGATGACGGGGAACGGCGAGACCTCGGTTGATCGGCCGCCTGCTACCGAGCAGCCTGCTACTCAGCAGCCAACGGCCGCGCGTTTCCAGCAACAACGGTATGTGTCGGGGGGGAAAGCGGCCGGTTTGGCTGCGCGACGGGGAAAAGCGGCCGAAACGCTCTATTGGCCGGTCATAAACGGCCACCAGCGCAAAATGTGGTATGCTTGGGATGTTGTGTAGCGCGATTTGGAAAATCGCACTACAGCGGAAAAAAGTTGCACCCATTACAGGGATAATCATAAGCTATAAACGAATGGAAATACGGGTACTAGACACAAATTTTCAAGGAATGCCGGGGGTAACGGCCGTTTTTCTGGTTATTGGCCCAGAAGGGCCGCTGTTGGTGGAGACAGGGCCAGGGTCAACCATCCCGGCGATAACGGCCGCGCTTGCTACGCATGGCTACCAACCAACAGACATCAACCATGTCCTGCTAACCCATATCCACCTCGATCATGCCGGGGCGGCCGGTTGGTGGGCACAGCAAGGGGCGCAGCTCTATGTCCATCCCGTTGGCGCACCCCATCTGGTTGATCCTTCGCGACTGCTCGCCAGCGCAACCCGCATCTATGGCGACCAGATGGGAACGCTTTGGGGGGAAATCCTTCCCGCTCCGGCCGAAAAAGTCACTGTGGTGGCTGATGGCGACTCGGTCCACGTCTGTGGCCTCACCTTTGAGGCCATCGCCACGCCCGGCCACGCCTCCCACCATCATGTTTACCGGCGAGGGGATATCGCTTTCACCGGGGATGCGGCCGGTGTTTATCTGCCGAAAACGGGTTTGCTTAGTCTCCCCGCTCCCCCGCCAGAGTTCCAGCATGAGGTGTGGCAGCAAACGCTCAAGCGATTAGAGATGGAGCGATTTGAGACGATTTACCCAACGCATTTTGGGATGGTGACGGATGTGGCCGGGCATTTGCAAAGGTTTGGCGAGCTTTTAGATAGGTCGGTGGAGTTTATTGCCCAACGTTTTGAGGCAGGGACAGGCCGCGAGGAGATCATTGCCGACTATATAGGCTGGAACCGCGAACGGATGGCCGCTCATGGCGCGGCCGCGCAAGAAGTGACCCAGGAAGAGCTTGCTAACCCGATGACTATGTCGGTGGATGGCATCTTACGCTATTTACGGAAGCGAGAGGGTTAGGGATGATTGGTGTATTGGTGTATTTATTCTGTTTTCTCCACGAATAGACCAATAACCAATTTACGAATACACCAATATACCAATAAACCAACAAACCACTTGCTACAGGCTGATTAGTGTATTTTCTCTCCTGTTCATGTGATTATTTATTATTAGCAACTCATAATTAATTATTTCCGACGCTTGAGGAAAATCTCGTAATTTGTTGCTGTTTTATGGAGTATGCAATGAAGTTAGCAGTTGGGTCGGATGAACGGACTCATTTAACGGACGTTATTGTTGAAGAGTTGCAAAAGCAGGGGCATGAGGTGATGCTATTTGGCCCATTGGCTGAAGAGCAAGCCAGCTGGCCGCTGGTTGCTCGCCAGGTGGCGGAATCGGTGGCACAGGGGGCGGCCGATGAAGGCATCCTCTTTTGCTGGACGGGCACAGGCGTCAGTCTGGCGGCCAACAAAGTGCCGGGGATCCGCGCTGCCCTCTGTGATGATGCGGAAACGGCACGCGGCGCACGGTTGTGGAACAATGCGAATGTGCTATGCCTTTCCCTCCGCCGCACCCCAGAAGTGATCGCCAAAGAGATCCTCGATACCTGGTTTAACACCTCCTACCAGCCCAATGCTGAAGATGACGCTTCTCTGGAGCAAGTGGCGAGGATTGAGGCGGATTATGTGGGCAGTAGGCGGTAAGCAGTAAGCAGTGGACAGTAAGCGATAATCAATCTCTTAGTCTCCCAGTCTCTAACCTCTAATCTCCAATCTCCCCCCGTTGACATGACCGGAACGAATGTTCTATAATGCGGTCATGGATGCCCTTGGAAAACTGCGTGATATAGCCTCTTATATGCACCTGGAACCGGCCGAGGAGTTGCGGCCGAATCCCAATCCCCTCCCAAACAACCACAACCAACACAATCAAACGGCCGCTATCCCCCTGCCTGTTGCCAATAGTAAGCAACAAATCGCCCCATGCGGCCAGGTGGTTGGCCCTCAGACGACGAAACGGGGGCGGAAAGAGCAAGAACTGGGCGTTTTCCAGGCTAAAATCCCTGGTGGTGGTACGGTCCCGATGTTGAAAACGATGCTGACCACGGCATGTGAGCGGAATTGCCACTACTGCCCCTTCCGCGCCGGCCGCAACTATCGCCGCACCACGCTCAAGCCGGAGGAGATGGCTAAGGCATTTATGGATATGCATCGTGCCGGAGTGGTCAAGGGGCTGTTTCTCAGTTCGGGGATCATTCGTGGGGGGATGGTCACGCAGGATAAGTTGCTGGACACGGCCGATATCCTGCGCCACAAATATAACTTCCGCGGTTATCTCCATCTGAAAATTATGCCTGGAGCCGAGCAAGCACAGGTGGAACGGGCAATGCAGTTGGCCGACCGGCTTTCAATTAATCTGGAAGCACCCAATGACGGCCGTCTGGCGCGATTGGCCCCCATGAAAGAGTTTCAGGAGGAGTTATTGCGGCCGTTACAGTGGATGGAGGAGGTGCGCCAGACCCAACCGGCTCGCTTTGGATGGAACGGCCGTTGGCCTTCGTCGGTCAGTCAGTTTGTCGTGGGCGCGGTGGATGAGAGCGACCTGGAGATTTTGACCACGACCCATTACCTGATGCGGCAGTTGCGACTCAGCCGGACTTACTTTTCAGCCTTCAGCCCTGTTGCTAATACCCCATTGGAGAACCGCGCGGCCGAAAACCCTCTGCGCCAGCACCGGCTCTATCAGGCATCATTCCTCTTCCGCGACTATGGCTTCGATTTAGAGGATATGCCCTTTACTGGGGACGGTAATCTCCCCTTAGAGATCGATCCAAAGCTGGGTTGGGCACAAACACATTTGAAAGAGCGGCCGGTGGAGTTGAACCGCGCGGAACGAGAACAACTGCTCCAGGTCCCCGGCATTGGGCCAAAGAGCGCACAATCCATCCTCGCAGCTCGCCGCCAGGGAACATTACGCTCCTTAAAGGATTTACAAGTGATTGGTGTGCGCACGAAAGGTATGGAACCATATGTGCTGTTGGACGGCCGTCGGCCGCCCCATCAACTACCCCTCATCCCAATCATAGAGCATCGTTCGTAACATCCACAATAGACAGAACCGTAACAATCAATAAATCCCTATCACCAGCACCCTCCACTAGTGTTGAAGATCACATATCTTTTAGTAACATTTGTCACTGTCTGTCCCGATTTACTCTGATATACAATGATTTCAGTAAGAGAACAGGCGCGAGTCGTCTGTACCTGAAGTCACCCGCTATACCACTCGTGACCCCAGAAACTTAGTCGTACTAACTATACTATTAACGACTCCGCCTAATCGGTGTGTCATATTTTGGTATGACGCAATAGCAAAAGCTCGTACAAAACGAGCAAGGAGTCAACATGAACAGTCGGCAGGTAGTCAAGTTTTCCATAGCGGCCGTTTTGGTCGCTTTCTTGTCAGCCTTTGTTGCTCTGCCAGTCCAGGCAACGAATACCCAAGCAACGGCCGATGATCCCACGCCATTAACTGGCGAATTCCAGGTTAATACCATTTCCACCGGCGATCAATACAGTATGGATGTCGCTGTGGATAATGATGGTAATTTCGTGGTTGTTTATGAAAGCCAGGGCCAGATATATGCTCGAAGGTTTAATAACCAGGCACAAGCGCTAGGCCAGGAGTTCGTTATCAATGAAACAACTGAAGACACCCTTTTCTCGCCAAAAATTGCCATGAATAGTTCTGGTAATTTTGTGGTTGCTTGGGGAGCCAATGGGGGATTAAATGTCAAAGCACGGGCGTTTAATAACCAGGGTTCTCCTTTGAGCGATGAACTGACAATGGAAAATTCCACTTATTCCCAAGGTCATGACGTTGCCATAGATGCGATGGGAAACTTTGTTGTTACCTATACGGATCAACAATATGTAGGTGAGTTTCTGAAGCGGGTTAAGGCTCGTGTTTACAAATTGAATGGTGATCCACTGAGCGCCGAAGTTGATGTTGAGCCTGATGCTGCTACGCTTGAACAGGTGTTTCCATCCGTCGCCATGACAATTCCCGGAACGTATGTTGTCGTATGGAGTGACTGGTCAGAAGTCTGGGGTCGAATGCTCTCTCTAAAAGGCCAGCCTTTGGGCAAAAGCTTTAGAGTCAACAACGCTGTTCGAGATGACCAGCTATACCCTGATATTGCGGCCGATCACAGTGGTGATTTTGTTGTTGCCTGGTACCGGAGTGGACATTGGTCAAAAGAAGAGAGTGACGTATATGCTCGTACCTATGACTCAATGGGACGTGCTAAGGGCAAGCAATTTCGGGTAAATAGTTATCTGCCCGGATGGCAATTGAACCCTTCAGTCTCTCTGGATGCGGCCGGTAATTTCATTATCAGCTGGCGTAGTGAGGACCAGGATGGCAGTTCTGGTGGCATCTATGGACAACAATATAACCATTTGGGTAAGGCAGTTGGTAACGAGTTTCAAATTAACACGACTACTTATGACTCACAACAAGAGCCAAAGGTCGCATTGGCTAATAACGGCCGCTTTGTTGTAATCTGGACTAGTTGGTACCAGGATGGCAGTGGATGGGGGCTATACGGCCGTCTATATCAGTCCGCTACTCGCCAAAGGCCAATCTATGCCACGCTAAGCGGTAGTGGTGAAACTCGCGGTGTCCAATACCAGACTGGTGACATCCTGGTGTTTGATCCAGCAAACGAAGGGTGGTCAATGTACTTTGACGCCTCTGATATGGGTCTGAATCAAAATCTGTCGGCGTTTGATGTACAGCCAAATGGTGACCTGTTTCTAGCCTTTCAAAAGCCTCAAAGCATCAACGGGCTGGGAACGGTAGCTGCACATGATATTGTCAGGTTCAAGCCTACTTCAATTGGTGAAAACACGGCCGGCAGCTTTGATTTGTATTTCGATGGTTCTGATGTTGACCTATCTGGAGGTGGAGAACAGATTGATGCCATAGCATTCGAGCCAGGCGGTGACCTATTAATCAGCACCACAGGTGGGGTTAAAGTAACTGGTGTCCAAGCCTTAGACGAGGATTTGCTTCAGTTTACGCCCACATCAATGGGTGAAAACACAGCCGGAAACTGGCAGCTTTACTTTGATGGCAGTGATGAGGGTATCAAAAAAGACCTGATTGGTGCCTGGGTCGAGCCTGAGAGTGGTGACCTTTATCTGAGCTTTGAAAGAGCAGTGAAATTGGACGGAGTGAAAATACCAATAAGGGCTATTGCACGTTGCCGTCCAATATCATTGGGGAGTAACACGAATTGCCAGGGTGAGTTATACTGGTTAGGTAATAACTCAGGAATAGGTGGTGCTAAGTTGTTAGGGATTGGTCTAGGCTTACCCTAGTGGATAACGTAGGGTAATGTAGGTAATGTGGGGAGTAGGAACAGAGTTCCTGCTCCTGTTAGCACAAATATAAGACAAGAATCAAAAATTATAATGGAGATCAGTTCACGCTATATTGGTCAGGAGATCAAGGTTCAATTTGAGCAGCCACCTTTGGCCAGCAAAAAGCCCCATTGCCCAGATCGTTTTACATGGAACGGGGACACGCTGGAAATTGTTGAGCTATTAGGCGAGTGGCGCGATTACGGCCGTCGCGGCCGCATGGCCAGCAATATGCAACCGGAACACGCTGCGCGGGCGGCCGAACAAGGGTCGTGGGGAGTCGGCCGTTACTTCTTTCAGGTCAGGGTGGAGGACGGCCGTATGTTTGAACTCTACTATGACCGCGCCCCCAAGAACATTGATGACCGGCAGGGGAGCTGGTTTCTGCGCCGCGAACTGTTTCTTTAACCTTCTCGCTGACCGGCGTTTTTGATATGAATAGCACGAATTTGTTTACCCTTGCATAAACTGTCAACCGTGGTTGACAGTTTATGCACAAATGAGATGATAAAGTGTCAACCACGGTTGACACTTTTCGTTTTTAACGCATCATTTCTTTGACAAGTATGAAAATCTATGTACAATGCTCCGCACTAAGCATGGCGGAAATTACTTAGTGATAGGGCAACTGTATGAGTGAACAAGAAACCACGAACGCACCAGAAGCCAACGAGCCACAAGTCCCACAAACTCAAAACGGGGAAAAGAAGCTCGATCCCTTACGTAGTGTCTATACCTCTACATTGGGTGAAATACTGGGGCAGATGGGCATCAGTCTGGCCGTTTCCACCTATCAGGCTGGTAAGGTGATTTTGGTGCGGCTGGATGGGGAAACGGGGACGGTCAACACCCACTTCCGCAACTTCAACAAGCCGATGGGCATTGCCAACGACTATGCCCGGCTGACCATTGGTGGGACGAACACTGTCTGGTATTACCGCAATATGCCCGCTGTGGCTAAGAAGCTGGAACCGATGGGCAAACATGACGCCGCCTATCTGCCACGCCGCATCCACGTCACCGGCGATATTGATATTCACGAGATGGCCTGGGCGGCCGATAATGAACTGTGGCTGGTCAATACCCGCTTCTGCTGCCTGTGTACGCTGGATGATGACCATAGCTTTTATCCACGCTGGCGGCCGCCCTTTGTCACCCAGCTTGCGCCACAAGACCGCTGCCACCTGAATGGTCTGGCGATGGTAGATGGCAGGCCCAAGTATGTGACTGCCCTGGGGGAAACGGACACACCGGGAGGATGGCGCGCGAACAAGGCACGGGGTGGCGTTTTGATGGATGTGGAAACCAACGAAATCCTCTTACGTGGCCTCTCCATGCCCCATTCGCCACGCTGGTATGCCAATCGCCTATGGTTCCTGGAATCGGGGGAGGGGACGCTGGCCGTTGCCAATCCTGAAGAAGGGACCTGGCAAACAGTGACCGTCTTACCCGGCTTCACCCGCGGTATTGACTTCGCCGGCCCTTTGGCCTTTATCGGCCTCTCCCAGGTGCGAGAATCGGCCGTATTCAGCGGTATACCGCTCGTAGAACGCCTCAGCGAGCGCACCTGTGGGGTTTGGGTCGTAAATATCCAAAACGGCCGTACAGTGGGCTTCCTGCGCTTTGAGGAGGGCGTACAGGAGATTTTCGCCGTTCAGGTATTACGCAATATGCGCTACCCGGAGATGCTGGAGTGGGGGGACAAGCGACTGGCCCACAGTTATGTCCTTCCCGATGAGGCACTGGCCGATGTCCCTATCGAAGCGAGAGAGGCGGAGAAGGCGGCCGAAGAAGAAAGTGCATAGTCGTTTTTCTTCCTCACGCTTTCCTTAAACGTAGCTCTATATCTGAAGCAGTTCTAACAATAACACGTCACCGTGTAGAATGATGTCTTGTTGGTTCTTGAACCTAATCGACATAATGTGTTTCCCGTGAAACAGTACCAGCCTGGCAACTGTAAACAGCTTATAAGTGTTGTGGAGTATGACACCAATTACAGGAATTTTGACTTCTATTTTTCGTGAGATTCGTGTCATTCGTGTCAAAAAAGTTGCTTCTGTGTAAGCCCTGCCAAACGCACGCATACCTCTAATTGCCAGTCTCCTCCCTCACCAGTAGTGCCACCTCCTCATCATCCCACGACAGAAAACGGCCGCTCCACGCGCGTGGTGCATGAAGTGCCAGCACTGCCAACGCTTTAGCTGGCAACTTCGGATCGAGCAACTCTTTCTCCTCGTGTAGTTGTACGAAGCGTCTGTGGGATTCGGCCGTCATCCCCACCTCTCCTCGTTCTCGGATTTGCCGTTGCATCTCTGTGTCCACCACACCAGGCCGCACAGCAACGGCCGTAATTGCCGGTTCCTCCTCCGCCAATGTCATCGTCAACAAATTCAACGCTGCCTTCGACGTGCCATAGGCCGACCAGCCCGCAACACCACGCACGGCCGCGCCGGTAGAGACATTGATCACTCGTCCTTTGCTTTCTCGCAAGTAGGGTAGGGCGGCCTGGGTCAGCAACAGCGGGCCGAAAAGGTTGATGCGCACATTGTCCCACCACGCCTCCGGCTCCACCTCCGCAATCCGCGCAATTGGCTCCAACACACCCGCATTGTTGACCAGCGCATCAATGCGGCCGAATCGCGCCATCGTCTGCTCGACAATCTGTTGGCAAACGGCCGCGTCCGCCACATCCCCAGCCACGACCAACACCGGGTCAATTGCGGATTGGCGATTGCGGATTGCGGACGCTTCTAATCTCTCACTCTCCAGTCTCCCACTCTCCAGTCTCCCACTCTCTTCCCTAATCTCGGCCGCTACTCCGGCTAAATCATCAGCCGAACGCGCGTTCAAAACTATGTTTGCCCCAAATGCGGCCGTTATCTGGGCGACGGCCGCGCCCAGGCCACGGGAAGCCCCGGTGATAATCACAGTCGGTTTTGTTGTTGTCATTTGCTTTCCCTGATTTTGCCTGAATGGCGACGAAGTTAATAAAAACAGTGCGAACGCTGATTTTCGCTGGTACTATGCAGACTTGCGCTGTTTGTTTCTAAAAATCTGTGTTAATCATCACGCTCCCCCTTCAACGCCGTCATCAACGAGGCAACATCCTTCTGGATCAGCCGCAGCAGGCGTAGCATCTCCTGGCGATCGGCCGCGCTCAACCCTTGCCGCTCCACCCGCGCCAGATGGCCGCGAATCCAGTCGAGGCGCTCGATGCTCGTAGGACGGCCGCTGCGGGCGGGGACCACGCTGCTTTCTTGCCAGGTTTCGCTGCTGCGAGGGAGGGGGGATGTGCTGAAATCGCTGTCGGGGAGACTGGGGGATTGGGAGACTGGGAGCGTGGCTGTGGGTGGTTGGCGCAGCAGGCGGATGGCCTGGTGGACGGTCAGATCGGGTGCTTCCTTCAGCAGACGGCCGACTTGCCGCACTTCGGCCGCTTCCAGTTCCCCTTCCATCCGCGAACGGTGTAGGGCGCGTTGCTGCGAGGCACGTAATCCCTGGTAGATGCGCGTGTCGCGCTCGCTGAGCAACCCATCGCGCACAGCGTCCTTGATCTCTTCTGGCAGATTGAGCAGTTGGATCAGTTGGTGGATGCGCTGGCGCGTATAGCCCAGGCGACGGCCGACCTTCGCCCAGGTTACTTTGCTGCCCCACGGTTCGTCGCTGTTGATGTCGGCTGCGGCCGCTGCGTCTAGCTCCTCCTGCATCAACTTTCGCAAGCGCAACAACCCGGCCGCCCGATCGACATCATTTAAATCTTCGCGCTGGATATTTTCCACCAACTGGCGCACAAAGCGCGTCACCTCATCATAATCACGACGACGGACGACGGCCGGGATGGTTGCCAGCTCCGCCATTTGCGCCGCCCGCCAACGCCGCTCCCCATGTACAATGCGGAACTGGTCAGCCCCCACCTGGATCACCTCAATTGGCTGGATCACCCCATCCTGGCGGATGCTTTCGCTTAGTTCGCGTAGTCCTTCATCGGAGAAGGTGCTGCGCGGCTGGTCGGGGTCGGGCTGGATGGCGTCGAGGCGGATCGCCAGCAGTTGCAAGCCGGACGATTGTTCCACATCCGCTTCACCGGCGAACAACTTCTCCAAATCACCCACGCGGGGCTGGAGGGGCTGGTTCAGGCTGACTCGTGGTTTTTTTCGGGCCATGGTTGTTTTAGGGGTAGGGGCAGGTTTGAAACCCGCCCCTACTTACGTTTGCGGCCGTTCGTTACCGGCGCGCCCAACATCTCTTGCGCCACCGCGCGATAAGCCTTTGCGCCGGGGCCTTCGGGATCATAGCCGAGGATGCTTTGTCCAGCCACCGCGCTTTCGGCAAAGCGCACCGAGCGACGCACCACAGTGTTGAAAATGCGGATGCCGTCGCCATACTGCTGGTCAATGGCCGCCAAAATATCGCGGGTCAGCGTGGTGCGCGGGTCGGCCATCGTCAGCAAAATGCCATCCACCGCCAGATCGGGATTGAGCTTCTTGCGCCGCACCGTTTCGATGCTGGAGAGGATCATAAACGCCCCACGCGCCGCTAGATATTCCGTCTGGATGGGGATGATCACGCTATCGGCGGCCGTTAGCGCGTTAATTACCAGCAGCCCCAGCGACGGATTACAATCAATGAGGATAAAATCATAATTTCCGGCGATCTCGCCCAGCAGGGTCGCCAACACCCGTTCACGGCTGAGGGTGTTGATCAACGCCACTTCGATCAAGCTTAGTTCCGGCTGGGAAGGGAGCAGGTCGAAGCCTTCGTCCGATTGGTAAACGGCTGCGCCAATGTCGCTTGGTTGCCCCTCTACCTCCGCCTTCAGCGCATCATAGAGGGTAGGGGAGAGGCGTTCGGGGTCGAACCCGGCGTGTTGGGTCAAATTGCTCTGGGGGTCAAGGTCAACAGCCAACACCCGCTGCCCCGCCTCGGCCAGCGCGGCGGCCAGGTTGATCGTCGTCGTCGTCTTGCCCACGCCACCCTTCTGCATCGCAATCGCAATTATTCGCGCCATACTTCCCTCGTCAATGAACAATGAACAACGAGACAATGAACAACGGCCATTGTTCATTGTCTCATTGTTCATTCAGAATGCCGTTTCTCCCGTCAAATTCTCATACCAATCCGTCAAAAATTTCATCGCTTCGTCAAAGCGGCGGTTGGGCAGCAT
>CAYPHY010000040.1:0-48060 GCA_964410625.1 uncultured Ardenticatenaceae bacterium | reverse complement strand
GTGACAGGGTGACAGGGTGACAGGGTGACAGGGTGACAGGGTGACAGGGTGACAGAAAGATTGTAAACCGTCACCCTTTCATTGTGCAACTTTATCACCCTCCCCTTGTCACCTTTTCACCCCCTCACCCTGTCATCCTCCAGACGGCCGTCTTCTCCGGCGTGTTTTAGTGGTTGGAGACTTTTCGGGCAGCGGCCGTTGGTTCAGTTCGTTGCGCCACGCTTCCAGGCGTTGTTCCAGGAGCCCCATGCGCTCGGTTAAATCTTGGATGTGCAGGAGGGATTGGCCGATAGCCTGTTCGCCGGTTAGCTCTCCCTTTCCCCATCGTTCGATGACTTCATTGATCTGATAATTGCCCATGTTGTCTCTCCTGAAAATTGTTATGCAGATGACGCGGATTTTTAGTCAGCGGCCGTCGTGAACCAGAACACCAGGCAGGCATGGCCTCATGATGACCAGGATGCTCCTTGAGTTCTCAACACAAAGTATCTACTGTTGTGCGTCTAAGATACCACAGCAGTATACACGGTAGCGTGTTATCCGTCAAGGAGCAATTTAGCGCATGGTGAAAGGGATGTAGACATTAGAGCCATTTATTGGTGGCCGGATCGTCGCTGTAGGCTCCACAGTAGGCAAGATGCTCTCTTGGGTCGGGCTGGAAAACGGCCCGACGGTTGCCGAAGGGGTTATCGTCGCCGTTGTCTCTGCCTGTGAAGTAGCCGATACGCCAGGTGTCATGGTCGGCGTGGAGGATGGTGTAGCGGAATAGGGGGGGATTAGCGTCGGCGTAGCGGTACTCGCAGGGGTGTTGGTGGCGGTGGCCGTGGCGGTTGTGGTTGGCGACGCAACAGGGGAGGTTGCGGTTGCTGTCGCCGTTGCGGTGGCCGTTGGCGTGGGTGAAGGCGTCTCCGTTGAGGGCGTGCAGCTATTGCGGAAGTTAGCAATGAGTAGGGCCGATTCGCGGAGCGAACGAGCGACATCGGCCGCCTGACTTGGGTTGCTCTCAAAATCCACCCCCGTTGGCTGCCCCCCATACTGGACATCAGGATTCGACCAGTAATTAATGCGCGGGCAACTCTGACCGGAGCAATCATAAGCCATAATGGTGCGAAATGCCTTGTTCGGAGCCTGATACCCATAGGCGAAGAAATCATTAGGGAGATTGCCACCAGCATTTTGCCGGTCGTGGGCGTTGCCCATGTTGTGGCCGAATTCATGGGCCAATGTCAGTGGGCTACAACTGTAGGTCCCAGGATAGTCCAATGCAGAGACGCCAAAGGCAAATGCTTCAAACCAGCTTTCTTCCACGACCATCTGGAAAGCATTGCCACACATCCCATTGTTTCCTTCCGCCACATAAAGCCCAACCAGGTCCGCTTTGCTCGCATCTCGCGCGTTGTGAACCTCATTCAGATAGGCATCCGTCTGGTCCATCAAGCGGTATAGATCGGTAGATAGGTTGCCCGATTCCTGGTAATCAACCTCCATCACGCGCACCAACTCAAAATTAACATTGACCTGGCTGTTCATGTTAGCCTGGTTCATACCGTTGACGCGCAGATTGATCAACGCTTCTATCGCCGCCTGCCCGCCCTCGGCCGCCCGTGCATCCGCTGTATAGGCCACCATCAAATCAATTTGTGAACCATCCTCACAGGATGCCGCTTCGGCCGACCTGGCTACCGTCAAAGGTGCTTCGGGAATGATATAATCGGGGGCTGTTGGCCTTAGATAGGTCGTGTGGTCTACTTCGCTGACGAGATGGTGTTGCCCATCTCCGCTATAGCGAATCGTATAACTTTCAATCCCATTGAGGGAGACAGCCCCAGCCATAACTCCGTCATGAACCGAGAGCGCGACTTGCCCGTCATCATGTCCCACAACACGGCCGACCCAGACGTACCCTTCAACGGCCGCCGATGTGTCTACCCGTTCGCGCGTGGCGGTCATCACCACATCATCAAATAAATTCAGCTTAATCTGCGAGCTTTGCGGCCGCATAGCCGACCAATTGATGGCAACAGGGCGGCTGCGCCTGGCTGATAACTCCCCACTGGTAGCCCGTGCTGCTTCCCCGACGAACGCCACTGGCTCAAATAGTGTCTCATCGCTAAACACAGCAAACGGCCGCGCCAGGGCGATCACGATCAACGACAGTGCAAGAAATAAGAAAGCCGATAGTCGGCGATAGCGAACATTCATAAAAAAGTCCCAAATCCAATACGTGAATGTTGTTCCTCTCTCATACGGCGATAGGACGAGGAAGCTGGTTTTTTATTCTGGTGGTGGCTCTGTGTAGCTATCAGCGTCGTCGCTATCAGCGTTATAAAGGAAACCTGCGCGTTCGGCCACTAGCGTCAAATACTTGGTTGTGGCTCGACTGGGCGAATAGACATTGGTTTCCCACTCGCTAATCGTTTGTTGGCGCACCCCCAGCGTTTCCGCCATCTGCTCCTGCGTTAAATCCATATAGTGGCGGAGGGCGCGAATAGAATCAGCATTCCATACCGGTGTGTTGCCCTGATAGGAGATCCGGTAGGAGGAAGAGCGATGGCGAAAAACAACCCTTTCCTCATTCAGGTCGAGGTCTACCACGTCATATCCGGCGCTGAGCCAGACACTGGAATCACGATTGCTCCACCAGCCGCGCTGCTTTCGTGCCGAGGCGGGAAGTGGGCTGTTCAATAGTGATTCAACGGCCGCAAAGGTCAGCGTCACTTCCTGCTCTCCGCTTTGCTCCAGATATTGATAGAGTGGATAGTACTTACTGCCCTTTTTCACCTCAAACCACACCCTTAGACCACGCCCGTTGATTTTGTAGCGCAATAACCTTAAAGGCTACCTTTCTAATTTCAATCTGTGGCACGATTTGGCAAATCGCGCTACAAAATATGAATGCTTTAGCCAATTAATCCCTTACGTTCAAGCAGTGATAACAATGGCATCCGATACACTAAACCCACAAAACCCACAACAGCCAGCACCTTATCATAGCACCGTTGTCAAGGAACGGCGATGGGTAGTTCGTGAAATTTGTGTTCATTGGACACACACTTGGTTGGCTAAAAAGGTTACGCAGATGACGCTAATTAAAAGCTGATCGCTTGTTCACAGCTTATAGCCCGCCGCTTCTCATAGAAGCGGCGCAACTTTACTCCTGTGCCTGCGTAATTAGACAACAGGGACAAGCGGGGAGTTCTTTCCGGTTCAGAACCATATACAGGTAATAGCTTGGCAACTTCAATCCGTGCAACGAATGGATGTTTATGAATAGTTATCGTTTCTCCTCATTCATTGTTTTGTTTGTGCTACTGGTCGCAACGGCCGCTTGTGGTGTGGGAGGTGCGGGTAACGAGTCCACCCTCGCCCTGGAGCCTTGCCGGTTAGCCGGTGGGATGACCGCCCAATGTGGAACACTGACCGTTTACGAGGATCGTGCGGCCCAAAGCGGCCGGACCATCGACCTGAACGTCGCCGTCATTCCCGCCACCGACAGCACCCCTGCCCTCGACCCGTTGTTTATGTTGGCCGGTGGGCCGGGACAGGCAGCAACCGAAGCGTTTCCACTGCTTATTCCCCTTCTCGACAACATCAACCAGGAACGGGATATTGTCCTCATTGACCAGCGCGGCACGGGCGAATCCAATGGTTTGCCTTGCGAGAATTTGCAAAATGAATCGCTGAATACAGAGCTGACCGACGAAGAAGCCCTGGCGCTAGTAGATGGGTGCCGCGAGACGCTGGCCGAGCACGCCGACCTCAGCCTCTATACAACGAATATAGCGATGGCCGACTTGGACGAGGTAAGGGCGGCGTTGGGCTATGAGCAGATCAACCTCTATGGCGGCTCTTATGGCACGCGGGCGGCGCTGGCCTATATGCGCCTCTTCCCCGAACGAGTGCGTAGCGTCGTCCTGGATGCTGTCGTCAGCCCGGAACTGGTGCTATTTTTGCAAACCCCGCGTGATGGGCAACGGGCGATGGAACTACTGTTTGAACGCTGCGCGGCCGACCCCACCTGCAACCAACAATTCCCCGACCTGCAAGCCGATTTTGAAGGCTTGTTGGAACGGCTGGCAGAGCCACAAGCGATAGAGGTCATCCACCCACTGAGCAATGAGCCGATTGAACTGACGCTAGTACGCGATTTTCTCACGCAGATCATCTTCAACTTGCTCTATAGCCCTGATTTTGTGGCCTTGCTGCCGCTGATGATCCACCAAGCACAAGCGAGCGGCGACTTTGGGCCATTGATCGCGCAAGGGCTGGCCTTTTCAAATCTCCAGTCGTTGGACACCGGGATGCTCTATGCCGTTACCTGTTCCGAGGATGCGCCATTGATTGATATGGAAGAAGCGGCCGCCCTGCAAGCCGACACCTATTTCCCGCTGCAAGCCGAATACTTTGTCCAGCTTTGCGAAAACTGGCCGCAAGCCGACGTAGACCCCGCCCTGCGCCAACCGCTGCAGAGCGACATTCCGACACTACTCATCTCTGGCGAAGCTGACCCGATCACGCCGCCGATCTATGCCGAGCAAGTTGCCGAGACGCTATCGAATAGCCGCCATATCGTGGTTCCTGGCTTCGGCCATACCGTGCTGATTGCCGGTTGTATGCCACAGGTAGTTGATCGCTTTCTGGAAACGGCCGATCCCGCTAACCTGGACACAAGCTGCCTGGAGAATGCTCGGCCGCCGGCCTTTTTCATCAACTACGCCGGGCCGCATCCGTAGGGGAGAGATTGGAGATTAGGAGATTAAGAGACTGGGAGACTGAGAGATTCTGATCTGTTGATCTATCAATCTATTTAGCAATTCAGGAGGGTAAGCGTGAGCCAGGATAATGCGTTAGTACCTGTAAATGAGAAAAGGATAGACTTTTACGGTGACGAGTTAAGGGTGTTCTTGGTAGAGGATGAACCTTATATTCCCGTTAGACCGATTTGCGACTATTTGGGTGTCTCCTGGAGTGGTCAGAGAGAACGCATCATGAGAGATGTCGTCATGGCTGAATCAGTGAGGTTTGTACGTGTTACACGTACAAACTCCTCTGGCGGCCGTCCTGAGCTACTTTGTCTACCGCTTAAGTATCTGAATGGTTGGCTCTTTGGTATTAGTGCAAGCAGGGTCAAAGAAGAGCTTAGAGAAAAGATTGTTCAATATCAGCGAGAATGCTATGAGGTATTAGCAAGAGCTTTTCAGCCCGCGACTACTTCTCCATTCAGTAATCTTGCCAGCATACGAGATATGGCGCTAGCTATAGCAAACATGGCTGAACAGCAAATGATCATTGAACAAAGAGTTACAACCACAGAGACCAGGTTGGACAAGGCATCTGAAGTGGTAGGCGATATTCGCAAAAGGTTAAGCAGGTTGGAAAGCAGGGTCTGGCCTGGAAATCAAATTACCGATGAACAAGCGGCCGAAATCAGCCTGCGAGTAAAAGCGTTGGCTGCTCTGCTCCAGGAACAAGGGCCCGGTCAAAACACTTATCAAAGCGTTTTCTCCGAACTGTACCGGCGCTTTGGCGTGTCTGGCTATAAGGCGATCCGCCTGGAGCAGTATGACACCGTTCTGAACTTTCTGGAAGAGTGGCGACAAAATGCCGTTTTGGGCAAAGATAGCAAGGAAGGATAGATGATCTCAGTTAATGATCTGTCAAAATCATTTGGGCCGGTGAAGGCGGTGCAGCATGTTACATTTGATGCGCCGGATGGCTTGATCACCGGGCTGTTGGGGCCGAATGGGGCCGGAAAAAGCACGACGATGCGGATGCTCGCCGGTGTGCTGGAACCGGATGAAGGTTCAGCCAGTGTGGACGGCCATGACTCCTACCGTCAACGGCAGGGGGCGCAACGGCGGATCGGCGTCTTGCCCGATGCGCGGGGCCTCTATCTGCGGCTGACAGCGCGGGAGAATATTCGCTATTACGGCCGTCTCCACGGCCTGAAAAAAGCGGAGCTAGAGCCGCGAATTGACCAGCTAATTGAGCTGCTTGATATGAGGGGGATTGCCGACCGCAAGACCGATGGCTTCTCCACTGGCGAAAAGGTGAAGGTGGCGATTGCGCGGGCATTGGTCCACCAACCGCGCAATGTGATGCTCGACGAGCCAACGGCCGGTCTCGATGTGATGAGTACGCGCACCATGCGCGATGTCATTCGCAGTCTGCGCGAGGAAGGGCGTTGCATCCTCTTTTCCAGCCACATCATGCAGGAAGTTGCGATGCTTTGCGATAAGATCGTGGTCATCGCTGATGGCCGTGTCGCCGCGCAAGGCACACCGGACGAGATACGGCAGCAGACAGGGCAAGAAAACCTCGAAGATGCATTCGTTTCCGTCATTGGAACGACAGAAGGGTTGAAGTAGTTTAGAAGTTTTCAGAAACCGGGTTTCTTCAAGAAACCCGGTTTCTAGCACCACTTGAAGGATTGAAGTAAATGCTCGAACCAGTTTGGATCATTATCCAAAAAGAGATTCTCGACAACTTTCGTGACCGGCGTTCAGTAACCAACGCCCTGTTTGCGGTGTTGATCAATCCGCTGCTCTATATCGCCCTGTTTGGCTTCTTGGGGCGCTCCTTCTCCGAGCAGGCGGAACGGCCGCTCGAACTCGCCGTCGTCGGAGCCAACAACGCGCCGGGACTGATTGATTACCTGGAACAAAACAACGTGAGCATCCAGCCCCCACCGGAAGACCCACGCGCGGCCGTGCGTAGCGGTGACGCCGATGTCGTGCTGGTCATCCCCGAAAATTACGCCGAGGAGTTCAGCAACGGCCGTCCCGCGCCGGTGGAACTGATCCTCGATGAATCGGCGCAGAGCGCGGCCGTAGCGGTAGGGCGGACGGCCGATTTGCTCAACCAATTTAACCGCCAGATCGTCGTCCAACGCCTCCTGGCGCGGGGGATCAGCCCGCAAATCCTGACGCCGGTTCAGATTGAACAGGTCAATGTGGCGACCCAGGAAGGGGGCATTGCCAGCGCCGTGTTAAACTTGTTGCCGGTGGTGATGATGACCGCTGCCTTTTATGGCGGCTTTTACCTGGTTGTAGATATGACCGCCGGAGAACGGGAGCGCAAGTCGTTGGAGCCGCTGTTGCTCAACCCCGTCCCGCGCTGGCAGATTGTGCTGGGCAAATATCTAACAGCGCTGGCCTTTACCATTCTCGCCACCGCCCTGGCGACGGCCTTTTTCCTGGTGTTGCTGGCGATTCCCCAGGTGCAGGCGTTTACCCAAATTCGCTTTGCACTTGATCCATCCATCCTGCTCACGGCCATCTTGATCATGCTACCTGTTGTCTTTTTGGCCGTCGCCCTGGAAATGGCCGTAGTCGCCTTTACCCGCAGCGTGAAGGAGGCCTCGACCTATGCCCAGTTTGTCGCCCTGGCCGGGTTTATGCCTTCTGTTTTCCTCTCGGTGTTGCCCATTCGAGCGCAAAGCTGGATGTACTTTATCCCCACCATCGGACAACTATTCCTGATCAAAGACATCTCGCGCGGAGAGCCGTTGGAAGTGGCGAACGTGGTTGTGGCAACCGCCCTGACATTAGCCATCGGCGCGGCCGCCCTATGGATGTCCATCCGCCTCTTTAACCAGGAACGCATCATCCTCGGCGAAGCCTCTGCATAAGGCTGAAGGAGGAAGGATGAGGGCTGAAATAATCCTTCATCCTTCAGCCTTCATCCCTCATCCTTGACTTATGACTTGGTTTCAGAAAGAGATTAGATTGGCTCCCAAGTCGCGTGGGTTTCATCTGGTGACGCGAGAGATTGTGGAGCAGGTTCCGGAGATCGGCCGCTTCGCCGTCGGCCTGGCCCATATCTTCATCCAGCACACCTCAGCCTCGTTGGCGATCAACGAAAACGCCGACCCGACGGTGCGCGGGGACATGGAACGCCACTTCAACCAGCTTGCGCCGGAAAACGCTCCCTACTTTGTGCATACGGCCGAAGGCCCAGACGACATGCCCGCACACATCAAGGCGGTCTTATTGGGCAGCAGCGTGATGATTCCGATCACGAACGGCCGTCTCAACCTCGGCACATGGCAGGGCATTTATCTATGCGAACATCGCAACCGGGGCGGCGGCCGTAAGTTAGTGGTTACGCTACAAGGCGAACAACGCTAACCCGTTGTTCCCTCGACCATAATGCGTAACGCGATTTTCCCAAATCGCGGTTTCTTCCAACGCTAGCTATACCAGCGATTCAACCGTAATGCGTAACGCGATTTTCCTAAATCGCAGTCTCTTCTAACGGTAGCTAATCAGCGATTCACCTGTAATGCGTAACGCGATTTTCCTAAATCGCGGTCTCCTTTAACGGTAGCTGAATCAGCGATTTAGGAAAATCGCTGTACGGTGTGTCAGGCGAGCCCAATCAGCAATAACATCAGCATAGCCTGGATAACGGCCGCGCCGAAGAACAGCACAAGGTGCATGGCTATATTTCCCCCGGTTTGCCAATCAGCCAGGACCCCGACAACCACAAACGCCACCATCGCCGGAATCAGCGGCGGGCCAATACTGAACCCACCGAGAATGACAAAAGCCAGCAGGATACCAGCGGCGATCCAGGGCATGGTACTTCCCCAGCGTGAGGGTCTGGCGGCCGTTGCCACCAAGACCAAAAGCCCCAATAGCATGATTTCAAGAAAGTAGAGACCGGGTAAGGGAAAGAGTGGTTGTTGGTTGGTTACAAAGAGAAGAGGAACGGCTGCACAAGTGATCGCGCCGATGACGGCCGCGATCCATTCAAACAGTCGCTTCGCGCCACTTTTCGGGGTCGAATTTGTCATCATTACCTCCATCGTACAGAACATTCAATTTATATTGAACACAATAAACAATAATCATACTTCTGTCAAATATGGAACCAATCATGGAACCAATCGCAGTGGGATAACGTTAAGTACATTAGGACTTATACGGTAATGAAAGTCTCACGCAAAGCCGCAAAGGACGCTAAGGTTTTTAACTTTGTGTCTTAGCATTTTTAGCGTGAGATGTTTTCAGATGTTTCGAAGGAGACGACGCGCGCCGCACCACCATACCATAGATGAAAATCTGCGTGATCTGCGTTTTTATCCGCGTCATCTGCGTAACTATTCAGAGGAGTTTGTTCATGTCTCGCCTATACAAAGGGTTAACAATACTGGCCGTTGTGATGATGGCCTTTGCTAATTTTGTGGTTTCGACCACGCCTGTTTTCGCCTGTTCCTGCATTGCCCCACCACCCCCGCAAGAGGCGCGGGAGCAATCCGCGGCCGTCTTTGCCGGTACAGTGACAAACATTGATGCCCCGCAGGGGGAGATCATCAGTAGCGCCGATCCCGTAGGGATTACATTTGATGTTACGGATGTCTGGAAGGGGGAAGTCAGTGAAACGCAGACCATCACCACACCCCGCGACAGCGCATCCTGTGGCTATGCCTTTGAGATGGGCATGGATTATCTGGTCTATGCCTACGAGGGCGAAGACGGCTTGCAGACCAATCTCTGTAGCCGGACAACGCTGCTGACGGCCGAGGTCGAAGACCTGGACGCACTAGGGGACAGCAGCAGATCGGAAATAGGCGGGGCCGATTCCTCCACTACCAGCAATCTCCTGCCAACCGCCTTGTTGGCCGGGCTGGCAGGGTTAGCAATTCTCGCTTTGGTTGCCGTTGTGGTGATCTTTAGCCGGCGGAATACGACCGCCACCGTACAGTGATAATGAAGAAAGTGAAAAAACTATCTCCCACGCTTACAGTGATGGTACTACTGGCAATGGCCGTGTTGCTCCTCGGCTGCACGGCCGCTGCCCCAACCTCTAGCGGCGTTGAACCAGCTGTTGAGGAGGTATCTAGCGGTACATCCACACCCGATCCGCTTGAGATGGGCGTCCATACGCCGGAGGATGTGAAGGCTTACTTCAACCAATGGCCCGAAGAACACAAACGCCGCTTAAGTGATGATTTGGTAGCCGTCTTTACCTATCCTCATCCTCTCGCAAATTGGGTGGGCGGAGGGATTATCTATCACATCCCGTCTGTCTCCACTATTTATCTGGACTTCCAGGGAAATGTAAACGAGCAATTGACACATTACGAGAGCGAGGAAGGGCAGGCACGGTTAGAAGAAGTGCTAGCTGATGTCGAACTGATGCAGGAGTTGCAGGCGGAGGTGCTCGGCCGTTGGTCACAAACACAAGGCGTAGCAACACCCGAACCCTTAGACGCTGACGAGGCTTTAATGCAGGACGCGGCGCTCTACGCCGAAGGGCAAGGGATACCGTTAGAGGAAGCGGTCATGCGTTTGCGCTTGCAAGAGAGCATTGGCCCGCTGGGCGCGACGCTGGAAGCCAACGAAGCCGACACCTTTGCCGGGCTGTGGCTGCAACATCAACCGCAGTTCCGGCTGGTGATCGCCTTTACCGAGAACGGCGAGGAGACGGTGCGGCCGTATATCGAAGGCCAACCCTATGCCGATTACGTCGAGCTTCGCACCCATACCCATACATTTGCCGAACTGGTGGACGCGCAAGAAGCGACGATGGCGACAGCGGCCGAGTTGGGCTTGGCAAACAACAGTTGGATTGATGTGATCGCAAACCGCGTCATCTTTGAAACAGGCAACCCCGACCTTTTCCGGCAAGCCTTTGAAGAAAACGGTCAAACAATCCCAGAAGTGGTGGAACTGATTGAGATTGACCCCGAAGCCCTTTCCCCCACCTTGCAGGGCGCGGTGGAAATCATCGAAGGCGCGGATGGGCTGCCGATCTACTTCCCCAGGCAAGCACCAACCAACGTCCACATGGACGCCTTGCTTGAAGGACAATTGACCCTGGATGACATGGGCTGTCTCCGCGTTGAAGCTGAAGGGAGCGAAGAGTTGCTGGTGATCTGGCGCTATGAGGATGCGTTGCGGGTGACGGCCGAAACCATCGAACTCCTCAATGGGGATGGAGAGGTGATCGCCCGTGTGGGCGAGCCGATCAGCATGGGTGGCGGCGAAGGTAGCACGATGATCAACATACCCGGAATGCCGATTGTGGACTGTCCTGGTCCCTCTTGGATCGCCGGGGGTATGGACCCGCTGGACAATTAGACGTGTCTGCTGCCCTCAGCAACTCATCTATATCCCGTTTGTACCCTACCCTTGTGCCCCTGATACGTTAACAATGCGTGTTAATTGAGTAAAAAGTAATGAGGCACGGCCATGAGGCCATAGCTGAATAGAATAGAGAAACCGGGTTTTGGCGACCGAGGGTCGCTAGAAAAACCCAGTTTCTAAAAGGAGCTACCATGAATTTTCAGCGAACAGACAACTTAGACAGAATAAAACTCGCCTGGCTGTGGCTATTTGCCATTGCCCTGGCGTTGCTGACAGCCTGTTCTTCGCCCCCTGCGACGGGCGGAGGGTCAGGGTTGGAGCCGGAGGAAAGTGATGATACGGCTCAAATGTACGCGGCCGTTATTCGCCAAATCTACACCGAAGACGATACCTTTGGCGGGACCCTGCAAGCGCCGACGCTCTATGTCGTGCGGACAACCAACGACGCGGCCGGATCGCCTGAGGCGGAACAATCGGATCCCGTCGTCCTCTCTGAAGCAGTGACGGCCGAGATTACCGAACAGCTCCAAGACCTGCCCGCCGAATTGGTGTGGGTAGATACCTTTGAGGATGTGGAATTAAATCCCGATACAGGCGCAGTACCTGATGAAGGTGCGATCATCCAATTGGGCAATATCCATCATCAGGATGACGGCTCTGCCCACGTCTCCGGCAGCATCTATGTCGCCAACCTGGCCGCCGGCGGGCAAACCTACATCCTCGAACAAAGCGATGGTGTATGGGCGGTGACTGGCGACACTGGTATGGGATGGGTTAGTTAATACTTTTTTTGCATCGAATTGACGCGAATATGTTTGCATTTTCAGAGCGGACGCTGATTTTCGCTGATATAACGCTGATTCACGCTGATTTTTAGAAAGGATCAGTGTCAATCTGCGAATGATCAGCGATGATCTGCGTCCCATTTTTTACTATAGATGCGCCGATGGCGTTGGTTTGTTGTAATCAAGTCATTCAGTTTCCGTTGAGTTGGCTGCCCATTTTCGGTTATTATAAAAGTGACCAGATAGATGTAGCGCGATTTGGCAAATCGCGTATTAGCTGCGGTTTGCCAAACCGCGCTACGGGCAGGCAACAAATCAAGTGCGCTTTTTAATTTGTGGGGCTCTTCTATTCCTGGCGATTGGCTGCACGGCCGCTAACCAACCCGCACCCACGCCAACAGCAACGGCCGTCCCCATTAGCAGCGTAACCATCACGCCACCCATCAGCATTGTGCAAACGGCCACCCCCAGCGAGACGGCCGCGCCGACCATAACCATCACCCCTTCTCCCGAATCCTCCGTTTCGCCCACCACAAGACCAACCGCAATCCCAACACTTACCCCGTCGCCAGTCGTCACCTCAGAGGTGGTAAGCGGCTGGCTTGTCTACCGTAATGAGGAGTATGGCTTTCGCTTCAGCTATCCGGCCGAGGCAGACATCAAAGCGAGGCAGGATAGCGATTCGTCTGAAGATGATCCTGGTGATATTTGTGTCAGCGTTGGTTATCAAACTGGGTTCATTACCTTTCGTATCCCTTGGGAATCAGGGGATGAGTATGGCGACCCTTGCGGCCGTACCGGTGTCGGCGATTATGACATTTTCCCCATTACGGAAACGGTGATGATTGATGGACATCCCTATACGGCTGAAGGCCACGAGATCCGCGAGCGGGACGAAGCAGGGACCTGGCTGGATGAAGTTCTATCTCTCTCGCTCGCAGACGGGACGAGTATCCAATATGGCAGTGCGACTGGTACTCAGGAAGCGTATCTGAAGTCAAAGGAAATCTTATTGCAGATAATAGCATCCTTCCGGTCGGAGGCGACGTCGCTCCCTATTCCCACGCCAACGCCGACGCCGATACCAGGTACGGTTGCCATTGCGCCGCAGATCACCGTTGGTGATTGGTCACCCGACGGCCGTTTCCTGACCTATTGGACGCACACGGCCGCCGACCTGGAAGCCAATCCCCAATCCCCGGCGGGCGACTTTCACTTCTACGATGTGGTGAACGAGCGCAGTTGCCCTTTCAACGATTATCGCAGCGGCTCCACCAGTTGGGTACGGCGGCATCTCTGGCTACCCGTCCCGACCGGCGACATCCTCATCTTTGGCGACGAGGAGGTGTTGAGCTTCCAACCCTGCGGCGACAACTTTGTCGTTCATACTGACCAGTTCCCAGAGCGGATCATCCGTGTTGTCGCCCACAGCGCCGACCGCAGCCACTTCTTGCTAGTTGGGGGCGGCCGCTACTGGCTCTTTCAATTCGCTGGATTAGACGTGCGGCCGGTGGAGGGTATTTCCGAAGGGTTTGACAACGGCGCTTCCTTCTCACCCGACGGCCGCTATGTGGCGATTAGCGGCGACGGGGGGGATAGTTACGTGCTGGATGTCGGCACGGCCGCAGCCACACAGGTAGCAACATGGCAAGGGCCGCAAGGATTGGGCGGACTGGCCGTGCCGGAGTGGCTCAGCAATACCGAGTTTGTGATTCAATCTAGCCGCGACCAGGGGCCACTGCTGGTCAGCGCCGATGCGTCGGTGCAGAATGTGGGTGCGGCTTTCTTTGGTCAGGCGGCAGCGGCCGATCATAGAGCTATTACTAGTTATACCCCGACCAACGGGGAGTTTGTCGTGCTGCTCCATGATATGGAGTATGAGGACGAGCAACCGCCGTTGCAGCTTTATTATTCAGCAACCCGCGCGACCCAATCTCTTCATATAGAAAGCCCTCTCGATCGGGTCTACCCTTCCTTTGCGCCGGGCGGCCGTTGGCTGGTTCTCTATGATTTTAGCAGCGGCGCACCCGGCTCTTATGATGAACTGTGGGTGCGTTCCCTCGCTTCAACTGTCAGCCAACAACTGCGCCTCTTTGAGAGTGACGAGGCCATCCATTATAGCTTTGCCCCCGGTGGTGAACGGGTTGCCCTGGAAGTGGGCAACTACATTCGCATTGAGTCAGTACCAATTTCGGGCAAGGCACAAAGCCAGGGTTATGGCCGTTATGATGTCGGCCCCCATTCCTGGTCGCCGGACGGCCGTTTTCTGGCAATCACTGGGCAGGGCAGACGCGACGAGCCTCCCGCGCTCTTTGTGCTGCCGGTGGAAGCGACATTGCCATGACAATTCGCTCTCAGGCGCTTGTTGCCTATTGACAAATCTATAGGACGCGATTAGTGTATACTACACAATGGAGGCGCTCCTAAACACCATACTTTTGGTGTGATCAGGGAAGGATTAACAGCAAATTTTTTCACAATACATTTGACATAAACAGTATATTTTTCGGCGTCAAATCACTGGAAGCGCACTCAATTAGCAAGGTAAGCCGTCTGACGCGCGAAGAAAGAACGAAAGGAGAAAGAAATGGGGAATCAAAGAAAGCTCACTCGTCTCTTTGTTGTTACTGCCTTGCTGATTGTACTGCTCGTCTCGGTGTCAGGATTGACCATTGCCAGGGAGGAAACTGCACAAGGCCTTGATCCTGGGACCCGTTTTTTTGTTCCAAAGCCAAACCCTGGTGCGAAAAAACAGATTTCCGAACTCAACGCCAGCGGCCGAAAGCCTGACGCTTTGCTGATCGGCGATATGATTGAAACACCGCAAGCGGTCTGGTTCACCCAGGGCACCCCCCGGCAAGTCCGGCAAGAGGTGAAAAACACCATCCGCCAGGTCAAGCGTAGCGGCAAGCGCATCGTTCCCATTTTGGTAGCCTACAATTTGCCCTTCCGTGACTGTTCGCAATTCTCGGCCGGTGGCGCGACCACGGTCGAAGAGTATAAGGCCTGGATTGACGCCTTTGCGGCGGGAATCGGCAACGCCAGGGCAATCGTCATCTTGGAGCCGGACGGCCTGGGGATCATCCCCTGGTACGACCCATACGGCAGCGCGGATGGCAACGACGCGCTGGAGTGGTGCCAACCGGCCGAAGCGGACCCGGCAAGCGCGGCCGCTGACCGCTTCCTGATGCTCAATTATGCGGTGGATGCACTGAAGGCCAAGCGAAATGTCGCTGTCTACCTTGATGGTACACATAGCGCGTGGCTTGGTGTGGGTGATACGGCCGAGCGCCTGGAATTGGCCGGTGTCGAGCGTGCCGATGGCTTTTATCTCAACGCCTCCAACTACCAGTTCACGGCAAACCTGGTCCACTATGGAAATTGGATCTCCGACTGTATCGCCTATGCCACTGCGGTCAACGCCGGTGATTTCTTTAACTGTCCAAACCAATATTGGAATGGCGGCCCACTTCCGGCGAAGATCGCCGAGTTGCTTGGTGAATGGACCGGCGTAGCGTTGAGTCCCTATGGTGAATGGAGCGACGACACCGATAACGAATTCCTCAACACGTCGGGGATCAACCTACGCTATAGCAACATGTTGGGCGGCACGCAACCAACAACCCACTTCGTCATTGATACCAGCCGCAATGGCGCTGGGCCGTGGGAACCGCCGGCCGGTGTCTATCCCGATCCGCAGGATTGGTGCAACCCACCGGGCCGGGGGCTAGGGATTCGGCCGACGGCCGATACCGGCCATCCGTTACTCGACGCCTACCTGTGGATCAAAATTCCGGGCGAGTCAGACGGTGAATGCACGCGCGGCCTCGGCCCGGCCGGTGAAACAGTTGATCCGGAGTGGGGGCTGATTGACCCAAGGGCAGGCGACTGGTTCCCCGAAATGGCGCTCGATCTCGTCCACAACGCCAACCCACCGCTCCGGCGCTAAGGGTTCGCGATCCTGGTTTTTGGTTCTAGCGCTTACCCATTTGCATCGAATGGACACACGGCCGCTGTTTCTCGTCGGCTATAGCGGACACAGCTTTAGTTGGCTTTAGGTGATAGAAAGCTGCCTATGATGGAACAGGATTATGCCTGAGGAGTTTGCGAAAACAGCGGCCGTGTGCTAATATTCAGGGTGCAATGGGGCGTCGCCAAGTGGTAAGGCAGCGGGCTTTGAACCCGCCATTCGGAGGTTCGAATCCTTCCGCCCCAGCTAGAAAAAGGTTTGGTGATGAGGACTGTGTTGTGAAAACCAGTCCTCTTTTTGTTGTATATCGGTCTATTGGTATATTTGTCTATTCGTTTATTGGCTCTAACCATCTTGGTATCCCAATAGACCAATACACCAATATACAAATAACCTTCTATTATGACCCTCGCAATTGTTATTCTCGCCGCCGGACAGGGAACACGGATGCAGTCGCGCAAGCAGAAGATTTTGCATGAGGTCGGCGGCCGTCCGATGGTGCAACACGTCTTTCTCGCCGCACAAGCGGTAGCCGACTTGCCACCGGTGCTGATTGTCGGGCCAGGAGAGGACGGGGTGCGCTCGCTCCTCGGCGATGCGGCCACCTATGTGGTGCAACCGGAACAATTGGGAACGGGCCACGCCGCGCAAATGGCAGCGGCCGTCCTCAATGGACAATCAGACCAGGTATTGATCACCTATGCCGATATGCCCCTGCTACGGCCGCAAACCCTCTCCCAATTGGCAAAACGACAACAAGAAACAGGGGCAGCCATTGTCATGCTCACCGGACTGGGGCCGCCGGAAAGCACCTTCGGCCGTATTGTGCGCGGGACCGACGGCCGAGTGCTGGAAATCGTCGAAGTGGCTGAAGCGCGGCAACGGCCGAACACCAGCGAGTTGCTGGCAATCCCCGAACTCAATATCGGCGTCTACTGTTTTGACGCCGCCTGGCTGTGGGCCAACATCCCCCATTTGCCCTTGCGCCAGGCCAGAGGTGGGCAGGAGTATTACCTGACCGATCTGGTCGAGATAGCAAATAAACAAGGATTGGCGGTCGAAGCGATTGTGGAAGATGACCCGGAGGAGGTACTAGGAGCTGGTACGCGAGCGGAGTTGGCGGCCGTTGAAAAAGCATTCCGGCGACGCACCGCGCAGCACTGGCTTAACAATGGCGTAACACTGGTTGACCCAGAGGCGACCTATATTGACCCCGATGTGGTTATCGGCCAGGATACGGTGATCTGGCCCAACACCTTTTTACAAGGGACAACCCACATCGGTGAAGATTGTACCATTGGCCCGAATACCATTTTACGCAACAGCCAGGTCGGCAATCATTGCTGGATTGAGCAGTCAGTGATAGAAAAGAGGACTGTTCCCGATGATGTCGTTATTCGCCAAAACGCACTGGTCAGGGGCAGCTTATCACCAAAAGAAGGCCTTTTGTAAAAATGGTTACGCGGATGGCGCAGATCAAGCTGATTTTCCGTTATAACTTTGCCTAAAAAGAAAATCCGTCTTACTCCGTCTAATCCGTGGTTAAAGGTTAAAAGCGACTCAGGTCAGGGAGGGTAGCGGAACGATGACTATTTCAGAAGGGCAACGCGAAGAACTGATTACGGCCGCTTGCCAGGTACGGGAACGAGCGTATGCGCCCTACTCCCATTACCGGGTGGGCGCGGCCGTGCTGACCGATGACGGCCGTCTCTTCACCGGCGTCAATGTAGAAAATGCTTCCTATGGGTTGACCAATTGTGCCGAGCGAACGGCCGTCTTCAAGGCGGTGTCCGAAGGAGCGCAGCGAATCGTCGCTGTCGCCGTTTGCACGGAGAATGGCGGGTCACCTTGCGGGGCTTGCCGCCAGGTGCTGAGCGAATTTGTGCGCGGCAAGGATGTGCCGATCTGGTTGAGCGACGCGGCTGGTAATGTCCGTGAAACGACGATGTTTAGCCTGTTGCCCGACTACTTTGGGCCAGAGCATCTGCCACTGGCGGCCGAAGAACAGCCCTGAGCGGGGCTATCGCAGCAAACGCCAGTAGAGGAATACCTGCAAAATGGCAAACAGAAGGCCGAGGATGATCGCCAGCCCCCAATAGCTTTGTCCAGTCGCAAAGCCAAGAAAAAGAACCGCAGTTCCAAAGGTGACGCCACTCAAGATAGCAACTTGCAACATCTGCAAAAAGCCGATGCTCCATGGCTTATAGAGCGCCGGTAAGTTCACATTCTGCCAGCGGAGTGCATCATTGAGTGGCAAGTCGGGATAATGCTCGATATAAAACTGTTTAATCTGGTTCATCGCCAACGCGCTTTCCCGCCACGCCTGCCGCAGCCGCACAAGCTGTAACAGCGTCAGCAAGCCAAACAAACTAACCGCCAAAAAGAGCATAGCAAAACCGCGATTGATGTCGGCCGGATCGCCCACCGTATCCAGTTGCCCACTAAACAACGCCGCCACCAACGACCCCAACGTGACAATATAAAACGTACTGACCCGCGCCCGGTCCTCATTCGCCTGGAAAGCAGTTTGGGCGATATATTGAAATTCGGCCGTTAGCAACTGGTCTGGGTCTAATACCGAGGGACTGTCCTGTTGCACCCCGGCGTCAAGTACGTCGTTGACATTATCCATAGTCGAAATATACCTGAAAATCTAAAGATCAAAACTCTGCCGAATCTCTCCCAGCAACGCCATTGCTCGGCCGATCAACACCCGATTCTCCGCCTTGTTCGGCCATAGACTCGCGCCGGAGGGATGGGGGAGCGGGACGACCCAACGGCCGCACCGGTCCTTCGCCGGATCAAACGCCGTCAACTGTTCGGACTGACTAAGATCGAAGTTGACCGGATTGGTCAACGTGTCGGGCGGGAAGTAGGCGGCCGTCCCCACCACATGCTCCAGCCGTGCCGACGCCGGATAAAAGAGGCGGATCGCCAACCCACCAACCAGCAAGATCACGCGCGGATTGACCAGGGCGATCTCGCGCTCTAAATAGGGACGGCACAACGCCTGTTCCGCTTTGCTGGCGACGCGGTCCCCTTTGCCCGTCGCGCTGCGGCCGGGATAACACTTGGTCACGGCCGTCATATAGTGTCGCTCGCGGAACTCCTCTTCGTCCCAGCCCGCTTCAGCCAACCATTGAAAGAGGCGACGGCCGCTGCCAGCATTGAACGGCCGTTTGACCACCGCTTCCGTCGGCCCCGGTGCCTGCCCGATCAACATCAGTCTGGACTCCGGCCCGCCGCGAAATACAGGCCCTGGAGCAATCTCATACCCCGCCTCCAGGCACAACCGGCACGCCCGCATCTCTGCGTGCAGCCGGGCAAACGCTTCTCCTCTGTCTACTGTGACACCATTGACTTCAACCAAATCACGTGTTAAATCATCCATTACCCTGATTATCTTTCATTTTGCCTGCTCCGTCGTGCCCTCCACACAAGAACCTTATAAGAAAAGTGACAGATGTACTTTACTGTCTACTGCCCTACTACCAACTGAGGACTACTCATCGTTTGCTCCAACAGTTTTTCATATAAACCCACCGTCGCCGCCGATGGCTCCACACCAAGCTCTTCTCGAAGCGCAGCCACACAACGCTGGTAGGTTCGCAACAGTTGCGCCTGGTTACCCTGGCGAGCATAGGCGGTCATCATCAGCCGGTAAGCCGCTTCCCAGCAATTGTCACGAGCCAGAATCAGGCGGCAGGTGGCAATCACCTCTGACCACGCCCCTTCCTCAGCCAGTAGCCCCGCCAGACGCTCGGCCGTGCGTAAATAAGCGGTCAGCAACCGTTCACGCTCCTCAATACACCACTCTTCATAAGGATAGGCCTCTAAATATTGCCCTTCATACAAGGCCAATGCCTGCCGGTAGCTACTGATCGCTTCTTCTGTCTCGCCGTTTGTCCAATAGTGGTCGCCACTTTTTAGCAGGCGATCAAACTCGGCCGTATCCAGCCACAAATCCGCTTCCGGCCGCAAACTATAGCGCGAACCATCACGCAACACATAGGCCGATGGCGCGTTACGGTCCCGTTCCGGCTCCAGCGCCCGGCACAGCGAACTATAGGCGGCCTTAAAGGTGCGCTGCCCTTCCTCCGGCGATTGGCTCGGCCATAGCTGTTCGATAATCTCCTCGCGTTCCAACAATCGCCGGGAATGGGTCAGCAACAGTTGAAAGAGCAGCTTCGCCGACTGTCGCTGCCAATCGGCCGCCGGGACCTCCTCCGCCCCACGCCAGACACGGAAGTTGCCCAACGTTTGCACTCGTAACTGGTAGCCCGGATGAAATTGCAGACGGTCCAGGTCAAGGAGAGCGAGCAGGCGTTCGGCCGTTTGCTGGACAGGGGTGGATGTATCGGTTATTGCTGTATTGGTTGAGGCTCCGTCGCGAGCGATGAGCAGGAGCGGGATCAGCGCGTGCAGGTCGGGCGGACCGAGCAAGGTGGGGCGTAAAAAGAGGTAGTCATAGTGGTGTAGCTCCACCAGGCGCAGGAGATCGGCGACGTCCCGTTGGCAACGTACCTGATCGCCCGTCTGTTGCCAAAGCAGACAAAGCCAAAGCCGTACGACCGCCTCGCCATAAGTGTCGCCACATTCACGAAAGGCGGTCAACGCTTCCGCCAGCCATTCGACGGCGCGGTCATAGACGGCCGCCAACACATACCCCGCGCCCATCGCCGTGCGAATCACCGCCGCCACCCAGGCATCCCCGGCAATCGTTGCCTGCTCCACGCCGGTCGCCGCCGCTGCTTCGGCCGCCGCCAACGCCCCGGCAAAGCCATGCGCCTGGCATACGCCCCAATACGCCTCCACCTTCAGCCGCGGAACAAGCAGCTCCTCACTCAGAGCAATCGCCTTGTGGTAACAATCCAGCGCGGCCGCATAGCTCTCCTGCCGTTTGTCGAGCAAATAGGCATGGCCCTGGCGCATATAGCCAACAGCAGTGATGAAGGGGGAATGCAACGCTTCCCCCCGCTCCATCCCGGCCAGCGCATGGCGAAACGCCCCCTCCCGCTCTCCTTGCATAGCCAGGATCAGCGAGAGCAACAAAAAGGTTTCGCGATGGGCACGCGGCCGCAACACCGGCTCGGCCGCCTCCGCCCGCACTCGCGCCTCCAACAGCGTCCGCGCCTCATCTAACCGCCCGGTACGGAGCAACAAGCGCACCGACAGATCAGCCTCATCTGGCCCCTCATCACGCAAAGCGCGGGCTTGGGCCTGGTAACGTTGTGCTTCTTCGGCTCGGCCGCGATTGAGCAGGTTTTCCGCCAACAATTCCAGCAGCCGCGCCCGCCCTTCGCGGTCGTCCTGTCCATCAGACAGACGTAACGCCTCTTGCAACAAGCGTTCCGCCTGGCTAGGATTTACTGTGTCGAGATAGATTCGCGCCTGCCCGCGCAACGCCTGCCCCACGCCAGGGATGTCGCCACGCATCCGGCTGCGGCTCTCCGCCTGTTGGTACCAGCCCAATGCCTCATCAAAGCGGCTATGCAAGCGGGCGATGTCGCCGAGACAGATCAGCAAGGGCGGCCGTTCATATAGCACCTCCGGCGGCAAAGCACTGATCCATCCAGCCACCGTATCCAGATGCCCGGCGCGAACACGGCCGCTCCCCAACTGCTCAATCAGCGTCGCCGCTTCTTCATAGGCAGCCTCGTCGCCCAGCCGCGCCCCGGCCAGAAAGTGATAGATCGCCTCTTCTAACTCGCCTCGTGCCTGGAAGAAGACGGCCGCGGCGCGGTGGGCGGCTGCGGCCGTTTGCGGCTCAAGCTGGGTATGCAGCAAATCGTGAAAGAGGCGATGGTAACGCACTGTTCCACCACCGAGATCAATGGCAAACAGCCCATTTTCGACAAGATAGTGCAAAATCTGTTCGCTGTCGTGGGCGTCGCGTAGGGCGTCACAGAGTTCAGCGGTCAACTGGCGCAAGACGGCCGTGCGCCGCAAAAACGCCTGGATGTCCGCCGGTTGTTGGGCGATCACCTCCTGCCCCAAAAAGGTGAACAAGGCACTGCCGGAACCGGACAGTTGCGCCAATGCCTGCCCCAGCGGGACGGCCGGTTGGCGTTGCAGCCGTTGCCAGACCAGCGGCAAGGCCATCGGCCACCCTTCCACCCGTTCGGCCAGCAACCCCACTTGCTCGGCCGACAACGGCAGCCCATACCGTTCGCGAAAGAGGGCAGCCACTTCCGCAACAGTAAACAACAACTCTTCTTGTCCAATTTCCAACACCTGGCTACGCGCCTGCCAGTTGACCAGCCCCGGCAAGCGGATAGGATAGCGACCGGCGAGGATGAAGTGCAAGTTGTCTGGGGCGCGGCCGATCAACCGGTCGAGAATACGCAAGGAGGCGGTGCTGCTGTCGAGTTGATGAAAGTCATCGAGAACAAACAACAGCGTTTCGCTCGTCTCCATCATTAGCGCGTTGCAGAGCGCGTCAACGGCCGCGTTCCAGTCGCGCCCGGAGGGCAGGCCCGTCGAGCCGGATGCTTCCAGGATAGCCAGCGGCTCTTCGGAGAGATCGGGCAAGACGAGGCGCAAGCTATGCCAGAGGTGGAACAGAAAGCGCAGCGGGTCGGTATCTTCGCTATCGAGATGGTACCAGGCCAGCCGCCGCCCCGGCTGTGACAATGCGGCCAGCGCGGTGGACTTGCCATAGCCGGCCCCCGCCTGCACCAACGTCAGGCGATAGTCGGCCGCTTCCAGCAAGCGCTGTGTCAGGCGCGGCCGGGGCAACGTCCGGCGCGGCAAGCGCGGCGCGACCAACTTCGTCTGCACCACCAGATGCTTCTGTGCCAGGTCTGTGGTCATGTTTTTTGACACGAATTTCACGAAAATACACGAATTTGATGGTAATGTTTCGTGTCATTCGTGAAATTCGTGTCGAAAAATTCCTACTTGCTTGTTGCTAAAAACGCATGAAATACCCGATTGAACTCCTCCGGCTTTTCGATGTGCGGGCTGTGGGCGGCGTCGGCAACCACCACTTCCTGCGCTGAACCCCCATTGGTCTGGTAACGCTCCAGCACCGCACGCATCTGCGAGACCATCGGCTGTGGCGGAAAGACATCCTCTCCCGGCCAACCAGGGACATAACCAAGCTTGCCCAAAGTGCCAAAGTCGAAAAAGGAGTTATCACCGACGATCAGATCGCTGTCACCACGAATCCAGAGGATTGGTGGCTGATGGGGAGAGTCGGCAATAGCACTGGTGTTGAAATATTTGGGCGAGGTAGCATTAATTGGCCCCCACTGTCCCGGCGCGACATTGGGCCAATTGTCGGAGGGGACCATATCCCCTGGATAGCGGTCGCTGCCCATCTTCTCTTGCAAAGCCGAGGAGAGAAACTCCTCTTCACGGGCAGCGCGGAATGGCGGGTCTTGTTGTTTATAGAAGAAAGCGTTGATCACATTGCGCGGGGAGTTGGGATCATCGCTGCTGCGATCAGCGGCCATAATGCGCTTCACAAACTCCGGGTTGACCGTGCCACCGCCGGAACCGGCATAATCATCGTAGCAGGGCGTGCCGTCATTGTCCTTGGTGCCGCCAAAGCCATAGGGGCTGATCGGGCAAACAAAGGTCAGCGAGTTGACCAACTCGGGATAGTCGAGCAGGAATTGCATCAACACGGCCGCGCCCAACGACCAGCCGACGAGATGAGCAGGACGGCCGCCCAACTCCTCAAACAACGCCTTCAAATCATCCGACCAATCCCGCGCCCCGCGCGTCCCATCCACCAGCAAATCTTCCGTATCCCCATAACCGCGCAGGTCCGGGGCGATGCCGCGATAGCCATCCGGCAAGGCCAGCATCGTCTCCTCCCAATACGTCGCCCCGGAGAAGTTGCCATGAATAAAGACAACCGGAACACCATCCTCCGGTCCGCTAAACAAAACATGGGTGTTAATTCGCGATGTAGGGACCATCCGCGAAGTAATACCAGACAAAGTAGGAATCGCCATAGCTATATCTCTCCTTGATCCTTAAATGAAACGGGAAGACTACCATCTCCCAATACCCTCTAATTGTACTTGCATTGGGGTGATATACCACCCTGGCAAGCTCAATCTCCAAACCCTAAGCTCATACGCTCCCACGCTCTCAATCTTACTCTTTCCCTAAAGACTTGCCTTTCCCCTTTGAGTAAGAGATGATTAACCCCATGAGCGCACAAACGCTGGTTGGGCAAGAGCTTGACCATTTTCTGATCGAAAGTGTCATCGGCGATGGCGGCATGGGGACGGTCTACCAGGCTGAAGATACGACCCTGGCGCGGCCGGTGGCGATCAAGGTGATGCACAACCATCTCGCCGGGCAGCCGGACTTCCAACGCCGCTTCCAACTGGAGGCGCAAGCGGCCGCCCGCCTCAACCACCCTTCCATCGTCCGCGTCTACCAGTTCGGCCGCCAGCGTGGCTTCATCTACATCGTCATGGAACTGGTCGAGGGCCTCAGCCTGGGGGCCTACATCCGCCAACTGGCACGGCTAAACCAGGTGGTGAAGCTGGAAGAGACATTGACGCTGATGGCCCAGGTAGCCGACGCGCTTGGCTATGCCCACCGGCATGGCGTAGTCCACCGTGATATTAAGCCAGGCAACATCCTCGTCAAGCGGCTCGATTGGGCGGAACGGCCGGGCGAACCACCGCTGCGGGCGGTGGTGACCGACTTCGGATTGGCGAAGCTGCGCGAAGGGGATATGGATACGCAAACGGGGCAACTGATGGGGACGCTCTCCTACATGGCCCCTGAACAGGTATTGGACATGCCGGTGGACGGCCGTGCCGATATCTACTCCCTCGGCGTCGTCCTCTACCAACTGGCTACCGGGCGGCTGCCGCTAGAGCTTAAGACGCCCAGCGAGGCATATCGCAAACACAGCTATGAAGAGATCCCCTTGCCACGCACCATCCATCCCGGCATTCCCGCGCCGGTTGAGCAGGTGATCATGAAGGCGTTGGCCCGGCGGCCAGAGAACCGTTATCAAACGGGGGAAGAGTTGGCAACCGCGCTACGGCAGGCAGCGCGAACCTTGACCAACCAGGATACCGCCACCTTCGAGGCCGACGCGCCCAGCACCGTCGTCAGCATGGTGATGGAAATCCCCACACCGGTCAGCCCCCTGTTTTGGGACATCCGGCCGGAGCAGCTACCCAATCCGGGGATATGCCGGGTGTTGGTGCGCAATAACTCCCCCTCGGCCGTCTCGCTGGCCGTCACCGCCGAAGTCGCCCAAAATTCACTCCATGCCCTGCGCTTTGATGCACCGGAGAAACGGATCACGCTCGTTCCGGGGCAGAAAGGGTTGGTGGACTTTTATGTGCAAGCGGCGAAGCGGCCGTTCACCGGACTCAATCGCCAACATCGCTTCGCCATTCGCGTGACGCCTTTGAACGAGGGCAACCGGCCGCCAAGCGGCAGCAGTAAGACGAGAGAAGGGGTGTTGAACGTACGGCCGCAGCTTCCGCTGTGGTTGTTCCTCGCCCTGATTGGTCTGACCATCGGAGCGTGTTGGCTCATCTTTTCCGTCTACAACATCCTCATCCCTTACTTCAATTCCTTCGGCCTACCACCTCTCCCTTTTTGATCCTCAGCGACCATCGGGAATAACTTTTTAGACAGGATTTACAGAATGAACAAGCTAAAGCTTTGTCCTGTCAATCTTGTTAATCCTGTCTGCTAACGATAATGTGATCTACCAGAGTTCACAAATTAACCCCCGAATAGATACATCTTTGCCCGAAGCGGGGACGCTTGCGTGTCATTTTCGTTTACATATGGGGTCAATGCCGCTATAATGGCAGTGATGGACACTCCTCTGCTGCCTTACTCTGGGAGCAGCATGGCCTCTCATAGTAAGACCCCCTCAGCAATGTACATCAGTAGACAGCCACTATTACAACGCGACTGTCGCAGATCTGTTATGCCCGGCGGCCGCCCAGCCAGCGCTTCGATGCGGCCGCCCGCGCAAAAGGAGAGATGATATGAGTTGATCAACCAGACCATCACTACCCCCTGATCGCACCCCCCCAAGGGAGTCTCCCCCCAATCAAATTCCACTCTTTAGTTATGGGTCGTGCGATGCAAGCTAAGATTTTGTTGTACTAGAAACCCTTAGGAGAAAACAATGAAAAGCGTGAATATTAGCAGTAGAAATACTGCTTGGTTGTTGTTGGCGCTGCTCGCCTTACTCAGCGTAGCAATTGCCAGCAACCGCGCGGACGTCTCTGTCGACGGCCCGCGATTGTGGAGCCAACAAGAAGCAGGGCTAAATTCGACTGCCCGTGTGGACGGTCTAGCCTGGCAAAGTATGCGGATGCCCCCAGCCTTTCTGGTCGAAGATATGCTGCGCGAACAAGGGGGAATACCGCTCAATGCTACTGCCGAAGAAGTGGAAGCAGCCGTGCAAACCTGGTACACCCAATTCCAAAAGGAGTACTACACCGGCCCTAACCCTTATGCGTATCGCGACTTACTTGAGCGCGAGCAGGCGTTGTTGGCCGGTGGCGATGTAGCGGATACGGCCGACTTTGGCGATGATGAAAAGCTACCCACCCCAGCAAAGAGTTTGCTCGGTGTGGTCGTAGAGTTTGCCCCCGAAGGTGGCGAAGAAACCTTCGCCCGTCCTTATCCAGTAGACCCAGCCGATCCTAGCCTGGGCTGCTCCGATCAGGACTTTACTTATGGTGCGCTCGGCCTCGGCGACGATCCGCCACCCGGCCCGGCTGATAACTTCTCCTTCTACAAGCCCGACATCACCGTTGCGGATTACGAGTCGGCCTTCTTTGAGACCGGCCCCGACGCCGGTTATGGCGTTGTCCGCCCCGACCTGGGTGGCATTGATCTTTCCGGCCTCTCGCTGAACAACTACCTGTTAGAAATGTCCGATGGTCAATATACGGCCGGTGGCGGGTTCATCGCTGAGCCACTTGCCCTGCCGCACTCCCACGAATTCTACGGCCATGCGGTCTATTCCGAGGATGAGGAAGGCAACTGTGTGACCTCCTCCGGCAGCGACGGCAACTATGGCGAATTCGCTTTCAATACACTGGAAGCGATCACGGCCGCCTATGACGGCGATCCCAGCATTGACTGGAGCGAATATGACGCCAACGACGATCATATCATTGATCTGTTGGTCATCGTCCATGCCGGATATGCCTGGCAAAATGGTGGTGGTATTGACCGGCTGAGCACCAGCTCCTCCGGCTTCTTTCTGCCGCAGCAGATCGTTGGCTTCGGCACACCGGCTGACGATAGCGATGACTACTTTGTCCAGGGCTTCAACGTTGATCCCGAACAGCTAGACGTCGGCGCGATCCAGGAAGAATTCGAGCATCAATTCGGCTTGCCCGACATCTATACCACCGATTCCAACAATTCCAACGCCTTCTGGGGTGCCCACTCCGCCGGTGTTTGGGGTGGCCCGTTGGGTGCGACTCGTCCCGTCGGCCACAACTTGTGGCAAGACTGGGTGCTGGGTTGGCGCGATCCGATGATCATCCAGCATGACGATCCGCAATTGCTGAGTGGTGGGCTGGAACTGGATCTCGGCCGTGCCCGTTACACACCGGAAGGCACAAGCGACGGCGTGATCGTCCGCTTGCCCGATGAAGTCGTAGAGACGGAAAACCTGGCCGGTGAAGACATCGGCTGGTATTCAACCGCCGGCAATCTGATGGATAACCGCGTCTATCGCGACTTTGATCTGACCGAGGCGGCCGCGCCCATCACCTTCTCCTTCGATGCCTGGTGGGATATCGAGGAAGATTGGGACTATGGCCTGATCGAGTTCTCCACCGATGGCGGGACCACCTGGGAAACGCTCCCTGATGAGGACGGGATTCTGACGGATGAAGACCCGAACGATGTGGAAATCGTCATTCCCGGCGAAGCATGGGGGCTGACCGGCGCGGGCGAAGGCACAATCACCTTCGATCTCTCCGACTATGCCGGTGAGGTCGTGACCATCCGCTTCCGTTATCTGACCGATCCCTTTGTCGCCAATCCTGGCTGGCAGGTAGACAACGTTCTGCTGACCGACGCCGAAGGCACGCTCTATGCAAATGATCTGGAGACAGACTTCAGCGATTGGACGAACGAAGGCTGGGTCACGGTTCCGTTTAGTGAAACTTTCTCGCGCTACTACCTGCTGGAGTGGCGCGACGACAACGGCTTTGATCAATCACTGAATGATCCGTATCAGGTGGTCTACTCGGCCGAAAACGAGCCACCGCCGGAGACAACCGTTGACCGCCTCCCGGCGACCACGCCCGGCTTGCAAGTCTCCTTCCGCACCACCGCGCAAGATTTCGACTATACCCTGTTCGATTCCATCTTTGAAGGACCGAGCATTGGGCCGAAGTTTGCCCACCTGGTGGTGGATTCTCACTTCTGGCCGAAGCGGTTCGATACGCCCGATCCAAGTGCTGATGATCTGGTCGGTATCCATATCACCAATCGCGCTTTGTCGGGAGATGCCGCCTTTGGGCACACGCCAACCGAGGAATGGACAGCGCGTCTGGGCTATGACCCGTCTACGGACACCTCAGTCGAAGAAAAGACCTGGGAAAGCTTGCCGCCCATCCCTGCTTTCCATGACAGCTATGGCTACTATCCCGGCCTCTTCTTCTCGCCCGATACCGGCTTTGTCTACTTCAACCATGATGAGGCCAGCGTCGTGTTACCGGCCAAGGGGCCGTACACAACGCGGATCACCGATGAGTCAGGGGCGCTGCTGCCCGATCTCTTCGGCGCAACCGTCAGCGGCTTTGAGCTAGGCACGGGCAATCCCGGCGATAGCCACGTCCACTTCGGCCTCCATGCAGAGGTAGTGGATAGTAATGATCTTCGGGCAACTGTTCGCATCTGGAACAAGCCGTATGAAGCGAAGGTATCGGTCGAAACAGAAGGCTCGATTGCTTCCGGCGCGGCGTTGACCACCACGTTGCAGGTGACGGAGAACATCGGCGGCCGTCTGGAAAATCCGATGATCATCGTTACCCTGCCCGATGGCGTAACGTATGAGGAAGGGAGTGGCTTCGGTGGCTTGATGCCCGTTGGTGGCGAAGAGCTGGAAAGCGCGGCCGATGTCGCCGCGTTTGTTGAAGCCAACGGCCGCGAGTCAATTGGGCGGCTGCGCGTGGCGGCGGCCGATGCTACCTATCTCGTCTGGACCGGCGACGACATCTGGACTGGTGGCGGCACGGAGCCGATGGGCTTTGGCTGGACGGCCGAGGAAGGAACCGGCAACGCCCAGTTTGAAGTCACGCTCTACCGCAACGGGACGGTTGAGGTTCAATCGAGTTCGTTTGAGGTGAGCCAGTATCCCTTCAATTCGTTCCTACCGGTGGCAAACCGGTAGTGCGGTTTAGTGGTGTATTGATGAAACATCAATACACCACTAACGATTCATAAACAAAGCCTGCGTGTAACAGCGCAGGCTTTGTTGTTTCCTATGAAAAATCCGCGTCAATCCGCGTGCAATTCTTATTGCCCATCCGCGCAAATCCGCGTTACGCTTTTAACTCCCGCTTGAGAATCTTCCCGGTGGCGGTCATCGGCAGGGATTGGCGAAATTCGATGTGGCGTGGGTATTTATAGGCAGCCATGTTCTCTTTGCACCAGGCTATTAGCTCTTCCTCCGTCACCTGTTGGCCGTCTTTGAGAATCACAAACGCCTTCACCTCTTCTCCTAGCGCTTCGTGGGGAATGCCTACGACGGCCGCCAAACTGACCGCCGAATGGGTCATCATCACTTCCTCCACCTCACGCGGGTAGACATTCAGCCCGCCGCGTATCAGCATGTCCTTCACCCGGTCGGTGATGTAGACATAGCCGTCTTCGTCCATGCGGCCGATGTCGCCGGAATGGAACCAGCCGTTGCGCATTACGTCGGCCGTTGCTTCCGGCTTTTTGTAGTAACCCTTCATAATATTGTGGCCTTTGATCACAATCTCCCCCAGCTCGCCCATTGGCACATCGTTGTCGTCGGGGTCAACCACACGCACCTGTACACCCCACACCGGCGGCCCGACCGATCCCGGCTTCGTTTCGATGTCGGTCGAATGGAAGGTGGCAACCGGGCTGGTTTCTGAGAGGCCGTAGCCCTCCAGAATCTTCACGCCAAACTTTTCATTGAAGGCTTTCATCACCTCTATCGGCATCGCCGAGCCGCCGGAACAACACAGGCGCAGATGACGGCCGATTTTCTCCAAATCATACAGATGAGCATTCGGACAGTTAAGAATCGCCCAATACATCGTCGGCACACCGGCAAAGATGGTCACGCAATCTCGTTCCATGATTTTCAAGGCTGCCTCGGCGTCGAAGCGCGGCAGTAAGCTCAGCGCCGCGCCATTGTAAAAGCCGCTGTTCATCTGTACCGTCTGGCCGAAGGAGTGGAAAAGGGGCAACGTAATCAGGTGGACATCCTCCTGGTCGGTGCTATACATGGCGTCGCTCAGCCGAGCATTGAGGATCATGTTGGTGTGGGTCAGCTCGGCCCCTTTCGGCCGCCCCGTCGTGCCGCTGGTATAGAGGATGACGGCCGTGTCGTTGCTATCTCGCTGCACTGTGTCAAACGTCGGCGATTGGCTCGCCATCAACATCCCAAGCGTTTTTGTCCCTTCAATGGGCGAGGGGGCGGCGGGGTTGGCGGTGATCAGGAAGAACTGTTCGCACGCCTCCGCCTCCTGATAGCCTTCATAGCCGAATTGACCCATTGGCAGCTCGGCCGTGCCTTCAAAGCAGAAATACGCCTTCGCATCCGAGTCTTGCAAATGGTAGGCGACTTCTCGCCCCTTGAGCAAGACATTCAACGGCACGACCACCGCCCCGGCCTTGAGGATGCCGTAGTAGACGATTGGAAAATAAGGCAGATTGGGACAACTCAGCGCGACCTTATCCCCTGGCTGAATACCCAGCCCGACCAGCCCATTGGCGACCTGGTTGGCCGCGCCGTTGATCTGGACGTAAGAAAATTTCATCTCATTGAAGATGACGGCCGTGTGTTGGGGCTTCTTCCGCGCAGATTCTTCGAGCAAGACAGCGAGATTTAACATACCAATTTCCTCCAAGCTAAATGTATAGGACGCAGATTGACGCTGATATGACGCTGATTTTCGCTGATTTTTATAAAAGATCAGCGTTAATCTGCGTATCATCCGCGAAAATCAGCGTTCTCCTCTTAGCCACGCCATTCGTGGCGTAACAGACCGTAGTGGATCATGTCGAAGCGGCGGCCGTCGCGTTCCAGGTGTTCGCGATAGACCCCTTCGCGGGTGAAACCAAGCTTTTCATAGAGGGCAATGGCCGCTTCATTATAGCTAAAAACGGATAAGTAAACGCGGTAAAGATTCAGTTCATTAAAGGCAAAGTTGAGGCCGAGACGCATGGCATCGGCCGCAAACCCCTGCCGCCGGTGTTCCGGGCTGCCGATGCCAATACTCAGGCCGCTGGTACGGTGGCTCCAAATAATACCATCCAGCTCGAATAAGCCAATGATCTCCTCCGCCCCCAATGGCCGGATAGCAAACAGGAAGTTATCACGGCCGTCCTGCCCACTATCCACCCGCCGCGCCAGTTGGTCCTCCGTCTTCGGATAAGCGGGAAGGGAATCGTAATGGCGTAGAAAATCACTGTCCGCCCACCAACGGGCGAGTGTGGAAAGGTCTGTGGAGGTAACGGCCGTCAGCCGTACTTTTTCGCCGCTGAGGAGATTTGGTGTTATCATCCGCTGCTTCCAAACAAAGTCTCTCAGTCTCCTGGTCTCAGAGATTAAGAGACTAAGAGACTGGGAGATTAGGAGACTAAAGATGAGTATAGACCCCTTTGTGATCAATGACAATCATCGTCAAACAACCGCCCAATTGCAAATGCCACCCCGTGTTTTGCTCGGTGCGGGGCCGTCGAATCCCCACCCGCGCGTAACCCAGGCATTGGTGATGGGGCCAGTGGGCCACCTCGATCCGACCTTTATCGCCCTGATGGATGAGGTGCAGGAGTTGTTGCGCTACGCCTGGCAGACAGATAACGAATTTACAACGGCCATCAGCGGCACCGGCAGTGCGGCGATGGAAGCAGGACTCGCCAATCTGATTGAACCCGGCGACCGCGTGCTGGTCGGTCTGAACGGCTACTTCAGCACCCGCCTGGTAGATATGGCCGGGCGTTATGGCGCGGATGTGCGTTGTCTGGAACGGCCGTGGGGCGAAGCGTTTACCCTCGAAGAGATTCGCGACGGCCTGGAAAAGCACCGTCCGGCGATCCTCGCCCTGGTCCATGCCGAAACCTCCACCGGCGTGCGCCAGCCATTAGAAGGCGTGGGCGACTTATGCCGCGAATACGACTGCCTCTTGCTGGTGGACACCGTCACCAGTCTCGGCGGGGTTCCGCTGTTTGTGGATAAGTGGAAAATTGACGTCGCCTATAGCTGCTCACAAAAGTGCCTCGCCTGCCCCTCCGGCCTGGGGCCGCTGACGATGGGGCCGCGGGCGATGGACAGGCTGGCACAGCGCAAGAGCAAAGTACCGAACTGGTATCTTGATGTGACCCTGCTCAATAACTACTGGTCGGGCGAAAAACGCGCCTACCACCACACCGCACCAATCCAGATGAACTACGCCTTGCGCGAAGGGCTGCGGATGGTGGCCGAAGAAGGGCTGGCGGCACGCTGGGCGCGGCATCAGGCAGCGGCCGAGTTGCTCTGGGACGGTCTGGCCGACCTGGGGCTGGAATGCCACGCGCCACAGGAAATCCGCCTCCCCAGCCTGACGACGGTGCGCGTGCCAGAGGGGGTGGATGCGGCGGCCGTTGCCCGGCGCTTGCTGACCGACTACAACATCGAAATCTCCGGCGGCCTCGGCCAACTGGCCGGTAAAATCTGGCGCATCGGGCTAATGGGCTTCAATGCCCGTTCGGAAAATGTCTTGTTGGTGTTGGAAGCGCTTAGGCGAGTGCTAGATAGATAATAGTTACGCGGATGACGCAGATCAGACGCGGATTTCGCGGATAATTTTTAGAATAATCCGCGAAAATCTGCGTTCATCCGTGTCATCCGCGTAACCATAAAACCATGAACCTGGAATCATTACGCGCCATATTGCTCGCTAAGAAAGGAGCAACGGAGGAACGGCCGTTTGGCCCAGAGGCGTTGGTCTTTAAGGTGATGGGCAAGATGTTTGCCCTCGTCCCCGATGCTGACCCTGCACCAACCATTTCGCTGAAGTGTGATCCTAGCCAGGCCTTATTCCTGCGTGATCTCTATTCGGCCGTCAACCCTGGATACCATCTCAATAAGCAACATTGGAACACCGTCACCCTGGACGGCACGGTTCCCGAAGCCGAGCTACTGGGCATGATTGACGACTCGTATGATCTGGTAGTCAAAGGCCTGACCCGCGCCCAAAAAGAGCAACTGCAACTTACCTGACCATCCCTCTTATTCCACTATGTGACGTTTTATAGCCAGTGCCTTTTATCCAACTGGCACATGTGCTTCCTCGGCGTTACGACATGCCTGTCCTTTTGCCAGGTAAATCCGTTTACAGAACAATTCCAGGACCGGATGATTTCCGGTTGATACGTTCTTGATCTGGTGAGGATCGTTGTTCATCAGGTAACGTTCGGTTGCAATCGTCGTGCCGGAAACGGCCATCTGGTCATAATAGTGGGTATATAAACTATTGGCGTTGATCCCCTCAATGTGACGACTAAAACGAACCCCTAAATAATGAGGAAGGCCAAAGCGCCAGTCGGAACTGCTGTAACTCTCCCCATAGGGGCGGCGATATTCAATAAGCAATCCCTTACGCCAGGATGAAACATTGGCATTTTCGAACAGCGGCCGCAGTGAGCGCCCGTCCACCTGATAACGCCCGTCTTGCCACGGCAGCCCGGCATAATCCAAAATGGTAGGTGCAAGATCGACGTTGCCGACAACGTGGGTGACCGGCCGCCCCCTCCCTTGCGGCATTTTAACGTACAATGGGATATGGATAGACTCTTCCTGAGGGGCCAACTTGTTTGCCAGGCGATGCTCGCCGTTGAAGTGGCCATTGTCCGAGGTAAAAACAACAATCGTATTTGGCCCGGCCGCATCCACAACTTCCCCGACCATACGATCAACCGACAACAGCTGTTCCTGGCGGTCCAAATAAAGCCGACGCAAATAGTCCTCTTGAATCCTTCTGGTTGACACCCGATTATTCAGGTTCGGCCACGCTCTAAGCGAGTAAAAAGGAACGTTACTGTTTAATTTGCGATTATAAGAGGGCTTTGAGGTCGGCAAATTATAGCGCTTGGCACTGGGATTAAAGCCATGGATCTCTCCATTGGCCCGCAAGCTACCTGCCGGATATTTTCCACCCCAATCATAAGTCTGTCCAGGCATGATGGGTGACCAGCTTCCTTCAGCATAGGCTCGCATCATATAATATGGGTGTACGCGCCCAAAGGTTTGCGCTTGTGCCTGTTGGTTCTGTAATTCTGTCTCCCCTCCTGACCGCTGATTGCCTTGCAACGTATATTTCTCACCCGAATAGCGCATATACGGTTGGCTAAGCAACTCGCCTTCCTCAGCAAAATTCATATCAAGTTGCCGGCTAACACTGCCCGGCTTTTGCTCACTAGCAGCCAGCTCTTCAAAGTCTACCAATTCTGGACTTTGCCACCATTCATAACGTGTTGTATTCGGTGGTTGGAAGAGTAGCTGCAAGATGTAATGATGCCCGGTCGTTGGAAGGATGTTAAAACCTTGTAAGGTTCCAAAAACAATTGATTCACCCCAGTCGGGGTCCAAACGCCAGGGGGTAAAGCTCCCCCTAAGCGGTGACCGATAGCGCACATAACTGACATAGCCATCAGCCAGGCTGCCACGTATCACCTGCTGGCGAATTAGTCCGCTGGGAAAACTAACTGCTGACCACGCCACCATAGGTAACGATCCCGTTCCGGCCAACGTTGATTCATCGGCCGCTTTTACCCAGCGTTGCGAACCTCCTGCAACCAGATCACGTGAGTAAAAAATGACTTGTGTACCCCGCTTCTTGATCAATTGTTGTCGCTTCAATCGCGGCTCAGGCGTCACGACATTCCAACCAACAACCGCCCCTTCCTCAGTATCCGGTGCAACACTTGATGTATCACCGATCATCCTCCATGATCCCCAACCGCTATCTCGTGTATTGCTATCCCTTGACCACCAACGATAGACCGGCTGGACACCGATGTATTCGACCGTCACCAATTGTTGCCGCCATACATTATCTTCTTGATCATAAAATTGATTAAAAGAGACAGGCGTACCCTGGAAGTGGTTGTTGGTCATTGCGCCCATCCGCCGCCAATTGAATACATTCACATGGACGGCCGTCGGCGCTACCATCAAAAAATAAGGTTTATTACCTGCGGCGTGGATTGCCTGTTTTGCCGAATCGCCAATGTATTTAGTCTGATAAACATTGGGGTTAACACGAACTCCATTTTCTATAGTCCAATACATGCCAGGGCGCAAGTCATAGCCATTCACCGGACGAAAGAAGTCCCAATTGGGAAAATTCCTGCCTAAATGGGACTTTCCAATGAAAGCACGATGATAGCCTGCCCCTAACCAGGTCGGGAGATAACCATTGCCGGTAGAAGCTAAATAATTGTCAAACGCAAGTGGTCCCTGCTGCCCAGTCACATGCCACGTTCCGGTGTTGTGGGCATACTTGCCGGTTAGAAAGGTGGCACGGGATGGTGTGCAAATGGGTGTCGAGACATAGGCATTCTGGAAATCAAACGCGCCTTGTACGATTTTGTTCTGAATATTGGGCAGCAAGCCAGCATTCAACATGTCGTGCAATAGGTCAACTTCCAGATCATCCAGCAAGAAGACGAGGAAATTGGGTCTGGCTGCGGCCGCGCGGGTCGGTTCAGGCGCGGCCGTCTGTGCCTCGGCCGCTCCTTTCGTCAGCGAAAAAAGTATCCGCAATAAAACGCCCAGGGACATCAAACCTGCAATTGCTAACAAAATTGGCATTTGCTACCTCCATGCCTGGCCCGTTGGGGGGAACGGGTTTAGGGGTTTTTCGACATTGTAATCTACAATCTACATTGTAGCCTTAAGAAGGTATAAGACTACATAAGATGCAATTCGCGCCGATATTATAACCCTATTGCACAAAACAGGCAGCACTAAGTGATTGTCAGAAAGTTGGCATAGAAACCGGGTTTCTATCGGGCAAACAATCTGTCTAGTAAAAGCTAAGAAACCCGGTTTCTGTTCTCAAGAAGCTTGCGAGGGCTAATGCCAGATTTGAGCAGGTCATCACATCAAGACCGCCGAGATTTGTTGTAGAAGTGGTGGTTGCCCCATAAAGCGCGAATGCTGTGAGGATTCAGCAAGGCTACCACAGCCTGCATAAAGGCTGTCTCCACATAGCCCGCCACTTCCCCACAGCATCATACCGGAAGAGACTCCTCAAATGTAATAGTATGATTCCACGTGCCCACGCTGGACTAGACTACTATAATATCCTAGGTAAAAAGCAATGCGATAGACAGTTGTACTGTTTTTTCTGCTAATACTTGCCCACTCCTCCCTATTGCCGCCATAATAGAAATGCGAGTCCAGCTCAACCGCGTGAGACCATACTTCACACCATAGCCACTGATTACCAGGAGCAAGAAAATGCAAGCAACGATAAAAGTTGCCATTCTTGATGATCATCCATCTATTGTTGACGGGTACTTATATCGTCTGGAAAAAGCATCTGATATTGAAGTGGTTGGAGTGGCACAGGTGGTACAGGAGCTGGGACCAATCCTCCAGCGCCAAGCCGTTGATGTGCTATTACTAGATGTCAATGTCCCCATTGCACGAGACAATGACAGCTTCTATCCTATTCTGCATCTTATCCCCCAACTCCTTCAAGAGTATCGCCAGCTTCACATTCTGGTTATCACCATGCACAAGCATCGCGCCCTTGTGCAGATGGCCAAAGAAGCAGGGATCAGTGGTTATCTGGTGAAAGATGACACCGATTCGCTGCACGCGCTGGCGTCGACCATACGCCAGATAGCAGCAGGTGTTCAGGTCTATAGCCGTGCAGTCCAACCAATAGTAGATAAACAACCGCTTGCCTCACCGCTGACCTACCGGCAAACGGAGGTGATTTCACTTTGTGCCGCTTATCCTGATGAATCAACCAGCCAATTGGCAAGGCGTTTGAGTATTGAAGATTCAACCGTTCGCAACCTTCTGTCCAACGCTTATCATCGCCTGGGAGTCAACACACGCGCGGCCGCCATTGCCAAAGCGCAAACACTTGGTCTGATCACACCCATTCTTCCACCACCGAATACCGATCCCTCGTAAGCCGCCCCACCCTACCATTCTCTCAAATCCAAATTTGCACCAGGCCACCCACGCCACCCATCCCACACATTTAGCAAGTTGTTGACAACTTCTCTACCTGGGTATAATCAAAGCCCTTCATCGTTCGATGCCCTGGATTCGTTTAGATAGCGCAGGAAGCGGGTCTACAGTTAGGGCTATTGGCGCGAAGTCGTCGTGGACGTGTAGGTTTCTTTGGAAATCGCTCTATACATCCGTCTCTTGTGGCCTGGTTGATTTGCCCACCGGCTGGAGGATCAGTGTCAAAGTTGCGCGACTTCACCGAATGGTCGATTGCCATCCTGGTGTTAAGCACCTTACTTGCTTATACCTATATTCATCTTTTTGCCACACCGTTCCTGGGGTTTCATTTTCATTCAGAAACAGGACAGATCACTGAAGTCCTTGACGCCTCAAACACGGCCGATCGCTTGCAAGAGGGGGATCAAATCCAACGGATTGACGACCTCTCCTGGGCTGAATTTCGCAATAACCCACGCCAACCCTTTCTTGAAGGGTATCAAGCGGACCAGATCGTTCCCCTCATTATTTCTCGGGATGGCAACGAAATAGAGATAGCGTGGCACTTGCCGCTTGAACACAGGGCTGAGTTTATTGACCGCCTTTTGAACATTTGGTGGTTGTCCTACATCCTATGGACTGCCGGTGTACTAACCATATTGCTCATTCGGCCGAACGATATTCGCCGCTATTTGCTCATCGCCTTCTACTTCCTGACAGCGCTGTGGATTATGCTGGGGGCAATTAGCACCCAGCACGTTGCCTACAGTGCGGTTTTCTTCTGTGTTTTCCTCTGGCTAAGCGTCCCTGTCTACCTACACTTGCATTGGGTATTTCCCCAACCACTTAAACCATTACCCGTATACGTCTGGCTTCTGCTCTACTTTGTAGGGGTAGGATTGGCAGCGGCCGAATGGCTGCAACTTCTGCCTCGCTCCGCCTATTACATAGGCCTCTTAATCGCCATATCCGGTTCTCTCATCCTCATGTTCTTGCACTACAGAGCACAACCCGAAAACAGGCGAGAAATCCGAATTCTGGGCGCAATCCTACTGATCGCCCTCCTCCCAACGGCCGTGATCATCGTGATTACACTGGCTTTTCAAGCACCTGAATCAGGCAGTCTTGTGCTGCTAACTTTGGCTGGCGTTCCGATTGCCTATTTCTACAGCTCTTACCGCCGCCAGGCGGGCTGGTTGGAATTACGCGCCAACCGCTTTGTGGCCCTCTTTTTCTTTATCATGCTGCTCACATTGCTGGACGTCGTGGCGCTTATGGCTACCACGGCAATCGGCCGATTTGATTTGCTGATAACGGTCAGCATTATGATGACCCTTGCGACCATCTTGGTTACGGTTTACGGATTTCCGCACTTTCGCCGGATGATTGAGAGTCGAATTTTGGGGATGCCGTTGCCGCCTGCCCACCTATTGGCCGATTATACAACCAGTATTGCCACCAGTATGGATCGCCAGTCGCTGGTGCAACTGCTGAAACAAAAAATTGTATCAACGTTGTTGATCCGCCAATCGGCACTTCTGCATCTGAAGTTGCAAGATCATGAATATGATACAATTTATGTGCATGGAATCACTGAAACAGAGTTGCCAACGGCCGCCCAAATCCCGGAACTGCTCTATCTAGCAGAGCAACCCTTTTCCACCCAATCCAACCCAAGAGGTTGGATACGGCTGATCATTCCCATTCGATTGGAGGAAAAAGTTATCGCCCTTTGGTGCCTGGGGCAGCGCGATCCCGATGACATTTATACCCGGGCCGATATTGAAACGCTCCACTCCTTAGCCGCACAGACAGCCATCGCCCTCACCAATATCGTTCAATCAGAACAACTGCGTAATCTATACGAGACCAATATTGTTCGCCAGGAGTATGAACGAGCACAACTGGCTCGTTTCCTCCACGATAGCATTCTCAACCAGCTGGCAGTCCTCTCCGATCTTGGTAGCCGTGTCCAGCAGGTCTCCGGCTTTCAGCAGACCTATGAGAAAGTGGCAAATGATATACGCATGGCGATAACCGGCTTGCGCCCTAACTTATTGATCTATGGGCTTGGGGCGGCACTAGACGAGCTGGTCGATCACTATGAGCAACGTGCCACGGCAGAAATGAACTTTCTGCTAGAGATTTCACCAACCCCAATCCGCTATCCCACTGAAGCGGAACAACACCTGTTTCGTGTGGTCCAACAAGCACTGGAAAACGCCCTAAACCACTCCCAGGCACAAACCGTCCGTATTGAGGGCTGGTTAGAAGCAAGCGAAGTCCATCTCTCCATCGAAGATGATGGAAAAGGTATGGAGGGCAATCCACTCGACAACCTCGCTCACCTCGTGGAAGAAAAGCATTACGGTCTGGTCAACATGTTCGAGCGTTGCCAGTTGATTAAGGCTGATTTGCAAATCGAGACACGATTGGGGCGGGGAACGGCCGTTAAGATTATCTGGCGGCCGCAAGAGGCAACCGCGGAATAGCACAGCGACCCAACAACCCAATTCAATCAAATGTGGGTTTATTTCATTTACTGCTATACTTGGCGGCGTCTGCTATCTTGAGGGCAGCCTATCCCACCATCAGCGAAATTAGATTATGCTTGCCAAAATTTTCAGTTGTGCCATTGTCGGGTTGGAAGCGGAACTTGTCGAAGTCGAAGTAGACATCGTGAATGGGCAGCCTTACTTCGCCCTGGTTGGCCTGCCCGATGCCGTCGTGCGTGAAAGTCGCGACCGTGTTTCCTCGGCGATCAAGAACAGCGGCCTGTTCTTTCCTGTCAGCAAGCGACTCACCGTCAATCTCGCCCCGGCCGATCTACGCAAGGAAGGGCCAGCCTACGATCTGCCCATTGCGGTCGGCGTGCTGGCGGCTACCAATCAGGTCTGGCCGGATAAGCTAGAAAAAGCCCTCTTCTTTGGCGAGCTATCGCTGGACGGGACAACGCGACACACAAAGGGCATTTTGCCGCTGGCCGCGCTGGCCCGCGAACGAGGGTTTACGCGCGTCTTTGTCCCCGCGGCCGATGCCCCCGAAGCAGCGCTGATGCCCGGTATTGAGGTCATCCCCGTGCGCGACCTGGGCGAACTGGTCGGCCATCTAACCGGAATGAAACCCATCTCCCCCACCGTCGTAGACCTCAAGGAGGAGTTCGGGCGACAGGTGGAATATACCACCGACTTCGCCGACATCATGGGCCAGGAACACGTCAAGCGGGCGATGGAGGTAGCCGCCGCCGGTGCTCATAATATCCTCCTCACAGGCCCACCCGGGTCTGGCAAGACACTCATCGCCCGTTCGTTGCCTAGTGCCATGCCGCCAATGGATGTCGAAGAGGCGCTGGAAGTGACGAAAATCTATAGCGTGGCCGGGTTGCTGCCCAATGGCACGCCACTGGTGCGGACACGGCCGTTTCGCTCCCCCCACCACACCATCTCCTACGCCGGGCTGGTCGGTGGTGGCGCGTGGCCGCGGCCGGGGGAAATATCCCTGGCACATCGTGGCGTGCTCTTCCTCGACGAGCTTCCCGAATTTGGCGAACGGCTGATCGAAGTGTTGCGCCAGCCGCTGGAAGGCAATCCGCGCGAAGTTTCCATTTCACGGGCGACCGGGACCGTCACCTATCCCGCTGCCTTTATGCTCGTCGCCGCCCAAAACCCCTGCCCCTGCGGTTACTATGGCGACCCGACGCATACCTGTTCTTGCTCCAATAGTATGATCACCCGCTACCAAAAGCGAATCTCCGGCCCGCTGATGGATCGCATTGATATTCATGTAGATGTGCCGCGTGTGGAGTATGAAAAGCTGGCCTCGTTGCATCGTGGTGAGCCATCGGCCGCCATCCGTCAGCGCGTCACCACCGCCCGCGAACGCCAACGGGCACGGTTTAGTGCCAATGGGAGCAACATGTACAGCAATGCCGAGATGGGGCCGGGCGAAGTGCGCCAGTTTTGCGAACTAGACGACACCGGCCGTCGCCTGATGAAAAGCGCGATGAGCCAGATGGGTCTCAGTGCCCGTGGCTTCCACCGCGTCCTCAAAGTCAGCCGCACCATCGCCGACCTGGCTGGGGCAGATCAAATCTCCCCGGCACATTTAGCGGAGGCATTGCAATATCGGCCAAGGGCAACCTGATCAAGACATTATCGCACCAGGAGATGACTCCTGTTCCAATTGTCGTTATAATTTAGTTGACAGAGTTAGAGTATGCCAACAAAACGTATCGGTGGTTTTCTTTGCTATTTTGTTTCATACGATTGTGTAGAACCACCGCATATCCATCTAGCAAGGGGCAAAGACCGTCGTGCTCCAAACGCCAAGTTTTAGCTAGAACCGATTAGACTAGAGAGGAGTCGAGGCTTAAACGCAAACGAGTTGCGTGATGCTCGCCAAATTGTTGAGCAAAACCAAGAGTTATTTCTGGAAATGTGGAATGAGCATTGCAACGATTGAGACACAACCTCGTGTGAAAGACGTTGAGTTTGTTGATGGCAAACTGGCCGTGACCATCGAAGATGGGCGGACAGTGATCATTCCCCTTAACTGGTATCCTCGCCTGGTACATGCAACTGAAGCGGAGTTGAACGATTGGCGGGTGTTTGAAGATGTGGACGGTTGCGACATTATTTATTGGGAGCACATTGATGAATTGATACCTGTCATTGCCTTGTTAGCAGGTGTTCCCAGCCGAGAATCCAAGCGTTCATTTCAGCGATGGTTGATTGAGCGACAATCGGCCGTCAACTAAGTAGCTCAGTCCAACCCTGTAGCGCGGGTTGCCAACCCGCAAGCCCCGGATTAGCAATCTGGGCTACACATAAACACGTAAACTCGCAATTGACAAACTCCCCACACTCATGCTAGACTGACGGCACATTACGAAAGAACAACAACTGTGATTCGGAATAGTATCCGGCAAAGCGGGTCAAAGAGAGTTGGTTCACCGGCTGAAAGACCAACGGCCGCGCAGCAGGAGAATGGACCGAGGAGTTGTTCGGGTGAACGCGGACAATCCAGAGGATTGTCGCTACGCTAGTAGTCCGGATCGGAATTGCCCCCGTTATCAGGCATAGGTTTAAGGCAAGTATATTGGACTTGCCTGAACTAAATGAGTGAAACCAGTTGACTAGTCACTCACCACTCGTCACTAATCACTGGTTTAAGCAGGGTGGCACCGCGGGAGAATTTGCGCTCTCGTCCCTTTTTGGGATGAGGGCGTTTTTGTTTTAACCTGCAACGAATTGACACGAATTAACACGAATTAAAATCCATAATCCATTCGCGTTAATTCGCGTAAATTCGATGCAAAATTCTAAGGAGAGTGAGATGAGCGAGCAAACGAAGTTTTTGTTAGACGAAAGCAAGCTGCCGCAGGCATGGTATAACGTCAATGCCGATCTTCCGGTGCCGCCCGCGCCGGTGCTGCATCCGGGGACGTTGGAGCCGGTAACGCCGGACTTTCTCGGCGTGTTGTTCCCGATGAGCCTGATCCTGCAAGAGATCAGCACCGACCGTTGGATTGAAATACCGGAGCCGGTGCGCGAGGTCTATCGTTTGTGGCGGCCGACCCCCTTCTTCCGCGCCCATCGTCTGGAAAAGGCATTGGACACGCCCGCTCACATCTATTACAAGTATGAAGGCGTCAGCCCTGTCGGCTCGCACAAGCCAAACACGGCCGTCGCCCAGGCCTTCTTCAACAAAGAGGCCGGGACCAAGGCATTGACCACCGAAACCGGCGCGGGGCAATGGGGATCGGCATTGGCGATGGCCTGCAACTTCTTTGATCTCGATCTGGAGGTCTACATGGTCAAAGTTTCTTACAACCAGAAGCCCTATCGCCGGGTGTTGATCGAATCCTTTGGCGCGGAGGTTTATGCCAGCCCGACGGATCGCACGAACTACGGCCGCTCCATCCTCGCCGAAGACCCCGACAACCCCGGTTCATTAGGCATCGCCATCTCCGAAGCGGTGGAAGCGGCGGCAACCTCTGGTGGCAGCAAGAAGTACAGCCTCGGCTCGGTGCTGAACCATGTGTTGATGCACCAGACAGTAATCGGCCTGGAGACGCTGGAGCAGTTGGAGATGGCCGGAGAGTACCCCGACATCATCGTTGCCTGTACCGGCGGTGGTTCCAACTTCGGCGGCTTTGCCTTCCCCTTCTTGCATCAAAACCTGACCGACGGGAAGCAGACGACGATCATCGCCGCCGAACCGGCCGCTTCGCCCAGCCTGACACGCGGCAAATACACCTTCGACTATGGCGACACAGCGCGGATGGCGCCGATTGTCAAGATGCACACACTCGGCCACTCCTTCATGCCCCCAGCTATCCATGCCGGTGGCTTGCGCTATCACGGCATGGCCCCCCAGGTGAGCGCGTTGGTGGATGGTGGCTATATCGAGGCACGCGCCGTGCGCCAGCTTGATACCTTCAAGGCAGGCTCAACCTTTGCCCGTGCCGAAGGGATCATCCCCGCGCCGGAGAGTACCCACGCCATCAGCGTTGTTATCAATGAGGCACTGAAGTGCAAGGAATCGGGTGAGGCGAAGGTGATCGCCTTTAATCTCAGCGGTCACGGTCACTTTGACATGGGCGCATACGACACCTACTTAAAAGGCGAGCTGGTGGACTACGATTATCCGGCCGAAGCAGTGGAGGAAGCGATGGCTTTGCTGCCGCAGGTTGGAGATTAGAGATTGGAGATTGGAGATTGGAGATTAGAGATTAAGAGACTAGGAGACTGAGAGACTGGCGACCGTCTACTGCCAACAGCTTACTCTTGAGTCTGGGATTGGGAAAACACGATGACCGACATCCACTTCCACCCCTCATTAGACGACTTTCGCCGCCTGGCGGCGGGGCCGGCGAATTTGATCCCGGTCTATCGTGAGTTCGCGGCCGATCTGGAAACGCCAGTCTCCGTCTACCTGAAACTGATGGACGCCCCTGGCTCCTCCTTTCTCCTAGAATCAGTGGAAGGGGGCGAACAGGTCGGCCGTTACTCCTTCGTCGGCGTCAATCCGCGGGCGATACTCACCCTCCAAGGCCGTACTGTTACCTGGATGGAGGAGCAGAGGAGCAGAGGAGCGGAGGAGCAGGGGAGCGTGGACAGTCCGCAATCCCCACTCCCCACTCCCCACTCCCTAATCCGCAATCGCCAATTAGCGAGCGGCGAGGATTTTCTGGACGTACTGAAGGCGGAGGTGCAGCGTTATACCCAGGCGCAGTTGCCAGGGCTGCCGCGCTTTAATGGCGGAGCAGTGGGCTATCTCGGCTATGATGTGGTGCGCGATTTTGAGCGATTGCCGGAAACGGCCGAGCGCGTCCTCGATATCCCCGATGCCGTCTACTTGCTGGCCGATACGCTGGTCGTCTTTGACCATGCCCGCCACCGGCTGCTCATTCTCGCCAACACCCCGGTCGAGGCAGGGGGCGATGTCGAAAAAGCCTACGTCGAGGCGTTGCAGCGCATTGAGCGGGTGGCGGAGAAGCTGTTACGACCGCTGCCCGCCATCCCCCACCGCCGTTGGAGCATCACCGGCAACGGCTATGGCAACGGCCGCCAGCACGTAGAATCCTCAATGACCGCGCAACGGTATGAGGAGATCGTGCAACAGGCCAGGGAGTACATCGCCGCCGGTGACATCTTCCAGGTGGTGTTGAGCCAGCGCTTCAGCCGTCGCAGCAGCGCCCATCCCTTCGCCATCTATCGCGCCTTGCGGATGTTGAATCCCTCGCCCTACATGTTCTACTTCGACTTTGGCGAGTTGGACTTGCAAGTGGTGGGTGCATCGCCGGAGATGCACGTGCGGCTGGAGGATCGCGTTGCCAGCGTGCGGCCGATTGCCGGAACACGACGGCGCGGAAGCACAGCGGCCGAGGACAACGCGCTAGAAGCGGAGTTGCTCGCTGATCCAAAGGAACGCGCCGAGCATGTGATGTTGGTGGACTTAGGGCGCAACGACATCGGCCGTGTCGCCGAATATGGTTCGGTCAAAGTCCATAACCTGATGACCATCGAACGCTACAGCCACGTAATCCACATCGTCAGCCATGTCGAAGGCTGCCTGCGGCCGGAACTCGACGCCTTCGACCTGATGCGGGCCACCTTCCCCGCCGGGACGCTCAGCGGCGCGCCGAAGGTGCGGGCGATGGAGATCATCGAAGAACTGGAAGGGGAAAGGCGCGGTCTTTATGGCGGCGCGGTCGGCTACTTCAGCTACGATGGCAGCATGGACACCTGCATCGCCATCCGCACCATGCTGGTGCAAGGCGACAGGGTCTATATCCAGGCCGGTGCGGGCATCGTCGCCGACAGCGACCCAGCGGCAGAGCATCGCGAATGCGCCAACAAAGCCCAAGCCCTCCTCGTCGCCATCGAACGAGCAGAGCAGGGTGTATTGTAACGCAGATTTACGCCGATACTTCGCAGATTTACGCTGATTTTTATTCTTATCAGCGGCGATCAGCGTAGCATCAGCGTTAATCTGCGTCCAACAAAGAATTATGAGTACAAAAAGAGTCGTTTTTAGCGGTATACAACCAACCGGAAATATTCACCTCGGCAACTATCTCGGCGCAGTCCGCAATTGGGTGGCACGACAAGAGGAGAAGATCAACTACTTTTGCGTAGTCGATCTGCACAGCCTGACCGTCCCCCAAGACCCGGAGAATCTGCGCTTCCAAACCCGTTCATTGGCGGCCATTCTGCTCGCCAGTGGCATTGACCCGGACAAAAGCACGCTCTTTGTGCAAAGCCACGTCCCGGCCCACGCCGAAGGGTGCTGGCTGCTGAACTGCATCACCCCCCTTGGCTGGCTGCAACGGATGACCCAGTTCAAGGATAAATCCGCCCAGCAGGAGAGCGTACTGACCGGCTTGCTCGACTACCCGGTGCTGATGGCTGGAGACATCCTCTTCTACGACACCCATGAAGTGCCGGTGGGTGAGGACCAAAAGCAGCATGTCGAGCTAACGCGCGACATCGCCCAACGCTTTAACAGCTTCTATGAAGAGGAGTTCTTTGTCATCCCTGAAGCCGTGATCCCCGAAGTAGGGGCACGGGTGATGGGGCTGGACGATCCGACGATCAAGATGTCGAAGAGCCTGGCGCACAAGCGCGGCCATGCCATCCGTATGCTCGACGAGCCAGATGAGATCATGCGCTCCTTCAAACGCGCTGTCACCGACTCTGGCAAGGAGATTCGCTTTTCCAATGAGCCGGAGAAGGCAGGGGTCAACAATCTGCTTGGCATCTACCGGGCGGTGACGGGCAAGCGTTCGGCCGAGGTCGAAGCCGACTTTGCCGACGCGCGTGGCTATGGCGACCTGAAAACCCGCGTAGGTGAAGTGGTGGTCGAATTGCTGCGGCCGATCCAGGAACGCTACCACGCCCTGATGCAAGACCCGGCCGAGCTAGATCGCCTGCTGGCCATAGGGGCGGAACAGGCAGCGGCCGTCGCCCAGCCGAAGGTGGACCAGATGAAACACATCATGGGACTGGTCCTGCCTCAATCGGTCGCCCAACAGTTGGCGCGGTAGCCAGCAGCAGCAGTGAGCGGCTTTGTTGGTATCCGCTTAGCCAATGGACGAATCCAAGGGAAAGCTGTTATGATTCAGACGAATTCACGGTAGAAGAGGTGAAGCAGTATGAACCATAACAGCTATATCCATACCTGTGTCAACATGGGACATGTCCCCATGCCCCATGGACACATGACCCATGGCCACATGACCCATGTCCATATGCGGCGACTACGGGTTATCGTGGTCTGGCTCGCCCTGAGTCTGGCGGCCGTTGCTTGCCAGCAAGGCCCGGATACCCTACCGGCAGCGACCGAGGTGGTGATTCCGCCGCCACCCACTGAAGCGCTCAACGAGCCGACAGCCGGATCAACCATCATCCCCGCCGTCACAGAAGCGGCCGCCACCGCCACCACCGTGACCGAAGCGACCGAAGCCATCACAGCCTCATCACCATCATCAACAGCGGAGGCTTCGCCCACCGAGGAAGCATCCGTGACGGCCGAGGCAACACCAACAACGGCCGAGTCCCCCACGCCGGAACCTTCGCCGACTCCAGCGATACTCATGCTTGCCCCCGGACAGAGCAATGCCGCCCCGTTGAGTGGTGGCGGGTTCAACAGCTATGGCTATGAGGGCCTGGCCTTTCAACCGGCGGTGCTTTTCGTCGAACCGGCCGACACCCTGGATGTGGCATTGGCCGCCTATGCGGGGGACGTCGTAGCGGGCAGCGATCTCACTGGGCTGGAAGTGTTGAGCGAGGCGAATTTCAGCACGGCTGGCGGGCCGGAGATATTGGTGGTTACGCCGGAAGAGGACGGCCGCTACGCTTTGCTTGTGCAGTCGGTCGCTGGCGAGGGTGGTTACACCGCTTATCTGTATGACGCAGCCAACGAGGCGCCAGGCGCGGCCGTGCGCCAGGCGGATTCGCTGGTCAACGGCGAGACAAAAACATATACGGTGCAGTCCAATGGAGCGCGGCCGGTGTTGGTCTTTGTGGATCCCACCGACGACTCCAATGTCGTCGCGCGGGTGGCGGACAGCAATGGTAATGTGGCCGCCAATGCCAACTTCAGCGGGCCGGGTTCGGCCGAGGCCGTCTTTGTCCTGCCGCTGCAAACCACAACCTACACCGTGCAGGTTTCCGAAGCGACCGGCGCACCCTCAGCCTACAACATCCTGATCGTAACTCTGGAATAGGTTCTTGTAACGCGGGTTGTTTACCCGCGTCGGATTGTACGAATATAGATTGAAACGCCGACCCATGCTACAGGACA
>CAYPHY010000039.1:0-48640 GCA_964410625.1 uncultured Ardenticatenaceae bacterium | reverse complement strand
GGCAGGTGGCAGGTGGCAGGTGGCAGGTGGCAGGTGGCAGGTGGCAGGTGGCAGTTAAATGGTAAACCGGTAGGTAGGAATGGTCAAGATGTTACGTTCCAAATGTATTGAAGCGATTTACCCGGAGTTACAGGACAAGCTTGTTGTCACGATTATGGGGGCGTGTGCCCAGGAACTGTATAACCTTGGCCACTGCGAGAACTTCTTTTATCTGCAACATGCGATGGGGCTGGCCTCCTCGATTGGGCTAGGGCTGGCGTTGAACCGGCCGCAGGAGCGTGTCGTTGTCCTCGACGGGGACGGCTCGGTGTTAATGAATTTGGGTACGCTGACCACAATGGCCCGCTACCGGCCGCCAAACCTGACCCACATCATCTTCGACAACGGCAGCCTGCTCTCTACTGGCGGCTTTCCCTCCCACACAGCCGAACTCGGCCGCGTAGACTTGGCCGCCATCGCCAAAGGGGCGGGCGTTCCCCATGTGGCGGCCGTCAGCACCCCATTTGATTTCATTGAAGCGACGGCCGAAGCCTTCGAGCGCGACGACCTCAGCGTCATCGTTGCCCGCGTAGACGCCGTTGGCCCCGATCACTTTGGCATGGACCTGAAGCTACCCGAAAACGCTTTCCGATTCGAGCGTTTTATTCGCACCAAGCGTTACCCATTGGCATCTAATTTACGCGAATGAACGCCAATTTTGCATGATTTTTCGCGAAAATTGGCAGCGCAACGCTTACGCTAATTTGATGCTAAAAATTCTTAACCGCGCAATAAGCATTACGGACTGGCAGTGAATTGACGGATGGAAAACTTCCTCATCCAACTACTCAACGGTTTTGTCTCCAGCATGTTGCTGTTTACGATGGCCGCCGGATTGTCGTTGATCTTTGGGCAGATGAATGTGATCAACCTCAGTCACGGGGCGTTTTATCTATTGGGCGGGTACATTGGGCTGACGGCCGTGCGCCAGTTTGGCGCCTTTTGGCCGGCAGTGATCGTCGCCCCCATCGCCGTCGGGCTGCTCGGCCTGGTCGTTGAGCGCTACCTGCTCCGCCGCATGTATGGCAGCGAACGCCATTTAGAGCAGGTGTTGCTGACCTTTGGCATCGCCCTCGTCCTGACCGATCTGATCCAGTGGAATTGGGGGGCGTTTGTCGAATCGGTCCCCCCTCCCTCCTTCTTGGCCGGGCAAATCCCCTTCTTTGGCATCCGCTTCCCCATTTACCGGCTGGCGATCATCGGGTTTGGACTGCTCCTGGCTTTGGGGTTGTGGCTCTTTCTGGGGCGCACGCGCATTGGGGCGATTGTCCGCGCCGGGGTCACACATCCGCAGATGGTCAGCGGATTGGGGATCAACATCCAGCTTGTCTTTGCCGGGGTCTTCGCCGTCGGTACGGCACTGGCAGCGTTGGCCGGTGTTCTCGGCGCGCCGATCACGACCTTATATCCAGGTCTGGATTCTGAAATCTTAATTTTGACCATTGTGGTTGTCGTGGTCGGCGGCCTGGGAACGTTGAAGGGGGCATTCCTCGGCTCGTTACTGATCGGCATGGCCGATACCTTTGGCAAGGCGATCATCCCTGAATTCTCTCTGTTTATCTTGTTTGGTGTCATGGCGGTTGTGCTGTTGCTGCGGCCGACCGGTCTATTCAGTCTGGAAACCACATGACAACAGTGGCGACACGGATCATCCAATTGCAGACGTGGGCCGGGCGGCGACGGCCGTTGTTGTTCGCCCTGCTTGCATTGCTCATCCTGGCCTGGCCTTTCCTCGCTCGCCCCTACTATCTCAGCCTGACCATAGACATCCTCATCTTCGCCATTTTTGCGATGAGCCTCGATCTGCTGCTAGGTTATACTGGCCTGCCATCCTTCGGGCACGCGGCCTTTTTCGGGTTGGGTGGCTATCTTGTTGCCTATCTGGCCGGAAACAACGCACCGGCGTTAGGGCTAACCAGCAACCTATTTATCACCCTACCTTTTGTCTTGATAGTGACAGCATTGGTGGCGCTGGTCGTGGGCTTCTTCGTTCTGCGCACCAATGGCATCTATTTTTTGATGATCACGCTGGCCATTGCCCAGATGTTGTTCAGCATCGCCATCCGTTGGTCGGGGGTGACGGGTGGGTCGGACGGGTTGGCGGGGGTGGCGCGGCCGACCATCGGCATCGGCCCCCTCAGCTACAGCTTCACTTCCCGTGAGAGCTTTTACTTCCTGACCATCTTCTTCTTTCTCCTTTCCTACTGGCTATTGCGACGGATTGTCAATAGCCCCTTTGGTTGGACACTGCGCGGTATCCGCGAAAATGAACAGCGAATGCGTGCCCTGGGCTACGCCACCTTTCGCTATAAGATGGCCGCCTTTGCCATTGCCGGGGCGTTTGGCGGATTGGCGGGGCTGCTGATGGTTTCCTCCTTTCGCCAGGCCGCGCCAGAGTATCTCTACTGGAAGACCTCCGGCGAGGTGATGCTGATGGTAATCATCGGCGGAGCAGGAACGCTGTCCGGCCCACTGGTGGGAGCGACGATTGTGCGCCTCTTTCCTTTGCTGATCAGTAGTTACATTGATCGTTGGGAAACGTTGGAAGGGCTGTTGTTTATCGCCTTTGTGCTTTTCGCGCCACGTGGGTTGGTTGGTCTATGGCGGCAGTGGCGCAATGAGAGAGCCATAGCGCGGGTTGGCAACCCACGTTACGGGGGGGATGGCGATTGATGAGCCGCTTGACAGTGGAGAAGCTGAGTAAAAACTTCGGCGGTTTGCTGGCGTTGGATCAAGTATCATTGGCGGCCGAACCCGGTGAACGCCACGCCATCATCGGCCCAAACGGGGCGGGAAAAAGCACACTATTTAACCTGATTAGCGGGGAATTACGGCCCTCGGCCGGTCAGGTTTTCTTGGATGCCAATGATGTGACCGCCTTGCCGGTGGCTGAACGAGCCAATCGCGGTCTCGGCCATACTTTTCAACGCAATAACTTGTTTGCTGGTCTGTCTGCATTGGAGAATGTTCGCCTGGCGGTCCAGCACCGGCGGCGGATCAATCGCCACTGGTTTCGGCCGATTGCCTCCTTTAGCGAACTTCAGGAAGCAGCCGAGGCAACCCTGGCGCGGGTCGGCCTGCTACCACAGCGCGATGTGGTCGTGAATGAACTGGCTTACGGCCAACAGCGGGCATTGGAGATCGCGCTGGCTTTGGCCGTAGAACCGGCGATCCTCTTGCTGGACGAACCTACAGCCGGGATGTCACCGGCGGAAACGGCCGATATGACCCGCCTGATCCAGGAGCTGCCACGCTCGTTGACACTGCTCATCGTTGAACATGATATGGATGTCATCTTCACCCTCGCCGACCGCATCACCGTCCTACATTACGGCCAGGTGATTCGCAGTGGAACACCGGACGAAGTGCGGCGAGATGAACGAGTGCAGGAAATCTATCTAGGAAAGAACTAATCTCCCAGTCTCCTAGTCTCTCATTCTCAGAGACTAGGAGATTGGGAGACTGGGTGACTGCATGCTTACGGTTGACAACATCCACACCTATTATGGTCATAGCCATATTTTACAGGGGGTGTCTTTGCGCGTGGAGCGAGGGGAGGCGGTGGCGCTGCTCGGCCGCAATGGGGTGGGAAAGACGACGACCATCCGCTCGATTATCGGCTTCAACCGGCCGCGCAACGGCCGTATCCATCTCCGCGACCGGGACATCACCAGTTTGCCCTCCCATGCCATTGCCCGGTTGGGGGTGGGGCTAGTCCCGCAAGGGCGAGAGATTTTCCCGGCGTTGTCGGTGCGCGAGAATATCATGCTCGGCGCACGGGGTAGCAACGGGAATGGTTGGACGTTTGAGCGTGTGCTGGATACCTTTCCGCCACTGGCCCAGCGTCTCGACCATCGTGGCTCGAAGCTGAGTGGCGGCGAGCAGCAGATGTTGGCTATCGGCCGCGCTCTGATGACCAACCCGGAATTGCTGCTGTTGGATGAACCATCGGAGGGCCTAGCCCCGCTGATTGTGGAGGCGATTGGTAGGGTGATCGGCCGTTTGCGCGATGAAGGGCTTTCCATCCTGGTCGTTGAGCAAAATCTGGCGATGGCCCTCTCCATCGCCGACCGCGTGTACGTGATGAACAAAGGCAAAATCGTCTTTGAAGGAACTCCCGACTTTCTCCGCTCCCAGGATGCAATCATGCACCAATACTTAGGCGTGTAGAGGCGCTAAAGCCATATAAGGGCATTACAAGCACATTCTAAGTGTGTATAATGTGTGTAAACACAAGGTGATCTTTATGCGCTACCCGGTTGTAATTCACAAAGATACAAATAGTGATTATGGGGTTACTGTACCCGATTTACCTGGGTGTTTCTCTGCTGGTGAAACCGTAGATAATGCGCTATTGCAAGTGACTGAGGCAATTGAGACCCACATTGAGGGGCTATTACTGGATGGTGAACCTGTGCCAATGCCAAGGACCATTGAGCATCATTACGCTAATCCTGATTATGCAGATGGTTTTTGGGCATTGGTTTCTGTAGACATCTCAAAGCTGTCGGGGAAATCAAAGCGGGTCAATATTACGCTTCCAGAACGTGTGCTATCGCTAATGGACAACTACGCTGCACAACGCGGAGAAACCAGGTTTGGTCTCATCGCCGAAGCAACGATGGAATATATCACCACCCGCCACCTTGAAGCGGACAAGCGTTGAGAAGACAGTCATAAAAGTAGGAGGAGTGGACTGGTTGGGTTGTGTAGCCTGGAATACAATACGTGTGTAAACAGGCGTCTTGAAATGTCAGGCCATTGGTGATAGCATCCGGCACTTGTTTTTGTGTCGGGTTATGTGACACAGGCGAATATGGTTGTCGATGCTAGAGCTAAGATTGCTCGGCCGCTTTACTGCTTCCCTAGATGGACGGCCGCTTGAATTCCAGCTACGTCGTTCCCAGTCCTTACTGGCATATCTCGTCTTGTCTGCTGGAACCGCTCACCGGCGCGAGATGATCGCCGGGTTATTTTGGCCCGATGCCGACGAACCCACCGCCCGCAGCAATTTGCGCCACACCCTTTGGCGTCTTCGCAAAGTCCTCGAACCCGTTGCCTCCGCTTACCTCCTGATTGATGACCTAAGCGTCCAATTTGATCCAAAAGCCGATTATTGGCTGGACACGGCCGAACTGGAGCGCAAAATGGATGAGAATACATCTATTGAAGCGCTGATCTCGGCCGTTTCCGTCTACCAGGGGGAGCTGCTACCCGGTTTCTATGAGGAGTGGGTCATCCGCAAACGGGAGCGATTAGCGGCCGTTTTTGAGCAAAAAATGCAACTACTGCTCAACAAACTCGTGATAGCCGAGCGTTGGAACGAGGTATTAGAGTGGGGGGAGCGTTGGATTGCACTGGGTTCCACACCTGAACCTGCATACCGGGCATTGATGATCGCCCATGGCGGGCTGAACAATCTGTCAGAGGTAGCCCATGTCTACCAGCGATGTTCACAAGCATTGGATGCCGAACTGGATGTTTTGCCATCGGAGCAAACGCAGTTGGTTTATGAACGGTTAGTCCATGGGGAAAGCCCGGCCGTCCTGGCGGCCGCCTCCACCTTTCAGGGGCGTTATCATCTGGACGAGGTGATCGGCCGTGGGGGCATGGGGATTGTTTATCAGGCGCAAGACACCTTGTTGGCGCGGGAGGTGGCGGTCAAGATTTTGCAACCGGGACATCTAGGGACAGAGGGGCGTGTCCATTGGCTGCACGAAGCGCAAACCATCGCCCGGCTCAACCATCCCAATGTCCTTACGGTCTACGACGCCGGAGAAGCGCGGCTATTAGAGCAAAACCAGCCCTTACCCTACATCGTTATGGAACTGGCCGAAGGGGTTACGCTGCGTGACTACTCGCCCCAGTCAGTCGAGGAAGCGCTGGCTATCGGCCGCCAAATTTGCGCAGCGCTGGAGGAAGCCCACGCCAACGGCGTCATTCATGGTGACATCAAGCCGGAAAACGTGATAGTGGGGCCACACCAGATCATTAAGCTGATGGACTTTGGCCTGGCGCGAGTGGCCGATGCGACGACAACGGGCGTGCCTAACCAGCAGGCGATGCTGGCTACGCTCCCCGGCACGATTCCCTATCTCGCCCCGGAAGTGTTAGAAGGCCATGGGGCTACCGTCCAATCAGACTTATTCTCGCTGGGCGTCTTGCTATATGAAATGGTGACCGGCCGTTTGCCGTTTTCTATGCAAGACCTCTCTCATACTGAGGTCCCCGACCCACCCAGTGTCCACAACCCGCAATTAACGAAGGGGTTTGATGCCCTGATCGGCCGCTTGCTGGCGCGAGAGGCGGCCGACCGCCCACAATCAGCGGCCGAAGTACAACAAGCATTGCTGGAACTGAAAACGGCTCTGGACCAACGACCTGCACCCGGCGATGCGCCGTTTCTTGGTCTAAATTACTTCGACGAGGCCGACGCTGGCCGCTTTTTCGGCCGTGAACTGCTAACCGCCCGCCTGGTTAATTTGGTGCGGGAAGATGATTGTTTAGCTGTTGTGATTGGTGCGTCCGGCAGTGGCAAGTCCTCCATTTTGCGTGCCGGGCTGATTGCCACGCTGCGGCAGGAGAAGCCGCTGGCTGATGGAACATTATCACCATCCGGCAGTCGCAACTGGCGCTATGTGGTGGTGACGCCGACGGCCGAGCCGCTGACAACATTGGCCGAAGCCCTGGTAATTGAGTTGGGCGCCGAAGATGAAGAGATTGATCAGTCCGCTATCCTCAGCTTGCGAAATGATATGCGAGCCGATCCTCTGACTTTGCTGCGTTTTGTGAATGAGCAAGTGGATAATGGCTCTATCTCAGACAGTAAGCCTCTCAGCAAACGTGAAGCGACAAAGAAGGCAGTCGCTACTAACTACACCCACCCCCACTCCTTGAAGCCGCCTCATTTATTCATCGCCGTTGATCAATTTGAAGAGCTGTTTACCCTGTGTCGTGATGAGCGGGAACGAAGGGCGTACATTGATAATTTGCTGACGGCCGCAGAAGCCGGGGGCGGAGCAACAGTCGTCATTGTGTTGCGGGCTGACTTTTACGCCCACTGCGCCCAATATGCCAATCTGCGCCAGGCGGTGGCGCGGCGGCAAGAGTATATCGGGCCGATGAACAGCGAGGAGTTGCGTCGAGCCATTGAAGAACCGGCGCGGCAAGCGGAATGGGACTTTGAACCGGGGTTGGTGGACTTGATTTTGCGCGATGTGGGGGATGAGCCGGGAGCGTTGCCGTTGCTCTCCCATGCTTTGTTGGAGACGTGGCGGCGGCGGCGCGGCCGTACTCTGACCTTAGCCGGTTATGCGGCCGCCGGTGGTGTGCAGGGGGCGATTGCCCAAACGGCGGAGGGAGTTTACCAAAGCCTTTCTGCCGAGGAAAAAGTGATTGCCCGGCGCATCTTTCTGCGGCTGACGGAGCTAGGAGAGGGAACGGCCGAAGGGGGATTGCCCTCCCCCGACACGCGGCGACGGGTGTCGTTGGATGAGTTGATTCCTAGCGTGGGTGAAACATCGCAGACGGAAGCCGTGCTGCAAAAGCTGGTTGAAGCGCGTTTGGTTGTGGTCGCCAGGGAGACGGCCGAAGTTGCCCATGAAGCGTTGATCCGCGAGTGGCCGGCATTGCGCCAATGGCTGTCCAGAGATCGTGAAGGCTTGTTGCTCTATCGCCAACTGACCAATGCCGCTCACGATTGGGAAGCGAGTGATGGCGACCCTAGCTTTCTCTATCAAGGAGCGCGGCTGGAACAAACCCAGGAGTGGGTGGCTCTGCATCATGGCGAACTCAATCCGCTTGAACAACTGTTTCTGAATGCTTCGGAAGCACGGGCAGCAGAACAAAAAGCACAGGCTGCGGAGCAACAACGACAGGCAGAGCAGCTTGAAATGGAGCGCCGAACGGCCACACGTCTGCGCCGCTTGCGGAATACTCTCGGCGTGGCCTTACTGCTGGCGGCCGTGGCTGCCATTTTGTTCTTTAACCAGCTCCAGGAGGCTAGTCGCCAGCGGGAAGCGGCCGAAACAGCGCGACTATTGGCCGAGGAAAATGAATCGCTGGCGCTGGTCGCCCAACAAGAAGAACAAGCAGCCCGCCAGGAGGTGGAAACGCTTAATAGCCGCCTGCTGATTGAGGAATTGGTGGCACAATCGGCCGTCATCCTGGAGGAGTCTCCGCCGCTGTCCCATCTTCTCGCTTTAGAGGCACTTCACATCAGCGACCAAAGCGGGACCGAAGCGTTGGACACGGCCGCCTTAGAGAGTCAACTGCGATTTACCCTGGCGCATACGGCGGGGCGGGCGCTTGCCCCTCATCTGCTGCTGGTAAGGGCAGTGGCTCTCAGCCCGGACGGCCGTTGGCTGGCGACGGCCAGTGACGACGGCACGGCGCGGCTTTGGGACATTTCCCGAACGTCTAATTTTGACTTGAATGAAAACCTACAGGTCGAGCCGCTGGTCTTACGTGGTCATGAGGGAGTCGTTCGCGCGGTGGCCTTCAGCCCGGATAGCCACTGGTTGGTGACTACCAGCACAGACAGCACTATCCACTTGTGGAATCTAACCGATTTGAACGCGGAACCGATCATCCTTCAAGGGCATGAGGCCGGGGTCAACGAGCTGAGCTTCAGCCCCAACGGCCGTTGGCTGGCGACGGTGAGCGAAGATGGGACGGCGCGACTGTGGGATATGAATGGTGTTGTTGCTAACAGTGGCGAAAGTGCCATTGTCCTGCGTGGGCATGAGGGCGCGGTATGGTGTTTGGCCTTCAGCCCCGACGGCCGTTGGTTGGCGACGGGAAGTAGTGACAACACCGCCCGTTTGTGGAATATAGAATCGCTAGACAGTGCAGGTGGGGGTGATTTTACAGGAGAGTCCGTCATCTTATCGGGACATGAGGGGCCAATTCGCTCGGTGGCCTTCAGCCCCGACGGCCGCCGGTTGGCGACAGGCAGCCGCGATAATACCGTCCGTTTGTGGGAGTTAGCTGATCCAGCTTCGATTACATCTACCGTCTTAGGCGGCCATACCCATTGGTTGCGAAAAGTGCTCTTCAGTCCCAACGGCCGTTGGTTGGCAACCGCCAGCCGGGATACGACGGTGCGCTTATGGGACTTAAGTGGTGACTTGAGCGCGGAACCGGATGTCTTGCGCGGTCACAGCGAGTGGGTGCGGGATGAGGTATTTAGCCCCGATAGCCGTTGGCTGGCTACGGCCGCCTGGGATGGAACGATCCAGTTGTGGGACCTGACTGGCGAGCCAGAAGAAAGGCCAATCGTTTTACTAGGGCATGAGTCTGGTGCAAATGCGGTCGCCTTCAGTCCCGATGGGCGGCTGTTGGCATCGGGCGGCCGATCTGGATCGGTACGCCTGTGGGGTATGGGCCAGGATTGGTGGGGGTATGACCCCTGGGCGGAGCCAGCGGTGCTACGCGATCACGTTGGCTGGGTCTATAATGCTGTGTTCAGCCCTGACGGCCGTTGGCTGGCAACGGGCGGGCAAGACCGGGTAGCTCGCTTATGGGATGTGACTGATCCGCAGGCCAGACCGGTTATTTTGGGTGGCTACGAGGCGGCCGTGCTGGATATGGCTTTCAGCGCGGACAGCCGTTGGTTGGCAACAGGAAGTGGTGATGGATTCGTTCGCCTCTGGCCTGTTGGCCATTCAGAGGCCGAGCCAATCCGGCTAGATGACCACCAATCGCCGGTAACAACGGTGGCCTTTAGTCCCGATGATCGCTTGCTGGCGACGGGCGGGGATGATTCTATCACTCGTTTGTGGTCGCTGGCGGCCGTGCTTGCCGATGGGGAGGCGGCCGAACCGCTAATCGAATTAAGCCATCCCGACGATGTATTGGACGCCGACTTTAGCGCGGACGGCCGTTGGCTGGCGACCGGCAATAAAGATGGCACAGTGCAAATTTGGGAGTTGTCAACCATCTTCAACGATGAGTTGGAGGTGATAGATTCAGCGCCGGAGCCGCTCATTTTGCCGGGGCATACAGATTGGGCGAAGGCGGTGGCGTTTAGCGCGGACGGCCGCTGGTTGGCAACCGCCAGCCTGGATCGCTCTGTGCTTTTGTGGGACCTGACTGGACTAGCGGAGGCGGAAACGGCCGCCGACTTGCCCACCCCCCTTGTCGTGCGCGGTTATCAAGACCCCATCCAGGCCCTGACTTTTAGCGACGACGGCCGTTGGCTGGCGACGGGTAGCGACGATAGCATGGTTCGCTTGTGGCGTTTGGAGGAGCTAACGTCCGAGGTTTCGGACGAGGGCGTGACGACAGCGCGGCCGGTCATCCTTCGTGATCGGGAGAACTTCGTTCGCGCGGTGGCGTTCAGCCCGGATGGGAGCTTGTTGGCGGCCGCCAGCCAAAACGGCAACGTTCGCTTGTGGCACTTATCGTTGGATGAGTTGGTGGAAGTGGCCTGTGCCAGAGCCGGACGCAATTTCAGCCGGGAGGAGTGGCAACTGTACTTCCCCAATCGGGAGTACCGGCTTACCTGCCCTCAATGGGCGGAATACCTGGGGGAACCGGAACAGAGCGAGGGGGACTAAGCGGTATATAGGGATCGGTTATCGGTTCGCCACCTACCGCTGAACCGTTCGCGTTTGTCTGCCATATTTCCTGCTTGACAGGCTCCCTTCTGGGTGGATAGAATTTGATACTTTTCCCAAAAACCGGTTGCGGCGTGATTGCGGCTGCCCCTGGCGGGTCATGAAGCAACCCACAGCCAATCGTTAGGAGGATAGGATGAATCGAAGAGCGTTTCTTGGCGCGGCCGCAGGCGCAGTTGGGTTTGCTGCCGCCGGTCTCGTTGGCTGCCGTACCCAACAAGAACCAACCATTAGCGAAGAACCGGAAGCGTCGGCGGTTGAGCCAACAGCGGCCGAAATTGCCGAAGCGGTGGCTCAAGATGATGATTTACCCACACTCAATTGGCCGTTGGCGACAAGCTGGCCGTTGGCCTTAGACACGATCTTTGGCACGGTACAGCTTTTTGCCGAATATGTCGGAGCGATGACCGGCGGCCGTTTTACGATTACCCCGCGTGCGGCCGGGGAGTTGGCCCCGCCGCTGGAGGTGCTCAATGTGGTCGAACAGGGCGCAGTGCCGATTGGTCATACGGCCTCGTACTATTATATCGGCCGTACCCCGGTCATGGCCTTTGGCACATCGTTGCCCTTTGGCCTGACCGCACGCCAGCAAAACGCCTGGCTCTATCATGGCGGTGGGCTAGAACTGCTGCAAGATTTTTATCGCGAGCGTTTTAACATCATCCAGTTCCCGGCGGGGAATACTGGGGCGCAGATGGGCGGCTGGTGGAATCGAGAGATCGAACAACCGGCCGATTTACAGGGGTTAAAGATGCGTGTCACCGGTCTTGGCGGGCAGGTATTGAGCCGCATGGGCGTGACAGTGCAGGTATTGGCTGGGGGCGAGATTTTCCAGGCGCTGCAGACAGGGGCGATTGATGCGGCCGAGTGGGTTGGCCCCTATGATGACGAAAAGCTGGGGCTGAACGACGCCGCCCAATACTACTACGCGCCGGGCTGGTGGGAACCAGGCCCCACAGTCGAAATGCAGATCAATCTCAATGAGTGGAATAATTTGCCGGAACTGTACCAGGAGGTGATCAAGCTGGCAGCGTATCAGGCCAATATCGAGATGCTCGCTCGCTATGATGCGCTGAATGGACAGGCATTGCAACGGCTGATTGATGGTGGCACACAGGTTCGTACCTTTAGCACGGAGATTATGCAGGCGGCGCGGGAAGAGTCATTCACAATCTTCGATGAGTTCTCACAGAGCGATGCGGATTTCAGCTCGATCTTTGAACAGTGGAATGCATTCCGCGAGAACGTGCAAAGCTGGCACAGCTTGATCGAAACGTCTTACAATTCGTTCATTGCTTCTCAGATGTAACCAACTCTTAGAAACCGGGTTTTTGGAAAAACCCGGTTTCTGCTCTAGCCCGCAATCCTTACCAACCACTGTACCGTATCCTGGAAGGAGATGACAATGAGCAGCGCAATGACTTGCAGAGCCAGGAAGGGCAACGCGCCACGATGAATGTCGAGTGTGTCCACCTCTGGTGGCGCGACGCTTTGCAGATAAAAAAGGGAGAAGCCAACCGGGGGTGAGATAAAGGCCATATTGAGATTGACCGCCATCATCACGCAAAACCAGACCAGGTCCACGCCCAGCGCTTCGGCCGCCGGGAGGAAGAGGGGCATGACGATGAAGGAGATCTCCAGAAATTCGAGGTTGATGCCCAGTAGAAAGACAACGATGTTGGCGACGATGATGAAACCCCAAAAGCCACCGGGCAGATTGGTCAGAAATTCGGTCACCAGCCGCTGACCGCCAAGACCGTCGAACACCAGGCCGAAGAAGTTGGAACAAAAAAGGATCATCAGTACCAACGCGGTCAGGTTCGCCGTTGATCGTGCCGCTTGCTGGATCACTTTCCAATTCAGGTGGCGGTTGGCGGCCGCCAACAAACAGGCCCCGGCCGCTCCTACAGCCCCCGCTTCGGTTGGTGTGGCCAGGCCGCGAAAGATGCTGCCGAGAACGAGCAAAATCAGGATGACCGGCGGCACAACGGCGCGTAGCGTTTTGATCAGCAGATTGGCCGGGCTGATCTGGCGCATTTCAAGAGGAAGGGCGGGGGCAACAGATGGCCGTAGATAGGCAATCACGATCACATAGAGCGCATAAAGACTGGCCAAAATCAGCCCTGGGACAATCGCGCCCAGAAAGAGGTCGCCAACTGGTACGCCGACTTGCGAACTGAGGACGACCAGGACGAGGCTGGGCGGGATCAGTTGTGCCAATGTCCCTGATGCGGCAATCACGCCAGTTGCCAGCTTGTGGTCATACTGCTGGCGGAGCATTACCGGCAACGAGAGCAGTCCCATGACAATGACCGTGGCGGCGACGACCCCGGTGGCGGCCGCCAACAATGTGCCAACGATGATCACTGCCAGAGCCAACCCGCCACGCAGCGATCCCAACAAGATACCAATGGTAGTCAGCAGTTCTTCGGCCAGTCCCGACTTCTCGAATATCGCTCCCATAAAGACAAAGAAGGGGATCGCCAGCAAGGTGAAGTCCGACATCGCCCCGAACCAGCGATTGGGAAGAAGCCGCAGCAAGTTCAGATCAAACGCGCCTAAGTACAGACCGATCGCGCCAAAGACAATCGCCGTTCCTGCAAAGGAATAAGCGACTGGATAACCACTTAGAATGATGAAGGCAAAGGCGACGAACATGGCGATAGCCAGCCACTCAAATCCTGTCATAGGCGTCACTCACTCTTTGGTCTTTACCACGAAGCCACCAAGACACAAAGGAAGACCCCGGCGGTCAGTGGTTATTTAGAAATCAGGTTTGTAGCTATTCAGTTTCTCTGGCTTTTCATCACGAAGACACGGACGCAAACATTTGCGCGACACAAAGAAGAATCAGTGAAACTTCGTGCCTTGGTGTCTTTGTGGTGAATAGTTACTCAGGTTTTATTCAATAGGCACTGGTTGATCTGGCGCTTCGGCCGCCACCACTCCTACGATTTTATCTCCGCGTAGCCGGAGGAGCAATCGGAACACCTCTACAACACCCTGGAGCAGCAGCGTGAAGAAGGCGACCAGGATCATGCTTTTAATTGGCGCGCGTGGCAGGCCGCTGGGGTCGGGGGAGAGTTCCCATGTCCCCCAGCTACCGTTGGGCAATCGCCCCCAGGAAAGGAGAACAGGATTAAGTGTTACCGCCAGAGCGAGGAGACAGAAGGGAATCAGCGCCACGAGATGGCCGATCAAGTCAATCCACATTTTACGACGCGGGCTTTGACGACCGTACCAAAAATCAACCCGCACGTTGATATTGTGTTTGAGGATATAGGCGAAACTCAACAGGAAAACAAGCGAGTAAAGATACCACTGTAGCTCGATGAAGAAATTGGAAGTCAGGCGCAGGCCGATAAAGCGGTCGAGATAGCGCAGCACCACATTGGCAAGGCCAACGGCGACCGTTAGCAATATCAAGTACGCCGCCAGAATCCCTTGCTTCTCGCTGATGGTGTCAACTATCTGGGTGAGTCGAGTCAGAAAATACATGACCTTCACCTTCTATCAGTGCAGTATATGTGTAGCGTGAGTGTAATAGTATAACGATGAAATGCTATATTATCCGCTTTTTTGTTTTGTCCCATTTTTGATCTCAAAGATTGCACATAGATTAGCGATTTCAAGGTAATCAAGAATGAGCAACATCATCCTTCCCTGCGTTATACATTTGAAGATTCTCTAGCTTCCCTTTATACTATCCCTAGCTTGTAAAAAGGCTGTGTTTGGGTGCCAATTTAAACCCATCTAGCTACCAGCGATGACCTATAATTAGGAGGCTTAAAAATGCAAAGCGAGATAGGCGAACTTGAAACAACTTACCTTAAGTCCGGTCGAACACGCTATCAATTGGTAGTCCGGCATAGTGGGTTACATAAGATACAGACTGTTACAGGCGAAAATAAGCATGTCGTGCAGCAAAAAGCCAAGACATTAAAGTCAAGGTGGGATCAGACATGGGAAGAGAAGCTTGGAAAGGAAAGGAAGGTACTCTCTGTAAAAGAGAATAAATCAAAAGCAGCAAGAAGAACAGAACAAGCAGAACAAAGTCTTAATGAATTGGAAAATATTCTCAAGCAATCGCTATCAGTTAACGTTGCTTTAGACTGGGAATCCTTAAAAAGTGCTTCCGAATATCCTGTTTCACCGCCAACACACCCAAATTTGCCGCCTGAACCCAACAAAACGGATGAAAAATATGACCCTCGACTAGGAATGGTGGATAAACTTTTCTCAAGTAGACGCATAGAAAAAGAGCAAAAAGCTGAACAACTCTTTCAAGCTGATCTTAAAAAATGGGTGGAATATAAAGAAAAAGTTGAAGCAAAGTACGCTACTGAATACGCGGAGTGGGAAAATGCAAAAACCATATATTACCAAGAACAGGAAGCCACCAATAGTGCTGTAGAACAACAGAAACAGGATTATCTCCGAGGAAACGGCGCCGAAGCAATAGTTGGATATTGTGATCTAGTATTAGCAACTTCGTCATACCCAGATTATTTTCCGCAATCGTATGAACTTCATTACAATTTGGAAACACGTATGCTCATTGTTGATTATCAACTACCATCGATAGACGAACTGCCTACCCTGAAGGAGGTTAAATATATCCAGACACGTGATGAGTTTGCAGAAAAGCATCTGCCCCAAACACAAATAAATCGTTTATACGATAACTTACTATACCAAGTCGCGTTGCGTACTAATCATGAACTTTACGGGGCGGACCGCATCAATGCGCTGGCTTCAATTGTATTTAATGGATTCGTAGATTCAATCGATCCTGCTACTGGAAGACAAAATAATTCGTGTATTCTTTCGCTCCAGACAAAAAAGGAAGAGTTTGAAAGTATCAATCTATCAAAAGTTGATCCAAAGGCGTGTTTCAAAAGCCTGAAAGGTATCGGTGCAGCCCGTTTGTATAGTCTTACTCCAGTAGCTCCAATCTTAAAAATAGATCGAGAAGATAGTCGTTTTGTAGCTTCTTATGATGTAGCTGAGGTAATTGAAGGCGAGAATCTGGCCTCTATGGACTGGGAGGACTTTGAACACCTCATCCGAGAGTTATTTGAAAAAGAATTTGCTTCTCATGGGGGCGAGGTTAAAGTTACTCGGGCGAGTAGAGATGGCGGCATTGATGCAGTTGTGTTTGATCCTGATCCGATACGTGGAGGCAAGATAGTTATTCAAGCCAAAAGATACACAAATACAGTTGGGGTTTCTGCAGTACGCGATCTTTATGGAACCCTTATCAATGAAGGAGCTAATAAAGGGATATTAGTAACCACTTCAGATTATGGGGCAGATGCTCATGAGTTTGCTAAAGGAAAACCTGTTGTACTCTTGAGCGGGGCGCAACTACTGTATCTGCTTGAAAAACACGGGCATCAGGCAAGAATTGATTTGAAAGAGGCTAAACAAATTTTGTTAGAAAGACAGCGAACATAAAATTAGTTGAACAGTTTCGCGGCCGTTTCATACAACACCTGTCGCTTTGTCTCCTCAGAAAGCGGCAAATCATAGAAATCTTCAATATTTTTCGCCATGTCGGGGACGCCGGGACCAGGCCAGTCGGAGCCAAACAGGGCGCGGTCAGCGACGCGCTCCAGCCAGGGAAAGTAGTTGAGCAGATTCTTCGGTGGGATCGAGGAGATGTCGAGATAGGTATTGGGGAAGCGGCGAAGGATAAACAGTGCTTCATCCATCCACAGCGGCCGTCCCCCATGGGCGATAATCACCTGCAAATCGGGAAAGTCAATCATCACGTCGTCGAGGTCGAGGGGGCGGCCGAACTTGTTCCGCGCGCGAGGAAAGACCGATGTCCCTGTATGCACCATCACCGGCACACCATACTCGATACACTTCTCATAAACCGTTGCCAACCCACACAAATCTTCCTGGCGGAGGTAGTCATTCACATGAAAAAGCTGGTGGGGTGGGTGTAGCTTAATGCCCCGCAAGCGTAGTTCGCCCAGCAGATAGTCCATCTCATCAGCGACGCTAATATGGCGGCGGGGGTCAATGCCGCCGAACGGGATCAACCGGTCGGGATAGGCTTTCGCCATGTTGGCGGAAAAGAGGTTGGCATCTTCGGTGAAGCCGATAACCGTCGGCGTCACATAATTGATCATCACTAGCTTTTCGACGTTGCGTTCATCCATATAGGCGACCAGCCGGTGGGGGTCGCTGCAAACGGCATAGATGTCTTCGATGTCCGGCCGGTTAGTCATGCTGGCGGCCGCGTCGGGGTGCACCTGGTTCCAGGGCATGATGTGGACGTGGGCATCTATGACGGGGTAGGGTGGGTACATGGTGAGGTTTGCTTGTCTATTAGTTTATTGGTTTATTTGACTATTGGGAGGGTAGAATGAATTCTACTGCTGATACAGAAAACTCGTTGAAACGGGTTAACTAACTGGAACGCTGGCGTATTATGTGCGTTTTAGCTTAGCTCTATGTATCAGCAGCGGATTTATAGGACTTTATCTTCTATCGCTTTGATTGGTGATGCTAACCCGTTTCAACGGGTTTCCTGTGTCAGACGCCGATTTTAATCGGTGTTCTTATCCATCATATCCATCATCTATCCCTATCCTCTGGGCGCGATAGCGGGCCTGCAGGCATTGGTAATCGGCCGAGGCGCGGCCGATCCAATCGAGCGCGGTTCCGCTGAGTTCTTTTTTGATCTGAGCCGGGACACCAGCGACGAGTACACGGTCAGGGATGATCATGCGCTCCGGGATCACCGTTCCGGCGGCGATCATCACCTGTTCACCAACGACGGCAAAAGGTAGTACAGTGGCATTCATCCCCACTACTGCCCCCTTGCCAATGGTACAACCTTCCAGCACCGAGCCATGACCGACGGTGACATTATCGTGGATGATCGTTGGCGAGTCGTCAAAGACGTGGATGGTGACATTATCTTGGATGCTACAGCCCGCGCCAATGGTAATTGGCCCAAAGTCGCCGCGAATGACGGCGTTGAACCAGATACTGCTATTGTCGCCCACAACCACATCACCAATGAGAACGGCCGTGGGCGCAACAAACACATCTTTGCCTAGTTGGGGCGTTTTCCCATCAAATTTAATGATCATAGAATTGTTTGGCTTATTTGGTGATGCTGGTTACTTCCACTACCATAAGCGCGTGATGGCATAATCATCGAAGGCCGGATCGGCACTAACAAGGGGCATGTCTTCAACTACTGCCTGCGCTATCATTAAACGATCAAATGGATCACGATGGTAAAACGGCAGAGTGCTAACAACGACCGTATGTGATAGATCAATCGGCAATAAGTCAATGCCACTAATCTCCATGTGCCGTGGGATTAAGTTCCCAAGTGGTATATCCAGGCTTAATTTGCCGATACTTATTTTGATAGCCATCTCCCAAAGGCTGGCAACACTGAGAAAGGGCTGGTTTATCGGGTTGTCAATCAATTTACGAGCTTCACTACTAAGCTTGGTCGAGCCACTGACGAACCAAAGAAACGTATGTGTATCAAGTAGCAGCCTCATGGCATGTATTCTGCAAAGTCTTCAAGAGGTGCATCAAAGTCGTCTGCCATATGGATAAGGCCGCGTGCGCTGCCAAACTGAGGGCGGCGCTTCTTCTTTTTAACCGGAATCAACTGCACAACGGGCTTAGTGTTTGTAACAATGAAGACTTCTTCCCCCCGAAGCGCAGCCTCAACCAAATCTACAAGTTTTGCCTTGGCTTCTTCTAATCCAACTTCATACATAACATCTCACCTCAAACAGCAAATGTGCCGGATTGTTAGCAGTATACCAGATTTTTCAGTCTTTTTTTCATCTAACGCCCCTTAAATGTTGGTTTGCGTTTTTCGCGGAAGGCGCTGACGCCTTCCTGGTGGTCTTCGGTTTTGAGCAGGATGCTTTGCGCCAGGCCTTCGACGACGACACCGGAGGTCTGGTCGAGGTTGGCGATGGTGTTGAGCAGTTTTTTGGCCAGGCCGATGGACTGTGGGGCGCGTTTGAGCAGGGTGCGAGCCAGAGCGTAGGTGACGTCCATTAGTTGCTCGCGGGGGACAACGCGGTTGAGCATTCCCATCTGGTGCGCTTCTTCGGCCGAATACATCGTCCCCATCCAGATCAACTCCTTCGCGCGGTGGACGCCAATGGTGCGGATCAGCCGGGCACAGCCGCCAACGCCGGGGATCAGGCCGATGTAGTTCTCGCGGAAGCCGAGGGTGGCCTCGGCCGAAGCAATGCGTATATCACAAGCCAACGCCAATTCTAACCCGGCTCCGGTGGTTGCTCCATTGATCGCGGCGATAACTGGCTTCTCCAACGCCTCTAAATCATCGAAGAACTTGGTCAAGCGGCGGCTGTTGGCGCGAAAGGCAGGGGTGAGCCAGTCGTGTTCAAAGTGGGCCATATCCCCTCCGGCCGAAAAGCCACGCCCTGCACCGGTGAAAACGACAACACGCACCGCTTCGTTGAAGAATAGTTCATCCATCAACGCAGTGAAGTCGTGACGCATTTCCATATTCACCGCATTAAGGACATCGGGGCGGTTGAGAGTGACGGTGGCAATGCCGTCATTATCCAGGTGATAGAGCAAAGTCTTGAAGTTCATGGTCGCCTCATAGGTTACGCAGATTGGCGCGGATGCTACGCAGATTTGCGCGGATTTTTAGGGATTGTTTGATTGTTGTCTGAAGTGGATTCCCCCTCTCCTCCCCAGCGCACGGCCTCGAAGACGGTGTGGCAGTTGTGGCAATAGTATTGGGAGCCGATCAGTGTTTGCCCAAAGAGGGAGAATAGCTCGTTATCGGCCGAACCACAGAAGGGGCAATGAATTTCTCTGGCGCTGTTTTGCTCACTGGTCATGGTTGGGGGCTGAAATCGCGAAAAGTGGCGTCCCAGGTAGACCACTCTGGTTCCCACACCGGCGGTTGCAAGTTGTTGCGCTCAAACAAGGGGATGATCTGCTCAAGCCATCGTTGGCGTAATTCACCGGCCGTCGCCGTGATAATACCAGACCGGTAAACAGTTTCACTGATGGGGTCGCTTTCCGGTCCATACCAACCAACGGCCGCTTGCCAGAAGCGATCCAGCGTCGCTTGCAGTCGTTCGCGCAGGTCGTCCCGCTTTGCTAGCTTTGCCAGCCAGCCATCGCCGAAGATGCGGTGGAATTCTTCCTCTTGCAAGATTTTGGCGGCGCGGCCGTGCAGCGGCACAAAGGACGAGCCGCGCAAGGCGGCTACCGCAATATGCAACGCCCGGTCAAGGGTGACATTGGCACAAACCACGTCCAGCCAGGAGGCCCAGGGTTGGTTGAGGACACGCGGATTATAAAAGGTGGCGCGAGCCTGTAAATCGTTTTCCGCGCCGATACCTTCCGGCGCGCCCTTGAAATCGCGCAAGACGGCATAGAAGCTGCGGGCATGGCCTAGTTCATCCTGGGTGACGGCTGACGCGCCAACGGCAGCTTCCAACGCCGGGCCGCCGTTGATCCACTCCGACGTGCGAATACCAAGCCGGTGTTTCGTATCCGCCAGCGCTAATGTCCAGCGCAATACGTCGTTGGCTATATCGGCCGGTAGCTCTTCGACTCGTTGGTAGCTAATCATAGCGGACATAAGTCTGTAAGATAAGAGACAGGACGCAGATGGACACGGATCTACACAAATTTTTATCCGTGTTCAGTTGCATGAGTCCAATTCACTTCTTTTCCCTGGTGTGGGATGACGCGGATAACGGCCGAGGCGGGAAAAACCACCACTTCAATCCAATCATCCCCTTCCGGTGCAGGCAGGCTATCCGGCGTGGATGCACTGGCCGTCGTAATATAGGTCAATGGCTGTGCATACGACTGGCGGCCGTAGATGTGGTAGGGGGTTGGTTTTGTTGGTATTTGTTGGTCGTTCATCTTTGAAAAGAGACTAAGAGATTGGGAGATTAGGAGACTTGGAGATTACCCCAGTCTCATAGTCTCTTAGTCTCCCAATCTCATCTATTCCGCCGCTCTCAACACCACAATCTCCTTCCGTGGTACAATGATCATCTCGCTCCAGCCCCATTCATCGTAGAGCGTGTAGGCATACATGCTCGCCAGATCGTCATCGGAGGCGATCACGTTGCCGATGTGATGCAGCGGTTCGTCGCTTCTGAACTTGGCAAACACCTCGTAGACGTCGCCCTCCGGCGTGCTGGTTGGTAGGGAAAGCTTTGTCATGCGGTAATTCCCCAGGTGCGTAGCTTCTCAATGCCCTTCGCGCTCAGCCGCTGGCGTGTCCAGGGCGGGTCCCAGACAATCTCCATCTCCACCTGCTCCACGCCATCCTCTTGCAGAAGCCGTTCGCGGATGTCGCCGATGATAAACTCCATGCACGGGCAACCCATGGCGGTGAAGGTCAGTTGCAGATGGGCGGTGCGGCCGTCCCATCGCAGCCCATAAATCAACCCCATATCCACTACACTGATCGGGTATTCGGGATCTTCGACCTCTTCGAGGGCTTGCCAGAGGCGTTGTTCGGCGGCCGTTGCCTGTGCTTTGGCGGCGTCAATCCAGCCCGGTTTCGGCCGTTGGTCGGTCAGTGTCGTCACTGCACCACCTCTTGCCAGGTGCGTTTATCGCGGCCGTTGCTGCCGTTGTTCAGTTCGTTGTACCCCCGCTGAATATCATCCACAAACTTTCTATTCATTGGGCCACGAGCTTTCCAGCGGGTCATCACCTCATCCCAGGTGGACTGTCCTTCCTCAAAGAGCCATCGTTTTTCGTCCGCAACAAAGCGAGCGGGAAAGGGAAAGTCAAAAACATATTGGCCGGTGCGCTCATCCCAATGGACAGGCACATCCAACCCCAACGATTGCAGGAAGGGGACGCCGGTACTCATCCAAATCTGGCGTAGCTGGTCGTTAGTGCTGCCCTTGAAGCCGTAGTCAATCTGTTCGGTGTGGCGTTTGCGGTCGTCGGGCAGGCCAAACCACTCCATCGTCAGCGGAAACATCCAGTCCACCGCCCGTTGCAACTCCGCATGGCCGCCAGGCTGCTGGTTGATCTTCCGCATCCACGTTTCACCATGCCGCAAATGAAAATTTTCCTCCTTGTCCACCTTCGCCAGCGCACGCTTCCAGGGGCCAAAACTGGTGTGGCGATAAATGTCGCCCAACAACACAAAGCCAGCGCGATCATACATCGCATTAGCAACCGCCAGTTCCGTCCACGTTTCCAGCGGCACATCAAAAGCATAAGGGTACTTAAACTCTTCTGCCTTCCGTTCATAAATTAGCTTTTCTTTGCTGACCCCTAAATCTTCCAGCAGCCGGTAAGCGATGTGGGCATGGCCGAGTTCATCCTGGATGATGCTCATCGCCGAGAGATAGGCGTTGGTCGAAGGGGCATCCTGGGCGGCGAGGTAATAGGCGGGGGCGCTGATCATCTCCGTATCGGCCGAAACGGTCAATATCCGCTTCATCCCCTCAATATAGCGCGGACTCATCTGCTCGGCCGTTTCCACCAGTTTTCCGGCGCGAATCCGCTCTAATAGTGCTTGTTCGCTAATACTCACGACTGATTCTCCTAAAAATTGTTACGCGGATTTCGCAGATAAGACGCTGATAACGCGGATTTTACTCCCTTTTGCTAGGCTACTAGTATAGTCTCTGCTTTGAAAGCAAGCAGTTGACTGTAGCCAATCTCCCAGTCTCTTAATCTCTACTATCTACTGCTCGCTATTTCCCCTGATAAACCGGCGGCCGTTTCTCCGCAAATGCCTGGAAGCCTTCGGCCGCGTCTTCCGTATCGAATAATGGTTTGATCAACTCGCGCTCGTAAGCCAATGCCTTGTCCAACGGCATGTGGATACCATCGTAAACGGCCCGTTTGATCGCCGCAATAGCGACCGTTGCGCCGGAGGCAACTTTGCGCGCATACGCCTCCGTTTCTTCGAGTAGTTTGTCGGCTGGGAAGAGCTTGTTGACCAATCCCAACCGCAACGCCTCTTCTGGCCCGACGCTCTCGCCGGTGATCATCATTTCCAACGCCTTATTCGCGCCAATCAGGCGAGGCAGACGCTGTGTGCCGCCATTACCGGGAAGCAAGCCGAGCGTCACTTCTGGCAAGCCGAGCCGGTAATTACCTTCGGCCGCAAAGCGCAAGTCACAGGCCAGTGCCATCTCCAATCCGCCACCGAGCGCATGGCCGTTGATCGCGGCGATGAAAATCTGCGGGGCGGCGGCCATTTTCGCCTCTGTCTCATGGGCAAAGTGGATCATCTCCATATTGGCGGCCGTGTCATTGGCCATAAATGCCTTGATGTCTGCCCCGGCGGAGAAGAACTTTTCCGACGCGCTACGCAAGATGACGACTTTTACTTCTCCATTCCCCATTGCTGCCTCAATCGCAGCGTCCAGGTCACGCATGAAGTTGATCTCATAGCTGTTGGCGGGCGGCCGATTGAGCGTAATCGTGCCAACCGCGCCATCATAAGAGAAGCTTACTACTGGATCAGACATTGGAAACCTCTTGAATGGTTAATGGTTAACGGTCAACGGTTAACGACAGCAATTGACCATTAACCATTGACCATTGACAGTTGACCGTTAATCCAGTCCACCAAAGACAACGCTCTTTGGCTCTAAATAGTAATCTAACGCTTCGGGGCCGTGTTCGCGGCCGATGCCGCTGGCTTTAACGCCGCCGAAGGGCATTTCGTCATAGCCATAATGAATCTGGTTGATCCACACCATGCCGCTTTCCACTTCGCGCACAGCCTGGTTGGCCCATTTCATGTTGTTCGTCCAGATAGATGCCCCCAGCCCCCAGGGGCTGCTGTTGGCTTTGGCAATCGCTTCGTCGAGATCATGGACTTTGAAGATCGGCAGCGCGGGACCAAAGACTTCTTCGGTGACCATGCGGCTATTCTCTGGCACATTGATCAGGACGGCCGGATTGAGATAGCTGCCATCCCCCAGGCCGTCCCGTTCGGGAATGTCGCCGCCGATCAAAACCTCTGCGCCCTTGTCTACGGCATCGGCGACTTGCTCCATCACCTCTTCCCGTTGCGAGGCAGTATGGATTGGCCCCATGCGTAGCTTCGGCTTTTCTGGCCGGGTGAGTCCGTCGCCGGGTTCATAACGGCCGACCTTCTGCACCAATCGCTCGACAAACTCGTCGTAGATGTCCTCAAATAGATAGAGCCGCTTGACCGCAAGGCACGCCTGTCCGGCATTCCAGAAGCGGCCGATATTTGCCCCATTCACCGCCTTGTCTAAATCGGCGTCAGGACAGACGATCATCGGGTCGGAGCCGCCCAGTTCCAGCGTTAGCCGTTTGAACTTCGGCCCGGCCGTTTCCACCACTCGCTTCCCTGTTTCGCTGCTGCCGGTCAGTGCGACACGGCGCACATCGGGGTGGCTGATCAATTCGTTGCCCAGCGTGCCACCCGGCCCGGTGACGCATTGCAAAACCCCTGGCGGCAATCCTGCATCGTTGAGCAGACCGATGATACGAAGCGTCGTGAGCGGCGTGGTGCTGGCCGGTTTGATAATGATCGGGCAACCAGCGGCCAGCGCGGGGCCAACCTTCGTTCCCATCAGCGTGATGGGAAAATTCCAGGGAACAATACCAACGGAGACGCCAACGGGGAAGGGCATGATCACCCCGTAGCTCTTGGGGTTCATCGCCGGAGGCAAGGGAGCGAGTTCGCCGCGAATTTTGCTTGCCAGATCAGCGTAGAACTGCATTCCGTGTAAGAAGTGGTGCAACTCACCGTTGGCTTCAAAAAGGGGCTTTCCTTGCTCCCTGGTTAGCAAGGTTGCCAGTTCGGGGAGATTGGCCTTAACGTTTTCAATCCCTTTGCGCAGGCAATCGGCGCGAGCGTCGGGAGCCGTGTTTGCCCATACGTCTGCAGCCGCTTTGGCCGCCGCTACTGCATCCCGCGCATCCTCGGCCGCGCCCAACGGAACAGTATCAACCACTTCTCCATTGGCCGGATTCTTCACCTCATAACTCTTGCCACTGGCGGCGTCAACCCATTCACCATTGATCCACATTTGTGCCATGTACCCTTTCCTCCGAAATCAGAGATTATGAGACTGAGAGATTGAGAAATTACTTTGCTCCAGTCTCTCAGTCTCCTAGTCTCTTAGTCTCTTCCTCGCCGCCACCCCATCAAAGAACAAATCCGTCACAAACGTCGCTACTGCCTCTGGGCCGCCGAGGACATTTTGGGCATACGGCCGCAACACAACCTCAACCAATGCTACATGCTCCCAAGCAAGCAGGCGGGCATCTTGCTCCTGTATCTCCCCGTTTATAATGCCATCACGGATGATCGCTTCCGCCAGTTCAGGGACGGCCGCCTGATAAGCGCGGATCAGTCTTTCACGCTCCGGGTCTTGAAAGATATTGATGTCACGACGAACGAGGCGCATCAATGCCTGCCGTTCGGCCGGGAGTTCCAAAAACAGGAGCGCGAAGTGATGTAATCGTTCGCGAGCACTGCCATCGCTCTGAACCGCTGTTAATAGATGTTCGCGCGTCTGCTCCAGGAAGCCGTGCATCATCGCCAGATACAGCGCCTCTTTGCCGGGGAAGTGGTGGTAGAGTGCCCCTTTGGTCACCTCGGCCGCTTCGGCAATGTCGGTCATCGTTACATCGGCATAGTTGCGATTGATGAACAGTCCCTCTGCTGCTTCGATGATTGAGGAGATGGTAGCGGCCGATTTTGCGTACATAACTCAATACATACCTACCGGTTAGTATTTTTTATACTATCATCTCACCTAAGTAGTGTCAACGTATGGTAACTCAGATGCCTCTGCTTAGAATGGAATTTCTTCATCGGTGATCGAACTATACCATTCTGCCAGCCACTTCATGACCTCATCAAAACGGCGTGCGGGGATTAACTTATAACTGGAAACCGACCACTTACGGTAAAGCTCGCCATAGACAGCGCCAAACTCGTTCTTCTTGGTTTGTTTGCCCAGGGCAACGGCTACCGCCTTTACTGCCTGGCTGATCTGGCTGGCTTGCTCATCAGTAACGGCCGTGCTAGGCCGGAATTGTTGTTCAATGGATGCGACCCGCTTCCGCAAGTCGCCCACGATAACGGCCGCCTGATCCATCCGCCCTTCTTGGACGCCCAGGCGCCTGTCGAACTCCATCTGCTCCTCAGCCATCCGCACAATTGCCAACCCCATCTCGCGCACCTGCATCAGCGTGGAGGAAGCATCTGGCCTTGCCGCAGGAGATTGGAAAGCTTGAGCCAATACTTCGTAGCATTCCTTCTGATAACGGATTACTCGTTCGCGCAACTCTTCCTTGATACGACTGGCATTGACCCCAAATAACCAGCCATTGAGGTATTTCAGCGGTAAGCAAACCATTTCGTTAGACTTTGCCCCCATCGGTTGCTCGACTTCCGTTCTCGTTACGAGAACGGAAGTCGCCGCCTCAGAAAGAACAGGGTCGCGGTTAATTCGCATGAACTGACTCGACCATGTTAACCCCAAGTATTCGCAAATCGGCCGCAACGGTACATAGACCTCTTGCTTGCCATCTTCATCCACAACCACGGCCGTGATCTCATCTTCGTAAAAGGTGACCGTCTTTTGTTCGATTGGAATCAATGCGCTTGATTCGCTCATAACTCTTTTTTGATCCCTAGACGGCCGGAGCAAGGGCTAAAACACGGAGTGGGCTGCCGGAGCCGTTGACGATTTTCAGCGGGGCGGCGATGACAATCGCCCCGGTCGGTGGCAACTGATCGAGATTTCGTAAGCTGGCAAGGCCGAACTTGCCCGCGCCGTGCATGAAAGTGTGGGTGGGAAAGGGTGGGTCGAAGCCTCCTGCCTGTCCGGCGTCTGTGCCGACGGTTTCAACGCCGACGCCCAGAATGCCGCGCTCGTTGGCTAGATAACGGGCGCAATCGGGATGGAAGCCGGGGGAGTGTGGCCCATCGTCGCGCACGTTGAGAAAGGCTTCCCGGCCGTCGCGCTTCGACCAGTCAGTACGCAGCAAGAACCACGCGCCATCAGGGATGCGGCCGTGTTCCGCCTCCCACGCCGCCACGCGCTCAATGGTCAGCAGAAAATCCTCATTTTCGGCCACATCCTGGCTAACATCCAGCACACAGGCGGGGCCAACCAGACGGCCGACAGGGATCGTATCAGTCGTATTGTCGGGCAAATCTTTGCCGGTGACCCAATGCACAGGGGCGTCGAAGTGGGTTCCGGTGTGTTCGCCTAGATGGAGCGTATTCCAATACCAGGCCGGGCCTTTGTCGTCATAGTGGGAGATCACTTCCATGGTCAGCGGCGGGGAGGGAGCAAAGATCGGCGGGAGGTCAATGACCGGGGTATCGGGAGCGAGCGGCTGGGTCAGATCAATGACCTGGACACGGCCGTTGCTGAGCGCCTCGGCCAGCAAGAGTAAAACATGATTGTTAGCAGACATACAGACTATTCCTCTTCAATAAACAGCAAGCGGCAATCGAATACCAATCCGATCACCGCTTACCAATCGCTATTTACCGCTTTATCCAAGCGAATCATCACCCGGGTCTACAATCGAACCCAGATTTTCTACAATCGCATTGTGCAACGCCCCATCAACCGTCTGTACTTCACGCAAGTACATATTGTGCTCCGGCGCTTGTGAATTGGCGTCGAGCCGGAAGGGGCCGCGCGGGCTATTAAAGCTGACATTACCCAGCGCGTTAATCATTGCCTGGACATCGCTGGTATCCCCATCCACCGCGTCCAACATATCCTTGACCACCCTGGCTGTATCATACCCTTGCACAGCGAACACATTCGCGTCTGTGCCGGTGCGGGTGCGATACGCCTCCTTGAACGCATTGTTCTCGGCATTGTCCAAGACATAAGACCAGTGCAGCGTGGTGCGAATGCCGTTGGCCCCGTCTCCTTGCGCGGGTAATACGTCTTCCTCGGTCATAAAACCGGCCGCCAGCAAGGGGATTTGCTCACTTAACCCAAACTGGCTATAGGCGGTAACGAAGGTCACGGCCGCTCCACCACTATAGAATGAGTAGACAAGGTCAGCACCAGAATCGGCCAGTTCGGCAATAAACGGCGCGGGGTCGCCCATGTTGGGGAAAGGCGTCCGTTGTTCGAGGATAATTTCGCCGCCAGCGGCCGTAAAGCTGTTGGTGAAACCGGTGATGTTGTTGTTTCCGGCAGCATAGTCGGGGACGCTGATCGCCGCCCGTGTGCCAACGTTGGCGGCTGCCCAACTACCCATGCTATAGGGGGCCATCCAGTTGGTGAACGATGTACGCCAGATGTAGGGGGTTTTCAGGTTGCGGCTCAGTTCATTCGCTCCGGCGTTGGCGACAACCAGCAACTTCTGATTGTCGTGGAAATAGTCGCGAACACCGAGCAACACACCGGAACTAACAACACCGACTACCAAGTCCACCTCATCCTGTTCCACCAGCTTTTGCGCCTTCTGCAAGGCGACGTCGGGCGCGGTGCCTTCGTCCTCTTGAATGAACTCCACCGCACGGCCGCCCGCCTCATTGCCGTTTTCCTCAAAATACATCCGGATCGCCTCGGTGATGCTCTCGCCCAGGACAGCATAGATGTCGCTATAGGGTAGCAAGATACCAATTTTCAATGGGCCTGATGTGGCTGTGCTACACGCGGACAGGACAGCGGGCATAGAGAGGGCTGCGGCCGTGCCACCGGCTACCTTCAAGAACTGGCGCCGGGTTAATAACGGACTCTTTTTGATCATCATCTTTCCTCCTTAGGAATGTAGTGAGCAGTTATCAATTCGCAATCAACAGGATCAGTCCTCACCCATAAACAACCTCCTTTCCACCCTTCGCCCTATCGCTCGGCTAACAGTTCTCGAACGGCCGCCACCAACATCTCTGCCAACGCGGCAAAGATCTGCTCCCCTTCGGCGGCCGATGCTCTGGCCGGGTCGCCAAAATAAGCCTGCTCGCTACCCGCCTCCTTAAAGGTCCGTGCCCCATGATTGCGAATGCGGTCGGGCAGGTCAATCCACACCGGGGCCAGCCCCTGCCGCTGCGCTTCGCGCACCAGTTCCGGCCGTTCAGCCATCACCAGCGATGTCTCATAGGAACCGGCGTGGCGTGCTCCGGCGCGAAACTCTTCTGTCAGCGTACGCGCCCAACGCTCCTCGCGCACGTCGGGAACGGCCACACGAGCCATATCCGATTCATTCACCGCGGCCGCCCCTGCTTTGATAGCCGCAAAGTGGGCCGGTTCCAGATGGTGATTGGAAAAGAGTATGCGGTTAAAGCCATGAGTGGACAAGGATTGGCAAACGGCCGCCACCAGTTGGGTCAATGTCTCCGCCGGGATCGTCACCGTCCCGGCGAAAGGCATCCCAAAGTTGGTCACGCCATAGTAAAAGGGGGGAGCGATAGCACATTCAATGCCCTCGGCCGCCAGAAGCTCGGCCGCGCGACGGCAAGAACCCTGGGCAATGATCACATCCGTTTCAAGGGGGAGGTGGGGGCCATGAGCTTCAGTTGCACCGGTAGGGACAAGGGCCACCGCTGTTCGTCGGGCAAGAGCAGCGACTTCGGGCCAGGTCATCTCGGAGAGGTAATAGATGTTTGTCATCTTGCTCTACACAGACCGGCTTGGCGGCCAACCGGCTGTTTCAGAGGCGCAGCAAACAACCAAAAAACAAACCCATTGGTATGTTTTTTAATGTAGCCTAGCGTTCTTTAATTGTCAAGAAAATGAACAAGTAGGCAAAAAGCGAGCAGTTTCTGGACTGACTAAGCACCGACATTTCACAAATTGAGTATTTGCACTCCTGAATTTTCAAGGTATTGTTTACCATCGGTTTACCGTCGCCTGAAATTGGCCGCATCTAGCAGGAGTACAGAATGCACCCAAATAGCAAACTGATTGAGCAATTCTATAATAGCTTCGGCCGTCGTGACCACGAAGGCATGATCGCTTGCTATGCACCAACCACCACTTTCGATGATCCGGTCTTTTCTTTACAGGGTAAACAAGTGGGGGCGATGTGGCATATGCTCTGCGAGGGTGGCAGCGATCTAGAAATCACCTTCCGTGATATCGAAGCTGATGAACAGCACGGCAAAGCACATTGGGAAGCGCGTTATACATTTGCATCAAGCCGCCGAAAAGTCCACAACATCATTGACGCCGAATTCATCTTCTTAAATGGGGCCATTGTGCAGCACCGCGAGCACTTCAACTTCTGGCGCTGGTCGCGCATGGCCCTGGGGCCAATCGGTCTGGCACTTGGCTGGACGCCGATGCTGCAACAACGAGTGCAACAAACAGCACAAGGTCGGCTAGACCGTTTCATCGCCTCCCATCCCCAATATCAAGCGTAAGCGCGTTGACCATAGCTGCGGCCGCTGTTATGATTAGAACATTTGGTTCAGTGATTCTATACAGCCCAGTGAGGTCAAAAATGACAGCGAATCGCTCGATGCCCCCCGGCACTATTATTCCTGAACTTGCTTATGGTGATGTTGGCGCGGCCGCTGCCTGGCTGTGCGAGACGTTTGGTTTCAAGCGACGGTTGCAGATTGGTAATCATCGTTTCCAACTGCTCTTTGGTGAGTCATCTATTGTTGTGACCCAACACAAGGACGGCCCAGATTTTCACATCTCCCCAAGTGAAGCCTCCCATGCCATCATGGTTCAGGTCACGGATGTGGATAGCCATTACGAACAGGCTAAAGCGGCCGGAGCGCGGATCATCAGTCCGCCATCCGACTATCCCTATGGCGAGCGTCAATACACGGCCGAAGATTTGGTCGGCCGCCGGTGGACCTTCTCGCAATCCATCTCCGATGTTGACCCACAAGCGTGGGGCGGTGTGCTATTTGAGAGCAATTAGTCAGGGATCACAGTTGCAAAATGGACTATGAACTAGAGTTAACCAAAGCGAACCGGCTCAAACTTGCCCAGGCTTTCTACCACAATAAGCGTGTAGACCTTTCCATTGAGTGCGTAATCGAAGGACAAATGGGGCAAGCTTTTGTCAATGATCTCGCCCATCCTACTGCCTATCGCATCACCGTTGGCCCATTTTGGTACTTTGCTGGGGAGGCGGATGGCCTCGTAGGGCAACAAATGATGCAGGGCCTTCGAGCTTACAATATCCTAATGCCCTCCCCTGCTCTATGGGTAAAAGTCGCTCAGGAACTGTATGGCGACCATTTGAAAAAGTTCACGCGATACAGTTTTTCAGCGGCCGAACTCTCTAGTCACCATCTCAACCAGCTCCTAGACGCTACAGCATTCCAGGCGCGTGTTATCCCCATCAGTGGAGATGTGGCAAAACAGATAGTCGAACAACCTGACGGTTATCTCGACCTTTCTGATTTTGACTCAGCGGAGGACTTTGTCGAGCGCGGCTTAGGCTTTACCATCTTAGACAGCGGCAAAGCGATAGGTGTTGCCTATTCGTCGCTGGTTTGCAGCGAGGGGATCGAGGTCAGCATTTTCGTCAATGAAGCCTACCGTCGTCAAGGTGTAGCTACAGCGTTGGCGGGTAATCTGCTATTGACCTGTTTGCAACAAAATCGCAGGCCCAATTGGGACGCAGCCAATCCTCAATCAGTCGAACTGGCTAAAAAGCTAGGATACCTCTACATTGGGCCTTACGATGCCTATTATCATACGCAAAGATAGACCATAAACCATTCGGCCGCAAAGCCATAAGACCGTTTTAACTTCTGGGTTTAATCAGACCGATAGACAATGTTTCAGACGCTTCATAGATCACCGTGTACCTAATTCTATAACTTACTCTTATAACTCGATACATATCGCTTACCCCCTTAAAGAAAGTAGTCTTATAGCAACAAAAACAACGCAACCAATGTGCTGGTTGAGATGGAGTACGCCAAATCGAAACCGCGTTCATTGGTTGTTTTGTTGTTATAGGAAGTTAGGTTGGAACAGATCACAAGGGATGACGATGTTTACGAATAGCGTTCAGACGCTGTAACAAGGAGAACAAAGCTAATGACAGCAACAGCAGAATATACGAACATGACCAACATGGCTAACACACGAGAAGCTTATGAACACTCAGAAGGGCCGGTTGCAAGAGGAATTGAAGAACAGACGGCCAAATTACCGTCAGACACCTTTCTTTGGGCAGCCCTTGGCTCTATTGGTGTCTCATTTGTCCTGGAACTGTTAGGCAAAGCCGAGAAGAGCCGCTTTATCGGGCAGTGGGTTGCGCCCTTCTTGCTGCTTGGTGTTTATAACAAGTTAGTGAAGATTGCTGGCTCGGATCGGGTTCATGCGTAGATAACTGGCTTAACGGCCGTACTATCTTCGGACTCTGAACCGCGATGCGGGTTGTCGAGATATAGATTGATGAGCAGTGTAGCGAAGGCTATGCTGCTTTTTTTAGTTATAGGTACAGCAGATACCACCCAGTGTTCATCAACACATACTGACTCGAATTAAGAGCGCAATTTGTAACGCTGAATCTTGCCGGTTGCTGTCTTTGGGAGCTGGTCAATAAATTCGATCCAGCGCGGCCGCTTATAACTCGCCATCTGCTCCCGGCAATAATTGATTAACTCCTGTTCCAACTCGGCCGACGGCACATACTCCGGCTTCAGCACCACATACGCCTTCGGCTTCAGCAACTCCGCCTGGTCTTCCTGGCCGACGACGGCACACTCCAACACGGCCGCGTGGCTGAGCAATGTACTCTCCACCTCCATCGGCGACACCCAAATCCCCCCAGCCTTAATCATGTCGTCGGAACGGCCGGCATGCCAGTAATACCCATCCTTATCCACGTAGTATTTATCACCGGTAAAGAGCCACTCGCCGCGAAAAGTCTGGCGGCTCTTTTCATACTGGTGCAGATAAGAGAGGGCAACCGTCTCCCCCTTCACTAACAGGTTGCCGATTTCGCCCTGTGGTACGTCATGGCCTTGTTCATCCACAATCCGTAGTTCATACCCCTCAAATGGCTTGCCGCTGCTGCCGGGGCAAATGTCGCCCGGCCGGTTGGAGAGAAAGATATGGTACGCTTCGGTGGAGCCGATCCCGTCAATGATGTCCAGCCCAGTGCGCTCCTTCCACTGTCGCCAGATGGGTGCGGGCAACGCCTCCCCGGCCGACACACAGAGGCGCAACGAGGAGAGATCGTACTTTTCGGTCAAATCGGGCTTGGAGAGGGCAATGGCATAGCCGGTTGGCGCGTTGTACCAGATCGTCGGCTGAAAACGGCCGATCAACTCCAATATCTGCTCTGTCTCGCGCGGTGGCCCCGGAAAGACAACCATACTCGCTCCCACCGAAAAGGGAAAGACCAGGTTGCCGCCCTGCCCAAAGGTGAAAAAGAGTTTGGCAACGGAAAAGGTGCGGTCATCTTCGCGGATACCAAGCACATTTTGCCCCCATAGCTTGGCCGAAAGTGGCAAATCCTTATGGGCATGGGGGATGCCTTTGGGTTGTCCCGTTGTCCCGCTGGAATAGTTTAGCGTCGCCAGATCATCACGGTGAGTGTTGGTGGCGATCAATTCCGTTGGCTCACCGCCGATCCACTCCTGATAGCCCACCGTATCCTTTGTCGCCTCACCGATGATCACTACATGCTCCAGATAAGGCTGCTGCGCCCGGATTTCAGCAATTTTTGGCCACAAGACATCTTGCACCAGCAACACCCGCGCGTGGCTATCCTTTAGAATGTAGTCGTATTCGGCCGCCGTCAGTAGAGTATTCATCCCCAGGGCCACGCCACCCACCTTCAAAATTCCGAAATAACTCGCCACCCACTCCGGGCTATCAAAGGCCAAAATGCCCACCGCCTCGCCAATACGCACCCCCATCTTTTTCAACGCGCGGCCGACCTGATTCGCCTCATCCGCCAACTCGCGAAACGTGAGGTTGCGCGAGTGGCTATAGACGGCCGTTTTCTCCGCCCTGTCTGTCAGATTGTGTTCGAGGATGTCAATCGCATTGTAATAAGTGGGAAGGTCTGTTGCTCGCATGTTCAATAAACTCCTCAAAGGTTACGCGGATAGCGCGGATAAAACGCGGATTGACGCGGATTTTTTGTTTCTGTTTCTACTAACCAAGTCTCCCAGTCTCTCAGTCTCCTAATCTCCAATCTCTAATTCTCCAATTCCCCCACCTCATGCGACGGCGGCCGCAACGCCAACCGCATCTCGCGCAACTCCGCCTGTTCCCGTTCGGCCAGGCGGAACGCTTGTGCCTTGCCGGGCAAGTAGGGGTTCGGCCAGAATTGCTCCTGGTAATTATATTGTGCCGAGGCGTGTAGTGTAAAATGGGGATTGGTCAGATGCGGCCGGGCTAAGGCCACCAGATCCGCCCGCCCTTGCAACAAAACGGTGTTCACCTGATCTGGCGTGGTGATCGCCCCTACCGACATCGTCGGGATACCGACTTCATGGCGCACCAAATCAGCAAAGGGCGTCTGGTACATGCGGCCGTAAACCGGCGACTGCCAGGGGACAGTCTGGCCCGTCGAAACATCAATCAGATCAACGCCTGCTTCCTTCAACATCAACGCCACCGCCACCAAATCTTCGGCCGGTAAGCCACCCGGCGCCCAATCGGTAGCCGAGAGTCGTACCGACATCGGTTTGTGCTGTGGCCAGACGGCACGAACGGCCCTGAACACTTCCAACGGAAAGCGCATCCGGTTCTCAATTGACCCGCCATACTCATCCTCACGCCGGTTGGTCAGCGGCGAGATGAAGCTGGCAAACAGGTAGCCATGCGCCATATGCAGCTCGAGCATATCGAAGCCCGCCTGTTCACTATAGCGGGCGGCCTGGACAAATTCGGCCGTCACCCGATCCATATCCTCGCGAGTCATCTCGCGCGGCGTCTGGCAAACGGAACGGTAGGGGATTGCTGAGGGGGCGATCAACTGCCAATTCCCCTCCGGCAACGGATACGTCTCCTCCTCCCAGCCCAGTTGGGTTGAGCCTTTGCGCCCGGCATGACCCAGTTGCATACAAATTTTGGCGTGGCTGTGGGTGTGGACAAAATCCACAATCCGCTTAAAGGCCAGACACTGCTCCTCATTCCACAAGCCGGTGCAGCCAGGGGTGATCCGCGCATCCGGTGAAGGGCATGTCATCTCCACAAACAGCAACCCCGCTCCACCGACTGCCCGGCTGCCTAGATGTACCAGATGCCACTCATTTGGCACGCCGTCAACGGCCGAATATTGCGCCATCGGTGAGACCACTACCCGATTCTCCACCACCATCTCCCGCAGCCGGAAGGGTGTGAACATCGGCGGCGTGCCATCAGCGACCTTAAAACCTTGCTGTCGGACTTCATTGAGGAACCAACGCTCGACACGTTCGACAAACGCTGGGTCGCGCAGTTGCAGATTTTCATAGGTGATCTGCTTTGACCGCGACATGACGCCAAAGGTGAACTGCTCCGGCGAGAGGTTCCAGTGGCGTTCCATCGCCTCAAACCATTGCAGCGAAACCGTGGCCGCGTGCTGCGTCTTACCCACTTCATCGCGCCGTTCCTCGTCGAAACGAGCCAGGGCAGCGGTGATGTCACAATCGGCCGCTCGCATCGCCTCCAACAAGGCAATCGCATCCTCCATCGCCAGCTTGGTCCCAGAGCCAATTGAATAATGGGCGGTGGCCTTCGCATCCCCCAGCAACACCAGGTTGTCCTTCACCCAGGTCTCGTTCCGCACCGTCGGGAAACGCCGCCACAAGGAGCGATTGGCGAGCAAGCGGTGGCCGTCTAACTCATCAGCAAATATTTTTTCTAAAAGTGGCAGATGTTCGGCGGCCGCGTCGTCCAACTGATCGAACCCCCACGCCTCCCACGTATGGCGCGGCATTTCAATCACCCACGTGCTGGCGTGCGGCTCATACTGATAACAGTGGGCAACCATCACCCCATGTTCTGTCTCGCGAAAGTAATACTCAAAAGCGTCTAGTTCTTTCGTCGAGCCAAGCCAGCAAAACATGTTGTCGTGCAATTCCACCGACACGCCAAAGTGGTCACGAAAGGCTTCGCGAATTTTGCTATTGCTGCCATCGGCGGCAACAATCAAATCGCTACAGGCAAATGGCTCCTCCGCCAACATCGGCGGCTCAAATTCAAACTGGAAATGCATCTCCACGCCAAGCTGCTGGCAGCGCTCCTGCAAGAGCATCAACAACGACTGGCGCGAACAACCAGCAAACCCATTCCCGGCACAGCGCAACTTGTGGCCCTGGTAGACAATCTCCACATCATCCCAATAGGCAAAGTTACGGCGGATCTGTTCATAGGACGGCCGATCATAATCGCGGAAAATCCCCAGCGTCTCATCCGAGAAGACGACCCCAAAGCCAAAGGTATCATCCGCGCGATTGCGCTCATAGACCGTCACCTGATAATCAGGCCACTCCTGCTTCGCCAGCAGCGCAAAGTACAAACCGCCCGGCCCACCGCCGATAATCGAGATTTTCATTGCTCAACCATTTCCAGCCCACTTTCAATCCACAAATAGCGCAACAATTGGACGCTCGTTGTTTTTATGTGATATATTCTAATCTGGGCGGCCGATACGTCAACTATTGAAAAAATAAATATGGTATACTTAGCCTATGGCAGAAACCGTTACGCTTCAACTTCCAAACGATCTTGCATCAACTGCTCACGCTGTTGCAGAACAAGCACAACGGCCGCTTGAAGAGGTACTCCTTGACTGGTTAGCACAAACAGCCGCATCTTTACCGGTTGAATCACTAACAGATGAACAGGTTCTTGCATTGTCCCAAATGGAAATGACTGCCGAACAACAAGAGTTGTTATCACACCTGTTGGGCAAACACCAGGAAGGGCGATTGGAAAAGTCCGAACAACACAAGCTAGATCAACTGATGCAACTTTACCGTCGAGGGCTTATTCGCAAAGCGGAAGCGTTTCATGTAGCAGTTTCGCGAGGGCTAATTCCTCCACTTAACTAGAAAACTGGTGCGCGTTCACATACCTGAAGCGGTAAAACGAAACGTGCGAAAGGCCGCACAGAATCGCTGTGGCTATTGCCTTAGCCCGCAGAGGTTCGTTTTAGCTCGTCTTGAAATCGAACATATTGTTCCTCTAGCAAAAGGGGGACAAACGAGGAACCAAATCTTTGGCTGGCTTACCCTATTTGCAACCGGTTCAAGGGAGATCAAACGGAAGCTGTTGATCCAACAACAGGTCTGCTAACGCCTCTCTTTAATCCCCGGACGCAAAAGTGGCATGAGCACTTCGCCTGGATCAACAACGGGTTAAACATTCACGGGAGAACAAGTGTGGGGCGTGCAACAATCATGGCCTTACATTTGAACGACGATCCTGATGTGCTGGTCGTCAGAAGCCTGTGGATACAAGCTGGCTGGCATCCACCAGAAGATTAAATGCGAAACAGAATCCATGAGACCAGCTTTCAATCCAGCAGGAAACATCATCCGGCCGACCAAAAGTACCCAATTCTATCTCTTCAACCTCTTTGGGGATTACATCTTGCCGCATGGCGGCCGCATCTGGACCAGCAACCTGCTCTATCTGTTGCAATTACTTGACGTCAGCGAACGCGCTGCCCGCACAACCCTTTCGCGAATGAAGCAACGGGGCTGGTTCAAGACCCACAAAGAAGGGCGTGAAACTTGCTATACGATCAGCGAAAGCGGCCGTACCATCCTCCTACAGGGCGACGAACGTATTTTTGAACAACCATTTTCTAATTGGGACGGCTATTGGCATCTCGTTGTTTATTCTCTACCAGAAAAACAACGTAAGCAACGCCATGAACTACGCAAAAAACTACTTTGGTTTGGCTTTGGCCGTCTTGCCCCTGGCACATGGATTTCGCCCCACAACCGCGAAGTAGAGTTATTGGCCGTGCAACATGATCTGAATATTACAGAGCATGTGACCACTTTTATGGCACAAACGGCCGACAATCAGGCGATTATCGATCAATGTTGGGACATACCCGCCTTGCAAGCACAATATACGACCTTTCTCCAACGTTTCCAGCCCACCTATAAACAACTGCGCTGTGAATGGATGCAAAACGGCCGTGTGCAACTGACGGCCGAAGCATGTTTCACCCGCCGCTTTTGGTTAACCTATGAGTTTCAACGCTTCCCTTTGCATGATCCCAACCTTCCCATGGAACTTCTACCGGGTGATTGGGTCGGTTTTCGCGCCCGGCAACTATTCTTTGACTATCGTAAATTATTAGCTGAGGGAATGGGTGATTTTATAGAGCGACTTGTTAGCTCAAATGCCACTCGATCCTCCAGGTAAGAAAGAACTCGTCCGAAGATTATGAAGAGTGCGCACTTGCGACTACAATTCAGTCAAGCCTATGTAGAGCGATTGGTATGCTCAGGCAAACTAGCAAATCGCTCATCCAGGCGCACGGTTTAGCAAACCAGGCTACACTAAGATGGAGAAACGATGCGACAATGGCTTACGATTTTTTGTATGACGTTACCGAAGGGGTGGCGACGATTACCTTTAACCGCCCTGATGTCCTAAACGCCCTAACCTTCGAAATCTACGCCCAATATCGCGACTTGATGGAGGAACTGCGCTACGACGACGCGGTGAAGGTGGTGGTGTTGACCGGTAGCGGCCGCGCCTTCTGCTCCGGTGGCGATGTCTATGAGATCATCGGCGAGTTGCTCAAACAAGACGTAAAAGGGCATCTCGACTTCACCCGCATGACTGGAGCCACCGTCTTCAATATGCGTAACCTGGACAAGCCGATCATCGCCGCGCTTAACGGCACAACGGCCGGGGCAGGAGCGGTCATCGCCCTTGCCTCTGACCTACGCATCGCCTCTGAAAAAGCCTCCTTCCGCTTCCTCTTCACTAATGTCGGCCTGACCGGCGCTGATATGGGCGCGGCTTACCTTCTGCCGCGCATCGTCGGCATGGGTCGAGCCACCGAAATCCTGTTTTTTGGGGATAAGATCACGGCCGAACAAGCCGAACGCATCGGCCTGGTCAACAAGGTCGTCCCCCACGATGACCTGCTGCCAACCGCACAAGCGTGGGCCGCACGGCTGGCGAACGGCCCCACCCTCGCCCTGAGCATGACCAAACGCTTGCTCAACAATGAATGGAACATGGACCTCGTCTCCGCCCTGGAATCGGAAGCACAAGCCCAAGCGCTGATGCTGATGGGCGAAGACCATCGCATCTTTTTTGAGGCGTTTAAGGAGAAGGTGGAACCGAAGTTCACTGGAAGATAAGCGTTTATTAGTGTATTGGTCTATTGGTTTGTTAAGTACACACCAACTAATCTTCGATAGACAATATACCAATACACCAATACACTACCAAGATGCCAAAACAAGTCATCAATCCTGCAGCACTTGCTCCACCACGCGGTTTTAATCATGGGATATTAGCCAGCGGCGGCCGCACGCTTTTCCTCGCCGGGCAAGATGCGAGCGACGAGAACGGCCGTATCGTTGCCCCCGGTGATTTGCTTGCCCAATACGAACAGGTGTTGCGTAATTTGCAAGCCGTAGTCGTCGAAGCGGGAGGAACGATGCAAGACATCGTGAAGCTCAACATCTTTGTTAAGAGCCGTGATGAGTATGTCGCTCAGTTGCGCCAGCTTGGCGCTATCCACCGACGCTACTTTGGTGATTACTATCCGGCCATGGCGCTCTTTGAAGTCTCAGCCTTCTTTCTGGCTGATGCGCTGATTGAGATGGAGGGCTTTGCCTATATAGAAACTTGATCTCACGCAAAGGCGCAAAGAGCGCAAAGCTTTTTGAGCTTGCTTCGTGTTCTTTGCGTGAGTTACTTTGAGACATATGAACTTTGAACTAACGGCCGCCCAACAAGCCATTCAATCCCAGGCCCGCCGCTTTGCCCAGGAGGAGGTTACCCCGCTTGCTCGCGAAAGCGATGAAACCGGTGTGTTTCCCATCCATCTGGTCAAGCGGATGGGTGAATTGGGCTTTCTCGGTGGGCCAATTGAGGCGCGATATGGCGGTTCGGCGATGGACTATCTGAGTTTCACGCTGATCTCCGAAGAACTCGGCCGCGCCGACTCCTCCATTCGTGGCTTCCTCGCCGTCCACACCAGCCTTGTCTCCCTCTGCATCCGCGATTGGGGCAGCGAAGCACAAAAGGAAAACTATCTGCCACGGTTGGCGACCGGCGAATGGATTGGCTGCTATTGCCTGACCGAACCCAACGCCGGTTCCGACGCGGCCGCGATGGAGTCCACCGTCCGCGAAGAGGAAGATTCCTACGTCATCAACGGCGAAAAAATCTGGATCACCAACGGTGGCATTGCCGACATCGCCCTCGTCTTTGCCAGCATGGATCGCTCGCTGCGCCACAAAGGGATTTGCGCCTTCATCGTTCCTACGGACACACCCGGCTTCGTTCGCCAGCCGATGCCTGGCAAGGAGCTAGGCCATCGCTCCTCCGACCATGCCCATATCACCTTTCAAGAGATGCGCGTGCCAAAAGAGGCATTGCTTGGTGGCGTTGGCGAGGGATTTAAGGTGGCGATGTCGGCGTTGGACCACGGCCGCCTCGGTGTCGCCGCCGGAGCCGTCGGTATTGCCCAGGCCTGCCTGGATGCGTCGTTGGACTTTGTTCGCACGCGGCGGCAATTCGGGCAGCGCATCGGCGACTTCCAGATGATCCAGGCGACGATTGCCGATATGTCGGCCGATATCGAAGCGGCCCGCCTGCTGGTCTACAAAGCGGCCTGGATGAAGCAGCAAGGGCTGCCGACCACCCGCCAGACCTCCACCGCCAAGCTATTCGCGACAGAGATGGCGGTTCGTGCGGCGTCGGAGGCGGTGTTGTTGCATGGCGGCCGTGGCTACAGCAACGAATACCCCGTCGAACGTCTTTACCGCGACATCAAGGGGTTGCAAATCTACGAAGGCTCTTCGCACATACAGCGTATTGTTATTGCCCGTGATATGATTGGGAGAGATTAGAGATTGAAGATTGGTAGGTAGGCCAACAACGGATAGAGAAATAAACGGATGATCGGTTCATTATCAGTTGTTTTCTCCATCCATTGTAGTCCTCCACTGAAACTAACAAAAATCCGCGTTATCAGCGTTTTATCCGCGTCATCCGCGTAACTATTATTGAGGAAACATGGACTTTCACTTGAGTGACGAACACAGAATGATTGAACGCACCGTCTATGACTTTGTCCGTAAGGACGTTATACCGGTGATCAAAACCCACGACCGTAATCACACCTTCCCCCACGAACTGCTGCCAGTCATGGCCGATATGGGCTTGCTCGGCATCTGCCTCCCTGTGCGCTATGGTGGCGCCGGAATGGATTATATTTCGCTCGCCATTGTTTCCGAAGCGCTGGAATACGGCGATTCTTCGGTGCGCGAAACGATTGCCGTTCATCTTGGCCTGCACGCACTGCCAATTTTTCAATGGGGAACGGCCGAACAAAAACAACGCTTCCTGCCCCCACTGGCAACCGGCGAAAACATCGCCTGCTTCGGCCTGACTGAACCCGACGCCGGTTCCGATGTGGCCGGGATGAAAAGCCGCGCCCGGCGTGACGGCGACGACTACATCCTCAATGGCGAGAAGATGTGGATCACCCTCGCCGACGTGGCCGACCGCTTCCTCGTCTTTGCCAAGACCAGCCCCGACAAAGGGACGCGCGGTATCACCGCCTTCATCCTTGAACGCGGCTGGAAAGGATTGACCACCGGGACCATCGAAGGCAAGATGGGCGTTCGCGCCAGTAACACCGGCTGGATCAATATGTCCGATGTGCGCGTTCCCGCCAGCCACCGCCTGGGTGAAGAGGGCGAAGGCTTTAAGATCGCTATGAGCGCGTTGGACAACGCCCGCTATACAGTTGCCGCCGGAGCAGTGGGCATTATGAAAGCGTGCCGTGATGAATCGGTTGCCTATGCGAAGGAGCGTAAGACCTTCGGCCGTCCCATTGCCGAATACCAACTCATCCAGCAAATGTTGGCCCATATGCAACAAAGCATTGACATCGGCCAGTTGCTGGTCTGGAAGGCAGGTTGGTTGAAGAATCAGGGGATTCGCAACACCCGCGAGACCTCCATGGCCAAGTGGTATTGTACCGACGCCGCCAACCGCGCCGCTAACGATGCGGTGCAGATTCATGGGGCTTATGGCTACTCTGACGAATACAACGTCGAACGCCACCTACGCAACACAAAAAGCGCGGTGATCTACGAAGGTACGTCGCAAATCCACACCTTGATGCAGGCCGCTTATCTTTTGGGGGAAAGGCAAGATCGGCCGATGCGCTGCGAACTCCCCGCTTATGATGCAGCATATTGGACGGCCGAAGCAGAGGAAACGGCCGAGCTTGTGGCCGCATAAAACAACAATTCAACCCGAACCATAAAGACACCAAGACACAAAGAAGGGTTTTGCTTCGTGTCTTGGTGTCTTTGTGGTTGGTAGCTCAGCCTAAATAGAACGACTAGACTGAATAACGCGAATGTCCATTACCGGTCCTTGGTTGCCTTTGGATGAGACGCAGCGTATCGCCGTAGACGCTGACACGTGGCCCAATCGTCAGGATAGCTATCTCATGTTCACCAGAGAGTTGATAGATGATTCTGAATGTGCCAACCCGGTAACTTCTATAGCCAGATAGATCATCCTTCAGCATCTTTCCCAAGAAAGGGTCTTCAACTAGTTTTTGAAGCGATGCTCTCATTTTCCGCTTCAACTCTGGATGCATACTGCGAATCAGAGCAGCGACTTCGCTAGGAATTCGAAGCTGATATAGCGGCCGAGTCATTGTTTATTCCGTTGATTCAGATGACTCGGCCTCGTCATCATCGAACAACTCTTCAAGCGTGTAAAGCTTCGTATCACCATCTTTCAACGCCTGAAGCCCCGCTTTGATTTCGTCCATTAAGGCATAATCAAAGCGAATGGCTATGGTTTCGCGCCAGCTTTCAAATTCATCGGGACTTACTAGGATCGCACCTGGACGGCCGTTCTTCGTGATCATAATCGCCGCGCCAGAGGTGTTGACTCTTTCAATTAATTCGCTGAGCTTCATCTTCGCTTCGGAGACAGGAAATGCTTCCATAGTAAACCTCTATATTGGTTGACCAGAATTCAGACCATTTTATCATAGCTCAAGCTTTTCCGTCAACTTTCATTTCCTGATTTCTCCAACTGCGTTCGTATCTTCCACAAATATGGAAAACAGCGCTTGCCAGTGGTTGACTGGAGATAGGCCACGCCGCTGGAGCCACCTGTACCCTGCTTATAGCCGATGATCCGCTCTACCACGTAGACGTGATGCGTTCGCCAAAGGCTTAGATTTTGGTCGAGATCGATCAATGACTCGGCCAGCAGATAGAGCTGCATTTGGTCAATTGGATCGGCGTAGATTTGGCATAGCGCGTTGAGCAGTCGCTCCTCGGCCGCCGGATCACCCTCCAACTCCTTTACCGACACATCAGCGGGGATGTCATAACCCATCTCGCGCAACATACCGTAAAACGTCGTGCGTACATCCGGCTCCTGGTAACGACGCTCCAGGGCGACCAGTTGCTCTGGATGATCCTTGAAGTAACGGAGATAGCGCTTGTCTTTCAGGCCAGCTAGAAATTCAATCTCGCGGAATTGGGCGGACTGAAAGCCACTGGCCGGTTTCAGCCGGTCGCGGAATTGCAAGAAATCGGCCGCGGTCATCGTCTCCAAAATGTGAATTTGATCCACCAGCAAGCGCATGATCACCACCGTGCGCTGCACAAAGTGGCGTGCCTGCAACACCTTCTGTTTTTGCATCAACTGGATCGCCTTTTCCAACTCATGCAGGATGAGCTTAAACCACAACTCATACGTCTGGTGGATGACGATGAACAACATTTCATCATGGTGCGGCGGCTGCGACAGCAGGTGCTGAAGCTCTAGCAACTCTGAAACCTTCAAATATTTTGAATAAGTCAGCGCTTCAGAGGGGAGTAATTCAGGTTCAGTTTGGTAAGTGGTATCCATCGGGGATCGCTCCTATCGGGAAAATATATCGTTAACTGTACCCTCTTTTCTATATGAGTCATATAGCCACTGTCAAGGGTCGTGCTATGCTAAAGGGCAGAAATTAAACGAGTTGGAGCGTTCTATGTTACTTATAGGATTTATTGTTTTTCGAAAGAACGGAGGCAGATAGTAATGGACGGTTATGAATTTCTACTGGGAGCCGAAGTCCACGGCCGCGACAAATCATTTGGACACTTACACAAAATCGTCATTGAGCCTAACAACTGGCAAGTGACCCACTTAGTTGTGGAACGTGGCCTGCTGTTGAAGCAGGCCAAAGTCATTCCCGCGAAGCACATACAAGGCGCGGATGCAGATGGTATTCAGCTATCCATTGATGCCGATCAATGGGATGGCTTCCATGATTACGAGGAAACGACTGTGACCAAGGATATTTCGCCGGCCGAGGCGACGGCTTCCTCTCACTCACCGGTTTCACAAGGGATTGCCACCATCGGCTCGGCCGAACTCCCCCACGTCGCCCCCTATGCCCCTCGGGTTGATTTGCCCGATGCGCAAACGGTGCAAGAGAGAGTACACCTGGGGGTTTCCGAGGATGATACTGTCCTTGATGGGGACACCGTTATCGCAGGAGAAGACAAAGAGTTCGGCCGTCTCAGTGGGATCACGGCCGAAGCGGACAGCTTTTACATAAGCACCGTCATCACCGCGCAGGGGCAGTTCATCTCACGGCCGTTCCAAATCGCCTCATCTTCGATCAAAAGCCTGTCGAATGAGCGTATCCAGGTGCCACTAACCAGCGAGCAGGTGACGGCTTTGCTTGAGGATACGGATATATGGGAAGAGGATAATCCCCATACGTTAGAGTAGCCTCGGTAGCGGGCGACGGCGTTTAGTCGGCCGCTGCTGTTTCATGCGCCGCTGTCTCGTGCGCCGCTGTCTCGTGCGCCGCTGTCTCGTGCGCCGCCGTTTCGTGCGCCACTTGCTGCAAGACGCGCAAGATAGCATCGGGCGGTTGTGCGCCGCTGAAGGCGTAGCGGTCGTTGATGACGAAGAACGGCACGCCGCTAATCCCTGCCTGACGCGCCCATTGCACATCGGCCAACACCTGGTCGAGGCCAGCATCCCCTCCTAGCTGTTGGCGTATGGCCTCGGCATCCAGGCCAACTTCGGCCGCAATCGCCACCAACACCTCCAAATCCCCAATATCACGGCCGTCTTGGAAATAAGCTGTGTAGATGGCGTCAACCACCGCTTCCTTTTTCTCCTCAGGGGCCAGGGCGACCAGCCGGTGGGAAAGCGTGGTGTTTGGCGTTTTTTGAACACGGTCGAAATTAAACTCCAGACCAACTCGCTTTCCTGCTTCGCGCGGCCGTTCAAAGAGCGCGTCCAGGGTAACGCGGCCGTTAAAGCGCTTTTGCATGTAGTCGCGGAAGTTATATCCTTCCGGCGGAACCTGATCGTTTAGGAAGAAGGTGCGGTAATTAACCTCTACCGGTCCACCCTCCCACTGGGCCAATGCCAACTTCAGATGTTGCTTGCCAATGCGACACCAGGGGCATACTGTATCTTGAAAAACATCAATCTTCATACAAACACTATAGCCCAGCCCACCTCCCTCGACAAGGATTCCCAGCTTGCTCTAAAATATTCTTTCCAAATGCGCTACATAGGGTTACAATGAAGGAAATCTCACGCAAAGGCGCAAAGGTCGCCAAGTTTTTTGTCTTTGCGCTCTTAGCGTCTTCGCGTGAGTTATTTTCTGAGAAACTATGCATGACGCGAACGAACACCACAAAGGGACGAAAATCCGCGTAATCGGCGTTTCATCCGCGTCATCTGCGTAACCACTTTCACAGGAGAGGAACTAATGGAAATTGCGGTAAAGCAAGAACAAAGCAAAGTGCCGGTGACAGTATTGCAGTTGAAAGGGGACCTGACGGCCGAGGAGCCACTACGCTCGCAGGTAGAGGCCGCCCATAACAACGGAAGCCATTATATACTGCTTGATCTGACCAACGTCCAATACATCAGCAGCGCCGGGCTTCGCGCCCTACACCACAGCTACTCGCTGCTGCGCGAACCAGGGGCGGAGGCGCAATCGGGGGCGGTTCCGCGCGGGATTCTTGCCGGGACTTACCATTCACCAAATCTGAAGTTGCTCAAGCCTTCCAAAAATGCGATGAAGGCGCTGAGCGTCGCCGGGTTTGATATGTTCCTCGAAATCCACGACGACTATAAGAAGGCAATCGCCTCCTTTGGGTGAAATCGGCCGATGAAACTTGCTGCTGCCCACTACACCGCCGCCAGCCTCGACGATCTGGCAGCTATTCGTGAACTGGTGGAGTCCTCGGCCGTTGCCGCTGGGGGCGATCCCGATCTCGTTGGCGATCTCGTGCTGGCCGTCAACGAAGCCGCCTGCAATATCATCGTTCATGGGTATCAAAATAGGCCGGGAAGCGTGGAAGTGATCGTTGAACAAAGCGACCACGATATTCAAGTACGCTTGCGCGACCAGGCTCCGGCGTTTGACCCCACCAGCGTTCCCACCCCCGACATCACACGCCCGCTGGAGATGCGCGGCATTGGCGGCATGGGCGTGCATATGATGCGCCAGTTCACCGACGAAATCAATTATGGACAAACGGCCGATGGCGTCAATGAACTGCTGATGGTCAAACGAAACGTCATCCAATCCGAACCAGCCAACCAACCCACTTAGTCCCCCTTTTCACCACTATGGCCGATCTCGATATCCGCGCCTTCTTTGCCAACGTCCCCGACTATGTCCTCTATCCTGCCGGACAGGTTTTGGTGTCCGAAGGGGAGTTGGGCGACAAGATGTTTATTTTGCTGGAGGGGGAGCTGGCGATCACCATTGAGGGGCGGCCGATTGACCACCTGCGCACCGGCAGCGTCTTTGGCGAGATGGCGCTGGTGGATGCTAGGCCGCGCAGCGCGACTGTCACCGCTGTCAGCGACTGCAAAATCATCCCCATTGATCGCGAACGCTTTGCCGAGATGGTGCGGGAAAGCCCGGAGTTTGGCCTGGAGGTGATGCGCATCATGTCCTCGCGGCTGCGGCGGCTGATGGATGAGGAAGTCAAACACCAGCGCATGGAAGAGGAGATGGCGATCGGCCGTCGCATCCAGCGCAGCCTCTTGCCTGCCAGTTGCCCGCAAATCCCCGGTTGGGAGTTTGCCGCCTACTATCGCGCCGCCCGGCAAGTTGGTGGGGATTTATATGACTTTATCGCCTTGCCAGAAAACCCCGACCAGCTCCATCTGGTGATCGCCGACGTGACCGGCAAGGGCGTGCCTGCTGCGCTGTTTATGGCCTTCAGCCGCACCGTCATCCGCACTGAAGCGCGTAATGGCTGCTCCCCGGCGGAGACATTGCGGCGCACCAATCGCTCCATCTTGCAAGACATTCGCACTCCCCTCTTCCTCAGCGCCTTTTATGCCACGTTGGAGACGGATAGCGGCCGTCTCTCCTTCGCCAACGCCGGGCACAACTGGCCCTATATCCGCCGCCAAAACGGAACGGTGGAGCCGTTAGCCAGCAAGGGGTTGTTGCTGGGCGTCTTTCCGGAAGCGATTATCGAGGAAGCAACGACGCTGATCGCGCCAGGGGACAGCGTGATCCTCTTCACCGACGGCATCACCGAAGCGCGCAACGCTGCGGATGACCTCTTTGACGAGGAACGGCTGGAAGCGGTCATCGCCGCCCACGAGGGCGAAAGCGCCGACGAGCTATTGCAGGGAATCGTCACCGCCGTCGAAGCCTTCGTCGGCGACACCCCCCAGGCGGATGATTTTACGCTGGTGGTCGGGCGGAGAAAGAATAGTGGACAGTAAGCAGTAGACAGTGGGCGGATAGTGGTGTATCAGTGTATTGGTATATTAGTCGATTCGTTACTTGCCACTTGCTACCTGCCACCTGCCACTTGCTACTCACCACTCCTCACTCCTCCCCCTCATACTTAAACGATAGTTCCATCTTCACCCGGTAGGCCATCCTACCGTCGTCTACGTGTATATCTTGCTCAACGATCCGTGCCACGCGCAGGTCACGCAGCGTGTGGGAGGCGCGTTCGATGGCGGCCGCGGCCGCCTTCTCCCAAGACTCATCACTCGATCCAACCAGGGTGATCACTTTATAGACGCTCTCTGCCATTGCTCATTTCCTCCAGAATTTTTGCAACGAATTGGTGCAAGTTTTGCGGCGCAAATGTCCGCGAATCCTGTATTATCCAAAACGACGCCTTGTCTCTACGTCATGCTGAACGGAGTGAAGCATCCCTACCACCTTACCTACAGGGATTCTTCGCTCCGCTCAGAATGACGTTTATTCTGCGCCATCTGCTTGACTGCTACAGCTTCCCGCAAAAACGGGTCTATTCGTTGCTGACCGGTTACTACTACCAAACAGTATAGATCAAGCCAGCGGTGATTGCTATAGGGTCGTAGCGCGGATTGTTTATCCGCGAAAACCACGCGGGTAAACAACCCGCGCTACAACGCAACAATGTCTAGCAATGTCCTGTTTTGTCTAGTTTTTGGATTTTTGCTCGCTTTGACACAAAAATTCTTTAACCTTCTATTTTGGGAACCTCTTTGTCCGTCGCATCTTCCGATTTATCGCTGATATTTGACGTAACTACATTTAAAAGTTCCTGCCTCATTTCTGGCGTGATATGGGCCAATGCACTCTCCACATCCTTAAGCTGAATGAGCAGCAATATCAGATTCATGCGCACGGTGTTCGTTTGTTGGTGGTTGGAACCAAGCTTTGATTCAAGGATAGCCAGCGCCTGCTCCAAGTACGGCCGCGCCCCGGCCAGGTCGCCCAGGTCTTGCAGCAGCATGCCGAGGTTGTTCAGGCTCTGTGCCGTGTCGGGGTGGTCGCCGCCGAGGACGCGCTCGCGGATAGCCAGCGCCTGCTCATAGTACGGCCGCGCCCCG